>CP104013.1:4800000-6035313 GCA_025839675.1 Candidatus Lokiarchaeum ossiferum
ATCGGCACTGATCACTTTGCGTTCATATAAAATTTCAACATGACCTGCATCAAAAGAAAATTTTATTGCTTTGTACATATCGTTTTGTTGATCGAGGGGAGTTAATCGTAAGACGTCGACAAAATCTTGTTCTATGGCCTCATCTATCATGCGTTCTAAATACTGCGGAAGTGCATCGGGTTCGTTGAATAGACTGGGCATAGTGAAGTTTAACTCCATCAAATTTTTCACCTAAATTGCACGATTTATGGCAATTTTGTTTTATGATTGATTAAAAACTAATGTTCTAATTTAAATTCTAGCATTTTGTTTTTATACGTGTCACGTCGAAATTTTTATATATATTAAAAGTAACATATATTGAGCACCTATTTAAAGCTAACCCACTTTCGACAAAAAAAATTTGAGGTGGGCGACTAAAAATTATAATTTTCTAAGAATTGATTTCCATAAATGTTAATCTTGCCAAATTCTTTCATTATCTTCAGGGTTCAACTCTTCATCAAGATTTTCTTGAAAACCGATCTTTTCTTTGTCTTGCTTGGGAGAATTTTCGGGAATCTCTGCCAAACCATCATCTTCTAAGTTAACATCAATTTTATCATCGGGAAGTAATTTCATAGAGACTAATTCGGATCCATGTTGGACTCGGGACGATGTGACCGATATCTGTAATGAAGAAAGTACATAATTTAAGGTAAATTGGAAGCCTTTGTAAAAATCGGGTAGGATTGAAGTACCAAAAACGCGAATTTTATCCTTACCAAATTTTTTCTCAATGGCTAAGCGAATTGTGCTTATTTTTTTTTCCCGCTTTTTATCAGAGGGAATTAAATCTATTTTGTGAAGCAGAACATACACGAACGGAATATCATAGCGAGATACGATGGTATTTAGCTGTTCCACCAACTCAAGTATTTTACGTTTCGAATGTCGACAATCGAAAATAATAAGTAATTCATCCGTTGCCGGAAAAATATATTCATTTTCTCTCTTAAACCATGTTTCTAATTCTTGGCCAGCAAGGTCAAAAACTCCAATTTGTAAATTTCTCCATTGAAAATTAGAAACATCAATTCCTCGGGTTGGTTCAATAGAACTTCTCAATATGACTTCAGGTTCGACATATCCAAAAGTAGTTAGGACAATCGAGGATTTACCACTCGCGGGAGGACCGACGAAAATTACTTTTTTTTCAATTTCCATTATGATCAATTTTTTAAGGGATTAAAGGGTGCTTCTGGCTCAATCACGATCTCGTTCAATTTCCTGGATGGTTAAATCTTTTTTGACTGTTGCCATTTCATTATATCCGTTTGGGTTGACCTTCGGGACTTCTGCTAAACTATCATCGTCTAAATTAACGCCAATAAATCCTGCTGTCCGTAAACTTTTTAGCAATGCTTCGGAGACTGGAACTGCTCGGAGTTCTTTCATATTTCGGACAGATATTTCCAAGGCGGTAAGCATCCAATCCATTTGAAATTTGAATTTTCCAAAATGATCTGGAAATAGTGAAGTAGCAAAAATTTTGATCCGATCCATTCCAAAGGTATCATCAATATTCTTTTTTAAAGTCGCAATATAAGTTTCCCGCTCGTTGATGGTTTTTGCTTTATCAATTTTATGTAAAATAAGGTAATAATAAGGGATTTTAAACTTTTTAACAATGGAGAGTAACACTTTTATTAACCCGACGATTTTTTTCGGATTCATACCAAACTCAAAAACAATGAGAAGTTCATCAGTTCCTGGAAAAATGAAATCTTGTTCATTAGTAAGAAAGAAATTGAGTTCTTGGCCTGAGAGATCATGAACTCCAATATTGACATGCCCATAACGATAAACTGAGTTCTCCATTCCACGTGTGGGTTCTGCTGGTGATGCTAAAATCAAATCTGGTTCAACAGAACCAAAAATAGACAACAATATTGAAGTTTTCCCGCAGTTCGGGGGACCTAAAATAACGAGTTTTTTATCAGAATCCATATCAGAATTTTCCATATATACACTTATATCTGCAATTTTCACCAAAATAGCCTTGCTATTAGAAAAAATCCAACGATGTTTTTAAAATGATGAACGAACTTAAATCCAAGTTAGCATGTAGATACATAAGAAATGAAATTTTACTCTGCTTTTGAACCTCTCGATTCATATCCTACTGAGTTATTTATGCAAGATGCGATTCCTTTTTGGTTAAAGGGAAAATCCGACAACGCTATTGTGATTTGTTTGCATGGACATGGCGCTACCACCTATGAAGCTTTACCCATCGGGCGAATTATCTTTGAGAAAAAAATTGATTGCGCAGGTCCATTGTTACCTGCTCATGGATTAAAAAATATAAAGATGGCTCAAAAACACATGAGCGGTATTAAAATGGAAGATTGGATTGCTCATGCACGTAAAGAAATTCAGATTGCCCGTAGTCTCTATTCTCACGTATTTATTTATGGACAATCCATGGGGGGTGCTATTGCATTACTTTTGGCTGCTGAAGGATTGGTTGATGCGTGCGCCGTGACTGCTCCCGCATTGCTACTGCCTCGTATTACTAACCTTAGTCCATTCTTAGGGTGGTTGAATGTCAATATTCCTGTTGATACGACCCAAAATTCTTTTTTTAATGAAGTTTATTCTTTTAGAAACATCAAGGAGAGTAAACAACTCTATAAATTATCAAAACTAGCACGAAGAAAATTAAAATTGATTACTTGCCCTGTTTGTGTGTGCCATTCTCATAATGATCAAACTGTTAATCCCAAGGTGGTAGACATCATCTGTAGATCTGTGAAGGGGTATGTAGATGTGGGATGGTTTGATAAATCGCAACATTCAATGACTTTGGATATTCAAGCGAAGGAAATCGGCGACAAAATTAGTCATTTCTTCCAAAAATCGATTCACTGAGATGTTTCTTTTTATTTGTCGTTTAATAAATTGAAAGCGAGGGATTTATAAACTATTTTAAAGCTTATTATCGTGTGAAGAACACTTGAAGCAAATAAGAAGAAAAACTATCTTTAATTCGACTTTTGGAGTCGTTTTATCCATCTTAATTCTAAACATCTTTATTGGTTCCGTTTCGGGTTGGAAAAATGGATCCTTTGCGGATGATCCTGCAGTGTATAATTATGTCGATGATTATGGGACACATGATTGGATTGCTGATTACGCTTTGCAAAGTCTAATGGCGCTGAATGGTTCCCAATGGCAATGGTTGGAGGATCGTAAGGAAATTTACTATGTTGGGACGGAAGCTCCAGATAATTCTGGGATAAATATTGTCCTTGATGGATCTACCATTGAAGGCTTTGGGGATACAACCTATCATCATGTGTATTTCTACGAAAATGGAACTGTGCTGGAAGACGATTCTGCAGTGCGAGCAAAATGGTGTGGTGATTGGGCAGATGTTTCATTTTCTGCAGGAGATTTTGATAAAGCCGCTTTCTATTTGGGTGCTATGACACATTATATTGCTGATCTTGGCATGTATGCCCATGTTGCTGACAACTATGTTGCCCCATACAATATCTATTTTGATGAACATCATTCTACCATAGAAGGATATGTTAACACACGAACTAATGAATATGATGATATGGTTGAGTTTTTTCACATTTCAAATATCAATGTAACCTCAATCACTCCTTATAATTCTGCAATTCAACTTGCTTGGCAAACCTACAAAGACCCTTCTCCTTCTGAATCTATAACCCGAGATGCATTGTGGTTACATAATAATCATTTTACAGGCTGGGCATTGACCTATGATTCTCGAATGAGTGAAACGAATGAAACCAAACTTCAATATTACGATCGCTTCGAAGAAAACTTGTGGAATGCAATTTCTAAATGTGCTTCTTCCATTTACAATGTATGTGGATCCGGTGATACCGCTTCTACATCCACTACCGCCACCACGACGACTACAACTGAATCTGAACCAGATGTCATCGATCAGATTTTATCCATTTTTACAATAATTCCTTGGTGGACAATTTTGATTTTACTCGGGATCGTTGTTATTATCGTTGTTATTAAACGGAATAACTAAATTTTTTCGAATCTTTTTTATTTATCGCTTCTTTACTCTCAAACGAGTTAAAATCGAGAAATTCCTTTTTACCTCGATTTAAAAAACGGTTCAAACTGATTGAGATGATAACTATATATGGTGTCAATAGAAAAAATCCATCTGGAACATGAAAAACTAACCGAAAAAATTAAGAAAATTGAACAAAATATCAAACATAAATCAAACGAAATGAAAATGCAGAAGAAATATGGACATAAACATCATGATACCGAAAAATTTGCCCGGGAAATAAGTATTTTAACTCGGGAAAAACGAAGTTTAATCCATAAACTTGAAAAACTGAAACTTAAGGAACAGAAAGTGCAAGCAAAATTAGACAAAAAAAAACCAAAAGTGGAACCACCCGTTAAATAAATTTCATTAATCTTTTTTTTCTTCGCATTGATTAAGATGACATCGTCGGCAGCTTTGACACCCTGAATGATCAAGTAAGTTTTCTTGAATTAGAATGGTTTGTTCTGGAGAACGATTCCTATGATGTTTTTTTTGATGATTTGAATGTTTTTTGATTAGATGCAAGGTTAAAATCATCAATCCAAAGAGGAATGCGAATGTGGTGATCATAACAACGGATTCTGAACGCTGAGGTAAAATAAATGCAAGAAGAACATAACTCCACCGAACGATTGCAGAGATAAATACCGCTCCAAGTAACTCAAATAGAAAAATTTGTAACGCGAATTTTTTTCCAGACTCTTTTCCGATTACTACTATCGTTGCCAAGCATGGCACATAGAGCATCGTCACCAATGTAAAAGTTATCATTTGAATTGGTGTCATATATTCATTCATGGTCATACCAATAGAAAGGACATATAATTCCAAGAGAATAAGATTTAATTCTTTTCGCAAAACTCCATAAAATAAATATATTCCTACACCAATAGGTAATCCCAAAATATAGACTGTAATGGGTGAAATCATTATATTAAGGCTCTCAACTATATTAAATTCCATCATAATTTGCATTAAAATACTCAGAATAACGATGAGTGGGAGAGCTAATACCACAAATTCTTTGCTCCGATGCCAGGTTTGTTTGGCAATGACTTTCAAATTTGGACGCCGAAAATCATGAAGTTCAATGATTAATTCTGATTGAATACCCCCTTCTTCAAACCAATTGGACATTAATTTCCCAACTATGATTATAACCATCAGATTAATTAAATATAATAAGAAGGCCCATCCGATTCCGAGATATTTGCCAACTAATCCCAATACAATGGTAGTCACTGCTGAGCATGGGATTAGCGAGGAAATCACTATTGCTCGCTTCTTTTCCGCTTCTGTTTCCATGATTGACGTTGCACTGATTGCTGGAACGTTGCAACCTAATCCTATAAGTACGGGAATTATGGTTTTTCCATGCACTCCAATGGAATGCATAAAGCGATCCATTAGATAGGCTGCCCGAGGAAGATAGCCTGTGTCTTGTAAAATTTCAATAATTGCAAAAAATGGAATAACATAAGGTAAAACTCCGCCGATTCCTGCAAATAATCCCCCTATGATACTGCTCCAAATAATTTTAAATGCCCAAGTATCCGCTCCTAAGAGATTAATAGCACCAGGAGTAATCAAACCAAACAGATTATCCATTAATCCAGAAATCCAGTTTCCAAAAGAAAATATTGCAAGATATATTCCGAACATAACCACTGCTAACAATATGTAGCCTTTGATGTTGTCTAATGTTATATGATCAATTAAATGGCGAATTTTACTTTTCCGTGTTTGAGTCTTGAGAAATTCCACTTGGGTAACGATTTGAGATGAAATATTATACATTTCTGCATTCAGAATAGTGGAAATTTGTTCCCCATGTAAATTTTCTAAATTTGTTCTTGTTTCATTAATTTTATATACTAATTTAGCAGTATCTGATCCGGTCACTTCATTAAATGCACGAATATTTTTTAAACAATATTCATCATTTTCCAAGAGTTTCATAGCCATGAATTTTGATGGACAAGATATCTTTCGATAGAGTTCTTGAACTTCTGCAGATATTTGATTTATTTTTTCTTCTATTTCTTTTCCAAAAGTTATTTTTTTCATACTTAAAGTCTTATGGCCTTCTTCAATTTCGATGATTTCTTCTAAAATTTCATGAACTCCTCGATTATGGACTGCAACCGTCGGGACTACTGCCACGCCCAAGAGTGATTCTAATTTTTCTCGGTCTATTTCATATCCTCTTTCTTTAAGTAAATCAATTTGGTTTAAGGAGATTATTGTCGGCCGATTCAACATCAAAAGTTGAATTGTTAAAAATAAATTCCGTTCTAAATGGTTGGAATCTAAAACATTCACAATATAGTCCGGTGATTCATCTAAAATATATTCTCGACTCACAATTTCTTCTAGTGAATAGGTGGATAAAGAATAAATCCCTGGAAGATCAATGATTTTGAAAATGTAGTTTCCAAATTTGGCGGTTCCTTCGGCTTTTGCTACGGTTTTTCCTGGCCAATTACCCACCACTTGACTTAAACCAGTCAATCGATTAAAAATAACACTTTTACCCACATTGGGTTGTCCAGCTAGAGCAATACGAATAATCTTGGGGTCGCTTATTTGATGTTGAGGGCTCATTGTTTTAATTCGTTTTTCTATTAAGTAAAAAAAAGAAAGGAAGGTAAATACGAAATATCTGGTCTATTCTCACAAAATTTGAATAAGAATCTTTGCTGCTAATCCTCGACCAATAGCTAATCGAGTTCCCCGCAGTGAAATTTGCACGGGACCTCTAAAAGGTGCAGCAGAAATTTTTTCAATAACTGTCCCTGGGGTAATTCCCATTCCTGAAAGGCGTTGGGTTGCTCGAATTCCTGCAAAAATATGAGATACTTTGGCTTTCACATTTAATGGCAGATCTGATAATGGAATTTCTCTAAAATCTTTGTTTTCATAGTTTTTGCTTGATTGTGACAAGATGATCATTTTTTATTATTTGTTAGGCTAGACTAAATTACCTAATATTAAAAAGGAAGTGGAGGGTTAAAAAGTTTCACTTGGAAAAATATAGAGAATTAATGCGAAATCCCTTTTAATAATTGGAACATTTAGATTTTTTAGAATTCCCATAAAGAATTTGAGAACTTATGATGTTTATGTGAATATATATTCACATACAAAAACACTTTTTTATTTTTTTGAACTAAATCGATTTACAATTTTACGGTTTAAGGATTCAGAAATCTATCCAAATTTTTATTTCGAAACCGATTTTCAACGCCTCCTTTCATTCCAGGGAGTTGCATGCAGTTTTCAGGGATCATTTTCTTAAAATACTTTCGGTTTTCTCGTTCAGCGATAAATTGGGAAGCGTAAAATTCTTCGAAGAGGTCTGTATTATCAAAAGTAATATCATCAAAATAGGGTTGATCGGCACGATTAACACTCAATTGTATGATTACAGTATCCAAAGTTTTTTTAAATATTGAAATTTGCCCCATTTCATCAATTGAAATTGTTTCTCTTTTCAAAGAGTTGTATAAACACACTATGAAATTTGGAAATCTATCATGAAAATATTGAAGAACGAAATCTTCTACAGCGTGGGAAATTGATATTTCACCCGCCAAAATTCCCTTCTTATTTAATTTTGTCCGCGTAAATTGTTTGCATCGTTCCGTTTCCTTGAATAATTCTTTGATCATTTTATCTACTTTACGTGCAAAGGGTGATCCAATATTTTGTAATACCGCTTCTGGAGTGGATTGAATTCTTTTGTGTATAATGGGAGAATAATTTGCATGACGTGGGATCAAATCTAAGATTTGAGCTTTTTCATATCCTTTTAATCCACATCGGCCATTAGATTCTACTTTTTTCTTTGGATACAAAGTTGGAACCCATTTTTCTAACATATCATCTTCAATCCTTTATCTATAAAACGATCCAATTTGTTTTGGCGATATCCATTAATTGTTAAGAATGGATCTGCTCTTTTTAAAACAACGCCCATGGAATGCAGTTGCTCTCGGGATTTGATAGGGATTTTATGTCGTCTTAATTGCATGATTCGATTTGCTGATTTAATACCAATACCTGGAACCCGCAATAAATCTGCTTTTGAAGCTGTATTCGGGTCAATAAAACCCTTTTCTCCAAAATATTGATCCGCAAGAAACATCTTAGGATCTCCTTTTGGTAAATTATTTTCATTTGTTAAAATTGCTTTAATTTCCGGTAATTTGATATGGTAGAGTCGTAATAACCAATCTGTCTGGTACAAACGGTGTTCTCGCTCTAAAGGTGCTGCTTGTTGCTTTTCTAAGGGTGTTCCTTCTATGGGGGCAAATGCTGAGAAATATCCTCTCCGAAGATCAATTTCCTTATATTCCCAATCTAATCGTCTGAGAATATCATAGTCATTTTCCGATCCGGCCCCTAACACCATTTGGGTAGTCTGTCCGGAGTTCATGATTGGGGCGCCATCCCATCGAATTTTTTTATATCCAGTCGAACGTCGTTCAATTCCATGTTCATCAATCCATCCATCTTCCAATGGATTTTGGGACTTTTTCGTTAAGGATATTGTTTTTTGGGGGAAATCATCAGCAAGATGATCTTGAATTTCCTTTTGAGCTTCTTGATTATGGCGAATTCGAATGGATTTAAGCCATTTTTGGCGGGAAAGAATGTCTGTATTGTAATTTTTTTGTTCGGCAATCTCAAGAAGATGTTGTTTGGTAGGAGCTTCCACATTCACCGAGATACGATCGGATAATTTGACTGCTTCCTTTAGTAGATATTGACTGGTTCCAGGAAGACATTTAAAGTGAACATATCCTTGAAACTTGTATTTAAACCGTAATAATTCTACTGTTTTAAGCATATCCTTGGTGGTTTCATCTGCATCTCCACAAATTCCAGATGACATAAATAATCCTTCCAATACATTCATAGAATAAAGTTTCATAAAAGTTCGAGCATATTCCTCTGGTGTAAAGGACATTCTTTGCTTACAGACATTGTTAAAACAGTATTTGCAATTATAAATACATTTATTTGTAAATAACACTTTGAAAAGGGACACACATCGCCCATCAGGAGTGTAGGAATGACATACACCCGATGCTATGGTAGATCCGATCCAATCATTCCCTTTTCCAAATAAATTTGGAGCTACTTCGGATCGACTGCTTGATGTACTCGCACAAATGTCATATTTTCCATTTTCCCCCAAAACTCGAATTTTTTCTAAGGTCGAAGGCATTTATATCCCATTCCAAAAAACCATCTCCCTTCATATTGAAATGAATATGGTGACGATGTTTTTGTATATTAAGTTCCGCTTCGTATAAATCCCTCAAGACCCCAATGACTTAGTAATTTGAATGTGGTTTTATCAGATGTTTTTTTCTTGTGAAATTGTTATTGTAATTTTCGGGTCATAATATCTCCATGTTATTTTGATGATAACTCGATCTTAACACCCTTCAATAAGACAAAATCTCTGTGTATGCATAGGTCTTCCTTCTCTGGTGTCATTATGTCCACAACCAAAACAACTCCGCACATTCAAATCTCCCAGCTCGAATTACCCTTAAAACAAAATTTGTCTGAAATTGAACACTTTCTTTCCCAAGGTCAAGTCTTATTCATCCAAACAGGGAAATATTTTGCTCATTATCAAGATGATGTGCTAAAGTTAAAGGATACAATGGATCAATTAAAAAAGATTTGTATTCGACGGGGGGGATCCATGGGAAGAGTAGGCGAAAACATTCTCATTATCACACCTCACAAAAACTTTAAACTCGGTTAATTTTTTCCTGAATTCTGTGATACAATGTTTTTCTCAAGTTTAATTATACCTTAGCGGTGAATATCTATTGATTTCTTTCCTTGTCATAATTTTCCTCAAAATTAACAAAGAATCATTTAATTGTCTATTAAATTTCAAGAGAGAGTAAAAGGGAGAAAAAAGGTATGTCTTTGACAAAATGTAACGTGATTTTTCGTTGAAGAAAAAAGAACTAATGCTTCTTAGTATGCTTACCTTTAATTTTGCGTTTGAACATTTCGTCGCGACCATTACGTCGTTTATTGCCATAAAAGGCTCGGATTTTAACCATCCAGTTGTAATGTCGAATTTTTGAAGTTTTTCCATAACCACAAGAGGCACAGAATCCTTTTCGTTTGAAATAACTATGACTTCCGCATCGTCTGCAGATTGTATGTGTTGCGCCTTTATTGTGCTTACCGAAGGCTGCTGTTCCTTTACCCATTTTATATCACTGAACTTAATGCTATAATAGAATCGCCACGTAATAGAATTGGACCGGAATATTTTTCGTGTTCCACTAAATTGCCCGATTCTTCATCTTGTTTATACTCGATAGCATTTTCCAAAAGAACATTAGAGTACTGATCAAAGGAAGCTAAAGTACCTTTCAAAAAGGTTCGGTAGAGCCGAATCTTGACAGTTACTTCTTTATCAAGCATATTTTTCAAGTTTAATCGTAAAGATGGATTTCGCATGCGATTCTCAACTGAGGTAAAAAAAGCGGGATTTAATTTATTTTTTTCGTTTTCTTGCCTCTTCGGTGCAAAAAAACTCGGAAAGGGAGGTAAGAAAATCAAAAATTATATATTGGATAAATCGAAGCCCCTTGATTTCTTGATGGAAGCTATTAAAGATATTTTGTGTTTGCTCGTTCAAAATTTTTTTGATTTTATTGGAAATATGTGATTATTTGGAAAAGGGTTTAAAAAAAGGGGAAGAATACTCATTCCCGGGTGTTTGTTTTGTTTATTGTTTGGCTTTACGTCGTTTTTTGATGATAAGGAACTCGGGTATTACTAATGTCATACCAATTGGGATCCAGAAAAGACCCACATCTTCATACCAGTGAGAAATAGTTTCTCCAAATTCTGATGCAAAACTTTTCAAAGGAATTGTGTCAGTCGCCGAAACAATATGGATATTATTCTCAAATAAGTATGTCACATCGAATTCCCCTCCATCTGAGGTGAATTGTCCGAGCATTGGTCTACTTATCCGACTTGATCCAACATAATGCCATTTTAGTTTTGAAGTTGCACCGTCAATGATGTTTAAGTAGTTATAATTTGTATAAACTAAATCATTTGTTCCATCATCATCCATATCCTTAACTATCATGTAGGAATTAACCGCACTCACCATGAGTGGAGCATTGAATCGCCAGACTTCCGTACCGACATTGTTGTAGGCAACAACACCTTCTCTTTCGAGATTGAGGATTAATTCATCATAGCCATTACTTTGATAGATATCTCCTGCCATGAAACTCCGAAGTGATGTATCTGCAGCATAAGTGACTGATACTGTATTATGTGATATGATATCAAACATGGTAATAGTCCGATCATAACGATAGGCAATACTTGAATAGGAAGAAGAAGTGTAATGGAAATTTCCTACGACCATATCCCAAATATTGTTTCCCGTGTTGTGGGTCCAAATATGAGATCCATCTCCGCCTTCAACAAAATATATATCATCATTGTCTCCACCGAAAGCAACATCGAGAGTAGTTAAATCATTGAAGTAACCTACTACAATTTTGTTATTATTGTCATAGATTGTATCCTCACTTTTATACAATGAATTTCCATCATTGTCATACCATTCAAGATAAGATTCTGTTCCACTACTCTTTTCAAATAGAATAACACATTCATCACCAGGATTTTCAGAATCTGTATTAAATTCTCCAAAGTAATAATCAGCAATATCATAACCCGTTGGAGCAGAAATAGTGGCGATTGTTTTACCCGAATCTCCATCTAAATATAATAGTTCAAATTCTCCATCGGTTTTATTCTCAAAACTAACCGCAAAATCCAAATTTCCATCTTGATTTAAATCGGCAAATTTAACATTACGGATTGTTTTCTTATATTGAACGCTTATTATTACAGAAGGTTCACTTGTCCATAAATTCAAGTTCATTCCGTCGTTTATTACCAAAATTTCATCAATTCCAGGGGTGGAAGGGTCAATATCTTCGATATAATATTGGTCAATTTTATCCCCATTGGTCTCGAAATCAAGGTATAGTTGATGAGGATCAAATCCAGCAGGAGCATGTTTGGAATATCTATCAGTAGAATCATACACATTGATATATTCAAGATCGTTCCAAGATGCGATTAAATCAAAAGGACCATTACGCTTAAGGGATACTACGGCTCTATTTAGTGAGTTTGTTTTGTTAAACCACATAGCCATTCCACTCTTTCCATCAACAGCAACAGTATATCCATCATCTCCAACAACTATTACATCAAATAAACCATTTCCTCCAAATTTTCCAATCGTTATATCTTTGATTGTAAATGTTGGGGAATAATTCCATTGAGTTGCTCCACCTTCTAAATCCTCCAAGAATATTCCATTGGATTCTGTCTGGGCCAAGACTTCTAATCCTCCATCTCCATCAAAATCTTCAAGATATATTTTTGGACCGATTTTTCCGAAGTAGGTCGAGTTATGCAAATAATAACTATTATTTACATCGATGACATGAATCGCATCTCCACCAACAATCAGTTCCTCGAATCCATCTTCATTCAAGTCAATAGGGATCATTTCATACCTTCGTCCGCTATTAGAATTCATAACTCCTTCAGAAGTTTCAAAAATTAATGATCCATCAGTGATATTTATGACTGACACTCTTCCATATTGTTCTGAAATTGCCAATGATGAAACATTTGCATTGTTATAATATCCTGTTTGCATTGAATAGATGCTATATGTACAAACATCTTGTAGATCATCAATTTCTGTGCCATTATAGTCCAAAATTTGAATATCGTTTTCATATGCCAATAAGAATTCCATATATCCATCATTATTAATGTCAGCAATATGCCATACTGGAGTGTAATGAGTAGATGGTTTGGTCCAAATAACTGATCCATTTAAAGCACTAACCACTACAATTTCATCACTTTCATGATGTTTGAAACAAATTTCCAAATATCCATCAGAATTTAAGTCAACCACGTCCATGGTCAATGTGTGAGTTCCTGATCCAAAAGAATCTGCCCACAATAGACTTCCATCTTTCTTTAATACGGTCACTTGCTTTCCTTGCGTAGAAATTGTAATTATTTCATCATTACCATCACCATCCACATCAACACTTTTCATCAAGTCAGAATCGGGAACGTAGTTGATGTCATAATACCAAGCGCGTTCTGAATTATATAATTCCACTGGGCCTTCTGAAGGATCCCGAAATTCGTAGAAAAATACATTTCCGCGTTTAGTTGCGACGGCAATTTCCTCAAATCCATTACTTTTTGTATCATACACTGTTAAACCTGTGAAATCATTCTCATACTTCGGTGAAAGCCAAGTTTCTTCATAGGTCATGAAATCCGTTCCATCAGTAGAAGATTTCATTTCATAAACTCCAACTTGATCTTCCCAACCCGCGATAACTTCACGACGACCATCAGAATCAGTATCACCAACATCTAGATCCAATACTCTTAGTAGTTGATTAGCGGTCCAATCTGATTGTGGATTAATTCCATAACTTTGAACTCCTGCCCAATCAAATTGATCTCCGATCCATGACCAATCAAAGACATCTACTGTCCAAACGAGCGTATACATAAAACCTTCTCCATCCATTCCTACTATTGTTGGTGAAAATACTCTTGGATTAAAATAGCTCCAAGATGTATAGCCATACTCTGGATATTCCGTTCTAACTAAATCCGGTGGTATGGTGTTTAATGTGTGTTCTCGTCCCCAAGTCATTCCTAGATCAGAACTCGCAATAATTCCTATTCGATCCTCATAGGGGACCCCAACATTTTCATAAACTACAATAAGAGACTCATCATCTGATTTTAAAGTATCAATTTCTGGAAAAACTTCATCTGTGTATGAATCAGTTATTTGTCTTGCAATTGAATCAGAAAAACCTGATGAATCCCATTGAAGTAAATAAATATCATGATCTGGTTTTCCATTTTTAGCTGTAAGGGCTGAGAAAACAGTTGCATAGCTTCCATCCGATAATGTTGTTGTTGAAGTTGATTGAATGTCAAAATCAGCATATCCATCAAAAAATAATATTCCACTACCTGCATAAGATAAAGTTGATGAAATATCCATTGAGAATGCACCAATCCAGCTTCCCGATCCTAAATAATCATAATCGGCTCTAAATGTAATTCCAATATAATCAGAATCCATTTGAAATAAGCTTGGATAATGGAGTAAATCATTTGTGTTCAACGCACCTATTCCTACTGGTGTGTTCCATAGACCCGTTCCAGTATTCAATTCTGATGCCCAGAATTGTGTATCTCCAATGTTAGTTACGATTTTCCAAACAGCAAAAATTCGACCTGTTGTTGTACATGTAATCGTTGGTTCGCATTCATATATGAAAGATGCATAGGATGAATCTGGCATCACTTGTTTTGGAACTTCCCATTCTTCAGTACCCTTATTATAACGTTTCCACCAAAGGTCTGACTTGTTGTTATAAATTTGTAGAATGAAATTACTATACGGTCCACTTTCACAGTTCACCGCATCGCTTCGATATTCATTTTTAAGCCACAAATACTCGGTTGTGCTGGGTGCGTAAGTTTCATCCAATTCGATGACTGGGTAATTGGGGGAACTAGTTACATATTCGATTTTTTGATATTCAGAATCTGTTGAAGGAATATGTTCCCAAATATCAAAACCTTGACTATGACCTATGATTATTTCTTGAGACCAATCATAATCCTGATCATCTAGTTTGATAATTGTAATTGGATTCCAGTAAACAACTTCACGGGGTGCATTCCAAACCTCATAGAATGTACCACCTTGGCATTCATAAATATTTACAAAACCGTTTTTTCGAATAGCACGTGTATCATTGATACCACCTAATATAAGTTCCTTGTATCCATCTTGATCAGTATCTCCCGATGCGAGTGTGTCAATCCAAAAATATTTAAAATTGCTGTCTGCAATTGGATTACCAACTAAATCATATCTACCTTCCAAGCTCTTGCTTGTAACAAAGTATTCTTGATCCTCAATCCCTTCATAATTATTTTCGGGGACATTATAAACAAATAAATAGGGTCCTGCAGCCAATATCAATTCTCTTTGGCCATTATAATCAAGATCATCACCATTAATTAATGCGGTGATCTCAGTTACTTGATCCCAACCTGATTGGCCAACAAATTCTGAGTCCCAGAGATCAATTGAGTAAATAAATTGCATCTCATCTCCTCCAGTTAATCCCCTATCTTCAAATACATAGGCTTTTAGATTTGCTGTCACTATCATTTCTTTTAATCCATCCTGATCTAAATCAACATCAGCTAGAAGATTTGTCGCATGATCCCAAATCGTTCGAGTAAATTCACCAGATATTCCTTCCAAATCTTGATATAAATAGGGACTTTCTGTTGTACTTTCTTCATGGGTCAAATCAAAAGTTTTATACATCCGTTTATAATTATTTTCCACTAAGTTTTCAAATAGATAGACATTGTTATCATAATCACCAACAATTATTTCTCCTTTTCCATCTCCATCAGTATCTGCAGATGTAATTGATAACGTCCAATCTTTGAGATCCTCTTCAGTACTCCATGATTCAAGAACATGGTAACCAAAATTCATGAAGTTTGTATCTCCACTATCAAGGAGACTGAATTCCGTTCTGATAACTTCTGGATAGGATGCTACTATATAACTGTCGATTGCATCATATACTGGTTCTGCCCAGTGTGTGGTATGCGTTTCATTATTATATGTAACCATTAAAAACTCTGGATCATCATAATCGTATAAATTTGAATAGATATCATATGTTGAACCCGTACCTACTGGAATAATTCTTGTATCTGTCATTCCCAAAAATTTTAAATTCGTTTCAGGGCGAGTATTTGAAAATATTCGTTTATCTTGTCTCCAAATAGGCTTGTCCTTAGTTCCGTGATTCAAGAATGCTGTGGATCCATTTTTATTGGCGTAACTTAAAATTAAGTCCAAATCGTCATCTTTATCTAAATCGAAAAGTTCTGGTTGGCCCCATGCATTGGATTTTAATTCACTGTTCACATCTGCAAAGTAATCATGAATAAGGGTGAAATTCATAGTTTCCGTTTCAACCCAAAGATTTTTTGCCAAATATAAACGACCATTGGTGAAAATTAAATCTTGATCTCCATCTCCGTCGATATCATCAAAGACCATTTTTGGAGTGGTTTTTGACATTCCAACTAGTGCAGTGATTTCTCCAGTTAAATCATAATAATTGATATTCCTTCTTAGCGAAAATGGATCACTGAAACCTCCTCGAAACCAGAAATTCAATTCTGCGTTATATGTATCTACATCGTTACCATAAGGTTCGATATCTGGGCTGTATGATGCTACGGCGAGAAATGGTAGTGGACTCCCTGTGGCTGGAATTAAGGGGACTTCTACAGATACGAAAGGTTTATCTTTTATTGCTAAGTAGTTATTGATATCATTAAGATAGGCTTGAACTGTTGAATCTGGCAAGTTCGGAAAAGCTTCATAGGCAAATATTTCTGATTGCTGGGTTCCTACGAAGTAATTTGGTGCATCAAAATATGGATTAATATTTCCAAAAGTCCATGAGTTATAGTCTCCCGAAAGTGGTGGCAAAGGCATTGGAACATAATTGGTTGGATTGGGACCTTTTAGAAATCGCCATCCTGGAATACTCGCAACGGATTCAATGTGTTGCAAATCCCAAATTCCTGTTCCCGCTGCATAAAATTCGTCATCGCCAGAATCCCATACTAATTCATAGATATCTTCTGCACTATTCCACTGAATCCCTAGATATTTACCAGTCACTGTTCCAACAACAATCTTATTGGCTTCTTCTTCTCCATCCATATAAGCTTGTCCGTCTAATCGTAGTGGGCCAATGGTAAGGGATAATCCATCTGTTAAAAGGTTGTACACTTGCATCAATTCTAAAGAATTGATGTCATAGTTAGCATCGTTAAATACTGATAATTTTGCATACCTGAACCAATCCCATTTTCTCTCAATGAGTGCGTCATCTACATCAATTCGCAGTTTGTTTCCCGAAATTGTGAAATGATCTGAGAAAATTTGATCGAAATCTACCCCATCTTGAGAAATTGAGAAATTAAAATCTGAATAAATTGAAGTTGTTAGACTGGTTGAAAATGTGATTTCAACATCATAAGCATCACTTGCACTTCCAGATCCTTCTTCATCTAATCCAAAATCGACCACTGCAGATGCATTAGTCACCCCTGGAATTGAAGCATCAAAAGTTGAATAATTCCCATCGGGCGCCATTGACATTCCGGTATTGTAAGGATAGCAATCAGCATCTGGTTCAAAATGATCTGTTACCCAGACATAGTCTATTGGTTCAGGTGCATCGAAGTAAGGTGAGATTGGATTGCTATAAGTGACATTATTTGCCGAGATAACTCTGTCAACATAATGATCTAATCCCCAATAGCCAAAAGTTTCCCAATCCTCGTAAGCTCGAACTATTTTTTTATAATCAAAGGTTTTGGTAATTTCATTCCAATCTAATGAGAACACCCCTTGTCCTTGAGCGATCAAAGCTAATTCTTCTCCCTCACTTCCATCAAGTTCTCCAATATCCATTGATAGAATCGGGGTCCAAGTATAATTTTCACTCGTCCAAATTAATTCATACGCGTTATCTTGAATTAAGGGGAAATAATCACCATTGATTTCCATACTAATTCCATCATTTTCAAAAATAAACACAGTTCCTTCGCGAGTTCCAACAACAATTTCAGGAAGTCCATTATGATTAGTATCTCCCGATTCAAGAGAATAGATTTTTTCTCCATCCACATCATCATGATAAACTTGACGGTAGGTTATCCAATGTTCTTCGTTGAATGGATAACCAGAATGTTCATCGTATTCATAAAGGTATAATCCATCCCAAGATCCAACAATAATATCCGGTCGATAGTCTCGATCGGCATCTTCAATTTTCACATCAAACACTCGAAACATGGAAGGTGATGTCCATACCAATTCAAACATATTTTCAGTATTAGTGAATGGATCATAGATATGGCGTTGTTCAAAAACATACACATGCCCATCAGAACTTCCTGCAACGATTTCTAAGAAATCATTCAAATCAGTATCTCCAAATGCAATTGCCATTACATCACTTTGAATAATTCCATCACCACATACCCAAACCTTGTCAAAATCCCCTGTTTCAGTATTTAAACGATACAAATGTACTTCATTATCATACAAATATCCTCCAGCCATAGCTAAATATCCTGTATCTTCATGATAAGATACTGCATGAATGGCTGCTTGTGACTTCCAAGGTTGGTATATTTCAGTGTAATCATTATCCCGATCCCCAAGAACAACTCCAATATCTTGATCTGAAGGAAATTTAACCATTTCTTCTTCCAACAGATTAGTTACAGCGGGTTGAATGTCCATAGGGAGTTCATCTAAAATGTTTTCACCTACATCTTGAGTAATTTGTTTCAATTCTTCTTTTTGATTATAATTGGGCAATAACGATACTACGTTCATCATTACTAAGCTAAGTACGATTAAACCTGCAATTTTTGTTTTAATTAAGTTTTTCATTGATTATGCCCCTCCTTTTTTCTTTTTCAAAATTATTAAAATCGTGGTTCCTATTAATAGAACTGAACCACCTCCAATACCGCCCCAAAAGAGTGCAGGGTTAATTTGGGTGATCACCTCAAAATAGACAACCACTTTATGAACTGTGCCGTTGAGATCCCGGCCATAGACTTCCATTGTGTAATTTCCGGGTTCCCAAGTAATCGTGTCATTAAACCATTGTTGTTTATCCGCTTCATAGGTCATCGAGACATTATCACTCCATCCCGTGCCATTATCAAAGCGATACCATACATCACTAAAGGATGTAAAATTAACCACTCTGACTTGAGTTTTTAAATAAACTGTAGACTGGTTTTTAGGTAGTAACACTTTCATGCTTCCAGAACCTAGCGCAATACTTAGCATGTTATTAAATTCTTCTTTTGAGGTCCATACTAAAGGATCAGTACCAACAGCCATTTCAGTTCCATCGGAAAATCCATCTCCATCTGTATCTGATTTAGTAGGATCTGTTCCGTAGAGATAGTATTCATCTCCATCTAAGAGTCCATCAAAATCTGAATCGGGATTTTCAATACCTCCTCCATAAATTGCTTGAGTCCCAATTTTGAATTCTAATCCATCTGCTAATCCATCAAAATCTGTATCAAATTCGTATCCATCAATAATTCCATCGTTATCAGAATCATCATCCATTGGATCCGTGCCATAATAATGCACCTCTGCTCCATCAGGTAATAAATCGCCATCCGAATCTGGGTTTAATGGATCGGTGTTATATGTGGTAATTGTTACCGAAGCCACGAATGGAATCGGGACTTGGGATGCTGAAGCAGGCAATATAATTGTGAGTAATTCTTCATTATCATATAACCCATCTCCATCCGTATCATTATAGATGGCTGAAGTATTATATTTGAAAATTTCATCATAATCTGATAAAGTATCATTATCGGTATCTATCACTTGTGGATTAGTGTTGTATACAATAACTTCTAAGTAATCATTTACTCCATCCCCATCTGTATCATTCAAAACAGCACTTGTATTGTATTGAAATACGAGCGTTGCTGAAATGAAGGGGTAAAGTATATCAGTTTGATTCTTTAATTGCACTTCTAAACCGTCTTCAAGTCCATCTCCATCTGTATCATTACTTAATGGATTCAATGGGATTGGATCGGTCCAAGGAATTTGTCCAGAACCTAAATAAAGTTCAAGACCGTCTCTTAATCCATCCATATCGGTATCCGATCGGGTGGCATTTGTTCCATATACCATGACTTCATCATAATCGCTCATTGGCCAAGTCATTTTTCCTTCGGCATTTGGTTCAACAATAGAATCTCCATCGGTATCCCAATTGAGTGGATCGGTGTCATAGAACAAAATTTCTTCACCATCGGAAAGTCCTTCGCCATCAGAATCATAATCAAACGGATCCGTTCCATAGACAAATATTTCTTGATAGTCCGTGAGTCCATCATTATCGGAATCCTCATCCATTGGGTCGCTACCATATTTTAAGACTTCATCTCCATCAACAATGTTGTCTCCATCACTGTCATCGGTCAAAGGATTACTGTGCCAAAAGTAAACTTCTTCTCCGTCTGTCAGACCATCAAAATCCGTATCAATCAAGTTTGGATTAGTGAAGAAAATATAAAATTCATCACCATCAGGGATCATATCAAAATCACTATCCGCGGTTCGAGGATCTGTCCCAAGCAAAATTTCTTGCATATCAAATAGTCCATCATCATCGGTATCAGGATCGTTGGCATTTGTGTGGTTGCTATATGGATTGAGTACTCCTTCAATTCCATCAATTAATCCATCATCATCACTATCCCCATCTGTAGGATCGGTTCCATAGGCTAATTCAAATCCATCTCCGTTTAACCATTGACCTGGCAGTGGCGTATGATCGCTGTTACCCGTATCACCATCCGTATCAGGATTCACCGGATTTGTAAAAACATGCTTGAGTTCAGGTTCTCCCTCATCATCATAAACAATTAGATCAAAACCCGCAACTTCAGCTCCATCATTGCAGTCGAAGAGATAATAATTATTCAATTGCTTGTCGACCATTCCATTGTATAATTGATAATTGGAATCATCATCAGTATCCGCATCTAGAGGATGTGTGTATCCATAAAAGAATATGAGTGGATCTCCTGCAACTGCAGTATCGGTCTCATTATAGAGTGAGTCCAAACCATAATATGCTCCCATTGGGCCTTCATCTCCATCCATTAAACCATCCCCGTCCGTATCGGGGTTAAGTGGATCCGTGTGGTCATTGTAGGTTTCTCCTCCGATATTGATTTCAGTTACTGTGGTGGTAACATTATCAATATCCCATTTAGTGTAAATTTCATAAGCATCTGTCAATCCATCTCCATCTGTATCTTGAGAGAAAGGATCTGTGTTGTAAACTTTTAGTTCTTCATAATCAGTGACATCGTCCCAATCGGTATCTGGTTGAAGAGGGTTTGTTCCTTCATCCCATTCTTCCCCATCAGTTAATCCATCATTGTCTGTGTCTGGATCTGTGGCATCAGTTCCCATGGTTTTGACTTCAAGTTTATCTCCGGCTCCGTCTCCATCTGTATCTGGATTATTTGGATCTAATCCGGGGATCGTAGCTTCATACTCGTCTCCAAGCCCATCACCATCTGAATCGAAACCTATACCGGCATCTTCGTAATCGGTGTCACCCTTATTTGGGGATAAATCCCATGGACCGCCAGGTTCCCATGTCCAAGTTTTAGTTGTTGAAGCAAATAAAAACCGTAGCTTAATTTTAAGCGTTAGTATTAACCTAAGAGTTATCTTCATAGGAGCACTTGATGACAGATCTTGGAAGAATGTGAGAATTATTTCTAGTGACCCATCAATCACGATTTCGACGATCAAAAGATTAATGCCAATATGAATCGCCACTCCCAAAGTAATGACAATCGTCAATGTCGATACTTCGGGAGATGTTGCACTGGCAGCTTTCTTGCAAATATCTATTTCGACCCCTAAATATATGGAAATCGTTATCGAATCTAATCCCAGAAATTCGGCTACTGCATTAATTGCTCCTCCACCCATACCACCTGTGAAGAATTCTAAAAGGGTCATGGTTTTAGAAAGTTGGATTTTTATATTAAATCCCCATTCAATAATATTAAAGAAGTCTTCCCATTCAAAAATACCTCCTTTGAAAGTAAAGAGACTCATCTTGAAATGAGCACTGCCGGAAAATGATAATTCTAATCCCAAAGCGCCTAATAAATACTGCATAAAAGAGTTTTTAGATGAATCCATACCATCTACTCCCAGTTCTGCTACAAAAACGGGACTTATTTCAAAACATGCAAAAATAGTTTTGAAGAAATCACCTACGGAGTTCAATGAAAAAGTACTTCTTCCATCAAAGATCAAACTTTTAATAAAATCTAAAAGGGGTGTGGGATCGATATTAAAGTTGGCTGTAATTCCTAAATCTATTTTTAGATCGAAAAGCGACCATTCTCCCAATCCAATTGGGATTTTTCCATGGTAACCAATTATTTCTTGTCCTCCTCCAAAGATTCCCAAAATGGCTGTTTCCAGTTCATCTATCATAGGATTGAGTAAACCTGTTAACCAATCCATCACTTTTCCAATTATCCAATCTAATCCATTCGTAAATAATCCTTTAAGATCCATGGCAATTTTTAAGAACTGGTTTAACATTTCACTATACTGAGTTGGTATTAATCCTGAAACAATAGACATTATTTCATTAATGATTTGCGTTGCACTGGGTAGATCTTTTGGTTCTAAGCCAAACATCTCGGGGAAAAAGGATTTTAAGAGGTTCAAAAATGCATCTATAGGGACTCCATCAAAATAAGGGTGAATTGTAATAATCGACCCTACCGAAGTCCATAATGCTTGGAGTATACCTTTGAAAGACTTACCTTTCACCGAAGAAACGAGATTTAGAATTCCACTGGCAATTTCTCCAAAAGTGTTAATTGTTGAATTGAATGTTTCTGTTCTTTTTGCTTGAGGGGTAAATCCCGTTATCACACCTTTCAATAATTTAGGAATCGCTTGATACAAATTGGTCCCAACATCTTTCAGAGCATTTTTCATTAATTGTTTAAGAGACCCTGAATCGGTAATATAGGCAATCATACCTAAAATAGGTCGAACGGTTTCGTTCACAATTTTTTTTATGGTTGTTAAATCCGTGCTACCCATCCCTACTTCATCCAAAATGTCAAATGCAATCTCAAATAAGTCGGGTAATTGATTAACATCAAATCCATCATTGTAAATTCCGGTAATAATTGTCATAACATCTGCTATTATATTCCGAAGATTCGATGAAACTGAAGAAGCTAAACCTTCTTCTAATTTTGCTATGATTTCTGCTTTGAAATTTGCAACACTGGTCATTCCTCCTTCCTTGTAGTTTTTCACAATATTCATGACTTTTCGGGCTAGTTCTTCAGCATCTCCAACGATACTTGAATCCCCCACGAATTCTTGTAAAACTACTTTAACCAACTCAATTACTGATTCGGCATTGAAGTTGTCCACCAAATCGATTACTTTGAACGATAATTTCATCATGGATGTTATTTTGTCCATTCCGGCTTGCATATCGGTGCTAACTGTTCCAGCCAATAATTGGAGTAAAGGTCCACCTATGTTTTCTAATAATTCTTCAATATCAAAATTCACAAGAAAGGAAACGAGACTTTTTACCACTGATTTTACTTTTGGCAACATATCGGAGACTTCAGAAGGTGTCCATCCTAGTACGCCTGCAATAGTTTTGTTTAACAGTGCATCTAAGACGTTTTCCATAAAGAAACTAACCATTACATCAAAAACATTTTTCCCTTCATTGACCACTTCATCAATAGAATTCCACAAATCTTCTCCAAAATCTAAAATACTAAATATTGTATCCACAATTCCGCTAGATTCTTCTGGTAGTAGATCTGCCATGAGGGTCTGAATTAATTCCATAACAATTTCCATGATATCGGAGGTATCCCCACGTAAGTTGAATAATGCCTTCACAAAGATATTCAAGTAATCTTTCATGCTTTCAATAAAAGGAAATTCATTCGAAATAGCATCGATAACTATTTTTAGTGCACTTTCAGCGCTGGGATCTTTTGCCAATCCAATTAATTGAGTTATTTGTCCAAAAGATGATTGGATTGTTTCCATGATGTTCGAAGGGATAGATAGGGATGTATCACCTGTTGATTCCATAATGGTTAAGAGCACATCAACAATTTCTCCAATAGGTCCACTTAATCCTGAAAAGAGTGGAAGTTCTCCTAAATCAAAATCATCTTCTGCGGCAGCTTCCGGTGCGGATAGTTTGATTATTGGACTGAATCCTTCATCTAGTTCTTCTTCCGGAATTTCGGTAAGCTCTCCTTCTTCATCTTTATAATATGCGGTAGGTTCTAATTCAGCTTCATGACGATCCCACATGGCATTTTTCCGTTCTTCGGCTGCTTCGGGATCAATTTGTCCAACAGGTGTTTGAGGTTCGGTTGAAACTTGGAAGAGTGCATTGAAATTATCTGCGTAAATTTGCCCACTCATTTGTTTTAAGTCCTCAGCGGCTTTAAGATAGTTTTCATCTTCAGCGGATTTCTTTTCAGCAAGTTCTGCAACACTCCAGATATCGAACATAGTTAGTAAAATGGCATCGGTTTGTTCCGCTTCGCTGTGATGGATATAATTCGCATCGGAAGGAATAAATTTGTCAAAAGTTAGAGTGTTTCCCATTCCCATAATATGTTGGGTGTTTGGTTGAGCTAAAAGAAGTTTAGTAAAGGTGCGCCACGAAAGTGAGTACTCTTCAAAATTAACACCATACAAGTTTGAATCCAAAGCATAGATGGCCAGCCATGGAGCATCATAAAGTTCAAGTCGCAGATCTGTTGCGGAACTAATTGGGATCATTCTTACATTTTTCAATCTAAATCCGATCACCTCATGTACTGATTCTGCAATATCTATCATTTTTGGGAGATTAGGATCATAAAAGATGTAAACCCAATCTAAATCATATTTGTCTAACGGATTAGTGTCTTTCCGTTGACTTTCTTCCATAAATTCGGCAGCTGAAGCCGCTTGCGGAATAATACTAAAAGCAAACGTTGCTATAACGAATACTGAAAGAAGTTGAATGTGAAATTTGTGAGATTTATAAAACTTCATGAAAAAATTACTGCGAATTAGCTTAATTAATGTTTTCTTCGATATTGCCCCAATATTAGAATAATTCCAAAAAAAGGGATTGATTTCATTGTATTTTTTCCAAATTTACATCTGAAAATCTAGAAAAATTACCAAAAAAACCATTTCTAATTATTGAAGGGACTTAGATTATTACTACATGGAATAACAACTATTTTCAGTAATTAAGATTTAACCAATAATAAATATTTGGTGTGCTTTATGATATCCTTAAAACTCTCAAAAAATGAATTTTTAGATTTGATTTCTGCTTTTGAGAATTTTTGTTTTCATAATCACTCCAATATTTATCATTATGCTGGCCAAAGTGTGAGTTTCTCTGAAAATGAATTTAATGATGAGACTGTGAATCCAAAAATGTTGGTTGAGCTACTTGAAGATAAACCATTGATGAAACGACAACAATCTGGCACGGTTTTTACTCCTGATACAATCACATACGAGATCGTATCTTTAGTCTTAAATATGAAAATGAGTCATCATTTTGCCAAAACCCCAAATTCTCACAATTTATTTAATTTCAAAGGGAGTTTCTGGGTTAATTTTAATAAATGGGTTAAAAAATCTTCAATTTCACAACTTTCTTCTTTTTTAAGTGAATTGTTCGGTTTATTTCTTTCCAAAAATAAAATATTAGATCCTGCTGTAGGGGGTGGATCTTTCATTTTCACTACTTTTCTAAAATATTTAGAATTTTATGTTCTTCTCTATCCTTATTACATTAATCCTAACAAGAGTCAATTGTCAAAGATGTCTTTGGTGCAACTTTTGGGAGTATGGAATCAATGGGAAAATACATCTTCCATTGAAAAACGGTTTAAATTCCTTCATCTGACATTCCATAATTCGACTCCATCTCAAAAAAGTGATATAACTCATAATTTTCTTAAAATATTAAATGAAAATATTGTTTGTTTCGATATCGACCCTATTGCAGTACGAGTTACGAAAATTCGACTCCATTGTTTATTAAAAACTTTTTTTGGTCATTCTGCGATGGAAAAAACACCTCTTTCGATCCAAACCCACTCGCTTGATTTTCTTTCTGTCACTTCAAAGAATCTCCTACCTTACTTTGACATAATATTGGGTAATCCTCCATATGTGGGATCTGATTCATTGGCAAAATTCTATCCTCGCTCTCATCATGAGGATCTAAAAAATAAATTTAGGGAGGTCGTTTTATTAGGGAGTAAACCTGATCTATATTTTTATTTTATAAAACGAAGCCTCGATTTACTCGCCAAAGAGGGAATTTTAGGCTTTATCATACCCAATCGAATTCTATCGAATACTTATGCTCAGAAGTTGCGGGAATATATCTTCTCAGTAACACGAATTGATTATGTGATTACTTTTTCTGATACGCTGGAAATATTTCCTTCCGCAAATGTTCATCCTTGCGTTATTCTACTTAAAAAACCAAACATAGTTGGAGATCCCGAAAATTATATTACTAAACATTTTACGAATTTAGAAAAATCAAATCAGAGTGGATGGGATCTTGGAATGAATACTCAAATTCCCTTAACCTTAGCTAAAAATTATAATCTATTTTTATCCGGTCTATCCTCTAAAAATATTTTATTTTTAGAAAAAATGGCTTCTTTTTCGCCGCTTAAATCCATTTTGCACATTCGAGAAGGTACCCGACTTGCACGTTTTAAATCCAAATACCCTCCCAGCTTCCCTTATCGAATATCTAAGGATGAATGGAGTAATTTGTCACTTCCAGAACAATCTCAATACTTGGCAGAAATTCGGGGAAAACAAATTAAATCTTATTCTATCTTACCTACTACATCTTATCTTGCCCTTCCCAATCTTCTTTTGTCTAATAATATTGTTTCCCAACGATTAGCTTTGCTAGAAAAATATTCCAAACCTACCGTGTTTATTCGGGAGTTGGGTAAAGAAATTTTTGCTTCCTACATCGATTGCAGTTCCCAACCTTCCATTGGTTATGGGGGGGTTTATTTCTTTCAATATGCTGATTTTACGGCAAAATTTCTTAAAACTTTTGAAAAAATTGATCTTCCTTCATCTGATGTTTTATTGGCTTTTTTAGTATATTTTTCTTCGACTTTCTTCTTAAAACTTTACAGGATTCTATTTACAACAGGATCTTGGGGAAATGCGCTTAAATTCCGTAGTTCATATTTTGAACAGATCCCTTTTGTTCCCTTCAATTATGAGTTGTTTGCCGTGTTTGGTCAAATTTTGATGATACTTAATCATCCTTCTTCCTTAAAATCCTATGAAAAAGTTAAAAATACTACACAACTCATCACTTGGATTGAGGGCATACGAGAGAAATTATTAATTGGGCGAATTTATTCTCAAGATGTTCCTACTATCTCCAATTTTGAGAAATTTCTTCTTGGTTCTCTAAATGAATTCCACTTTTCCAAGGATCTAGAATACTCCTTGGATAAATTGGAGAATCTTCTAAATTTTTTGTCAATAACACGAACTAAAATTTCAAGTCAAAAGTTTTATAGTGTATTTCTTAAGGAAGTGAGTGATTGTGAGAATAGATTGATTAAAGAATCTCAATAAAAAAATAGAAAAAATTATTTAAAGGTTTTTGAGAATGCCCAGATTCCATCGGTTAAAGAATGGACACATTTGATCACTTTTCCTTTTTCTCGCGCTTCCATTTCCGCTGCGTCAAATGTTGCTTCTCCAACTGCTAAAACTCGGTTGTGGCTTGGATCTTTAATTAGAATGATTTCTCCTTCTTTAATGCCTGGATCAATTGTAGTAATTCCAGGGCGCATAACATCCGCTCCTTTGGATACAAACTTGATTGCTCCTTCATCAACATGAACTGATTTGAAGGGTAATTCATTCTTCATCAGATAGCTAAGTAAAGGCACTAATTTATCTTCTTTTAACCAAAATGTTAGAACTCCATCTATTGCATACAATTCTTGATTTTGATCTAATCGAATCCATTCCACTTTCGATTTGGAAGAAAGAATATCACTTGCGGTCGCGGCATTTTCAGCCAATAAAGCATCAAATTTTGCGATCAGTTTCTTCTTATCTTTTGATTTTAATAAATGCCGTTGATGGATTTTTAAGGGAGCGGGAGCCATAGTTATTTACCTTGTAATGAATTTCTATTAAGCCTTTGGGTTTATCGTTTTGGGTAACCCAACGCGTATACATGCGCATAATCATCTGGATTTACCAATGAACGATGCCCTATAAATGTTGGAACGGTTATTTTTGGGATGATTTCTTTGAATTCTGCCCAATCGGTTGGGATTAATACCAATTCTGCATCTTTAATGCACTCTTCCGCGGAATTCATGTAGTTTACTTCGGTGATCCGTCTTTCTTCTAACATTTCTTTTGCCATTTCCATTCCTTGGGGACAATATGCTTTAATTTCGCATCCTTGGGAAACTAAGTAGGAAATAATTCGTAAAGCGGGTGATTCACGTGTGTCATCGGTCTCAGGTTTGAAAGATAAACCTAAGATCCCAACTTTTCGACGTGCGATAGAACCCATTTTTTCTTGAGCTAAATCAATTAAATGTAAATATTGGGTATGATTAACCGCTACCACTTCTTCCAAAATCCGAAATGGTGAATGACGAACTTGACCTGCATGCACAATTGCATTCACATCTTTTGGGAAACAACTTCCTCCATACCCAGGACCATTTCGTAAAAACATGGGGCTAATTCGTCGATCGGCCCCAATCGCTTCCAATACTTCCTTGGCATCAATTCCTGCTGCATCACAAAAATTTGCCCACTCATTAGCAAAGGTGATTTTTGTGGCTAAGAATGAATTTTTGGCGTATTTAATTGCTTCCGCTGCTGTGATACCAACATAAGTGAACTTGCTTTCTTCAGCCCAAGCATACATTTCTCTCATAATTTTTTTTGTTTTTTCATCTTGAGTTCCCAAAACAATGCTATCAGGATGGATGGAATCTTCTACCGCAACTCCTTCTCGTAAAAATTCTGGATTCATACATAATCCAAAATCAATGCCTGCTTTTTTACCAGAATATTGTTCCAACAGTACATTGACCGTGTTTAACGATGTTCCAGGAACAACTGTCGATTTAACCACCACTACATGATAGTTTTCTTTTGTTTTTAATGCTTCCCCAATACCTTTAGCGACTTGTTGAATATAGGAGAGATCAATCATCCCTCCTTTATCGGGTGTTCCCACACAAATTAATGAAATGTCGGTTGCATGCACAGCTTGTTGTAAATCAAGGGTTGCTCGAAGTGTTTTTTTCTTGAGCACCAATTCTTGAAGTAAACCTTCTAAACCTTTTTCAAAGATGGTGGGAATCCCTTTATTAAGGGAATCCACTTTTTTAGGGTCAATATCAACTAAAATAACTTCATGGCCATAATGAGCTGCTCCCGCTGCATTTACTTGGCCGACATATCCACTACCAACAAATGAAATCTTCATCTTACGGAATAACAATTTAAGAATCTTTTAAAATTCTAACAAACAGTTTTTTTATTATCAAAACTTTGAATTTGTGTAGAATTTCTAATGTCATCTCAAAAGATCTCGCTTAAACGTTTTAAATGGAAAATTGCACCTTGGTTGCGTCCTGAAAATATCTATGCATTATGGCTCTATTGTAAACAAGGGATCCTCTCCTTTGAATATGAAATAAATCCAGAAATAATTTTGCCGAAAAGTGAAGTGCGGGCACGGAATAGTAAAAATTTAGATTTTCCAAATTTCATCAAATTGACAGATCCCAAAATAATTGCGATGGTTGGAAATCATTTGAAATCTACCACTGTGAAGGGTGCTATTGGAAAAGGGATTTTCTTGGGAAATATCGAAATTCTATTTGAAAACTCTAAAAAAAGCATTCCAATGATGTCCACATTAATTGATTGGCGGGAATGGTGGTTATCCACGAATAAGAGGAGTCCTTAAAAATTTAATCGATTTTCTTTGTGGTGAAATTATTTTTTAGATATGTAGAATTACATTCTTTAGAAATTATCTTTTTAAAATAGGAACGAAAATGTCCAATTTAGAAAAACCTACTAAACGGTTGGAGCGTTATAAAATCTTATGGGAAATCAGCGAAGCTTCACCGATCATCCGCCGATATTTTGCTATGAACTTCTTTGATGGTGTTTTAACTGCATTAGGGATTGTCCTTGGTAGTTTTGTCATTTTTTTAGATAATAATGAAGCTACATCAACTCCAATTAATGGATTTGTATTTTTCACTGGGTTAACCACTGCTATCGCAATTGGGATTTCTGGTCTCACGGGAAGTCATCTTGCAGAATCTGCAGAACGCAAGTTAAATGTAATAGAAATGAAAAAAGTACTTGGGTTGGTTGATCATCACGGAAATGAGAGAACTGATGATTTAGATCGTCCAAAATGGACAGAACGTGATATAAGGTTGGCTTTGGGTAAATTCGAGAATATTAATGCACCTGTTTCTCGAAAAAGAGCCAAGAAATCAAGCCTCCATTTGGGATTAACACCTGAGCAAGCAAAAAAATTAAATTTAAATTTAGACGGGTCTCCCAAAGTCGTGGATACAAAAAAACCTCCCTTAGTTCAACCAACTCCTAAAAAACAAAAAAACCTCCAAAGTCCAACCAGCGAAGAGCAACCAAGAAAGAAAAAGAAGAAGGTTGAAAAAGAAGAAACTATTTTCGAGGCTGCGCAGGAATTTGCCAGTAAAGTTGCTGCGGCTGTGGATGGGCTTAGTCCTTTCGCAGGTGTTGTGGTTGTAGTGATTCCTTTTCTCTTTGCTGGGTGGGATTCTACAGTTGGGTGGGCTTCCTTCATAATTTCGTTCATATTGACAGTAGTTGTGTTATTTTTCTTGGGAAGATATTTAGCCATTTTAAGTCGAGAATCTGTTATAAAATATGGTGCTCAGATGGTTTTTGCTGCCTTATTGACTGCATTATTGACTCTTGGATTAAATCAAATTGTCCAAGGCTTAAATCGTGTCGTCTAAAATTTCCATTATTCTCCCAAAATTTTTTTACCCGTTTTATTTTCTCAACTATCTTAATATCCTAGAAATTTTTAGGTCGAGAGGTCTATGAACTACTTGGTGAGATTAATTGGATAAAATTGAGCGAACGGTTTTTGCTAACCTCGAGGCCCAGAGCAAGTTAGTGAGTAAAACTTTCAAAGAAATGGGCATTTGCATTAATGCATACTTAGAAGGAAATGAAGATGTGCAAAATAGCAGCATTACAAAGATTCGCAGCTATGAAAAAGATGCGAGTAAAATTCGAAGGAAAAATTTAGAAGTTGTAGCTCAAACCGTGAGTATTTACCGTAGTGATCTGCTTCGATTGGTAATGAAAATGGCAGATGTAATGGCAAATCAAGCAGGTGCTTCAGTACGCCTTGGCAAAGTAAGATACACCCCCCGTTCTGATGATGAAATGGTTCTCAAGTTTAAAACTTTAATTGATGTTTTCATTAAAATGGGGGAAGAGCTTAGAAATCTAATGTCCAAACTTGGAGAAGATATGGAAAAAGCCCATCATGCTTGCGATAGAGTGGATGAAGTAGAAGAACAAGTTGATGAAATTTATCGGGATTTACATGGTCATTTGTATAATAGAGAAGATATTCCATTGCGAATTATAATGCAGTTATTAAGTGTTGCAAAGCATGTTGAGGAAGCTTGTGATCATTGTGCAAGCGTGGCGGATTCTGTCAGAATTATTTTAGTGACGCACTGATTTTAATGAATATTGGTAAACCTTTTTTTTATGTGAGTTAAAAAGATCAATTAAGCTTTTACCTTTGAAAAAATTAAGTTGCTCAGATTAAAAAAACACGAGATTAATTGAATTTACTTATGTATAACTATTTTAAAAGGGTTTTTTATGAAGATGGAGCACACTTGAAGTGACGTTCATAGTAAGGATATTAATCCTTGAAGATCGAGAAGATGATTACGTATTAATTAAAAGAACTCTTGGACAAAGCATTCATGAAACTGTTATCAAATGGGTTAAAACTAGAAGTGAGTTTGTTGAAGCGCTCCAACACAATTCTTGGGATGTAATTTTATCCGATTTTGACCTTGGAACTTTTACAGGGCTGGATGCCTTCAATTTATTGAAACAAACTCGCAAAGATGTACCCTTCATTCTAATTTCAGGTGCAATTGGAGAAGAATATGCTGTAAATGCAATGAGGGCTGGTGTGAGTGATTATATTTTAAAGGGAGATCTTACGCGTCTCAATCCTGCTTTAGAACGTGAATTGGAAGATGCAATTATTCGAAAAGAACAAGTTGTTTCAGAAAATAAATTTCAAGAATCTCAATTAGAACTTACCCAGATTTTTAATTCTGTGGGTCCGATGAGTGTTATCTCCCTAGATTATAAATTTAAGATGGTTAATGATTCTTTTTGTAATTTTTACGGATATAATCGGGATGAAATCATGAAATTGGATTATTTTACGATTATGAAAGTTCCCTTTGATGAAGATAATGGGTGTCCAATTAAGGAAGTTTTGAAAACAAAGAATACTGTTGACCGGGAGTACACTTTCATATCACGAACAAACGAGATATTCCACTGTTTATTATCTTACTCGCCTTTTATTGATTCAAGGAATACGATCATTGGTTGTGTGGTTACAATAACTGATGTGTCTCAAATTCGTTCTCTGGAAAATCAATTGTTACAATCCCAAAAGATGGAAGCCTTGGGGAGGTTTGCAGGTGGGATTGCTCACGACTTTAATAACATTATGACTGTTATATTGGGTTTTAGTCAAATGATTTCATCTTCTTTAAGTGATTCTGATTCGAATAAAGAATATATTGATGAAATTCTCGGAGCGGCAAATCGAGCGGGGGCTTTAACTGAACAGATTCTGTCTTTCAGTCGTAAAAAGAAACTCACGGAACAATCCATTGACTTAATCCAGTTTATCCAAGATCTAGAAAAAATCCTACAGCGAATGATTGGAGAAGATATTGAATTAAATACCGTTTTTAGTTGTGATAGTGCTCCAATTTTTGCAAATCCCACTCAAATTGAACAAGTTATTTTGAATTTAGCCACAAATGCACGCGATGCTATGCCTGAAGGAGGGAAGTTTACTCTAAAGATAGACATTATTGATTTTTCAATTGAAAATAAAAAAAATCATTTCAAGTTACCACCTCAAAAATACATTCATTTGCAAGCATCGGATACGGGGTGTGGAATTAAGAATGAATTAAAAAATCGTATCTTTGAGCCATTTTTTACCACAAAAGAACGTGGAAAAGGTACTGGGCTAGGATTATCAACAGTTTATGGAATTATTAAGCAAGTTAAGGGAGTAATTGATGTTTTTAGCGAAGAATCTATGGGAACAACTTTCCACATCTATATTCCTTATTCATTAAAAAAAATCTCTTCGAATCCTACCAAATTAGTATATAGGGATCAATTGAATGGAAATGAATCTATTTTACTCGTTGAAGATGAAAGTTCCGTTCAAAATTTTACTAAAAAAATTTTAGAAAAACATGGTTATGAAGTAACATCTGCGGAAAATGGTATTGAAGCATTAAAGATCATTGAAGATTTAAAAAATCCATTCGATCTTATCCTAAGTGATATTATTATGCCAAAAATGGGGGGAATGAAATTGTTTGAAAAGTTAGCAATAGAAAAGAAAAATGGTCTAAAATTCCTATTTATGTCTGGATATGATTTGAAAACATCCTTTTTGGCCGATCAAAGAATTAATGAAAAATTTTTCTTACAAAAACCGTTCACTTCGCATGAACTACTTGTAAAAATGAGGAAAATTTTAGACAATTAAAGCAAATTTATTAATTTCCTATCTTAATTTGTCAAGTTTTTTCAAGATTTTTACATCTTTTTTGAATTCTTTTTTTTGAGATTTAAGTAATTTTATGAAATTCTTCAGATTATCTCTGTAGTCATTCAGAAGGGTAATATCTTGTTGTAACGGCGTAAAACGGGTAATATATGATCCTATTACTATAGATTGTGCCATAAATTCATCAATTTTTTCAACGAATTTGTAGTGATTCAATTTCTGCTGAATTATATTCGTTCGTTTTTTCTTCCCAAATTTTTCCGTGAGCCCGTAGAAGTAATGATGAAATATATAAATCTCCTCCTATTTTTTTATTGAAATTTACAAAAATGTAAGAAAAACACGTAATAATAAATCTATTTCTTCTATGAGAAGATTTTTGATTTAATGATATAAACTTAAATTATTTCATATTTTTTCAAAATTAAATCACATCCAGTTATTTGAAATACCTATTTCATAGATTCCGTAAACTTTTAACACTATGGAGTTTTCATTGTTAATAGGAAATATCATTTTAAATTGTATTTTTTAAATGATCTTTCAGAAGGTGTAGTATTTACGCGTGCCAAACAAAAATTTTATACACTTCTTGTGCTTTTTCAATTCATTTTAGCCATTACTGTTTATTTTTCAGTTAATGCAATTTTAGCTGTTGCACAAGAAGGGACTACTGAAGTTGTTAACCCTTCCACTAATGAATATGATGTTGGGATGTGGTTAGCCCTATCTGCTGCTATTGCTGTTGGATTGTCTGGATTAGGAGCGGGATATGCAATTAAAACGACTGGAACTGCTGCCATCAGTGTGTTGGCTGAACGGCCTGAAGAATTTATGAAAGGATTTTTAGTGGTTGCTCTTGGTGAAGCCTTGGCAATATATGGACTTATCGTAGCCATTTTATTGTGGAATAAAATTCCAAACTAGATAAAAAACAATTCAATCAATTCATAATAGAATTTTATTTTTTTTGATAATAATCAAACGAGTATTTAAGAAGAGTAACTTCGCTTTGAAGCCGGAGATTATATGAAAGTAACTATTGATGATTATGGATTTATTTTTGTCCGTTTATCTGTTATTAAATCTTTACTAATGTCTGAAGATGACCTGAGTAAATTGGCTTCAATAGGAGATCTTGAATCTTTAGGTATATACACTAAAAGATTTTTTCCCAGTTTTTCTCCTGAAGAAAATACAGTTTGGGAATATGAGTGGACCTTGTGGAATACATATTTTGCAATATTAGAAAAAATATTAATCGCTGCCCCTCATCCAATTCAAATTTTCCTAAAATCTTTATTAGTGAAATATGAAATTTTAAATCTAAAAATATGTATCTATGGAGTTATTGAACAAACATCACTTGAAGATCGATATCATCGAGTTTTTGATCGTCCTTCAAAAATTTTAGAGAGATATGATTTTTTGAAACGCTTATTGATAATGAAAAATTTTGAAGATCTCATTAAAGCTGTTCATTCTACACCATATCGAAAAATTGTTGAAGAAGGTGTCCAAAAATTTAAGGAATCTGGAGACATTTTTTATCTTGAACATAGTCTTGATAAGTTCTATTATACTAACATGATTGAAAAGAGCAGATTTTTCCCCCACCGAGAAAAGAATTTTATAGAAGGATTTATCCGAGCTGAAATTGATTACAATTCGTTAAATCTTATCTATCGCGCTCTTTTTAATGGAATTTCATTAGAATTAATTAAACCCTACGTTATTTCAAATGGGCTGCTTTTTAAGCATAATGAAATTAAAATTCTGATAACTTCTTCATCAATTCATGATTTTATAATTAAATTGAAACGAATTTTGAAAAAACAGAAAGACTTTGCAATAATTCCTGAAAAACTGAGTGATCCTAATCCAGATGTGTGGTCATGGTTGTCTGAATTCTTCTTGAATAAATATCTTGAACGTTTTCAGACTTCAATTGTTGATGATATTCCTCTCATATCTATTTCATTAATTTTCAAGTTACTATTATTAAAACAAAATGAAATCAAAAGAATTTCTGCTCGGGCAATTCAAATCTCTCTCGCTGAAGAGAAATATTAAATTTATAGGTGATATGTTATGCCAAAAAAGCTAAAAAAGAAAGATAAATCAAAATCTCCTTCAAAAAACTTAGATGATCCTACTGAAACATTTTCAAAAACGATTCTAGTAAAAGACCAAAATTTTGAAAATTTATCCTCGGAAGATGATTACAGCTGTAGGGATATTTCACCAGAACATTGTGCAGAATTAAGAAATCGGGGATTTACCAATCGTAAAGAAGATCTCTTTCTTGAAGTTCGTTCCCTCGAAGAACGCTATAAATATAAGATTAGTGTCGAAAAAGAATTATGGTCGGATAAGGTTTCCAAAGAAAGAGAAAAAAACTCTATTTTATATAAAAATGCTTTATTGAATAAGGAGAAACAATTGAAGTTTGAAATCGAAGAGTTGAAACTGGAAATGGAGAAAAATATTCATGCTTTGGAGACTCAAGAACAAATGATTCTTTCCCAGATCGACATGGTCTATAAAATTAATAAGGACAAAATAATCAATGATTTCTTTGAAATCATCGGTTTAAATTTTTAAATTGTAAAATGAAATGGGGTAGAATAAACTGAAAATAATTTGCGTTTCTGATGATGATACAAACATTCTATTTCGATTGATAGGCATAAAAAGTTTTGAAATTTCATCTAATAATTCTGAGATCTTTCAAGAAGAATTTGATAAAATTTTAGAGGATCAAGACATCGGTTTAGTATTATTAAATGAAAAATATTTGATGCGCCAACGAGATTATTTTAGGCGATTAAAATTGCGCAAATACCCCATAATTATCGAAATTCCGGATATGAAGGCTCCTTTGAAAGAATCCTATTTCCGGCATTTAATAGAGAAGTATTTGGGATTAACATTAAAGGAAGGATAGTATGTCATTAAGAGAAGATTTTAGAGATATTGGCTATGAAATGGCTCGTATGGTAACTAAAGAAGTGGAAATGATTCAAAAGAAAGCTCTAAGTGCAATAGATTTCATCAAGGAAGAAACAAAAAAAAAACTTGAGAAAGATCTAATAAAATTAGAAGCTGAATTAATCAATCGAAGCTTACAAAAATTAAATATAAATGAAACAGAACGTGTAGCTGAAATCAATCAAGCCATAGCAAACAAGAAAAATGAATGTATTGAGAACTTCATAATTTTTTTTAAAGAACAAACTCAATTAAGAATAAAAAAAAATAGTCAAAAATATTCGATGTTTATTATGTCAAAAATTATGGAATTTCTCCCATTAATTGATCGCCCTGTGAAAGTTCAATTCAACACCCGAGACTTACAATATATTAAAGAAAACACTTTTTTCAATCCAATTCCCGAGAAACAGAATTTATTGAGGTTGGATGAACGTCCTCTTGATGTTGCATGTGGATTTAAAATTGTGTCAGAGGATAAGGCCTTTACTATCGATTATACATTGGAATCCCTAATAGAAAAATATAAACAAGAATTATCTCTACGGTTTATGAAGATCTTCCCTATATTTGAAATTAAAGTAAAAAATGCAATGGAAATAGATATGCAACAACATGGAGGTGCAAAAAGACATGAGAGATGATGCTGGGGTTAAAGGAGTAATTACTTCAATAAATGGTTCAGTTATAAAAGTTGAAGGATTTCATAATCAAGCCGTAGGTGATATGGTTGAAGTTAGTTTAGATTTGCACTTAACAGGAGAGATTATTAAAATCATTGATAATGTGTCAATTATTCAATGCTATGAAGAAACTGCTGGATTAAATCTGAATGCAATTGTGACTAATCATTGTTATCCTTTATCTATGGAATTAGGTCCGGGAATGTTGAATTCAATTTTCGATGGGATACAACGCCCCTTGACTAGTATTGCTGATATGACGGGTGACTTCATAGATCGGGGGATGAGTGTTGACGCGCTAAATCGAAAGACAATGTGGGATTTTAATCCAACAATAAATGAAGGTTCACAAGTCAAAGCTGGTGATATCATTGGTTATGTCCATGAGTTTTCTCTTGAACATAAAATTATGGTTCCTCCAAATATTTCTGGAGTTATACAAGAAATTAAACCAGGAAAATTTACGTTAACCGATGTAATATATAAAATAAAAGATTCTCGCGGTGAATTACGTGAATTTTCACTTTTGACTAAATGGCCGATTAGAAGTCCGCGACCCGTAAAAAAACGAAAAATTCCTCAACGTCCTTTATTAACAGGTACCCGTGTATTTGATTTATTATTTCCCGTCGCCCGTGGGGGAGTTGTTGCAGTTCCTGGAGGATTTGGTACAGGTAAAACAGTCGTTCAACATTCCCTCGCCAAATTTGCAGATGCAGATGTTATTGTATATATCGGTTGTGGTGAAAGAGGTAACGAAATGGCTGATTTATTGAATACTTTTCCTTTCTTAGAAGATCCTGTAAACAATCGACCTTTGATGGAACGAACGATCATGATTGCCAATACCAGTAATATGCCAGTTTCAGCTCGTGAAGCTTCTATATTTTCTGGCATTACTATGGCTGAATATTGGCGCGATATGGGAAATCATGTTCTATTACTTGCAGATAGCACCAGTCGATGGGCTGAAGCTCTAAGAGAATTATCAGGAAGGCTTGAAGAACTACCGATCGAAGGTGGTTATCCTGCATATCTTGCAACTAGGTTAAGTAATTTCTACGAACGTGCTGGATTAGTTGAAGTTCTTGGTTCTCCTTCGCGAATGGGATCAATTACCATTGTTGGTGCGGTTTCTCCTCCTGGAGGTGATTTTTCCGAACCTGTTACCACAAATACTAAGCGATTTGTAAAAGCTTTTTGGGCGTTAGATGCCAGATTAGCATATGCCCGACATTATCCATCTGTTAATTGGGTAAATTCGTACTCTCTTTATGATAATCTTGCTACTTTTTGGGAAAGCAATATTGCTACTGGCTGGCAAGAATCTCGCAAAGTCGTAAGCATTATTCTTTCTAAAGCTGAAGAATTAAATAATATCGCAAAGCTTATCGGTCCTGAAAATTTACCTCCTGATCAACAACTCGTTCTCTTTATGGCTTCCCTTATCAAAGATGGCTTTTTAATTCAGAATGGCTTTAATGAGAATGATCGTTTTAGTTCTCCAGAAAAAACTATGAAGCTCATCTCGGTAATATTGGAATTTTATGATAGAAGCTTAAAAAAAATTCGGAAAGGTGTTCCTTTCTTTCGGATTCGAGAAATGCATTGTCTGCAATCCTTAAGAAGGGCACGTCTAGACATTGGTCCTAAAGATCTTTATAAATTTGAAGAAATATTTCAAGAAATTACCCATGATTTTGAGGGTTTAAAAGCTCAATATGAGGAGTTGCTTTAAGATGTCAATTGTATACCACAATGTAGAATCAATTAAGGATCCATTATTATTTTTGAAGCCCATTCAAGGGCACGATATCAAAAATGGGAGTGTAGTTAAAATAAGCACTGAGAATGGCGTTCGAACTGGAATTGTTTTGACGGTAAATACTGAGCTTGTTGTTGTTCAAGTGATTGAAGGTGCTTTTGGTATTGTAATGGGTAAAACAAACATTACTTTCTTGGATCAAGTTTTTCAGATTGGAGTTTCACGAGAAATGATGGGGCGCCGATTTAATGGAAAAGGTATGCCTATTGATGGTGGTAAAGCATTTTTACCAGAGGAAATGCGTGATATAAATGGATTACCAATGAATCCAATTAGACGAGCATACCCAAAAGATGTTATTCAAACTGGAATATCTTCATTTGATTGTTTAAATACTTTAGTACGTGGCCAAAAATTACCAATTTTTAGTGGACAAGGATTACCTCATAATAAATTAGTTGCTCAAATAGTAAATAATGCTAAAGTCACAACAAAAGATCCATTCGTGACCATTTTTTGTGGTATTGGACTTTTAGCAGAAGAAGCTCTTTATTTTCAGCAAAAATTCGAAGAACGAGGTGCAACAAATGTCATATCCTTTATAAATTTAGCTTCCGATCCTACCATTGAAAGAATATTAATTCCCAGAATTGCATTAACTACTGCTGAATTCTTAGCTTATAAACACAATATGCATGTATTGGTTGTTATGTCTGATATTACAAACTATGCTGAGGCCTTACGTGAAATATCTAATGTAAAAGGGGAAATACCTGCTAGGAAAGGATTTCCTGGTTATATGTATAGTGATTTTGCTAGTCTCTATGAGCGCGCTGGCCGAATTCGAATGAATATGGGATCTATTACGCAAATTCCTGTAATATCCATGCCGAATGATGATATTTCTCATCCAATTCCTGATTTAACAGGATACATCACTGAAGGACAAATTGTTCTGAGTCGAGACTATCATCAAAAAGGGATTTTTCCTCCAATTTACCCTCTAGCTTCACTTTCGAGATTAATGAAAGATAGTATTGGAGAAGGGAATACTCGAGAAGATCATGCAGATGTTTCGAGTCAGATGTACGCTTGTTATTCCAAAGCCCTTGAAATTCGTGAATTAGAAAGTATTATTGGTACAGAGAGTTTAAGTGATGTTGATAAATTGTACTTAAAATTTGGAAGCAAATTTGAAAAAAAATTTATTCACCAAGGTGAATCGGAAAGAGATTTTATAAAAACATTAAATCTCGCCTGGAAATTACTTTCTCTTATGGGAAAAGGGGAATTGGTGCGAATAAAAAAAGAATATCTAAGTAAATATTTTGTTTATAATGCTGAAGAAATGGATCTTTAAATTGAGGTGAAGAAATGTCTTTCCAAAATGTAAAACCAACAAAACCAGAACTTGATCGGTTGAAGAAAAAACGTCAATTTTCTGTAAGGGGTGAAAATCTGCTTGAAATTAAGCGAGAACAATTACTTAATTCATTAAAAACCATATTAGATAAGAATTTCTCTATTCGCAGTGAAATGCGGTCTGAAATTCTCAAGGATATGGATTTATTGGAAAAAACATATGAAACAATTGGGAAACGAAAAGTAGATCGGATCTCTCGATTGAATGAAGTTACTCTTAAAACCTCTGTAGAAATTAACTATATCCATGAAATGGGGATAGATGTTCCAAAACTTGAACTGCATTTTCAAGATAAACCTTTACCCTCATATTCGTATGGTGATACAACTCTACACCTTGATATATTATTGAAACGATTGAAGACAACTCTTGGTCGTTTAATTGAAATTGCCGAAGTAGATAGTATGATGTACCGGTTAGCTGAAGACAATAAAAAAATTCAGCGAAGGATTGATGCTTTGGATGATATCATTATTCCCCAACTTGATGGTAATATACATACTATTGAAGAAATTTTGAATGATGAAGAACGCGAAGAGTTTATTCGAATGAAGAAAATTAAAGAATTTTTAGAAGATGATGAAGCGGAAAAGAAAGCTAAAAGTGATTAACATGTTAACACCTGAAGATATGACTTACTTAGACATTGCTATTCATAAAAGTAAGATCTCTGCATTTTTAAACGAAGTACCGAAACATCGCATACATATTGCTGAATTTAAAGAGCCTAAAGATAAATCTGCTCATCATATCCGGCGGGAACATAAGATTAATGATGATACGGAAATGATTCAGCATAAAATTAATGAAATTGAAGAAAGTATTATTTATTTTTTTCAGAAACTTGAAATTGATCCTAAAAAACTATCAAAACCTGAATTAGATAAGCGAATTTTCTTTGAAGTTACTTCAGTTAATAACGCTATTGATATATTGCATGAAAAAGCTACCAATGAAGCGAGACGAATTCGGGCTTATTATAATACTCTAGATAAATATGAAAAAGAACTTAAATTGAATAAGATGTTACGCCAAATTTATTCTTGGGTAGCAACTTACTCTGCTACAAAAATTGCATTTGAATGGTTCAATCTATTGGAATTTCGATTGTTTTATATGAATTCATCAGAGTTTGTTGATATGGAGGTTGTTTTAGAACATGATGAACTTCCAATTGTTTTAGAATATAAAGAAATTTCGGATGATATTACAGCTTTTTTCATGATTTATTTCAAAGAACATCGTCAAAGTATAAATGAAATTTGCCATGGTGCCAGTGAATTGACTGATTTTAAGGATCATTTTGATGATTTTGGTGTAAATCTTGATACGATTGATAAAGAGATCCATTTTGCAAAAGAGCGCTTAATAAAAGCAAATGAATCGATTCAAAAAGTCAAAAATGAGGCTTTAAGGTTTCGTGCTTATATGGAATTATTAGAAAATATCAAAAAGTATGAGTTAATTGAAATTCAATTCCGAGAAAGTTATGGTTCAGAAATTGTCCGAATGGAAGCTTTCATTCCAACTAAAAATGAAGAATTTATCTGCAATTCTTTAGACAAAAAATTCCATAACTATATTAGAATAGCCGCCCGAGTTATTAAGAGAGATGCAATCAGTAATGAAAAACACCTTACAACTTCAAAATTGATTGGTACAGATTCCGAGGATTATGATTATTTTACCGATAGATCTGATTCTGATGTGTCTTCCTCATCGATTCCCTCATTAATTAAACCGAAAAAAATATTCAAACCTTTTCAATTATTAACACGATTATATGGTACAGCCAATTACTCTGAACTGGATCCTACATCCTTAGTCGCCCTTACATATCCTCTTCTTTTTGGATTTATGTTCGGTGATATAGGTCATGGATTGATCTTGTGTACAGTAGGTTTAGTCTTAATTTTTCTAAATAGATCGGACAAAGAAAATTCCATGTATGATGCAGGTTTCTTGTTCATATGGCTTGGAATTGCTGCAACTGGTGCAGGTGCATTATACGGTGAGTTTTTCGGATTTCCACTTGCTTATGCTGAGCATCTTGGATTTAATCCAATGCATGAAATTATTCCAGTTTTGAAAATTTTTGTTTTAGTGGGTGTTGCTCATATCTCATTAGGATGGTTATTATCTATGATCAATTTCATTCAAAAGAAAAGAGTATTCCTCGCAATTGCTGATCCATTCTTAAAGATTTTAATTCTTATTGGAGGAACCATAATGATTTTCACCTATATGTTCGAAATTTCTGCTTGGGTTGCACCTCCATATCCAATATTACTTCCTGTAATCCCTACGCTATTGTTTGTTATTGTTAAACCTCTTGGCCGGATTTTTGGTATAAAGTATCTTCAAAAAGATTCTGTTGGTGAATTATTTGGAGAACAAGCTTTAGATTTGAGTGAAACTTATTTAGGTATTGTATCAAATGTAGCAAGTTACTCGCGTCTTCTTGCTCTTTCATTGGTTCATATGAGTTTAATGCTTGTTTTCACAACAATTGCGGATATTATATTGGAAAATGAATTTTTCGGGGATATTGTGGTTGTGTCAATTGTTCTAGTTATCGGAAACATTTTTGTTATTGTTTTAGAAACTCTGATGGCAGGTATTCATGCTTTACGGTTGACTTTTTATGAATTTTTTGGAAAATTTTTCCATGCTGATGGAGTTCCTTATTCATTCACAACAATTGATTCCGATTTTAGTTCTATCGAATTTGTGTAAGGGGAAAAAAAAGATTGACCAAAGAAAAAGAATCTCCGAAAAAAAAAAAGAAGAATGCTCTTTTTTTCTTGTCTTCCATTTTTTCATTAATCCTTACATTTGTACTAATTACCTTGCTAATTCAAAACGTTGAAGCATTTTCTCATGGAGAATCTTCGGGTAGTTTGATAATCTATACTCTTCTTGAAGCTATTGGGTTATTTTTTATTCCAATCATATTCAATCCAAGAGCTGTAAAAAAAAGATTAAATCGAAATTCAAAATCTCCAAAATCTAAAGCAAAAAGTGATCTTGATCTCCGAATTGCTCGAATGGTCCGCTTGAATCCAAAATACAGCCCAAATTTAATTGTTAAATGCCCTAAGTGTGGTTTTGATAATCCTTCCAAGACTAAAATTTGTTTCAATTGTGCCTTCAATTTAAATTTCTAATTCCTTCTTTATTGCTCTGGTTTTTCTATACCATTAAATTTATTCCAATGAAAACATTATTTGTAGGTATATGTGTCCTTTATCCTACCAAGGTGAAACAGTCGAGGATCAATTGACAAATGCACAACTGCTCGAATCAGGGGAGTTCCCATTGACTCCTATATCTGTTTCTCTGCTTGGAACTAAACTCGTTGTTTTCAATAATATTCATGGCTCCTTATTGTATGGATATGGGAGATATTTTGGAATCCCAACGGGAATTCGAAAACCTCGGAATCATATTTTCGATCGACCCCTAGAACTCACCTTATTTGAGGGTGTTTATCTCTTGAAGCATAAAAAAATCGCTGTTAGAGACCATGATTCTTCGGGTTTCATAACCTTTGAAGATCTTTATGCTTTGGCTGAGACAAAATTTCCAGAATTTACGGATAAATACTTAATTTATGAAGATTTACGCAATAAGAAGTACATTCCCCGCCCAGGGCAAAAATTTGGTGCAGATTTTATCGTTTATCGTCAAGGGCCTGGTATCGATCATTCCAGTTTTTGTATTCAAGTGTTATCTAAACACACTAAAATTTCTTCAATTGATGTTGTACGGAGTGCTCGATTAGCCACTAGTGTCAAAAAACGTTTTATTTTAGCAAATCCCGTGAATAAATCTTATTTTTCATTCAAATGGTTTAAACCGTGATTTATATGAAACCACCTAAAGAAATTACAATTAGTCTTATCCAACCTTTCGTAGATCAAGATAATTCTAAGAATTTCCAAAAAATGGAAATGCTTATTGGATCTGCTATAAAGGATGGGGCTAAAATAATTTGTCTTCCTGAACGGTGGTTTTTCTTAGATTTTTCAAAAGGTCTAAATGAATATATCCAACCGATTCAAGGTATTCAGTACCAATATGTGAAAAAATGGTCCAAAATGTTTCAAACTTCAATTATTTCAGGAGGAATTTGGGAACACCATGAAAATACCAAGCAATCTTTTGTATCTTCCTATTATTTTAAAAATGGTGAGGAAATCTTCCGACAGGACAAAATTCATCTCTATGGAGCTGAAAAATCCATACTTACTCCAGGGTCTGAACTTGTTTGTTTTTATGATTCTGAGTTTGATGTAACATTTTGCATTCTAATTTGTTTTGACCTACACATTTCTTCATCTCTCTCTTCCATGGCTGTGAAAAATAATTGTGAGATTATTTTTTCCCCAACATTGATCCGGAACGATGGAGAAAATAACTGGAAAACTTATGTACAAGCGCGTAGTTTGGAAAATCGTATTCCGATCGTGTCTTGTAATTCTATTTTTAATCAATTAGGTAGGGATTTCTGTGGAAAAAGTAAAATTATTCATTTTAATCAAGGATTATCTAGTCCAGTTACGCTTGTTTCTGAAGAAGCATCAACTAGTGAAGAAGTTCTTACTCGTACAATAAATTTGGAATTTTGCAATAAACTAAGAATTGATCGTATGAAAGATATTGTTGATCCAAATTCAATATTGGTGATAAAATAGGAATATTGCATTCCTTTTGGGAATAAGAAAGATTTTTGAAGAATCACTAGTTGGTTTTCTCATTGGAAAGTGACTTTAATGGGAAAAACAACTGCTGAAATATTTGAGCTCGATACTGATCAATATCAAAGATTTCCGGAAGAAAATAATTGTTTCTTACGGGCACTATATGATAAAGAATTTCCCTCTTATCAGAAAGATCTTCTAACAAATATGGTCGAACTGGTGGATTCGGGTGAAAAAGGGTATCGTCGTCTCGATTTAGCCCTATATGCGGCTTCTTGGACTATTGATCAACATATGCCATTTGCGGCTAAGTGGTTTCCAAAACCCTCATCCAATGATTATATTCCTATTGATATTGTTAAACGACCTCCTGATAATATACCTGTTGATGAATTAACAAAATATACCAAACGTGCAGCGAGATTTTTGGGTGCTTCAGATGTTGGTATTGCGAAGGTAGATCCAAATTGGATCTTGAAAAATTCAGCAAAAGCAATGGGTCCTGCAGATGAATTAACGAAAGAAAAATTGCGATTAACTAATGTTGAATTACCCGAAGGGGTAACAAATTGTATTGTGTGCGCCATTGAAATGGATCCCTCAGGTATTAGAAATGCTCCAAATTTCTTAGAAGTCGCAAGTGTTGGAATGGGTTATTCAAATATGACTGCTCTTTCTGTGAGCGTTGCTCAATTTATTCGAAACTTAGGTTATATTGCAATTCCTTCCACAAATGATACGGGTTTTTCAATTCCTCTAGCAATTGATGCTGGTTTAGGTGCTTTTGGGCGTAACGGACTTTTGATTCATAAAAAATGGGGGCCGCGTATTCGGTTGTGCAAAATTTTTACTAATATGCCTCTAAACACGGATGAACCTGATTATGGATATATTGGTAAAATTGCACAATATTGTAAAGGATGTCGAAAATGTGCTGAAGAGTGTGAAGCTGAAGCAATTTCCTTTGCTGATGGGCCCGATCGTAGAGTACGCTGTTCTTCAAATAATCCGGGGGTAAAAAAATGGTATGTTGACACAAATGCGTGCTATGGAATTTGGGTAAAACATGGAACGGATTGCGGAAATTGTATTCAAGTCTGTCCCTTTAGTAAAACCCCAAATAAACTTACTCCCGATGAATTTTGGGACATGTAAGTTCTTATATCTTTCTTTTTTTTTCTTTAATGTTTATGGGAAGAGGAAATCATTCATTTCTTTGAGATCATTTTCAAGATTTTGACCCCAAGCATGGATCCCACTCCGAAATTTATTTCCTACAACAATTGCACGTTGTTTGATGATAACTGGTTTACCATGAATGTCTTGATACACAACCGGAACTGGTTTTTCAGTAATTCCCCAGAGTAATAGCAATCCAGTCGGTTCTAACGTGCAATAAAAATAATCATCCAGCACTTTCATTGCATCTTGAATATGTTTTGCTGTCATCGGTTGATTTGATTTTGGAGTAACTCCTTCACTCAAAGCAAGTAAACTTCCTTCATCGAGGGTGTTTATTTGTTCTATGCTATCCATATAATCGACTTCAATTAAACTTCCTCGGTAAGTTTGATGAACTTTTGAGTCCATCATTAGTTGAATTGCTCCCGATTGCCATCCAGCATATTTTTTTTCATGAGAATCCCGATCGACAAAGGTTAGGTCTGCGGGATGGGTATCATTAATATGCGGGAGTTTATTCTTTTGATTTAAAAACAAATTACTGCAGAATTGAAAGTTATAACCTCGGGCGCTAACAAGGTTCGTTGGAACAGTGGTTTGTTTTGCAATTAATTCTCCCAAGGATTTATGAAATTGATCTTGTCGAATTTTAAATCGGTTGTGAATTTCGCTTATTGGAGGGTTATTATCATCGTGGGTTGTATACCAATAACGGGTGGCTCTTATAGGATTTTGTTCACTTTTATCAATAAATTCATGATACCAATCAATAAAATCAAGTTCAATTAGGGGGACTTTATATTTATCGCAAACCTCTGAAGCATTGCATGATCGGTCTTTAGATTTATTACTAACAATTCCTTGTAATACAATTGGAGAATTCAAGGTATAAGATTTAACTTTTTCATACTGTTTTGCTTGAAATTCGCCTGTCGAAAAACTTCCTGAACCAAATATTAGATTTGAAATTGGTTGGTTTTCTTCAAGTGAAATTAATGGCACGATAGAACAATTTAGATCACCGCTCATTTCATCCCATATATCTAAGCATTTATTACGCAATTCTATGGGCGCCCATGCACGATTTTCCCATATTTTTTTGCTTAAATGATGTATTTTCTTTATACGTTCTTCGCTTTTTAATTTAGTTTCAGCCAGAAATTCTTCCATCATGAATACATAATTTTTTCACATATTTTGCTTTTACTAATTTATAAATGCATTCATCAGTACATTGGGGGCTTGGAATAATTATTGCTGGAATCACATCCTTATATATTTCAGTTAATTTTTGGATTGTTGGTTTAATTATTTTGAGTTCAATTTTCGCGGATTTTGATATATTTTTAAGAAAATATGCCCAAAATGGCAATCACCGCATGCTCTTTACTCATTCTATTTATCTTCCTATGATCCTAATATTAATTGGATTTCTTTCTTCAAAAATTGTTATTATTGTAATGGGTTTTTCGTATTTAATCCATATTTTGATTGATCTTCTGGATTGGGGGACCAACGCCCTTTTTACAAATAGAATTTTTGGGATTCGCTTTTTACTTAAGAGAGATGAGCATTTGAGAGTCCCTGAGATAATAGATCAAGAAAAAATACCTCAATGGTTTTTTGTTAAACGATACTATAACTCTGTCATTATGATTGGTATTGAAGTTTTTGTGAGCATTATCATGTTTATTACCTTATTTCTCTATATTCCCCAGTTTTGGTATTTTCTGGCAGGTTATTTTTTGACAATGATATTTCACATCAGCGAATACCTTGAATTAAAACATTTGAGCCAAGGAGGCTCTCCACGTATAAAATTACTCAAACATTAATATTAATTTCACAAGTGATTACATGAAAACCGGAAAACATTGGCAAGATATATTTGCAACTGTGATAAAAGAGACTGACTTTGTTCTTGAGATTTTAGATTCTCGGAACCCCATCGGTACACATAACAAGATGATTGAAACTTTTTTACTAAAGAATCGACCTGAAATCCAGCTCATTCTTATACTAAATAAATCTGACATTATCCCTCGAGAAGTTTTGAAAGAATGGAAACTTTATTTCAAGTCCCAAGGGTATAAAGTCTTTAGCTGTAGTGCAAAACATCATAAAGGTGTCATGAACTTATTGAAAGAAATTCGACATCTTGGAACTCGTCCAAATACAAATATGCTTATTGTAGGATATCCAAATACTGGAAAGTCGACCCTAATTGAATCACTAACCAAGAATGAAAAGAAAGTGGGAACTTCTGCTCGTGCAGGATTTACCCGGGTAATACAAAAAATTAGATTAACTAATAATGTTTTTTTAATTGATACTCCTGGAGTTATTCCAATCAATGAAAAGGATGAAACTGATATGGCCATCAAAGCTTGTATGGTGGCTGATAAGGTTAATGATCCTATGGGGGTGGTTGAAGCTATTTTTAAATTACTACCAAAGAAACAATTCAATTCCATCTACGGGATAAATCTCGACAAAAATGATGGACCTGAAAAGTTAGTTTTTGAAGTGGGAAAAAAATCGGGATTATTGATCTCAGGGGGAAAAATTAATGAGCCAGAAGCTCAAAAGCTTTTAATTAGGGACTGGCAATCTAATAAACTGAAATACTACTCTCTTCCTCCATCCATGATAAAAAAAGAAAAATCGGAACCAATCCTTACAGAACAACCTAAATATCAGAAAAATGCCCAAGGTATACCCAAATCATTGAGAAAAAGAAAAAAAAAGTCATCTTGAAATAATCCCTGAAAAATATCCGACGCTATAATCACTGGGGCCTGTCCCGCCTATTTTTTCATAACTTGTATAATATTGCAGTTTTTTTGCGGTGGTATAACCCATTTCTTTTCCTATTATCATTAAGGTTGCTATACATTGAGGTCCGCACACTGATGTATCGGTCGCTTTTTCCAAAGTTTTTTGCCAATTAAATTGTTCAAAGGCTTCCATCACTGCTTCATCTCGCTTGTGTTGAATTTGAAGTATTTCTTCTTTGGGATTTCGAGGATTTTGGGGTTGATAGTGCGTCATATCTGAAGAAGCAATAATTGCAATGTCCTTATTGTTATTTGAATCCAAAACTGAAGCTATATCCTTTCCTAAGGTTTCTAAGACATTTTGATTCATTTTTCCAATTTTAATTGGAAGAATTTTAACCGATTTTTGAGCCTTTGTTGCTGCATATTGAATGAAGGGGATTTGAACTTCAATATTGTGTTCTCGTCCATGGGGGAAACCATTAAAGGCTGAATCATCTTCTTTAACTACTTTTGATTCTTTTAATAACTGGATTGCCAAATCTGTATCAATATCCAAAGTCCCAAATGGAGTTTTCCAAGCGCCTTCTTTCATGATTCCAATTTCGTAATAACCAGTATGTTGTGTTCCTAAAATTATAACTGTGTCTGGAACTTTTTGACCAAAAACTTCTTGAATTGTATGAGCAGTCGCACTTCCGCTATACATATATCCCGCATGGGGGCTAACTCCTCCTAGTACTTTTCTATCTCCTCCATTATTATCTGTTGTTAGATTGAGATCGTGGGATAAGCCAAAAGAAGAATTAACAAAATTCTCATGAATTGTGTCTAGAAGTTCCCCTTTGAAACGGGGGTAAAATCTTCCTGCTGCTGAAGGGTTTCTTATGATCGCCATAAAATAAATCTCCTAAGTTTACTTTAAATCTTATCCTAAAAAAAGCTAATATAAGCTTTAATTGAAATGCCGAATTTTCAATTTTAATTGCAATGGAAAAATCAAATGATAGTAATACACCTTTTGATTTAGTTTTAGTTGGCCATTTTGCCTTTGATACTATTGTTCTTCAAAATCCTTATTCAAAATCTCAATCTTTAGGTGGGGGGGTCACATATGGTAGTTTAGCGGCAAGGTTCTACCAGTCAGATGCACTCATAGGGATAATTTCAAAAATTAAAGCAAATGAATCCCTCAATTGTTTAAAGCCAATTTCCAAAAATAAGATAAATATTGATGGTGTACGACAAGAAGGCTCATATAATACAGAATATTTGCTAAAATATCATGATCATGGAAGAGATTTACAGCTAATTTCCAAGGCAAATGAAATTGATATTCATGATTTTCCTCCATCGTATTTTAACACTCGAGCAATCCATCTTACTCCTATCGCTGATGAATTTACCCCAGAATTTCTAAACGATCTGTCAAAACATCAAGAAATTCAAGATGCTATTATTGGAGTGGATGTTCAAGGGTTCATTCGAGGGTTCGATGAATGCGGAAATATAACTATCAAAAATGGAACCGCAGATCACCAACAAATATTTGATATGTTGAGTAAATTCGGTTCGCGAATGTTCTTTAAAGCAAGTGATCTTGAAGCTCAAGGTGTTACCCATGAAAAAGACTTGAAAAAAGCAACTGAGTTATTAGGTTTAACCGGCGCTTACATTTTGACTACTTTAGGAGATAAAGGGCTCTATTTTAAAGCTCCAAACCATCCATTAATTCACATCAATGCTTATCGTCCCATCCAGTGTGTTGATGAGACAGGTGCTGGAGATTGTTTTATGGCTGTTTTATTATTACAAATCGGACAAATTGCTCCAAATGAACGTTCTTTCGAAAATATCGTTGAAGCAATACAGATTGCTTCAAGTGCTTCATCATTTCTAATTGAAAAAAAAGGTCCAAATGGTTTCCAAACCAAATGGAAGATTCTTTCCCGAATTAAGGCTGAAAATGAAATTTTGTTTAAAGAAGATAACCTTAAATCATAGTTTTTTTTCTATGTTCATATTAATGGATGTGGCTTCCTCAAATTTAGCTTTTTTACTGTTTAGCGTTGGTGAGATCATTTTCGTCATTATTCCAATGATTGTTTTCAAGTTACAGAAAAAAGATCTCAAGTATGAATTTCGCCATCGCATAATTCCCAATGAAATGCTCACTCGATCAAAATACTTACGTTTTTTAGATATTTTAATTGGTATATCAGTAGGAATTTTATTTTACTTTTTTGGGGGGTATCTGACGATAACAATACGAAAAGTTATTGTTGAAACCAAAGGGGAAGAATATTATGAAACCGCATCTGAAGGATCTGTAAATACTACTCCACCACCTCCTGAATCTCCAAATAACACCTTAATTTGGTTTTTGATTATCATAGGTGTTGTAATAATGTTCTGCTTTGTAGCATTATCGGAAGAATTCTGTTTTCGTGGAGTTCTACAAAAAGAATTTGGTCACATTTCTCCAATTCTTGGTATTTTGCTGAGCAGTTTTTTTTTCATGATATATCATGTCTTTCCAGGGGTAGTGCCTTGGGTGACCTTTCTTACTTTTTGGCTCTATTATTTGGCTTTCGGAATTCTTCTTGCTTTGATCACTTATTTTCAGAAAGGAGATTTAGTCATTTCAATTATTGCCCATGGAACGTTTAATTCTATTTTATGGGTTCAGCTTTATTTGCCCTATCTTCAATAATCTTATCAAAGAAAATTACTTCTCAGTTTAAATGTTTTAAAGCAAATCAAAACACACTTAAACATTTAATGACTATTTTATTTTTAACAGAAAATAACGGTATCCAACATGGTAGAACATAAAAAAATCCTCGTGATTTCGGATGTGCATGGAAAAATTCCAGAAATGATCGATTTTATGAATATGATGATAAATACTAAAGGAGAAAAGATCGATTTTGCAGTCCATTTAGGGGATTTTTGGTCTGGAAGGAATTACGACCCTCGAAGTGGAGAACAAATTCGAGGGGAATTTCAAGAATTCGACCTTTTTAAAAAGTTACCAATGCCCTTGTACTGTTTACGTGGAAATGAAGATTTGATACAACCAGAAGATGTTTGGCACTTAGAGAATCTATGGTTGATGGAGGATCAAGAAATATTTAAAATGAATGATTGGAATGTTTTGTCTATTGATTATCAATACCCTGGCGAACCCAGTGATTCTGAACCGAAGCATATAGATTACTCTTCGAAAGATGAAATTGATTTCATTTTCTCTCATCGACCTCCGTATGGCATTTTGGATGATACACTTCATTTTAAAACTCATAAAAAGTTAAAAAACACTGGTTCCCCCATGGTTCGTTCGTATTATGATGCCTTGAAACCATCTCTCTTCCTTTTTGGACATTTTCATTATTCAAATTTCTTTCAAACAGACTGTGGATTAGTTGCTTGTTTAGATAAACTTGTTCGGCTTGGAGGTGCTAACCAAGATGAGTTCAAATATTCTTATGCTTTATTAGATCCATTTGACCAATCTCTCGAAGTTTATTGGAAAAATCGGTTATTTTTCAAGTATAGCATCTTGGAACAAAAATTATCCGATGTTTCTCATTTTGATAAGCGAAATCTTTATTTTAGAAGGCGAAGAAGAAAGTAAATATAGTCTTTTTGTCTTTTTTTAGGTATGGTCATAGAAAAAGGAAATAATCCCTTTGATTTATTTGAAGTGTTTCAAGAAGCGTTTCCTGGTGAAATATCTTCCATTTTTAAAGTTTATTTGCAATTCAATCACTTAAAACGTGTTTATCGAAAAGGTTGGCTAAAAAGTGGAATTTCGCCTCAAATTTGTGAATCTGATGCGGATCACTCCTTAGGCGTTGCTTTCTTGGGATTAATTTTAGCACAAAAATACGCCCCATCATTAAATCAAGCGAAACTTTTGAAAATGGCAATTATCCATGAATTAGGAGAAACCGTAGTTGGAGATATCACCCCTGATGAGGATTATCCTACCCGAAAACAAGAAGAATTTTCAGTCGTCCAAAAAATTCTACACGATTTACCAAATAGTAGAGAATTGGTTGGACTCTACTCAGAATTTGAGAATAAATCGTCTCCAGAAGGAAAGTTTATGAAGGAAATTGATTCGCTAGAAATGGTCTTTCAAGCCTTGATTTACGAAAAGGAGTTTAATTTTGACTCTATTCAATTTTTAGAGTCTGTGCAAAAAAAAATTATGAACCCACATCTAAAAACAGTATTCGAGCAAATTAAAAAAATTAAAAAATTAGAAAGTTGAGCGCAGAACTTCAATAATGCTCCATTTTTCCACTTTTCTGGTAATAAAGAACATTCCTACTATGGAGATTGTAATTGACACTAAGAATGTGCTTAGGAGTGTACCGATATTCACTGCTGTCACCACTGGCATTTCTGAAATGATGGCAACATTGGTTTGCATTAAATATGCAATTAACCATCCTACAACAGCTCCTAATGAACCGGATGATAACATCACAGTTACTGCTTCAAACATCAACATTGATCGCATTTCATGGGGTTTCAACCCCATTGCACGCATTATTCCGATCTCATACATTCTTTCCATTAAGGTTGAGTACATCGATGCAATAAGTCCAAATAAACTCACTAAAATCGAGAAGAAAAGGATGGCTTGCATGATCAAATTTGAAGTATTGTTATTTTCTTCCATCATGTTGATCAAGGTAACTGATTCTTCCAAAAGAAAGTCATAATCGTCTCCAAAGTAGTTTTCAATGTATGTTTGAACATCTTGAATGTTTTCATAATCATTATTGGCTAAATTAATAAGGATTTTGTCAATTACCATTTCTGGATCTGTTGGTTCACCCCAATTCATGAGACGGCTATAATCTTCAAGATTTACTAATATTCCTGCACCAGTGTTTAAACTTAATTCAGAAGAACGAAAATTCCAGACTCCGGGCATTCCTCTTGATACGCCCACAACGGTAAAGACTGAAATGTTTTTGTAACCTCCATTGTCTGGATCGCTCATTGTAATACGAATATCTGCAGGTAATTCAGTTATTCCTAAATGATCCGCTAAAATCTTGGCAATAATACAATGATTTGAATTTTGCATTACTTGATTTATTGCTTCAGCGGAGCTTCCAGTATCCCGATCCCACATTAAAAGAGATTGATCAACGGTTTCATAATAATTCTCATCAATTCCAATTAAACTACTATAAAAACTATTATATCCTCCGATATCACCTATATATGCTTCATATTTCGGAATGTCACCAAATAAATTCCCAAAGAAATCTCCCATATCGCCATCAAATCCATCTTCCGACATAGAAAATATCATGGATGTTAGTCTGGTCATATCTAATGAATTATGGTTGATAATGGCTGTATTTTTAATTCCCGGCAATTCTTGAAGTTCTTCATATAATTTCATGTTGACTGCATCATTTTGATCAGGATTGCCAGAATTCGACATGACCAGATCTGCTCCATATTGAAATTGAAGGTTCATGGCTGAATTTGCAGATTGCATTTCTAATTGGGATGATATAAAGAATATAAATGAGAAGGTTAATGAAAACATGACAATTGTGGAAAGATTACGTCTTCGATATCGATAAAGATTAATTCTATACACTGGATAATATTTTCGCATAAAGGGTTTGAAAATGTTTGCAATTAATCCTTCTAGGACAGGAACAAAACCGATCGTAGCAAAAACTAACCCAATTAATACAGCAAGTAACAATCCTATCAATACATAATTGGTTACATTGGGTCCACCAGATCCTGTAAGTAATCGGGGGAGAATTAAGAAGAGAAAAATCCCCACTGCTGCTATTCCTAATCCAATTCCCATTAATTTTCCATTAATAGTTCCTTCTTTAGTAATTTTATATTCATCTTTGGTTGAATTTCGACTTGGATCTATCGCATCAGAAATTACCACTTTACCTGCTTTCATTGCTGGGATGATAGATACGATAGATGTGACCCCTACTCCAATAAGAATAGATCGTAATATTGTGATAGGAAGGATTATGAAATCTAATGAAATTCTCCACAACTGAAAATACGTAAATGTCCAAGTTAATAAGGGCGGTGCCGCAAGAGCTCCTACCAGTGTACCTATAAATGTGCCCAATATTGACATGATAATCCCCGAAATCAACACCATTTTAAATGTGAATTTTCGCTTTCCCCCTAAAACACGTAAAACTCCAAATTCTCTAACTCTTTCTTCAACCGATGTGGTCAAAATTGAATTAATTAAGATTCCCGTTATTAACATTGAAAAGAATGAAATAAAACTGAAAGTCATTGTCAAAGTCATTGTCTGCTGTTCAGAGTTCTGTAATTCTTGTAGTTTAGGAAGAGTGACACTAAATTCAAAACCTACTTCTATTTGGATTTGCTCGGCTATTAATCTCATTTCTCGCGTTGTTCCCTGAACATCTCGGGTATCATAGATCAATTCTGGATTTGCTAAAGTGGTGTGTATGGAATTTACCTTTCCTATTTGATTCATAAATTGTTGTAACCAATGTAATTCGAAAATAATAAGGGTTGATTCGATGCGTGAAAATCTTAGGTCTTGATCAACAATGGCTTGGATTGACAACGATGCCTCGTAGCTCGCATATTTGATATCAATAACATCTCCGACCTTTAAATTAAATAATCTGGCGGCTCCACGTGTCAGAATACATGAGCCATCCTTTATTGGACCTTTAAAAAGTTCATCGATTCTATCATATTCTGCATTATCGTCGCATAACCAAAGGTTTCCCATTGCTCCAGAATCTTGTTCCAAAGTAGAATTAATTCCATAGCCAATAATTTGTTTTTTAATTGTTTTATTAATCTCATTATCAAAATGTGATATTGAGATAAAAGTGTTCAATCTCGGATAATAAGTCTCAATTCCTTCAATTTTACCCCTTAATCGGTCTTCCACAATATTTTGATCGAAATATGGGTCAAAATTGAAATCTTGAGCAGAAAGTTTTTGAAAAACAATATCACTTGAACCCGATTCATTTGTTGCTTGATCAAGATATGAATAGCTTAGAGAATCTGCCAAACATCCTACAATTGTCAGTAATAAGATTGAGATTGCGATCCCACTGATACCAAAAATAGTTTTGACTTTTTGTCGTTTTAGATCTTGTAATGCGTATTTAAACACGTCCATTGTTGCTGTTATCCTCCTTTTTGCTTATAATTTTCTCTGTAATCTCTTTAAATTGCTTCGTTGGTATCTTATTTGCTATATCCTCAATTAATTCTTCTTCTTTTTCAAATGAATCAGTGATTTGATTGTCGTGTTCTCGGGAAGATATGATCTCTTGTTTCGCCTTTGAAAAGTCTTTCAGGAGTAATAGTTCACACGATTTACATTTATGGCCTGTGGATTCTTCGTCAAAATAACTCCACTTCTTACAAGCGGGACAAAATTTGGCAATGAACAAATTATCTTTCTTACATGACGGACAAAATATTTCAAAATCAGGGGCCAAATAGTATTTTTTGCATTTCTTGCAATAGAGTTTATAGGGTTGGTCTTTTTCCCAATTTGGATCGGTTTGACTTGAGATTATTTCAGCTTCTTGAAAATTCTGATTTTTCTCAAATTTCCGTTGATTATACCGCTCTATCATTGATAGGCTTTTAATAATTTCACCCGCTAAAAGTTTCTTCTTAATTTTTCTCTCATGAAGAATTTTTGCTCCTACCATTATTCCGATAAGTGCGATTCCTGCTGAAATCATTACTATTCCAAGTGTGGATATCGGATTGTGAACTTCTACGACTATTTTTTCTACCTCACGATTTCCTTGGATATCTACAACAACACAAATAATTTCTATTTTTTCTCCATTTTCAAATTCAGTGGTATCTAAACTATATATTATTTTATTATCAATTATATCAACTTCATAGAGGTTATTATTTATCCAAAATTCTGTTCGACTGTTATCTATGGATGAATCATCTAGAATTAATATTTCAATAGAAATTTCTCCCGAAATTTCATCTCCACTTTCAAGTCCGATGAATTGAATTGTTGGGGGTAAATAATCTTTCGTATGGTTCATATCTATGACTAAATTAGAAATTTTCCAGCCAGAATTCGCAATTTGGGTTCCAATATCATCTGAGGTAAATTTAAACCGGAAAATTGCTTCACTTCCCATAAAATCGGATATATCAATCGAAACCTTCTCTATACCTGTTCCTTTTGTGTCTTCATCATAGGTGTGTAATCGTTTCCATGATTTTCCAACATCAACTGAAATAAAAACTTCTGCATAATCTCCATATTCTTCTCCATCTGTCTCAAAACGAAGTCGATGTTCAAAGTTCAAGAAAATTTCATTCGTTCCTTCCAATTTTATTAGAGGTGAGATCAAATTTGCAGTTATATTATGTCCATAACCCAAGTAATTTCCTTCTCCGCAGTACCAGCTTCCTTGAACTTTCTTGTTTTCGAAAATTGTTGGTTGATGCCAGCTACTATTAGATTTAACCCACAATGACGGTGTGTTTGGAGAATTTGCTTCGATTATTGTCCATAATTCAGGTTTTATTTCCGTTGTTATTGGAAAATTTTCTGCAGTGGCTTCTTTAAATTGAAGTTCTGATTGCCATGCTGTAGATTTTTCATATTTACCATCAAAAGCAATAAATCTAAAACTTGTGTTATGCATTAAATACACTGAAATTACACAAACAAACACAATTTCATTCCGAATATCCATTGAATTCATTTTCTTTGGATTATATCGACCATATTTGTTTGTCATGTTATAAATATTCTCGTCAATTTCGAGATTTACCCATAAAGGCATATCACCATCTAAATCAGAATACGCAACTTGGAAGGTATAGGTTCCGAATTTCGTTTCTGTATTAGATTCAAAGAAAGGTTGGTCAACATTAGGTTGCGATAAATCATGAACAGGTGAAAGAATTGGAGAATACATATTTATACCAGAAATATCCTCTATTGTAAAATGATCTAACATTACTCCTCCGCCATATACTTCATTTTTATTTTCCCAATGTGTGAGGAACCGAATTTGAGTGTAGTTGTTCATATGTTCGGATAAATCATATTCTCGATAAATCCAATCACTTTCTATATCGCTAAAATAATCAAGTTGTTCCCATCCGGTTCGATTTATTCTAATTTCGATTGAAAAATCATCCAGTTCTCCAAGACTTAAACGGAATCCAATTTTTAATGTGGGGTTGATCGATTCACTCTCATTTAAAAATACAATAGGGGATGTTAATTCATAGGTTTCGGAAGTATTGCCAGTATAATATATGGGTTTTTGGTCTATTTCAAATACTGATCCATTAAAACCTTCTAAGTGAGAATATCCACAATATAATGCTTTCCATGAATTCTCGCTTTCCGACACATTGCGAAATTCTAACGTGTCTGAAACCGAAATATGGTTCCATCCTGCAACGGAAGGTGTTGTCATATCTTGAAATATTATGTTTTTTTGTTCATTATCCAGATCCCAAAGTTTATCTTCATGATCAAAATCTGTTGTATATCCATAATCTGCTTGATTATGAATTGGGTTGATAAAAATCACATTTTCGTCTGGATCTACATAATCTGTCTGATATTCTCCTATAATAGATGTGAAATTATATGAAAATGAACCTGATTGTGGAAAATCCAGTAGGGCATAGTAAAGGCATCCATTAGTATAATTTCTATCAGAAGCGATTCTTTTTATCATAGGTACGGGTCCCATTGAATTATTGAAATGTATATATAATTCACTTGCGGGATAATTTTCTGCATTGGTATAGTTTACTTCAAAATAATAGCTGTCTAGAATATCTTGATATTCGTAGGAAGATTCAATTGTGTAATTTGCATTTTGTAATATGGTAGTGTTAGAATAGAGTTGTTCTGTTACATTTAATTCTGCGGTACCCTCTCCAGATATTGCCTTGGCGATCAAATAATATGTACTAGTTTCATGAAGGTTGGAATAGTAAAAATATTCATCTATGCCACCTGTTTGAGGTTCTGCTGCAAGAATCACCGGTCGACCATATTGATCTCCTAAACTATCATACAAGTAGAGATCTGCATCCAAGTCCGCAAAAAATCCGCCTTCAATATTTAATTCGAATCGATATAGTTTATATTGTTCTAAAGTTATATTAATTGCATAAACATGGGTTGCTTGAGGGTCGTCAGATGAACTTGTTAAAGAAATGCCTATAGTATCATTAATGGGGTAACTTCGCGTAAATAGATCACCAATTGCTGAAGGGTTTACTCTTCCATAACCCTCATTTAAATCGGCAGTACCACGATTAATTTCTGGTGATTCCAAGGATTCATCGTAAGAAGTGCTTGGATCATCTTCTCGTTGCAAATTTGTTTCTGAAGCTGTCATGAGAAGCAATGCTTTTGCTCTTAAAGCATCATAACCTGCAGTAGAATTCCCATTTTGCCACATTCCAAAGAGTTCGACTATATTGCTGTATATACCTGCGACAATTCCCGCAGATACGGAAGTTCCACATATCGGAGATATGTCATTAAGTATCTCTTCGGTAATTTGTCCATTATCTTCTCCATCATTAGTGTCTGCGGCTAAAATCATTGCGGAATTTTGTAAATAACTCCCTCCTGGTGCGACGATATCAGGTTTAGCTACATCGTCTGAATCATACCAAAACTTACCTTGACCATCCAAATTTTCACCTTGACTACTATAATAGGTAATTTGATCTTGATCATTTGTTGCTCCTACAACAATTGCCTTTTGATTTTTTGCAAGCATATTCATGTTGGAATTGATTCCGTTATTGCCTGCTGCAATAATCACCATTGTACCATTATCAATGACGTTATCTATCAAACTTGATATTTTTTGAGCAAGTAATTCATCCATATCGAAATTTCCAACGCTAAGAACCGTCACAAAAATACGATATTTCGTATTGTTATGCCAGACCCATTCTAAAGCAGAAAGTAAATCTGATGAATATCCTAGCCCAGTCGAATTTAAAACTTTTAATGAAGTTATTTTAGTTTCTGGGGCAATACCAGCGAAATTTGCAAATCCCTTTTCATAATTTTCAGGAGTAAAGGTAATATTAAGTTGGAGATCAAATTGAGGGTTTTTTCCCAGTTCTACTGAATATACAATGTAGATGTCAAATAAACCCACTTTTTTACTTTCATCAAAAGGTCCAGAAGTATCCCAAGATACGTCTAAAGAATTAGATGCGCTAGTATTAATTAATTGACCATCTTTATAAAATTTTAAATTATATTTCGAGAGATCGATTATATTACTCATCTTTCCCTTAATTTCAAGGTTATCTAATGCTTCAGAGTCCATTTCAAAGGAAGCTAATTTAAGAGAATAGTCTTGGGGAATAATGTGATGAGGGTAAAAAAGATCAAAATGATTAAACCTACCTCCAACGCTTATATAATATCCATCCCCGCTGTGATTCATCTCAAAAGATTTATTTGCAGATCCAACTGCAATGGATGCAATGCTAGTTCCATGTCCATTAGAATCAATTGGTTCTGTCTCATTTTCTTCTGAAAAATCTTTCCAACCAATAATAGATCTAGAGAAGTTTAAGTCTCCAAACCCATTTTCAAATCCAATGAATGCATCATCAATACCAGTATCTAAAAATGCAATCGAACCATTAGATGTTCCATTAAATATCATATTATCTCCTACTGTTGCAGGATAGATATTCAGCTGGTCATGAACTGTATTCATCTGAGTTTGGATCATTGAATCTTCTACAACTGTCATATTAGGGGTTTGAGATGTAAATAATTTTAAGTTACCTTCAGAATTATTTATCTGGCCAGCAAAACCAACGATATTTTCCCAAGGACCTTCCATCAAAATACCCCCACAATTGGAAAAGTTGCTTAAAATGTCATTCATATTAGATTCCATAGAATCAAACAAAAAGACATATCTATGAGATTCATTATCATAAACTGAGTTATCTTCTAAAATACTCTGAGATTGAATTTGTGTTACTGGAGTTATTATCTCTTCACTTAATTCTATATTTTTGTTGGTGGAATAATCCAATGCTTCTGTCAAATCAAAAATTGGTGTTGAAAAGAGAATCATTACAAATATTATGATTATATTCATAGGCTTTTTTTTAGACAATGCTTTCATGATCCATTCTCCTCCGTTGTGAGTTCTTCTAAGAATTCTTTTAGATTTTTCTTTTTCCATGCAATATCTCTCAAGGATTGGCCAAAAAGGAGAGATTCCCTTCTCTCTAATTCTAAATCTTCCCTTGAATATTGTGATTTTTTATAATATGTAAATCCGATTACACTCGCTCCCACAATTATAGGAAGAATTATAATCAAAATGGATTCAAAATAAGATTGCCTAACCATTATTGTCATAACTGGGCTTTCGATAGTCCTTTTATAAATATAACAATAGTTTAATTCTGCAGGGTTGATCTGATAGATTCCATTTTTGTTTAAGGTTCGTAAATGATATGTGAAGGTGATAGAATCACCCGGTTTTAACAATTCATAATTTCTAATCATACTTCCATCTTCCAACGTAAATCCTTCTGCACTATAACATCGTGTATCATCGATTGTAAAATTACCCATATCAATATTTCCAGTATTGATTAAGGTTACAGTAATAGAAATGATATCTCTATGCACTGCATTCACAGTATTTAGATCTTTTGACAGAGATGCATTAAAAACTCCTAAATGGAGCAGATTACTGAATGACTGCTTCATAAATTTTGTTTCTATTTTTGAATTTATTGTCAATTGAGGGAGTGTGTATCCTCTATAGTTATCTTTCCGATAACTTAAAGTGATTAATCGGTCTTCTGATGGGACTAAAGAAGATATCCAGATTAAATCGGTCTCATTTAGAAGTGTAAATCCCGTGATATTAGAGTTAAGAGGTATTTCAATATCTAAGAATGTTGTGGGTTCCAAATTCTTTATTCTAATTTGAACTTCAAATACATCATTTATTTCTGGCGCATTTTGGTCAAAATTGGAGATATATTCAATGCTTAGGGCATGTTTATGCGGAGTATCACTCGCTGAAAAGTATCTCACAGGTGCGGAGAGGTATTGGTTATTACTCTGTACTCTTTTTATGGTGGAATTTTCCATTCTTTCTTCATCTTGCCAAGTTACTGTTGCACTTGGTAAAATTCTGCTATTAGGAACAATAAAATCGAAGGTAATATTTTCATATGAATCTCCTGCATTTAGAAAATCAAAATAAATGAACAATTTATCACCTATTAATGTAAAATTTCCTGCTGTTGCAACTAAATAGTAACTTTCATCTGTAAATACTTCGGCAATATTGTTAATTTCTTTGATTTTACCTGGTAAATCCAGTTCTAAGCTTATATTTTTTGCAGAAGTCATCCCTACATTTGAGATCGATATATTGTAGGTCATTGTTTCTCCAATTTTTTTATTATATTCATCCATATGCACGAGGGTATTGAGAGAACTTCTATCATCAGTATTTAAAATAAAACTATTAGAATGACTTAGATATTGTGTTCCTAACTCCGAACAATATTGAATAATCGCTTGATCATGAAAGATTTCTTGATTGAGTCTCGTTTGAAAAAGCAGCTGAAAATAATCAATATCTACTGTAAATTTTTCAGAATTTTCAAATGTAACACGAAGAATTATCGAATAATTTTGATTTTCTCGGTAAAATTCTGAAAGTTCATAATTAATGCTAGAAATTGTGAAGTTAATTTTTTCAGGCTCATTTACAGAATAAATTCCAGGAATTGAGATAAATTCATCCCCTTCCTCCCCAGTATCCTGATCAAAATTATAAATCTCCAAAGATAAAGTTGTTGAGTTTAATGAATTTTTAAAATACGCTTCAATACCTAACCCATCCAAGCTATTACTTGAATTAATATCAAAACTACTTTCATTTTGGAACATAAAATATGTTTGAATTTGATAGGAAGACCCAATTTTTTGAGATTGAAGATTTAAGGTCGTCGAATCATTTTCTTGATATGTTCCAGAAATATAAGTATTATCAATTATCGAACCGTATGAAATGACGGGCGATATCCCTTCTATTGAAGAAATATTTAGTGAATTGAATGATTCAAATTGATCTTCTAAATTTCCTGTTGCTGCAGATATAGGAATTGTAAAATTATCTCCAGGCATAATTTTCCAATTAGATGGATTAAAAATACTGTCCGAAGAATTAAAGGATTGAGGATTGTTTGCAATGGTACCAAATGCCTCTGGATTGTCTTCTAAGATTTCTGCAAATTCTGGAGAATAAGGATAGATCATTTCTAAATTTGTTAGAATATTTGTCATTTGAGGGTATGTAATATCATAAGTGCCCGAATTATTTGAATCTATATTGAAAAATCGAGGTTCTTCATTGTGAAAAAGATCAGTTAAATTATATCCAAGGGTTTCAGTAGTATGAATAATGGCATCACTATCATAACCCAAAAGCTCAAAGAAATTTTGATTAATATCTAAAAGAGTGATTTCTTTTGTTGGATCATTAGTTATACCTAAATTGGAAATATCTCTTTTTTGACCCCAAATTTCATCCAATCCACGATTTTCCACAAATATTTCGATTGATGGTTGTTCATCATCAAATAATACATTAGATGCGTTTCCTTCTGCTATTTTTTTTTCAATATATAATGAAGGTTCATTTATAATAGGGCGATAGATACAAACAAATTGATCCAGTGGGGCGATCGTTGAACCTGGAATTCCGAAATTACTTCCAATTCCGCCTAATAGGCTAAGAAAATTAATCGGATCTGAATCATTTGCCAAGTTTTGGACCGTTGTTGTCAATCGCGTCAAAGATTCGTTTGTTGACCACTGAATCTTGAAGGAATAATTCTTAAAACTCGATAAATCAAATTCATCATCAAATAAAAATAGAATACTTTCTATCCGTTGGAGATTATAATCTTCAAAGTCAAAGTAACTCGGTTGAGTGGAAATGATTTCAGATGAGATAAACCCAATGTCAATTAAACTAAGTGAGATTCCATCCATGGAATTGAAACATTTTGAAGAAATTGCTAAATTTTCTCCTTTATAATTGAGTGCTGTAAATAGATCAAATTTATATTCATGTTCCCCCACTTCTGAAAATCCTTCTTTATTGCCTTCGTATTGAACTGAATAAATTACAACGTTATCCAGTTCATCTAAATAGGATATTGTGTTATCGTCTTCTTCATCTTCTTCCTCAATTTCTTCTTCTTCTGGAGGTAATAATTCATTGGGTGAAATATTATCATTGGATGGCCCTTGGGATGAACCTCCACCATCCAGTCCAAAATTAAATAGTGATGATGAAGTATCAATTGCTGATAGATCCATATTAATTGGAGTATTATAGGGAGCAATTGCTTCTAATTCATTTTCCAACATCGAATAATGTTTCAAGAATAGAAGACTTGAGCTGAGATGCTGATTATCTAGATAATTTTGGCTTAGAAGTCGATTATCATCGAAAGCACCCCAGTATCCATCTTGAGGGGTATTTGAAATTGTCGTTTCAAAATAATTTTTCCAATTTGGGGTGGCACCGTAAAAAGGATAGAAATATCCTCGTTGAGAATCTTCAATAACATCATGAAACAAGAGATCTACTTCAAATAAATCCTGAAATATATCTAACGCTCGGGTTTTACGGGTCTGAACTAAATCGTAGGTGGATCTATTGTCATAATATAAAAAGCCCGTTAAGGATAAATATGAGAGTTCAATGGTCTTCAAATCATTGGTGGTTGCCAATTCCGGATTAAGTACTGGTGAAATTCCATTAGAGATAGAAAAATAGAATGAACTCCGGAAAAAAGCTGGATCTGAAAGATCGACTCGTTCAAAAATATTTGTGTCATTTGTGATATAAGATTGACGCACTAAGCTCTCTTTACCTGCTATATTTACAGCAATTTGTTCCGCAAATAATTCATTACCTGATATATCTGATGTTTTTGGGGATTGATGTCTTTCACTATCCTTTACTGGAATAATTTGTTCAATATTTTCTGTAATTGCAATAGAACTCAATGGAAATATGCATAAGACCATCAAAAGGATTCTAAGATATTTTAATTTGGTTGATTTCACTTTTCATTTTCCCCTCCCTATAATGTTTCCCTAAATATTTCAATTAGGTTTTTATTCCGAAGTTTTCTCATAATTAACTTCAACCCTAAGTAAAGTGATAATATTGACACCCCGTAAATAATTCCAACAATATCCCATGGTATTTTTATCATTTGGGGTGTCTGTGTAAATAATGTCATGTTTTCAGATAATCCTAAAGCCATAATTGTTCCAATTATTCCTCCCGAAGTAGAGGATGCCAATAGAATAATCAAGTTTTCTACTAAAAACAAATTTTCTACTTCACGACCATGCAAACCTAAGGTTCTTAAAATTCCTATTTCACGAGTTCTCTCTAAAATAGATGAGTAGGCAGAAGTCAAGAGTCCAAAGATAGCAATAATAATTGTTCCTAATTGAATTAACAAAAACATATATTTGATTACTAAAAATTCAGACTCGGCGTATTCGATGTCCTCGCTTGTTCTATCAATTCTGAGATTTTCTTCTTCAAAAATAGTTTCTAAATTTTGTTCAATTATGGTGTGATTATATCCTTCTTTGACTTTAACAAAAATCTTGTCTACAAATGCATCATCTCCGCCTGGAATATTTAAACATTTTATATAATTTATATTGGACATGATAACTCCTCCTGTTCCTCCTCCAAAAAGGCCTGCTTCTCTAATCCGGGATAAACCTGGACAATTTTTAAGAACACCTACTACTTTACAAATATATGCGCTTTCTTCTGTTCCTCGAGTGAAGGTTAATCTTGCAAGATCATCTTTTCGGATTTTTAATTGACTTGCAGTTGATGAAGATATAATGATGTTAATGATCTCTTGATTTTCCTCAAAAATCTGGCTGAATGCTTCATCTTTGTTTCCAGTGGCAAAAACCAAATGAGACTGCATCTCTGTTGAGATTGTATCCTTAAAATTTTTATCTATTCCATAGAGCCATATATTGGTGGATGTAAAATCGATATAATCCCCCATGGTGACTCCAAAATCTTTATTTTCTTCTGAGTAAATATTTTCAAGATCATTTGTTGATGCTAGTAAGGATGATGCTCTCTCAATACCCTCGACTTGCATTATTTGCTCTTGCAATTCAACAGTGGGTGCATTAATATTATAAGTGCGGGGGCGAATCACAATATCAGATCCACTTTCATAGGCAATTAAGCCTCCAATTTGATTTACTTGAATTTCCACCATACTAGTCGCGAACATGATGAAACTGAAACTAAGTATAAACATAATAATTGTGCTTAAATTTCGACGTTGGTGGCGATGAATTGTGATTTTAACAATATTCATAATTTTTTGCATCAAAGGTTCGAAAATCATCACCAGCAATTTTAAAAAGAAGGGCATTATTCCAACTGCCATTAAAGATACTCCAACTAAAAATGTAACAAGTGTTCCCACTAAGATACTTGCTAATAATGCAATTTTAAGTGACAGCATTATTTTTGGAAGTAAAAAGAATACAAAACCACTGTTGGCAGCTACAAAGAATCCAAAGACAATCAATTTTACATTTGCACTACCTTCTTTTTTAATTTTATATAATTCATCACTATGACGATAAGGGTTTATGGATTCTACTATGCTCATTCGCATTACTTTTACTGCGGGGGCTATTGATACAATTAGACTAACGCCGATACCGATTAAATAACTCATCAAAATGGATGTTGGTTGTGCCACAAAAACAATATTTGACGCATAACCGTCAGGTATTTCTCTTTCTAACAATGTAAGCGCGACTTTATCAACAAATATTCCTGCGCCGAATATTCCCAATGTGGTTCCAATTAAAATTATGAGCATTGCTTGCAAAACAACTAACTTTATGTTGTAACTCTTTCTGGCTCCTAAAACTCGATTGATCCCATATTCTCGTATTCGCTCTTCAACCGATGTAGATAAAATTCCATTTATTAAAATTCCGCTGATCAACATTGAAACAAATCCAATTACGACAAATAATATATTCATTCCCAATGAGAACATTTCAGAGACATAAAGTAATTCTAACTTTGGATACTCAATATTCCATGGATCCAATCCGATTAATAATTGCATGTCTGCCCCTAATTTAGTTATTAAAGCTTCTGTGTTTTCAATATCTCGAATATCATAAATATCTTCACCATTTTTGAATATCATGACGAGTGAATTTGTTTTATTAACCCAATCCATTTCTCTATATGCAACATTATAGAGTTGATTTGCTGTCTCACCCCACCAACTCATATCTACGACTATATCACTTTCGCGTCCAAGTGGAAATTTCAAATCGGAATTAAATCTGCTTAGAATTGTTAAATTTACAGAAGAATTTAACCCTGGTAAAAAAATATTAAATATTTGTCCTTCAGTTAGATTAAATCTCTCCGCAAATTCCATTTCCACTAAACAACTATTCACCGGGATACCTTCACTTAAATTAAGGGTTGGGGATATATCTATGAATGAACCGAACGAAATATCCTCTTCAAGCTTTACATCAAGCGCCCCAAGTTGAGCCCACCTTTCATCTTCCATCGGATTTGATATTGACCCATTTGTTCGGCCCCACATTGTTGTTCTTGGGAGAAAATGTTCTATTTCGTCAAATTCCTCATGAATTAAGGCTTTAATATTGGGATAATCAAAATAATCTGATCTATTTTCTTCTTCCCCTGCATAATGTCGAACCGAGAGTCGTAGGTCTTGGTTTCCGCAATCTGCCGTTAAAAAATCAATAAATCCGTATGAAACAGAATCTGTTATAAAAGAGACGGAGGTAAGCAAGAATAAACTAACTGCAATCCCCATTACTCCTAAAATTGTTCGAGTTTTTTGTCTAAATAAATCTTTAAAGGCGTACGAATAGAGAAATGAATCCATTTTGCTTTCCTCAATCAATCATCGAGATTTGATCTTTCCTTGGATATGTATAAAACACCGCTGTTGATTTTTCCTTTGATATCTTCCTTCTCAACTAATTCTGCCATTAGATCATCAAAATGTAATGGGAGATTGCTGATAATATCTGGATTTATTTGTTCTCTAATTTTAGAGAATCTTATCTCATAATTATGGTCTTTAATAGACTCGCGAACTGTTTTTAATATTTCAACTTCACATTTTTCCTTGTATTTTGCTTGTAAATCCAATCTCGCAGAGCGCATTTCTTCTGTCTCTTTTAATCCCGAAACTTCGAGTCCTTTAACTATTTTCCCATCTCTAATATGGACAATACGCGTGCAATATTCTGAAACTGCTGCATCATGGGTTGCAGCAATAAATGTGGCTCCTTTTCTATTTAAATCTCTTAATAAGTTAAGAATTTCAATTCCTGTTTTTGAATCTAAATCACCCGTAGGCTCGTCCAGCATAACAATGGACGGATCATTAGCAAAAGCACGGGCAATGGCAACTCTTTGTTGTTCTCCTCCTGATAACTCGGATGGTGTGTGGTGTGCCCGTTCATCTAACTTTACTAATTTTAAAAGTTCCATTGCCTTGCGTTTACGTGCTCTTTTAGATAATGTACCTTGAAAATGTAATGGGATCATAACATTTTCCAATGCGCTCAAAAGGGGTAAGAGATTATAAAATTGGAAAACATAACCGATCTTATCTCGTCGTAAATCCGCAAGTTGATTTTCATTCAATCGGCTCATGTCCTGTCCATCAAGATAGATTTTACCCCGAGTGGGATAATCTAAACCACCAATTAAGTTGAGGAGAGTTGTTTTTCCACATCCGCTAGGTCCCATTAGCCCGGTAAATTCTCCCGGTTTAATTTTTAAATCGATTCCTCGAAGTGCAGGAACGGCAGTAGCCCCGAGAAGGTAAGTTTTATGCACTCCTTCTACTAAGATTTTATAAGGCGTATTGATGGTTGAAATATCATCAGTTTTACTAATTGGTTTTTTGATTACCATGGAGAGTCATCTTTTTTTTTATCAATGGATCAGATATATAGATTCAATCCTAAATGCATTATTTTATTTAAGACATCACTAAAAAATGACATTGATCGGTTTTTATTAAATGAAAAAAAGTTGATCTAGTTAAAAAACTTATTTCCTTCATTTTTTAAGAAAAAAAGGGGTGAATTTGTTATGCTTTTAACTTAAATAAAAAAGATAAATATTTTGCAGAATTATAAAATATTCGTTCTGTCGATAATCTTCTCTAAAATCTCAGAAATCTTCCGATTGGATTATTTGAGAAAAATTGATAAAAATAAAAATGATTTGGGAAAATTATGTTCTCTTTTCATTAAATAAATTGCAGTACATCTTTTTCAATAAGTGAGAAACCTTGTGCATCTTCAGCCAAAATTGTTTCTAATAATTTCACCTTCAGTGATTTTATCTGCAATTGGCTTTCCATGCTAAGAGCATTTTCATCAACTTGATTAAGTTTACTGTATATTCCTTTTGCCTCATTTAAATCAAAGGGAGTAATGTCTGACGTTATTTTCAAATACTTTGCAACAATGGATTTAATGAGATCAACAGCATCAGGAATAAAATCCAAAAATTTCGTGGCATTGCCTGTTTTCATAAAACTCGCTAAATAAGGCTCATAATTCTGCATAAAATCTTCAAACATTATCGAAAAATCTTCCTTAACAAACTCCATATCCAAATCTGGGTGGGTGAAAATTGTTAAAGTTAGATTTTTTTTCGAGAGTGAAGACATTTTTATATTCCCTCCTTGAACTCGAAAGCTAGATAGATCTTGAACATTTATTTCTTCAGCAAATTTAGACATTGCATTCAAAAACATTGGAATTAATTCTAAATCAAATTGGGGATTATCGGCTTTATTCAATGCGTCTCTCAAAGAACATTTCTTTGTTTCTGCAACAATCAACGTTTTTCCATTAGAATCACTGATCATAATGCCGTAAATTAATTTTTCTGGTTCAAATTTCTGGTCTTCACTCACTGGGGCTGCTTTTTTGCTAGCCAGATCCTTATTAGAGAGATCCAAGAATGATTTTAAGACTTGTTCGTAATATACCTCACCTTTTTCTGTTAAATAGACCAGGGTTTGTTTATCCATTTTTTTAGTTCTTAGAAAATTTGCTGTCTCATAAGAGCTAATTAAGGTTTGTAAAGTTGATTTTGAAGTTTCAAGATTCGATATCAGCCGTTCTAAACTTAAAACTTTTTGAGTTTTCAATGTATTGAAGAGATTAATATTTAATTGAATAAGTTTTGTGTCCATTTCACCTTCATTATCAAGTCCCGATTTTCTGAAAACATCTACAAATGCATTGATTGTTGTGTAAAGATGTTCTGGCTTAATGGAAGTATAATATATGTTTAAATCTGTTTTGTAGTTCTTTTTTATTTCCTTTTTATAAGCTTCAATATGATCTTTAATTTTTAATAATTGAATTTCATCAATTAAATCAATTTTATGGATAAGAAAGAAAATATTTGCTTGTTTGGATTGAACTGGTTGTAAAGCAATTGCTTTTCTTATATAATCAACAGTGATTTTTGGAGCATGCCTTGAATCCAAGATATTTAAAATTATATCACTATCATTGAAAACATTTTTATCTTCAGAAAACCATCTTTCTTGTTCTTGACCTGCTAAGTCAAAAACACCTAAGTTTTGTAATAAATTATACGAATAGTTTTCAAATCCATAAGTTGGTTCAATAGGATTTTCTAACAACTTAAATAATGATTCTCCTTCAAATAACCATTTCCGGATAGTTGATTTTCCAACACCCGAAGGTCCAACAAATACAATTTTTTTTGACAGTATAGATCTCTTCCTTTTAATTGAATGTAATAACAACTTATTGATTCTTTTTTTTCAAATCTGTAATTGAACTTTTTAAATCGGATATCCCATCACGATATTTTTGATTTAATCGTTTAAATTCTTGTTCAAGTTTGATTATCTCATTTAGTAGGGGGTTTTTAATAATTTCTGTTTTATATTTTGATATAACTTTTTTCAATTTATAATTTTGGTCTACATAAATGATGGAACAAATTTCTTCGCTTGATAAATCTTTTTTGTGAATGTGAACTACTGGAAATGGTTTTTTTTTAAATTTTGGGTTGTTGGAGTGTAAAATCTTGTGAGTATGTTCTTTTTTACATAATTCACAAAAATATGTAATATTTATCTCTTTCTCAACAGCCATTCAAAAACTTCCTATTTTTATACCTTTGTTTGGTCCTAACTTTGTTTTATTTATTGCTTTTAGAAATCTTTTGAGAAAAATTAGAAAATATTTTGTAAATTAAAAATTAGAGAAAAAATTAGTTATTTGAATTCCAGGACATTTTCTTTCGAATACCACCTATGCCTTTTAATTTCAATGCGTTGGCCATTTGAACGGTTTCTTCAATCGTATGAGCACATGGAATGTGCTGAAGTTCTAAAGCGTCTCGAATTAAGTCATATTTTGGAGTCCAAGGAACATAGGCAATGATTGGTTTTTTGTATTTATTTCCAACTTTGTTGATAGCTCTCCCTAAACCCATGGTTAACTGCGGTACTTGAGGTACCAATAAAGTTAGTATCATTTCAACATTTGGAGCATTAAACAAGTATTCCAGAATATTCACAATATCGTCGTCTGTTCCTGATCCAGTAATATCTATTGGATTGTTAAGTCCTGCAATTCGAGATGCAATTGGATTCAATAAAAATGATATGTCTTCTTTTTGTCTTTCTGTGAATTTTGTAAGGCCTAAACCATATTTGTCCAAGAGATCTGCACAAAGAACGCCGTGTCCTCCTGATACTGATAAAACTGCAATTCTATCCCCATGAATGGCCATAGTTGAATATTTTCTGAATGGATTTGCAAGCATAGAGTAGGTTTTCAATGTCATCTGCAGATCTTGTTCGTTAATTGGGTTTACAATACTATATTGTTTGTAAGCTCCCTTCATAATGCTACCGTCTGCGGCTAAAGAGCCTGTGTGTGAACCTGCTGCCGCTTTTCCTGCAGAAGTTGTCCCTCCCGAATAAACAACCACGTCTTTTCGAGATTTTCGTGCCTCTTCACAGAAACGTCTTCCATCTCCCAAATGAAAGCCTTCCAAGTAAAATGTGATGACGTCTGTGGTATTATCTTTTTCAAAATATTTAAGGAGCATCGCTTCGTTCACCATTGCTTTGTTCCCAATGGATACAGCTGTGCTTACACCAATATTTCGTTCTTTGAGACTAATAAAAAATTGATCAATTAAAACTCCTCCACTTTGGCTAATTACAGCAACATTTCCCGCTTTTGGTTTAACCAATCGTTCAGATGGGAGAAATAATGTGTCTAATATCGGAGGACTGTATATACCGACGCAATTTGGGCCTATGAAAGGCATATTATAATCAGAGCATATCTTAACTAATTCATTTTGCATTTTCATACCTTCCCGCCCTGCTTCACTGAACCCTCCTGCAATAATAACTGCTCCCTTAACACCTAATTCTGCTGCCTCTTGAATCACACTTTTAGTATTCTTGGCGCTAACGGCAACTACTGCTAGATCTGGAATTTCTGGTAACTTATCAAATGACCGGTAAACTTTATGGCCATCAATTTCATCAGCACGTGGTGTTATTCCATAGGTTTTAACACTCATTTCCATAAGATTTTTAGAAAATATGGCATTTCCAGGGTTGTCCGAATTTCTGGTCGAGAGGCCTATTACGGCCATTGACTTAGGTTTAAAGATGAAATCCAAATTATATTGCTGATCGTCATCTGATGGCATAAAGAAAATAAATCTTGCGCAAAAATTAAATCTTCCGAACTAATATCCTTAACATTGAATTTACGTGCAATTTGAATGAAACCGAAATAAGTTTCGTATTAAGTGATCAAAAAACCAAATTACCATCGGAAAAAAATTGAAAAAATTCTGTTGAAAAACTTAGAAATCTTTTACTTTTTAATGGAATTTTCCATCAAAAAGTTTGCAAACAGATGGTATTAAATATTTTGTTGAAAAAAAAAACTTAGGAAACTCAACATACAAAAAATGGAATTTCAAATGAGATTGTTTTTTTTTTGTACCGAAATGTTGCAAACAGATGGAAACACTTGATAAAGGCGAGAAAATGACTAAAAATTTGAATTTGAAGGTTGATGAAAGTTTATTTTATGAATTTCATAGACTTAAAGGATTATTAAGGGCGGGAACAAATCAAGATTGTTTAAGGAAATTACTTCAGATATCGGATGAAAAAATGAAAGATTTTGAGTTTAAACCAGATCGGGATGAGTATTTAAAAACTTTGGATCTGAAATATGTTCCTCTTTCTGAGAAAATTTAAAGATATCTTGTAGATCTAATTTTTTTTTTTCCATAGTTTTATTCAAAACTTTTTCTCACATTACTTACATTGGTTTATGAAAATGTTTATAGGGTTCGTAATTCATGTTTCATTATAGAAAAAGAAAGGTATAGTAAAAAATGTCTAATCTTAATTCGAATGAAGTTTCCATTCCACCAGAAATTATTGATACTTTTAAAAAAACGGGGTTAGGATATTCTTGGTTGATCAAAGGACAAGCGGGAGTAGGGAAAACAACCTTCGCTCTTAGTCTATTACACTTTTTTAAAAAATATGAGCCTATATATTTATCCACGCGTGTGGCTCCTGCGAGCATATATGCACAATTTCCTTTTTTGGAAGGCAGATTGCAGGATTTTAACATTTTGGATGCAACAAGGACTTATATTCCTCCCGTAAATCAACCTGAGCGTATGAAAGATCATTTGAACAATACTCTTAGGTTTTCATCAGTTCCCGATTTCTTAAAAATAATATACGAAAAAGTGGCACAATATGAATCCCCCGTTATAGTAATTGATTCTTGGGATGCGATTGTTGGTCAAAGTAATGATGAAAGGAAAAATATTGAAACCTTATTAACTGAATACATCCGCAACACTAATGCAAAATTGATCTTTATTGCTGAATCTGATAGTATAAGCCTTTTGGATTTTATTGTTGATGGTATTCTTACTCTCAAGGATGAATCCGTCGCGGGAAGAACCCTTCGAACAATCGAAATAAATAAAATTCGTGCTGTGGAACGCCGTCAAAAAGCGTATGCATATACTTTATTCAATAATCAATTCCAATATATTTCTCTCTTTGAAAAGGATAAACAAATCCCAATAACACCTTTTGAAATAACAACGGATAAAAACGATTTATTTTCAACAGGAAATGCACCTTTAGATGAGATTTATAATGGAGGTTTACGTCCAGGAACTTTTAATTTATTAGAAGTAGAATCAACCGTTCCAATATCATCAATTTCATCGATCTTCATTGGCATGTTATGTCAATTTATTCAACAAGGAAGAGGTGCTATTGTACACACGACTGATGGGATTAATTCTGATTTAATTGACAAGAAACGCCTATTTCTCTATTTACAAACAGATACCATTAGTAGAAACATGCGAATACTACAAACTCAAATCAGCGATAGAAAAGAGATTCGCCCTTATATTCGGTTGGTTGACGATGTTTCATACAATGATATCTTTTTTGATACATATTCGAAATTATCAAGTATTTCCAAATTTCAACCTGTATTTGCTGGAATTTCTTATGATTCCTTACAGTTTATGGTCGATTTTAATAAAGCAATGCGCGATTTCGAGAATCATTTAAAATTAATTAGGAATTCCAATGTGATTGAATTAGGTATCATTAATTCTACTTCCCCAGGGCAAGCTAAAGCGTCTCAAGATTTGGGAGCATTAACAACAAATTTATCATATATTGCTTCTACACATATAAAAGTGATAGAAAGACACGGCTCCATATTTTTGTATGCGATTAAGCCAAGAAGCTCTTGTCTTTTTGCTATGAAGACAAATTATGATAAAGGGTTTCCTCAGATTGAATTGTTACCTGTTGTTTAAGACGAGGTGAGAAAATGAATATACAAAGAAAAGTGTGCCTTCTTGGTTCTGATGGTGTTGGAAAAACTTCTATTATTGTCAGATATACTAAGGGAACTTTTTCAAATTCTTATCTAGTAACTCTAGGCGTTGACTTTTACGAAGTGAAATTTTCCAATCCAAAAACCTCTGATATGCTTTCAACCCAAATTTGGGATTTGGCATCACAGAAAAATTTTCAATTCATGAGAGCACAGTATCTTTCCTATGCAAATTATATTATTATTGTAGTCGATGCGATGAGGCATGCTGATGAATATATTGTCCCATGGATTAACGATGTTCGGAAACATGCTGGTAAAGAAGTTCCTTATATAATAGTTTTAAACAAAGTTGATTTGATAGATGCTGAGACATCTAAAAATTTGGTTTTAAGATTGAAAAATCAATTCAATGTTCCTATTTTTAATACTTCCGCTAAAACAGGGGAAAATATTCATGAAATCTTTGAATATGTCGCTGAATGTCTTTGGTAACGAATCTTTTTTAAATGCAATATTTTTGTTAAGATATTTCTAATTAAAATTCTTATCAAAAAATCACTCTTTTTCTTAAAATTTAAGTATATAATCAATTGGTTCTAAATTCTTTATGAAAGTGGTTTAAAGGAAAAATGGTAGACTGTTGATTATCATTTTTAATCATCTATTTAAATTGAAATTTAAAGTCTCCCTTCAATATTTAAAAACCCATCCTTAAATAATAGTTCATCTCCAAAAAAAATAATTTGTATCAGGATAGAATGGAAATGGTAATTGGATTAGTATTAACTCATTGGGACACCCAGTTAGGTCCTTTAATAATGGCAAGATATCCAAATAATTTTCAAGTATCTAAAGATGAAATCAACAAAATATTAATGACACATTCAATTTCTAAAGAGATGACAAATGAAATAGTCGAAATTCGTTTGAAAGAAAAAATTTTTCTCAGTTATTGTCCAAAAAAGCAAATTCCAGTCAATGGATATTCTATGATGATTATTGTTCTCCATTTAAATGAAGAATTATTGTTTGATGGAATAAAAAATCAATTAAATGAAATTGGTGAAAATTTATTCAATCGTTCTGGTAATGAGCAAATTAAAGAATTTCACCAGTATGCATCCAAATTTTTTCAAAAAAAATCATCACGAAAAATATTATTTATAGGATCTAGCGCAGTAGGTAAAACTTCAATTAAAAAACTATTTTTTGAGGGAATACCTTCTGAATCTCTTTTGGATTTGCCCCTTGAACCAACTTATGGATTAGTACAATTTAATTATGATTGGCTAGATTTGGATCTTGGTGTTGCAGATCTGGCAGGTCAGGAAATGGACCATTTTTTAAACGAATCATTCGAATCGGAGATTGATCCATTTGATTCTGTTGATGCAATTCTCTACATCTTCGATTCAACTTATTGGGATACAAATTCTCGTGAAATCGTACAACATATACAGAAGATTCTAGACATAAATACAAGTAGAGATCTAAAATCCCAGTTTTTTGTTTTTTGTCACAAACTGGATTTAATTCCAACTTATGATCAACAATCCTTCAAGAATGAAATAAAATATACCTTGCCAGCATCGGTTCAGTCTAATCTCTTTTTTACAAGCATTAAATCTGACATGCTCCATCAACTAATTAGATCAATGCAAGTAGTAATTGGTACCCTCTCACCACAAACCAATTATCTCGAAGAAATATTATTTGAGACTATTTCAGAAAAAAGGAATACTGCAGTAATTATTTTAAATGAAAAAAGAATTTTACTAAGTGCTTCGACTGAAGATTTTAAAATAATTAACTATTCTCACATCTTTTCATTCATTTCATCAATGAATTTGCTTCTCGATGATTTCAAAAGTGAATTCACTCAATTACAACTTAAAGGAAACCGTTTTAATTTGCATTTTTCCTCGATAGAATGGTTGTCAGAGGGTGAATGTATCATTTTAATTAGTGAATGCTTATCTTTTAAGGAATTAAGTCTACTAAAAGAGAGTATTCAATATAGTTTAATATATTTAGAAACTTCCTACGAAAAATCTTCAGATAATCTAAACATAGATCAAAAAAATTCATCCAAATAAAGGTAAATCCAAATGAGCATTAATAAAAACAATTCAAAATTAAAAAAAAATTCCGATATTGCAGTTCCCAGAGAAGTTAAAAATAAGGTAACTTTGCGAATTGAAAATGTCGTAGCTAGCGTAAAAGTGGGCACTTTTATAGATCTCAATAAACTATTAGAAAAATATAAAGATATTGAAAAGAAAGAAAATTTTCCAGGATTAGTCGTAAAAATGAAAAATCCTAAGGCAACCATATTGATTTTCTCTTCTGGTAAGATGGTGGCCACAGGTGTTCGACTTGTCAAACATCTTCCCATAGTTGTGGAAAAAGTCGTCAAAAAGATGGAAAATGCAGGGATTGAAATTGAGATGGAACCAGAGGTAAAAATTGAAAATATCGTTGTGCGTGGAGATTTCCATCAAACTATAAATCTCGATTTAACCTCCTTATCTTTAACTCGGGCAATTTATGAACCTGAAGTTTTTCCTGGATTAATTTATAAAATACCTGATCCAAAAATATGCTTCCTCATTTTTAGTTCAGGTCGAATTATCTGTACAGGTGCGAGTGATGAAAATGTTATCCGAAGTTCAGTAAAAAAACTTGCTTTAGATTTAAAACGGCAAGGTGTACTCGGAAATACTAAAAAAAAAGTAGGTCAATTAGATCTTGATTTACTGGACTTGTTCTAATGGTTTTTTTTTGGTATCATGCATATAAATGATACAGGTACTTCATTCTCATTAACATAGCCATGAGGTTCATTTGGTGGCATATAAACAAATTCGTTCTTAACAAGTTTTTCTTTTTCTCCATCGTTTGTTAGTAGGAACATTTCCCCAGAAAGAATATACATTTCATGTTCCCAAGGATGTTGATGGATCCCAATTTTTCCACCTGGGGCTATTTCAAATCTCCGCATTATAAAATTTGGGGCTTCTTCTTCCGAAATAAATACTCGAATATTGGTGCCTGTGGACTCAAATGCTGTTACTTCTGTAGGTTCAATTTTTTTGAAATGAAAGTGTTTTGCCATTGTTTTTATTCTCCTTTATCCAAATTCTGTGTCTGGTTTTCCAAGTCACTCAAAGTAGATTCGCGTTCTTTAATTATTTCTTCAATATGTGTCTGAATTTCATTCTTTTCTTCAGTTTTTTGTGATATTTCATGTTCTTTTTTTTCAATATCGCTTTCCAATTCAAAGATGCGGTCTTGGAGCTCAGTTAACATTATTTCCAAATTTAATTTCTCATTTAATACCTTTTGCCTATCATCATTAATTGTTTTTATCTGAGCAGTGAGCATTTTGTTTTTTTCATCTGTTTCCTTAATGGATTGTGCTAATAGATTATTCTCTTCAAAATATTCATTAATAGTTTCTCTTAATTTTTCCATTTCTTCCCCATGGTTATTCTCAATTTGGACTTTCTGCTCTTTTTCTGATTCTATAGCTGCTAAATTCTTTATCAAATCTTCGTTGGCATTAGTAAGTTTATTAATGATAAATTGGAATTTTTCTTCTTTTTTCTTGGAAAGTTGGTTAACTTCATTTAACTGAAAATCAAGTTTTTCTTTTTGTTTTTGAATTTCTTTAATTTTTGTATCTTTCTGTGCGAGTTGGAGAGTTAAACTATCAGTAACCAACAAAATTTGATCTTGTAATCGAGAGTTTTCTTCTTCTAAGTGATCATATTTTTGAATTTTCTGCCGAAGTTCTATGATTTCCGTTCTTAACTTTTCTAAATTTGGAGTGTTATCAATTTGATTTGGTTGTTCTGAAAGCAAATCTGCATCTTTTGGTGACATTTGAGGGGTTATTAATGGTGCAGGTGCCGGTTTCGGCTTTGGAGTTGATTTAATTCCATCTCCTGAAAGTGGTATTGGATCTGGATTGCTTGGGCTAACATTAGCTGGAAGAGGCCTTCCAAATAAATCTCTTTTAATAGTGGCAGATTCTTGTTGTTCTGCTTCAGGTCTAGGATTAAAATCAATAATTGTTTCTAAATCTAATTCATTTTCAATCTCATCTTGGATTTTTTTTTGTTTAATACTTTCACGAAATTTAGCCACTGTTTCTGGTTCTTGTTTTTCTTCCTCATTATCATCGAGGGGTGATTTTCGGGGATGAAATTCTGTTTCACCTGTTCGTATTGCTGGTAGATTTTTAATCTGAACTGGATCCTTTCCATTTTTAATTTCAGTAATTATATATTCCATTTGACGTTCATGAGCTAAAATCAAACCCTGTTCTTCAATATCCACTATATTTATATAAAATGCAAATTGGCCTTTGACAATTGTATCATATACAATTATTTGGGGCTCAATTGGATTTTTGAACACGTATTTCATATTTTCCATTGGAATTAATTCTAATCGTAATCCTGCCATCAGTTTTTGGAGATATTGAAGCAATTCAGCACGAGGTTTTATTATTTTGGAGAATTCACTTGATAGATAAGATACTATATTTGGAAAATCTTTTGGAAGGATACATTTTCCAGTGTTTTCACTTTTCTCAATTGCCTTATCATAATCTTTTTTCTTTCCTTTTACTTTTTTTACTGGGGGTTCCAATACAATAAATAATAAACCACTACCTGATCGAGTGTTGTATCTTTCAATTTTATATCCAAAACCTGGTGCTGGTGTTGAATTCGATGCTATACGGACATAAAGGTGATGTATTCGGCTGATTGCGGTAGTTAGATCCATTTTTTTCCCTATTTATTTTTCATTACAAAATATTTGACAGATATTTGTTAATTCTTCTTGCAAAAATTCAATTGGTAATTCTTTGAAATTTTCTAAAAGTACAACCCTATCTGAATCCGAAATTGCTTCCAATTCTTTCAAAAATTGATTTAATATTATTTCCTTTTGTTCTGGTGCAATTTTAATCTGCTTCAAGGTTTTGGCTACTTTGATGACATAATTTATATCGTTTTGACTTAACGATTTTCCTTCAGGTGATATTTCTGAAATTTGATTAAAATTGAGCCAAGGTGCAATTTGATTTATCGACATTGAATAACTATTACGAATCATCTCTTCTCTTGTGTCTTGTTCAATTTTGGAAAGATTCTTTAGTAGTTTTTTTTGAAAATTTCGTAACTGTTCAATATTTTTTCTGATTGCATCTTTAGAAGACATTATATTATCTATCCATTTGCTCATTTTTAATTTTTTGATGAAATTGTTATCTCAAAAAGGAGTAAAAAGGATAATTTATCCTAAAAAAAGAGTTGATCATCATCAAATGGATCATCATCATTAACGCGAATAAAAAGATCATTCTCAAAAATATCTGAAATAAGATTTTTTAACGAGTTTTTAACCATATCCATTGATTTCATACCCAATCCAATGATTTTACTATTAGAAAAGATTAAAAATGTCCCGCCTGTCGTTGGTTTGATAATTGCTGCTGGAAATTGTTCAGGTTCATATAAGCAATTTGTTAAAGTTAAACAAGCCATTTCTAAATTAATTATTTTTCCTAATTGGGACATTACTACCAGATTTTGAATCTCTGTTGTCATTTCTGAAAATTCGAGCTTACCCTTATTACGCAAGTGATCGATTATTTTTAATCGTAAAGGCTCAATAGTTTCTCTTTTTTTAATACCTGTTAAAATTAATTTACCATTTTTAAATAAAATAACTGAAATTTCATCAATTTTGAATAAAACGCATGGAAATCTATTCAGTCTTTTGACAGTAATCCGCTTTTCTAGTTCTTCGAAATTTATTTTAGATTCAGGATCTGGACGCGTCATCTTCGCTAAACACACAATATTAATTATTTTGTATGGAAAATTGGTTGCATCGTCTGTTAAAGTTTCTTCTAATGATCCAGGATAAACATCGATTTGATTTGGGGGTAATTCTATAAGTTCCATTTTGTTAATACTCCTTTATATTTTTTAAGTTTTAGTTTTTAATGCATTTCTGCATTTTAGTTTAAATTTCTTTGTTTGAGAGTATGTAGTTCTTGTGAAAACCAACTAATAAATATCTTTTGCAATTGGAATAATATCTTCGTATTTGTAATAATTCTAGCACAAAGTTTTGTAATGATTACAACTTGTCTTTGAGGCATAAAAATTATTCTATAGGAGAGATCATTCTATGCCCATAAGAAAATAAGGATAAAACTTTTTTTTAATTAATTAAAAAATTAATCTCCGGACATTTCTAGTAATTCTCCGAAGGCTTCACGTTCATCTTCTGTCATAGATTTATTTTTTTTATTTTGTTCTTCAATCACTGCAGTCCGAAGTGCTCGTTGTTTTTCTGTTTTTTTACTTTTTTTAGCGGCAGCTGCTTTCTTATATTGATCGAGTTTTACTTTTTCCTTTTCCTTTATTGGGATGCTTGTTTTACAAACTCGACAGAACAACTCATTTGTTCTTTTCTTTGGGAGTAAAATATTCCCACATTCGGCACAAAATTCCATTTATATGTTTCTCCGGGGATAATCGCTTGTTCCTTTTTCGGGGTTTATTAAATATATATTGTTTTTAAACTATCCTCTCTATTTAAATGTATTCACAACCGACTTTTTCAAATAGTTCCAACAAATTTTACTAATCGAAAATCCTAAATTGGAAGAAATTCAAACTCAAAGTGGCATAGTTGTTTTAAAGTGGTTCATGGAAAAAACATTGCTTTTTCTTTATCAAAAATTATTTTTTTATTTCCTATTAAGGAAAAAATTAATGTTTTTGATAAAAATTTAGAACATATTTGAGAAAAGACCGTCATTTTCATTTTTTAAAATGGAATAGAAGAAAAATCATTAAATCGGAATTCGTTCTATTAACATTATGGGAGTAAAACCAATCAAAAAAACTTTTTCAGTATCGATACAAGCTCACCGGGGGTTTAATAAACGATACCCTGAAAATACTCTTCTTGCTTTTCAAAAAGCAATTGAAGCTAAAGCTGATTATGTTGAATTGGATGTTCATTTAACTGTGGATCATCATATTGTTGTGACTCATGATTATCAAACACAAAGAGTCGCAGATCAAGATTTGATCGTTGCAAAATCTACTTTGAAGCAGCTGAAAACCTTAGATTTTGGACAAAAACAGAAAATTCCGACTTTACAAGAAGTATTTGATTTATGCAAAGGGAAAATTGGAATCAATATTGAAATAAAACATTCTGGATTGGCAAGGCCTGTAAATGATTTAATTATTGCAAATGAAATGGAAAACCAAGTGATCATCTCTTCTTTTGTTCACTCTGAAATTGCTGCGATTAAAAAATTAAATTCCAATTTAATTTGTGCTTCCTTAGAACCAACCGCTTCAAGTAAACTTGGATATCTTCTATCCATTTTCAAGCGCAAATCTTTCATTGAAAATGCTAAAAGATTGAATGCCGATGCAACTCATCCTTATACAAAGCTTGTAAACAAAAAGTTCTGTGCATTGGCTCATGCAAACAATTTGCTTGTAAATCCTTGGACTAGCGATTCCCCTAAGGAATGGCAGCGTCTGATTGATGTTGGTGTAGATTCCATTATTACAAACGATCCTCTATCACTTTATGCTTTTCTGGAACAAGCTTCAAAATAATAATTTCTAACATGAGGTAAGCAAATCTTTTTTTTGTTTGTTTTCTATCTTATAATATCCATGTCAAAACATTTGACTCCCGAAGAAATTGCTGATAAATGGGCTGAGAATGAAGTCCAATTACCTCGAATTCCATTCTTTTTGATAAATTTGTATCAATTTATTATGCCAATCTTTGTTATCATGCTCGTGGATGGAATAATATTTTATTGTTATGAAACTTTTCAAGTTTCTATACTGCTCCAAATTATCATATTTCCATTTCTTTTCATCTCCAATATATATTTGAGCATTTGGTCAATGTCAAAATTTTGTAAAATCTTGCATAAATATTGGGATCGAAAAAGTCCAGCAAGAGAGGCGGTATATTCACGTAAATTTAAAAATGGTAATGTTACGGATCCAGCGGTACATTATTATCACCTTAGAGGATTTATGTATAAATGGCCTGTATGGGTGGCAAAAAAATCATTTTTTCCTTGGATGATTAATTTTGTTCTTCGAGATATGGCAGATAATAAGATTCACCGGAACGCAATGTACGGGGATTGTTATGTTTCCTTGGAATTCACTGATCTGCAAGATCAATCTGTTGTTATGGAAGGTTGCTGCATATCAAGTCATGTGGTAGATAGTATTTTTGGAAATTTAACTGTTCAAAAAGTTACAATTGAAAAACAAGGGGTTTTGCATGCTACGGGGGTAATGGCTCCGGGGGGAATTATTTCCGAAGGTATGGCCGTTGGTCCCCGTTCCTTTGTTGTAAAAAGACAACATGTGAGAAATGAAAATGCGAACTTTGTTTGGGGCACTCCTGCACGCAAATTTGAATATCGATCATTTTATGATTTGATACCTGAAGATTTCAAATCTCGAGCACGAATCGTGTCTAATGAAGAATAAATCAAAATTCAATCATTTTATCAATTTCAGGGTGAATTAGAATCTTAACAAAAAAAATCTTGATTACTGGAGGTGCTGGATTTATAGGAAGTCATTTAGCGGATTTTTTGCTCCATAAAGGCCATGAAATAATTGTTTTTGATTCTTTAGATCCACAAGTCCATCATGGACGGAATCTACCTCCTGACTACCTTTCGAAACAAGTTAAATTTATTCATGGGGATGTTAGAAATAGCGAACAACTTGCAGAAAGTCTCCAAGATATTGATGTTGTTTACCATCTTGCTGCCGCTGTTGGTGTAGCGCAATCAATGTATCAAGTTCAAAAATTTATTGATGTTAATTCCCATGGAACAGCAAATTTACTGGATGTGCTAATTAATAAACCCAATCATGTTAAAAAATTAATTGTTGCTTCTTCGATGTCCATATATGGGGAAGGATCCTACAATTGTCCGACGTGTAAAAAGATTGTAAATCCCAAAGTTCGACAGTTTGTCACTGAAAAAACAAAAGATTGGGAATATTCATGTCCTATATGTCAAAATAAATTAATTCCGTTCCCAACTAGGGAAAACAAACCTGCCGATTGCTCTACTGTATATGCTCTCTCTAAAAAAGAACAGGAAGATCTTTGTATGATGATCGGCAAGACATATGGTCTGAATACTACTGTATTACGTTTTTTTGGAACTTATGGAAGCCGTCAAGCATTGTCCAATCCCTACACTGGCGTGTGCGCGATTTTTTCCACTGCTCTCTTATCAAATAATCGTCCTATTGTATATGAAGATGGGAATCAAAGTAGGGATTTAATTCATGTTAAAGACATTGTTCAAGCTTTAAATCTTTCAATGGAACGCTCAGAATCAAAACATGAAATCTTTAATGTTGGAACTGGGAAATCCGTTTCAATTTCTGAAGTTGCTACAATTTTAAGTAATGCATTGGGAAAAAAAATTCATCCTGAAATTTCCTATAAATTTCGATCAGGCGACGTTCGACATATATGTGCTGACATATCAAAGATTTCAGAAAAACTTGGATTTAAACCTCAATATTCATTTTCTGAAGGTATTTCTGAATTAATCCCTTGGATCAAAGAAAAATTTATTCTCAATGGTGGAAATATTGTTGATAATTCAGTTAAAGCAAAGTTAGAATTAGAGAAAAAAGGGTTAATATAGAAAAAAATGAAAACATAAAAAAATTTTCAAAGAGATACGGGATTTATTCCGTTTGCAAACCAAATTTCTTCAAACGATTAATTATGATTTTTTCTGCTTCTTCTATTTTTAATCGATCTTCGGCAGAAATCTGTGTGTTTCCCCCATAAAAAGTATCGACTAATGTGTGGAAAATTGTTTCATTAAGATCATTTTTGTTATATCTATGTATTCTTTTGGATGTTCCCTCAAAAGTATCCATACTGCGGGAAGCAATTACATCTATTCCTGTGCCTAAGATGTTTTTTATAAGAACATCTCCCATTTTGATAGGTGCTTGGCAAACTACATCATTTACAACTTTGATGCTTCGTAATAGATGTTGTTTTGGAATAGGTTCCACACTTCTTACTGGAATTACTGGGAGTGTCGCACCTTCTATCCGCATAGTAGTAATCAGCATGCGAACTGGATTAGTATATTCACTTTCTCCATATGTTAATCCACGCGGGCATTGATTTCCCTTAATGTGCAACTCGCCCTCTTTATCACGCCAAACTGTTAAACGACATGAATTAGGACATATTACACATATGATTTCGCGTTCATTTATTCGTTCTTCCATTTTTAGTCACCCTCCAACATCGTTTTTTCAATGATATTTATTGTCTGCTTCTTCTCTGTAACATTCACTGTGATTTCATCTCCAACATCTTCTGGGTTTAGCTTAGCATTGATATTGATCATTTCTGATGGTAGAACAAATTTGTGTCTCCTTGAATAAATAACCTTCCCCTTTGAAATTATTTGGGTACGTATATTCGATCTTGGATTTTTTACTCGATAAGAAAATTTAATGACTTTTTCGGATGTGAGATCATCAATCCGTTCTGGTACGGTATAGCCTACATTTGTCCCCGGCTTAATCGTAACTGATCTACATGTTTCAAGAGTGGGTATTAGTAACTCCTTTTTCGCGTATAGGGCTGCATTTTTTCCTGCTTGTTCCGCTTCTTCTGTTACCCAATCAACTAAGTCGTGAACTTGTAATACATTTCCACATGCAAAAATTCCCGGTATTGTGGTTTGAAGATACTCATTTACATTAGGACCTCCATTATTTGCAATATCACATCCTGCTGTCGCGGAAAGTTCATTTTCGGGGATTAGTCCTACACTAAAGAGAATTGTATCACAATCGAAATGCTTTTCCGTCCCAGGAATTGGGCGCCATTTTTCATCAATTTCTGCAATTGTTGCACCTTCTACGCGTTCTTTTCCCCGAATATCAATGATTGTATGCCGTAAATATAAGGGTATTCCATAATCATCAAGGCATTGGACTTGATTTCGTTTCAAACCGCTTGGATAGGGAAGCACTTCGGATACTGCGAGCACTTTCATCCCTTCTAATATACATCTCCGTGCCATGATCATACCTATATCTCCAGATCCCAAGATTAATACTCGGTGTCCTGGAATATATCCTTCCATATTGATAAAACGCTGGGCTTGACCTGCTGGAAAAATACCTGCTGGACGGGAACCTGGGATGTTAATGGCGCCTCTGGTGCGCTCTCTACATCCCATGGCCAAAATTATTGCTTTTGTTTTGACATGGAATAATCCTGTTTTAGAATTAATAACTGATACAATTTTATTTGGTGTTAAGTTAATAACCATTGATTTCAGCATAATTTTTACATTCGATTGACCAATCATGTCAATAAATCGCTGAGCATATTCAGGTCCTGTTAATTCTTCTTTGAAATGTTTTAATCCAAAGCCATTATGGATACATTGTTGAAGAATTCCTCCCAATTCATTATCACGCTCTAAAACTAGTACAGAACATCCTTCTTGGTCTGCTTTCAAAGCTGCAGCAAGACCTGCAGGACCTCCTCCAATAACTACAACATCATATTGAATTTCTTTAATCTCATTATTTGCGCTCATAATTATTCTTCCTCCTATAGATTTTCTCCTTGATATATTTCCGAATTCAAGTTCTTAGAACGTTTAAATACAACTTGTGAATCTCCGCCGGTTTTAGTGATCTGCTCATAGATCATTTCACATTCCCGTGATATAATCTTCATGATTTTTGCTTGGCAGAATCCTCCTTGACATCTCCCCATCCCTGGACGTAATCGCCGTTTGACCATATCTGTATTTGTACACGGGATAAGTGTATGGCAAGATTTGACTATTTCTGCTTCTGTAACTAATTCACAGCGACAAATCATATTTCCCCATTGTGGATTTTCTTCGATTTTTTTGGCTAATTGAGCTTCCGATAAATCAGCATAGCGAACCTGTTTTTTACGGGTAGCAATATAATTGTCTTTTTCTACTAAAACATATTTACATTCATTTTTAATTATCGTCTCTACTTTCTCTGCAATCGCTAAACATGAAGATAATCCTGGTGAATCAATTCCTGCCGCATGGATGAAGTTAGTAACTGAAGAAAGTTCAACGATGAAATCGTGACGTAATGTGCTTGCACGAATGCCTGCAAAATTGGTGATGTGTTTTCGGAATGGAAGATCTACCAATTTCATACCTCCTGTTAAAATTTCATTTAATCCTTCGGTAGTAGTCTGATTTCCTTCCACATCATTAATTTCATCGGCATTTGGTCCTACATAAAAATTTCCATGGAGAGTTGGACCTACAACAATTCCTTTAGAAACCACTGTTGGACATGGAAAAAGAATTTTTTTAAGTGGAAGGGAATTTTTATCGAACATAATATATTCTCCTCTGCGAGGAATGATGTTGAAACTTTCATCTCCGACCATTTTTGCGATTTTATCAGAATATATCCCTGCAGCATTAATAATGGTTCTAGCTGTTATTTTTCTTCCATCAGTCGAATGAATACTAAATTCATCTGCTTCACGTTTGATGAATCCAACATTATATTCTAAAAATAGTTTTACTCCATTGGCTACACTATTTTCTGCTAAGGCGATAGTAAGTTCCCATGGAACAATAATTCCAGCTGTTGGAAAATGTAGTACTGCTATAACTTCATTTTTCAGATTAGGTTCTAATTCCTTGATTTTGATAGGATCGTCAATAAATTCGACTTCAACATTACGATTTATACTTTTAGTAAGTTCTCCTTGTAATGTCTTAACTTCATTTTGATTCGTTGCGCAAAATAATGCCCCTGTGCGTTTATAATCTACGCCAAGCTGAGGACAGATTTCATCAAATAATTCATTTCCACGAAGACTTAAGGATTCTTTCAAAGATCCTTTGGCAGTAAAATATCCTTGATGGATAATACCACTATTTGCTTTGCTTGTCCCCATAGCAACATCTGCGTCTTTTTCAATTAAGGCTATTTTTAAATTATACTTGGCCAAACGTTGAGCGATTGAAGTGCCCACGCATCCAGCACCAATGATTGCAATATCATAATCCATTTTCATTTCAACTCTATTACTATCGAAAATTATTTTGTCACTAATAAATTCTGTGGGATTTTTTTCGGAAAAAAAGTAAAAAAATCACTTAATTCTTCGTTATCCCCGCGATATCATATTTTTTATGTTTTGAGATGGTTAGATTCCTTTATTATTTTTTAGAAAAAGATGAAATTGAGTTCATAAATGATCATGGGCGTGATCACCTATGGAAACCAAACTTACCAAGGAAGAACTAATTGAGAAGTCCAAAATCCCTTCAAAAAATGCGATGAAAATGCATCCATTTTATAAAGGGAAATTACAAGTAATGCCTCGTTGCTCCGTACGCGATTTTCAAGATTTTGGGATCTGGTATAGTCCAGGTGTAGCAGCACCTTGTAATGATATTTATCAGAATCCAGAAACCGTTTACAAACATACAAGTAAGTGGAATTATGTGGCGGTGGTTAGTGATGGGACTCGCGTGTTAGGTTTAGGAAATATTGGGCCAGAAGCGGGATTGCCTGTAATGGAAGGGAAGGCCTTGTTGTTCAAATATTTGGGTGGTGTTGATGCATTTCCCTTATGTGTTGGGCCTAATATGGATGCTGAACAAATAATCCAATTAGTGAAATGGATTCAACCAACCTTTGGGGGAATAAATTTGGAAGATATTCAAAAACCTAAATGTTTCAAGGTATTAGATGCCCTTCGGAAAGATCCTGATATTCATATTCCGGTTTGGCATGACGATCAGCAAGGAACTGCGTGTGTTACTGTTGCAGGAATGATTAATGCTTTGAAAGTAGTAGGCAAAAAGCGAAAGGATGTAAAAATTGTGTTTAATGGTGTGGGAGCAAGTAATTTTGCTATACAACGATTGCTAGGAACTGCCGGATTTAATACAAGAAGTGCTCTATACGTTGATTCTCGAGGTATTCTTTATAAAGAACGGGAAGATCTTCTTTCTCCTGACAATTATAAATATGAAATTGCGCAAAGAAGCAATCGTGAACAAATTCAAGGTGATTGTGGAACTGCTCTTGAAGGAGCGGATGTTCTGATCTCATTATCCAGATCTGGTCCCGGAGTTATCCAAAAAGAATGGATTTCAAAAATGGCAAATGATGCTGTGGTATTCACTTGTGCAAATCCTGTTCCTGAAATATTTCCATGGGATTCAAAAGAGGCGGGTGCACGAATTGTGGCGACTGGAAGATCTGATTTTCCAAATCAAGTTAACAATTCAGTTGGATTCCCTGGAATATTTCGTGGTACTTTAGATGTTAGAGCAACAACAATTACTGATGAGATGTGTATTGCAGCCGCTGAAGAACTTGCCAAATTTGCTGCTCACAAGGGTATTAGTGAGAATTATATCATTCCTACTATGGAAGATATGCAAGTTTTTATTGATGAGGCAGTTGCTGTTGGTCAAAAAGCAATTGAACAGAATGTTGCTCGAATTCGACTTTCTGCGGATGAAGCAAGGGATATTGCCACCAAACTCATTACTGATTCCCACGATCAAACAAAATTGTTAATGAAAGAAGGATTTATTCCAGAATATCCAAATTATCTTTAATTCTTTTGGTGTAATTTTTTTTTTTTTTAAATTTAATTATTTGTTAAAATAATTCTAATTACAAAAATGGAAAAAAAAACGTTCGATTAAATGGAAGATTTGGTCTTTTAACGAATGTCATTTGATAGCTATTTATAACCTTAGGTTAAAACTATTCCAATTGCTCACCCATAAATGAGATTTCTTCCACATCTATTTTAAAGAATTAATATGTATTCTTTTGAATGAATTCATCATCCGAGGGATAGGAACACGAATCTATGTCTTCACATGACATCACTGATATGGAAATTGGTATTGCTTTAAGCCATTATCATCATAAACTTGGGCCCCAATTTGTTGGAATTAGTTTCAACTTTACTTCATTTGATTCCATCAGTCAGTATAATATTCTTCAAGATTCAATATCCTCACGATCGAATGACCTTGCCTTATTTGTGAACAATAAGGAAGGAACCCCCTATACTATCCGAATTAAGAAAATTAAAATATTGGATCCCTTAGCTCGGGGCGGGGTACAAAGATATGCTGTAGTACTATTAATTCCAAGTGATTTACAAAAATTTGATTTTAATATCGAGGAAATTGCAGAAGATTTAATAGATAAATTGTCCCAAGGTGCCAACATTCATCAATCTTTAAATGCATGGCATACATTATTGAATGATCAATTTGGGGCAATCAAACCTGATGAAGAGCTTAAAATTGTACGACGTATTAAACCCAAAACTCAAACTTTAGACTTATTTTAATTTTTTTTTATTATTTTTGATTACGTTGCTTCCTATCCTTCTAAACGTCTATTATTCTTCTTAAATTCTTATTTGGTAAATTATTTTGAAAGTGATTTTGAATCATCGATTTGATATTATTCAGAATGGATGAGGTCAAATTTGATTATTATTCATCTTATTCTAAAATAATGATGAAATTCATTTTAAGTTCAACTGTCTTTTCTAGTCAATAACAGTGATTTCTATGGGAAATGAAAAATATACGTATGTACCATTCGAAGCATTATGGCAACTCGAAAAAGATTCTTTTATTGGCATGGGTGTTCCAGATGAGGATGCAAAAATTTGTGCGGATGTGTTATTTGAAGCGGATAAACGAGGTATTGATAGTCACGGTGTTGGACGACTATTTATGTATTATGCACGTGTTCGCCGAGGACAACAAAAAGCTACCACAAAAATAACGGTGGAACGTGAGAAAGCTGGAACTGCTCGATTGGCTGCTGATAATGGTATGGGGCAACCTGTATCTCATAAAGCGATGCAAATGGCGATTGATAAAGCAAAAAAATGTGGAATTGGGATGGTGACTGTTGGAGAATCTAATCATTATGGGATTGCAGGTTATTATTCTCTTATGGCTTCAGAACAAGGGTGTATTGGTATAACTGGTACAAACGCACGTCCATCTATCGCTCCAACTTGGTCTGTTGAACCGATGCTTGGAACAAATCCCCTTACTATTGCATTTCCAACAGATTATGAACCTACGGGAGGTCATTGGTTTGCTGATCATGCCACAAGCATTACTCAACGAGGAAAAATTGAGTGGTATGCGCGATTAAATAAACCTGCTCCAAAAGGTTGGGTGATAAACTCTTCTGGAGAGAATCCTACTGATACAAACCAAATTCTTAAAGATATGTTAGCAAAAAAAGCTGCTCTTACTCCTCTTGGAGGTAGTGGTGAAGAATTGGGTGGTTACAAAGGTTATAACTATGCCACTTTTGTTGAAGTGCTTTCGGCTGGATTATGTTCTGCGAATTTCCTTCAAAATTGCCTTGGATTTCATTATGAAGGCGAAACGCAAGTATTTGATCCTTATCGATTGGGTCATTTCTTTATTGCCGTTGATATTGAAGCTTTTGAAGATCTTAACACTTTTAAGAAAACATCTGGTGAGATTTTACGTTCTTGTGCTAATGCTAAAAAACAACCAGGTGCCGATCATATTTATGTTGCTGGCGAAAAAGAATATACTACAATTTTGGAACGTGAAAAAACAGGTATTCCGTTATCCGAAGCGACTCAACTTCAATTACTTGAAATGATGGATGAGTTGAAAATGGATAAATCTAATTATCCTATAAAATGGACTGTTGAATATTCTGGAAAAGCCGATGCCCAAGGATGGTAATAAGTATCCAAATTTTTCATTTGAAATTTTTTTTTTGCAATACATTCAAATCCTTTTTTAGCTAAATTATATTTATCAATGGTAGATTTTCCCAATAATCCCGTAAAAGCTGAAGATATTAGTCGATTGGATGAAAATTCTGTTAATCTTGGTATTCCGAAGTCATTTCTCATGGAATGTGCTGGATTACAAGCGACTAACAAACTTATGGAGATGTATAACCTAAATTCCAGTTCCAAAGTAATTATTTTTGCTGGAACCGGTAATAATGGGGGTGATGGGCTTGTTATTGCACGTCATCTTGCTACACGAGGCATAAATGTCATAGTTGCTCTAATTGGAGGGGCTTCCAAAATTCGAACAGAAGAATCTCAAAGAAATTGGCATATCTTAAGTTCGCTTGTTTTAACTTGTCAGATTGAAGAAATAGTCGATTCTTCCAATATTAAATTATTTGTTGATAAAAATTCCAAGGCTGATATTATAGTGGATGCGTTGTTAGGCACGGGAGTAAAAGGAAAAATTCGTGAACCGATTGCCAGTATAATCGATGTTTATAATCAATATAAGTGTCCTAAAATTTCTATCGATATTCCCACTGGAATTGATCCAAACACAGGTAAAATTTTCCAAAAAGCAGTAAACTGGGATTTCAGGATCGCCTTCCATCGAGATAAAATTGGAATCTATAAATTTCCAAATTCTTGGATTGCTCCAATTGGAATTCCTGTTGAAGCTCATGTAATAATAGGTGAAGGCGATCTGCAACAATGCTTGAAATTAAGATCTCGTTCAAATCACAAAGGTGAATATGGAAAATTACTTATCATTGGCGGGTCTGAAAATTTTTCTGGTGCTCCCGCCTTAGCTGCTTTAATCGCCATTGAATTTGGTATTGATTTAGTAAATGTTTTGGTTCCCAAAAATATTGCAAATACAGTGCGTCAATATTCTCCTAATCTTATTGTCCGTGAGGGAATAAATAAAAATTTATGTATAGATGATTTTTTCATGGCAAAAGAACTTTCAAATTGGGCGGATGCAATTGTAATTGGTCCCGGATTGGGAAAATCTGAAGAAACCACTTCCTTTTTTAAGAAATATGTTTCTTGGTTGCTTACTTCGAAAAAACCTTGTATCATTGATGCTGATGGGATTGGGCTTCTTGGTGAATTAATTGCTACAGAACAAGTTAACCTTTTGAACTCTAATTGTCTTATCACACCTCACAAAAATGAACTAAACTCGATTATATCCATAGAAAAAATTCCTGCTAATGATTCATATTTTGCATCGTGCGATTTTTTCTACAAAAATTTAGCTAAAATTGGCGGAAATTATTTAATAAAAGGAGTGAATGATTATATTATACCTCAAGGCTGTCAAAATCCAAAGGAGATTAGAATTAATCGTACTGGATGTCCTGAAATGGCTGTAGGTGGAACGGGGGATGTATTAGCGGGACTATGTGGTTCTTTTGCAGCTCTTGGAAATTCTCTCGCACATAGTGCTGGTTGTGCTGCTTTTCTAAATGGATTGCTTGGTGAATACACAAAAAAAATACTCGGTTCCCGCATAAAAGCATCCGATTTAATCTTACATTTACGTTCTTTTTTAAAAAGTAAAAATTTATGAACTTGCGTTGCAAGAAAAAACTAATAGGTATTACTAAACAAAGTGAAGCATAATGCAAATTTTTCAAGTTATTCCTAATGGTGAAGTGCACGAAATTCTTGATGCGGATAAACCGATTGTTGATCTCTTAGATTCAAACGAATCTTACATAATGTGTGATGATGATGCTCGGATTGTTTATTTATGGAAAGGTCGGGAATCTAAAGTTCGATCAAAGTTCATTGGTGCACGAAAGTTGCAAGATGTAAGAAGTCAAGTTGGCCTAAATTATCGAAGTACTTCAATGGATGAAGACGATGTGCTTGCTGGTGAATTTCCAGAATTTAGCGAAGCTATTATGAATCCTCGTTCCGATGGATTCGCACGTGAAATTCGTGAAGATGGAGATGATGTTCAATATAAAATTGAAAATGGAAATCCGCCTCCAAAACCTAAATCCTACTCGAATTTAAATGCCAATAATTTAAATGAAAATCTCCAACAAACAGGACCAATTTATACTGGCGATGAAGGTGGCTTTTCCTCATATTCTTTGGCTCAACAATCCGGTGCTAAACCATATTCTAAGGTGGAATTAGAAAAAATAATTGATATTCTAGACGAAGAAGAAATTCCTGCTGGTTTTGAACGAGAAATGGTTATAATTGGTGATAAAAGTTATTCAGTTACCGAAAAAGTTCAATCATTTTTAGGAAAAAAAACTGTTGAACATCAATTGGAACCTATCAGCACTTTACCCGAAGGTGTATTTTTTGCTGAAGGGTACGTTCCACGTGTTTTAGTTCAAGATCAAACGGTTGTTGCAATTGAATTCTTGCGTAAAATAGAATAATTTTTTTTTTCCAAAAAATGATATTTTTTTAACTTCCAATGTCTTATTTTACATCAAGGAACAAATTAATTATGTCTCTAAATCAAACTGATGCCCAACAATTATCTGCTTATTTAGCAAACATCACTCAAAATACTGAGTTGGATGCACTTGCTTTGGTAACTCGAGAAGGTATGCGGTTAGCTTATTCAGCTGTTCCTGGGTATGAAGTAAGTCCAGATAATTTATCCGCAATGGGGGCAGTATTGCTTCAATCCGGTAATGATTCTGTCACAAAAATTGGGTATAACAAATTGATTGAAGTTGTTCTTCGTGGAAAAAAGAGTTTTTTAGTTGTCTCAGCAGCAGGACGTTTCTTTTTGATTGGAGCATCTCGCTCAATTCGTGATTTAGGGAAGACAGTCACGGTTTTCCGTTATTATTCTAAAAAGATAGGGGAAACTTATCAATAAATTTTTTACTTCACTAAACAATTTTTCTTTAATCTTTAATCGTACCAATTTATTGAGTTTACATTTTTATTTGGTAATAACCAATATTCAAGTGACATGGAACTCAAACTTTTTGTAGAGATTGTGAGTAATATTAGTCAAAAATGCATTCTAAGTGTGAAAAATGCTGCGAATCTAGGGCTACCTCAAGGGGGGTCTGTCATTTTAGTAGATCCCGCATTGAATACAAATATTGCATGCACAATGGAACCAGATTCCGAAGTTCTCGATTTCAGTGTTCGTGTAGCTAAGGATGTATTAACTCAAATTAATTTTACTGGGTTAGAAATAATCATTTTAAGTAATGATGATCAGAATGGGGCGTCAATTCCTGCTCCAAATAATAAATCCCAGCCTCCGATTAACATTCCTCCTAGCCCTATCCTACCTCCTACACCGAGCACTTCGAATTTTCCAACTATTGATTTAAATTTAAATTCATCAACTGCACCAGCCCCAAATGTACCTTCGATGCAAACTCCTCAAGTTCCTCCGATGCAAGCACCTCAAGTTCCTCCGATGCAAACACCTCAAGTTCCTCCGATGCAAACACCTCAAGTTCCTCCGATGCAAACACCTCAAGTTCCTCCGATGCAAACACCTCAAGTTCCTCCGATGCAAACACCTCAAGTTCCTCCGATGCAAACACCTCAAGTTCCTCCGATGCAAACACCTCCGATGCCCGTATCTCAAATGCCTCCAATGCAAGCCCCACCTGTGCCCAATTCTCAAATGTCTGCACCTCAATCTTCCGTTCCTCAAAGCCTACCTCCATTAATTGAGGTGGATCCTTATCCTAATCGAATTCCTATTTCACAACTTGCTAATCAAACACCAAATTCCGCAATTTTAATTCCGAAAATTTCTAAAAAATCTCTTTCTGGAAAAATTGTTATTAATGCTAAAACTGCTACTCAGCTAAATTTGTATCCTAATGCGATTGCAGGATGGGAAGATCACTTAACTCGTTCTACTGGATCTGCACGTGTTGAAATCATGGAATTGGGTGATGGGAATGTTGGTATGGATGAAAATACGATATTTGATACCAATGTGAAAGCTCCCCAATTAGTTGTATATTCTTTAGAGCCTCCAATTGTACCTGTTGAATCTTTAAGTCTTGAAGTTGAGTCTAAACCCGATTTAGGTGGATTTATTGAAATAAATCATCGTAATGCTCAAACCTTGCAAGTTACTGAAGGAGACATTTTATCTTTTGAAGATGAATTGACAGGTGCCTTTGGTGCAGGAAAAGTTCGGTTCAATCCTAATGTTCAAGAATCTAATGCCATAATTGACCAAGAATTAGTAGAAGCAAGTGGAGTTGGGAGCTTTGAGGTAGAATTGAAAAAAAATATTCGGCAAATTATCCCTCTTCAATCCATTGAACTGGGTGTTTCGCCAATCAGTGGAGAAAATGTCTGGGAAATAATTTCCATGGCACGGGAAAATATAGATGTTGTTAAAAAATGGTTGAGCAATTATATCATTTATAAAGGAATTAAATTAAGGTGGAAGTCTGCAAATATCGCCATTGAAGTGCTTAACACGGTACCGGACTTGAGTGGTGATGTTCTTGCCTCTATTTCGCCTTCAACTGCCATTGAATTGAAGCCTGTTAGTTTAATTACTTTTAATGCTATTCTTGTGATTGATATAAGCCGTTCTATGATGGCTCGGGATGTTCGGGTCACCAATATCGGTCCTGCTTTGGAAGGTATAAAATCTGCTATGCATGATCCTGAAATCCAAGACTTTTTGGCAAAATTTAAACCTGGAACCAATGTTCCGCGAAGATTATCTGCAGCTTTTTCAGCAATTTTGTTCTTATCTGAAAAAGTTGGAAGAGGTTTTGGAGAGCGTGTAAGTGTAATAAGGTTCGCTGATGAAGCTCAAATTTTACCAATGTCTGCTGGAAAACTGTGGATGGATTCTTCATCTGGTCAAAAGGGTGAACTCGAAAATTGTGCCCGTTTGATCGTTCGAGAAATTGGTAATGCTTATGGACAAGCTACAAATATGGGATTAGCGATGCAAAAAGCACAAGAATTATTAAATCAATTCTCAATCGATCAGCCTGATCAACCTACAATGATTGTTCTACTGACTGATGGAAATCCAACTGATGGAACTGCTTTTTTGGATGCTATTGACAAGATTTCTGAAAATCAAAATGTCGTTCTCTATATAATTGGACTTGGAAATTTAGATGATGGAATGATGAAGAAAGCAGCAGTGAAATGTGCTGGTGAATACTTTAAACCCGAAGATTCGGGAGAATTACTTGTTTGGTATAGTAAAAGAGCTCGAGATCTCACATTAAAACTTCGAAGAGAAGAGAAAAAATAACATAAAATTTTTGTTTTTTCTATTTTTTACCTAATTGTGAATCAAACTTCATCTATACTTCAGGTTTATACTGACGGAGCGTGCGAAGGAAATCAATTCGATCAAAATTATGGAGGATGGGCTGCAATAATTTTAGAAAACAATTCCATTTTACATCAAACTTCCGGTTCTACAAAAAATACTACGAACAATCGAATGGAATTATTGGCTGTTATTCGAGCTCTACAGATTATTGTTAGAAATAAATTACATGAATCCCATATTATCCACATTTTTTCCGATTCTGCATATATTGTTAATTGTTTTGCACAAAAATGGTACATCAAGTGGAAGAAAAATAATTGGAGTAATTCTCAAGGAAAACCCGTTTTAAATCCTGATCTTTGGAAAGCTTTATTATCTCTCGTTGAAAGATGTAATTTTCAATTTATTAAAGTGAAAGGACACTCTGGGAATAAGTATAATGAAATGGTTGATCAACTAGCTGTGAGCGCTATAAAGGAATTAAAATTATTGGGAAAATGAAATTCTTCCCACACTTATATCCATTTTCCCTTCAATTCCTCAGAATTAGAAGAATTTTTTTTTTTAACCTTTTTCCCCGTTAATTCTCGTGTTTCTATTATATTTTTCTTCGTAGCATCATCGATGTGCATACTATGTTTCTTTATCCAAGAACCTGGCTTATATAAATGACTTGTTATAATCTTCTGTAAATCTTTCCACTTATTTGTAGATGATTGTAAATAGTTTTTTAATTGTTCATGACGATCTTGTAGATATTGAAAGTATTTTGCTTCGGATTGAAAAGATTTTTCCACTTCTTCAGCGAAATTATAGAATGTTGAGACATTGCCGCTAAATTCCTTATCGAAGTATTTATGATATTTTTCATCGAACTTAATTTGTAGATTTTTTAGCTGTTTCATGGTGATATCGTGAGATTTTTCACCCAAAATTACTATTACCATAATATATTTTTCAGAAATACTAAATGTAAAACGTAAATCTTCGAGTTGAAGAAAACTCACTTGTCGATGTGCAATTTCTGAGGAAAATGTCATAATAGCATATAAATAGCCCGTAATAATTCCCGAATCTACATCGGTGGGTAATTCTTGAAATGTCTGCTCAAAAATACACATTCCGCTTTCTTTATGGATGATCCAGAATTTTACAACATCCTTCATTAGCATATTTAATGTTTTTTTCCCAATAAATTAAGCTAAATGTGAAAGTATGAGTAAATATTTTATTTATCAAGAACTAATGGATGATCAATGAGTTATATCTCTGAACGGAATAATATTGGAAAAATAGCGTTGCATCTTGATCAAATAAATATTCCTTACCGATTTCAAGATATTGGTGATCAGGAAGATAAAATTTTTCCTGCATTAATTTGTACATTCCGTGTTGAAAATCTCGAATTTGATGTTATTATATATAATTTAAATAAGTGGATTCATGTCAAAACCCTTGTAATGGATACTGCAGATCTTTCTTCTGACATTCTGCTGAAAGTTTATGAATTGTGTTTAGAATTAAACTATGATCTCCCCGAAGTTACTTTTTCTGCTTTTCAAAAAAATATCTTTATTGAGGTTGATTGTCTGGTCGATGTGGATTTTGATGATTTTAAAGCGGAATTTCTATCTATTGGAGATGGAATTGAAGCTTTTATTAGTACAATTAAACAAAGACAAAACATTTCCATCCAAAGCACGAAAGGATTTGTACCTGATAAAAATTCAAAAATGCGAAGAAAAAAAATAAAAACCTTCTGAATAATATGACAATTGAAACCTCCCCTCTTGTATCACTTAATTTACTAAATTTTCCTCAACAATTGTTGATTGGAAAAAAAAATTATTTGTTGAACTTTGAAATCACTAATCTCGTGGCAACTAAAGAAGATTGTGTCATAAATTTTACGGGAGCTCATTGTAAAATATTAAATGTTTCATCTAATTCAATTAAATTTTCATTGAATCCGTCTGAAAAAAAATCTTTTAATTTGGAGATAACACCCACGCATAATGGCGCAATAAATCTCAATTTTGAAGTTATTCATCAAAAAAAGGAAGAATATCAGGAAATATTTTGGGAAGTAAAAAAAAAAATCGAAAAAACCTTAATACAAACAATTATTAACGAAAAACCTATTGAAAATTTTGACATTGATGCATTCATCTCGAAAATCCCAACTTCAATAGAATTAAACGGCATCGAGACTGTTACTTCAGAGCAAGCTCATCATATTTTAAATGAAATCCAATCTCCACCCAAAGCACCTCCTCCACGAAAAATAATTCGATCTATTGAAAAAGTAATACCTTCTAATTCTAAAGAAGAAGATCAACATCCTTCTGAAATTGAAACGAAAATAATTCATGAATCAGTTATTGAATATGTACAAGATCCTGCTCCTCCTTCCTTAACAATTGAGGAAAAAGATTCCCTATATTCGGATCTTGTCATCAAGGTTGCACAACATGATATTGAATGCGCACTTGAAACAATAAAACTAATTTCCAAAGAAGATATAAGGAAATCTCTCTATAAACAAATAGTTCCTTTAGGATATTCCCAAAATTATTCTTTTATATTGAAAGAAGTTTTAACAATTCCTTTTACTGACTTGAAAAATCATTTTTTATCGGAAATGGCTTATTTTCGAGTAAAAACTGATCCGAATGAATCCGCAATGGTCCTTCTTAATATTAGTGATGATAATATGCGTGATAGCGTTCTTTCTCATATCATTTTTTATATTTCTACAACCCAACCTAGTCTTGCTTCAAAACTAGTGTATCAAATTTCAACTCCAGAATTGCAACATAAGATTCTATTTGCCTTAATTAAAATCTGGAGTGAGAAGAACAGACAAATTGCTATATCTTCCCTCAAGAGTTTGATCGAGACAATTTTAACTAAAACTAACACAGAGCTTATCCGATCCTGTATGATTTTACTTGCACATCTGACTAATCCTCCTGCAGTAGTTGAACTTATTGAAAATATGAAAGTTGAGGAAGACAAAATTTGGTTAAAAAATTTACTGAAAAAGGATTTAAAAGAAAAATCAAAACGGACTACCGTTAGAATGATTCCACAAATTGTTCAAACCTTATTTTATAGTTTTCCTTGTGCTACAACTAATATTACTTCTTCTTTAGATTATCTTTCAAAAATTGGAGGTAATTTGAGCATAAATCTTTTAGATAATGTTCAATCTCCTCAAGTGATTTTCCTTTGTCCATTCAAACATAACTTTTCTCTCTATTCAAGTATCCAACAAGTCTATTTTTCTGTTGAAAGTGAGATAAAGAAATCTTTTGGCTTTATTCTATTTCCTGAAGATGATCTTTTGGCAGAATCGAATTGGGTTCATTTGAAAGATCTATTGGGAAAATTTATCATTCAAAATCCAAATCCAACTCATCTGATTTTATTGGATTTTATTCCCTATATGTCAAAACCTTCCGTTTTTTATTCTTCAAACGAAATTAATCAAAATTCATCAATTTATACAAAATTATATTCAATTCAACAATATGGAATCAATCTCTTTCATAATACACACTTTTTCCATGAAGGAGAGATTCTTAACAAAATTCAATCTCAAATCTCAAATTCTAATCTGAAATTTATTAATATGGTCTTAACATATAATTTTCTTAGAGACCTCCCATTTCTGAATCTGCTTTTCAAAACAATCGTTCAATAAATGAATAAAACGTGTGAATTATGGCTAAAAAAAAGAAAAAGAATGATGCTTTACCCGATCTGTTTGGATCAGTCTTATCTAAAACACCAACGAATGATTCTAAATCAATTAATGCGGAATCATCTACTAAAAGCTCCCCGGTATCTGCTTCTTCATCAAAAAAAAAGAAGAAATTTAAATCACTTTCGAATAAATCGAAGCAAAATCCATCCATAACAGCCCATGAAAAAGATAACCAAATATTTGATTCTTCTTCAATGCGTGAGATTAATATTGATTCTCGCTCTTGGGAATCAATGTTAGCTGACACAAATTCATGGAAGTGGCTTCCATATTCTCATGGAATGGAACTAGAACTTGTAATTTGCGATAAAGACGGACATTACTTGGAAGGAGAGCAAATTGTTTTTATTCTCAAAGAATTGGTAACTGACGCAACTAAAGCGATGAAGGCTATTATAAAAAATGAACATAATGCTTTCCCCCCAATGCCAGAATACATTCGTTCCAAAATAAAAAAATTTCCCTATAATCGGACCGATAAAGAGAAGGGATTTTTAATGTGTTTCGATTATGAGATAAACAACTCAAATCTGAACAAAGTGATCCCAGTTGATAGTTTTGGTCGGGATGGAAATGTAACCATGAGCACAATAATATTAGAATTGGTCACTCCTCCATGCCAATATGCTGAAGAATTGGCATATTGGGCCAGTACATTATTTAATTTAGCAAAAACAGTTCTACCTAAAGGAAAAAATGCACTCTTTATTATGTCCACTGCTTTGAATCCAACAGTGAAAGAATATACTGCTGGATTATCGCATGGGGACCATCACCATATTGGATCATTTTATGATGATCGAGAAAAAGTACAATGCTATGACATGGTGCGCAATTTTTTACCCCATCTAATAGCATTATCTGTTAATTCCCCTATGATTAACATGGCACCTACAGATTCCATTAAATCAAAACTTATAGATGGAAAACCGCGGTACACTGCTCCTAAATGTATTAGGTCAATAAGATTACAGAATAATACTACTATGTTAAGTAATAGTGCTGATTCTGCAAAGTATTTACCCTATCTGGCCACGGGAGATCAATCTGACAAAGATCTCCTTTTGAAAACTCTTGAAAAAGCATCAATTGAAGATGCACGTTTTCAAGATGTTTACCCATTCACTAAATATGGTACTGTTGAGGTGCGAGTTATGGATGCTCAACTTTCTATTGCTCGGAGAATTGGTTTAGCTTTATTATTAGAAACCATGTTTTATAAAGCGAGGAAACTCTATTATGGGGGTAAATGGGTCCCCAATGTTAACTCTGAAACAATCTGCTTTAATAGAAGGATGGCTATTGAACGTGGGATGATTGGATTATTTAAAGGGGTTAATTCTGATAATCAACAATTGGCTGCCCAAGGTGATCAATTTTTTGCTGATTGTTATTTTGGTACCCAAGATAAACCCCACAGGTTTATGTTCCAAGCAGTTCAACAAATGTTTCATTATTTAAAGGAAGATCTAATAGAATTAGGATATCTTGATTCTCCCTTCATGAAACCATTATTACAATCTGTTTTTGGTGATATTTCATATGCTCAAACACCTATGACTGAAGCAGAATATCAATTATGCCTTTATGATTGGAAAGTAAAACAAAATGAGATTCCAGACATTGTGAACACCCTAATATATTATACTGGGGAATATTCTAAGGATCCACTTCAACAACCCTTAACGGGAAACTTAAATCTTCCAAATTATATGCTCTAATGGAAGAAATTCTTTTTTATATTCATCGACTGGTGAAATTAAACAATGCTGCGAGTCAAAACAGAAATTGATGGAAAAATCGAAATTTTAGATATGATTGTAATTGATGCTCATTCACATTTAGGTATTGATGAAGATGGGACTGCCATGCAAAATCCTTTGGCTCCCGGGCAAGGAACCTTTGATTTTTGGGGAAAAATTGAAAATATGATTCGAAGTGATTGGAACGAAGGAAAAATGTTGCAATCCTACAACACCCGAATTAATAGTATTCCCACGAAATTATCTTTTGAGTTTATTCAATTACCACTATTTTCAAAAATTACAAAAGCTTTAAAAAATAGTACATTACAGTCAAATTATAGTGGACTCGCTGATCGCTTTCAATATCAAAATTTAATAGATCAAGGTGTTGTATTTCCTTTCCAAGATGTATTTCGGAAAAAAAAACCTGCAGCTATTTTTCGAGCCAGTAATATCAATGTTGCTCGACATGTCTCTCAATTTCCAGTGTCATTGAGATTAAATGGATATATTCGATGTGTTCCTTGGGAGGGGCAAAAAGCTCTTGATGAAGTCGATTTTTGGATGAACCAGACTGCAAATATTCGAGGTATCAAATTACATCCGCGTTCTGATGGTTGGTTAGATTCTGTTTCTTCTTCTCAAGTCATTGAAGTTGTGAAAAAAGCCGCTTTTTACAACTTACCTGTAATATTTGATACACGAGGAAAGCAAACAATAATGGATTTGGCAGAATTAATTAAAAAAACACGTGATAATCTTAGAAGACAATCTCCTGAATTAATTCCTCAATTTAAAGCAATAATTGCCCATGCGGCCGCCGGGAACGTGAATGATGAAGATGTATATGCTGCAATCGCTCAACCTAATACTTATATGGACATGTCTCTATGTCAAGGAAAAACCGTTGAGCAATTTTTCCTCACCTTTAGATTATGGTGTGAGCGGAATCAAATTGCACAGAAAACTGGTCGTACTTGGTCAGAGTTTTGTTTATATGCCTCAGACTATCCATATTTCCAAGAATTGCATGCCAAATCCCTTATTCAAAATTTAATCGATCCAATATTCTTTGAAAATGGAGGAAATTTACAAGATCTGCGAAATATTTTGGGTCTAAACCAATTAAAGCTATTTCCCGAATACGGAAAATTTATCAAATTTCCTCCGACGGTTCCCATTTCTCTAATGGTGGAAAGTTCACAAAAATCTGCTCCTAATGCTTCTAAGGATCCAAATTTGGGATTTAATACACAAGATATTATGTGTCAGTCAATAGCCAAATTAATTGAAGAAAATCAAATAAATATTAAAAAGGTTGTATTTCAGTTTGAAGAAACCTGGAAATCCTATAAAAATGAGGCTATACTCTATACTTCTCCAAAAAAAAATCCTGAAAATATCATTCCTCTATTGTTGATGAATATCCAAGATGATAATCTAGGTTTGATTACGACGATCCCAGATCAGTTTGATTGGAACCCATTAGGTTCCAAATTTTATGATGCATCAACAAACAAAATATTTCGTAAAATAATCAGTAGATCTAATACCAGTAATAATGCAGTCCATGCAAAAGATCTCCTTTCTCATATTTACACTTAGTTTGATATATTACTATATTACCAAAACTTCAAAAAATCTGGTTCTAAATCTAACATGTGATAGATAAGGCTAAGTTATTATTGAAAGGAAAAGCCTCCAAAAAAAACCAAGGGATCTATTTATTTGGTCTTCTTTTCTTCTGCGTTATTTTTTTTACAATTTCCATCATAATTTATCCAAATTATTCCATATTTCAGGAAAGTATTAGCAGTTTGGGGATTCCAAATGAGAACCCCGATGGATATTTTTATTGGTCCATTGGGATGATGGTTTTAGGATTGCTTTTTATTCCTCATTTGCTCTATTTTTATAGAGTTCTACACCCCACGGCTTATAAAACTTCGATCATTAGTCTTATTCTTTCCATAATTGCAAGTTTAGGCTTGGTGGGTGTGGGTTATTTTCCTGAAGATACAATTTATCCACATTATACATGTGCAACTATTGCCTTTCTCGGATATTTCAGTTCTTTTTGCTGCAATCTCTATATTCTAAATAAAAAAATTAAAGATCAGGAACCTTGGCCGAAAAAATGGCAAGTTTTTCTTCTCTATTTCCAACTCTTTGGAATTATGTTCTTGTTCATAAGTGCTTTTATCATTTTTGGATTGTTTTACTTCTATGGGATTTATTGGATTGCTCCAAATTTGCCTTTCCTCGAATGGGCTGTTTTTATCTCTAATTTGCTTTATATTATTGGACTTTTTTTAATTATTCCAGATCCATCATGATTAAGACTTGTGTTAATAAAGTCAAAATCTATGTATTTTAGATAATTTTCTGAATTATCGTTTTTCTCTCGACTTTAGCTGATGAGTTTCTCGTTTTTCAACTTCTGGAATTGTATTGGGAAGTCTTAAAGCTAAATAATATATTATCGCAGCAAATATGCATGCTAAAGACCACTCCCAAAATGTAAATGATAGTAGTCCTGGACCTGGCCAAGGATACCCCTTTTTTTCCACGATCTCCTGGGAGATTAACATTCCAAATCCTCCATATACGAGCAAAAGGAACATTGGAAATGTAATTGGTTTTGGATATAATTCGTCCTTATTTACTCGGCACTTTGGAAAGTGATCAATGATAAAGAGTACCCCAAAATGAGTTAGTCCAATTATTAACCCGAACATCGCAAATAATGCAACAATATTATGGGCCTTTCCCATAGAAACATCTTCTAAAAAGTTATCTCCATAAACATCAGGGAAAAAACCCACAAGAATTGTTCCCAAACATCCGATCTGGGCAAATATTATTCCTGATTTTGCAAGCCACGGTAAAATTAACACTTCTCGATTGTAAATATACATCAAAAAATTGGAGAAACTAAAACCCATGATTATCATTGCAATGCTAAAATAATACCAACCTCGAGGATTTCTTATATAATCTCCAAGATATGAAAGAGTATGAGTGAAAATTGTATAATTACTTTCTTTAGGGTAGAGTATATATGCGATCACCATGCATAGTGTCGAAATACAGAATGTAACTACCAAATAAATTTTTAATTCTTTAGGTTCAAATTCGCCTCTCAGAAATCGGTAAATTCTGTATTCCTTCATCATGTTTTGTAGTTTTGCATAAATTAAAAATCCCAAGATAATTAATTTTACTTAATTTTATGAAAGGAATTGTCATTTTATCGTATCACAAAAATCCGGGAGCTTATGTTGATTGTGAATTTCCCAAAGGAATTAGTTCATCTGTTGAGCTCACTTCCATAGAACATAATAAGATATACACCTTTAATCGAATGAAGGAATCTGGTCCGAATTATGTGTATATAAATACAAAAAACCAACAGATCGCATCTTTTTTTACTGGATTAGACCCTATTATTTGTACTGGGGTTCCAAATCATTGTGTTTATTTAATTTTGGATCGTGAGGACCCAACAAAATGGGAAGCTGAATTGAAACAAATTGCTCTTGAATTACTTCCTCTTTATTATTCAACCAATAATACCTCTGATACTGATGAAATTTTAGTAAATTTGGAGAATCAAGAATTTTTTGAGCATTTACAGCGAAAATTCTTAGATCTAAAGAAAATGGAATATTCCGATCATCTCGTTGAGAAAATGATTGCAGAAATCGATGATGATTATTCCAATCCAGAAAAAAATCAAGAATCTGAACAAATGGATGGAAAAATGGCATTGATGGAACTTGAAGTCTGGCGAGATAGAGTTGAGAAATTGTCTCAAGAAAAAACGGATTTGACTAAAGAAATTGAAAAATTAAAGATTAAAATTAGTGAATTAGAAGATAAAGTACAAACCGCTTCTGAATATGCCAGTGGAGAATCCATCGAGAAGGTTCACAAATTGAGTACTCATCTCGAAGAAGCGAATCAGAAAGCAAAAAGACAATTAGAAGAACTTACGGTACAAAAAAAATCTATTAGCCAAATTGAGATAAATAATAAAAAATTGCAAGAAGAATGCTCTTCAATCCGTTCAGAATATGAGAAATATCAAAAATCTACCTTATCAACAATTGAAGCAAAAAATGAAGAAATTCGAATATTATCTCAGAGAATTCAAAAACAAGATGAAAAAATCAGTTCCCTGACTCAAAATGATCAAAATGAGTCTAAACATCCATTTGAAGTTAAAAATGGGAATCTTGCTTTAGAAAATGAAATAAAAGCTCTTAAATATGAACTCCAGATTAAAAAGAAAGAAATTATAGAAACAAAAAAAATTAATAAAGTTCAAGAGAGAGAGGTCCTCAATCTTCGGGAACTCCTTGATTTAAATTAAAAATTAGACCCTCTGTGTAATATTTCTCTCATTTTTTCAATGATAAAGCTATTTGATTAATTGAATTTTTTACTCTTTGATCTTCCATGGATATTATTTTTTTTTCCAGGATACTTTGAGTTATCTGGGCTTCCTTTTTATTTAAGGATAAAATTTGTTCAACAGAGTGTATTGTCTTTTCAGATAGACTGCTTCGCGTTTTTAAATAAAAATTAAAGCATGCAATTAAAAATATGGGTAAATAAAGTATAGCTGGGGCAAGCCATTTATTAAAATATATGAGAAATAATTGCATGGAAATGGTTTCGATAATATGAAATATGGATCCTCCTCCGAAAACTTGAAATCTCAACTTCCTTGGATCTCGAATTAATTCTTTTATAGAGTATTTTGTTGATCGTTTCCACTTTTGATGATTGAATCCAGAAAATCCTCCAAAAATGGCCCATGTTGGTGTTAGACTAACAAAATAATATTTGTATATCCCTATTTTAACAAACATTATTGCTGCAAATCCGCAAAGGGAACCTACATACCACATCATCCAGTAAAACTCTTGATCTGTTTGATAACGTTGGTTTTTAATCAAGCGCCAATATAGCAGGAAAATAATTGCAATAGAAATCATCAAAAAAAACTGAAAATGAAATAATATAGCAAAAAGTGAAGTGAATGCAGTGGGGATTCCTAATCTATTTCCAATCCATGCGAAAGCAACATCTAAAACTGCTCGAAAATTTACTTGATAAGGATCATTCCCCTCGCCTAATGTTAAATCGGGAAAATATCCCACTAATATGTCTCCATTATAGACTGGTTCTATATGGCTGAAGATCAACGATAACCATTCTGCATTTGGGGTGGAATAGCTACCCAATAATGCTCCAAAAAATTTGTCTGGAACTGTAAAAATGTAAGGCGAAGAACAAATAATAAATACCAAGCACGGGATTGCAGCATAATAAAGTAATTCAGACCATGGAATCGATTTAATATATTGAACAATGGTCCATTTATGCATCCATTTCTCCTTGGGTTTAAAATATAATTTGTAAATTATTCCAAATAGAAATATTGGCATGTAAAATGCTGCGACATGTTTTATACTGATTGCTATACCCAACCAGAACATCCCCCATTTGTATTTCTCTTTACTGATCATCAACATACTTAATACAAGAAAAGTGGTATAAACACCCGTATTTTGCCAGATAAAATCGGAATAGAATAGATTAATGGGGGAAAGTAAGGTTAATCCCATCATTACTTTAGCTGCTTTCCCAGTTGCCCCAAAACTTTTAGCTAAATGAAAAATTAAAAACCCCGTGGTTATATTGCAAATCAACATGACAATCGGTGCAGAATATATGGTCCAACGAGCGAAAATATGTATTATATAATAAAATAGGGGAGGGTATAGATATCGCCCATTAAATGCATCTGTATAAAGTGCTTCGCCATTCAACCAATTTTTCCGAAACATTATATAATCGCCATTAAAATCGCACAACCCTTCAGTTGTCCACCAAAAATCACCCCATTTTGCAAAAATACTGGTGATGGTTCGATTTAACCCTTCTTCATAGAAAAACATCCCATAGAAAAAAAAGCCCACTTTTATCACAATTGCTAAAGTGAATAGCCATAGCATTCTATCTGGAAATAGCTTTTTCATCCAATGGGTCTTTACAGGAATTCGGAGATCAAATTCATTATAATATTCCTTAGCATCATGATTGACATCAAAAAGTGTACTTTTTTTTATATCTTGTAGTATGGAGGAAATTTTTTTCAATGCGAACAGCTCAACATTGTTAATTTATTCTGACATCGCTTAAATCTTTCGAAATTCATTATAGATTATTCTCTAGTAATTAATATAAGTGCTATTATTTCGATTACGATACCGATGAGAAGAAAATAGGTTGGTTCCTCATTTAAAATAAAATACGAAAGAATTGTCGCGAAAATGGGCTTAAAGTAGAATAAATTGATCCCTTTGGATGCTTCTATCATATCAATTCCTTTGAAAAATAAAATATAACCCAATCCTGTTGTGATGATTCCTAGATACAACATACCTATCCATGTTGTCCAAGTGAAATTAGTTATAATTTGCCACTGATTGTCATAAAAAAGCAAAGGAATATATATTAACGTTGCAAAAATGAATGTAACCAGGTTAAAATCGAGTGAATCTATTTGAATGTCTTCTTCTGAAGATAATACAAGTCTTTTTTTCATTAATTCTTTGCCAATAATGACATCTATGCACCAAAGGGCCATTCCAAAAAAGACTAAAATATTTCCAAGGAAAAAATCACTATTGAGGATTGCCTTAAACTGAAATTCTGTAACAATTACTAAAACACCTACAAAACCCAGAAGTATTCCGATTATTTTCTTCTTATTCTTTTTTTCATTTCGAAATAAAATCATAAATAAAGAAATAATAATCGGATTCGAACTGAAAATTGTCGCTGCAAAAGATGCATCCGTATATGTTGTGCCGATAGCAAAAAGAATCATTCCTATGACCAAACCTAATAAAGAAGCAGGAATGTAATATTTTGGGTATTGTTTTATAAGTAATACTAACGATCTAGTACGCTTAGTAATTAAAGCATAAAGCAACAAAATCACTGCGCCAACGGAAAACCGGAAAAAATTCAAAGTAATGGGTGAACTCTCATTTTGAATCAATTTAATGGTAAGTTCAATTGTACTCCACGTAAAAATTCCAACAATCATATAACCATAACCGATTTTCGTTTTTTTTTCCATTATAAAGAATAAGGTAGGCTTCGTTTTAAAACAAGTATTTAAGTTGATTCCCACCTTATTTCATTAAAGGAGAGAAGTGAGTTGGAAATAAAGGGGTTAGATGATCATTCAATCGATTGTTATTTAAGGGTTGGAAAAGCTGTAGGGCATGCGTTAGCTTTAGGTCAAAAAATCGCACGCCCAGGTACAAATATTAAAGATTTAGCTGAAATTTTAGAACAAGATATTCTTGATCAAGGTGCAGATGGTTGGGCTTTCCCTGCGAATATTGGTTTGGATCATTACGCTGCCCATTATTCTCCAGTAATCGAAGATCCTTTTATTCTTCCTGAAGAAGGGTTGTTAAAAATTGATCTTGGGGGGCAAGTAGATGGTTTTATTGCAGATGCTGCGGTAACTGTTAATTTGGGAAAATCAGAAGGATTATATGCTGATTTATGCAAAGCCGTAATCGATGCCTTGTACGCTGCAATTAAAATTGCTAAACCGGGTGTCAATATAAAGAGTATAGGTGCAGTCATTCAAACAGAAATTGAAAAATACCATGATATTAGACCTATTTCTAATTTGGGGGGTCATCGTGTGAGTCAATGGGATCTCCATGGGGCTCCTTTTATTCCAAATGTTGCCAATTCTGGAGATGATTATCTTTTAAAAGAAGGCGATCAGATTGCAATTGAGCCCTTTGCTACAAATGGCTATGGAGCGATAAAAAACGGAAAGGATTTAACTATTTTTGAAGTGAAGAATATACATAAAAAGAAAAATCTTCCACAACTTGAAAAACTTCGATTACAGAAGTTCAAGAAAAAATTTGGAAAATTACCCTTTTCCCCTCGGTGGATCGATTTTATGCCCCAAAATCAAATAAATGCAGCGATTTTAAAATATTATCGCCAAGGAATTTTAGACGGTTATCATGTTTTCGAAGAAAGAGCCCAAGGAATAGTGTCACAACAAGAACATACCTTGCTAATTACAAAAGAAGGCGCAATTCCGACTACATGGTGGGAAGATTTTGATTACCGGACTTTATGGACAAACTAAAAATTGAAAGTATCATGAAATGTTTGATCTTAGCTGCGGGTTATGGCTCTCGCCTCGCTTCTTTTTTAAAAAATCTGCCAAAACCCCTTTATCCCCTTAATTCTCATGGAGATACTTGTCTTTCACTGATGTTGGATGGTTTAGTGCGTTCAAAGTGTTCTGATATACATATTGTTGGAGGGCATCAAATTGAAAAAATCCGTGATTTTCAAAAAACCCTTGAAGAAGAAAAACAGATTTCTTTTAATTTAATTGATGCAACGAACTATTATCACCGAGGACCACTCTTTTCATTTTTGACTGCCGAGAACGCATTAAATTCACAGAAATATTTTGCAGTTTTTCCTGGTGACACAGTTTTTCATCCCATTGTTTATCAATATCTTGAAAAATTGAATTTTAGCGCGTTTGAGTTTAATTCGATCCATCTTTTCTATTGTAAGTCATCAAATTTTAGTTCTTGGGGTAATATTTGTCTGAAAATAAATAATCTTGGATCAAATTCTTATGTTGAGGCATTTAATCCCTTGTCTGCTGGTTCAAACTTTAAAAATAAAGGTGTGGGACCTATGAACATAATGATCCCCATCTTAATTCTTCCAGGAACAATATTTCTACAGATCAAATCTATCATGCATCCCTCTAATACTACTCTTTTTCATGTTTTACAAACAATTTGCATGAAATCTCTCTTAAAAATCATCCCTCATCAGATTTCTGAAATATCTTGCCCCTTTAAAGATTTTGATCTCATAGAAGATCTTTCATTAATTCAAAGCATAATTGAGAAGTAATGTAAAAAAATTAAGCGATTTTATACATGGATTTAATAATATTCCACCGTTTATTGATTTCTTCTGCCGTTCTCATTTTAACCAACAGCCATTTCAATCCGGTCCTATACATTCCATAGATTTTTTTAATATGTTTATAATCTTTGGTTTTTTTAAGCCCCTTGGAATATAATTTTGCGAGGGATTTTGTCCAAAGATCCTCATTATGTTGTTTCGCAAAATCTGCACTAAATTTTGCCATGCGCATCGAAGATGCAATTCCTGAAGCGCCTGATGCCTCCACATATCCAATAGCACCTCCTATTAACATTAATCCTGGACGAGGCATTATATTTTCATGCAAAGCTCCAGTGTTGATACAAGAAACTCCTTCAAATTCCACAACAGTATTTTTCATCAAATCTGAGAAATGGGGATAATGTTCAATTAACTCGTACCAAACTCTTTTTAATTCTTCGTCATCAGGCATATCACAAAAATCTCGTAATTGCAAAGCCTCTGGGGTAAAAACCATTAATCCAATCTCACATTCATCGTTACCACGGGGAAAAATAAAAATGATTGCAGGCGGAAATCTTGGAGCATATTTTAACATACCAGCAGAAATGAAGAAATATTCAAAACCTTTATATTCCCCTTTGAAATTTGAAATTTTTCTTTTTACTATTGGACATTGAATCATTTCATAAGGGACACCCATGGTCCTACCAATATTGCTTTTATAACCATCACAAGCCATAACCGTCTTTCCATAAATTTTTTCACCAGATTTTAGTTGAACTCCAACACAAACTTTTTTATCAATTAGTGGATAAACAACTTCTGAATTACACCGAATTTCGGTTTCTGTTTCATTGACGCGATTAATTAATAAATTGATGAAGGTATCCCATTCATAAACAATAGAAGGTGAATCACGATAAATCTCAAAATTATTTTTTGCATTTGGGCTATTGAATTTCCGTGCTGCTGTTATATGTTTAGAGAGCATATTCAACACGTTAGATCCAAGAACCTCGGTGAAGATACGGGCTGCATGTAACGTTTCTCCTCGTGGAAATGGGGATGGTCGGTCTTCTTTTTCTAAGATCAATGTGGATAAGCGATGGCGACCACATAGAATACCAGCAGTTAAACCCGCTGGACCTGCACCACTGATGATCACATCGTAAGGATTTTCTTTTGTTCCTTTCATTTTATATAAATATAATACATATCATCCTTAATTAAAAGCCATTGAAAGAAATTAACTAAAAATAAGGAAACCTTAAAAGATCATTGAGGTTAATTGTTATGGAAATTGTAAAAAATGGAATTTGTATTCAAGAAAAACAGTTAAGTGAGCGGTGTGGGCAGTGTGGTGAATGGTTGGTTCATTGTGTTTATAAATATCAATCAAAAAAATTAAAGCACGTTATTCGGTGTAAAAAATGCAATAGCGCCTCACGAATCAAGAAATAAATTATAAAAAAAGACTTGGAATTTTTCCTAGCCCATCGTATGCGTTTCCAAGGCCAAAATAAGTATTCGTCATAAAAGCGAGTGTGATTGAATTAGCCAAACCTTCATCTTCACGCGTGATTGCTGGTGTCGTGTCTGTTCCTCGATATTTTAATAGATCTAATAAGTTTTGTTCTGTAAAATGTGATGTTGAATTAAAAATGTCTTCAACATAAGCTTCCAGATATTGTTGTCGATCCAATGAATAATTTCCCCTCGTAAAACATGCTTCGTTCCACGTTTCATTAATGTACCGATTAGTGCTTACAAATGGGGATGCATATAATTGATATTTTTCAGGATAGCATTGCATTCCAATAATGGATGTGTCATCAATAATCATAACATTAAACGAACAAGGTATTTTTGGTGAATTAAAATCTTCTATTATCATTTCTACGATTTCTTGACTGGTTTTTCCACTTTCCAAGGCTTTTCGACTTAGAATCCCCGTTGGAGTTTGATATTCTCCAGAAGCATTACTATGGACAATGTTCACAAAGGTTTTAATTCCATAAGAATTCATTGCACAAGGCATATTCAACATACCTCCCATCCGGAGACCAAATATTTCTGCTTTGCCAGGCATTTTAGTGTGGACCCATGCCAATCCCGGCAAGTATCCTTTTTCTCCCCACCCTTTATTATTAATCACACGTGGAAAGTCAAAATTTTGTCCATAGGTCTTGGTCGAATTGTTTTCTTTAACTCCCACCACCGAACATGCAATTTCCGCTCCTGGTTCATCCATCGTAGGATAGATTTGGGCATAAATAATATCAATAAAAGTGTTTTGGATAAGAATATCTTCAAAGGTTACTAAACTTCCGGTTTTTGCAGTTGCTCCTTTTGCCATTCCTTGCATTTCTTCAATGTAGTCTGAAGGAATAAATTCTTGGTATTTTGCTGCTTCTACCTTATAATATGCATAATCATAGCCAGAAATCATAAGAGAAATGAGAATTTCAATTGAGAGAATCTCACTCCCGAGATTATATCCTTCGTGATATCCTAAATCGTAATAATTTTCTGCTTCTACATAGAGATACTGCTGATTATTTCCTGCATCTCGCCATTCAGAATACCCTGTGGGATTATAGTGATTAAATAATCCTGTGAAGAAAAAAGGACAAAATCCAATTATGGCAATTAGGACGATGGCTGCAATTGGTCGAGCGAATTTGTTAAAACTTCCAAATAAAGCTTTATCTTTCTTCTTTAAAACAATTAAAACTAAAGTTAAAGTAAAAATAAGACTCAACGATATAATTATGCTTAATAGTATCATTACAATAATATTATCTTCCATTATTATAAACTGCGATGAAGAAACTTGCACAACATAGTGGAAAATATGTATCAAAAATACTTAAATAAACTTTTTTTGAATGAATTTTCATTTGATTGGTAGAAATTTCACAATATTTAAATCTTGTCTGAACAAATTATCATTATTGGTTTCCGTACCTATTTATGGAAATCAATTTGAAATTAGAAATTACAATTTGTGGTTGAAATGATTAAAAATGTTAAAATTGTGAGGATTATACTTCTTGTCTTCATAGGGTCTATTATCGCAACTATTCCTACTGCACTAAGTCCAGAATCAAACATCGTTAATTCTGACATTGTAGAATATAAGGAAATAGATTATGGGACGGAATTAAGGTCATTGAATATGGATAATATTCTTTTAAGCAATCCTTCCTTAATGCCATCATCCTCAAGCGAAGATGAAATGATACCGTTATCAAGTGCTGCCAGTGTGGGGGATATTTTAAACTGGTATACAATTGATTCAACAAGTTCAAGCCAATTAGTTACTGCATCTTTTAAGTTACGTGCCATTGGGAGTCACACTGAAGTTTGGGTTCAACAAGATCTATCTTACCCCGATTCTCGACCAACTCCTGTAATTACAGATACCCAGTTAAATTATTTATTATCTGAATTCGAAAATACAATTTATCCAATCGATACAGAATATTTTGGTGATCCTGATTTTCATGATGGGACTGGGTCCTACTACAATGCTGACGGCAGAGATGTTGTGTTAGTCTCAAATATACGTGATGATATGTATTATGATGATACTTATCCTTATTATATCGCTGGGTTCTATTGGAGTTATTTTGAAAGTACTTATGATCGAAACATAATTTCGATTGATTGTCGTAATTTTGATGATAAAGTAGGGACTGTAGCACATGAATATCAACATTTAATTCATGATGATTATAATACCAATGATGACACCTTTATGAATGAAGGTTGTTCAATGTATGCAGAATTGTTATGTGGATATGAAGTACCTGCAGGGTATACAACCGCATTCTTCACTACTCCTGATAATTCCTTAACCGATTGGAAAGATCAAGGTGATTTAAATTCAATTGCTGATTATGGATGCGTTTTCCTATGGACAACTTACTTAGCAGATCATTTTGGAGGGGCTGATTTAATTAGCTATTTTGTTCAAAATGGGGTTGCTGGGGTGAATGGTATCAATCAAGCTTTATCGCATTTTGGATATTCCGAAACTTTTGATGAAATTTTCCGAGATTGGACCATTGCAAATTACTTGTTAACTGATGCAATTGGTGGTGGAAAATATAACTACGATAGTATTACTATAGAAGAAGAATTACGAGTTTATAATGTTGCCTCTCAAACAATCACTGATAAAACTGGCTCAAGTTTTGGGGAAACTATAACTTATAACGATGATGGGACCGGTATCTATGAAATTTCTTCATATGGTTCTGATTATATTGAATTAACTGGAGTGGCCTCAAATCTTAATCAATATTTCACTTTTGATGGGGATAATATTGCTGGATCCGATGGATTCTATTTAACATTAGTTAGTCTTGAATCTGGAGTTCCTACTGGAATTGAATTTGTTTCTCTCGATTCAAGTTATGAAACCACCTTATCTCCTTTTGCTTTGTCTGCCATGACTGATGGAGATGTTGCTATGATTGTCTCCACAACTTCTGGATTGTCCGATTATAAATTTAGCATTTATCAAGAAGTCGATAACCCTCCAACCGTTGATATTACCAGTCCCGCTAATGGCGCCACTGTGGGTGACATAGTTTTAATTTCAGCTGAAGCTACCGATGGGGAAGGCATTGATTATGTCCGTTATCAAATTGATGGGGGATCATGGATTGTAGATAACACTGCTCCATATCAATGGTCTTGGGATACCACTGGATTAGTCGATGGACAATCTTATACAATAAATGTGCAAGCTTTTGATACTGATGGAAACACTGCTGAAGATAGCATTACTGTTGTAGTTGATAATCGTGAAATTTACCACACCGAAGTTGAATATACTGGTGCCGTTGCTGGATATGAAGTTGACTATTATCCAATTCAAGCTCAACCTGGAGCCATGACAGTTAGCGTTTCTTGGAGTGCTAGCAATGATATTGATTGCTATATCTGTACTGCCGAAGATTATTCAAACTATCTTGCTCGAGGTTATACTACTAATAATCCAGAATCTTGTTCTTATACCATTACAAGTGCTGGAACCTATTATGTTGCAGTTCGAATGTATACCAGTAGTGCTTCATCTACCGCCTATACATTAACGGTAGGATATTATACTGGAAGTATTGAAGATCAAACTCCTTCTGTTTCTATTACTGGACCTACAGATGGTGAAACAGTCACTGGTGATGTCATTATTACAGCTGATGCTACCGATGATATTGGAATTGATTATGTCCAATACCAAATCAATGGCGGTTCTTGGATTACCGACACTTCGGCACCTTTCCAATGGGCTTGGGACACAACCGGACTTGTCGACGGTCAAACATATACTATAGTAGTCCGAGCTTACGATACTGCTGGTCAATACGCGGAAGATTCTATTTCAGTTATTGTTGATAATGAAATCAGTGTAATTCATGTCACCGAAGAATTTTCAGGTAGTGTTAGCGCTCGCCAAGTACTCTATTTTGCAATTACTGCTGAACCTGGATTGGTAGAAGTATCGGCTTCTTGGGGAAATAGTTATGATATTGATGTATATATTTGTCAAAGTCAGAGTTATACTAGTTACTTAGCACGCGGATATACAACCAACAACCCTGAAACATGCAGTTATGACTTACAATCTGCTGGAACATACTACATCGCTGTAAGAATGTATTCTTCATCTGCTCCAAGCACTACATTTGCACTAACAGTCTCATATTATAAACTTGCATAAAAATATCAACCTTTTCTAGTTTTTTTCTTTTTTCAACCTTTTTTTCGTTTTACTTTATTTGGGGTGTCCGAAGGTTATTTTCTTATAGAGATTTCTATTTTTATTATTAACATATAAAAAACTTTTGGGATATATATGGCGGACCCGGAGCGATTCGAACGCTCGGCTTGTACCTTAGGAGGGTACCGCCCTATCCAGCTAGGCCACGGGTCCAAAATGAAAATTAAAAAGAATTAATATTTCTAATATTTCATCTCAAAAAAATTTTTCTTCAGAGAAATTTACCAGATGGATATTTATGATTGGAATCGGAACCTTCTAAAGATCAATCGACTAAATAATAAATATCACATGAAACCCGATGAATTTCTTAAATATCAATTCAGAACTTTAGAAGTTGTGCTTAAAGAAGATGTCCAGTATGATGGTAAAGATTATTTTAAGGACGTCTACTTTGTTCCGAACAATTTAACGACTGTTTCAATTTCTGACGTGGATTTATCTTCCACTTTTATGGGGAAACGTTTGCAATACCCAATTTGTGTCGCTTCTTTAACTGGAGGCGACAAAAAATTGACAGAGATTAATAAAACCATTGGCGCTTTTGCGAACGAATATCAAATTGCTCAAGGGATTGGAGACCAAATTCATTGTGTCCAACCCAATGTTTCAAAAGAGGTTATAGAAAGCTATTCCATTGTTCGTGAACAAAATCCTAATGGTATGATTTTTGCAAATCTTTCTGGGAAATATTTGATTAAATCTAAGACATATATTAATGATGTCCGAAAAGCTATTGAAACTATTAATGCTGATGCTCTTGAAATTTATATTGAGCCCTTATTAAACATTTTATGGTCTCGGGAATCTCCTGGAACTCTTGGGTTTTTAGAACGGTTAAAAAAGGTGATTCTCAGTACCGATATTCCCGTATTTGTAAAGACAGTTAGTACGGGTTTGAGTAGTGAAGATGTTCGACAACTTTGGGATGCTGGTGTTGCAGGAATTAATATTCAAGGCATAGGGGGAACAAGTTTTGCTCGAATTGAAACCTTGAAACGCCTTACACTTTCTCAAAAGCAAGCTGTTCCTACTGTAAAACGTCCTTTTGATTATTTTGGGACTCCCACCGTTTGGAGTTTGTTGGATGTGAAACTACGTCCCGAAAATAAGGACATCCCCTTAATTCTTGGAGGGGGTATCCGTGATGGAAGACAGGCGGTTAAAGCATTAGCGTTTGGTGCAGATATCATTAGTCTCGGATATCCTGTATTAATCAAGCTTACGGAAGATTTTGGCTATCCTGAAGAACATAATTTGGAGCGATGGTTTACACGTTTTATTCACCAGATGAAAATGACCATGTGCTTATTGGGGGCTCGTAATATTGATGAATTACGTGAAATTGTCCGCAGTAGGGTCGTTATATTTGGAAAAACCAAAGAATGGCTCGAAGGGCGAAATTTGTCATTTCCACCTAAAAATAAACATTTGTAGCCTTTTTACATTGAAGCTCTATTTTTTAATATTTTTTCCACTTTGTGATCCAGTTGATTTAAAAAGGACAAATAAGCAGTTGATTTAAACAAGCGATTCTGGATGGTTTTTGGTTTGTCAATCAAGCTTTGATCTTGTTTACACAACGTAGCAATAAATTTCAAGATGAATTCTTCTAGTTCCTTTGCAAAACTGCTAAGCTCCAGATGGTTCAAGTCTTTAGAACAATATTCTGGGATGTTAACGTCCAATGGATGCTTATGAATGTTTCGAAGACTTCCGGATGCTCCAGTACTGCCTACCTTCTTAACTCGTCTTGTAATATATGGACTATTTAAAATTCCCAGCAGAAAATATGCTTCTGGAAGTGTTTCAGGTATAAAAAAGTAGAGGGATGTGTCAATAATCGCAGGATCTGTTATTATGGCGGCTTTTACGATACTTCCAATTCCATTGTATACTACTTTTGGCTGCATAAATTGGCGAGGGTCACTCAGAGCTTTCCCATAGTTAAGTCGTTGAAGTAAATTTGAGATTTGAGCTCCATCTTTCTTGTGTTCTTGATACAATTTGGTAAGCAATTGGTAGTGTTTTTTAGCAAAGGGTGTTTTTGGCGAATTTACTGTGTAAGAATGATCTGATTCTTTGTTCAAAGGCAAAAAGGCGTGATACTTTTGAATATACTGAAATGGGATTAATCCCGTACTTTTTGCTACTGAAAAACAGTATTTACTCTCAATTTGAGCGCGTTCAAAGGCTTTGAATTGCCAAGTGCTATACTTTTTGGATTGAATCCATCGGGATGGTTGAATTGTTATTATTTTTTGAACTCGGTCTTTTTCATTCGAAATAGGTTCTATAAACAGTAAATTTCTGGGAACTAACGACGCTCCCTGACGAAATTTCGACTTATATGAAGATTCTTGTTTTCCATTTTTTGAAATTCCATTTACAATGGCTGAAATCATTTTTTTTTGAGTGGTTGGATCAAAAGGAGCTAATCTTCCAACTAAGAACGAACAATCTGTTTTTATTGGGTTATAGGGGCTCTTTTCTATCTTTGAATCTTTGTTTGTGATACTCATTGGAAAATACCATTGGGTTGAAGCTAATTTTACAGAAAAGGGGTTTTCCACACAGTCAAAGATGTTCCATTTAATCTTCAATCGATCTTCTAAAGACATTTTTCCTTTCTCTGCTTTCATACAATGATTATGGATCCGAAAAACATCTTTGGTAAATGCCCAAAATTCAATATTTTTTAAACCTGTGAATTGACGAAACAGAGCATGCTGTCCCGCATTTGCTAAACTGGCCGGGGTCACAAAAAACATTTTTCCTCCCTCCTCCAAATTCTGTCGTTGAGAATGGGTGATAAAAATGGTTGTCAACTCTGTTGAAGTTGCTAATTTTCCCCCTAATAAGATTCCATAATCCATCCCTAATTTTTTGATTCTCGTTTTTTCTTCTTTTGACGAGATTCGATTTAATACAACCCAAGGAGGATTTCCTATAAGTAAATCCATTTTTACTTGTGAAACATGGTTTGTTGGATTTGAAGGAAAAAGAAAATTGTCGTGAATTATTTTGGGATCAATTAACTGATTCATTTGTTCTTCTTGGATTAAAATCAGATTTGCTCTTGCCATAAAACAAGCTAGGGGATTAATATCAATGCCATGTAGATTATTGTAAGCTTCTCTCTTTTCTACCATAGTTTTTTTTGAAGTGAATATTTTTTTAGCAATCTCACAAAGAAACGTGCCGGATCCGCATGAGGGATCTAAAACACGGTCACCAAACTCGTAAATGTCTCCCACCATCAAATGAGCTAACTCTGAATGGGTATAAAATTCCCCTTGGGGATGGCGAGTGGTGTTTGCAATCAATTCTTGATATATTTGCGTAAAAAGATCTTCTTTTTTAAATGAAACTGTCTTGAATGACTCTAATTTTTCATATTCTGCAAAGAAAATATTGATTATTTCTTGATTTTCAATAATCCACCTCATATATGACGGGATTTTTAATAATTTTTCCATACTGTGAAATTTATTCTGAACCGTGCTTATTTGATCCGCATTTTTTTTATTTGGATTCCTTTCTTGAAAGATATAGATTATAAAAAACACTGATGTTATCAATTGAACGTGTTTTACAAACAATTCTTGATTAACCTCATCTTGCAGATATAAATTTCGGAAGGATTCTTGCCATATTTTAAAATTGGCTTGGATCTTGTTGATTCCTCCCATTTGTAATTTCGAAGTTACTATTTTTTTCAGTTCTTTGCCGATTGGAGAAGAAGTTCCCCATTTTTCCATCAACCACGATCCACTGATCATAAAATTAAGTTTTTGCTCCTTCTCCATTAGCTATTATAATCCATGCTTTTATTTTAAACCCATTTTTTTATTGATCTTGATGGATGTAAAATATAGATTTACAATCGTTCGCCATGGTCAAACACCTGGAAACTCAAGTAATCGTTATCTTGGAATCACTGATGAAGATCTAAATTCAATAGGTGTTCAACAAGCTCGAAATGCGGCCCAATTTTTACTTCAGTGTCGAGAATCCTTTGACATTTGTTTCTCAAGTCCTTTAATACGCTGTGTCCACACTGCAAATATCCTAAAAACAAAAATGAATTTTGACTATCTCATTGAACCCAAGTTACGGGAAAGAAATTATGGAGTTTTTGAAGGCTTAACTCGAGATGAAGTGATGCAAAAATACCCTGATCTTCTTCAACAGTATAATCAAAATAAAGCTCGTATGATTTTGCCTCAGGGGGAATCTGCTCTTGATGTCGAATCAAGAATACATTCCTTCCTTTGGGAAGATCTTCCCCAAAAGTTCTCATCTGCACGTTCAGTTCTATTGATTACACATCTGAATCCCTTACGCGCGATTCTTCGTTTATTGAAATTAAAAACATGGGATATTTATTATACAAAATTTCAAAATGCCTCAATAACTCAAATACATACGGATCTTCAAGTAAGTGAATTAGTGCTCTTCAATAAAACCCCTGCCAATTCCCCTTAAATCTTGATATTTTTGATTATTGGCAATGTAATCCAAAATTTTTAATTATATGCTACTTTTTACTGGATTACTAGTCTCAATTTCTTGCAGATTAGGACGTATTTGAATACGGCTTTACTTCAATTTTTATTCCACTCGGAATAAAACAATCATTAGATTGCATGATGTAGGGTAGTTATATCAATTTGTTGCTTTATACAAGCGTCTTAATCACGGTTTATTGAGATAAACTTAGTGATGAAAATATGGCGGATATCTTAGAAGTCGCAGCCTTAGTTGAAGGAGGAAAAGCATCTGGTGGACCTCCAATCGGACCTGCAGTTGGTCCAACCGGAGTCCCCATCAAAAATGTTGTAGATACCATCAATGAAAAGACAAAGGATTTCAAAGGTCTAAAAGTCCCAGTAACCATCCTTATTAATAAAGAAGATAAAACATTCGAGATTAAAGTTTCCACACCTATGGCGTCAGCTTTACTCTTAAAAGAATGTGGTATCTCCAAAGGCTCTGGTGAACCTACAACCACTTTCGTAGGGGATTTATCATTCGAACAAATTTTAAAAATTGCTCGAATGAAACGAGATTCTTTAAATGCTTTGAATATGAAGACATGCGCAAAAACTATTATCGGTACTGCCTTTTCATGCGGAATTAAAATTGATGGAAAGACTGCTCGTGAAGTACTCAAAAATGTTGACGATGGTCAATATGATGATCAATTAGCGGAGGGCGAAAATTAAAATGAATGTAGATAAAAAAGAAATTAAAAAAGCCCTTTCTACAGCTATTGAGCAATCGGTTTTAAAAATGGAAGGCAAATCTGATAAACCCCGGAAATTTGATGAAACTATCGATTTAATTATAAATGTTCGAGATGTCGATATTAAAAATCCTAATAATCGAATTGATCAAGAACATTTGTTACCCCATGCAATCCCTGGTAATTACATCTCAAAAGATGTATGTTTTATCGCCAAGGATGATATGGAGGTCGCTTTAAAAGAAAAGGGATATACTGTATTAAATCCATCTGATTTGGACGATATGCAAAAACGTTCCAACAAAGATAAAAAAGTAATGGCCAAAAAGTACAAGTATTTCGTGGCTCGTGCTGATCTTATGCGAAATCTTGCAAAAGTTTTGGCCCGATTCCTCGGACAACAAGGAAAAATGCCGAAACCTCAACCAAAAGGATTTGGGGTTATTAAACCTGATGAAGATATTGATGAATACCTTACCAAATTGGGTCGGATCATCAAAATTTCCATGAAGAAACAATTATTGATGCAATTGAAAGTCGGTAAGAAATCTCAAAATGAAGATATTCTCTATGAAAACATTGAATCTGTCCTCAATTTTGTTGAAGGTAACTTACCTAATGGATTCAATAATATTAGCGGCATTTATCTCAAAACCACCATGGGTAAACCCGTGCCAGTGGCAGATACTGGAAAAAATCGACGGTGATTGAAAAATGGTTATGCATAAACCACACATTTCAAAAGCCAAAGCGGCTGAAGTTGAACGATTAACAGAACTTGTTGGACGTTATAATGTCATCGGGCTCGCTCGTATCAGCAAAGTACCTGCAAAAGCACTCCACGGACTTCGTGATACCCTTCGTGGTGATGTAGTAATTACCATGAGTAAGAAGAAATTAATTCTGAAGGCATTTGAAGCTGCTGGAAAAAACAATCTTCAACATTTAGCTGAAGAAATTGATGGAATCACAGCACTCTTATTTACCGACATGAATCCAATTAAGCTTGCTCAGTTTCTCGAATCTAAAGCTGTAAAAGGACCCGCAAAACCTGGTGATATTGCTCCAATGGAGATCATTGTAAAAGCAGGAGATACCAAAATTGCACCTGGTCCAATAATTAGTGAATTGAATCAGAATTTGAAAGCGCCAACCATGATCAAAAATGGGACCGTGCACATTCGAAATGATACAGTTACTCATAAAGTCGGAGATTTAATTGATGCTAAACAAGCCCAATTGCTCGCTCGTTTAGGTGTTGAACCTATGACGATTAAATTGGACTTTTACTCCGCATGGGAAGACGGTGAAATTATTCCAGAAGCAGTACTCCATCTTGATATGGAAGAAATCTTAGGAAATGTTCAATTGGCTGCAAGCCAAGCTTTGAACCTTGCCTTAGGAATTGGAATGATTACCTCCGAAACAGTTGAACCGATGATTGCTAAAGCACATCGATCAGCCGTTGCAGTTGCCCTTGAATTACCAATCATTATTCCTGATCTTGTAGATCAATACCTTGCAAAAGCCACTCGAATCGCAAATGCTGTAAATGCGTCTGCATTAGGATTGGAAGTTGCTCCAGTGGTAGAAGAATCTGCAGCTGAACCTGAAAAGGAAGAAGAAAAGGAAGAAGAAGAAGAACCGGCAGGTCTTGGAGCTTTGTTCGGTTAAAATCTCTATCAATTTTTTAAACTAAATAAAATAACAAACGTGAAAAATTATGGAATCTGTATACGCAGCCCTTTTATTACACAAAGCAGACAAGACTGTTGATGAAAAATCCATCGAAAAAGTCTTGAAAGCCGCCGATGTAGAAGTTGACAAGAATCAAATCAAAGCACTCGTTGCTGGATTAGATGGAAAAAATATTGACGAATTAATTGCCAATGCATCCGCAGCTCCTGTTGCCGCAGCTCCTGCAGCTGGTGCACCAGCCGCTAAGGCAGAAAAGAAAGAAGAAAAAGTTGAAGAAAAGAAAGAAGAAGAACCTGCTGGCTTAGGTGCCTTATTTGGTTAAGAATTTTTCTACATCATCTACTTAACTCCAATTTCTTTGAACCAATGCTTTCCAATATCGGAAAGCATCCCTTTTTTATCGTTTTTTCTTTAAATTTTGCTTTATATTAGAATTTATGAAAACAGTTATTTTGAAAGAAAAAATATTTAGATGTTAAGAATTAATAAAAAGTTACAAACATTTAAATACTTTTAAGATACACACTATATATACATAAAATACTATTATATAAAGTAAAGTGAAAAAAAATGCCTGAAGAAGAATATAACGAAGATGGAGATTGGGAAGAAGATGAAAATAAACTTCCTGAATTTAAAATTAGCGGGGCTTCAACTATTCCCGGTGGGGTCATGAATCGAGATATAAAGATTTCCGGTTCTGGGAGAATTGAATCTGATCTTGAATGTGGATTTCTGAAATGTTCCGGAAGTATGCGTGCAGTGGGTAATGTTGTTGCACATGATGGAGTTCGAACTTCTGGAAGCTTGAATATAAAAGGTTCTCTTATGTCAGATACTTATGCAAAGTTTTCAAGTTCTGCGGAAATCGGTGGAAATTTGGATGTTGTAGAAGCAGTTAATTCCTCAGGTTCCCTAGTTATTGGAGGACAATTGTCGGTAGAAGGGCATTCCAAACATTCCGGATCTACAATAATTACAGGAGATGCAGTTGTTGGGTCAATTCATGCTTCTGGATCATTTAAATGTGGAGGATTATTAAATGCTGAAGGATTAGCTCACTTTAGTTCCCAAGCCAAAGTGGGAGGTGAAATTGTTGTGGGGTCTATTCGGGCATCCGGTTCTTTTCGGGGAGGTAAAGCATTAGAAGTGGAAGAAGATGCTCATTTCAGCAGTTCTGCGAAAATAGAACTGGGAACAAGTGTAAATGGGAGATTGAGTACTTCTGGGTCATTCTCTTCAGGTGGAAATATTGAATGTGAACAAGGAGGACATTTTTCAGGGCAACTCGAAACTCCAGAAAGTTTATACTCCAAAGGGACCATAGATATTACCGGAAAAGCAAAAATTGGAAAACACATTACGGGTGCAGATATTTTTATCGGAGTATCAAGAACAAGTGTTATTAAAACCCATCGCCCAAGAGATGCATCCTTGATTGGAGGTAATTTAAGAGCTGAAAATCTTGTGGATATTGAAGATGCTTACATTGATGGTGATATTTATGGAAGAGTTGTGCGATTAGGCCCCAATACAAAAGTTTTAGGAACAGTCTATTTTGTAGATGATTTCGTAGTAGATAAAAAAGCGGAATTTGCTGGCAACCAACAAATTACAAATGAAGAATTATAAACCAATTTTTTTTTTCTTACCTTATAGGGACTCAATAAGTTCCTTTTTTACATATAATTGTATATTTCTACCGACTTTCATGGTAGTAATAAGATCTCCTACGAGTAATTTATCCGTATGATATTTTACGGAATTTCGTTTTAAATTTAATCGTTTGGCAATTTGACTTGGGTTTATCCCAGGATTGTCTTCGATTATTTCCAATATTTGATAGGTCATCGGTGATTTTTGCAGAGAAAGGCTGAGATTGCTCTTCAATTGATCATTGAAAGAAGTAAAATAGATCACATAGCGTCCCATTTTTTTCTTCCGAATAACGCCATACTGAATTAAGACGCTTAAATGCCATTGCAATTGTCCTGGTTGCAATCCACTGTGTTTTCGTAATTTATTGTAATGGATGCCTGGATTTAAATCAATTAAGGAAATAATAATCTGGCGATTTTCATTCTCAAATACATCATCATTACTTAATCGATGAATTCCTTTTTCTGAAATTGTATATTGGCGAAACAGGGTCTTGTAACTTGTAAAATCGATTTCCAAAAAGAAAAATGCAATTCCCATTACTGCTAAGAAACTAGCCTTGAGTTCCAAATGGGGATTATATGGGCCCGTCATTTCATAACTTGGTGAAATAACGCTTTCATAGTCAAATAAATATAATAATTCTGTCCAATTGGAAATTAGAAAGTTGTTTAGACAATAAAAGAAAATTAAAAGTAAGAGAATTTGAACTTTATTAAACGGGCGTCTTAATAGATCTGCATGCGTTTCGTTATTTGGAAATTCTGCAAATGAATTTGAAATAGACATGATATTAGCCCTCATATTAACTAAAGATGTGTGAGCATATAAATAGTAAGGTCAACTCCTAGAACAATTAAAAAAAATGCCCTTAAAAAAAAGCATCCAGAGAAGTGCGTTTATACAGCAGATGTCGAAATTTTTTGGGCTTCTTTGCAGCGCAAATCAATTTTTGTTTTCGTATATTTTCCCACCCGATAGATTGATCTCGCGCCTAAAATTCCCATATAAGCAAAAATTATAATAGACCAAAATGTTCCCATGCAACTTGTAAAATATTTATAAAATTGGGGTAAAAGGGGAAGATCTAAACCTAACCGCTCCTTGTTATCAAGATAGGTTTGATAAGTTGAGTCTGTAATTTTTCCATTTTGTAATAAATATTCATATGGATTCCCAGGCATAGCACGAGTTAGTGCAAAACTAATAAGCATAACTCCAAATAGGATTGGAATAACGCCCAAAAGTCGACGAATAGTGTAATTTAACATACTCATTTTTTCCACTTAAGAATACCAGATGAATTTACATTTATAAGGCATGAGGAAAGGAATTGGAACAATTCTCCAAAGAAGCATTCCTACAAGTAAAAATTGCTATTGCAAAATCAAATAGTCTTCTGGATGAGATCCTAAAGAAAGCTGAAGATATGCTTGTTGATTGCGGATATAAACTACTTCAAGGGATCCTCTCGCTTGAAAATGCTCTAAAAGTCTAACATTTTCCGTAAATCTTCCCCTTAAAGTAAAAGTTGATGAAATATCACTTAGTTCTAAATTGTTTTCTTTCAACATTTGGAGGTAGTCTTCCTTTAGATCAGTTTTACTCAAAATTTTAACGTTTGTGATCTCTAATTCCGATGGAGTTGTCCACCAATTCTGGTCTCCTGCAACTTGACCCTGAAGGGAAATTCTTCCCAGCGTTTGAATGCACCGAGTGGAAAATAAATTTCTTTGGGCATAGATGAAACGATCTGAGAACGGTAAAAAGCGGATGAAGAACTCTCGATTTCGGAATTTTCCTTGGTGAAGTTTGCGAGATTCATATTTCAAGAAAGTATAAAAGGAAATTGTCTGGGTAGGAACTCGAAAAGTGTAATGATCTCTTAATTCATCAATATTGTAGGCTCTAATTTCTGTAGTAGAAGGATTATTTTCGAAAATTTGTCGGAGGCATTCTCTAATTTTAGCGGAATGTTCAAAACCATAGATTATTATGTCTATATCTGAATCGGGGGTTTCTAATCCTACCAAAGTGGATCCTGTAACTCCAAAATGGTCTAAAGGTACTTGGGATAGTTCAGAGAGGCATTTACAAAAATCATATGTATCACGTTGGACGGAAGAAGAAGATTCTTGGGTGGAGAGATGGGATGAACAAAGAAATTTCTCCGGTTTATAGTGTTTTATTATCCTACAATTGGGGACCGCTTGCAATGGAAAATAATATTTTTCCGAAATATATTCATATTCCGGATAATTTTGACGCACATATTTCAGTTTGTCTGATAATTCATAGATTTTTTGATAATTTTGCATTTTGTTTGTTTGAAGATTTATTTTCTGTCTATCTAAGGAACTGATTGAATCGGTTGGATGATACCGAATAAAACAAACGATTTCATTTTGAGGTTGATGAAAACCCTTGATTTCAAAAATATTTCCCATGAGATCCTCAATAAAATCACCTTCGATACAATATTCTAAATCTGACATTATCTTCTTGCTCTCTTTTAATTTAGGATTTCATTAATTTTTTTTTGAATCTTCCATTGCTAACTGTATAATGCAAAAACTATTTCGCCAATTATTGATCGAATTGGGAGAAGATCCCGATCGAGAAGGATTAAAGGATACCCCTAAACGGGTCACCACATCATACAAATTTCTGACCCAAGGCTATCGGCAAAGTGTTAAGGAAGTCATTAATGGGGCTTTATTTGAGAGCGAATCCGATGAAATGATTGTTGTGAAAGATATCGAATTATACTCGTTATGTGAACATCATATGCTCCCCTTCATCGGCAAATGTCATTTGGGGTACATACCTAATGGCAAAATCATAGGTCTATCTAAAACCGCTCGAATTGTTGACGTTTTTGCACGAAGGTTACAAATCCAAGAACGCCTAACAAAGCAAATTGGAAACGCAATAATGGAACATACTGGAGCACGAGGTGTTGCTGTGGTGATTGAAGCAAAACACCTTTGTATGATGATGCGTGGTGTGGAAAAACAAAACTCATCTATGAAAACATCCTATATGACCGGTATCTTCCGAAGTGATATGCGGACTCGATCGGAATTCATGAGTTTAATAAAAGATTAAGGAAGAAAAAACTAAAATAAGCGTTTTTTTGGTAATTTAAGCAATTTATTCGCTTTTTGTAAATCTTCGTAGGTATCAATTTCCATACAGATTTCATTTTTTATCGCAAGTGGATGTAGATGGATTTCGGAAGAGATCTGATTGAATGCATTTTCTGCATAACAATTAGTTTCATGTTGTTCCACAAATGAGTTTATTTCCCTCATCCACCGCTCCATATCTGCTTGGATCCAATAATATAAAGGTAGTAAGAACGCGGCATTTTCCCCAAAAATATCCAGACCTATTTGCTTAATTTCATTGTCGATAATCAATCCCTTAAAATCTTTTTCTGGTAATGGTTCATCAAAATCAACAATCACCGAACTTTTTTCTTGTTTAATTATTTTTTCAACGACGGAATCTTCAAATACCAAATCTCCGTGAAGCAGGATGATATCATCATGCATTTTTTCTCGAGCTAACCACATTGAATAAATATAATTTGTTTTATCATATAATGGGTTATTCACATAGGTTACCGTTATATTGGGAAATTTTTCCTTGATATGAGCTTGAATTTTGTCTTCAAAAGGTCCAGTTGTAATTAAAAAGTCCATAAATCCACATTTGACAAAAGTTTCTATTTGTCGTTCTAAGATGGTCTTATTCCCTACTTGAAGAAGAGATTTATGGGTATTATCAGTTAAGGGCTTTAACCTTCGGGCCAATCCCGAGTTCAGTATCATAATTTTCATAGTAATCAGTTTTTTTTTATTTAATATTATGTAAAATTTCCCGCAGATCTTCTTTGGTAACTAATCGAGGATTATGTTTGACTCGATCTGGGGTAAAACCTTCCGCAATAATTTTCTCAATTCCATTTTCATCAATATTGAATTGGGATAACTTCGTTTCCAAAGCCATTTCTTTCATTATCATGGTCAATTTCAATGCTGCTTCTTCTGCAGTTTTGGTTTTGAAAAGAGAAATAATTGTTTGTAGTCTTTGCGGTGCTTCTAAAGTATTATTTGGCGTTTCAAGGGCATTAAACTTGATAAATTCTCCTAGGGTGAGAGCACATGCTAATCCATGCGGAATGTTAAAATGGAGCGTCATTGGGTATGAAACAGAGTGAACTGCTGTTGTTTTTGTATTACTAAATGCTAACCCCGAAAACATACTCCCTAAGGCCATTTGCGTTCGGTAGGAGAGATCGGAAGGGTTATGAAACATTTTGGTAATATTTTCCAGGATTAACTCAATAGACTTAAGAGCAAATTCATCCGAGACTGGATTATGATTTTTAGACCAATAGGCTTCAATCGCTTGACTAAGTGCGTCCAAACCTGTCATTGCGCTCATTTTTGGAGGTAATTTTAGTAATAGGGTAGGATCGATTATCGAAGCTTTTGCAAACATTTTAGGATCTGAGAGTGAAAATTTCTTAAAAAAATCCCCTAAATCCCAGACTGTGGCCCACCGAGTAACTTCACTCCCGGTTCCAGCGGTTGTAGGAACTAATATTAATGGAACTCCTGTTTTTTCTAAAGATTTTCCTTTTTTTAGGTAGTCATTAATGCTTCCATTATTTCTCCCCAAAATGGCCATACATTTTGCCGTATCCATGGCAGATCCTCCTCCTATTCCAATTATCAACCCATATTGGTGCTTTCTTACACGTTCTGCACCCCTATCAATAATACTGATAGATGAATATTTTCCAGGTTTCTCAAAAAAATCTGCTGTATAACCGTTTGCTTTTAATAAAGTGTGGAGGTTTTCATGAATGCCAAGTATATTTAATAGATTTTCATCCGATACAATCAAAATATGGTTATTCTGCACATATTTTTGAATCGTGGGAAGAATTTTTTTAAAAGCATGTACCCCAAATATAGTTTCAACAGGATTATAATAGGAATAGGAGATATTTGTTGTCATTAACTTCTTCTCGGTTTTATTTGTTTAATTCTTCTAAGTAATTCATGAAATATTGTTTATTTTCGATGGGTGTTGTTGTAGGTCGGCCCAAATCTGCTCGTGCACCCGGTTTCACTTTAACAATGATCATTGCGGGTCCTGGTTTCAAGAAAACTTTCTTCACAGTCTCCGATAGTTTTTCTTTGTCAGAGATGGTTATTACTGAAGCATATCCACAAGCTTCCGCCAATTTTTCCAATTTTATTGTGTCTGACACTGTGGGTTGGCCTCCCGTCGAATCATGGACATTATTATCAAAGAGAAAATGGTAATAATTAGATGGTTTGTAATGGCCAATCGTCGCTAAGGATCCCATTTGCATGATCATCGCTCCATCCCCATCCAATATAACTGTTTTTTTTTTGGAATTTAAAGCAATTCCGAGTCCAATCGCTGATGCGCATCCCATGGATCCAACTGTGTAAAAATCTCTGGGATCTTCTCGACGAGAAATCCGTGTTTCAAATAACTCCCGTGAGGTTTTACCTGTAGTTGAAATGATCACTTCTTGCCCTTCTAATTGTGAAATAATTGCTTGGATTGCTTCTTCTCGAGAGAAATTCGATTTAGGCTCCTTCGTTTTCTGGCTCTTATAGGGATCTAGTGTATTTTTTTTGATGATAAATGCAAAAGGAGAATTTTTCTCCTTAATGTATGTGAGGGCTTTACTCAACTCTAGTTCTAAATCTTTTGGATTATCCGGAAATATGGTGTGGCGGATTTCCAAAGTGTCTAACAGTGGAATTGTAATTCTCCCCATTTTTTTATGTTGTGGTTCATCTTTTTTGCCTGGTTCTCCTCGCCATCCTATAAGCATCAATAGAGGGATAGAATAAACTTCGGGGTCGGCCAACGATGTTATCGGATTAACGGTCTTTCCTAAACCAGAATTCTGCATATAAACAATACCACACTTTTTCGTGGCCAGATGATAACCCGAAGCAATTGCTAATGCTTCACATTCATTTGCTGCGATTACATTTTGTAGTACCTTCCCGTTCATATCATCTAAGAAACTCATCCATGATTTGAAGGTTGAATCGGGGACTCCTGTAAAAAAGTCTAATCCTTTTTTCTGAAAAATATTCCACATTTCATGAGGATTCATTTATTTTCCTCCCGGAATAAGTTCAAGGATTTCTTTAATGGGCATACAAAATTTCTCAGATGCTTCTTTAGCTCGCTCATTTTGTAAAATGGACTTTGCTGTGGCCACCATATTTGGATAGGCACTGCGTAAGAGATGATTTGCATAAATGACTATTTTTATACCCGCTTTGATTAATTCGTCTTCGGTTATTTGACAATATGTTGAAGGAACAACTACAATCGGGACTCTTTCCTCCAATTTAGCAAACTCTTTGCAAAAATCCAAAATTTCGGTTGGTTCTTTTTCTTTACTATGGATCATAATCGCATCTGCACCCGCTTTGATATAAGCTTTAGCTCGGGCCAATGCATCGGCTTGTCCTTGTTTCAAAATCAAACTTTCAATTCGTGCGATGATCATGAAATGAGGTGTAATTTGTGCTTTTTTTCCCGCATTGATTTTTGCAGCAAAATTTTCAATGGAATCTTGAGTTTGTTTTACATCGGTTCCAAATAGAGAATTTCTTTTAGGTCCCACTTTATCCTCAATAATTACCGCAGAAACCCCCAACCGTTCAAGTTTTTTCACTGTAAAAATAAAATGTTCTGTCAAACCCCCACTATCGGCATCAACAATCATTGGTTTTGTGGTGACCTCTAAAATTTCATCGATATTTTTTAATCTGGATGTGATATCGACTGCACCCGTATCAGGTTTCCCTTTGGATGTTGAATCTGTTAAACTACTTTCCCACATCCCATCAAATTCTTTCACCATTTCTCCTTTAACAATTCGAGTTTCTTCCACGATCCGGCCTGTTAAGCCATTATGGACTTCTAAAATTCGAACTATTGGTTTTAATTCAATCAATTGTCGGAGTTTTCGTAAACGTAATTCCGGAGTTGTTCCGATACCAAATTTATCACGAAATAATTCATCTGAATTATATTCTTGGGAATATTCTGGTTCTATTAGTTTTCCTCCCCATTCATTTAAGATATTGATTACTTTTTCTCTGATATGTCGTTGAGGTCCTTCTTTCCAGTTGGTTCCATGAACTACATAATCAGGTTTTATTTTATATAGGTTTTCTGAATAATCGAGAGTTTTCTGGGGAATAATTTCTGAAATTCCTTCAATAATCGAGATAATTTCTTTACGTTGCTCATAGTTCAGAACGGGAATTCTTCTATATGTGGCAATTGCTTCATCTGTAAGCATGCCAATTATTATTGTTCCAAGCTTTCTTGCTTCTTTTATTATTTTAATGTGACCTGGATGAATGAAATCTGCACTCATCGCAACATAAACTTTTGTCATGAGATTTTACCTATCCATAATCAAGGTGTCCTTGATTTAAAATTTGTCTAAATGGTTGCTTACTAATAAGAAATAAGATTCCTTGTTATATTTCTGTCAAATTGTTGTTCAATTGAATGAAAATCCTAAATGATCTAAATTTGTTTAGGGTTCAATCAAATTTACATTAAATATTAGAGATTTGATTTTTAATCTGTGTTAAATTTCATCGCAAAAATACTATATCTTACCTTATGATTTCTACTAAAATACATCTACTTACCTATATGAAATTTGATTTTCTTTCATCTTAATTTCAAAATAAGTTATATTAAAGATATTATAATTTTTATTAGGTATGCGTTCCAAGATTGTATTAATCAATTCTGTGAGAAAAATGGCTAAACGAAAATATACCGATATTGAAAAAATCAAAGCAATATATGAAAGTGTTAAAAAAAATGGATACAAGAAGACTTCGGAGATATTTGATGAACATATTTCTCTTTTAGAACGAATTGTAATGCGATATCAAAATAATATAGTTGATAATAAAATGAAAGTAATAATAATTGCTGCTGGAATGGGGTCCCGTCTTAAAGAAATGACAAAGTACCTCCCAAAACCATTGGTGGAGATTGAAGAAAACAAATCTCTTATTGAACGAGAGATTGAAACTCTTCACAAAGTTGGATTAAATGATATTGCCATTGTTCGAGGATATCAAAAAGATAAATTCACCATTAAAAACGTGGAATATTATGATAATGATGTTTATACAGAGAATAATATTTTAGAATCACTCTTCTTTGCAGAAGATGCTATGGAAGATGGATTTATTTGTACCTATGCTGATAGTATTTTTTCCCAAGAAATCTTCCAGAAAATTTTGGATGCTCCCTATGATATGTGTATTGGAGTGGAACCAGATTGGAGAAAAAGATATGCAAAACGCGATGAACATCCTACCGATGAAGCAGAATTAGTTAAACTTGAAGATGGGAAAATTACTTCCATTTCCAAATTCTGCAATCCTGATACTTACGATGGGGAATTTATTGGAGTCGCAAAATTTACAAAAAAAGGGGCAGAAATCCTACGACGAAATTATCATCGAGCTCGGGAAAGTAAAACCTGTCGGTTTGAAGATCATCAACGATTTCATGATGCTGTATCAATACGAAAGGCTTATTTGACGGATATGTTTCAAGAATTAATTGATCGGGGTTATCCAATTCATGCTGTCAAAGTTAATCATGGGTGGGTCGAAATAGACACTCAACAAGATTTTGATTATGCTAAAAAATTGATAGAAAATGGTGAATTATAAGATGAGTGAAATAAGTTCTGAAAATATTTCCTCGGATGTTCCCGAAGAGTTAAAAAGTCGAAGAATTCAGATTTTTTTCACCGTTTGGGTCACTTATATGATTTACTATATAGGAAGATCTAATATCAGTGTTGCTAAACCGTTTATGATGGAAGAATATGGGATTTCCACCACTATTTTTGGATCTATCGGCTCTGCCTTCTTTTATGCCTACGCATTTGGACAATTCTTCAATGGGTTTTTAGGAGATAAATTGGGTGCCCGAAGGATGGTTTCATTGGGTTTGGTGGTTTCTTCCATATTTAATATCTTAATTGGGGGATTTGGACAAAATGTATGGTTATTTGGTATTTTCTGGGGGTTAAATGGATTTTTCCAAGCTATGGGATGGGCTCCTTCTGTTAAAACCATTGCAAATTGGTTTCCTCCAAAGGAACGTGGAAAATGGTCGAGTCGGTTAGGAACGTCGTATATGATCGGTGGATCACTTGCATGGGTAATTGCTATCTTAATTTCAAATACATTTGGTTTGTCATGGAGATTTGTGTTTATAATTCCCGCCATTCTTATGGCTATAATTGGTGTTTTTAACTATATCAATGTCCGTAATGCTCCTGAAGAAGCGGGATTTTCCACAATTGAAGAAGAAAGTGAAGGGAATGTTAAAAAAGGTGAGTCCAAAACAGATGAATATTTAGGATTCAAGTATACTCTCAAGGCTATCTTTACAAATAAAACCATATTATTTGCTGCATTTGGACTTTTTTGTTTAAATATGGTTCGCTATGGCATAACTGAGTGGCTTCCAACTCTAATTGCTTTTGAATCAACAGATCAATTGACAATCTGGAAAATTGTTGCTTTCCCTGTTGGTGGGGCAATTGGTGCCCTAACATGTGCTAAGATTTCTGATAAATATTTGAAACAAAGAAGAATGCCGATAATTTCTGTATTATTTGGATTATTAGCTCTTTCCTTATTTATTTATAGCAAGATTCCTCAAGTTAATCTAATAATTGGAGTACCTTTATTAACAATAATTGGATTTTTAACCTTTGGACCTCATGCTCTATTAGTTTCCACAATACCTATGGAATTTGGAACGCGTAAGGCTGCTTCATCTGCAACTGGCTTCATTGATGGGTGGGGTTATGTCGGAGCTGCAATCTCTACACAGATTGTGGGTATTATTTTAGAATCTGAAGGGGGATTGCAAACAGCCTATCTATTTTGGATTATCGCTGCATTAGCTGCTTGTGTGATCCTTATGTTTAACTGGAAAAGTGTACCGAAGAAAAAAGAATTTTTATAAACTTGCGATTCATCAATTGAATTGAAGTTAAGCGGGTTTCTTTCCCACTTTTTTTATCATTTATCATTTTTATTAATTTGCTTGTTAAAGTAGTAAATGAAATTATCTCTCTCAAAATCAAGAATTAGTCTTGATGTTTTAACCCTTTGAAATAAAACCAGACATTGCTTTCAATTATGAAATTATCTCTCTCAAAATCAAGAATTTTTTTTTGAAAATCACTCTTTTCAACCCAGAATGGAATAATTTCTTCTGCCTCCTCGTGTTTTGTTAACCCAATGTTTTCTTCAATAATTTCAAGTTCCACGATAGAAGTCGTTTCGTCTGTTAAATAAGCACTAGTTGCCATGAAGGGATGAATTTCAATGATTTTTCCATCATAACCTGTTTCTTCTTTTAATTCGCGGATTGCTGCATCTGTGATTGATTCACCCTCGTTTATTAATCCTTTTGGAAATTCGATTACCCATTTATTTAATGGGACTCGGAATTCTTTGAGAAGTAATATTTTTGTCATATTTATCGAATGACAAAGCAAAATGACGATTTTTTGGTTATTTTTCCGTGAAACATAATCCCATTTGAAGTGATCTCCATCCTTACTCAAGCAAGATGCTTGTTTAAGTGCTAACCACTCTGTACCATGTAATTGTTTGATATCCGTAATTTTCATACCATTTTCCTCAATATATATTTCTATTTTTTGTTCCATTCATTTAGCCAATTAATAGAGTGCTCAATAAACAGATCTAAATATTTACCATCAAAATTATGGCCGGTCCCTTCGATTTCCACTCGTTTTTTCTTAAGTTTTGCAGGCATGTGTTGAAAAGCTTCAATAATAACTTTTGGGTATATGGTTGTATCTTTATTTCCATGAATTATTAAAGAAGGAACTTCCATATTTTCCAAGTATTGATTTGGATTTTTCATTTTTTCATCAGAAATAAATGTATAATCCATAAGAACTGGATGATTGTTTAAGGATTCTCTTTTTATTGGAGGGCGTTTAAAGATATAGGCCAATTTCAAAAGAAATTTGTGAAATTTAGGAATTAAACGAAATATATAGAAAGCGGGTGCCCAAAAAATATATGATACAATATCGGGAATTTGGGTCACCAAGGCGGTTAATCCTCCAAAACTTAGCCCCAGTATATTTATTTTAACATAACCTTTTTCTTTTAAATAATTGTAAATATCTTTCAAGTCTTGGGATTGTTTGGATAATGTAATAGGTTCTCGGATGTTCTTCCCCGAACCTGAAAAATCGAATGTTATGGCATCATATCCGTTTTGATTTAAAATGGTCGCCGTTTTCTCAAACCTTCCCCATTCTGTCTGATCCCCTGTAAATCCATGACAAAGAACTACAATCGGCGTTATTAAAGGATCTTTCTCTGTTGTATAAATTGTTGCGTGTAAAAACCCATCAATGGATCGAGAAACTTGAATTTTTTTTAACATCAATTTATATAAGTTATTTTAACTGAAAAAATTATTCTTGGATATATTTACTACCTTTTTGAAGAGCTAATTCTGCTCGAGCAAGTTCTCTCCCCAAATAAGCTGCATGATCTAGCCTCGAAATTAAGTTTTGTTTGATCATTTCTTTGCATATTGCTTCTGCATTTACCCCAGAAAAAACATCAGTCCCTGTAATTTGGTTATTAAAAAGAATATGATGGCTAACAATGATTTTTTTTTCCAGTTCATCGAGATAGATCTTAAAAAAACCGTTGGGATCCATTATTGCGTCTGTTTTAAGTGGAGGTATTTCGATGAAAGATTTCCGATTTTCCATGAATTCAGGATATAAGTCTTTGAATTTAAAACTAAATGCATCTACTCCAAGATTGATCGGAGGTTGATCTAATTTTTTAGCCAGAAAAGCTAATTTTTTACTTCGATTTATTTCTTCAAAAGAGTGGCGTGTTTTATTGGATGCTTCAGTGCTCAATATTGCTGCAATATTTAACTCTGCTCCCAATAATGATAGAAGTGTGTTTATTCCTGGAGAATCTCCATCGGTTAATTCCGTAACATTTCCAAATCCCATCATAATTTGAGATTGAGGGTGATTTTCTGGCAGGTTATTTCGATATTCAAAATTCTGTAATTTTTCATTCAAAATTTGTAAAACGTGAATTGATGAAGTTAATCCTGGTGAAATGGGTGATTGTGTTATTGGATCTAACAAAATCCGCTTAAATCCCGCCTGACGCAATTTTTCTTCAATGAAAAATAATCTATCAACTATTTCTTTGGAGTTAGTTAAAGAAATTGGATATTTACTTGAAAAAGGGATAATTACTAAAGTAATTTCTTTGGAGAAATCAAGCAATTTCTTATAGTTATCAATAGTAACACTGAGAACCAAATCAACACCTGCCTTAACTGCTGTAACTATTTCATCTGCATTAAGGCTATCAATGCTAATTGGTGTTTTTAATTGAGATTTAATTAATCTAATAATTTCCGGAATTCTTGCACTATGATTCTCATTTGCAATACAACCCAAATCTATTACATTTACACCTTGTTGAACGTAGTTTGATGCAATTTTTAATAAAATTTCATTCGTTTTTTTTGGGAAATCAACAATTTCACCAATAAGTAGGGGCGGTAAAAAAGAACTGACCAAAACAGTTGGAAATTGATCGGAAAGATTAAAATAATTTTTGCTATTTTCGGATATTAATGTTTCTCTGGAGTTACAGATGAGTTCTTCCATTTTGGTCTGTCCTTGATTTTCTAATTTGATGTTTGCTGGATATTTGGCTGAAAAATCTGAAATGTTTAGCTTTTTAAGTACTTCTGGAAAAGTGCCAAAAAATTTCGGACCTTTTTTTATTCTTCCCTGAAATGGCCCTTTAATTTCATCTAAATCCCATGGAATTAATCCTGATACTAAAATGAAGTGAAATTCTTCCTTCTTAAATTGATTTAAGTAATTTTCCAACTCTATTTTTGTGAGGAACGCAATGGTTCCAATTGGGATCTTGGCAATTTGGAATTGATATTTGGCCTGAAAGTGATCTAAATTTACATTTTTTATGTAATCAAAGGCATTTTCTCCAGTGATCAAAAGAATTTTTTGTGGATTTTCAGATTTTAGTCTCATCGCGCTATTCAAGTCTCTTTTTTTTCCAAAATATAAGTCATTATTTCTTGTGGATTGGAGAAAACAAGAGTGTTTGGAAATTTTGTCAAAGAATTTGCATTTTTACTATTAAATTCATCGATCGTAATTTCTATGGTGCCTCCTTGAGGGATTTCTGTTTGGATTTTCCCGTGGACTATGTCAGTTGGAACCAAAAGAATTTTTCCCCTTCCCTTAATCATCTGAGAAAAAATATTGGTGATCAAAGAATCTGCAATTCCACATCGCATTTTTGCTACGGAATTCGAAGTCACAGGACTTATCACAAGAAAATCATAGAATCCTAAATTAAATTTGGCACAAATTGGAAAACCTGGCTTTTGAGTCCGACCATAATAGATTTTTTTTACTTGATTTGGGTTCTCTTTTTGAATTTTATCTAACCGAGATTTCAAAGAATACATATTAATTACTATTTCTGCTGCTTGGGATATAAATAAATCAATATTTTCCCCATTTTGCACTAATTTTTCAATTATTCCAATACTATTCTTTAATTGATGCCCTGCACCTGTTATCCCCCACGCGATTTTCATCATCATTACTCCCAAATTTCTATCCTAATTTTTCTCAATCTCAAGATCATAAAAAATGTTATCCCATACATGCCCAGTTGCTTTATCAATCAATAAATTTTTAACCACTTCTTTTGAAGGACCGTCATTTAACCCTTCTGCGATATAAGCTGCACCTTGGGCCGCTCTTTTTGCATTTTTTGCATTATTCTTCATAATACGCAAAGGTGCTAGCATGAAAAGTTTTCTTTCAAGAATATCCTGCAGATATGGTTCAGCAGCTAATTTTCCTGATAAAAGAATATAGGTTGGAGGGTTTTCAGGTGAAAATATGCTACGAATCGCGTGAACATGCTTAACTATATCTTCTATATATGCATTTAGTGCTTTTCTGGTAATGAATTTGGTTTTTGATTCACGCAGAAGATGTTCCATAGTGAATTTCGGATCATTAACAACAGACAATACCCCACCTTTTTGAATTGTTTCTTTAGTTACAATATTTAGGAGATATGCCAGCTCCCCATCTAAAGCACCTCCTGCTCGAAATCCAAATAAATTTGAACCTCCAATGGAATCTATAATTTTTCCTTTTTCAATAGCCATTATTGAATTAAATGCACTTCCTAATTCTACAAAAATGGCATTTACTTCGCTGCATTTGATCTGGTTTCGAAGCATGATGTCTTTTATCCCAACTACAACCGTACACAATTTATCTGCTGTTCCCATATCGATTTTATTTATTTTTCTATATGCAGGAATTGTCGGAAGATGTTTAATTCCAGGCAAAATTAAGGCATTCCAACTTTTTTTTTGCATTTTATAAAGCAAGTTTTGAAGTCCCATTACTTTTTTTGAAGATTTCTTCCTTAACGTGATTTCAAATATATCTTCGGGAGTTAGATCTTGAACTTTTTTTATTGGGATTCCAAATCCACTGGGGGCTGCCAAAAAATCAAATGGTTCAAATTTTGATATTTCCACTATGATTCTCTCTGGATTATCTATGATTTGGGCTGATGGGATACTTTTATCCGCAAAAACCTCATTATTGTTTGTATCATATCCAAAAATATCCCATGAACTCGTTCCAGGATCTATTCCTATCACTTTCACATTGAATCATTTAGATAATGGATATGAAAAATAAAGACTTTTTTTATTTGGAATCCAAATACTTCATAGCTGGTAAAGATATGAATGAACCACAAGAAAATACGAATACTGTTCAATTTGAACCTCTAATAAATTATGAATCAATTATCTGTGTACGATTTCTTGATAATCCCCAAAAGATAAATGCTGCATGCATAGGTGTTCATTTTACTTCGAATAATGAAGTATATATTCATGCATATTCTGATACTCACACCCGAGCGATTTTACAGCCTGGGGTAACGTTTGTTATTAATTTTTCAGAATGTTTTTATGAATTCGTCATAGCAGGATTAAAAACGAAAGGGATTGATGAACGTGTGGACGAACTACCCATTTCTGCTTATCGAGATGATTTTTCGGTTCCAGTATTAAAATCATCATGGTGTGCAGTAGAATGTGAGGTCATCCCTATGCCGTCGAAAATTTTATCTAAACCTGAATGTCGCAGAAGAGAAGCTCCAAATATTAGGGCTAAAATCAAATCTATTCACACTTTTCACTACCCGCATATTTTCAATAATCGTTCTATGAATCTTGCTATAGAAGCATTAATTTATGCTACTCGAATCCCCCTTTATGAAAAATATTCAAAGGAATATAAGGAGAGCCTTACCTCCTACCTTACAATTAAGAAAAAAATTACGGAATGGCGTGATATGGATCGCTTTGAAGAATCCTTTACAGTGATTGATAATTTTCTGATCGATCGAAATGTTAAGGTACAAGAACTATTTGATTTCAGTCACTAATTTTTTTAATGCTCTTCATATACATAAGAGGATAATTTAATTGCTCAATCCATTCTAAATGTCCAACTATGGACCATTCTTTATAACTGAGTTCTACCTCCGCTATTAAATTTCTCCCAGAAATCACAGTATAATCATATTCATGACTTTTTGAAAATTTTTCTTCTTCAAAATCATCTAAAGCTTTGAAAGCGATACGAACCTCTTTAACGAATGGTTGACATTTGATGGAAGCAATAATCCCCTCTGCAATTTTGGTTTGAATTGTTTCATCACAACAAATTGGAGTTCCTGAAAACTGATGAAAAATTGCTGCAAGTTTGATCCCAGTCTCAAAAATAGCTTGGTCTCTGTTTGAAACCTCGGGTATTCTATAAGAATCTGCAATTTTTTCCATATAACTTAACATAGTCCCTAAACCTAAAAAAGCATATTAAAATAATGTACTACAAAAATTCGATTTTATGACCTTTATTATTTGGTTTTGTTTCAATAAATGCACATTCTGGCGAATTTAATTCATTTTCTAACACATTTTGGACATAACTTTTAATGGAGATCATTAAACTATTTGAATCACAAATTGTAAAAATTGTTGGCCCAAAAGAAGACATTCCGACTGGAACACTGAATTTTTGATATATTTTTTCAATTAAAATGCTCACCAAAGAATTTTGCAAACTAATCTCTACTTTTTTGAATCCATGATTGTTAATGAAGTGTAAGCTTTGGGCCATTAAGCTAATATTGTTTTCAATGAATCCGGGAAGGAATTGCATTAATATTCGGTGACTTATTTTTTCAACATCAGAAAGTTTTAAGGGAGTATATTTTTGAAAAATATTGATTTCTTCTTCTTTATTCGCTCCTTGTTTCACATTGAGCTGAATCAATAATATTCTCCAATTAGTTGGACATTTATTCAGATAAAAGGGCAATGCTGGAGGTGAAGCACTTGCTGAAGAGGGTAAAAACGATTGTTTATCTTTTCCCTTTCCAAAGGAATGACCTAAATCAAATACAAATCCTCCATTGAAGAATGTTTGATAGCCTATTCCAGATGTTCCTCCTCTACCAATTAGAACGGCCATTTGGTGAGGGGTCATTTCTGTTTCATATAACATACACATTCCTTTGGCTATAGTAAGGAGGAATTGAGTTTTTGAACCAAGTCCTTGATGTTCTGCTACGAATTTTTGAATCTTTACTGCAATTGGCTTTGGAACAATATTAAATTTTTCATAGAATTTGATAGCAAATTCTTCGAAATAATTTTTGTGTTGTTGGGGTCCCGAGAATACAAATAAATCTGAGGTTTCATCTGAAAATTCTATTTTAAGTTGAGGGTTATTAACACATATCCCTAATCCTCCGTCTACTCTATCTAAACTCCCGTTCAAATCAATTAAGGATAAATGGATACGGGCTGGAGTAGATATTTGAAATTTCATTAAAATAACCTCAAGAAAAATAGTGCAAAATTTGATAAATTTTTTTTCTTTTTCAAGGATAATTAAAATCTTGGAAAGAAAAAATGGCCGATTTAGAAGGAATTGCAAAAAAATTATTGCAAAAAGGAATTGCCGATGAAAAAATCATTCATAATTTAATTGATCAATACAAAATTTATAAATCGTTCCCGGATAATGTTCTAAGAAAGATGGCTGCTGCCATTCTTAAAGAAAGTAAGATAAGTTTATCCGCTACAAGTCAATCTGAATTAAATCAAAAAATAGTAATCAATAAATTGTTAGGTATTCCTCAGGCAGATATTACGATGGGCCAAGGTGGTGTAGGTTGTAGAGGACAAGGTGATTTTTATGTACATGATTTATTGGCTAAATTATCCCAAACTTCCGTAAAACCCCATATTTCTCCTTTGTCTTTGGATGATACGGGGGCAATAGACCTTAATTTTAATTCATCTGCTATTAGTAAATCTAAGATCATTTTAACAAAGATGGAAGGGATGCATAGTCGTCTAAGTGATTATCCCTTTCTTGCGGGATTTCATGTGACTCGCGCAGCTTTGAGAGATATTTATGTGAAAGGTGGAAATCCTCTTTCGATTATGGTGGATGTTCATCTCGCTGATGATGGTGATATTGGAAAATTATTTGATTTTCAAGCGGGTATTGCTTGTGTTGCGGAAGTTGCGAAAGTACCCATCACTGCGGGTTCAACTTTACGAATTGGTGGTGATATGGTCATTGGAGATAGATTAACTGGAGGTATTGCAGCAATTGGTCAAATGGAATATTCATTTTTTAGGAAAAATATTCAAAATGGGGATATCATTTTGATGACTGAAGGCGCAGGAGGAGGAACTATTACAACATCTGCTCTTTATTCCGGTCAACCGGAAGTAATTCTAAAAACGTTAAATCTAAAATTCCTGAAGGCTTGTAAATTATTATTTCAAAACCCATCAATATGTTCTGGAATTCATTCAATGGCCGATGTAACCAATGGAGGACTTCGCGGTGATTTGTATGAAATTAACAATGAATCTCAATTGGGAGCGCGAATTCGCCCAGAATTTGTAAAAAGTCTTGTTGACCCTAAAATTTTAGAAATGTTGGAAAGTAATAATATTGATTTTCTTGGTGTATCTTTAGATGCTCTTCTAATATTTTCTTCAGCCGAAGTTGCTCCAAAGATAATTGATCTACTTCAGAGTAATGGGATAAAAACATCTATCGTCGGAGAAGTTACTCCTAATCCCGAGATTATATTTGTATCACCCGATGGAGAAGAAAAAATTATTCCTCGATTTCGAGAATCTGCTTATACTCCAATAAAACAAGTCGTTGATAAAGATTCTATGAATTCAGCAAAAAATGAAATCAGAATCCTTCAAGCATATCAAAAAGCTCAAGAAAAAAGAAAATATTTTGAAACAATGCTGAAACATAATTCAAATTAACTGGATTGAATTTTTAATTAAAATCCCTTTTCTTCAAGCAATTTGATGAAAGTTTTAAGATAATCGGTAATTTTTTGCATTATTTGTTTATATTCCTCAAAATTCTCAATTAATGCGGGATCCGGAATATCGATTTCTTTCCCATCTAAGGCAATTGCAGACAATAATATTGTTTTATCCCGATATTTGGCGGGCATTTGAATATCTCGATGAGATTGAGCCATAACAATTAAAGCTGTTGCATCCAGGAGATCTTCTTTATGCTTTCGTAATCTTCTTGGAAAATGTTGCTCAATTCTTTCGATTGGAATTTGCTCTTCTAATAAGGCTCTCTCTGTCATTGGATGGATCCGAACATCTTTCTGATGGATAAACCCTCCGCTCTGGATAATAAATTCGTGTTTTCTTTTAACTTCTGATTGTTGCAATAATTGTTCAAACTTCATTTGAGCAAACGGGGACCGACAGATGTTTCCCAAACACACAAAAATTAATTTGGGATTGGTTGACAATTTTAAAGCATTCCAAAAAGATTCTATCTTCATTATTTAATGGTTTGAATTTCCTTTTTTATATAATATTTTTTCTATTATTGTAAAATAAAATGAGCTCATAATCATTGACATTATGATAATTAATACTTCAGTCGCTTATGAAATAGAAGGAAGTGATAAAAAAAATTAAAATTGCACGAAATTGTTAAACTTTACCGTGTTTCTTTTTCTTTTCGTTGTAATTTTCTGTTTCAGCAGAAACAGAACGTTGGATTTTGGATTCAAAATCTTCAACGCTTAATTCGATATCACCATCAGGTGCGATCTTTCCTCTTTCTCGCATGATCTGGCGAGCTAAGATCCATAACATTTTGGAAAGACTTTTTCGACCCCGATTATTGCTTGGAATGGCTAAATCGATGTTATATAAGTAATCATCTGTATCAATGAAAGAAACGACTGGAATTCGGGCTAATCGAGCTTCTGCTAATGCTTGTTTATCTGCATGTGGATCGATCATAATGAGTACATCGGCTTCACTAAATTGGTCGATCATTGGATTTGTAAGAGTTCCTGGAATGAATCGCTCTGCTAATGCTTTAGCACCGGTTACTTTACAGAATGCTTTTACTGGAGCACGCCCATATCTTCGGACTGAACATACCATAATTCGATCTGGATCGAATGATGCAAGGAATTTTCCTGCAATTCTTACTCGATCATCAGTGGCAGTTAAATCTATTACATATAACCCATAGCTGGTTGTTCGATAAATCCATTTTTCACTGTGAGCTGTTTTTAATTTTGTACCAATGTGAATTCCGTGGCTTAAATATTCATCACGAGGAATTAAGAGATTATCTTCTTTTTCCTCTTGTAAAACAACGGTTTCATCATCGATAGCTAGAACTTCATCAGAATTTTCTTCTGATTCTAATCTTTCTTTGATATTTTTACTGGACATTTGTTATTCACCAATTTTTTCGTTTCATTGATTCAATTCCATCTTGCGTGAATCTCGCGAACGCCTAGAACCTTTTTTTCCAATGAATCATAAAATGATCCATCTGCTAGACGATTTAATCTATCTAAAGAAGGATGAATTAATAATTTTTTGATTAAATCGCCAAAAAACGGTTTTTACGTAGGAATACTAATATTACCTTGAGGAAAGGAATAACTTTTTACTGTAAAAATTAAATATATTTTTTGAGATATATGCAATTTCAACAAAAATATGTTAGAGTTTTAGGTGCTGTTTTATTCGCTTTATTCTTTTCTTTATTTGGTGTATTTATATTCAGTGATTTTATTTATCGGGGTATTTCAATTGGGGGTGATATTGTACCCCTACTTCAATCGGGGTCTTTTAATACCTTTTTTCAAGGGTTATATATGTTATTTGGTTCTGGATTTCAAGCAGATTGGTTCGGGGAGTTTTCTCAAAATAATATTCAAGAGTCGTCCCTTGGATTCATTTTATTTGGTGAAACTATATGGCCTGCAATTCTCACATGGTTTACGGTAGGAATTTTGTCTGGAACCATTATTAAAGGTGTGAAACGTGGGTTAATTTTTAGTTTGATCTGGTTTGCTTCCATTTTCATCATCTGGGCTATCATTGGAATGTTTGCAGGAGCGGATTTTAGTTCCATGTTTATAAGGAATCTTGGCAATACAATGGGATCTTTGTTCACAATTTTCATTTTTTTAATTTTTGGAGGCGTCCTTGGAGGATTGATCAGCGGCCCCGCTAATTTCGATTAAATTTTTTTTTCCTTAACTTCTTTATTTTTTTATTAAGTCTACAACAACTTTTATAGCATCTTAAACTATCTTATTTAAGTCGTTTTGAGGAATAGGAATGAAAAATCGCGCCACACCCTTACAAATCTTTAAATTTTTAGATAAAACGAATTGCAAATTATGTGGAAAAGAAAGTTGTTTAGAATTTGCCACAGATGTTTTAGAACGAAACATTGCACTGAAAAAGTGTGAACATTTACAATTTCCAGAACAGCAAATGAATTATCATCAAATTCGTAAATTATTATTGCCTCCACAAAAAGAAGTTATTTTTGGAACAGGCACACGAAAATGTAAAATTGGCGGGGAAGAAGTTCTATATCGGCATCAAAGAACATTTTACAATCCTACTGCGATAGCGGTGGAAATTTCGGATAATATTTCTGATTGGAAAGAATTTGAAAAGAAAATCCAATATTTAACAGATCTATCTATAATCAGAATTGGTGAAAAATTAACTTTGGATGCATTGGCTATCCGATATACTTCCCAAATTCCCGAAAATTATATAAAAGTTGTTGAACTTGTTTTTAAAATTTCCAATTTACCCGTAATATTATGTTGCCTGGACCCATCTATAGTAGAAGGAATTTTAGAACATTTCCATGCTCATAGGCCTCTTATCTATGCTGCAAATTCTCAGAATGCTGATACATTTGCTAAAATCTCTCGGAAATATGATGTACCTCTTGCATGTTTTGCGCCTGATTTATCTTCATTAGTCAACTTGATTTCCTCTCTTGAAAAATTTGGGGTGACTGATATTGTAATTGATCCCGGAACTTTTTTCACTTCTGGGGGAAAATTTTTCACTTTGAATCGAATTCAAGAGATAAGGTACAATATTTTTGAAAATCACCATAGTTTAATGGGATATCCGTTAATGGGTGTTCCTGCAGTATTATGGAGCCAAAACCAAACAAACATATCTTCTGTAGAAGAATTATCGGCAGGGTTTAATTTAACTCCTGAAATCCAAAAAATATTTGAAGATCAATCTCAAGCATCGACTTCCTTGTGGAAGAAACAATATGAAGAAGTTTTAATGGGTATTTTACTTCAAACCATTGACTCCAATCTTATTATTTCTCATGTTGGACAAAATGCTGAAGAAATTTGGGGGTTGATGGCGTTAATGACCTACAGACAGAATATATTCACTGATCCCCGCGTGTATCCTCGCGTAGATCCGGGTTTAACTATTATAAATTCACCTTCTGAATGGTCTCCTGTCTATGTGACTTCTAACTATCGAATGACTAAAATCCCTGTTGAACAAGATTTAATTGATGCCAATCTGGATGGTTATCTCGTGGTTGTTGATACTGAAGGAATTGGAATTGAAAGTGCTACTGCTGGAGGTCAATTTAATGAAGAGCAGATAAAAAAAACCCTTGATAAACACAATATTTTTAATAAAATTAGACATCGAATTATCATCATTCCTGGAATGGCTGCACGACTAAAAGCACCCTTGGAAGATCTCGCAAAATGTGAAGTATGGGTAGGTCCCCGGGATTCATCGTCTATTCCTTCTTTTATTCAAGAAAAATGGAAAATTGACGAGATAAAGGCTAAATATTCCCAAACTTAGGAATGTTATTTTTTCCAAATTTTCTTAAAGCTAAAAGTTGAAAATATCATATAGAATGATACCGCAAATTTCTTCCTACCAAAAGAATTCTGAATTACCATATAGGAATGTTGAATTAAAGAAGGGGTTTTGGAAAGATCGGAATCGAACCAATCAAGAAATAAGTATTTTTTATCAATGGGATCAATTGGAAAAAGCGGGAAGTGTTGATAATTTCCGAATTGTGGGTAATCTTAAGAAAGGATTTCGCAAAGGATTTTTTTATTGCGATTCTGATGTCCATAAATGGGCGGATGCTGCATCAATTATTCTTGCTTCCCATTATGATGGGAAATTAAATGACATAATTGATGAGTATATTGCGATTATGGAACATGCTCAGTTACCTGATGGGTATCTCTACACATATAATCAATTTCACTTTCCTGATCGCCGCTGGGCTAATATACAAATTGAACATGAGCTCTATTGTCTGGGTCATTTCATAGAAGCGGGAATTTCGCATTTTCAAGCCACCCACTCAAAAAAATTATTGGATATCGTATCTAAATCGGCCGATTTAATCGTTGATTCCTTCCAGAATTGCTCTCCACTCATGACACCAGGACATCCAGAAATTGAAATTGCTTTACTTAAGTTATATCAAATCACCCAAAATAAAAAATATTTGAATATGGCCCAACATTTTATTGAACAACGTGGGAAATCGCACAATTTCATATTTAACTTAGTGAAACAAAATTTTGATCAAAATCGGAGGAATAAATTAATAGAGATCCAGAAAAATGAATTAAATTTTGTAGAGAAACAATACCATGGTTTCGATTTTAATGAAATGGCACAAAAGAAGGAACCATTTGCCATGGCATTTAGATCTCTGGTTTCTTTTCTCTCAGGTAAATATTTTCAACAACATAAACCTCTAAGGAAATGGAAATCACCGGTTGGTCACTCCGTCAGATTTGGTTATTTCGTAACTGCTGCAACAAAATTATATCTTGAAAATGGTGATTCTACTCTGCTATCCACTTTAGAACGATTATGGGACAAAATGGTTAGTAGAAGAATGTATATTACGGGAGGTGTGGGCTCTCTTCCGATCATTGAAGGATTTGGGCGGGATTATGAATTAAATAATTCTTACGCATATTGTGAGACTTGTGCCGCAATTGCCTCCATATTTTGGTCATGGGAAATGGCTTTAGCGACAAGTGAGCCTAAATACCATGATTTAATTGAACGTCAATTATATAATGCGGCTTCGGTCGGCATTTCTCTTGATGGAACAAAATACTTATACCGCAATATTTTGGAATCTGAAGGGCATTTTGAAAGAAAACCGTGGTTTGATACACCTTGTTGTCCTTCTAATATTTCACGTTTGTGGGGACATTTAGGTAAATACATCTATTCAAGTAGTAACAATTCCATCTGGGTAAATCAATACATCGAATCAGAAACAAGGTTCAAATTAAATGATTCTAAAGAAGGTAAGATGCAAGAAGTAAAGATTCAAATGGCTTCCCAATTTCCTTGGGGAGGAAAAAGCAATATTCAATTTCGCATGGCTTCTTCCCATGAGTTTAATCTTATTCTAAGAATCCCAAGTTGGGTTGAACATTTTGAACTGAAGTGCAATGATTCATCCATACCCTATACACTTCTCAATAATCCCAGTTCAAATTCTCAAATATTTCCCGATCGCTTGTTGCACAATTCTTACTATATTAATGTTTTACGCACATGGCAACCCGATGATGTGATATCAATTAATTTTCCAATGAAAGTCCAGATAAATTATTCAAATCCTAAAGTACGATCTAATAATCACAAGATCGCTCTTTCTCGAGGTCCCCTAATTTATTGTCTTGAAGATATCGATAATTTAAATGAAGATATGTCTAATGTGAAAGTAGATTTGAATGAACCAATTCAAATTGAATTCAACGATTCTCTTCTAAAAGGAGTCACCACTCTTCAAGCTCGTTCAAATAAAAGTACTCCTTTAAATTTTGTTCCCTATTTTACGTGGTTAAACCGTAAAAAGTCAAAGATGCAAGTTTGGATTCGGACAAATAATTCGTAAAATATATTATTTTGCGTTTCTTTTTTTTCTACAAGGTATAAAATTTATGCGAAGAAAAGGATTAACAATATTTTGGCCACAATATTTCGATAAATCGCGTACAGTTAATATGGGTCGCAAAATTTCACTCGAAAGTGCAACAGAAAAACCAATACTTAAAGATTTAGCTACTGCGGCTCAAAAATTAAAATTTAAATATGAAATTGATCCTCGAAGTAAATATCCCCGCTCAACTTGGGATGAACCGGGATTATTACTCGTAGACACATTAGGCCAAAAAAAAAATGATGTATTAAAGAAAATGGCTCCTGAAATCCAAAAAGCTCGCACTAATCGGTTGAAACAGTTGAAAGAAAGTAAAGTCAAAAAGAAACATAAGAAAAAAGCCCAACAAGCAGACATTCTCCGGCAAAAAATTGCGCAACAACGCAAGAAGAAATAAAATCCAAAACATCTTTTTCTTTATTCTATTTTCCAGTTAATTAAAATAGTGTATGTAATTTGAATTTCAAATAAATATATTGAGAATAGAGTTAAAAAAGATGAATTTATTGTGTATTTAATTATTCTAATAAAACACCATTAATATGTCCATGTTGCCCCGGTCGACTGGTAATTCTAACCTTACCAAGCTCGGTTTCAACAATTGCGCCTTTGGTTAAAATACTTCGACGCTGATAATCCACAGAAGCTTTATTCTCCTCAAGTCCTTTAATTGATACTTTTTGGGTTGTATTCTTTTTTGCATCTGTAACATTAATCATATCAATAGAATAAGCCTTAATCTTAATATTCCCACCTTGGGTTCGAACTATTTTTTTTCGTTCTTCACCAATTTTGGTTTCGATTGGATCTCGACCCATTCGAGATTTTCGTTTTTTATGGGCCGAATGGATTTTCGCTCCAGTAGATCTCCTTTTTGATCGTTCTTGATATTGTACCACTTTATATCACTAAGTTGTTCAATTTTTCGTTAATATTAAATTTTTCGATTAACCTTCCTTCCTTACTCCCTAAAAAACCTTTGTGATAATAGATATTTCCCATCTTATTCTGCCGCTTCTATTTTATCATCTATTCGTTTATCTAATGAAAAAATCGTATTATAGAAGAATTCTTTGAGATCAGAAATGATTTGATAATTTGATAATGAACATTTCTCCTCTGTTTTTCCGAAATTCAATTTTATTTTGTTTTGCTTTTTTGGCGCGGTTATTAAGAAGTAATTGAGATTTGGGCCATGAAGGTTTTTTGCAAATCGAAATTCTGGAACTTTTTTCTTATTTTTTCTTAACGGACATTTCATTTTTGACAAATGATGCTTGAAAATGTTGTCAATCTCATTTTTTGTCTTTGTTTGTTGGAGGATATTTGACATGGAATTATATTCCATTTGTTGATCCATTTGTTTCAAATCAAAAACATATATATCTTTGTAGGATTGCAGCAAATTTCTCTGAGAAATAAAAAATGATCGTTTTCCATATAAGCCTTGCTCTTCTGCCCCAGGAAAAAGAAATTTGATGTCAGACCATTGAAAAATATCATGCTTATCCAAAATTTCTTCTAAAAGAGCTTGGAAGCAAATTATTCCCATTGCATTATTTTTTAATCCATCGGATTTATTGTTCAAAGTATTTGCTTTAAGAAAAGTTAATGTCCCAATTTCAAGAACACTAAGGAGTAGTATTATTCCTATGAAAAAATAAAATAAACTTGAACGAGTAAAATTGCTCTGGTTTACCTTGAACAAAATAATGACGAATGACAAAAGGTGCATATCATATATTATTATATTTTCACAGATGGATGTATATTTCGATGCAAATTTATTCCCCGTAGAATCATAATGGGCAATTAGAAGAATTAACCCCATCTTCATTTCAAAATTCTCATTTTTCTTTGAGTTTAGGTGGGTAGAGATATTTTTAGACTTCTTCTTCTTTTTACTCTCTTTGGGAATCAATTTCTCTTGGATATTTGGCCATAGTTGAAATCCTAGCCAGATGAATAAGATAAATCCAATTGAAAGTATAGTATTCGCTATTAATTGGATAAAAAAATTGACAAGAAGTAAAATTGAAAAAATATTTCCTCGATATTTTTTTATTTTATCAGTCCAATTTTCATACTCAAAGGTCTCCACAGTTGTTGGTAAGTTTTTTCTCTTCAATAAATTATAAAGATAATTCTGCGCTTTGATTTCTCCCTCGGTTCCTGTTAACCGCGGGAAAGCAATCTTTTGCAAATCTTCATTCATTTTCTCGGAGAGAGATTTGAATTTGGAAGAGACCATTTTTTCTAAATAAAAGAAAAGAAAACAGTTATAAAAAAAGATTTGGATCTCAATTAGCATTCACTACACAATATTCACTAATAATTTTTGAGTTTCTTGCCAATTTTCGACTTGCGACACTTTATGGGGTGGAGATAACAGCTGACTTGCAATAGCATAATCATTCCCTCCCTTCTGAGTTTTATCTCCAAAGAAGTGGATGGGTCCTTGAATTAATTTAATAATTTGCGCTTTATTTTTACCTTTTTCATAAATATCTATACTTATTTGCCCTCCAACTGTTGCTTCTATAGAAGGAAATTTTTCCATAATTATTTTACAGAAATTTTCTCTTTCACCTTTTTCATTATCATATTTATTATAATCTAACCGTTGTTTTTGGGTACAATTTCGTCCCACAATGGAAAAATTTAACATCCCTACTCGATGTTCCATGTGATTTCCTGCTCGGATAGGGTATTCGCTTTCTTTTAAAAATTTTGAAAGAAGATCAATCAATTCTGGAGGTGCATGCCATTCGTTGCGGTAAACTTCTTTACCTTTGACATACTGAATATTTCCTGCTGTATTGTAACACGCGTTGACCGATTCGCAGATCTTTTGTCCGACTTGTTCCACAGACTTTGGGTAATCGGACCCCGTCACCAAATATACATTTTTATCTTTGATCCAATCTAAAAAGAATGTTTCAAATACAGGATCAATTTTCAACCGCGAAGGGGTTAACGTTCCATCAATATCAAATACATAGTTCATTTTTTTTCTCTTCTATCGTTTTGTTTTTTTTTGCAAATAATAGTAATTTGAAGTAGAATTTATAAAATTGATAAAACTCAATTGAAAAAAAGAGTTCTATCACTTTCGTTTTATTATTATTTGTTCTTTTGCAAATAATCTTGATACACATTTTCCACTCTATCTGTCACAGCATCCCAAGTGTATTTTTTAATATATTCTGATGCTTTTACTAACATTTCTTGACTTTTATCTGGTGTTTGGAAAAAATTGACAAAAGCTTTTGCAAGTAAATCAGGTCTTTGACGTTCTACAAAAATTGCATTGTCTTGTAATATTTCTTGATACGCGGGCATCGTTGAACAAATTACGGGTGTCCCGCATGCTATTGCTTCAATTGGTGTGATTCCAAATCCTTCTGCTGCATATGAATATGTTACAAATACATCTGCCATGGAATAATAACTCGCCATGTCCTCTTCTTTGACTATTCCAATAAAATGTACTTCTGGATATTTTTGTTTCCATTGTTCATAGATAGGGCGCATTTTTAATGTTGGTTTTCCTCCAATAACTAAATTTAAGTCTTTAATTTCCTTTTTTGCTTCTTTGAAAGCTTCAATTATATGATCTACTCCTTTATAGAATGCAATTCTACCCACATAGTAAATTGTGGGTCCGGATATATTCAGATTTGCTCGAATTTTATCTCGTTCATCCATTCTAGGGTGAAATTCCGTATCATATCCACAATATACCGTGGTTATTTTATCTTCCGCGACTCCCATAAATTCAACAATTCCTTCCTTTATAATATTTGAAATTGTAAGAATGCTCTCTGATTTTTGAGCATTACGCCTTTCTAACCATTTCAAGACTGGAATCTTGACAAAATCTGCTTCGAAAGGACCTAAATCGTGAATTGAAGTTATAAATTTTTGTTTTGAAAAGGTCAAAGGTAGGTACCCTCTTGATCCGTTTGTATGTATGATATCAAAATGATTGTTTTTCAAATATTTCCGAACTTTTCGATAAAAGCTGGGAACCCAAAAGAGTCTGGATTTTGGGATTTTGAATGCTATAATATTTGGATCTGAAAATCCATCTTCCCACTGTCCTGTAAGCATTGTTACTTCATGACCTCGGGCTTTAAGACTATCAAATAATCCACGGATTAGTTTTGCGGCACCATCCTTATGATCAGGGAAAACTCCAAGGGAAATTATGCAGATTTTTTTTTTTTCCATAGTTAAAATACTATATACATCTTTATTTGGATTACGATCTTTTCATGACACATATGAAGATCATCACTTTGATTTTAGCGGGAGGGCGCGGAGAACGATTTTGGCCACTTTCTCGGATTGCACGTCCAAAGCAAAGTTTACCGCTCATTTCAGATAAACCTATGATTCTGGAAACGTATGATCGATTGAAATCGTTGGGTGATTTTGCAATTGTGGCAAATTCTGATTTATGTCAACAATTTAAAGATGTTTTACCCTCGAGTTTATTTTATATTGAAGAGCCTTGTGCACGAAATACTGCGCCTGCAATAGGTTTTGCTTGCCAAAAAATTATGCACACATACGGAGATTGTATTATTTTTATCGAAACTGCAGATCATTTTTACAAAGATATCGAAAATTATTTATCAGAAATACAAAAAGCGTGCATCTTTGCCGAAAAAGAAAACAAAATTGTGCTTATTGGAATTAACCCAACAGAACCACATACTGGTTATGGGTACATAGAAGAAGGGAATAAAATAATTGATAATTTCTATTCTGTTTCTTCCTTCAAAGAAAAACCATCACTTGATCTTGCTAAACATTATTTAAAACAAGGAACATTTTCGTGGAATTCAGGAATGTTCATTGCGAAATGCTCGGTATTACTAAAGGAATTTAAGAAATATTTACCTTCAATGTATGAATCTTTTCAAACCATGGACGATCAAGATTATAAGGAGGAAACCGTTCAAAAAATATTTCCATTATTACAAAGAATTTCGATTGATTATGGTATCATGGAGAAGAGCATAAATACTGTTGTCTTAAGAAGTAATATGCATTGGGATGATATTGGTGATTTTAATGCTATTAGTCGGGTTCATTCGGTTCGAAAAAATGGAAATTACTACCATGATGAAGTAGTAGCTCTTGATTCTCAAGAGAATATTATAATTTCTGAAAAACTCGTTGCGTTAATTGGTGTAGAAAACCTTGTTGTTGTCGATACACCTGACGCATTATTAATATGCGATCGGAATGAAACTCAAAAAATCAGGACTATTTTGAAGGATCTTGATGAAAAATATTTGTAATTCTTTTTTAAAATCTCTAATTCTAATTTATTGATGATAATCATGAAGTATATTATTGGTTTGGTGGGTATGCCTGGATCGGGGAAGTCTACGGCATTGGAAATTGCAAAACAATTCGGTGAAGTAGTAGTCATGGGGGATGTTGTGAGAGAAGAGGCAAAAAATCGCAATATACCCATAAATTCACAAAATCTTGGACAGTTGGCAAAATCATTAAGAAATCAATATGGACCAGATGCCATTGCTCAAAAGTGTATCCAGAAAATGCAATCAATTACAAATGATTTTTGTTTTCTTGACGGAATTCGATCGAAGCATGAAATGACTGTTTTTGCTGAAAAATATTTGATAAAAGTTGTTGCAATTATTGTACCTGATCATATCCGACATCAATGGCTTATTTCTCGAAATCGACAAGATGATTCCTCATCAATAGATGATATTTTAGAACGTGATAAAAGAGAACTTGATTTTGGAGTCCAAACAGTGATTGAAAATGCAGATTTCCAAATTGAAAATCTTGGCACGATTGAAGAATTAAAATTAAATTGTGAGAAGACCTTTAAGGAATTGATATTCAATGATTTTAGTTAACATTTCAACACAAGTTTTTCCCACAGAGGATCTGGAAGTGATACATAAGATTTTTAATTATTTCTCAGATTTTGACGAATTGGAAGAAACAATTCCCAATGAAAAAGGAGTTATTGAAGTTTCTGCCAAAATGGAAGGGTTATCGGGATTGACTTTTCTTTATAGACAATCCCGTAAGCAAAGGATTGTTCAAGCTATTCGTAATCATGTCGAAAATCTTATGGATTTGCATGCCAATACTTGTGTTTTTATGTTAAACAAACAAGCACTCACACAAGGGTATATTGGAATTTGTCAAACACCAAGTGAATCCCCTCTTGGTCCAATCCACGTAAAAATTTCTGCTACTAACATCGAACGCGTTATCAACTATCTTTTTCCACCAACTGAGAAAGGTCACGTATTGGAAGTCGATTATACGCCAACTGAATAAAACAAAAAATAAATATAAATAAAATTAATTCTTTTTTATGGCCTTTCCAATCACTTCCGCCATTGAAGCTTGCATAGCAATGGAATCAATTGTATCGGAACCAATGATTTCAGTAGTTCCGGCCTTTAATAGTTTATATGTGGCATTTTTTATAAGTAGAGGATGTGTTCCAACCGCATAAATCGATTTAGCGCCTGCCTTTTTCGCAATTCCTAAGGCTCTTGCCATGGTTCCACCCGTTGCAATGATATCATCGGCAATAATGACTTCTCGTCCATTAACATCTATATCCCCTTCCATCGTAATCTCTCCTGTTTTTACATCTCGTGTTTTGTTAAATTGGACGACTGGAATATCTTCGCCCAAATAGCGAGCAAAAGCCCTGGAACGTTCATAAGCTCCTTTATCTGGACAAATTACTATCGGATTTATAACATTACGATCTTTCACGATTTGAGCTAATATTTCCATGGGGTCTAAGTTGAAGGTCGGAATGTCCACGGCATCAAAAATTGTTTCAGCATGGATATCGATTGTATAAAATTCTGTGGCTCCTGCTCGTTCAATCCATTTTAATACCTCCGTGGCAAAAAGACATTCTCCGGGACGAAATGCTTTATCTTGACGTGAATATGCAAAATAGGGGTTGATAACGCGAATTTTCGATGCTTTGGCTCGTTTAGCTGCACTGATCATCATTATTAATTCCATGATCCGCTGATTTTGATCTCCTGCAGCATTCGCTCCAGTGGTTTGAACAATGAGTACATCAGCATCCTCCAAAACCGTATCATTTTCAATATCAATACGTAAATAACATTCTCCATCTGGAAACACTTTATTTTCTGTCGCATATACTTGGACATCTAAATAATTTGCCAGGTTCACAGCTAAACCTTGGGAAGATGGTCCAGCAATCACAATTTGATTTGACATAAATTTCACTTCTAATGAAAATCTCTAAGTTACATTAACTTTAATAAAGAAAAAAAATTTCCTAAAACGAAAAAATGTCTTCTCAATCAAAATTTGAAATTATTTTTACTTTTGTTGGAACGGATAGTGTCGTCATCGGGGAAATTATTCGATTTCAAGCACCCCAAACCTTTGAAGCTTTACAAGATAAAACGCGTGAGAAAGGATTCTATACGGTAAGAAGTCGCGCCAATATTGGGAGGGTAAAATCCTATTGGATGGTGCTTGTAGATCTTCAACGAGGGGGGGAAAAAAACGAATACAAAGAAAGTCAAATTGGTGATATTGTCTATTGTCCACGACAAGATGCGATCTATTTAATTTATGACACTCCAACTTTAACTTTGCCCGTCTATTATCTTGGAAAAATAAAATCGGGCATAGAATCTTTGCCAAACATGCGGAATGGAACTATGGTAAAAATTACGTTTAAAGAAATCTAAAAAAAAGTGTCCAAAATCAATTAAAATACAATTTTTTTACGCCTGGCGATATATCTGATGATCTCAAAGCCAAGTAAGGCGGGTAGGCAGAGACCAAGGCAAATAAGCCAATCTGTGAAATTCAGAAACATGAAATTACAATTGATTGTAGTTCCAATGTTACTTCCTATTAGTTCTTGAATTCCGGGGCTGTAAATCATGATCACTAAAATCACAATCGAGAGAAGATAGAACGAAAATTCTCGAAGGAATTTAATATCTTTTAATGAATCAATTATGGAATGGTTTATTCTTCGGATTTGCAAAGGCATTATTAGCGATTCTGTAATAAACAAGACTACCAATGCCATTGTACGAGCTTTTATTTTTGGAATTGATGGATTGACTTCTATTTGGGATCCATTATATCCGATTATACTATTGATTCCATCTATTCCAATTTTTTCATTTAAAGTCAAATAATATGCGAGAACTATTCCTAATCCGAGTAATATAATTTGAATGAAAATCAAGCCAAATAATTTTTTTCCAATAATTTCAGCAGAATCTCGTGGTTTTTCGTTCATAATGTCTTTTGAAATCGTACTAAAGGTAAAACCTAGGGATGGAAATGCATGGGCCGTAACATATAGAATGTTCAGTTGCCCATAATCCCACATTTGAAATTCTGGATCGTTAAATAGCAGCGTACTTGAGAATAAAATGATGGCTTCCATTACCGATACAAGAATAAAGAAATAAATTATCATCCGGATCTTCATAAATAATCCTCGACCTTCGCGAATACCCGTAACAATAGTGCTAAAGGAATCATCTGTGATTATCATATCTGCGGCTTCTTTCGCCACTTCGGTACCTTGGATTCCCATGGCTAAACCACAATCTGCCATTGATAGCGCTAGGGCATCATTCACCCCATCTCCGCTCATTGAAACAATCTTGTTCTTTGCTTGATAGCGGCTTACAATGATTTGTTTATGGTCAGGAGATACACGTCCATACACTGTTGTTTTGAGAAAATCAGTGTCAGAAAGAGTTTCTATATCTATCCCTTCTTTAGCTAAGTTTATATTTTCTTGATAAATTCCAAGCTGTTTTCCAATTGCCTTAGCGGTTGAAATATTATCACCCGTAATCATAATTGGAGTGATGCTTGCACTTTTACATTCTTCTATCGCTTGAAATACATCATCGCGAGGAGGATCTAAAATTACCACAAATCCAAGATAAATGAGGTTTTTTTCAAAATTTTCTCTTGCATCTTCCACTTCAAGCATATTATAGGTCGTATCCGAAGGTAAAGTGCGGGATGTTATACTTAAGATCCGATATCCCTCGGAAGCATATTTATTCATGTTGGACATTATGGTTTTATGCATATCTTCAGTCAAATCGATGACTTTCCCATCGATTTGAATTCGAGTGCATAAAGGTAAAATCCATTCTGTGGCTCCTTTGCAATAAAGCGTCATGGTATTATTTTTTTGAAAAACTTTACTCATTCGCTTAATTGCAGAATCAAAATTGAATTCATAAATAAATTGATGATCCTCAATTAGCATATCTACATTTGGGTCATATTTCTTCGCCACAACTTTTAACGCAGCTTCCGTTGGGAGACCAATTATTGACCAGTTAGATCGCGTTATATTTTTCCGCAGCGTTTTAACTTTTTCTTCTTTCAGAATACAATTATTGTTCAAATACCCTGAAAGAATTAAAGATTCTAAATCTTGATTTTTGACGGCAATTTTTTCTGCTTCATTTGTCCCGATAACACCTGCAACATCATATCCATACCCAGATACTGAATATTCTTGAGTAGGGGTCCAGATCTTTTCAACTGTCATTTCATTTTTTGTTAAAGTTCCTGTTTTATCAGAACAGACTACTGAAACTCTCCCCAAACTCTCGGTGCGTGAAATCTCTCTAACAATGACTCCTTTTTGGGCCATTGCCAAAACCCCTGTGAGTAATACGATCGTCGTTAATACTGGGAGGTTTATGGGCATAACTTTCATTCCTAAATCAATTGAATTTACCAAAACCTGATTTACAGTTAATCCTTCGGGCAAACCTCCGTTGGCTGAATAGTAAATGAATTTAAAAATTACTGATGAAATTAACAAGATCAGAACACCAATTCCCAAAACGATGGCGATATGATTCATTTTTTTCCGAAGTGGGATGTCTCCTGTCGAACTTTCTTCCAGTTTGACCGAGATCTTCCCAATCTCTGTGGATGAACCGATTTGCACGACAATTGCTTTGCATTGACCTGCCGATATATAGGTTCCCAAAAACAACATATTTTTCTGCTCTTGTAAAGAAAGTTCTGACCTATCAATTCGATCTCGCGTGGAATTTTTCTTGACGGGATCCGATTCTCCGGTTAAACTCGCTTCATCAACGGACAAATTCATACTTGAAACAATCCGACAATCCGCTGGAACTTTATCTCCTTGATTAAGAACTATAAGATCGCCCTTAACAATTTGATTTGTGGATAAAACTTCTTCTTTCCCGTTTCGAATCACAGTAGCTGTCGCTTCACTTAGTTTCTTTAGGGCTTCCATTTGTTTTTCTGCGCGAAACTGCTGTACAATTGCAACTAATGCATTAGCTCCTAATATTAGAAAAGTTGGTGCCGTTCTGGCTGCAGCTCCTAATATTAACATGAAAACCGCGCTAACTAAATAGATGATAATCAGCAAGTTGATGATCGGGGCAAGAAAAACTTTAAAGAAAGATCTCTTTACCTTCTTTAACTCATTTGGACCATAGATTTCTAAAGATTTATTTGCTTGCTCTGTAGATAATCCAGTCTCAATATTAACCTCCAATTCCTTGATAATGTCTTCAAAAGGTTTTTGATAATAATTATCTAAGGCATTTTCAGTCGGGGGGATTGTTACCGTACTCATTTAATTCTCTCCAAAATATCTGAATTGTCGAATTTCACTTTAGTATAAATAATGATATTAGGAACAATGCTATATAATTATCGTTTTAACACGATCCTTTTCGATAATCAAAATCGTATCAAAAATTAGAGGGAATTTTGGTGAAAATCATTAGTTATAGTCAATTATTTTCTTCTTAATAGCAGAAGAGCTGGTGAGCGGATAATCTGTATAGAATTGCTCCAATCGTCTGACTTGTATATGGCTTGCATTATTTTTTTGGAGCATCTGTTCAAGAGAATCAATGTGAATTCGTTGATTTGGTCCAAGAAGGATGATGTTGGGTTCCAAATCTAGTGCTTTTCGAATAAAATTATTATTTTCATTCCCCAATTGAGCAAAAGTAACATATTTAATTGCTTGAATTACAGCTAATCTTTGTTCCTCGGGAATTGTTGGATTTTTCTTTTTGTATTTCTTGATTGTTGAATCTCGCGCTACAATAACATAGACCTCGCCTAATTTTGCGCCTTCTTTCAATAAAAAGATATGTCCTGGATGAATTATGTCAAAACAACCTGTGATTAGCACTCTCATTATTAATTCTCAACTATTTTTCCTTCAATGTGAAGTCTACTTGAACTATATAATCGCCGATTTCATTTAACCATATTGGGTAGACTTTTTGTTAATCGGTTAATCAACATAAAAATCATGAGGATAATCAGAGAAGATTTAGTAAATCAAAATAAAGAAATATGTTATTTTCATAAGAAAAATCTTGTTAATTATGGTTTTCAATTGTATAAATATAGAATTTTGAAGATTTTGAGTTTAATCCCTATTCTCCTCTGATTACAAAATCATGATAAAATTATTTAAAATTAAAGAACCTTTGGGTTAAAGTAGAAGTGAAATAAAAATATTTTTCAGTAAATCCCAAGATTTCGCTTGAAAAGCTTTATTTCATGCATTATATGTTCCTAATTCTTGAGGAAAAGAATATGCCTTCAGTACAAAAATTTCCCATTGACATGAGCGGGTATAAACCCGTAATTTTGGATTTATCACAACCTGATTTATCAAACGATGAAGTTAATCAACTTGAAAAAAATGTACAATTGGCTCGCGATGCCATCATTTTCTTTACTGCTTATGCTGGAGTAAAGCGGCTGGGTGGTCATACTGGTGGAGCCTATGATATTGTTCCTGAAATGTTAATTGCAGATAGTTTAAAGATAGGAAGAAACAAAATCCATCCTGTTATTTTTGACGAAGCAGGACATCGGGTAGCTGTGCACTATTTACTCGCCGCTTTAAATGGCTTTATGCCTCTTGAAGATTTACTTCACTACCGCCAAGCTTACTGTTGGCTTCCAGGCCATCCTGAAAAAGGATACACTCCAGGGATTGAGTTTAGTTCTGGGAGATTAGGACATATGTGGTCCTTTGTTAACGGCGTTGCTCTGGCTAATCCGACTCAGAAAATACTCATGATGGGCAGCGATGGATCCCAACAAGAAGGTACTAATGCTGAAGCTGCTCGATTTGCAGTCACCAATAACCTTGAAGTGAAATTATTCATCGATGATAATGATATGACCATAGCGGGACATCCTAGCAATTATTTAGCAGGATATAATATTGATAGAACCCTAAAAGGCCATGGGATGTCTTCGGAAGTATGTGAAGATCCAGAAAATATCCGATTGCTCTATCGACATATGGTGCGTTGTATTACTACTAAGGGGCCGGCTGCTGTTGTGTGTAAAAGAAAGATGGCACAAGGCATCCCTGGAATTGAAGATACTTCCAAGGGTCATGATGTTATTCCAGAAGAAGCTGCTATTGCCTATTTGACAAAGCGAGGATATACTAAAGCAGTGGAAATGATTCAAAATGCCGAAAAGGAAAAAGCAATCTTCGATTATTTAGGGTCTACAAAAGAATTTCGTAAACCTCGGGATAAATTCGGAAAAGTAGTGTGTGAGATTCTTGGAAAAATGACCTTAAAAGAACGGTTACATAAAGTTCGTGTAATTGATAATGATTTGCTCGGGTCATGTGGGCTTCATTTTGTAAAAAATGAGTTTCCTGAAGTGTTCATTTCTGGTGGAATTATGGAGCGGAATAATTATACCGTCGCGGCAGGGTTCGGATCCACTCCTGGACGCCAGGGAATAACTGCGACATTTTCGGCCTTTTTAGAGATGCTTCCGTCAGAAATAACCATGGCGCGATATAATGATGCAAATGTTCTCGCTCACTTTTCCCATGCTGGAGTGGATTGGATGGCTGATAACAATTGTCACTTTGGTATTAATAATTTCTTTGCCGACAATGGGATTGCGGAAAAAGATACCACTCGACTTTATTTTCCAGCCGACTATCATCAAATGGGGGCGATTGTAAAAGAAGTGTTTAACGATCCTGGTTTGCGTTTTGTCTTTTCAACACGATCCCCTTCTCCTTTTATCTTGGATGAGAATGGAAATCGATTCTTTGATATAAAGAATGGTTATAAGTTCAAACCTAAAAAAGATGAATTAATCCGAGAAGGGACGGATGGGTATATTGTTGCTTATGGTGAAATGCTTCATCGATGTTTGGATGTTGTTGAATCGCTGAAAAAGGAAGGTAAATACGTGGGATTGATTAATAAACCGACGCTTAATAAAGCTGACAAAGCCATGATGGCGAAAATCGGGGAAGCTCCATTTATTTTGGTGGTTGAAAGCCAAAACTATAAAACAGGCCTTGGGGCTCGGTTCGGGACTTGGTTGCTTGAATCAGGTTATTCTCCTGTTTATCAACATCTTGGGGTTACAAAATTGGGTGTGACTGGTCTTTGGGAACAAATTGACCATCAAGGCTTGGATCCTTACAATATTGCAAAAGTTACCCGAAGATTAGTATTAAATACCAAGAAAGGCAAGGGCAAAGATCTCACCCAATGGTTAAAAAATGAGTAAGGTGGATTTTTCACCGTTTTTTTTTAATAAATTTAAACTTTTTACCTCTTTTTTGTATCCCATTCTCAGCTAAATAATTCAATGTGATTTTGGGTCCAAACTATTAAATTTTTGAGTCCCTTAAGTGCGTCTATTTGAGGTTGCCAGGAAAATGCCTTGGAAACTTTAGAAATATCCGTTACATAATATTTTTGATCGGCCGGACGCCAGATTTGAGATGAAAGCATGATTTTTTTACCCAATTGGTCTTCTATTATATCAATAAGTTCTAGAAGTGAGATGGTATTTTCTTTTCCCCCTCCAACATTGAAAACTTTGTTTGCTTCTTGATCTAAGAACTCTTGAGATTCCGAATTTTCCATTTTTTGAAGGTATGTCATTACCAAATCCACTAAATCGTCAATATATAAAATATCACGAACCTGCTTTCCATTTCCATAAATGGTGATTTCTTTATTTAGGAGCGCTTGGATAACAAAATGAGATACCCACCCTTGTTCCTCAAATCCAAATTGTCTATCTCCATAAATGCATGAAAGACGGAAAACACACGTATCCATATTATAGAGTTTTCCATATTCTTGGACATATAAATCTCCTGTTAATTTTGAAATGCCATAGGGGGTGTGTTTTGTTTGATCTATCGAACTATTTTCGGCGATCCCCATCGTTTTTGGATTACTTGGAAAGTATCGTAAATCTCCTTCAGTCAAAGATACATTATTTGGAGCTGTTCCATACACCTTATTGGTTGAAAAATAAATGAACGTAGTTCTGTTCAAACTTTGACGACAACACTCCAAAATATTAAACAAACCTATTACGTTATTTTGAAAATCAAATTCTGGATTTGAGATGGAATCAATCGCTGAAGTCTGCCCTGCTGCATGGATAACTATGGATGGTTGAATTTCCGCAAAAATTTGCTGAAGAGTCTCCTTGTTACGAATATCTTTCACATAAATTCTAATTGAAGGATATTTTTCTTGAATTAAATTTCGAGTAAAAAATTTGGTCTTCTCTTTGTTATTATTTTGGGGTGAAGTTGGCCGAGATAAATTATCTATAATGGAAACTCGATATCCTTGTTGAATTGCTTCTATAGCTATGTGGGATCCGATAAATCCTAATCCTCCGGTTATTAATATCGATTTTTGATTCATAATACCATCTTTATAATTTGCTTACTTCATCTTTTTGAGATAATCTCAAATTTGAATTTAACTTGATAATATTTATTGAAACGGTTACATCTCCTTCAGTTTTAGCTAAAATATTCCGCGCCATATCCGTTTTTTTCCGTAATCCTGGAACAAGACCATTAGGATAATCAAGTGTAAATAAATATGAATAAATTTCATCCATGTGAGACAATCCCCATAAGGCCTTTGAGAGATTTTCGTTTCTTATACAATTCAATACATAGCGACGTAATTCACCTACAACATCTGCTAATGCAAACGCATAGTCGGTTAATTCGATGCTACACTCTTCTGGTTTTGGAAAACTATCGTTAACTACGAGATTGTACAAAATTACTGCTTCTCCAAATTCCTGTTTCACAATTTGGATATAATCTTTGGAAAATGATGCGGGGGCGTCATCGAGCAATTGTTGCATAACAAGTAAGTTTTTTCTGGCTTTTTCGATTTTTGCAGGGATTGAGGAAATTTCTCCCCGATGTACATTTTTAATAATTTCACTGCACCATCGTACCGTTTGGCGTTGGATAGGTAAGAGTTTTTCACGAATGAGATCCATGGCATCAAGATGCTCTCGTAAATGTACGAATATGGGTTTTAACGGATGATTTTGTTCCATAATTATTCCTCCCTTTCATTTAGCTTCTATGAAAATGAGTATCATTGGTTTAAAAGCGTGCTTCCCAAAAAAATTAATTATCCAAGTATGAAATTTTAAAGACTGCTCCTCCTTCTAGATCCTTAAGAAAATGTTGGTTGCCCCCTCCATATTAGCCGCAGACTTCAGTAAATTAGGCCAAGAAATCCGTGATGTTGATCAAGCCGGTGCCGATTGGATCCATTTAGATGTCATGGATGGACAATTTGTCCAAAATTTGACTTTTGGTGCTCCGATTATCAAAAAAGTGCGTTCTTGCACTTCTAAGATTTTTGATGTCCATTTAATGATTGTGAATCCGGAAAACCTCCTTGATTCGTTTCTGGACGCTGGAGCTGATTTAATCACTGTTCATTATGAAGCCACATCCAAATTGGATGACATTATTTCCCGTGTGAAAGCAGCGGGGAAAAAAATTGGCATATCCCTAAAACCGAATTCTCCTGTCGATGTGTTGGATCCCTATCTTGATCAAATTGATCTAATTCTTATAATGTCCGTCGAACCTGGTTGGGGAGGGCAATCGTTTATGGAATCAATGTTAGACAAAGTGTCCTATCTTTCTTCGCTTAGAAATAAAAATCCCTCAAAATTTCATTTTCAAATTCAGATGGATGGAGGAATAAAAGATTCAAATATTGAAAGGGTTAAAAAAGCCGGTTGTGATGTGGTGGTGGCTGGTTCTTATGTGTTCAAGTGTGAAGATTATTCCATTCCCATCGGTATTTTACATGAAAATTCCTAAATATTAAAAATCAAGTGTAATTTAATCTCAAGTTCCATCTATAAATAGGGATCGATCCAACAAGAATCTTAAAAACATTTTAATAAACATTTTTGTTTTTAATAAATAAAGATCATGAAATCAAAAAGAAGAAATGTTAAAAAACAGATTTACTGGATACTCTTGGTTAGTATCTTTATTGTCAATTTTTTTCCATCCATTTCATGCATTGAGAATTTAAATTATAACTACAGACCTGATGGACACTATCAAACACCTTTCCAGAAAATAATCTTAAATAATTCTATTGATAATTTTACTTATTCTGATGATTGTTTATACTCTTTTTCTCGAGAAAACCCATTAAATCATACCTCTGCATTGATAATAAAGAATGAAGTAACTGATGAAGAAATCATCACCACATCCTACCCTTGGAATTATTCCATTTATGGTGTTGATTATGGAGATCCTGATTCGCATTATTTTGGTTATAGTTCTGATCCCTCAACTTCTATTGGCTGGTATTTTGAAGAACGCTCCAGCTTTAAAACTCACGACATTAACGGTATGCTAGTATTGGGTGTTGAATTTTATTTTTATGTGGTAAATCTCACAAATGGATTAAGATTGTGGTGGTCAGTGGATATTGGAAGGGGAGATGATCAGATTGTCTATTATAATCAAAATTCAACTGATTCATTGGCAAAATTCTTTTTTTATGATAATAATTGCCATGAAATCATCATATTTTCTTTAGAACTTCTTGGTGAAGGTGAGTATCATCCTCCCAAATACTTTGGATGGCAATATACATTTAAAATACGGCTAGAAATACTTTCTTCAATAATGGGGGTAAGTTTAGGGTATTCTATCTTGAACATAATTATTAGGAAGAAAAAAGGAAGCAAACTCGTTATTAATTAATTTTTATAAACAATTAATAATTTAGCCTTTTACAGTACATAAAAATTCTCGAAGGTTGGGTTTTTACCAAAAGGTCAAAAAAAACTAATCCATATCTGATTCTTATTCGAAATTCTGGTCTGCTTCAATCCGCTTTGCATTCTCATAACATTGACGGGCGATTTCCATAAACATTTCTTCCACATTTGTCCCATCCTTGGCTGAAGTTTCAATGTGGGTTGCATTTAATCGACTGGTTAAATCCTCTGCTTCTTCCCGATTAACGCGCCTCTCTTCCTCAGCAATGTCTATCTTATTTCCAATTACGATCAATGGTATATTTCCAGCTGCATTTTGCATGGTGGTGGTCCATCCTGGTAATCTAAGTAATGATTCGGGCATTGTGATGTCATATACTCCAATGGCCCCTTGACTTCCCTTAAAATAAATGTTTCGCATCGTGGAAAATTGCGCTTGGCCGCCAATATCCCAAATCATCAGACGGATATCGTTTCCCTCAATTTCAACATCTTTAATAAGGAAATTCGTTCCGATTGTCTGTTTGAGATCTAAGGAAAAAGAATGTTTAATAAACCTGAGAATTAAACTGGTTTTTCCAACATTTTGGCTTCCGAATAAGGGTATTTTGAACTTGTATTGTTTTCGCTGTGTGCTAATGGTTATCTCCTCATAATTTCTGTTTGTGCTGTAATCATCAATAGTTAGATTTTTTCTATAATATATTTATTTTCTTTAGTAGTATTAAATAATCCATTTTCTAACCCTTCTGTCAATAAAAGCTTTTTTAAAAGAGGATTGAAAATAGTTGGATATTAAATAGTAGTTTAAAAAAGAGCTTATTTTGTTCCCTTCATGTTTCTTCTTTTAGTTCTCATGCAACAAATCAATTTCGATCAATTTAATCTCATCCACATCGCGAATTTGGCGTAATCGTTCCTTGGTCTCGTCAAAATTATCAAAATTCAGCGGATTGAGATAAACCTCATAGATACATTTTCCCCCCTGTTGACAAATCCCAGAAGTGTAAACAAACGGAAGTTGAAGTTCTTGAAAGACTATACTAATTTCCTTCAATGTATCTGGACTTAATTGCCCATTGAAAATAACCGCAATCTTCACTACCCGTTCTTGATCGTAAGGGATAATATCTACCTTAAAATTTTCTTTCCGTTTTTGAAAAACAACAAAATAATTTTTGCGGGTTTCAATAAAAGATTCGAGATCTCGGACTATCTTGATAGGTAGGTGTAAAGATTGCTTCTTGCGAAGATCTTGAAAGGGAACCAATATTCCGTGGGTTTGGGCTTGTCCAATGGCAAAAAACTTAGCCAATATTTCAAATTCCTTGGTGAGGTATTCGAACTCTCCCTTAATTTCTTCCTCGTAATTTAACGGGGGATTATTGATATAGAGGGCTTTATAAATCTCTTTTCGCTTTTCCTTAATGATTTTCACAAATTCTTTGAATTCATGTTCATAGGAATTAAAATTGGGGGATTCTTCTTCAATTATCTTGGTTATCATTACCATCTCTTGCTTTCCCCGCGCCCACGCAGAAGGGATCATGAAGAAATAATTTGCGGTATTAAGTTCGGCAGAAAACGCATGGGTGAAAAAGCCCGGAGTTGCTGCATCCATCAACCGTTTAATCTGGTTAATATCATCCTCTGACACAATATCCGTAATATTTTTTGGGACGCTGTAAAGGATGTCGGGTCCGATGATGGGATTGAAGTAAGTTAAGATGAGCATTTTAGACCGGATTTGAAGTTAGTGATATAATTAAATAAAGAAGCTTTTAAAGCTTTTATTTCTGGAATATTTCCTATTCTTGGTGAAAATGGGATAATACATTATCGACATAAACAATTACTCCCCTTTCTATGAAATAAAAAGACGCAATTTCGATTTTTCCTATCGTTCATGTCTTATTTCAAACTTTTTGTAATTTCCTCCATTATAGGCGAAGGAAACTCTGCTTGATTGTTCCGATATTGGTAATTGGAGTATTGAATCTTTTTTATGAGTAAATTTTTCTTCGCCATTTCAATCGCTTGAGGTTTGGATTTTTTTCCCGACCAAAAATAGATCCGATTCTGTGTTTGATCGACCACTATTGCGATATCATCGTTTAGCAATTGTTCCGTCTGTATCCACCCCTTTTGTTGAAATTTATACACTTTCAGCTTATTTTCTTTCGTTTCCATTTACTTGTTCACATCAAATAACCATTGTTTGTGTTTATGAGTTTTCCTACTTGCTCCATTCTTCGAAATTACTTCAAGTGAATAAAGCGGAAAACCAAAAGTTATTAATTATTTAATGCTTTTCAAAAATATAAATATCTGCGCAATGGGATGCATCGTGAAATTCCGACTCGTTTTTGAAACCACAACTAAGCATGGAAAGAAAGTGCAATTGAAGTTTAAAGTCCCCCCCTCCAAACATTTGGGCTTGATGAATTTTCTAAAGATCGCTATGGAAGGCGATGAGGACATTCAATTTGCTGTTGAAAAAATCTCTGAAGATAAACATGACCTCAGTAAAGCTAAGGGGACTTTCCGCTTAGTGCAAGATGATTCTGACGAATCGATCACCGATTAACCCCTTTCTGGGATTTTTTATGCCTTCTCGTTTCCGCCTCCGTAAAATTTTTGCCCCTGTAGTCAACTTTATGGCCAAAGGCTTTATCAAATTACAAGTCACTCCTAATATTGCCACTCTTTTGATGCTTTTTTGTGCCTGTATGAGTGCTTTGTCTTTGATTTTATGGGAGAGTTTACTATGGTATGGGATTTGGATTTTTATTACTGGGTTGATGGATGGTGTCGATGGGGCTATAGCTCGACTCACTGGTCGAAAGAGCAAATTTGGGGCGTTTTTTGATTCTTCCATGGATCGCTTGTCTGAAGGAATAATTTATTCCGCCTTATTAGTAAAAATGGATTTGCTGTTTGATATTCCTGAAATTTGGAGCGTTCTTTTAATTGGGATGTGTTTATTATTTTCTTTTCTAATTAGCTACACTCGAGCCAGGTTAGAATTAATTGGAAAAAGGGAAAAAATTAACTTTGATTCTAATATTGGTTTAATGGGTCGTTCGGAACGATTGTTTTACTTATTTCTCTCAAGTATGATTGTGGGATTTTTTCATATTGGCCTTCTTATTTTTATAATCACTTATTTCGTTTTAATTTTGACTACCGCCATCTATCGTTTCATAAAATATCAACAATTCATCGAGTCTATTGAAAAAAAGTTATGATATTACTTGACATCCAATTTCAGAGGAGTGTTATTTTCATTCTGCTTTCGTTTCAAAAAATAATTCGATTCCCATCAAAGAGAATAGATCCTTAACATTCTCTCCCGTTTTTGCCGAAGTTTCAATAAATAAGCAATTTAATTCTTTTGCGAGAAGTCTTCCTTCTTCTTCAGTTACTTGTCTTTCTTCAACAAGATCGCATTTATTGCCAACAATCACAATCGGTGCATCATGAACTATGCAACGAATATCTTCTAGCCAATATTTTATCCGTTCTTCAAAAGTGTTTCGTCTTGTTATATCATATAAAATAAACGCGGCTCGTGCTCCAGAATAATATGTTTTTCGTACCCGATGAAAAATTTTTTGTCCTGCAATGTCCCAAATTATGAATTCTACGACTTTATTTTTTAATCCCTGTAAATTATTGGTCCGATTGGATATGGAAAATCCCAATGTTGGTTTATACTCTTTTTGATATCGATTGGTGACAAATTGCTGAATTAAACTCGTTTTTCCTACGGCTTGATCCCCTAAAACACAAAATTTATACACCAATTTTTCATCTTCTGTACATTGAAACGAGATTTTCTCCTCAAAATTCTGAAATTTACTCTTTGAAATTGTATGTGTTTTTTCTCCCACATTTAGATTGGGGATAGAAAGAGCTACTTTTTCTTCAGAATTGTCCATAAGTTGAACTATTTTTTCTGTAATCAAGAAAATGTTTGGCATTTCATCATTTATCTCTGGATCGTGTTCATATACACAGAGTAAAATTGCTTTTGATCCAGCCTCTGTGAATATAAATTTATGATCTTCTGTTTCAAACATTCCTGTACCGAAAGATCCAGGATATTCAAGTGAGATTTGTTTTAGTGTTGATTCTACACTATTCGCAACTGATCCGTAAATATTGTGTTCTGTATTTGTATTTTCCTCGTGTTTTATCTGGTTGAGAATTAAGGTTCCATCACGTTCAAATAAATGGATCTCCAATAATCTATTTGAGGATGTTTTGAAGAAGTTTTGGAAGAGAATAGTTAACTTTTCATTAATTTTTGACATTATCTTTCCCTTTTCTTGATGCATCAACTATTTCTTTTTCAGTTAATAAATGTTTTCTTAACCAATTATCACGACTTGAGTCAATTAAATTTCCGTTTTAACTCAATATTAGGATTCAGAAATTAAAATGATGAGATTTAATAATTTTTGAAACAAATACTGAAAATTACATAAAAATGTTAAAAATTATAAGTGGAAACACTGCCCTCAAAAAGCAAAAACAAAATAAATTGCTATCTATTTTTTTGGATAATAATTGATTTCATAAATATTTTATATCACCACAACAAGAATCTATATAACAACAGAGATAGATCGTAATGCAACAAATTATTTCAACCCAGATTCCCTTAAGTTCTAATGGAATTTTTAACAATCATAAACATTATCCTCCTCTTCATATTATCATTCCTGCATATAATGAATCTCGTTCTATCATCTCAGTAATTAGGCGCATTGAATCATCTTTAATGTTGTATCCCTACCAATTTAGGATCACTGTCATTGATGATGGCAGTTCTGACTCAACATATGAAATATTACAAAATTCCAATTTGAACATCTCATTGAAAAAAAATCATCAAAATCTTGGTAAAGGAAAAACTATGAGAAGGGGAATCTTACAGAGTAAAAAAGAAGAAATTGTTGTTATGATAGACGGAGATGGAGAACACATTCCAGAAGATATTTCTAGATTAATAGATCCCATATTGACAGGAAAAGCAGACTGTGTAATTGGTTCTCGTTTTTTACCAAGAAATTCAAGTATCACTTTATCGGGTTCCTATTTAAAAAACCAAAAGAAACATAGCTATTTCCGTAAAGCAGGAAATAATCTCATTTCCTTCTTAATTTATACGTTTTTTAGAAGATGGATCACCGATTCTCAATGCGGGTTTAGAGCTTTTGCCCCTGATATCGCAAAACTTTATAAACCTACATATTCTGGTTTCGAAATTGAAACAGAAATGACTTTGTTTTATATACTCAACAACTTTAAAATTGTAGAAATACCGATCGATACTGGCTTGAATACTCGAGAATCCCATATGAATATCTTAAAAGATAGTATGAAAATTCTCTTTGTAATCCTGTCTCTGCGATTTAAGAAATTCGATAATGTATATCAAAAAATTCGAACAAAAATATTAAAATGATTCACTTTCTTCGATTATATTTTGAAAGATATCAATTCTCTCAAACCATGTCATTTCTTTTTTCTTTTTCAAAATATTCGATTTAATCTTTTCGTAAATTCCTTCATTTTGCAATAAATAATTAACCGCATAGACTATTTCACAAGAATTTCCGGGTTTAATTAAAACCCCTGTTTTTTCATGAACTATCAATTCTTTAATTCCCCCGACATTACTACCGATAACTGGGATATTAAATCCGAATGCTTCAAGCAACACATTTGGACAGCCATCATATAAAGAAGGAATTATTATCAAATCCGCTTGTCTATAATATTTCACAATTTCTTTACTTGGTAAATAACCTCGACATTTTATCCGAGTAATGTTATTTTCTTTAATATATTTTAATATGGAATGATATAATGGCCCATCTCCGACAATATTGAATGTTAAATCTATATGTTTTTGAGAAATTTCATGGAAAGCATTTATTAAAATTTCACTTCCTTTTAATTCCGTTAGTGACCCTACAAAAAGTATTGATTTTATTCCCTTGCGAGATAAAATAGGGGGATTCTCATCCATTTTTTCAATTCCATTAGGACTATGGGTTGATTTCGTGTTTTCTATATTGTAATATTTGGAAACGACTAAAGATTCGAATTTTGACACCGATATTATTTTTTCAGCCTTTTGAAACAATCTTTTTTCTAAAAAATAAATTAGAAAGTAAAAAAGTTTAAAGTAAAACTGGTAAGGCGAATCTAAAGAATTATTTGAAATTTTAGCAATATAATTGCAGCCTCCATTTTTTATTGAATAGGGTATGTTTTTTGGTGAGTAATATATCGCCGGGGATATTATGAATATATAATCTGGTTTTTCAGTTCTTAAATACTTTGAAATTTTTATTGAATGAACCAGATTTTGAAATAGAGGTACTTTTGGAACTTGCATTCGATAAATTTTCCACTTGGAACCAATTTCAACATAATCCTTTTTAAAAAAGGGGAGTAGTATTTCTCTTACTGGAGAAATATTAAAGGAATGCATACGATCCCCCGTTATAATTGAAATTTCGTGTTTATATTTTAAATTTAAGTATTTAGCTAATCTATAAGCACTTTTTCCTGTACCTTTAGAGTGTGGGGGAAAATCTCCTGATAGAATTACTATTTTTGCCATTATTTTTACTGTATCCTCTTATAGATGATCAATAGTTTTTTGATTACTTCTTTCGAAGAATAATTTAGTTCAATATCATTTCTCGCACTTTCACGCATTTTTTCTGCAAAATTTTGATCATTGATATATTTTTCCATATTATTGGATAAATTTTTCACAGAATCTACTTGAAATACCAATCCATTTCTGTGATTTTTAATTAATTGCATATTTCCTGCAATGTTTGATACTATTACTGGAATTCCAAGGGCCATTGCTTCAAGTAAAGAATTACTTAACCCTTCACTTTCCGAAGGTAATATAAAACAGTCAAAACTTGAATATATTTCATGAGCATTGGTTTGGAATCCTTTAAGTTTTATAACATTCTCCAATTGTTTTGATTTTATATATGAATCAATTTGATTATATAATGTGCCTAATCCATATAATTGGAGTGTAATTTCACAATTTTTCTGTAGAACAATCTCAAACGCTTCAAGCATCAAAAAGATATTCTTGACCTTCTCAAGTCTTCCTACATAACCAAAACGGGTTATTTTTTTCATTTTTTTTATGTATTTAAAGTCGTCCAGATTAATTGCATTTGGAATCAAATGGATTTTTTCGGTAGGAACATTGTAGTTTCTTTGTAAATCTTCTTTTATTCTATTATTCAATGCCTGAAAATGATTGGAATTTTCGATCAAAAATTTTACAAAAATTTTATCTAGAGCTTTAATCAAATGATTTTTAGTTCTTGTATTGATCAATTGATAAATTTCACCACTGATTTTAGTCATTATTTGGGTTTTTACAAACATTTTGAAGAATATACATGGAATTATAGTAATCCCTAAAATATGAGGATTTAAAATTGTGATTTCTTGTTTCTTATTGATGGAAAATAATCTGAAAAAGGTTTGGATAACAAAAAGAATTGAATTGCTTGAAAGCTGATGAATAATGATATTATTGGAATGTGGGATATACTTGGTATATTTTGTGATTAAATCAATCTTGATTTCCTTGTGGTTTGCATAAGTTGGAAGCAAACGTAAAATTTGTTTCTCCGCTCCACCAATTCTTAAATTCTTGCCCAAATTTTCATCCGTATTTGGAATTAATATTACGATATGCATTGCGTGAAACTCCTAGGCATTTCAGATGGAAAAATCTAAATTGGAAATAATGCATTTTCGTTTTCCAGAAGCCAGAGAAGGAATAGATTTAACCTCATTAAAAGATACATTCAGTTGATGATCTAAGTCCTTTTTTATGATTTTTATAATTTTAGTTTTTAGTTTTTTTAATTTTTCTTGGGTGGAATTCTGATTAAATACATAATTTATTTGAATATGATCCAATCTATCTTGTATGACCTGAAAATCTAAAATTGATGTCTGATGGTAGAAAAGGAATGTAAAAAATAAACTATGTGCGAGTTTTCCTGAAGGTGTCGGCATAAAATCTGATTTACGACCGTGTATTGTCTTCAAACGTTTTAAATTTCTTCCACATTTACATTTATGATTTGAAAACTCACCAATATCTTCATTTTGATATCTTATAAATGGAAACGTGTAATTAACTAAGTCTGTGAGAATAATATGCCCAATTTCCGAGTTTTCTTTTTCCTTTTTTATTTCAACATGTCGTATCTCTTCACTAATATGTAAACCATCTTTATATTTGCATTCATGTGCAATACTCGATATCTCTCTACTCCCATAGCTATTAAATACATTCGTTTGGAACATTCTTTCAATAGTGTTTCTCATTTCGGGGTATAAATTTTCTGCGGCAGATTGAATATTAAATTTAAAATGACTGCAATCAAAGTTATTTTTTTCCAAAAATTGAGCAAAAGTATTAAGTGCATTTGCGTAGCCTATTAATATTTTTGGCTGGAACTTGGTAAGTTTATTGTAAAAAGATTGCATTTTATTTTGATCCATACTAAAAGAATTTAAAAAAATCTCTCCAGATACTAATTCGCGAAATCCTTGAAGTTTTCTATCCTTAAAATTCATATAATCTTTATGCGATCCCCAAATATATGCCTTTTTTTCCCATAAGTGCCAATCACACCATTGAAAGTGTCTTAATCGATCAGCAAATGTCCAAGTATGATAATATCTATCTTGAAAAAAATTCAAGGGGTTTCCTGTGGAACCACCTGTGGAATTTTGATATTCAGGAGGATAAGCAATAAATTTGGAGTGCAATTTGTGAGAATTTTTCTGAATTTCGCTTTTTGTTATTATAGGAAGAATTTCTTCAAAAGATTCAATATCTTTAATATTGGAAATTCGAATTTTTAATCGCTCAATAAGTTCTTGATAAAATGGATTATGTTTAGAACAGAAACGCAATAATTTTACTATTTTATCATATTTTAATTCATATATTTCTTGTTCTGAATAATATTGGGTTTGATTTAAAATGTTGAGATATTTCAAATAATTTTGCTTTTTAAAAAGATTATTATTATAGAGGTGCATCATTTTCTTCCTCAAATTGGATTGAATGAGATCGAAGCTTGAATTATTTGAAACCATTTTTGATTATTCTAAATTAAGTTATGGACTTAAAATTTATTAGATGAATTTTATTTCACAATTCAAAAAAAAAAGATACTATCTTAAAATATCCTGGATTGAACCAAATGAGAAATTTCAGATTCATATTACAAGATTACGAGGTTATGTGAATACTATTCAAATATTTTATATTGGGAATTAACCATCCAACTTGGAATTTTTTTTTTTTTAAGTATTTTACAGCCAATAGCAATAAATTTTCTTTAAACAAGCAAAAGAAAGGCTTTAGTAAAAAAGAATTGATAAATATGAAAATATAACTTTCCAATCTTTTGGATTGGATTGCGATCGATGCAAAATAAAATTTATTGGCTAATTTTAAACTATTATTCATTAATAATCTAAAGGCTAAATTATTTAATTGATAAGAGAGAATTTCAGGATATTTGTTATATTGAATATAATTTTTTATTAGAATTTTCAAAATACCCCTCACTTTTTTAAAATAATTTGATGAAATACTTTGATTTTGAATATAATAATTAACTAAATGTTCATTAACGAATTTTATTTTATATTTCTGAATTAATCTTATCCACAAATCCCAATCTTGTGCTGAATCTAAGTTATCATCAAATCCATTTACTTCATGGATATATTTTGTTCTAATCAAGGGGTAACTACAGCTGCCTATAAAATTAGTTTCTAATATTTTTTTTTTGGGGTTTTTTATTTGGGCAGGCAATTTTTTCTCATAAATAATTTGGTTTGATTCGAGTTTTTTGATAAAACCGCAATAAACTATGCCTATTTCAGGAGAATTCATATTGAAAATTTGATATTGCTTCATGAGTTTATTTGGGAAAAATTCATCATCATCATCCAAAAATGCAATATATTTTCCCTTAGCTAGTTTTATTCCTAAATTCCTTGCTGCTGGTGCTCCATGTTTACCTTTTAAACTTTGGAAAATGATGTTTTTTTCTTTAAAAATGCCTAATTCTTCTTGTACACTATAATCTGAATGATCATCTATGACAATTATTTCAGTAGATGGATAATTTTGACGAATTACGCTTTTTATGGCTCGTTTCAATTGTTTAAACCTGTTATGGGTCGGAATTATAACTGATATAAGTGGATATTCCATGAGAATTTCCATTACCCTATTTATTTCTTTATTCAAAATTAATTTTTTTCATTTATTACTTGAACTACTACTTGACATCGTTTTACTATTTATTTTCCCATGAATTGATCCCAAACAATTATTTCATAGAAAACTCATCTTTTAATCCTTTTTTATAATTTTTTAAGTTGAATAAATCCAAAAAGAATGAAATATCATCCCTATTAATAAAATGGCATATTATTAAGCTTATAATAAAAAAAATAAATGATATTAGCGAAGATAATACAAGAAGAATGAGTTGTGACTCAATAACTTCGATTAATAAGTATTTCAGTAGATAACTGATTAAAAATGTCAAGAAAGAAAGAGGTAATATGAAAAATAATTTGTTTTCACCTTCAATACCAAAATATTTTTTAGAAAAATATCGATAAAATGCATAATCAATGATATTGAACGTCAAATTTAAAAAACAATAACCAATTACTCCAAATCCAAGCAAATTTATCCCCCATATGTTTTCCGGAATTATGATCACAATTAGGATTAAAAAACACACACTTCTTATGGAAAGATATCTTGAAATTACTCCTTGTTTCTTCCCTGCATACAAATGCTTATTGTAAGGCCGACTCAAACTGCTGAATAATGGAATAAAAACTAAGATTTGCAAAATTGGGATGGAATCTATATAATTTGGTAAAAAAATTTGGAAAGCGATTTCTGCATTTAATAATGTGAGGATTGCCACCGCACAATAAAAAATCGCAGAATATTTTTCGATTTTCTGTGTCATTTTTTGAATTTCTTTGTATTTATTGTTGACAAACCATTTCGCAAAATAACTCTCGTATATTACACCGATCGATAGTGTCACGGTGGTTAAAGTTACGATTATAAATGATTTGACGAAAAAATAATAAGCAAATTGTTCTGTTCCATAAAAGTGATCAATTATTAAATTTCCAATATTATCATTGAAGATTAGAATTAAAGATGTAAAAATGAGTGGTTTAGTTTCTTTCAACAGCTGGAAAATTCTACTTTTAGAGATTTTCGTTCGAGTTCTTTCTCCTTTAGATATGTAAAGTGTAAAAAATAGATTAATTCCAGCAAATAATAGTGATACCGCACCATATACTATTAATGGGTTCGAAAATTTGTTTAAATTGATCGAGATAATTGTTTTTACTATTGCGTTCAAAAAACCAATTACAAAACTTGGAATTTCGGCTTTATATATTTTCAATTTTGCTCTGAGGTGAGTATTTACAACAATTGAATATTTTGTTATTAATTCAGTTAAAGAAATGAGCAGGAAATATCCTTTATATTGAAAATCAATTAAGAAAATGAAAAATAAGAGAGAAATAAATGATAAAAATATAATGGACAATTTAATAAACATAAAATTTGAATAATAAGATTCAAAATTGGAATCTCCACTATGTTGAATATAAATGGATTCAATTCCAATTGATAAGAACATAGTGAATATTCCAATATAACTCGAAACTTCTCCAGTAACTCCCATTAATTCTAATGACAAGTATTTTGCAAAAAAGTAGGCCGCAAAGATGTTTAGAAACTGAAGTCCTACCTGAAAAATCATTCTAATTATAAATTTATCCTTCATATTATCATCTATTTTTGCAAAGTTTCTCTGAATATTTTCTTTAGTTGATTTCCTATTTTTTTTGGCGTACAATACTGAAGATATGTTTTATATCCTTCATGAGCAATTTTGGTTCTCAATATTGAATTTGTATATAAAGTAAGAATTGAATTTGCAAGTGATTCTGGATCTTCCGCTTTACAGAGTATTGCATTATGTCCGTTTGTGAATAACTCCCGAATTGCTGGGTGATTGGATGATATAATTGCCTTTTCCAATGCTATTGCAGCATAAATCTTATTTGGAATTACAATCTGAGACTTAATAGAATTACCAAAAATACCCAAAATGATATCCGCTCTATTCAATTCATTGATCAATTGAGTTTCTTGCATGAAAGGAATTATTTCTACATTGTTTAAATTATTTTTTAACTTGAATTCAAGCATTTCTCTGAACAGAATCTTTTTTGGATTTCCGCCGATTATTTTAAAATGGATTTCAGTTTGATTTAACAAAATTTTTGCAGCTTGGAATATAATCGGTATTCCTTGTAATGGAATATAGCTACCAAAGAAAGTAACTTGAAAATGTTGAGTTTTTGATTTTGAAATGCTATTTTCTTTTTCATAATCAGAACCAACGAAAACTCTGTGAATTTTTGATTTTGGTACTTGAATTTCTTCTGAAAAATAATTTCCATGGATCTTGGTGTCCGATATTAGTACATCGGCCATATTAAACGATAGGTTTTCAACAAATCGCAAGATATTTCCACGTAGACTATGTTTCGGAAACATATGGTAGTCGTTTACTTTAGTATTATATTGTGATATCAGCGGGTCATAAACAATTTTCTTTCTCTTTACACATTTGAGCAAAAGTGCTATGGGCATTGCTAAAATACTTGCTGGAAATCCAATAAATATGATGTTATATTCTTCATTTAATGCTTTTTTAAGAAGCAGCCATTTTCTTTTGAAACTCCTTACATTGAAAATGTTACAATGAATTACTTCGATTGAGTTTGCTTGTAATCCTTTCAAAATTATTCTATTTCTTGAATAATTTTGATGATAGGAACCAAAAAATAGTGCTTTCACTCCCTCACATCCATATTATTTCGCTTATTCTCAATTTTCTGATACCAGAAATAAATTACTCCTAATATTATTGCAGACAATAAATAGAAAGGGAGGGCATGAATATCATCATAAAATGGATTTCGTTCATTAGTTTCATTTTCATTGAAAACGATTTCTTCCATTTCTCCTTGAATTACTTCAATATTTCGTATAATTATAAACGGATCCCCAAGATCGAGCGTTGTTTTTATATTTCCTAAGTATATACGGTTTCTTAATTCAGACGATGTCTCATAAAAACTGTTTCGCCAATTTATGAATTGCATTTTTTTTGCATTAATTTCAGGTTCTCTTATGTAACAATAAGATTGGTCTGAATTAATTTGTATACTTTCAATACTTGTAAACAAATGAGTTTTATTTTGATTCTCGAAAGAAATTACAGAATCCAATGCATTCTGGAAATTAATGCCAATTTGAGTAAAGAAACTTTCAATATAATAGCTAATTCCGGTAGACAAATTCATTTCTGTCCCCAAAATTGTAAAATTTGATGATCTTAAATCTAAATTCGACAAATTTGAAAAGGATTCTGAAGTTTTATTATTATATTGTATTATAATCTCATCAAAAATCATATCTTGCGGAAATAAAATGACATCCGTTTGTATTTCAGGATCATCAATTATAATTTGATCTGCCATTCCAATATACTGGTCATTCCAATCATTATTTGTCATCTTCGTTAAATTAACCATTTGAAACAGTTCTTCATAAAAATTATATTCTTCATAAAATGATTCATTTAATTTATCAAAAGCTTGTAAAAATGGAACTAAATTCAAATATGATATTGTTCCTAAGCCTAAATCTTTTTCAATCATATATGGAGATATTTCATTATTTCCTGCTTTAAAATTCCATATTTTTGTTAAATTTTCTAGTGTCAATAATTTTTTTTGTGGAACTGAGATTTCAGTTGGTAGATTTATCGAAATACTTTGATTATTTTCTATAATATTTGAGCTAATGGTGGAATTTTCATTTGAGAATAAGAAATCGGAAAAATAACCGTCTTCTTGAGTATTTAATACTATTAGATCTCCTCCGTTGTTAACAAAATCCATGAATCGTGACATTTCGCCAAAATTTGTAATATTTGGTTCGAGTTCTAAGGGATCAGTTGGAAGGATTATTGTTTTTTTATCATAAATTTGTGAATCAGAACTCAAATATGCTGAGTAGTTGATGAACGAAAGCGATAGGAAAAGATATCCAAGATATTGATCTGAAAAGTTTCCAACCTCATTCGAAGGTAAGATGAGCGCATTTTCACTTCTAATTAAAGGAAAAGATGGTTTGGTTGAATTAAAGATCTCAATTTCTGCATTTTGAAATAAAATTTGTTGAGAATTAATATAATCAAGAAGAAAACTGCTCGAGCGATTTGCCAATGATATGCTTTCATTTGAAGAAAGAAAGATGTAGGGATGTTCAACTTCTGTTGACTTAAATAAATAACGCAGATCCATATCTGGTGTTGTGGCATTGTATAATTTATCATTATATTGATACATATTTGCATACCCTGCCGAATACACTGTTCTTTGTGATTTTCTCTCCAAAGTAACTACCCAAGAATTAACATCCGTATTCCCGATTTTAATTAGATTATCCACAGCTTCCAATTCGTTATCAGTAAGCTGATATTCTGATTGAAAACGATCTAAAGTCTCGTTTTCAATGTTGAATACTGCCATTAATGAATTTGATGTTATGATCATTCCTAAAAATAAAGTTGAAATGAAAGTCTTCTTATTTATTTTCCAACTACTTTTCAATTGAATATCTTTTAGGAAATCTATAATTGCATATGGTGCAATTAGACATAATCCAAGAAAAATGAATAGTAAAAACCGATTTTCATAATACCCCGTAGAAAAGATAAAAACATTAATGAAAGATACGAATCGACCAAATAAAAATGCGTAAAGAACGAATATGAATATAATGATCATTTCTGCTTTCATTTTTCCTTCTTTGTACAAAAATAACATTCCTAATAACCCAAATAAACCCGTAAATCCCAGTTTAAATGAATATGTAAATAATGGTAGGATGGAATTTGAATTAAGTAAGTAGGCGTTAAACCAATAAGCATACATTCCTGCCGTAATCATACCAACAACATAGAGTGTAGTTATGATTTTTAACATTTTGATAAATTTTTCATCCCATCCCGGTAATTCTAGAGTATTTTGAATTTTATCTTCATATTTTCTTAACCATTTTCTTGAAACAAATTCAGTTATGACCAAAAATAAAATTAAACCAAGTATTATTAAGAGTACCTTATTATCTATAAGATAGTCAAAGAAACTTGATGAAATGAGTGAATAGATCATATAAATTGGTGTAAGAAAACCGAGAGAGATTATTATTGTATGATTAATTTTTGTGGTTTTTAATTTTGGTATGATATTTAAAATACCTAAAAACCCACAAAATAGAATTCCTTCCGCGATATGAGTAAGAAAAATGCCAACAAACAATAGAGCAACTATCAAATGGTTACAAAATGCTTGAATTTTTGAGATTTGTTTATTCTGAGTCTCGTCTTTGATGGATTTCAATATTATGGAAAATAGAAACAAAAGCATGTTAAAGGCCATAATGGAAGGCACATTCCACAATCCATATAGAGAATTTATTGAGAAATAGGTAACCGCATTTGTCACACCGTATAGAAAGGTTTGCGATATCGAAGGAATTAAAACTTTTAAAATTATTACAAAAAAAAACCCTATTCCTCCACTATTATTGCTGAAAAATAACCATGTTGCAAACATTGGTATTCTATAATCCAATTTTGAGAATAAAACCGATGCAAATTGATAAAAAGATAAAATAAGGGTTAAATTTGAAAAAATGAGGATAGTGTTGATTTTTAAATAAGTGGAATTTGAAATGAAAATAAAAGCCGACTCATATAAATTTGCAAGGAGATAAGGCATCCGATATTCCGAAGGTTTTTTTCCCAAAATGACACTCCAACCGAAATGTCGAGAAATATCAGCTGAAACACTTCGGGCGATGTTTGGATATAAGACAATATAAATAGATATAAAAAAACCAATAATCAGTAATAAACCGGTTAATTCTGCAACTTTCAATTCTATTTTTGAATTGGGATCATTTATGGACTCTGCTTTTTTTTGATTTGAAAATTCAACATAAGTCGAAAATATACTACAAAGCAACAGAAGTAAAATAAAAATAATTGTTCTTAATGAAAAATCCATCCAAATTAACGATAGCCACATAAGACCAGATAAGATATAACTAACAAAGAGTAATATCAAGAATGATTGAATTCTCGTAAATTTTGCATGCTTTTTAATTAGTTGAAGAATTAAATTTCCGGGAATAACTGATATTGCAAGATAGGATAATATTCCAGATATGACGGTTGGATATACTTTAAAAATGTGAAATGAAAGAAGAATACTTGGGATGGATATTATAAGGAAATACTTGATAAATTGAAGATATCTATTTGAAACCCTCTTAAAATGGTATGTTCGATTTAGAAAAGACGAGGGATCCAAATAAAAATGAAAGAATACAATAAAACAAGTTTGAAAAATTATATAAATATACTTTAGAGGAGATCCGACCAGCCAGACCATTATAAGTGAAAAGAAGCCACAAAGGATGAAAATGATTGAAAATTTGTTCTTTGAAATCTTTGACAATTTCTTGATTCCTCTTAAAATTAATATTGCTCTTTTTTTAAAAAAGTTTATACCTCATGAAGCTAACCATTTTATCTAAAGTTTATAAAGATAAAAAAGCAACTTTGCATAAAAATTGAGGAATCTGAATGTTATTGATTTAGAATCCACTTCATTGAATATCCCTTCCATACTATAGTAATTATCGAAGATATTATTTTGCTTTTCCTTTGATCGCCATATTTTCAACATATTTTTGACAAGATACTGAAAAATTTTTATTCTTTCTCTCAAAAATCCTTTGCCAATTGCGAAAACCAAATGAAAAGGCTCAAATAACAACTGCACTAATAACATTTTCTTTCGATTTTGTGCATGTTCTAAACACATCATTAATCGATTGCGTTCATGATAAAAGTATTTGAATTTACCTAATTTATATCCTTCATCATTTTTCAGATGGAGTAATCTTATTGAATTGTCCACATATTGCATGCAATCTATCATTGATGCTCGTATTGAAAAATCGATATCCTCGTGATACATGAAATATTCTTCATCAAATCCATGCAGTCTTTGAAATAATTGCTTTTCTATCAAGAAGCAACATCCTGAGGTAATCATCGTTCTGCGGATTTTACTTGTTTTAGAGTAATCTGGATTTGAAAACCCTAAGAAATTGATTGTTCTTCTCGAAAACTCTAAAATCCCTGTAGGATTGCAAATTCTTGGACCAATAATTATTTTTTCCGTTCTTTTTTCTCTTTTTAATCGCAAATATGTATTAAACAACTTTTCGATGAAATTAGGGGATATTTCAACATCTGGATTTATAATTATTACATAATCACCATTTGCTTTTTCTACTGCTATATTATATCCAATGGAAAATCCTAAATTCTCTTCAAATCCATAAATACGTATCTTTTCTGTATTGAGCTTATTCTCAGTTAAATAGGATTGAATGTTTAGTATCGGATCTTTTTTGCTCCACACCAAAACGATCTCATAATTATTATATAATTGTGTGGTTAAAGTTTGCATGCATTTAATGAAATTATTGTCTTGATAAAATCCTACTACTACAAAGGATATTAGTGGTTCATTTTTCATGCTCTATTATCATAATCCTTCTCAAATAATAAAATTATAAGTTTTTCTTTTCCTAATTAAAATTGATTTTTCAATGAAATTCAATAGAGCAAATTCTCTGATAAGAGAAAAGTGAATTTTGAGTATGAAATTAGTTAAAATGCTTAAATTTTTATTACATTCCAAAGGATTTAAGAAGAGAAAAAAAACTCTTATAATAATTCACAAAATGAGAAAAAATTAAAAAACAATAATTTTACATAAATTATAGGAAATCATAAAAGGGCAAATCATGAAAACTTTAAAAAAGAATCTTCCTATTGCAATAATTTCAATTATCTTCCTTTCCATGGCTATTTTCTGGATGGGAAAGAGCGATAATTTAGAAAATAATTCAATTAAAATTAATCCTGCTGAGTTAAAAGATAAATCTCCCAATTTCATTCAAGAAATTCATTCTTCCATTTCAATTCAAGGAAATGATCAATTGGAAATTTTTATTGCAAATAACGGTTTAAATGGGGAGGGTTCAGCTTCATCACCATATATCATTGAAAATTATATAATTGATGCTACTTCATCTCACGGTATTTCTATACAGAATATAACTAAGAATTTAATCATAAGAGAATGCGATATTCAAGATGGTTTTGACAACGGTAAATTTGGAATTTATTTAAGCAATTCAAGTAATATCTTAATTCATGACAATCATTTTACCAGCAATTATTATGCCGTGATGCTATTCAAGTCTACTATCATCAATATTACAAACAATGTGATTTCACAAGCGGGAATTTATTTTAATGATTCTAATGAATGTTCTCTCTCTTATAATGAATTTAATCGCGCGAATTCTGCAACTGGGGGTGTTTGGTTACAAAATTCGGACAATAATTTAATTCAATTTAATGAAATTAAAGATTTAGAGTATCGTAAAGGCATATGTCTTTTTGATTCTCATTACAATATACTTAATGCAAATAAAATAAGCAATATCTATATGGAACACGCGATTGATATCAGAAGATCTCATTCTAATATCATAACTTCAAATCAAATTAATAAATCTGTATGGATTAGTGCTATATATTTGCATGAATCACAAAAAGCACATATAGAGAATAATTATATCTACGAAAATGGTGGAATGGGAATTTTACTCTATTATTCTGATTTCTTCAATATAACAGGAAACATCATACGGTTCAATCTTGATTCTGGGATTTGTGTTGATCATACAATGGAAAGTTCCCTAACATTTAACTTAGTTACTGATAACGATGGTTTTGGGATTCATTTACTCTCCTTTATAAATCTTTTTCTTGAAGGTAATGAAGGAATCATCGGGTACGGTGATGATATACCTCCTGAAACAGATCCCATAATTACAAGTGATTCATCCACTATTACACCTCCATCTACTTCTACTTCTTCATCTAACACTTCGTCTTCATCTATTTCTCAATCTATTGAAGAAAGTCGTCCCTCATGGGTTGAACTATTTCTAATATTCACTACATTTTTTGTGATTTTCATTTTAATTTCACTTGTTTCATCCAAAAAAGACCAAAGCAACGAAAATCTGAATAATCAAGAAGTGGAAGAATTAGAATATTCCCTAGATAAAACAGTGGAGAATAATAATATGGAAAATTGGGAAATAGAGTCTATTTTTAATGATAATGTCTCTGATTCGCCTATAATAGAAGAGCTAGAACCGAGAAATAGGATCGAAACCAAATTATTATCACCGGAACTTGATATCAAAGCAAATATTCAACCTCAAATTTCCTCTGATCATGAAATCCATATCTCGACTCAAAAGCATCTATTGGGGAATTTTAAAGATATTTTAAATGAAAAAAGAAAAATAGAAATTCCAATCCTAGCGTCTTTATTAAATATTAGTGAAAAAGAATTATTGCTAAATCTTGTTTCATGGAGTCGAATCATCCCCTTTAAAATAGAAAATGGCATTATTGAAATGGAAATTCTCTCCAATTTCATTGGGCTACTTGATAAACAATTTCAGGATTGGACTAAAAAAGGACCTAATGATAAGAAAATGGAAAAGTGATGTGTTCTTTTTATTATGGAATTAGTTTAAATCCTTAAATTTTTATTGCATTCCAAAGGACTTCAGATGAGAAAAAAATATTCGCCTATACTAAATTCACAAAATGTGAAAAAATTAAAATAAAAGAATTCTCTGCAAAATTGAAGAATCTGAAAAAAATGGACTTGGATTAAAAAAGAAATCCTACGAAATATTGATATATACTTGGTGGAACGAGTTAGAACAAGACCAATTCCCAGATAAATGCATTGGTTTTTTGTTGGACAATCAAGACGATTAAAGATAAGATGAAAAAAAAGAAAAATATCTCTAATGAAGGATAATCTGAAAGATTGGTGTAAAGCTTTTTTAATCAAGGGATGCAAAATGCAAGGGATCACAGGAAACTAAATCAAGAATATGTAGAAGCTCTCAATTCATGAAGCCTTAAATTTATGATATTTTTAAAAAGAAAAATAATAAGCCTCACAATGAAGCTAAGAAAAACGGAAAACTCTAAACTTTTAAAATGCACTCAATTATTCAACTTATTAGAAAATTATCTAGTTATTTAAAATTAGAAAACAACTTTCCAATGTTCTAAAATTATTTAAGAGTAATGAAAATGAAAAAAAGAAATAATATTGATAAAAATCCTTATGAAAACCCCATTCTAATTAACTTATTTGCGAAATATGATACTTTATGGGAACTATGCCCAAAAAAAGTAATGAGATTCCTTGAAAAAAAAATAAAACCATATGTAAAAAGAAATATTCAATATTTAGGTGAATTTGGTTATGAGTTGATTGCAGTTATTCCTTTTGCTTACTGGTTACATTTAAATGGAAAACTTCTTTCGACAAGAAGTGCAAAGGATACAAAATGTTTGTACTATTTCTCAAAGTATCATGTAGAAATAAATAAAAAGAGGAAGTTTATCAAAGTTTCAAATTTTCCTCTGAAAGATATCCATATTCCTTCAATAAATACAAGTAAATGGTGTCCTCCCCCATATAAAAAAATTTATAGAAATTCTAAATTCCTTTGGGGAAAACCAATTTGTGTAATTTGCAATAAATTTACGGAAGAATGGGGCGGGAAACCTATCAATTTTTTATCTATTGAAATTTTGAAAGAAATATTTGATTTATTGAAATCAAAATATCAAATTATATACAATCGCCCTTTAAGCAAAAATATTGTTGCAGATGATCAAAAAGAAATAAGTTTTCCCGATATGCAATTAATAGAAGAAAAATATCCAGATATTCAAACTATACAAGATTTGGCAATTAATAATGAAGATTTATCATTCAACGTTCTTCAAATGATGCTTTATGCAAATTGCGATCATTTTATTTCCGTTCAAGGCGGAAGCTCTGTATTTTCAAGCTTTTTTGGAGGTAAAAACATCATTTTTGCAAAAGAAGGAGGAGAATTGAGGCATAATTCATTTAAGTGGTACAATAAATTTTCAGGATCAACCATTTTCCATTTGAACGATTATTCAAAACTAATTGAAACACTAAAACGAGAGTATTTAAATGAATGATATATTGATTGTAGGTGCAGGTTTCACAGGTTCAGTTTTAGCAGAAAGAATTAGTTCAAAACTGAATAAAAAATTACTTCTAATTGATAGAAGAGATCATGTTGGAGGAAATAGTTTTGATTATTATAATGATAATGGTGTTTTAATTCATAAATATGGTCCCCATTACTTTAGGACTAATTCTGATAAGGTTTTTCAATATCTTTCCCAATTTACTAAATGGAGACATGTAGAATATAGGGTACGGACTTCAGTTGATGGAAATCTATATCCAATTCCAATAAATCGGGATACAATTAATCAATTTTTTAAGATTCATTTGAAAAACGAGCAACAAACTAAAGAATACCTAAATAGTATTAGAGTAGAAATTGAAAAACCAAAAAATTCCGAAGAAATTGTTATTTCAAAAGTTGGAAAAGAAATTTATGAAAAATTTTTCAAAAATTATACATTCAAACAATGGAATTTATATCCAAAGGATTTAGATCCAGAAGTGTGTGCAAGAATTCCGATTAGAATAAATACAGATGATAGGTATTTTACTGATGAAATTCAAGCTATGCCTGTTGATGGCTATCATTCTCTCTTTAATCGAATGTTGAAAAATCCTAAAATAACTGTTAAATTGAATACAGATTTTAAAGAAATCAAAAATTTAGATGATTTTAAACTTATAATATTTACTGGCTGCATTGATGAATTCTTTAATTTCAAATTTGGCCGATTACCATATCGTTCCTTAAGATTTGAAATAGAAAATCATCAGCAAGAATTTTATCAAAATTGGAGTCAAATTAATTATCCTAATGATTTCGATTATACCCGAATTGTCGAGATAAAGCATGTGACTGGTCAAAAAATTCCTAATACTACAATTGTGAAAGAATATCCAGAAGCCGAAGGTGATCCTTTTTATCCAATTCCTCGTAAGCAAAATCATGAAATATATAAAAAATATGAGGATGAAGCCAAATCTCTTAAAAAAATAATTTTTGTAGGAAGATTAGCCCAATACAAATATCTAAATATGGATCAAGTTGTTGCAAATAGTTTAGAATTATTCGAAAAAATTCTTTTGAAAAAAGAAATCTTGGGTAAGGGAAGTTAATTTAAGAATGGTTTTGCCAGTCAAAAACATCTTGAATGATATTTAACATATTCTTTTTAGCTTTCCAGTCAAGCAATTTTTCTGCTTTGTCGGGATTAGCAACAAGAATTGCAGGATCTCCAAGTCTTTCTTTGCAAAAATTTATTCTAATATTCTTCTTTGAAACCTCTTCAATAATTCTTATGATTTCTAAAATACTATTTCCTTTACCAGTTCCCAAATTGAAATAATTTGACTTTTTTGTTTTTTTAAGATATTCAAGCGCTTTCAAGTGCCCTTCTGCGAGATCTAAAACATGAATATAATCACGTATGCACGTTCCATCTTTAGTAGAATAAGAATTACCAAATACATTGATTTCCTTAGTTTTTTCGAATACTACATCAAAAATTAGCGGGATTAAATGGGTTTCTGGATCATGTAATTCTCCGATTCCATATGCTGCTCCTGCTGCATTAAAATATCTCATTGAAATTGATTTGATTCCATAAATTTGATCATACCAGTGAAGATATCTCTCAAATATTAACTTACTTTCTCCATATGGATTAATGGGTTTTTTTACAGATTCTTCATCTATTGGTAGATATTCAGGTTGTCCATAAATCGCGCATGATGATGAAAAAACAATTTTGTTGCATGAATGTTTTCTCATTGATTCCAGCAAATTTAATCCACCATTTACATTATTATTGAAGTATAAACTTGGGTTTTTCATGCTTTCTCCAACATAAGCATAAGCCGCAAAATGTAAAACAGATTCAATTTCATTCTTAATGAAAACTTCTTCTATTGCATCTACATTGAGAAGATCTCCCTTAATAATTTGAATTCCTTCTGGGAGTGATTCTCGATGACCATATTTTAAATTATCAAAAACAATTAACTGATCAAGTGAGTAACCATTTTTAAGAAAGTAATGAATTGTATGGCTACCGATATATCCCGCACCGCCTGTAAAAAGTATTTTCTTCATTTTACAATCCTTTTTTTTTTTAAAAATAATGAATTATTAAATATTTGAGAAATTAAGAAGTTGATTAATTTTTGCAGTTTCTTCAGTTCAAAAGTAATAAATACTCGAATATTTCTCTTTTCTGTGATTGTCAGTTAAATCAAAGTTCTATTTTGTACTGATTATCTTTATACTAAGAAGAATGTTTTTTATTAATCAATTTTTGAATCTCATTAATTCGCTTTTCATAACTCCTTGAAATTGCTTCAAAACTGTGATATTTTTTAATATCTTCTTGTGCTTTGATTTGTAATTTATTTCTATAATTTTTATCATAAAACAATTTCCTCATGTAAGAAGTTGCTTCAGATAAGTCTGGATCTGCCCAAACCATCCCTTGTTTATAGTGGAGGTATTCTCCCTTCTTTAATTCAATTAGTTTGTAAGGAACCAAACAAGAATTATCTGCATTCATAAAATCAACATTGCCGGAATAATTGGTGCCAATGACATTTTTTCCCATATACATGGCTTCCGCTAATCCCAATCCAAACCCTTCGGACCGATGGAGTGATACATAAACATCGCAAGAGTTGATTAGGCCGAGCATTTTCTCACGTTCCAAAACTTCATCAATGGTATATATATTATTAGCATTAAAACTGTTAATAAATTCATTAAAATCTATTTCTTGTTTTAAATCATTTTTAATTTTTTGGAGTTTTATTACCAAACCAACTTTTTCTGAATCATTGTCTGAAAAAGCATTTTTGAAACACTGAATCACTGCTTCTGGATTTTTTCTAGTTATATATGAGGACATATCGAAGCTAAAGAGAAATAGAAATTTATTTTTAGGCAGATTAAAATCTTTTCTGGATATATGATGGGGAATTTGGAATTCCACCGGAATTGGCATATGGAATACGGGAAGATTCGTACTGTGTTTCATTGTGTCATAAATAAATTTGGAGGGCGCCCAAACTTCATCGAGATACTTAAACTGTTTTGTAAAAATTTTTGGTAAAGTTGATAATTCCCAATAGCCGTACCCAATATTATATTGAGATTTAATAATTTCGTTTAATCTTCTTGTCATGTAAAGCCAAACTTGGGTTCCATTCATACAAAAAAGATTGATATTGTATTTATTTTCCTTTGAAATAAAATTTTTAACTTCATTATTTGAATGTGAATGTTGAATCGCTAGATCTGATTCATTAACACAAAAATTTACTGTTAATTTTGTAAATGCATTAGTTACTAATCGAATATGTTGCCCAATTCCAAAATCTCCATTTGGAAATCCGATTAGATTAACACCATCATTCTTTTTTAGATTTTTAAATCGTTTCAATAAATTATAGAAATTAACCAAGAAGAATACGTAAATCAGATAAAAAAATTCCTTAATTTTCATAAAGTAATTATTTGTTGCCTAAATTTTAATTTTATGGTATATAGGAAGCTTTACAGCATAATCCTCATTAATTTTAGATGTAAAGATGTATAAATGAATTATTTTCAGTTTTACTTGTTCAAAAAAACTCGAATAGTAATATCAATTTGAAGTAAAAGTCTTCCTTTTCTTTACAATTCAATCTTAATATTTTTACAGTATATCTTTAATATTTTTAATAAGATTGCATTTTCTTGCTCTAAATCAATGAATTTTTCCATATATTTTGTTGCATTAGATGCAATTTTTTTACATTTCTTATCGTTAGACACGCACCATTTATATATTTCTTCCAGATTATCTAATTTATCATTTAATGGAACATAATGAACATACGGTTTCAATTTTCCTTCCATCAACCAACTTTCTACAGAAGGTTTTGGCATTAAAACAAGGGAATTAGAATATAGCCCCCATTTCAAATTTGTTGCAACATCATTTCCTTCAATGCTAATAATATATTTATACTGAAGCTGTTCTTTAATAGACATAAATCCTTTAACATTTTTGCTCAGATGTTGTTGTTCTTGGCATATTTCATTAAATCCTATATTAAAAACAAGATAATTGTCACATTTTTTTTTAAGAAAAGAACTAAAATATGAAATTAATTTCAATGGGATCATTCGGCTTATACAAGCAATTATTCGATTTAATTTAAAAAAACTTTTTTTTAAGAGTCTGAATTTGTCAGATATAAAATATTTGTCCATATAGGTCCTAACTAAACGATATCTTGGATTATTTTCACCATATCCTGTTGTAATTCCTCGCCAAACAATTCTGCTACTTTTTTCATCCCATGAAACATCATTTTGGTTTATATCATCAAAAAAAAGCCAATGTCGAAAAATATTAAGTTTGAAAACAATTGAATTATCTTTCATTTTATCGGGTGATGATGAAAGGGTTCTATATTTCATTATCACAGGTAAATCTGGAAAATGAGATGAAATATCTCCAAATTGAACAATAAATTTATTGTTTTTGTTCGGAATTGACAGTAAGTTCAAAATTCTTTGAAAATCTTTGATATAAGGAATACTGTGATATTTTTTAAAAATATGATCATTGTATAGGACAGTTAAATCGTTCCAATGTGGTAAAGTTTCTGAAAATTTTTCAACCTGTCTGCGATCAATAACAAGGTCTGTATTCCACCATTTTCCCATATAATATTGAACTCTTTCATCAATATTCATAATAAATTGAATTATAGAATAAATAATAAATTTTTGAAATCAATTGACATTTGTTTCAAAAAAATATTATTATTTGAATATTTCAGATTACTTGATGTTAATAAAATCTATGAAAAATTTCTTGTATACGTATTTTTATTATAAACCCTACAGTTATTTGAAATATTACTATTACAAATTAAAAAAAAATCGAAGAAATGATAAGAAACTATTAGGGGTTAACATAGTTGGTCTTCCAAAAGGAGATTTTGGAATGGGGGAACATATTCGATTAGTTTCTCATTCATTTGAAAAAACTAACCTGAATTTCATAGTAAATGATACGAAACTTGAGTATAATAATCCTAATAATAATAATAATATAGATTATTTAATATCTCATGAAAATCTATATGATATAAATTTAATTTGCCTTAATGCACCTCGATTAATAACGTATATAACAATCACAGTAAACGATTTCGTAAAAACTCAATATAATATTGGGTACGGTTATTGGGAACTTCCAATATTGCCAAAAAAATACCTCAAGCAATTTAAGTATCTCGATGAGGTTTGGGCCCCCTCCAAATTTATTTATGATACAATGAAACAAAGTACGGATCTTCCCGTGTATCATATGCCAATTCCCGTGGAATTCGATATTCCTCATCATATTTCCAGAAAAGATTTTAATCTGCCTGAAAATAAATTTCTATTTCTCTTTAGCTTCGATATGGGTTCCAGTGTGATTAGAAAAAATCCCGAAGCTGTAATCCAGTCATTTAAAAAAGCTTTTAATAATAAAAACATCAATGATGTCGGTTTGATAATCAAATTTCAAAGAATGAAGGGTATTAAAAGATTTGATGAATCCTATCACAGTCTCATGCTTCATACAAATGCACCTAATATATATATTGTTGATGAATTATTGGATCGCGAAAAAATGTTAGGTTTAATTAATTGTTGCGATGTATATATATCGTTACATCGTTCAGAAGGGTTTGGTTTGGGATTAGCGGAAGCCATGTATATGGGAAAAAATGTCATTGGCACCAATTATTCCGGCAATGTTGATTTTATGAATGCAGATAATTCTTGTTTGGTTCCTTACAAACTAATTCCAGTGGAAAAAAATCAATATCCCTATGTTGAAAAAGGATCAGTATGGGCTGAACCAGAACTGGATGCGGCTGCAAAATTTATGCTTAAATTATACAATGATAAAGACTTTAGGGAAAAACAAGCTAAAAACGCATTTGATCATATGCGAAAGTTCTACAGTTTCAATGCAATTGGCAAGAAATATGAAGAACGTATAGTTAAGATAAAAAATAATGGATAAATGTTATTTCATAGTGTCTAAATAATGCTTAATTCCAAGAGAAGGATCTTCTTCAAACATTGTTAAATGTCCGTGATCCATGACTCCAACTTTAGTTGCTAATTTTTTGACCATATTCATGTCATGGGTCACCAATATTATTGCAGAACGTTCCTTATATCTATTAATTGCTTGATAACATTTTGCGCGAAATTTTTCATCACCTACTGCTAAAACCTCGTCTATTAGTAAAATATCTGGTTCCATTTGGTATGATATGGCAAAACCTAATCGAATATACATCCCGGAAGAGTAATGTTTAACTGGTGTGTCGATGAAATCCCCAATGTCCGCAAATTCAATGATTTCATTATATTTTGCATCAATTGTTTTTTTCGACATTCCAAGTATTGCTCCGTTCACATAAATATTTTCACTTCCTGTTAAATCTGGGTGGAATCCTGCGCCTACTCCGATCAAAGCACCCATTTCACCTCTGTATTTAATGGTTCCTTTATCGGGGGTGTAGATTCCATTCAATATTTGAAGAAGTGTTGTTTTCCCTGATCCATTATGACCAATAAGTGCCAATGTTTCTCCCTTTTTAAGTTGGAAAGATACATTGCTTACAGACCAAAATTCATCTTTTCTCAATTTCTCAGAATGTGTTTTTAATCCAAAGATTTTCCTCAATACATCTTTCATTGTATAAACCATCGATTTGGAAAGTGTTTTACAAAATTTCTTTGAAACATTATTTACTTGAAATACAACATTTTCATCCATTTATAATATCTCCTTTATCCGTTTCTCAGTAACATGGAAAGCCGTTAATAAAATCCAAAAACAAACAATAGAAAATACAACGGTGATAAAATATTCCGTAGTAAGTGATGATGAAGAAAATAATATTAAATCCCTTGGGAATGAAATCAAATAATAGACTGGGTTAATAGTTGATAAAAATTTAATTATACCTGTTTCAGGCACAATATAAAGGACTGGGGTAATTAACATTAAAAAGGGAAGAATTGCAGTAAGTATTGATGCAACATCGTGCGCAATTGTATTAAAAATTGCAAATATTAGTCCAAAACCCGTTGAAAGAAATATGATCGGAATTATAAAAACAATTGATGCCAAAAGAGCAACTATATTTGGTACATAGCCATAAATTAATAGCAATATGACAACTAAGAGAGTTTGAGTGAAGAAAGTGATGACAGAATATCCAATTGATGAGAAAACTATAGGTTTTAACGAGAAATTTATTTTTTTAATCATTCCCCCCGTACTAATGATGGAATATGTACATGCCATTATTGATGAGGAGAATAATTGCCAGTAAGCCATTCCCAAAGTGGCATAAATCGGATAAGGGACTTCACTTACTCCAGAAATGAATATTCCAGATTCATTCAAAAAAACAAATGTTAAAACATTCAAAATTGGAAATATAAATGCCCATAAAAACCCTAGAAAGGATTGTTTATGAATAGAAAGGAAATTTCTTTTAATAAATTGAGCAGTAAGCCATTTATTTTTTTTTAAATCATCAATTATTTCCTTTTGTGTTTCAAAAATGCTTAAATGAGTCAGATCTTTCGGTTTAATTACAGTTATATTACCTTTATCCTCCATATATTAACCCTAAATTATTTATAAAAGAAAAATTTTTCTTTATTCCTTTTACTTTTTTAATATCTAAATTGGAAATAAACCATTTTCATAAATTTAATTGATTCAATCATTAATCATTGGAGTAATCAATAATTGATCATTGAATTGGTAAGATTTTTTTCTTGGTTTTTCGAGAACGTTATCTTCTAGATTTTCATTAAATGATTGTTCTTACATGCGTTTCAAAAAACCAAATTCACCGGTAGATCATATAAAACTTGAAAGAAAAAAGTTAAGAAAGAAATTACGTTCTTTCTTTTATATGAAGTTAAAAGATTTTAAGAATCTCATATACACATTTGGTTATTATTATCCGTATCGTTTCTTTACTATTAAAATTCCAGTTCAATTTCATGAATTTAAAAAGAGATTAAAAAAAAAAAAAAATGAGTTTGGTGTTAATATTATTGGTTATCCAAAAGGCGATTTTGGAATAGGACAACACATGAGACTTGTGACTCAAGCATTTATAAGAAGTAATTTGCAATTTTCAGTTATAAATTCCATTTTACCCGGCCAAACTCACACTGATAATACATTAACTTCTTTTATTACAGATAGAGGTAAATACTCCATTAATTTATTTTGTATGAATGCTCCACAATTAGTCGAATTACGAACAAACATAAAAAACGATATTCACACATCCCAGTATAATATTGGTTATGGCTATTGGGAATTGTCAATTTTCCCAAGATCTTTTAGAAAACAATTTAAATATCTTGATGAAATATGGGCACCTTCAAAATTTATTTATAATGCAATTAAAAAAACTACAAATAAACCTGTATACTATATGCCTATTCCTGTAGATTTTTCAATTCCCAGTCAAATTTCTCGAAAAACCTTCAATTTACCTGCAGATAAATTTCTCTTTATTTTTAGCTTTGATATGTCATCATATATTGATAGAAAAAATCCTAGTGCAATCATTAGATGCTTTATTGAAGCATTTGATGAAAAAAATTCTGAGAACGTAGGGTTAGTTATTAAGTGTCATCGTTTAAAGGGAAATTTAGACCAAGAAAATGCATTAAATAATCTCATTTCGCAACGAAAAAATAATATTTATATTATTGATGAATTATTAGACCGCGAAAATATGCTCGGCCTAATCAATTGTTGTGATGTGTATGTATCACTCCATCGGTCCGAAGGGTTTGGATTGGGATTAGCGGAAGCTATGTTCATGGGAAAAAATGTAATTGGAACCAATTACTCAGGGAATTGTGATTTTATGAAAGATGATAATTCATGTTTAGTTCCATATACTTTGATTCCTGTCGAAAAGGGGCAATATCCCTATTCCGATAAAAATTCTGTTTGGGCTGAACCTGATTTGGATGTAGCAATAAAATATATGCAATTACTATACAATGATGTCATTTATAGAAAGAAATTGTCAAAGAATGCTCAAGAGTATATTAAGAAATATCATAGTTTCGCAGCAATTGCAAAGAAATATGAACTGCATATTAATCAAACCAAATCAAAACTTAAAGAAAAAATACAAAAGTCTTAATTTAATTATCTGGGTAATAAAAATATACCTCATCTATTAAAAAAGTAGGAAATATCAAATGAAAATTGCAGTTTATCACAATTTACCATCTGGAGGGGCCAAACGTGCTTTATATAACAATATTAAATATTTAAAAGCTCGAAGAAATGAAATTGACTTATACATTCCATCTACTGCCAATGAGGACTATCTTCCATTAAAAAATATCGTTGATAATTTTTTCTCATTTCCTGTCAATCCATCATTTAGGACTTTTCTCGTTTCCTTATTCAAATATAAGGTTCCAAGCAAAATTCTCTCTGCCGTGGAAGAGGTTGATAAAAATATTGCATGCCTCATAAATAAAAAGGATTATGACATCGTTATTTGTGAACAAGATCAGTTTTTCTTTTCTCCTTTCATATTAAAATATATTACAAAGCCAATGCTTTATTTTTGTCAGCAACCATCCAGAGAAAATGAAGCGATAGTTCATCATCTTATGAAAGAAGGAAAATTACCCAAGAAAAATCATTTTCATCGTTTTATAGATAGAAAATTATATGAAATTGAATTAAAAAATGTTTCAAATGTAAAAAATATTTTAGCAAATTCTTTTTTTTCAAAAGAATCAATTTTAAGAAAATATGGATTAAATGCACAAGTTTCTTATTTGGGAATTGATTTAGACGTTTTTTCTCCCAAAAAAATACAAAGACAATCATTTTTATTGTCTGTTGGTAGCTGCACACCAGCAAAGGGGTTTGATTTTCTGATCAAGTCTTTATCCTTTATCCCAAAAAATAAAAGACCTCTTTTAATTTTGGTTTCAAATAATGTAAATCAGAAATGGAAAGAATATTTATTGGGTTTAGCTAAAAGTAAAGCAGTAGAAATTGAAATAAGAAGCAATATTGGGCATGAAGAATTACTCGATTTATATCGGACTACTTCTATCCTATTATATTCTCCCTATTTGGAACCTTTTGGGCTAGTTCCTCTCGAAGCGCTTGCTTGTGGGACGCCTATTATCGGTGTTAGGGAGGGAGGAATTAGAGAAAGTTTGGGTGCATTTCAATCTGGCATTCTAATTGAACGGATTGAAAAAAAATTTGGAAATGCAATTGAATCCTTATTAAATGATCAAACAGATGATCCTCAATCAAATATTGATAGACGTAATTATGTTGAAGAGTTTTGGGGTTTAAAGAAGGCTGGTGAGCGTTTTCTTTCCCATATCCAAAGGATTATAATGGATTCAAAAACAAACTAAAAATTCATTGAATCATTTTTTTTATCTGATTTAACATTATTGCTAAGGTCCAGATTGAAGAAAAATTTCGGCAATGTCTCCATAAAGATTAAATTACCAACATTTTGGATTTATTTCCTATAAGATTTTATCAATTTTACCCAAAATTTCAAGTATAATCTTTTTTTACTATCATTTTTTTTTTCATATATTGATGTAAATTTTTCTAAGTTTTCCTTCGTTAAATCCTCCCAAGAATCTAAGATTAATACGGGCAAATCTTTATATATTGAATCAATTGTGCTACTTTTTATTATTGGGACACAATTTAAATATAATGCTTCCCATGTTCGATGACAATCTAACCCATTACCATGGGGTGAAATAATGTACTTGAATTTTGCTTGGAGTATCCATGTTTGCGCCCTAGGTAATGGTTTTTTAAGAAAAACATTGAAATCTACTTTTTTAAGTTGATCCAAAGCTCGATGTCGATCTTCGTTATGCCTATCAAATAATTTGAACTGAAAGTATGAAAAACTTGCATTTTTTTTTTCTCTCCACAAATTATTTTTTTTTGAAATTTTTTTCAATAATTTCTCTTGTTGTCTCGCATAAGATTGTGGTCCCCATATATATTCCCTTTTTTGAAGAGTGTGATAATCAATTCCTAAGGGAATAGGGGTAATTTTGTGATGGTTGGGTAGATCACAATTTTGAGTAAACCAATGGATTATTGTATTAGAATTCGCAATTTTTTCGATATAATTAATTGAGTGTTCTTTTGATAATTCATTTGGGACACTAATAACACATGCTCCTGTAACCAAAATAATCTTAATACCATTTCTCATAAGATTTGGGAATATTTTAAAATAGAAATTCGTTAAGGCTGATGAAACAACATAAACTGTATCCATATTTTTAATTTTTTTATAGTCATCTAGATTTAGACTTTGAGAATCAGAAATGATGTCGCGTGGAAACACGTCACAATGTTGGGCAATTCCTCTTGATGAAACAAATTTACAATATTTTTCTTTTTGCCACCTATTTTTTAATATTATTACACTGTTATCCATAAAATTTTTCACAAATACAATTAAATTATATAGTTTTAAAGAAAGCTTATTTTTCTGCATTATACCTAAAACATATTTCATGTTACCCTAAGCCCGTTCCATTGAAGAAGTTCGATTTATTTTATAAAGGATTTTGTATCCATATAGTCCAATTAATGATCAATTAAATTCCTATCTTCTTCAATTTAGATGGATTAAAGTAAGTATTGTTTTCATAATGGACTTAATTTGAAAAATGAAGAGGTAGAAAAATGATGAAAATTTGGTTATTGAAAGAAGTATAACTCGCAATTGGAAGATTTATTGCTATTAAGAAACCACAATGTTGTTTGATAATCTAAGATATTTCGATATATCAATGCAAACTTGCAAGAAATAAAACAGTTCCCAATGAAATATCCATTTTTACATTTTTATGCCCCATCATTAACTTATTGACTAAATATTTGAGTTATAGGTTGATTGAATCAGAAAATTCATCGATGAGCCAATCTCGATATTCTTGGAATGTTATGGCTTTATTGGAGTCTAATTCACCTCGTTCGATTTGCCAAAAATTGAAGAGCAAATATTTCCCAATTTCCGCAAATAATCGTATTCCATCATAATTCGACCGCCATATCCCTTTATGATCATCTACATCTCTAAAAGCGGTCTCAATTTGCCATTTCATTTTATAATACCGCTTGATGGTATATACGAATGATTTTGAATGGAATTGAGGGGCAATTGTGGTGATCAATGCATAAATTTGCTCTGATGCATCAGTCAAACTTAAATTATTTTGGCGATAGGCATTTTTAATTGCTGCTAAGGATTGATTTCCACGGGCAAACAGGAGTACCCAACATCGCATTTTTTGCGTTATACCCCTTTTTTTGCTTTTGTTCCTATCTCGTATTGTTGAGTGCGCCCCTTTTTTTGATCTAAGTAATGCCGCTTGCAATTTTTTAATTGCGAATAGTCCTTTGCGGGTGTGATAACATCAACATTGCAAATTTTGAAAGATTTGAGCACATTATGTCGATAATATTCCCGATCTACAACACAGACTTTGATATTTAATCCAAGTTCTAAAAGCCAATCAGTAATCTGAAGCATAAAGGGAATTTTTGATTCCCCTTTGGCGACGTAGTGGCATCCAATAAATAATGATTTCTTGCTGCCATGGATCATAGCTCCATGATAATGACAAATACGTCTTGTACCTTTAACCATTTTACTTCCTTTGATTAATGGATCCCATCTTCGTCCCCAATAACCAAGATAGGTTAAATCAAACTCTAAAACAAAATTAGTTTTTCGTGCCTCGGCAAGAAATATAAGATGTATCATCTTTTCAAACACCAATTTATAGATTTTTTCTACTGATACCAAGGTTTGGTCTCTTAGCCAGTCATTTATAGTCGTTTGGTGAGGAAATGCACGCGATTGGCGTCCATCTAAAAAAATTTGGGGTGTAAATCCAGAATATTTCATTGCTCAACGGTTCAACTTTTCAGATGCATGATGGATGGAGACTCCACGAATCCAACCATAATAGAGAATTGCAATGATGTCATCCAATACCCATTTCCGTCCGATGAGAGTTGTCGGAAGACCAAGAGCATATCTGACTGACTTAGCAAGATTTTTGAAGAAAGAAATCTTATTAAAATTAGGATAACGTGTTCTAAATTGGGGAATTTGGTGCACGGCTTGAGTGCATTGGTTCATACGATTACTCAAGCATCCTTTTATTTTGAGTGCATTGATGCAAATACTAGATAAATTATTTATGGTCAATTACGATATTTTTGTCGAATCAGTTGGAACTGATAAAAAAAGGAAGAAATAATTCTCTTTAGTATGTGAGATATGGAATATCCAGATTAACTACCCTCAAAATATCTTCATAATACGGAATTCCTGTTTCTTGGTAAATTTTTAATTGAATTGCTTTAAAAATGGGATATATATTTATGTAGTAGAGATTCCCCATACCGATTGGTTGAGTAATAATGAACGGAACTTCTTCATCGTATGAATTTGAATAAGAAGCTAAGATTGAAGCATTTGCTGGTGTAACACTTAATAGAATCAATTCGATTTCATACAAAAGATCAATAGATTCAGTTTCACCTATCAGCTTATTAGATGCACTCGTACTAAATGACATTTCTATCATTTCTTTAGCGAATGCATTATATCCATTTGAGTTAAAAATGATTAAGTCTCCTCCATTCTCGATATAATCATAATAATCTTCGATGTTTCTACTGGATTTAACTGCATAAAATGCTTCAAAATCTCGAAGATCAAAATTGACAATAAAACTAGTGGAATAGGTCGTGTATTGGATTCCAAAAACATTCGAATTTGAAGTATTATTGTTTGTTGCATGAAAATTATTTAGCGAAAAATCTATTCCTTGTTCATTTATTGATATATCTACAATTAGATGATCCCTTAATTTCCAATTTATGCTTGTATTAACGCCCGGCCATGTTTGAGGTAATATTTGATCTCCAACAATGAAATAATAATGAATAAAACCCGAAGGTGAAAATAAGTACACTATTTTGTTGAAACTCATGTCATCATTCTGGGAAAAAACAAACTCTAGGTAATTATTTACATTTTTATCCATATCTGCTATTGAAATTTGAAACCTGGCAGTTAAATTGGAAATGGGATAAGGACACATTAAAGTTCCACTTGAAACATATGGATCTTTAGAATAAGAGTTAATATTGAACTCAGTTGCTGTTTGAAAATCAAAATTTCCTCCACAACTTTCCCATTCATAAAAGGATGGGGTAATATTCAAAGAATCATCATTTAGGGGGTCGAAAGCTAAAAATAATTTATCATAATCAAACAAAGATCCATCTAAATCATTGATTGTCGAGAAATTTCTATATGCTTGGCTGAATAGATTCATATTTTGGACTTTTTGGGAAAAAGGAAGATAATTATCCTGAGGAAAAACTATTTTCAAATCACTATTCGATTGAGGTGGTGAAATTTTCGGAATGCGGTAAATGGTGTAATCTTCTTCACTATAAACTTTATGGAAAATATTTAACATCTCTTTGAAATAATCATGGTATCGCTCGTTGATTTTAGAAACATTTCCTTGGGTTAAATATAAATAGGAATTTTCAAATCCTTCATTTTTCATGGTATATTGCTGTAAAAATATGCTCTCTGTGAGTGTATTGTAAGAAAGTTTTTCTCCAAGAACTAAATTTAACACTATGCGTGAATTTGATTCAGATTTATTAATCATTTGATAAGTGAATTCATCCAGTGTAATAATATAAGCTGAATTATCTTCTTCAAGAAGAGTTCTAATTGCATTTATTCCCATTTTGTCCTCATCCCATAAAACCGGTAAGTATTGTTTGGCATTTTCCCCATTTCGATAACTATATTCTAACCCAAATAACACTGTTGAATAATTGGATATCAAGAGAAAGAATAGAACGAGATATTTGTATAACGATCTGAAATGTATTTCGTTTAATTGTAGATTTTTTAATTTGTGTTTGTCAAAATGTATCAAACCATAATAAATCCCTGTAGCAATAAATGGAATGATTATAAACACTCCCAATCTTCTCTCAAAATAGTAGATTGGTCCGGTTAATATATGTAATCGAACATAAGTTAGCACAATTCCAAAACCCATACAGAAGATACCAAAAATCAGTAAGAAATTATATTTAAAATCAATATTTTTATTTTTAACACTAAAATACAGATATAGTAATCCAAATAATCCATAAAATCCCAGTCTAACCGGATGGAAAAACCAAAGAACTTGTCCTGATTCTAAGAAATTCTCTATGCTTAGTGATTCAGAATCCCAAACAAAAGTCCAGTACACTAACCCGCTGATAAGTAATAGCAAAGCAAATAAAATTAAGATTTTGACTACCTTATGCCATCTTTCATGGGGAAAATATCGATTATCTGCTGGTGATTTTTCAATTCTGATTAAATAATTTGTTAATCTTGTGTTAGTGATCTTTTCCTTATTCCTTACAATAAATTTCCATCCAAGATGAATAATCATAGTTAGAATTAGAAAAGCCAAGGTAACATATAGTAAATAGAAGTAAAGAGGAAAAATCCACTCTTCTATTGCTTTTGACAAATAATTATATAATTTATAAAATATTATGATGCTTATATAGGAAAGAATCATAGAAAACAATGTTTCGGTTGATTTGATCCCTTTCCCTTTAAAGAAAAATAAGAATACTCCCAAAAATATTCCAAAAATGGTAGCTTCAGCCACATGGGATAGGAACATTCCAACTTGCATAATTGTCAATAATGGAATAAATAATTTCCCGGGAATTGAATCAATCTGAATTAATGTCATAATTCCAAACAAAATAATAAATGATGGAATAATGGGTGTGTAGTAAGATGGAGAAAATCCATAATATAATGAGTTTAATGTTTGGGAATTTGCGAGATTCAAAGCATTAGAAAAAGGAAGCTGATTGATTAACCTAAGTTTAATGAAATATATCCATCCAAGTCCTCCCGTTGCACCAAGCATGTAAGCCCAAGTCGCAAGAATTGGAATTCTTTTATCAATTTTATTAAAGAAACGTTTCATCGCAGTATAGAAGACAATGGGTAAGATATAATTTATTAATAACAAAGTAGTCTGATTCACTACTATTGAACCGTTAGATAAAAAGATAAATGCTGATTCATGTGAATGGGCCACTGTATAGAACCAAGAATAATATTGAAGAAAATAATCATTTATTGATTCTCCAAATAGCACACTATATGAATAATGGCGATATATGTCAGGAGAAATTGAATAGACAATTTGCGGGTAGAGAAGTAAACTTGAAAAAATATACATCATATAAATTATCGCAAAACCCATCCAATCATTTTTAGAGGCAAAAGATTCAATTTTTGGATAAGAAATTTCTTTGTTCGTGAATAGAATGGTTCCTCCAACTAAAATCAATAATAAAACCAAGAAAATAGTATTTCTGTTCGCTATTTTTGATATAACTAATATAAACCATAGAATGGCTGTAAAAATATAACTTGTGATAAATGAAAACGCTATCATTTCTATTCTGGAAAATTTTGTTCTTATTTTTGTAATTGCAAGAATACAATATCCGGGTAGAAAAGAAGTGTTAAGTAATGCAATAATGGAAGAAAGAAATCCCAGATTTATTGTTAATATTGATAAAATTACTTGAATTGTTGGCAAAGAACACAAGAATACATTTTTGAGTATTTTTGAATTAAATTTTCCAACAATCTTCTTAAATTGGAGCAGTGATATTGGAATATTCACATCATTCAAAATAATGTACAGGAATAGTAAAGTAATAAAAGTGATAAATAGAAAGGGGATCTTGATCCATGTGGGGATAAGCCATAAGAAATAGGCCGAAAGAAGTGTAAAAGGGACGCAGAATACAAGAATTGCTTTAAATTTTTTTGATTTAAAAAAATTCCTTATATTTTCTTCATTTTTTTTTTTAATTTCCATTATTGATTAATCTAATTAATTGATAATAAAAAAGATAACAATAAGATTGAAGAATTGAGGATTTGAAAATTATTTTCTCAAGTGAAGCATGTATTCAAAGAGGTTAAATTTTAAAAAAATATTCTAAATGAGTATTGTGAATCAATTTTTTCTTCTTTGTCATCGTGGTATGCTTGTTATTCGATATTTAAGACTTTTCTTGATGAAATTGCGATTTTTCTGTGCAAAAAAGTGATTCAGATCAAAACAGCATTGAAGACATTCAATTTTTGAATTTCTTTTCTCCTTCATTTGTTTTCCATTCTTGAAACGAATTATCAAGTTTTTCTAAAAATTCCTCAAGATTGTTTTTATCAATTGTACCTGGATAGTTGTTTTTTGGACCCGGTTTATTATTTTTCACGATAATGCGTGCAAAGAGAGAAATAAAGATAAGTAAGCCTATTGAACCTAATACAATGAATATAACAGTGTTTTCAGAAATAATCGAGGTGCCCGAAGAATTACTATCCAGATTCGTCTGACTGGATGAAGTGGAACTTTCTCCATCCGAATTTTCTGAAATGGGGTTTTGGGGATCAGATGTAGAAGTTGTATATGTTGTAGATGTTGGGGTTGTCCAAGTTGTATCATATCCATTTCTATCATAGAACTCTTGTGAGAAATAAAACTCATTTAAACTTATATTATGAAATATATTATCTACCAAATTTACGTCTGAACTATCACCAAAATAAATCCCGTAATCTGATAAAGAAATCATATTTCTTTGTATCAAATGATCTGAGTCGCAGACTATAATACCACGTTCTCGATTATTGTATATCACATTATCTTGTATAATATGGTTCGTTCCACTAAGTAAAATGCCGCAATATGGGTTGTTAGATATATAATTATTGCTTATGGTACAATATATGGATGTCCCTATACCAATTCCATAGTTTAGGTTATTAGAAACATTGCTATTTGATATTGTTATAAATTTGGAATTAGATATCCACATTCCTCCATGTGGACCATTTTCTAATATATTATAGGAAAAAACACAGTTCTCTGAAAAAAAAGTCCAAATACAATGTTCTTTTGAATCATTTATCAATGTATTTTCCACTTTTATATTTTTTGAATTCCAGATTTTAATTCCTGTCATCGAATTCAAAACTGTGCAATTTTTAATAATTCCATAGGCCGTCGAGCTATTAATAAATATACCATCTGATCCATTTCCATCTATAATCAAATCTGAAATCATATAAGGATTTTCAAAAGTTCCTAATCCTGAGGCTTCACAATAGATGCTCCAATTATTTCCATCAATACTTATGGGTGGATGAGTATTTCCTGCTATTGGAGAGTGGATATGGAATGTTTCAGAATTCTTGAATGGCTCTGTTTTAGAATTACTTTGGGTCAAATTGATTGATGATCTTATCGAGAAAATCGATAATATTACTAAAAATGAAATGATCACAGGTTTCAAAAATTTATTTTGCATCTTCAGAAGTATCATTGAGTTTTACCTTAAAAAATTAATCATGATCATGCCTTAATTTCCTATTTGTTGAGTAGAGTTATTCATGATTTCTCCCATTCATTATCGCTCCAATTATCCTAAAAGAAAATTTTTAAGTAATTGGTTTAATTTAAGCAATAATTAAATCCAAAGTATAATTATGAATCTTAATATCATAACATAATGGTTTAATTTTTCAATATGTCTCAAAATGGCTCAAAAAATATTGATATTTCTGTAATTATTGTTGCTTTTGGTTTTCCAGATGCAAAATTAAAAAAAACCCTCGCCAATATTACAAATCAATCTTATTCAAGTTATGAAATTGTGCTGATATGGGCAAAATTTCCAAAAACCCTTGATATTAATCAATATTTTAAATCCAACTCCATTAATTCTTCGAAAATTCAATTTCATCATTTTGAAGAAAATCTTGGATATGCTAAAGGAAATAACCTCGGGTCAAAATTTGCCAAAGGAGACAAAATTGTTATCATGAATCCCGATGTTGAAACGCTTCCAGCATTCCTCACAGAAATGGTACATACTTTTGCATACCTTCAAAAACTAAATCGAACGGATAAAATTGTTTTAAATCCCCGTATCTGTAATAGGTTCGGGAATATTGAATTTGCTAAAATATACTTGAACTTTTTAGGTTTCTCCAATAATAATTTTCCAATGTCTGATAAAATCCAAAGGACGATGATCTCTTCTGGATGCACATTTTTAATTTCCAAACGTTGTTTTCACCACTTTCATGGATTTGATGAATCTTATTTTATGTATCATGAAGATACGGATTTATCCTACCGTTTACAAAAAGCGGGATTTAAACTTTATGTGGATAATAATATCCCCGTTTGGCATCTAAAAACTGATTATGAATATAAAATGACCGACTTTAAATTCTTTTATTGGGAACGAAATCGCTTAAAATTCACGCTTGAAAACGCCTCTAACTTGAAACGGTTACTTCTCTGTCAACTGTTATTGGAACCCTTGATGTTCGTGTATGCACTTAAAGCTGGACTGATAAAACAAAAATTTATGATTTACAAATACTTCATTCGTAATTTTCTTTTACTTAATCACAAGAATCATAAAGGAGTTCTGAATTCCTATGAAAATTACTCTTCTATGGAAGGAATTATCAATGAAGTCCCTCCAAAATCCATTGTGTATCGATCAATTAAATTCTATGTGAAATTGCTATTTTATTTATATCATTCATAAATCATGGAATCCTTATTTTTCATAGATTACTAAGTCTTTTCCCATCATCAAATTTTATTCTCTGTTTAAGATGGGAATATACTTACAAAAATATGGGTCTTCTTATGAAAATTGCGTTTCTTTCGTATTTTTATCTCGGATTGGATAATTTCGGAGCCAGCACTTATGTGCAGAAGTATTTAAATGTTCTTTCGCGTATGAACAATGTTTCAATTGATTTTTATTGTCCGTATCCTATCCAATCGTTTAAAAAAATTAAAAATGTGCATTATATCTATATCAAAACCCTTAATATTCCTTTTATTCGATTCTTTCAGTTTGCTTTCAAAATATCTCAATTGCTTAAGCTCAGAAAGTATGATATCGTTCATTCCAGTTCAGGGGCGGGAATGTTTGTCAAAAATGTGGATTTTGAAACATTTTATCATTACGAACCATTTTCGATCCCTAACTTCAATGCGTGGATTGGTTATACCCTATCGCGTGTCAGTTTGAAACGAAGCCGCCATATTTTTGCAATCTCAGAACAATCAGTAACAGAACTAATTCAATTTGAAAATCGTCGCCGTGAGCTGATTTCTATTATAACAAATCCAATTGATTGCATGATTTTCAATCAAAATCATAATTTTTCTACCAAAAAGAAGGAAATACTGAAAGGAAAAGACGAAAAATTGATTCTTTCGGTTGGTCTTTTAATTAATCGGAAAAATCCCTTTTTGCTCATAAAAACTCTCGATTACATCATAAAAAAAGGAATTAATGCAAAATTACTTATTATTGGCAACGGTCCTCTAAAACAAAAAATGATTCTTGCTGCTAATGAGAAAAAAATTCTCGATAATATCATTTTTATACATTCTACGGGAGAAATTTACCCTTATTATTGCATGGCAGATCTCCTGCTCACTCCCAGCAAAAAAGAAGGATTTGGGTTCCTCTATCTGGAAGGACCTGCTTGTGGATGCAAATTTGTCGGATTTCCTACGGGAATATCTCCCGTTGCTGCTAAAAAAAATTTGGGCATTGTTGTGAATGATGAAGTGTCGTTTATGGAATCTGCACATCAAATATTGCTTTCTGGGGACCGAACCGGTCAAGAAGAGTTTAATTTCATCTATAATAATTTTTCCATGGAAAAATTTGGAAAAAGACTGATTTCCAGTTATCAGAAATATTTAAATATAAGAGATGGTCGAAAATTTTAATTTATTGTTAAAAATCTGACTCCACCTATCATTTAGTGATTTGCATTTGAAATTCCTGTTAGAATTGTGATTTGTTTATTAACGACATTTTTTGTGACGCTACTTCTTAAATGTATGTTAAATTTTTCTTTGTATCTCATTTTAGTACTGATTAAGCTGAAAATTTAAGAAGCGTGAAGATTTTACTCACAATATAGATGTTGCAAAAGTTTTTCAAACGTTTTGAAATTAAATATCAAATTTCTTTGCAAGAACGGGATAACTTCATTGCTCATATCAAACCTTTCATGCATCTTGATTCACATACTTCCAATAATTTTTCTTATGAGGTAAGGAGTTTATATTTTGATTCACGCACACATCATTCTTATTTTCAAAAAAATAATGGAACCAGCTATCGAAAAAAACTTCGAATTCGATATTATCCCGATTTTCAATCAATCGATGGAGAAACGGTTTTTATAGAGATAAAGAAAAAAAATAACGAAAATGTATCTAAGTCGAGAATAGTGGTTCCATTTGCTGATGCCATGAAAATTATTGATAATCACTCTCAAGAATCACAAATTTTTTATCAAAATTCTTCAATTCAAGATAAGCGAACCCTTTCTGAAATTTGGCTCTTAGTTAAAAAACATGCTTTAACACCCGTCTGTGTAGTAAGTTACAAACGACAAGCATTTGTAGGATTAGTAGAGTCACGTTTTAGGTTGACATTCGATACAAATATAAAAGTACGAAAACAGAATTATGACCTTCATAATGGGCATGGGATAAGTATCCTTTCTAAAAATGTTAGCGTGATGGAGATCAAATTTAACAATATCATTCCCCATTGGGCTATACGAATCGTTCAACGAAATAACCTCATACAACAAAAAATCTCAAAGTTTGCAAAGGGAATAAAAAAATCACGAAATTATTACCTAAACTGAAATAAATCAAAGTGTCATAAAATGAAAATTAAAGATAATAATTTCTTTGAATCCCAAATTAATTTTCAAAATCGGGTACCTTTATCAAAACAAAAAAAGGATTTCATTACTTTTGTTGTTATCTGCATTTTAACAGTAAATTTTTCCATTTTTTTCACTATCCTAGAACAACGGTCCAGCGAAGATGAACGAATACAAGAATTGTTTAATATTGATTACCAAAATTCTTTCTCATCCCAAATCGAGATTTGTTCTTCAAAATTTCATACTAATACCATGATTTTGGAATTTTTTTGTTTTGTTCCAAAAGGATCTGAAAAAGTATGGGTCAAATTGAATAATTCTGAGTGGATTCCCCTTCTTAAACAAGAAAATTTTATTCTCCAATCAAAGGAACCTTTTCAAAATGCTAGCCAATATTCAATTGAGTTAAAGTGTGATACAAAAAGTTTTGAGTTCACAACCAAAATTTATAAACAAGATCTCCCAACCATTCAAATATTTTCCAGTAACCCAAAGAAAATTATTTCAAATGAATCTGAAGAATGCCACTTTATTTTTCAGGCTAATTCGACTGTATTCAAGGAAACAGGCTATTTTTGTAGGGAAATCATTGGAACAATTCGAAATCGAAATTCTGGTAACGGCTTCTCAATTGAATTAAATCAACATGAATCCTTATTGGACATGAGAAAGGATGATGATTGGGTGCTTATTCCGAATCGTAACTATTTTAATGCTCTTCGGACTAAATTTGCGATGGATTTATTTAATTCTCTTTCACAATTGGATCCAATGTGTATTGCTCCAAAATCTGAACCCGTAGAAATATTTTTGAATGGATACTACTTAGGAGTTTATTTGTTGACCGAAAAAATAGATCGAAAACTTTTCAATCTTCCTGACAATCCGGCTGAAATTTCGGAAGAAAATTCGGTCGAAAACCCTATCGAAAATCTGGCAAAAAAAAGCGTGATCTTCAAATTGGAAGATTGGCAAGGCGATTTTTTTCACGCTACATCTCAAGGAAATGACAAGTGGGAACAAATTTATCCTAAGTCTTATCCATTTGACGATGAATATCTGAGATTGGAGGAATTCATTCAAACTAGCTCTGATGAGATGTTTTTCAATGAAATCTCGGGAATATTTTCGTTCGTTAATTATACTCAATTAATGGATTTTATTCTATTTGACATAATTTCAGGCCATAACAGCATCGAAGGATATAAATATTACCTTGTTCAAAACGAATTTACACAATCACAATTCTGTTTTATTCCATGGGATTTTGACATGAGTTGGGGGTTTACCAATAGCTTTATGTTATCTCCAGATTATTGGCTAAACCAAGATTCAAGTAACATTCAGTTCATTCGATGGAATAAATTAATTCAAAGAATTCTTTATCCTCAAAATACTTCCCTTAATACTCAATTTTTAACCGATCTTTCATTGCGCTGGGTATCAATACGAAATTCAATATGGACTTCTGAATATATTCAAGATTCTTTAACTTCTTTGTTTAATCAGATGTCAAATTCAATGCTTCGCCAAAATAAGTCAGAGGTGATTAATTTAATGTATACTCAAATGTCTGACTGGATCGATGTGCGATTACCTTTAATGGATCAAAAAAATTGGAGCCATAATAACGATGCTCTAAAAAATATTTCAACTTCTAATTTGCCATCGATTTCTCTTACATATAGTGCCATAATCTCTAAGGAAAGTTATGTTCAGTGCAATTTTGAGATGTTCAACTCAACCTTTGATAATAATGTACTCTCAATGAAAAGTAAAATAAAGATAAGAGGAAGGTCTGCATCTACTTTTCCAAAAAAAGGCTATCGGATTGAACTTGATAAAAAAGAATCACTATTGGGGATGAGATTTGATGATGATTGGTCTCTATTTGGAATGAATTCTGATTTCCCACGAATGCGTCTTAAAATATCGATGGATTTATGGCGTGGTCTCCAATCTAATTCTTCAACGGCGACCTTACCACAATCTGAATATGTAAATTTAGTTATCAATGGCGTATACCAAGGATTATATCTTTTAGCGGAAAAAAATGATCCTAAACTCTATAATTTGGATGATCCACAACCAAATATCAATTCTAGTTTGATCTTTCAAGCGATTACTTGGTCGTCTTTTCGAGAATACAAAAATTATTGTTGGGAGCAGGATTTTCCGGACATTGAAGATGGAAATATTATTGATGAAATCTTGACCGATTTAATTGCTTTTGTGAGTGATTCACCCGATGAAATTTTTTATAATGAAACTTTTGGGGTATATTCTATCTTTAATAAACAAAATCTTATTGATTATTACCTTTACAACGTCTTTATTGGACATCTCGATTTTTGGGGAAAAAATTACTACATCATACGAAATACCGCACCAAATCAATTTTTTTTTAATCCTTGGGATTTTGATGGAACTTTTGGACAATGGGGTTGGTGGTTAGGGGAGCTGAATGAGACTGAAGGAGCTATAGGGTGGTTTGGGGATGATATTCCAGGATTACATATTTTACGTCAAAGCCGGATTTACAATCGGTTACTGGAAAATTCAGCTTTTAGTCATGAAATAAAATTGCGCTGGAAAGATCTTCGAACCCGTTTATGGACTGAACAATATTTTCAAAATATGTATAATTCAAATTACAACAAAATCTCCCCTGTTCTCGCTCTCGATCTCCAACTTTGGAAACCCACCACTGTAGATACAGAATTACCTTTTGAATGGCCAAATTTTGTTCTTTACAGTACAGAGACTTTTGTTTTAAACACATATCTTGAACATCTTCAAAGATATTTTCCTCAAATGCTTTCGATAATGGACGATTATTGTGCATAATTGAATGGTAGCTCCCAAGGAAATGCACTGTTTTACGATATATTCTCATCTCCAGCCTCCGAGGAAATCCTCCCAAAATTTTAAAATTAATTAATCGTTTGGATTACATAACAATGAGTAGCATAGATGGTACTTTCTTTGAGAAATTCATTCAAGATTCATTTGATAGTCTCGGAACCAACGTTTCTTCGTTAGTTTTTTCTGATATTCTGATAGTAGTATTTTGGACAACAACATTATCTCTAATTATTGCTCTCACATATCGGGGAACACATAAGGGCATTTCCTATTCTCAAAATTTTACCCAAACTCTGGTACTGTTAGGGTTAATTGTAGGAACCATTATGATTATTGTTGGGTCTGATATCGCTCGAGCTTTCACGCTTGTTGGGGCTCTATCCATTGTTCGATTTCGAAATGCAATCAAAGATACCCGAGATGTAGGCTTCATTTTCTTCACTATGGCAATCGGGATGGCATGTGGGACTCGTTTTTACTCTGTCGCTATTTTTGTCACTTTATTCGGGTGTGGATTGATGTATTTAATGTCATTTCTTGAGTTTGGTAAAAAAGAGTTAGTTCAAGATATTCTGGAGATGAATCTACCAATATCCCAAGAATATGCTCAAATTCTCTCTCCTATTTTAATCAAGTACTTGAAATACTATTCTCTACTTGGAATTGATTCGATCGATGATAAAACAAATCGGATCAGTTTTATTGTGACTTTTAAGAAGAAAACAAAGGGATTCAATGTAATTTCCCAAATTATGAATAAAAATAAATATTCTGCTTCCGATTTGAACTCAAAAAATCTATTGTTAAAAGAACTTAATGAAAACGAATATGTTTCAGATATTAAAATTATTGAAGGGAATAATTCTACCGAAATTTAATTCTGGAAATTAATTTAGGGAACTTCAGATCAAATAATCTCAAAAAAATTACCCCAAAATCGATTCTTTTTTAAAAAAGCAGCTAATATTGCACAAATGTTGGAATAAATAATGGAAAATGAACAAATCTCTTCTAACTATAATCTTACCGTGATTTTTGTTAATTATCATTCCTTTTCTTTATTAAAAGCGGCCCTTAGTACTCTGGATGATCAAATCTATCATAATTTTCAAATTGCAATTGTTGATAACACCCCCGGAGTTGTTGAATATCAAAAATTGCAGCAGCTAGTTCAAAAAAGGAAAACGGATCGAAATCTTGCTACCATCCATTTGTTTAAACCGAAATTTAATCTCGGGTTTGCGGGAGGCAATAATTTTGCCATTAAACGGCTGAATTCTGATTTTTATTTTTTGTTAAATTGTGATACGGAGATTCCTACTCCCGACTTTTTATCTCAAATTATGGAATATTTGTACAATCATCCTGCCGTAGGGTTTTTATCACCCAAAATGCTTTTTTATGCTGCTCCTATGCGAATATGGTATGCGGGGGCTCAGATTGCTCCTTCCAAGTTTTCCTTTATCTCCCATAATGGATTATATAAATTAGATTCCTCAACATATTCCCAAATTCGTGAAACGGATTTTGCCTGTGGGGCGGCTATGTTTGTCTCCCATAAGGTTATCCAGAAAGTTGGCCTGCTCGACGAACTATTTTTTATGTATGCAGAAGAAACCGATTGGAATGTGCGAGCCAAACATGCAGGCTTTCAAATCATCTATTTTCCCCCTGTTTCACTTTTTCATAAAGTCGATTTATTTACGGAAAGCAATAAGTGGGGGTATCGGAAAAATTATTTCCAAGTCTATCTATACAACCGCAATAAGATTATTTTCATGCTAAAAAATTATGCCGGGCGAGAAATTTTCCTTTTTTTTACGCGTTATGAATTAAAAACGCTGGTGGCTGAACTTTATTTGGCCATCAAGATGAACCAACCGCTTTTTATCAAAGATTTTCTCCAATCTATCGTTCGGGGGGTTCAGATAGGAATTCGACGAAGAACTCATCGAACCTGCTCCACCCTTTTGCGGAAAGAAATGGCATTTTTATCACGGGTTCAGAAAGTATCACGCAGTACGTCTTCGTCCCAAAAAGTTGATTGCAATAATTAAAATCTGTGCTTATTGGTATTTCTTTTCGCACTCGTTGTAAATTTGAATAAATTGCTTAATAATAATGTCCCAATTATAATGGGCTCGAATTTTTTGGTGAGAATATTCGGAAAATAGCTGTTTTAACTGTTTATCTTTCAACTTTTCAAGATACTTTGCAATCTGTTTCTCATCGTGAGGGTTAACAAAATACCCGTTTTTGCTTTCCTCAATAAAATCACTCGCAAATCCCGTTCGGGTTGAAATAATGGGTAGACCGGATGCTGCCGCTTCTTGAATGGTTTGGCCAAAGTTTTCATAGAGTGAAGTATAGACAAACACATCTGCATTTTGAAATTCTTCTATGAGATCCTGATCATATTTAGGTCCGATAAATGTTATTTTATCTGATAAGTCATGATTTTGGACCCATTGCTGCAATTCATCCAAATAACCTCCTTTTAACATCCCTGATGTCTTCATTTCTGCCCCGATGATCCGAAGTTCGACATCTTTCACCAATAGCATCGCCCTTAAGATTGGTTCTAAATTTCGATTTCTGGACAAGCGCCCTACAAATATTATTTTCAATGGGTTTTTTGATGTTGATTCGTAGAAGGTTTTGGGTTTATAGTATTTAGCGGAGTCGATTCCCATCGGAATTAGAGCCAATTTTTCTTGCGATACTCCAAAGGTCAACGCTTCATCATATTCTAACTGTGATTCCACGATTATTTTATCTGCTCGTTTGATTATTTTTTTCCATGTTAGAATATCATATAAAATATATGGAAGCTGTTTAAACCCCGACACTACATGCTTATAACTTAATAATTGGCCACAGGGGTTGAAAATCAAAGGAATTTTTTTCTTTTTTGCTATTTTATACGCTATTTCGGTCTGAATACTCCGATAATTGAAGGCGTGGATTAAGTTTAAGTTTTTTTTCTTTAACTCTCCATACATTTGTGGGGTAAATACAAAGCGCATAATTTTTCCGTATATCTTGTAGCGTTTTACAGGAACTGCATCAAAAATTTCCTCATTTCTGCAGTCTTTTGTATCTAAATGAGAAGTAAAAATTGATGGTCTAAATCCATCGTGCACAATTCTTCGAGCAATTCCAAACGCCTCTTTATTGGGTCCCGTTATACTTGGAAAAAATGATTCGATGGTAAAAGCGATATTCCTTGGATTTTCTTTCATCAATTGCTCTATCAATATCAGTTTTTCATACTTTTTATCTTTTTCTTCAATAGGCATACTCCCAGAAAGTTGCAAGGATATTAATAACAATAATGAATGCTGAAAATAATAGTAGCACCCATGTTGGTTTTGATTGCCAGAACTGTATCCATATTTTTGTTGAGGTTTGTTCCGATAAAATTAACACAAAATGTCCCAACAGAAACCAATTGGCAAATCTATAGAAATATTCCATATAGGATCCCGGTCCCAAAGGTTGAACTAAAATGAAAGTTGATGAAACTACCACAAAAATGATATCAAAAATGATGAAGGGCATGAAGATATTAGGTTTTGATTTCATCAGATCCAAAAAACTCAGCAATACTTGGCTTAATACAATGATTTGTCCCATGAATAATATTGCCGATACAAATGGATACCAAGAAAGCGATTGATGCGAGTAAATTTGGTTTGCCAAAATGAGAACCGATCCAAAAATCCATGTTAGTGGTAAAATATTTTTCCTCATAGCAAAATTGATTTTAGAGATTAAAAAGCGCTGAATTCTACTGAGAAACTCCATTAGGATTATAAATAAACACTGAAGAAGGTATTCCAATCTTTCAAATATCCCAAATTTTTTTGTACAAAAGAGGATAAGTAGGATAATTATTGGAATTGCGAAGAATGTGGCTGAAAAAATATTTACTACTTGATTATTCAGCTGAGGGACTGTAAATAACGTAAATTCTCGAAGATAGTTTCGTGGAATGAATTTATCGAGTACTTGTAGGAAATAGTGTTCCAAGGAATTTGAAATTTCTAAGGAAATATAGCTCAGCCATGAAATTGTTAGAAGTAGGAAGAATTGTCCATAAAATTTGATATCCAGTAATAATGGTTTAGTTATTGGTGTCTTTGAATACTGGTAGATCAAATAAAATATTGAAACAGGAACCACTATGAAGGCATGGGAAAAATGAAATAACGAAAGAAGACAGGACAAAATAATGAAAATAACTCTATATTTTTCCACATCGTCATTTTTAGAAATCATTGAAAATAACAGGAGAATCAAAGATATGGTTCCTAATGTTTCCGAATTCCCTATGTGAGTAAATTTCCACTGAATTGGTGAAGTAACAAAAATAATTATTAGAAGTATAAATGCAAACCTTCTTTTTTTGCTGTCTATATTTTCATGATTTATTTGCCATTTTTTGAAGGAAATGTGAATGATTTGAGTGAGGATAATATAAATGATAGAATTTGTAATTGGTAATAGGAAAGTGATAAAAATTTGGGTCCCATTAATGCTGGACAAGAAAAAGGTTAGAAAAGAATACTGGGATGAAGAATAAAAAAAGAAAATTGCATAAAAATTGATAAAATAATTCTCTTTTTCAATAAAAAATGGATCAAGATGATTTACCAAATTCACAGCATCTATCCCACACCAATTCGTGGTGACATTGCCGGTGATGGAAATCAAAACTATTAAAATGAAAAGCTTTACTTGGATTTCTGATACATTGGGCTTAAATTGATAGATTTCATATAATAATAGAGTTATTAAAATTCCAAACAAAAATATTATATCTATGGGGATAAATTGGAAAATTACTAAATTATGCAGTATTTCATAGGGGTTTTGGATTTGATCGTGAGGATTTAGGAAAATGTAAATTAGTCGGATGAAAATAACCATCGCCATAAAATAAAAACTGATATTCAATAGAAATTTGATCTCAATTCTCCCAAATTTCTTTTTTATTTTGGTAATCGTTTTTCTGAAATTCTGTGGGTTGAAGAGACCGATAATTAGAATTGAAAGTAATAAATATAATATTCGGAAAAAAGAATAGATTGAAATTAGAAGAAAATATTTCGAAATTAATAATTCAATAAAACCAACCAATGATAAAAGCAGGATGATAGAAGAACATACAAATACTATTTTTATTTCTATTTTTTGTAAGAATTTATTGCTCAAATGGGTACAAATTAAACAGAGCTCAATAATGATTAAAAATCCTAATATATTTTGAGGTAGAATTATTCCTCCAAGGGTAATACACATCGGTAGCACGTATTTAAGCAAAAAAATCCATATAAATTTCTTTTCATGATATCTTGAATAAGTTTTTAAGTTATTGGGAGTAATTTTCTTTCCTTTACTCAATTTATTAATAAAATATTTAAATATTCGAGAAAGAAATTCTGATAGGTATTCTATTTTCCACAATCTTTTTTCGGTTTTTAATAATACTAAACAATATGATGCTTCAGTTCTCTTTTGTAGATATTCATGTTTTAAATGTTCTGTTTCAAAAGATTCTTCCTTTTTTGATTTTAAATATGCTCGATAGGCATTGATTTCTTTGATTCCATTTTTCATTGCCATTATTGTTGATAAAATGATATTTCCTTTCTGATTTAATTTGGAAATGTAGAAATTTATTCTATAATCATAGAAAATTAAATGTTTTGTATTTTTTTTTATCAAAAATTGGTGTTTTAACTTGTTCATATGATATTTAATTGGTTTATTTTGTAAATCTTCATTAAGTATTTCAGCTTTCCAATTATCTATTAAACTGAGCATTTTTACTTTTTTATTTTTATATTTGGTGATTAATATGAATTTTCTTTGATAAATGTGAAAAGAGAAAAAAGCTTTTAAAAAATTATTATATTCTCGAGAAATTTGATTTAATAGAGAGAAAAGTGTAGTTCCTATGATATAGAAACTTGAAATTATGATAAATTCTATGAAAAAATCCCGTGATTGAAATAAGATATAAAAAACTAATAAAAATACATAGGTAATATCGAGTATTTTTGAAAAATAATATAAAAATTTGCTCAAAACCATTTTTTTTCTAAATAATTTCCCGAAATTGCTGATTTTTGTGTATTCTAAAAATGAAAATTGATTAATCTCGTTTAATTTATCCATATTTCTAACCTTGAATCATTGTTCATTTGTTATTTTTTTTAATATCTAATTGAAATTAGTATATACGAATCTAAATACTATCAAATTCGAAAATTTTAACGATTTTGTTAGAATTTTAGTTTATTTTTGATAAGAATTGTGAAAACTCCTATGACTCCAAAAATAAGAAAGTTTTTCATATTGAAATTACTAAAAATATCTTTGAAGGTAGAAATTGCTGTTTTAGGAATGACTTTTATTTTCACTACATTAGATATGAATCCTCCATAGCCATCAATTAATTCGATTTTGTAAAAATATTCACCAATATCTAAATTATCTACATTAATCCTTATATGTTCATTAGAAATCCAAGAATGGGATGAGTTTTCAAGAATAAATGTCCCATTTCTATAGATCGTATATGTTGAGATTGATTCATTCACTACAAAATCTTTTATTATCCACTCAATAAAATTTCCTTTTGTACCTTTTTCATAAGTTAATGAATTAGGGATCTTTAAAAATTCAGGATTTTTAAAATTGCTTTTTACCCCTCCTATAGTTGAAAAAGCTTCTCCTTCAGAAATCCCGACATATAAAGCATCAATATATACGTGATAATTTGAATCAATTGGTGAACTTGCAAAATATGCATAAGAGACATTATGATCAGTGTCATTTCCTATATCTTCATACTCCAAAAAACCATCGATAAATACTTTGAGAGAATGAGTTTTACCATTAAAAGCATCTTTGATGCAAATATGATACCAAGTATTTGATTCAATTTCTGATATCATATTTTTTCCATTTTTTCCAGTAAAATAAAACCCAGAATTTTCGATACTAAAAACGAATAGTATTTTCTTCCATCCTTCAATTGAAGTTCTATAATAAAATCTATTTTCAGAATTATCAATTTGTATCCAAAACGAAGTAAAATATGTAGAATTTATATGAGAGGTATCAATTATAGCCAAATTGGAATTTTCAGAATTTTCATCACTTATATTGTCATAAAAATCTAATGGGTATTGATGACCATTTATTTCTGGAATTATTTCTATATATGATCTATCTTCAAACGGGCGTATATATGAAAATCCATTAGATGGGGCACCATTTTCACCCCATTGAATTATTCCTGGATGATTCTTAAAATTTTTAGTAGTTGATGCACTTATTGGCAAAAAAGTTGGAGAAATAAAACTTATAAAAATTAAAGCAATAGTAATATTTCTCATAAATCCCAACACGATTATCCTATTATCAAGTAATTTTCCAGACTTTAAAATTTTTTTTATGTAAAAACGAGTAATAAGACTTTTGGATGATGAAAAAAAATTTATTTGTTTTACTTTTCGATGATTGAAGGCCGAGTTTTCCCGAATCGTGAGAAATTAATCAATTATATTTTATAACCACTCCTACTGTAATTCGATAGATCAATCAAAAAATAATATGTTGATGACTTATTTTATCTCTATATTCATCATGAAGGGTGAATTCCATATTCTGCCCGAAATATCTATTCATTTCGATCCCAAAATTCCATTAATTGACAAGAACTTCATGAAATGTTTGAGAGCATGTTGATAAATATGACATTCAAATCTTAGGAATTATCATTGACAAGCAAAATATTACTGAGATGTTGCATCTGTTTTATGAAAAGTGTGAATAAGAATGTATATTTTGGAAGGGGTGATATTCAATCAGTAAAGGAAGTTTTTCAATCTATAGATAAAGATCTTCAAAAATTACAAAAGTCGGGAATTAACTCTTTAAACTGTTTCGTTGAGTGTGATAATATCAAGTAATACTAATAAAAGTTCAAGATATGTAAGATCTGACAAAACAAGTGGATTCTACAATATGAGTAATAAAAAATTTTTGCACGCATATGTACAATGTGAGGTATCCTACAATAATATTCTTTTCTTTTTGAGCAAAATTCTGAAATCACCGCTCTCTCAATTAAATTCTTAATATATGCTTATGGAAGCCCCTGCAAGTTAAGCTTCATAATTTGCCTCACTTTCGGAATGTTATCATTTTACTGCAATTTTTATAAATAGGCTTTAATAAATAGGTTCGAATTTAGGAAATGTGTGCATTTATGATAGATTATTGAAATATGCGATATAAAATGGTTTAGGCTTCATTCGGTCGAAAATATTTAATTTTACTTAAAGGTTCTTGTTGGATATAGTTTTATCTTGTTGAATCCTGCAATTATCAACTCCTTTAAAAATATATGCTGAATAACTATCCTTTTATGGTAGTAATTTTACTCCTACTTTCTTTAATACGTGATTTTATTAGTGTATTTGATTCTTAAAGCGTTGGAATTTTGTTATTGATGTTTTTTTATAGTTTTTTGTCTCCTAATAAATTTAATTTGTCTAGAATTAATTTCTAAAATTTAATCATTCAAATCCTATTCATTAATTTTTGATTTTTATTTACAATTTCTTTAAGCTGTCTTGGGTGTTTTTAATTTTTTAAAATTCTAGATAAAATTACAGAAAAAAATAAAAATAATTAATGAGACACCAAATATTGCATCCATTCTTAATTCTTATATTATTTGGAATATTTTATCAACTATATTTAGATTTTCTCTGCATTCAACAAAATAAAATTAACTGATGATTCGATAAAATGAAAAAAATAAAAATAATTTTTTACTTAAAAGGATATGGAAATGCAATTCCAGGTGCAGAATCTGCAGGATATCATATTTTGCAGTCGATTATTGACAGAAATGATTTGAAAATTATTATTGTTTCTGATCAAAAGGCAAAATGTCAAAGGAATGAGATCTTATTCAAACATAAAAATCTTCCAATAAATTTACCAATATTAAATTTTATAATTAATAATTTTTTTGCTAAACGAATGATTAAAAATGTTACAGAGATATTTTCACCGGATATAATTCACATTCAAGGCTTTTCAGGAAACTATCCAACACTTAAAACACAAATAAAAAAAATACTAACTTTACATGATGATCCTTCAATGGAAATCTATGATAGAAATAGAAATGATCCATTAAAATTTTTTGAATATTTTTGGTTTAAATTTATAAAATGGTCCATTTCAAAAGCAATTAGAAATTTTGACTTTTTTCATGTAGGTTCTTCGAAAATGATCAGAGCTCTCCAATATCAAGGGGTAACAAGCGAGCGAATTTATCAAATTCCAAATGGAAGAGATAACTTGATAAATAAAAAGGAAGAATTAGAATCAGAAACTAAGAAATCAATTAAGATAGCAGATAATTCAATAATTAAAATGATAATGGTTGGGACAATAGAGTATAGGAAAGGGACATTGAGTGTGGCACAAAGTTTAGAATATTTACCACCAAATTTCCATCTCCTACTTGTGGGAAAATCTCAACCCATTATTGGAATTCCATACTTGAAAAAAGTATTAAAAATTAATAGAAAAAAAATTCATTATTTAGGATATTTACAAAAGCAACAGTATTTATCCGTTTTGGAGATGGCAGATATTTATATATCTGCAAGCAATTATGAAGCGTGTCAATTGGTACCACTAGACGCGCTATTTTTAAGAAAAAAAGTAGTTACTACTACTGCTGGAGCAATTCCTGATTTTCTCTCAAAAGATTATCCATATTTTTTGAAATCTAATGATCCATCAGAAATTTCAAAAATTATTTTAAAAGCAAGATTGTCAAATCAGTATGAATCTAGTTTCATTAAATCTTATCCAAAAACTTGGAAAGTTATTGGTGAAGAAATATCCAAAATTTATGATTTTATCTTAAAAAGCTAACTTAAGGGAAGTAAGAAAAAAATCACTTAATTGATAATATACATTTATAAACAAATCACCCAGCCAGAAGAAAAGTTTTTCTTTTTCAATTTAAATTCTATGAGGTTCTATCAAGATTTATTAGATTAAATATTTTATCACCCTTGTGAAATTCATGCCGACTTATGAGCCATCTATCCCACTAATATACCAATTTAGATTTTTGATAAATCATTTCTAAGATGTTTATCTCGCTCAAATTCAATAAAAAAGGAGTACCTCTTAGATTTTTAAACATAAATCATACGTTCGATTTCATAAAAGGATCGAAATTTCAATTCGACAAAATTGAAAATTGGATAAATTCTCAAAACGGGTTAAGTAACTCGAAGTAAATCAAAAAAAGTTTAAATTGATAAATCTTGATAGATCCTCCTATAACATTTTGAGATAGATTGAATTAAATTTCAGTCAAATGTCATATATTTGTCAAGTGGGAAATTGTAATTAAAAATTAACACTTTTTTGATCTTAACTCAGGAAATTTAAATAGATAAGTAGAAAATTTGTTAATAGACATTAGTATTAATCTATGTAATGAATTTTTCAAAATTTGCTCAATTCATTTTTTTTTATTTATCAAAATTTTTTTTAAATAATTTACTTGTATGGTTTGTGATAAAATGAATAAAAATAAAGGAATTTGTGTTGTAAATTTTCCAATCTTAAAAACCGGAGTGAAGCCAGTATTTCAATTAATTCAGATAATTAAACAAGTTAAAGATACAAATTATTTAATATGTGGAAGTTTAGATAATCATTCCTTAGAAAAAATGATTCCAGACATACATTATATAAAAATTGACCACAGAAAAATGGAAAATTTCTTTTTTAGAATTGTTTCTTACATACGAACTCAGATATTGATGACAATCGAAATAATTAAATTGAAAAATGTTGTTGAAACTTATTTATTTTTTATTGGAACTGAAGATATGATAATTCCTCATTTAGTTAGTAAAATTTTGAGGAAGAAAACACTATTTCTACTCGCAGGATTCCCATCGAAAAGAAGTTATTCAAATAAAGATCTATTTTTCATATTTCAGAAAGCCTTATCTAAAATTAACTTCTTTTTAACCAATAAAGTATTGGTTTATTCAAAAGAAATAATTACTGAGCGGAATTTACATTATCTTGATAAAAAAATTGCTGTTTTTCAGAGACATTATATCCCCCATTCAGAAATTCTTTTTAAAAATATTAGCAAGAAAAAAGAAAATATTGGATTTCTTGGAGAAATTTGTTTACCAAAAGGGATTCAAAACTTGATAGTTGCTATAAAACAATTGAAAGATCAAAAAGTAAATGTAAATTTACACATTGGAGGTTTTGGGGAAAAAAAATTTGTAGATAAGCTAAAGAAATATATTGAAAAAACTGATTTGAAAAATCAAGTTTTTTTTCATGGTTGGATAAACAGAGAAGACATTCCCTTATTTTTGTCAAATATGAAATATTTCATATTACCTTCCTTAAGTGAAGGTTTACCGAATGTTTTATTAGAAGCGATGGGATGTGGATGTTGCGTCATTTCTACGAAAGTTGGGGGTATTCCAGATATTATAGTTGATTCGGTTAATGGAATATTATTGGAATCAAATTCAACAGATGCAATAGTTGATGGATTTCTTAGAACAAAATCATTAAATCTTGATATCTTGTCCAAAAATGCATCCGAATTTATTAAAAAGAAGTTTTCATTCAAATACTCAGTTGAGAATTTCCGCTCAATTTATAAAAAAATTTAAACAAGGTGAAAGAAGTGAAAATAGCTATACATTGTACTGAAAAAGAAAATTTCTGCCAGGATTGGATAAAATATTGTATAAATAATAAAATTAATTACAAAAAAGTTAATTGTCTTTCTGCAAATATTTTTAAAGATCTTGATGATTGTGATATTTTGTTGTGGCACTGGAATCATCTCAACTACTCTCAATATTTGATAGCAAAGGAATTTTTGTTTATCATCGAATTTTATTCAGATATTTCGATATTTCCAAATTTTAAAACTGGATGGCATTTTGATGATAAAATTGCCCAAAGTATTTTATTAGAAAGAATTCAAGCTCCGATTCCAAAATATTGGACATTTTTTGATGAGAAGTCTGCTTTGGAACATAAGAATGAAATCGAGTATCCTGTTGTATTTAAATTAAGAAAAGGATCAGGATCCTCTAATGTTAAATTAATTAAAAACAAAAGTATGTTTGAAAAAGAAGTTAAAATGATGTTTTCTATTGGAAAAAATCCTACAAATAATTATATTGGTGACGCTATAAAAAAAAAAGGGATTTTTACGTATTTAAAGCATATATTAAAAATTGGATTAGTAACAGCGATTAAAAGATATTTCAAATTTCAAAAAAAAACAAAATCCTTCCCGAAAGAGAGAGATTATTTTTATATTCAAGAATTTATAAAAGATTGTGATAGGGACTATCGAGTGATTGTTATTGGTGATTACGCGTATGCTTTTGAAAGATTTGTTAGAAAAAATGATTTTAGAGCATCAGGAAGTGGAAAATTTAGAATAGATCAACAATCCATTGATAAAAACTTGATAAACATTGGGTTCAAAATTGCAGATAAGCTGAACACCGACTGCATAACTTTTGATTTTGTAAAATCTGGTCGAGGGTATGTAATTCTAGAAATTAGCTATGGTTTCGTCCCTTGGAAATGGGAGTCATTTTGGAATAGAGAACTTAAAATTATTCAAGAACCATTAAATCCAGTAGATTTAATTATTAAAAACATTATTCAGAAACATAATTCAAATCACTAAGTTAAATTTACTTCTTTTATTTGTGTAATATGACTTTTAGTTGTGGACTTTTTTTTCTTCTAAGGAAATAAGTGGAAATAAATTTTTGAGCAATTATTGCATTTTATATACGTTTCTAAAGCTTTAATGATATAACCTATTCTCCTTCATTAGATAATTGAACAGGTGGCGACCAATATAATTATTTACTAATATTCTGAATCAATTTGTTTTCTAATTTCTCCAAACCGTTTTGTCTAAAAATTTTTAGATTCAATTCGATTATTGGTTGCACGTTTTTTACTAATAATTTGAATTATTCTTGATTTGATTCTCTATTTAATGGATGGATCAAATTAAATCATAAGAAAATAGTATTTCAAAAGGATTATTTTAATTAAAATTGCTAATAATTAAATCTCTCTTTTAGAAATTTTGCATAGGGATTTATAAAATAAATATAAATCAAAGCATTAGGTAATTTTTAATAAAGAAGGAATTTGACTTTAAGTAATGAAATTTCCTTCTTATGACGGATTTAAGAATTTATTCTTTTCTAATGTATTTAAAGATGTTCTTTATTCCTTTATCATGAGTGGGATTCTTTGTTTAATTATTTATTTCTTACCCATAACGGTATATTGTGCTCCTTATTTTAATATAATGGTAGTGTTTATACTTTTTTTTGGATTTTTTTTGATTCTTTTAGTTAATTTTATCCCCAATTTAAAATCGAAAATTGAGAAATATTCATGGAATATGATACTTTTTTCTTCTTTCAATGTTGCTCTCCTTTATTTTTTATTCCGTGAAACAGAGTTTGGATTATATGGTTTAAGTCCAGATCTAGATGTTTGGTTTAGAACAGCCTATATTAATAAAATAAGCTCACTGGGAAAATTAGGTGATTTTGCTTATAAAAACAAATCAATGTTTTATTCTCCATTCTACTGTTTAATTTTGGGAATTTGTTCAAATATATTTAATATTGAATCATATAAAATGATCAAATATGGTTTTCTTCTTGTCTATTGGCTAACCCCCATTCTCGCATACCATTCCTGGATAAAAATAATTAAGCCTTCAAGTTCATTTATCGTTTCAACAAGTTTTTTTGTTTTTATCGCAGATTTCAATGGTATTTATCAAATTGAAAAAAGAATTTCTCTTCTTTTTTTAATTCCATATATTTTGATTTTCTATGGAAATTATCATGATATCCAATTGCAAGGTAAGGGATTGATTAAAGCGGGGTTTTTTGGGTCAATACTTTTCTGTACATATTTTAGTTTATTTTTTGTTCTAATTCCCTTATTTATTATTGATTTTTTGATAAAACCTAAAGTTTTCTTAAAAAAAAAAGTGCTAAATATTATTAAAATTGGAACCATAATAGCTTTATTTTCAAGTTACTTCATTTTTCCATTATTTTTTGATTTAGTCAGATATGGTATGGAAAATCATCAAAATTTTAATATATCAGATGCATATATAAATCCACTAAATTTCATTCAAAACACACATATCTCCTTACTTAGTTTTGTTGGTTTCACTGTCCTTTTATCTAATTGTAAGTCAGAATTAATTAATGAATTAAGGAAATTATTTTTTGCCACTTTATCAATCATTCTTATTGGATATTTTGCATTTCTCTTTGATTTTCCCATTTTTCATCGCCAATTTTATCCAATGTTATCGTATATTCTAATTATTGCTGCAATAATTTATTTACTCGAAATATTTCCAAACGGATTAAAAGCTTTGATTTTTCGAATTAATAATCAAACAAAAAAATTGGATTATAAAAACAAAACAAAACATATTCAAAAATCAATTGTGAACACTTGTGTGATCTTTTGTTTCTTACTTGTTGGAACTCAAAATATTTCAAATGGAATAGATTTTTCTACCAGTCCAGGGTTTGAAGATTCAATCAATCAAGAAATTCCTGAGAATGAAATTGCAATTTTTAGTATTTTAGATTTTGAGAATAAAGTGTTTTTGACGAATAACCTGCAAGCAGTTCCGTATTTACCAATATATCTTTATTCAATTAATGCTCATTTTTCCCATCCAAGCTCATTATTAAATCAACGAAATGAATATTTGTTAAATAACCTTAGTAATTCAAAAAATGGGATAGATTTTTATAAAAATATATTACTCAATCCATATGATGTAATCGATTTCTTTTATCTAAATGAGTATAATGATACTCATTTATACTATAGTGCAAAATTTGAATACGGTTTTACCTATTATGCTCAAAATATATTCTTCAAAAAAACTTGGTTTGAAAATCAAACTTTATTTCAAACATTAGTTATTAATGGAAAAACGATATATAAAACTAATATAGAAGAAATTTCCTTCAATAATAATTTTGGATTATTAATTGATGGAAATGAAAAAATGGAACTAATTTTTAAAGATAGCAATACAACTGGACTGATAGACAATCCACACATTATTGATATGCAGATATTAGAAAAAAAAAAATCAAATCTTCATGTTAAAATTCAAAATACAACCAAATTTATAAAAATAACTAATTTATCTTTAAAAAATGTTGGTTTGTTTGATGAAGAAAGTGCTGGAATTAAAATTGTTAATTCAAGTAACATTATTATTGAAAATGTATCCATTAGAAATTGTGTAAATGGCATCTTAATTGATTCAAGTAATAATATCAGTTTATTCAACTCAAGATTTGATGAAAATAAACTCAATGGAATTTTTTTAGAGAACTCTGTACAGATAAAGATATCTAATTCAACTTTTAACAATAATCTTTTTTCTTCAATTAAAATGATTAGTAGCAATGATATTGAGGTAGAAAACAATTGCATTAGAAATACTAAATATGATGTGATTTCAAGGAAAGGGATCATCGCCATTAATTGCATTTTTACAGCAAATAATAATTATATTGATATGAAGAAGGGAATTGGTATGCTCCTAAAAGAAACAATGATGTCAATTATCTCAAATAATGAAATTACTCGATGCATTATTGGTATGATTTTAGACAATGGTGAAAAAAATTCAATATTTTTAAATAATTTTACTCAAAATCAAAAATTAGGGATCCAAATCTCTGGGAATTATAATTTAATTGATAGAAACAATTTTAGAAATAATGATCATTGTGGGATTTTTTTAAAAGATGGAAATTTTAACATTATTAATCGAAATGCATTAGAAAATAGTCTGCAATATGGAATAATTTTTTATAGTTCCTCAAATAATGAAGTAAAACAGAATATTTTTAAAAATATGCTTATTAAAAACATTTTTATTGATAAATATTCATTATTTAATAAATTTTAATGAAAAGTTGTCTTCATGATTCATATGATATACCCCTTTTTATTTCAGTCTTTAAGGCTAGTACTTAACTTCCAAAGTACGAGCTCCTTTTATCTGTCGCCCTGAAAAAAACCAGGCCGCACAGAGTAAAACAAAGTTGGACCATTCTAACTTTCCTTTTTTTGTACTTTTGCTGTTGTCTTCCTTTTTACCTCTCCTTTGGGTGAATTTATTCGCATTTTCACGAGTAACCATCCTCGTAACTTGATATTATGATAGGTTTTTCCATTTTTATGTTTTTCATTTTTTGTTCCTACTCCGTAAATAAAATGACCCATGTGGGAATTATAGAGATCTTTCATCTCTTCATCACCTATAACACTAACCGTCGATTTATTAAACCTAAATAGCATTGAAAATGCATTGCATTCTTCATTCACCGTAAAAAAGCGTGGATTTTCTGGAATCCGTAATGGATAAATCATATTGAGTTCATCAAATGGTTCACCTTCGAGAGGTATATAAGGAATGCGGGTTTTAACTTGTTAAATTCCATGTGACTTAATGGTAAACTCATTTGATATTCCTTAAGAGCACGTAATTCACTCCCATCGAATTCAATAATTCTTTTTATATCTTCACCTCCGTTTGCAGTTGATCAAAATCGGTTGGAAAATTGTATTTAAGCATAAATTGCTCGAAATACCGCTTAATTGCTGCTATTCTGTGATTTTCTTGACTCCACACATCAATTTTTGCCAAGAAACTTGCCATATCATTTTGCAGCAATTGTATTTTTTTATATGCCCAAGCTTGTCGTTTCCGTTTGGGTATAGTTCTTTGCAGACTTTTGTCTTTCTCCCCTTTGAAGATGAGCTTTCTATTATACTCGATATTTGGATCATAACTTTGATTGGTTTTCAAGCAAAAAAATATTTTTCGGGCTAATTTTGCCGCAATTTTAAACTTCAACTTTAATTTTGGACGCTTATCTTTAACAAACCGTTCATAATAACATACCATATCATTTGTAAATCCCTTTGAAGTCCCCATTTTAGCTTATCTCAACAAGGTACCCGTCGCTTGGACATAAAGAAGCTTCAAATGGTGATTCGAAAATTGATTGGGTTTAGCTTTGGAAACCACTTTTTCTTGTTCAGATTTTTCGTCCATATAACCACTGGTACCTTCACGTGGTGAAATTCCACAATACGAAAGATAATGGGCAACTGAATGAAATCGAGTAATATCTCCTGTTTCTAGAATGATTCCCGCTGCTGATAAAATTCCCAACCCATCACATTCCTTTAATAATGTGAATTTCTTTGTTAACTGTGGATCTTCATCAATCCTCTTTATAAGGGCTGTTTCTACAATTTCCAGGTTCACTTTTGCTTGTTTCATCATTCTGAATAAAAGAAGCACATTTGCCTTAAATCCAGTAGACATATTAAAATTCAACCAATTTTCGTACTTGGCTCTATTCTTGCTCATAAAATGATTCCCTTGATGAATTTCCACAGCTTCCCCCATAGTAACATCCATTTCCAAGAATGTCTGAATTATCTTCATTTCCCATTCTTTTGGAAAATCAAACTTATAAGTAAATCCAGCAGAAGCGAAAATCTTTCTACTGGCATTTTTTAGTCGAACATATTCCCGTACTATTTTAGACCGCTGTCGTAGTAACTCACGTAGTGCAAATTCCTCCTTGGTTGGAATATAGGTTGATTTGATAAAAACATCGAGTTGTGCCACTTGTGCAATTCGAACAGCATCAGCTTTATCATTTTTGGAGACTTTAGGCATATATTCTTTGATGGATAACGCATTCATCGCAATAATGTGACTCTTTGGGAACATATCTTGTAGCTGCCACACGATTGGAAAATTATATACTCCTGTTGTTTCCATCAAAAATCGTGTAATATTAAAACCATATCGGTCCAATTCTGCTTTAAATTGGATAAATTCTTGGGGATTATTATTTACCCTTAAAAGTGGTCCTAAATATTTTCGTCTGTGGTCTTTTCGGTGGCGTCCATAAATTGCCAGCACATCCTTATGTAAATGAACCTCTACCCCCACCATCCATTCTATTTCCCTCCATTCATTCTGGGAGATATGAGCATTATCCCAATATCGAGGGATGAAGTGTAAATTGTCTTCCGGAATCATTGTTTTCACATGCTTAAGAAGATATTTCATCCCATTATCAAATTTTCGAGTTGTTAATTCTTTCAAATCGGAATTAGCTTTGTATTTGCTAATGATTTTTCCTGGAATGTGAACTGTATTTGTAGTTGATTTTTTTTCCCTCACCATTTTTCCACCTCAGGAATTTCTATGTAAAAAATACTCAAGCAGGTCAAGTAAAGTTAACGTCAAAAACTTTATTGCGTCTAACACAAACCGAGTATTTCGGATTTTAACTATTTACCTCCCATGCTTGGTTTAAAAAAGGAGTTCAATTTTAGTTGATTTTCCTTTTGAAAATCATTGTAACAAGACAATTCCGCCTATTTAAACTATTTTATCTTTCTGAAATCATGATTTGAAGAATTTAATGGTAATAAGTTGACCTTACTTAACGTAATTAGAAGCTATTACTTGACCCATATCTTTTTAAGTCGTCAAACCCAAAACTAGAATTGTTGGGTTCTGTTTTGGTGTAGGTTGGTTCTTGAAATCAACTAATCACCTCCCTTTCCCACTAAGACGGGATGAGATGACTTTTTCTTTTAATTAATTACCTCATGAAATTACCACACGGCTTAAAATCCCGATTTTTTTCTTCAAATTACATTGACCTCACATTTATGAAGATTGTATCCTCGATTTCATAGCCCTTCATAATGGAGTCGGATAAATCATAAATAATGGAATGTTTTTCAATCAATGCTCCTAAAAAATTTCTAAAGTGGGGTTGATGTGCACTCATCTGAAACATAAGTTTCATCACTTTAACTCTGTGAAAGGGCTCAAACTGATTGATAAAAAAGAAGATGCAGTTTTTCCGCTTCATTCGCTCAATTCAGTTCTGACATGGTAGGATCATTAAAAATTAGGGAATATTGTCCCTAAATACTTTCCGAATGTTTATTTCTGCTGTCCAACTTTAAAGTTTTTCCTTTTTGTAAATATTTGAGTATTTATTGGCAAAAAATAATAATTTATTTTTCAATTTGAAATGGTGTTCGCCTCCTATATCAGAATGAGGTTAATTATTAGTGAAGGATCCCATTTATCAACTATTGATTGTGATAAAATTGTCATCCATTATGAATCGGTGCCCGAAGATATAATTTGGCTAAATGAGAAATAGGTTTTCGATATCAAAATTGTTCGTGGATTTTTTTCAAACAACAGAGGCCTGATTCTTGGTTCTATCTAATTTAATAAGTATAAATTAACCAACGAGCCTATTATCATTCATTTATTCAAGATCCTTGGGTCGTGACGAATGCTGAAAGTTGATGGAAGGCTTTATCGAACCTGAGTTGCCCTTTCCAAAATTAATCCGAATATTCCAAGCTGTTTGATCATCATGACCTACAACCACAATGATAATCCTCACCGAACTACGCCTTGGTTTAGTTCCTTTTTTCTGTTGAAATAGATATTCTGATATTAAAGAGCCCTTTTTCTCAAATATTCTTTAATTGTGCGTTTCACCTTGGGATATTTCTTAGAAGGCATAATTATTGGAACTAATTTATCTTTCAAATGATTGATTGACTGGAATCGATAGAATTCGCATTCTATCAACCCATAATTCAAGTTAAGTTCGTTCCTCTTTTACTAATCCGTTCTAGTTGGAATGGACAACCATAAACACGAGTTCTTTTTCAATAAATAGAAATTAGTAATTATAATAATATTCTGGAAATGAATGAGATGGTCTTGAAACAAGCAAATCATCTCAGTTACTATTTGTTTCTTGAATAATTTAGCTCATAAGGTGTGGAAGTATTTCCATAGGATGGTATTCCGTATTATCGACTAAAAATCGCCATTTTTGGGTTGGGCTAAGGTATAGGGCAATTATGCGGCACAAAGCCATATAAACATTAACAAAGAGATTTAGTATTTCTATTAAAGATAAACGCTTGTAAAATTTATCCGCATCCATCTGATGTGGGAAATCTCGGCGTTTACGATTTTGGTCTATAAGTTTCTTTTGTTTCAATGAATACTTCTCGGAAAAATGTTGAGTCCGAAAGGCGTTTAGTCCTTCAACAGTGACATGAACTTATCTTTCTAAATTATGCATTAATTTTTACTATAATGTGTTCTGTACACGTGTAGGGCCGAGGAAGAAATGATTTGGTGTGCCCACAGTACTTAATGCCATAAAATGTCTCCAAGTTCCACCTTGAAAAATTATCAGAATCCAATAAAATGATGCTGATATGTGAAAACGCATCAACAATACTTTAGCAGGACTATATATTTACAAAATTTACGTTTAGGATTATACCTGATCTAATTCTCGTTAGTACTTAACATAGGCAAAGGAGAGCGATGATAGAGTGCTCTAATTCTATGATGGTGATTCTTCTCCGTTTGGAACAAGAAAACCTTATCAGAAATGATAAAAAGATAAACCTTATAAACTGGAAAAAACGGGTTTTATTCATGATTTTTCAAGATAATCTTCCGTAGAATTTATGACATTTTTGTTAAAATGTCGGAATCCGATTTTTTACTCCATCATATCCTTCATAAGCCTTATCGCGAGTTCTCCAAGATTTAGCTTGATTGGATATCTCAGCTCTTAATTCTGTCCGTAGTTCATAGATCAAAGCTTGAGAAGATTCTTCAATAATATCCGTTTTTAATTCTTCTTCTGAACAATGGGTTAATCGCAGATAATCTTCACCTCTTGTCGCAATAATATGACATACAATACCTTTTCCTGCACGTGTTATGAGCATTTGCTTTTGCTTACTGAATGCGCGTTCATTTTCACCATTAGTTCGGAAATGACCTAGAAATTGCTCATACTTAAATAAACCAGAGAGGTATGAATTCCAAAGTCTACACCATTCCCCCTTTATTCTTAAAGGTTCCTTAATTTTTCCAGGAAGAAAGGATTTGCAGTCTTCAAGTTGAAATTGTGAGTCATTAGAACATATATTTTCATATACTTCCTTGAAGACACAATCAATTTGACGCTGTTTTTCTTGCCAGGCACTTTTAATGTCATTAAAAATTCCTCGTATCTGCTGAAACCAAAGGCTTAGTTGAAGTGTTTCATCATACCAAGGTTTTACCGCATCTAAAGCTTTAGATAAATTATCATAAATACGCTTCAATATTATCGCCACTCGAAATTCAGGATCAACTTCATCCATGCTTTTTCGACCTTTTTTGATATATTCGCCCAAGGTTTCATACAACCAAAGCCCTCGTAGTTCTTTGAATTTCTTATTTCTGGCTCGAATCATTGATTGAAAGTCGTCATCCATGGGTTTGAATATTTCCCTTACAGATCGTTTTCCAATATAGTCAAATTTCACTTCTTTGCTAGTGTCTGCGGTATGAATATACAATTTATTAATCAATTTCTTTAACGGCATGAAGATTTGGCTATCTACCACCTGAATATGATCCCACAAATGAGTTTGAAAGTGAAACTGACAATATTGATGTGGAATATCCTTATAATAAGTGTCATGACACTTCACGATGACATTTTGTTTATCAGTAACCCAACCAATAATTGGTACGCCATAAAATGCTTGAAGTGCTACAAGATATTCATGTAGAATTTGATAATTAAGAGTCTCGAATTTTGTAGTACTCAAAATCCGATTTGTCGTTAATTCCATAAAGGACCACAATGCAGGTGCGTTTCCTCCCGGATCTTGACCATCAAAACCAAGCAGTATGAAGCCTTGGTTTTGAATCATTTCAATAGTGTTTCGATCAATCGAAAAAGCCTTGATTTTTAATATATCGTCACACATTCGAGTGATGGTTTGTTCGGAAATATCTAAATTAGGATGCTTTAATCGAATACGGGTATGAATTTGACTTGGTTTCTGTTTTAATGGAGGGAGGAATTCATTGGCGACAAATCTAAATACATCAGCACCATAATATCGAGCACCATAATCAAATCGAGGTGTAGGGTTGAAATTCTTTTTTGAATAAAGACACTTCTCGTTTGTACAAATAAACAAATCAATTACTTGATAGATATCTTGTTCGAGGCAATGAATTAGTTTTCCACTATTAGAATAGGAAAATTCAACTGGAAGTTGGCATAGGATGCACTTTTTGTCTAAATTTGACGGATACCCAAACCTAACATATTCATAATCAGCAGATTTTGCAGGGAGATTCATAATTTGTTGAGGAATCGCCAAGTAAAAAATCTATCGTCTTGCAAGATTGTCATCGATCCGACGAAAGATGAACTTGAAAAATCATGTATTTTTTAATAATTTCGATTATTTACATAGTTAGGTTTTTTTCAAAATACAAATAATTTGATCCCCATTTTCTTGTTCATTCAAAGAATCTAGTTCTTCTGAAAAATTGATAATTTCATTATTAGAAAAAATATTTTTGTTTGATTTCCCATTTGTACATAATGGCAAGCCTCTCAGATATAATTCACTACCTAAGAATAAGTTGATCTTTGAATTGAATTTATAATTCTGAATTTTTAGACCTACTTTGTGAAGCAGAATTTTAAAACTTTTTAGAGTTTGTATACAAACATGTCTTGGAACATCTAACTGAACCCAATTAATACCATATTTTTCCCAAACATAATTTGTTTTAATGGGAATTGATAAAATTATAGATGAATTATCATTTTTTAATAGTTTTTTCATTTGCATTAAAGCTTTTTCTTGATTAGGCATATGTTCTAAAGAATGAGTTGAAAAAATATTATCAAAATGAACATCTTCCTTAACTAGGTCACTTAGGGATTTCTTAAAAACTTTATACTGCTTTGTAATAATATCCTTTTCGATGAATGGATCCACACCAACATTCTTAGTGAAACCAATATTGGCAAGAGTTTTTAAGAAATTCCCTGAACCCGATCCAATATCAAGAACTGTTGAATTGTCCAGATTAATATTTTTTAGTATATAGTGAAAATCGTCAAGATTTTCCATTGGATGATGATTGGCTACAATTTTACCAATCAGTGTCTTTTTATTTTGAAGAAGATATTTATCTCGATACAAAATTAAGAAATCTTTGATTTTTTGAATTATTGAATTGCTGGTTCTGAATGAATAATAATCTGAAGGATAATAACTAGCAATATCTTCAGGAATGATGCAAATTCTTAGCATACCACAGTTTTTACATTCATAATATCGAAATTTCTTTTTTGTTCCATACATTTTTTCAAATGCAACAAAATAATTTAATTCATCATTCTTGCAGATTAAACATTTATCCTTTTTTTCCATTAAATCCCAATTAGTATTAGTCTTAAATTATTTAAAAATGATAATGTTATCTTTTAACATTTTTTAGCACTTTTTACAGAGAATTTGTCTCGTTATAATTCAATAACGAGTTTGTTTCAACATTTTAAAAAAGTGTTTTCTATTTAATCTTGAAGATTTTGCTTATTTCTGTGGTAGATTCTATTTTTCTAAAAATTATTTTTATAATTAATTGGCTGATGAGATCATCTTTAGCATGATAATACATTTTTCAATTATATTTAATTTATGCTCCAGACGAACATTTTGTCCCGTATTTCTACTCTATCACCTGTATTATTGAATGATTTTAATGATGCGAGATAGTCAGGCATGATATCAAGAGAATATTATTTTATTATTACGATTAATCTCGTGGGCTCATTAACAATATTTTAGAATAATGTTATATAAAAAAAATATGTGTGCAACAAAAAAAAATTAAAGCAAAAATTACTACTTAGCATTTTTGGAATATCATTGTTAGTTATTTTGATGATTTCAAATATGTATAATCCTTTTGATACTTTTGGACTAATGAGTAGTATACCACCTTTTTCTGAAAAAATTTCTGACATATCAATTTTCTTAAAAATTCTAAAAACTACTCTCTCATCATTAAGTATCGCTAAAATTATATTGATTTTTTGGATTTTATTTATAAATTTCATGAGTTTGTTTCTCTGGGATTTAAATATTAAAGAAGAAAAAATCTTATATTTCTTCTTTACTTACATTTTATATTTTGTAATCATTGTCTCACCTAGTATTTTTTCAATGAAATTTTGGTCAACAGATAGTGCGTATCATCTACTTCTGGTAAAAAAATTAGCTACGAATTTGAATTACACAACAGGAAACTATTATGGGAATTTTTTGTTTCATAAATTCTTTGCATTATTATCAATTTTATTTCATATTGAAATTTATCAGATGCATAATATATTCCTATTTCTCCCACAATTTATAATGTCATTAACTTTTTTCATTGGATTATATTTTCTTATGTTCTCCCACAATTCTATTTTCGATTTTTCAATAAATAAAAAGAAAGAATTTTTTTTTTTACTAATTCTCTTCCATCCATTTCTTATTTTCAATTTTTCTTTTATGGCACCATTTTGTTTTGTTTTATCTTTTTCTCCCTTGATTTTTTATCTTTCAATTAATTATAAAAAATCATTAAATATTCTATTATTAAGCTTGATTATTTTAATTTGTATATGTTCTCATATTTTTGGCTTTTTTTATATTATAATTTCATTAATCATTATGATTTCATCCCAGATTTTTCATTGCAAAAATAAAAATAACCTTATTTTGGCTTGGAAAATCAATGTAATTTTTATTTGTTTATCTTTATTACTTTTATTTTTTATGAACAACCTGATATTACTTGTAGAATCGATATTTTCCAATATTTTTGCAGATAGTAGAACTTTATCTCGTTTTATTCAATCATTTGGGACTTCTGGGGTATTAAAGGAATATTATTTTAAATTTGAGTCGGTGTTTTCAACATTTAAATTATTTGAATTTATTATTCGTTTAGGTCCAATTTTTTTCATTATTGTTAATAATCAATTCTATTATTATAAAAATTATAAAAATAAAAATAAATTAAATAGAAAATCAGATATATTTCGAATATTCACAGATTTCTTCTTTCCATTCATTATTTTAAGTCTATTCTATGGTTATGTCTCTTCTTTTGATCGAATAATTATCATGGTAATTATAATTTATTATATATTATTTCTGGAAAACATAAATGTAAAAATTTTTATTAGGAAAATCGACGTCATCATATCAAGAATATTCAGTAAATTTCAACAGAAATGGAATGAAATTTTTAAAAAAAGATATGATGAAAAAAAAATAAAAAACATACGTTACACACAATATTTTGCTATTTGTCTCTTATTGATGTTATTTACAAATATGTTATATATTCAAAATAGACCTTATTCTGATGCTCAATATGAATCTATTAATTGGATTGCTTCACATACTCCAAGTGACTCAACTATCATAACAAATCATAAATTTAATTATTTAGTTGAAGCACTTTCTTCAAGGAATAGCACATATTATTGTCGTGATTTATTTAATAATGAAACTGATGAAAACCAACGAATAGAAGATTATTTAAACCTTTATGTAAGCAATGGAACCTTATTTCTCCTTCTTGATATAAATCCTTATTATAATTTCCTGCTTGAGACAAGAAATCATACTCGAATTGGTTTAAATGTTATAATACCAATAATTGAGAATTCAACTTACTTTCAGCTATTATATAACCAATCAGAAATTCTCATATATTATTTAAATTATAGTTTTTTTTAATTAATGGCACAGATAAAAGGTTTAATAAATGAGTTTAATAAATTTTCTCTTTTGTGGTGATGTTGCACCAATTAGAAGGTACAGTAATATCTCTGATGATCAAAGTATAAAACTATTTTCAGATGTCAAAGAATTACTCGATCAAAGTGATTTTTCTCTATTAAATTTGGAGAGTCCTTTAACTGATAAAAAACAAAAATTGAAAAAAAGTGGCCCTAACATTTCAGCAAGTCCTACTTTTTCCAGTACTCTCAATAAAATTGGTTTTAATGCTGTTGGATTAGCAAATAATCATATAATGGATATGGGAGAAAATGGTCTAATAGATACTATGGACTCATTGAAAAAAAATGAAATTTCATATTGTGGGGCAGGAAGAAATATTGAAGAAGCACAGAAATTATTAATACTCGAGAAAAATGGATTAAAAATTGGAATTATTGCTATTGCAGAAATTGAATTCAACGTGGCTAGCGGTAAAAAAGCAGGCGCTGCTCCATTAAATGCTATTACCAATTTCTATCAGATTGAAAAGGCTAAAAGTGAAGTGGATATTGTAATCATTTCTTTACATGGGGGAAATGAATTTTTTCCATATCCACGACCAAATTTAAGAAAGATTTGCCAATTTTTTATAGATTTGGGCGTTGAAGCTGTAATATGTCATCATTCTCACATTGCTGGGGCTTATGAAATGCATAAATCAAAACCTATAATATATAGTCTTGGTAATTTTTTATTTGATGATGCAAGAAATGAAGATAGTTTTTGGAATTATGGTTATATGGTCATGTTGAAAATTGATCCAATTAATAAAATTGTTGAATCAATGGAAATTATTCCGTATCATCAATCAATTTCAAATCCAGGAATAAAATTGCTACACGATGAAAAGAAAAAAGTCTTTATGAGAAAATTACTTGCATTAAATAGTAACCTTCTGGATTCCAGAAAATATACTAAAATATGGAAAAATTTTTGCATGAAGTCAGAAAATAATGTACTTTCATTACAATATTTACCTACAAATTTCTTTGGAATTTCAACATTGGCAAAATGTATTCCAATTTCACGATTTTTAGTATCAAAAAGAGAAATACCAACAAAACTGAATCTCATAAGATGTGATTCACACAGAGAATTATTAATTTCAGTTTTAGAACAAAAAATGTAAACACCTTTTTTATTTAAAAGTTAAAGGTTATTCTTCAGTAATCAAAATACTTACTCCTTTTTCTAAAACTCAAGCTTGCAGTTTCCGGGTGTAAGAATGTTATGTGGGAATCAAAAATCACCATAATTTCCATTTGGACCATTTTTTTTGTTACTTTCTAAGAAGCGGCTAAATCCATCTATGTGTTTGTTTATTAAAGTATAAATTACTTTTTTTCCATTTAAGATATTTTGTCCACTACGACTATGAATTCCCTTGGATGATCTTCTTACCATTCCACCAATTCCAAATCTCCTCCATTGTTAATTGGATCTGATTATAACGTAATCTCAACGAATGGACTTATTCCCCAAAGAAAACTTATGAATATATGGGGTAGTATTGATGGAAATAATCTACAGTATTCATCAAACGAAGTTTTTTTAATGAATAATCTGGAATCACATATAGAATTCTCTGATAATCGTTCAAGACTGTTGGTTTTATGAAAACCAAAATTATTTTGTAATTTAACTATTTTGAATTACAATTCAGAATGAATACCTAACATCCACTCGAATGTGCATACAAAAGGATGTTCACTCGAAAAGGAAATTAAAAAAAATATTTTCAAGATTACTATCTACTCAAACATTGTTCTTAATTATGTTATATTTATTATACTTCTTAGAGTTTTTAATAACATATATCCAAATTTTCCTGATCTAATAAGAATTATATATAAAATTGATCTGAAATCTTTTATCATCACATTTTTAATCATCATTATAGATTTTTGTATATAACCACTTGAAAAATAAAAAAAAGCTATTTGAACTTTTTTTTTTTCATACAAATGATATATTCTATAAACATTTTGATACTTTTCAAGAATATATTCAAGTTCTTTAAGATTGTTTACAATATTTTTTTTACTTAAATTATTTTCATGTATATCATATTTGAATAATACTTCATTTACCTTTACAAATTGAAATCCTTTTCTTGCAATTCTAATCCAAAAATCTTTATCATCAGTAATTTTTAGTTTTTCATCAAAAAGTCCAATTATATTAATTATTTTTCTTGAAATTATAACACTACTTGAACTTTGGATTGTATTTTCGAATAATAATTTTGGTAACATCTCATTGAACAATTTTGTGCGCATAATTTTTTTTTTTTTTCTAAAATGATCAATACCAATTGCATCACAACTTACTAAACCAATTTTTGAATTAGAAAGTAGAGGAATTTGCATTTCTAATTTATTTGGTTTCCAAATATCGTCATGATCCAAAAAAGCAATAATAGAACCAACAGATTTTTTTATTCCATAATTTTTTGGTCTTGAAGGTCCACCAGAGTTTTCAATATAATAATATTTTATTCTAGAATCTCGTTTTTTTAAATTGTTTATTAAAAGTGGAGTGTTATCCGTTGAACCATCGTCAACAATTATTAATTCGAGGTTTTTATGAGTTTGACGTAAAACGCTTTTAATTGTCTTATGAATTAAATTACCCCTATTGTATGTAGGTATAATTACTGAAACTTTCGTCTTTTCTACATCAATCAATAAATCTCTCATTATTATGTAATTCAAGAATTTAATACCTTTAAAACTTAGTTTTCAATTCCAAAATAAAATAAGAAATGAAACTATTTGTGTAAAAGTAATAAAGACCTAATAATCAAAGGAATCAGTTTGATTTTTCAATTGAAAGAGTTAATGGTCAATTTTTTGAAAAAAGTATGAATAAAGAAACTCTTTCATATCTTTTTTCAGAAAAAAAAAACACATTAAATTATTTTCTCTCCTTAATTTGCACAATTATAAGTTTAACAATTTCAATTATCGTTTTTCTCTTAATGAAGAAAACTACTAATGCACACAAAAGGTATAAAATGAAATCTAATGGAGATTCAAAAAATCTTGCTGTGATTATAAATGAAAAAATAATTCCGATTTCTACAATAAAATTCTCATTTTTTCTTTTTAAATTTAGATTTCTTTTAAGATATATTTCAGACGAATAACATCTCCACCCTAATGCAATAAATGTGCACCAAGCAATAACTTCAATTCTTCTATAGAAATAGAAGAATGAAAAACCGATAATGCAAAACAATATTACAGATAGTAAATTAGCATAAAGCAAAGCTCGTTCTTTTCTCAATCTTTTAAGATATGTATTAATAAGTATTTGCATTTTGCTCTGAAACGCTATTATTGGGAAAATTATATACAAATAGTTCAAAACTGGAATATATTGAATTAAGTAGTTGTTTATTATCCATTTTATTGGATAGTAAGAAAATAATAGAACTGTAATAATTGAAGTCGAGAGAATATTTAATTTATTGAAATAATCAGCCAAAAATTCTATTTTTATTCTACATATCATTGGATATATTACTAAACTTATCGCTGAAACGAAAACTATAACAATACTTGCGCTATTGTTTGCAAAGGAATAAAGTCCAAATTCTGAAACGCTTTGAAATCTTTCAACTATAATTTTGCCTAAACCCATTAATAACATTCCTAAAAAATTTGATATCATTAGAATACTTCCTACTTTAATATTTATCCAAGATTCCTTTATTCCTTGTTTTAATGGTATCTGCTTTCCAAATACTGTATCTCTACATAAGTATAAACTAATTGCTAATATTACAAGTTTTACTGAAAAGTCTGCTATGATAAGAGTTCTGAAATTTATTTTTTCTATAAAAATTAAAAAAATAACAGAAAAAAACAACAGAAATCCATTCAAAAATGTCAAAAAGGAATAATTTCTAAATTTATTTGTAACTTGGAAAATCATAACGAAAATATTATAGACACCAAGAACTACATTTAATGCAGCAAAAAATAAGGAAAATTTCTTTTCAACATCCTCTAACACGAATAAAATGAGTAGAAAAAGAATTAAAGTAAAGAAGAGTAGAATGAATAATAAAATTCTAAAAATGCTTCGAAATATTTCTTTTGGCAAATCCTCATAGTCATAATGACCATACCTTAAATAAATACCATCTAAAAGCCCCAAATGAAAAATTCCAGCGTAACTTGCATAAAATAAATAAATATTCCAATAACCAAATTGCTCAACACCTAAAATTTTTGGTATAAAAAATGACATTATCAACGAGAAAAACAATGAGAAAAACTGAGAAATTAATACAAAAATTGTGTTTTTTAACCCGGTATTGATCAAATTTTCTTTTCTTTTCATTTTACTCACGCTTATATATGAATATAAATTGATTATACTTAATCAAATTTACGTTTCAAATTGTAAAATTATCTAAAAATCCATTATGGACAAAATTGAAATATCTATTCAAACTTGAGATCGTTTTTTTTAAACCAGAATTTTAGTGTAAAATTTTTTTTAAGAAAAAAAACTATATCATTTACTATGCATTACTAAATTTAATGAAAAAGGAAGGCAGTTTTAAGAAAATTAAAAATAAAGTTCTAATAATTGGAGGATTAGGTTTTATTGGCAGTAATATGATCGATGAGCTTCTTAATAATGAGCAATATGAAATTCTTGTTTTTGAGTTTTCAGGTGTCACTATTAGAAATCCAAAAATTATTGGGAAAGTTAAGATCTATTATGGAGACTTTACAAATAAAAATGATTTAGAAAAAGTTTTTAGTGAAAATTTAGATATTTTTCTTGTAATACACTCATTAAGCACTACGGATCCTGCAAAATCAAATGATAATATGGAATATGATATAAAATCAAACTTAATTTCCTCAATTAACTTGTTAGAATTAATGAAAAAATACTTAATCCCAAAAATTTACTTTTTTTCATCAGGAGGGACTGTATATGGTAGGAACCTCCCTAAAAAAGTTAAAGAAGAAAATGAAAAAAACCCAATTTGTTCCTATGGAATTATCAAACTCACTATTGAAAAGTACATTACTTTATTTCACCAACTTTATGGTCTTGAATACATAATATTTAGGCTTTCAAACCCATATGGTATGTATCATAATTCTGATAGACAAGGATTGATAAACGTAATTCTAAAGAAGATCCTTAAAAAAGAAATTGTAGAAATTTGGGGTGATGGAGAAATCGTTAGGGATTACATTTATATCCAAGATCTCGTAAAGATTGTTTCAAGTTTTATTGAATCTGATATTAAAAATGAAATATTCAACCTTGGATCTGGAGATGGGTACTCGATAAATCAAATAATAGATATAATTACAAACATAGTTGGTCCATTTGAATTGAAATACTCTATGAAAAGAAATTTTGATATCAAAAATATTGTTCTAAATAATGAAAAAATAAAAACTTATTATCATTATAAATTAACTCCAATTCATGAAGGGATAATGGAAACATATAAATGGTTAAAAAAAATGGAAACAAGATAAAATGAATTTCAGTTTTTATATCAAATTTAATAAAACTTGATTAATACTCCGAAATTCTTTGGAAGTTCCATATCAATATTCACTTTATTGGGAGATTTCGCAATTTTAAAATTAGCTTTCCCCCAAATCTAAATTTTGATTTTTTTTTATTTTTAACAAACAAAATTTTTAAAGCATTTAAAATTCTGTTAAATTATAAGCAAAATAGGTTAAATCAATGAAGATATTAATAACTGGTGGGACTGGATTTATTGGAACGAACTTGTCAAATGAACTTAGATCTCGTGGACATGAAGTAATAACAGCGGATTTAACTCATAGCCCAGAGACCAAACGAACGCATTATAAATGTGATATTGCAGAATATAGGCATTTAGAACGTATTTTTGAAGCAAATGAATTTGATTTTGTTTTTAATCTTGCTGCTGAATATGGAAGGTGGAATGGTGAAGATTACTATGATATGTTATGGAGAACTAATTGCGTGGGAATGAAGAACATCTTAACTTTTCAGAAGAAGCATAAATTCAAGCTTACTACATTCAGTAGTGCAGAAGTATATGGGGATTATAGAGATGTTATGGCAGAAGATGTAATGGATAAAATCCCAATTAAACAAATGAATGATTATGCAATTTCAAAATGGGCAAATGAACTACAATGTTTAAATGCAGCGGAAATGTGGGGTAATGAAATTGTTCGTATCCGTCCTGTAAATTGCTATGGTCCACACGAAGAATATAGTCCTTATAGGGGTGTGATTCCCATATTGGTTTACCACGGTATGTTCAACCTTCCAGCTACTGTTTATAATGGTCATAAACGAATTTTTGATTATGTTTCTGATACAGTTCGGACTGTAGCCAATACTACAGAAAATTTTATTCCAGGCGAAGTATACAATATTGCGGCCAAAAAAGAAGTAGATATCAAATATATCTCGGATCTTATCGTAGAAAACTTGGGGATTGCAGATTCACACATAACTTATAAAGGTGCTGAGCCATTCACAACAATGGTTAAACCCATTGACTGTTCGAAGGCCTATAGAGATTTGGGGCATAAAATTGAAATTCCAGTAGATAAAGGGATTCCTCTTTATATTGAATGGATGAAAAAAAATTACCCTGATTATATCAACCATATAAAAACAAAATAAACCGTGATTACTATGGAAGAATACTTAAAACATTATAGTAGCAAAAGAATCATTGTGACAGGTGGAGCTGGTGCAATCGGTTCCAATTTAATTAGGAAACTTTTGGAGTTAGACGCGTTTGTGATAGTTGTTGATGATCTTTCTTCAGGTTATAAATGGAACTTGCCTCAAGATTCTCAAAATATGCTTTTTATCGAAGGGGATATTTCTGATGATATAATTTTAAAGCGATTGTTCAATGAAAAACCGGATATGTTGTTTCATTTAGCTGCCTTCTTTGCGAATCAAAATTCTGTTGACTATCCAGAAAAAGATTTAAACACAAATGGTTTTGGAACTTTAAAATTATTAGAATATTCTGCAATATACGGAAAGTTAGAAAGATTTGTTTATGCATCTTCTGGCTGTTCAATTTATCCTTCAAACGCAGAAATGCCCTATAAAGAAGAATTGACTAATATGTATATGACTACTCCTTATCAGATTACAAAAATGCTTGGAGAATTATATTGTAATTATTATTTTAAAATTCAAAAAGTACCTACCGTAAAAGCACGCTTTTTTAATTCCTTTGGTCCTGGAGAAGTACCTGGTCAATATAGAAATGTTATTCCAAATTTTATTTATTGGGCAAAATTGGGCTTACCACTACCAATTACGGGAACTGGGGAAGAAACGCGAGATTTTACTTTTGTTGGTGATATTGTTGATGGGTTAATTAGAATGGGTTATTATGAAGAGGCTATCGGTCAAGAAATGAATTTAGCTGCAGGTCGTGAAGTTAAAATTAAAGATTTAGCCGAACTTGTGAATACTGCTGCAAATAATGAAGCGGGGATTAAATTTCTGCCGAGAAGGAATTGGGATGCAAAAAGTAGAATGCTTGCTTCAAATGAAAAAGCAAAATCGATGATTAATTTCACTGCTAATCCAAATTTTTCTGAATGTCTTTCCCTCGCAGTTGATTGGTTCGATGAAAATTGGGATCAAATTGTCGAATCTGCTGATTTTCCACCCGGTACTTCATCTGCAGTGAGAGGAAAATAAAAAAATTAAATAAATCGGGCCTTTAACTTCATTTTTTTAGTAATTTCTAAATTTGGACTTGGAAAAATTGAATTCCCTTCATAATCGAATATTTCCAAAATGATGCAAGATTTTTCTTTTTCAAAATCACTAACCGTAATCAAATCTTCATCTAAACTAGATGTGTCTATAAGTTTGCAATGGGGAATAGTATTTTTAAATTCTATGAAGGGAATTTGCAATTTTCCCTTTTGATGGGCGTCTTTAATTATTTGAATCATTTTTTTTGATGAATTTCCATCTCCGAACGGATTTTCATGAGGGATCATGGATTTATAAAAAACTTTATTGGTCCATAAATTTGTAGAAACTGATTTTAGTTTTTGCATATCCGTTCCTACCAAAATATTTGCTCCCACTTCTATTGATTCTGGTCTTTCGGTGTTTTCTCTTAAAGTAATGCATGGTTTTTTCAAGATGACTGCTTCTTCTTGTAATCCTCCTGAATCTGTTAAAATAAAACTTGACAAATTCATCAATTTTAACATATCAAAATAATTAACTGGTTCTATCATTCGTATGTTTTTAGAAGTCTGGATTTCTTCATATAAATTGAATTTTTTAATATTCTTAACCGTTCTGGGATGAGCTGGGAAAATATAAAGGATTTCTTTGTTTTGTAATAAAGTTTCTATAATATTTTTTAGGTTTTCTCGATTATCAACATTAGATGGTCTATGCATTGTTAGAAGAACGAATTTCTTACCACTTTCAATTTCTAAATTTTGGTCAATCTTTGATTTCTTGTTGGCAATTTCAATATTTTCATGTACAGCATCTACAATAGGGTTGCCTACTAAAAAAATCCGATTCGGGAGAATTCCATTATCGATTAGATTATTTACCGAGAGCTGAGTAGGGGCAAAATTTAAAAGTGCACAACTTCCTGTCAATACTCTATTGATTTCTTCAGGCATTCGCATATCAAATGATCTAATTCCTGCCTCAATATGGCCAAATGGAATATTATTTTTAAATGATGTTAGTGCAGCGGCGAGTACTGTATTTGTATCGCCTTGGGCGAGTATCAAATCTGGTACAATTCGGTAAATTATATCATTAAGTGAAATTAGCATTTTTCCTGTTTGAACAGAATTTGGAAGTGATCCAACTTCTATATTATAATCTGGATTAGGTAAGTTAAGATCTCTTAAGAAAGATCCAAACATCAATTCATCATAATGCTGTCCACTATGAATGAAAGTTAATTGAATTTGTGGATCTTTTTTCATCAATTTCAGAAGAACACTCACTTTTATAAGTTCGGGGCGAGTTCCAGTTATTAAACAAATTTTTATTTTAGTCATTTTAGACACCATCAATCAAATTTTAATATCCCCCAGTAATATTAAATTTTAAAAAGAATTTATGATATCTACATTTAATTAAATCTACCCTTTATATAACAACCATTTTTTGATCAAATTGTTATTTTTGAGATTACAAATCTTAAATTTCATCAAAAATTATGAGAGATGAAGATGCGTTTTTTAATTATTCAAGAAACAGATTGGGAATTACGAGGTCCTCATCAACAACATCATTTAATGGAAAGACTTTCTGTAGAATCAAATGAAATAAAAGTTATTGATTATGAGTTTTTATGGCATCAGAAAAACAGAAGAAAGTATTTACAAAGGAAAAAAAGGTTTTTTAGTTCGCCCAAGATAATTAGAAATGCGAGAATTCAAGTCATTCGACCTGCATCATTAAGAATTCCAATTTTATGCTATATTTCAATACCCATTTTTCATTTTCCTGTAATATTCCGCGAAATTTTGAGATTTAAACCTAATTACATTATTGGTTTTGGGATATATACTTCTTTTATTGGAATGTTAATTGCAAAAATGTTTAAAATTCCTTTTTATTATTATATTATTGACCATTTGCATACTTTAGTCCCAATTAATTTATTTAAACCAATTTCTAAAGTAGTAGAATCAATCAATATTAAAATGGCAGATAAAATATTTGCGATAAATCAAGGTTTAATTGATTATTCTTTAGAACTTGGGGGTTCTGTGGATAAATGTTCACTAATACCTGGTGGTGTTGATTTAAAAAGATATTTACCCAACCAATTAGTTCGGGAACAAATTCGTGAAAAATTATGTATTAGCGAAACTGATATTATTATATTTTTTATGGGTTGGATCTATGATTTTTCTGGGATGAAGGAAATTACCGATTTTCTTCTAAAAAATCAAGATACTCATCAGAATTATAAATTGCTTATTGTTGGGGATGGAGATTTATTTTCATATATTAAACAAAAGAAAAAGGAATTACACAAGAAAAATCAAATAATTCTGACTGGTAAAATACCTTTTCAATCAATCCCTGAATATTTACAGGCTGCAGATTTTTGTGTTTTACCAGCTTATAAAAATAAAATCATGAATAATATAGTTCCAATAAAACTCTATGAATATATTGCTTCTGGCAATCCAGTTATAGCCACCAAATTATTAGGAGTCTATAAAGAGTTCAAAAATAATAACGGAATTATTTATATCAATGAACCAGAGGAAACTTTTGATATCATAAAAAATTATGATCAAAAATATAAGAATACAGTTAAAGAAGGGCAAAGGTTTGTAAAAGATTATGACTGGGATGCTATAGTTTCAAATTTTAAAAAAGCCTTATAATTTTAGTATTCATACAAATTTTTATATTATTTAATAAACTATTCTTTATATAAAGGTAGGGATAACCATTACATTACAATCAACAATCATTGCACGAGAGTCCATTTCAGATTACACAATTTCTCATGGAAAACGACCAAATAGTGCAAATATTCATGTAATTATTCCTGCTTATAATGAATCGAAAGCAATTATCAATATAATCCGTCGTATTCAACATGTTATGGATCCTTTATATAATTATTGTATTTCCGTGATTGATGACGGCAGTTCTGATGGTACTTATAACATTTTAAAGAATTCCAAGTTAAAAATTGAAGTAATCCAGAATTCCGAAAATTTAGGTAAAGGCAAAACTCTTCTGAAAGGATTTCAACTCGCAAACAAAAATGAAATCGTATTGGTGATTGATGGGGATGGAGAACATCCACCTGAAGATATTCCAAAATTGCTGCAACCAATTTTAGAGAAGAAAGCAGAGGTGGTCATAGGTTCAAGATTTTTACGATTAAATCAAGGGAGCAAATTAAAAGGCTCTTATTTAAAAAATCGTAAACAGTTCAGCTATTTTAGAAAATTGGGTAATAATTTTATTTCTCTGTTAATTTTTCTTTTTCATCGAAAGTATATTTCGGATTCACAATGCGGTTTTCGAGCATTTGCCCCTGGTGTGGCTTCTCTTTATAATCCCAGTTATTCTGGTTTTGAAGTTGAAACCGAAATGACGATTTTCTATATAAAAGAAGGTGTTAAATTACTCGAAATTCCGATGGATACCGGTCTAAGTACTCGAGAATCTCACATGAGTATTGTAAAAGATAGCTTCAAAATTTTGTTAGTTATTTTAGACATGTTAGCAGAACGTGGGTATTCTCAATTTCTTCATCGTTTATTTCCAAAATTCTTTCAAAATAATCTAAAAACTCAAAAATTGGAACACATGCAGGGGATTATTGAAAAACGAAAAAAGAATCATTTGCACGATATCCTGACAACAAGTATGCAATATAAAGTATCTTTTATAATTCCATGCTATAACGAATCAAGGACTTTACTTCAAGTTGTCCGGAAAATTCATGCAATCAAATTGTACAATTATGAAATAATTATTGTTGACGACGGCTCAAATGATAATCCGATTAGTCTGTTTAACAAAAATGATCTGAAAAATGTGAAGAATTATTTCCATGTGGAGAATCTCGGTTATGGCAAAACGGTGCTAGACGGGATAAGCAAATGTGCCGGTGATTTTATATGTACAATTGACTCCGATGGTCAACATGATCCTAATGATATATTCGATTTAATTTATCCAATTTATAATAAAAAAGCTGATATTGTTGTTGGTTCACGGTATTCTGGTAGATATTATTATCAAGTTCCACTTTTAAATCGAATTGGGGAATCCTTTATTGAAATAACTCTTAAATTTCTGTTCGGCCAAGCGATTAAAAACAATCAGGCGGGATTTAGAGTTTTTGATAAAAAAACAATCGGTCTTTTCAAAGGTATAAAATTTTTTGATATGGCGTTCACTACGGAAATTCTCATGAATGCGATTGTGAAAAATTACAAAATAGTTGAAGAACCTATCCATCTTTATGATAGATCCATTGGAAATTCAAGGGTTAAAAAAATTCCTCTCTTAATGGATGTTTTACACTCGACCATTTATTACTTTCCCAAATTTTTAATGAGAAAGTTTGATTTACTTTAACAATCATTAAAGCGAAACTTTTTGAAATAAATTTCGAACTTGATTAAACTTTAATTGTATCGTTATTTTTGACTTAATTTTAATGATCAAATTATTAACAAAATTTCAAGTATTCCAAAAATAGGCAGATAAATCAAATTTCCAGATATTTTCATAGTTTGATCATAAAAGATTTCAGAATACCCTGTGGTGCTTTATAAAACACCCAAAATTGATTGGAAATCAAAGAAACTAAAAATTAAAAATATCATAAAATTTTTTAAGATTTTTTGATGATTGGATATTTTTTTTTGTGATACTCAAGAATGTAATATAGAAATGAATGAAGAAGTGTCATAAACAGAGGTATTTTTTTTACTCGAGATTTTCCCTCTATTCTGCCAAATAAATGAATAGGCAAGGATTTTATCCGAAGTTTTTGCATTTTTGCCTTCATAATTAATTCAGTTGTAAAAGCCATACCATGAAACTTTATATCTTCAAATATAGAGAGCGAATTTCGGTGAAAAACACGAAATCCGCCTTGATTATTTTGTATTGACTCATTAAAAAAAATTTTTATTATAATCTCGATAAAAGCTTCACCAATTCTATTCATGAAAGGTAGGGAATAACAATATTTGCCTTGATATCGAGATCCGATCACAAAATCTGCGGATCCATCAATAACCGGCTTACATAATTGGGGTATATCTCTTGGATCGTGTTGTCCATCAGAATCCAAGGTAATAATAATATCTCCTGTTGAAAGAAAAATCCCATCCAGTAACGTCTTTCCGTATCCTTGATTACTTTTGTGCTTAAAGATGAATACATTGTCGAGATTTTTCAGTAATTCGGGTGATTGGTCTGTTGATGCATCATCAACAACGATTATTTCATAATTTTCCAATGAAAGAGAATTGATTTTTCGTATAACTGATAATACCGTTTTTGCTTCATTAAAACAAGGAAGAATAATTGAGATTCTATTGCTTTTTTTGCTCTGAGAAAATTTATATAAACCATAATTACTTTGAAAATTATTTTGATAGTGACTTAAAGTATCATTAATTATCATAGATTCGGATGAAGCCATAATTTTTTCTCTTAGATCGGTAATTATTTACTTCATTTATATTTTCCCGTCTTTCACAAGAAAATGATGAATTATTAAAAATTCAGAAGTATTTTAATAATAAAAGAAAATGATCACTTAAAAATTAGATCTCTTTGAACTTCACTTTGTTATATTAATTAGGTTCTAATGGGGAATTCTCGCATGACTAGTTCTACTGGTTAAATAAATTAGAATAATCATGCTGGTCTTTCTATTTTTATTTCAATGATTTCAATTTGGAAAATATAAAATAAAAGGTCAAACGAAGAAAATTTATCAACAAGTTATTCTGAAATAAAATGAAAAAAAGATAATTTAAAGTTTTTGAAGTTTTCTTCCTACTCCGCAATAAATAGTATCCTTTGGGAGTTTATTGCAGTCATAGATATTCCTACTGTCAACGATTACAAATTCTCCATTGGTTTGGTTCTTCAAAGAGTCAAAATTCAGATTGAAGAACTCTTTATGATCAGTTAAAATAACTACACAATCTGAATTCTCAAATGAATCACTTAAATTATCGGAAACCGTAAAATTGCCTATTTTTTCGCTTTTATAATATGGGTCCCATACTTGGATTCTAGCTTCTTTCATCTGAAGATATTCGATTACTTTCATGGCTGGAGATATTTGAATGTCCCGCACATTGGCTTTGTATGAAACACCTAAAACAGTGATCGTAGAATTCTTCAAACTCTTTCCCACATAGTTTAAGGCATTAATAATTAATTCCAAAACATTTTGGGGCATCCGATCATTAATTTCTCTTGAAACTCGAATTAAAAACGGGATATAATCCACTTTTTCTGCGTCTTGAATTATATAATAGGAATTCGCTGGAAGACATGGCCCTCCTACGCCCGGGCCAGGATAGTGTGGTTGAAAATTATATTTTGTGGAGGAACCTTCAATTACTTCCTTGACATCAATTCCTAATCGTTCATATAATACTGCAAATTCATTCATCAAGGCAATGTTGACATCTCTGAAGATATTTTCCGTCAATTTTACTGCATTTGCGGTTCCTGGTGTGCTTACTTGATATATTTGTGCCAGTGAGATTTGTTGGTACAACTTCACAATGGTTTTTCCAATTTCATCGGAACTACCACCGACAATTCGTGCAACTTTATTCCAATTCTCTACTATTTTTCCAGGGTCAGCCCTTTCTGGACAAGAACATATGCCAAAATCATCATTAACTTTTAGATGACTTTCATGTTCTATTATTGGAGTTATAATTGTCTCAATTGTAGTTGGGCTTACCGAACTTTCATTAATGATAATTTTGTTCGGGGAAAGAAATTTTCCAATTTTTTGGGCAACATCTTTGATCGCTACATAGTTTGGAACCTTATTTATGCTTACAGGAGTTGGAACACATATCACAATTACATCCGAATTTTTGATAGCAAATTCGAAATTATCGGAAAAAGTGATTTTCTTCGAATCGACCATATCATTCAAAATTTCCGGTAATCCCGGTTCATCAATGAATGTCTTTTTTAATTTCAAATCTTCGATTAATTCGAGATTGATATCAATACCATTTACTTGGTAACCTCCCTTGGCATACATTAAAGCGGTAGGTAATCCAATCCTTCCCAATCCAAATACTGCTACTGTGAGTTTCTTTGACTCTATTATATCTTCCAAATATTCTATATTCATTTTAATCAATTCTTACAACAAAGATGTTATGGTGTACAGAAATTATGCATAATAAATAAAGAAAATGATTTACTTGAAATAAAATGCAAGAAAGATATATTGGAATTGACCTAAGAAATTACCCAAAATATACTCTTTTGGTGATTTGCTACTCCAATTCGATTGAGATAGACTGCATTATTTGTGAAGTCGAAATCATTATCGTCTAGTAACCCAAAATTTCCTCCATCCAAATATATTAATCCACGAGTAAGATCTATATCGCCTAATATAAGGTACATGTTTGTGTAATTATTGCGTGATTGATATGCCCGAAGTCGAATTATTTCAGTTCCATTTGAAGTCATTTTAGTATGATTTTCTGGTAGTAAATAATATCCAATCTCGTGATCAAACTGAATTACCGAATTATTCCCATAAAATCCAAAAGGATACGCCCAATGGAAGTTTCCTGTAACAATAGATTGGTCATCTGCCAATTTCTGGGGACTTTCATCATAATTCAAATCGAAATCGCTGGAGTAATATGCGAATTTTTCAATGAACCCACGGTCCGAGGATGAAATATAGTCAGCAAACAATGTCTGATACGAAATACTTGAAATTAGATTAATCGCGCAAAAAACGGTTAAAACCTTCCGATTTCTCTTTTTTAGCAGAATTCGAGATTGGTTATAAAAGAAATACCTTCCCACTCCGATAAAAATGAACGGTACGAATATTTCAATCATTCGAATGATAAAAGAAGGGATGATTGAGAGAACAATCGATGATAGAATTAATCCAACTATACATATCATGTAAAGAAAGTTAGATTTTCCTACTAAACTATAATTGCGGTAGAGAGAGAATCCAATGATACTGGCTGAGCAAAGAATTGCGATAATGATCGTTTCTATAACTGAAATGCCTATATTTGATGGAAAAAACCCTTTCTCTCTAATTATCAACACAATATACACGATTGGACCGATAAGAATTAGTGCTGGAATTAGGAATTTGAAATAATATTTTTTTTCAAAAATAATTGTCGTGTTTTCAGGATCAAAAAATTTAGGTGTTGGATTTTTGGTTGAGAAGGTATATCTGTGAATAAATTTTTCAATAAGGATGAAAACAAATACTATGGGAAGTATCGCGAGAAAAATCAAAGGATTTGTCGGGATATTAATATTTGATAGCACATATCGACTATAAGGATTCAAAAGCAAACTTGTTCCAGCTAAAACGAGGGACGAAATGAAATCCCATTTAAAATTTTTATCCCGTATAATTAAAAAGAATTCAATAAAAATTAATGGAGTTAAATAGATCAATGCGTTTATGACGTGAGTAAACGTGATAGCCAGTATTAGCATCGCTTTGATCGAAATAAATTTCCAAGTCTCCTCTATTGGAAGGAAGGAAGGAGAAGGGATTTTTTTAAGCCGTTGGATATATTGATGATAAAGTTCCAATCCAAAGAAAGTAGTTAGGGCGGTTGGCCAATATTGTGAAAGATTTAATATCGTTCCAAAAATTGTGATCGTAAATAATATTGTTGTAATGATTGAGATATTCTTATTTTTACTTATTCTTCGTGTAATGGTGTAAAAAAGGAGACATCCGAGGGGAAGTTGAAATAAACCAATAAATTTTGCAAGTATTTCAATACCAAACCCTGACATCAGAGAAAAGGATGCTCCGAGAAAATGGTAGGTTAATTTTCCGTAATATTCGGAATAATCTTCCAAAAATCCCGTGCGAATCAATTCTTGGGATAGGGTCATATGATACCAAGCATCATCAAATGCAACCACCGGAGAGCGCAAGGCACAAAATATGGATAATAAGACTAAAAAAATCTCCAGAAAAAACTGATTTGATTTGAAAATTTTCACAAATTCTTTTAACATTTTTTCTAAACTTAAAGATTGATGCCATATTGATGCAATATGCTTGGATTGAATCTTATAAAGAATCATTTCAATCAAAATAAGGGAGAAAATGAAGAAGAAATTTATGAGGGCTATCTTCCATCTAAATAGTTCCCATTCAAATATTAAAAAGATTTTTGCGATGAAAGTCCAAAAAATTAAAACGATAACTTGAGAAGTTAGAATTCTATCAAGCGCATTTTGTAATTTGAATAAAAACGAAAGCAAAATGATGGGAAATATTTCGCAAGTTAGAACAATCCAGATAATATTGATGAAGGGAGATGATGTAGTAAAAAAAATGTTCAATAGGGCTATGCAAATTAAAATTGCGAACGGAAAAAAGATAGTTATTTTTAGATTTGATCCCATCTTATGCTATCCTCATTATAGTTGTAAACAATATTTATTCAACTAAAAAATATTACAAATTAAACTTTGCTTTATAATAGTCTAAGTATTCTTTAAAGCCCGAAACCGCATCATATTGCGCTTCATACCCTAATAATTGTTTTGCTAAATTCATATCTCCATAACTATGAAGAATATCGCCATTTCGGACCGAAGTATATTCAATATCGATATTTTTTTTCCCAGATTCTTGAATCATAATTTTGGTTAATTCGGTTAGGCCTATTGGTTTTCCTGCTGCAATATTTAGTACTTTTCCTGCTGTTTCTTTTGAGAGGCCCGCTAATATGTTTGCTCTAACCACATCTTTGACGTATGTAAAATCTCGAGATTGTTTTCCATCCCCAAAAATGATAGGGTTCTTTCCCTCAAAAATTTGGGCAAGAAAGATAGCGATGACTCCACTGTAAGTTGAATCCTTCTGCCGAGGTCCAAAAACATTGAAATACCGTAGAGCGGTAGTATTTAAACCATACACCCGGTTATATGAAACTAAATACGCTTCTGCGGCTTGTTTTGCCACACCGTAGGGAGAAATAGGATCTAATTTCATATTTTCATGTTTTGGTAAAGTTGGTGTATCGCCGTAGACCGAAGAACTCGAAGCAAAAACAATTTTCTCTACATCTCGAATTCGTGCTGCGTTTAAAATGTTTAATGTTCCGGACACATTCACATCATTGCAAAGTTGAGGCATGATAATTGACTGTGGGACACTCGTAAATGCTGCTTCATGATAAACAATATCTATATCTCGCATCAAATGGAGGAGTCGATCGTAATCTCTAATGTCACCTTTATAGAAAGTAAATTTTTTGTTCTTTTGAGCGGATTCAAGATTTTCCATCCTTCCGTTAAACATGTTATCCAATCCAATGACTACTGCACCTTGGGATAATAGAGCATCTACTAAATTGCTACCAATGAACCCCGCAGCTCCAGTTACCAATATTCGTTTTCCTTCCATTATAGTTAATTAAAGAGGAGGAATCAAATAAATTTTTTTTCAATTTAGCTAATCAATTAACTCGTTTAACTTTTATTCCCGTTTTTTGAATCAAAATCGGTATTAATAGGTATTTGGAAGTATAGAAGAAGAAAACAAAAAAGCCAAGGAATTCAAAAACTCGAATTTATATAAAGTTGATTTATTTGTTTTGTTGTAAAAAGGTTTGTAGTGATGGGTTGGAAAGATCTCTTTCAGATAGGATCGGCTTATGTACTTTCCAATCTATTCCGAATGCTGGATCGTCCCATTGAATCCCTCGTTCGAGTTTAGGATCATAATAATTTGTAACTTTATATTCAACTTCCGCCCACTCTGAAAGAACTGCAAAACCGTGAGCAAATCCTACAGGAATTAAGATTTGCTTAAAATTTGTTTCGGTTAAATTTATTCCCATCCATTTCTTAAAAGTTTTAGATTCAGGACGAATATCTACTATAAGATCCCATATCTCCCCCTTCGTACATCGCACTAATTTTACTTGGCCTGGTGATAATTGGAAATGTAACCCTCTAACGGTATTTTTTACTGATTTTGAATGGTTATCTTGAATAAAATCATAAAATAGCCCAATAGATTCCATTTTTTTTTTTGAATATGATTCATAGAAGAATCCTCGACTATCTTGAAAAATTTTCGGCTCAAGAATCCAAACATCTGGAAAAATTGTTGCTATTTTCTTCATGTAAAGAACACTAATTATTTTAGAATTCTTACAAGTTTTTATTATTATTCAATTTTTCAGTTTTTCAATATTTAAATCTAAATTCGTGAGTTCGCTTTATGATCATTCAAATAGGAAATTCTTTTTTTTTAATATAACCTATTTTTATCTTGCTATACAATAAGTATATTAAAGCTTGTGAGAATAGTTTTTTCACTTACTAATAGTGAGCACGGGATAATAACCACTAACGTGGCAAGCACGGTCACCAAAGTCTTGACGTGAAAGGTTCGCCATAAAATCTAACCTATCTTGTAGTAGGAAATTGTTAGCATACAATTGAAAATATTTTTTTTTTTGTTATTGTTGCTGATAATCGATTATTTTTAATCAAATTACTCAAAAAATACTTATTGAAAAAAAAATTAACTATTTATCATTAAGGTAATTTTTATGAAAATCGCACTTATCACTGGAATAACGGGCCAAGATGGATCTTTTCTCGCTGAACTTCTATTAGATAAAGGATACGAAGTTCATGGCATCGTTAGAAGAAGTTCATCTTTCAATCGTGGTCGTATTGAACATCTATATATCGATGAGTATATTGAAGATATGAAATTGGAAAAACACCTCAAACTCCATTATGGGGATATGACGGATTCTACCAATCTGATTCGTTTGATTCGTGAAATCAAGCCAGATGAAATCTATAATCTTGCAGCTCAATCTCATGTGAAGGTGTCCTTTGAAGTGCCCGAGTATACGGCTGATACTGATGGGTTAGGGATGCTTCGATTGTTAGAGGCCGTACGCTTTTTGGGTTATGAAAAAACAACCCGGATTTATCAAGCATCGACATCTGAATTATTTGGAAAAGTATTGGAAGTCCCGCAAAGTGAAACAACTCCATTTTATCCGCGCAGTCCCTATGGGGTTGCAAAATTATACGCATATTGGATTGTAAAAAATTATCGCGAGGCCTATAACATGTTTGCTGTGAATGGTATCTTATTTAATCATGAATCCGAGCGACGTGGGGAAACTTTTGTGACTCGTAAAATTACTCTTGCTGCAGCTCGAATTGCTCAAGGAAAACAGAAAAAATTATATCTTGGGAATATGAACGCAAAACGTGATTGGGGGTATGCGCGAGATTATGTGGAATGCATGTGGTTAATGTTACAGCATGATGTGCCGGAAGATTTTGTGATAGCAACTGGTGAAATGCATACAGTCCGCGAATTTTGCACTTTAGCCTTCCGTGAAGCTGGGATTGATCTCCAATGGGAAGGAAAGGGAGTAGATGAAAAAGGAATTGATAAGGAATCAGGCAAAACGCTCATTGAAGTCGATCCAAAATATTTCCGACCCACAGAAGTGGAACAATTATTGGGTGACCCTCGGAAAGCTAAAAAAATATTAGGGTGGAATCCCACCTCAACTTCATTTGCACAACTTGTTAAGCTAATGGTGAAATCGGACATGGCAATTGTCCAAAATAATTCAAGATCCTAAAATTGGAGATCAGTAGGATTTTTTTTATTTTTATATGTAGATTTTTTAGTCGAAAAAGTAATGATTTAGTTAAGGAAGTTTGAGAAAATGAAAGCACTTATTACAGGAAGCGAAGGATTTGTCGGCCCTTACCTAGTTTCTTTGTTACAGCGCAAAGATTTTATTGTTTATGGAACAGATCTGGTAAATGAACAACGATCAACAGTAGACTATTATTATCGCTTGGACATCACAGATCCTGTTCAAATAAATGAGACCTTGTCCAAAATCTTACCCGATATTGTTTTTCATTTAGCGGGATTTAGCTCTGCTTCAAAAAGTTTTCAATTTCCGGACATCTGTCACAATGTCAATGTGGAAGGAACCCGCAATCTCTTAGATGCCATTGTTCAAACACAAAAGGAAGATATTAAAATCATAGTTATTAGTTCAGCCGAAGTATATGGGGATCCTCAAACGATTCCAATTTCTGAATCTCATCCAATTAGTGCTAAAAATCCATATGGAGAATCAAGAATTTTACAAGAGGAGCTTTGTCTCAAATATGTAAAAAACTATAACTTGAAAATTAATATTGCCCGAAGCTTCAATCATACTGGGCCCAATCAAACTGATACCTTTGTTATTTCGAGTTTTGCGAAGCAAATTGTCCAAATTGAAAATAAACGTCTTCAATCTCTCAAAGTCGGGAATTTAGATGCAATTCGTGATTTTTCAGACGTTCGTGATGTTGTTAATGCCTATTTTGAGTTAAGTCAATTAAGAACTTATGGGGGTATATACAATATCTGTTCTGGTAAAGGTTATTCAATCAAGTATTTATTACAGATCTTAATTGATAACGCAAAATGTGAAATCGATGTAAAACAAGATCCAAATCGGATGCGACCATCTGAAATTAAGGAATTAATTGGTGATAATTCTCGTATAAAAAGCATTTCGAGTTGGACACCAAAGTATAATATAGAAGACACCTTACTTGATATACTAAAAAATTTTCGAGTAAAAAATTCGAGTAGCAAGAATTTTTAGTGCAATATCGCTGAAAAATGGAAAATAGGTAAAAAGAAAAGATCGATTGAATCTCTGGACAATAAAGTGCATCCATAAAGTGATATTCAAAAAAAAGACTCTTCTGGAATATATTTCTCTTGTAAAATTGTTCGTACCTATTTATTGATGATTTATTTGTTTTAAATGTTGAAAACTGACTTCTATTCCTCGAAATCGGTGATAATTGGTTTGTTGAATTTTTTGGGTGTTAAGTGAAGAATTATCTGGTCGAGGGGCATTTTGCTTGAAAAAATCGACTGGTTCTAATAAATCAGGGCTAAATTTAAAAATATTCACTAATTTAGTAACAAAATCATATCGTGAGATAGCTTCTGGACCCGTAGTGTGGTAAATTTCTGTAGTTTTGAATTCTGAGACATCGTATAAAAATTTCACTAAATCATCAACCAATGTGGGAGTGGTAATTTGCCCCTTAATTATTTTAATGTGTTTTCCGTTATGAAATTGCTTATAGGCCCATGAGAAAAAATTATCACGTTGGTTTGCAGCAGGCCAACCGTATAGAACTGAAGTTCGGCAAATTAAAGCCGTTACTCCTGATTCAAGTACATTTTTTTCCCCCCGTAATTTGGATTCTCCGTAAACACCCAAAGGATTCGGTTCCTCCTCCTCAGTATAATTTCCTCTTTTTCCATCAAAAATGAAATCTGTTGAGATATGTATCAGACGGCCTTTATTCTCTTTAATTGCGTTTGCAACATTTAAGGGGCCAATAGCATTTATCAAATTTGCTTTTTCTGGGAAATCCTCGCATGCATCAACATTTGTCATGGCGGCAGTCAGTATTGTCAAGTTCGGTTTTAAACGATTAAAAACTGTCTTCACTTGTTCCGCATTTGTGATATCTAGTTGAATTGGATGAAATTTCTCATCAATTTCACTGATAGTGATGTCTGCTGCATATACATCATACTTATTTTCAAAAATTGGGAGAAGTTTTCCTCCCAAGAATCCATTTGCTCCAATAACAAGAATTTTTTCCATAACATCACCATGGGGTAAAAGAAATGTGGTTTAATCGCTTCCCATTTCAATATATGAAAGATTGTTATTAAAAATGATCTATATGGTGGTTTTAGGTGTTCAAAAGTAATCTCCCAATTTATTCTGTTCCTACAAGGTGAGTATTATTTATTTTTGTATATCTAAAATCTAAAGCGATAAACAGTAAATTATTTAATCCATTGGATTTAAAATATATTCATGAAAGGAATCATCTTAGCTGGCGGAAGCGGAACCCGTCTTTATCCAATTACCCATGTAATTAGCAAGCAATTATTACCAATCTATGATAAACCGATGGTCTACTATCCACTTTCCGTGTTAATGTTGGCCGAAATTCGTGAAATTTTGATTATTTCCGATCCAAAGAATTTGCCTCTCTATCAAGAATTGCTGGGAGATGGTTCCGAAATTGGATTGAAATTATCTTATAAAGTCCAAGAAGCTCCTAAAGGGATTGCAGAGGCGTTTATCTTAGGAGAAGAATTCATAAATGGGGATAAAGTCGCATTGATTCTTGGTGATAATGTGTTTTATGGCAGAGGTTTCAGTTCATTGCTCACAAGTGTAAGTGAATTGGATTCTGGAGCTTATATTTTTGGATATTATGTTAATAACCCCGAGGATTTTGGAGTTGCAGAATTTGATGATAATTTCAATGTTCTCTCAATCGAAGAGAAACCCAAAAAACCAAAATCGAATTATGCCATTCCTGGATTATATTTCTATGATGAAGATGTTGTATCCATTGCTAAATCGTTAACTCCATCAGCAAGAGGGGAACTCGAAATAACTGCGCTTAATAATGTTTATTTCAAGAAGGGGAAGTTAAAAGTGCAGATCTTGGGCCGTGGATTTGCGTGGCTGGATACCGGATCATATGATGGATTAGCCAATGCAACAGATTTTGTAAGGACTATTCAAAAGAGAACTGGGTTGAATATATCGTGTTTAGAAGAAATCGCCTATATGAAAAAATTCATTTCCCTCGGCCAATTGGTTAAACTTGGGAAAAAATATGAAAAAACGGATTATGGCAAATATATCTTGAAAATAGCAGCCCAAGAAAATCAATAGATCTTTCAGATATTATTTTTTCAGAAATCTCATTTCAATTTTTTTTATTTTTCAGAATTATACTGCTTTTTATAATAGTCTAAATAATCTCCAGAAGTGACATTATCGACCCAATCTTGATTGGAGAGATACCATTGAATCGTTTCACGCATACCATCTTCGAATTTATATTTTGGGGTCCACCCTAATTCTTTCTCTGCTTTAGAAAAGTTCATCGCATACCGAACATCATGACCGGGGCGATCTTTCACAAAGGTGATCAAATCTTCTCCTTTTCCCAATTCCTTTAACAGAAATTTGACCATATTAATGTTTGAGACTTCTGCATTACCGCCAAAATTATAGACTTCGCCAACTTTTCCTTTCATCAAAGTGGCATAGATCCCACGACAGTGATCCATCACATGAATCCAATCTCGAATATTAGTACCATCTCCATAAACAGGGAGCTTTTTCTCCATCTGGATATTCCGGATCATTAAAGGGATCAATTTTTCGGGGAATTGATATGCCCCATAATTGTTTGAACATCGTGTTATTACTGCAGGTAACTTGTATGTATGAACATATGAAAGCACTAACAAATCGGCAGCGGTTTTACTTGAAGAGTACGGACTTCTGGGACACAATTGGTTTTCTTCAGTAAAAGCAGGATCATCAAAAGAAAGGGAGCCATATACTTCATCAGTGGACACTTGCACAAATTTTTGAATGTTATTTGCTTTTGCAGCATTAAGTAAAGTCAATGTTCCACGAATATTGGTTTCAATAAAAATATCTGGATTTGATATTGAGCGATCCACGTGAGATTCGGCAGCAAAATGTACTATGTGAGTTATATGGTGTGTTTTTAACACATAATCTACAAGTTCATAATTGCATATGTTTCCTTTTACAAATTTGTACCTTGGATTCGATTCAATGGACTTTAGATTTTCTGGATTACCTGCATAAGTCATGCCATCTAAATTTACAATATTTACTTCTGGGTTTTCGTCAAGGATATAATGAATGAAATTACTACCAATAAACCCTAATCCACCAGTGATTAGTATTTTCATAGTAATTAATTATGATTTTTTGAAGTTTTTAATTTTTAGATATGCTTCATTAAAAACCATTTTAAAGTTTCATTTAGAAGAATCCTTCAATAGTCAAATTCCATATCATTTTTTTTTAAAATTGATAAATTAGTTACTGAAAATTAAAACCAACTAATTACTGGTTGGAAGAATGAAAATTCAAGATACAATTTTTCGAAAAGTTTATAATTACTTTAATATCAAAATTATCATGGAGACTTTGGTTGATCAAGGAAAACATGTTTCTTTCTCAGCCAATTCAAGATTCATTTTAAACTTAATTAGGGTATTTGCTTCTCAGATGGTTGTTATAGGGCATGGACTCAATTTTTTTGAAATAGGATCGAATTTAAAACCCCCTAAGATGCCTTATATGCAAAATATTGCAGTAGTTACATTTTTTCTTATAAGTGGCTTTTTGATCAGTAATTCCGCTTATGAAAAAAGACAGAAAGGAAATTATGTTTTTAAGGATTTTTGTTTTGATAGAACTGTTAGAATTTATGTTACTCTAATACCGATGTTATTGGTTATTGTTTTTCTGGATCTGGTGATTATTTACGTATTTAATGATGCATACTATCAAAATGCATTCAGATTAGATGTTTTTATTTCAAATTTTTTTATGTTACAAGATTCAATATCATTATCATCGAACTTTTCAGATTTCTCCCTTCTGGGAAACACAAGTTTTGGTTCAGCAAGACCGTTATGGACTATTCCTGTCGAATGGTGGATGTATTTCATATTTGGTTTTCTCCTACTTTATAATACTGAAGCTGAAGATCAAAAAGAATCATCCAAGAATCTTAAGGAAAAAATAATTGGTTTTATCATTTTTTTAGGTAGTGTGTTGTTTCTCGCAATCATTGCCTTGGGTCCTAGGAAACGCATTAAAATTCTTCTATTAACAACATGGATTATCGGTTATAGTTTCATGTTATTAATTAATATTCGGAATAAGCATCGAAATTATTCTTTTATACGTCCAATCTTGTTATTTATGATTATTTTAGGCTTTTTATTTTTTGAATTGACAAATATCATTGTTATAATATTTTTAGTCTTGATTGAGGTGGTTGGGATTTTTTTGTATATTTTTCATGTGAATTCGAAATCTCGATTAGGTATTATATTAGTCCAACTTGAAATAAAAATCAAGAATATTTTGGGAAATCTTATTGAGAAATTATCCAGTAAGAAGAAAATATTGTTCTTTTTTGTATTAATTTCAATTATAGGGTCAACAATTCGGATATTAGTTATGAAAGTAGCTTATGATCCATTATTTATATTATTATTTTCAATTTCATTCTATTTCATAATTCTTTTCTTTAATAGCTGTTCCTTTAAGATTCCTGAAACAATAATTAAGATATTTCAATTTCTTTCTTCCTATTCTTTCGTATTATATATTGTCCATTATTCCATTTTTATCGTTTTTCTGAATCTGGTAGATTATATTAATATATCATCAACCTTTCTTTTCTTCTTAGCCTTTATTGTAATTAATTTAATTTCCATATTATTGTCATTAATTACTGAAAGAAAAACTGGAATATTCAAAAAAAAACTAAAGAGTTTGTTTGATTGAAGTTAAACTCTAATTTTTATGCTAGTTTGACTCCTTATTTTTTCTCCACTTCAATCCTTTTATTTACAAAGGATCGATTGTAACAATGGTTTTGATAAGTTTTTGGTAAATTTGAAAAGTTTTTGAAATTAGAGATTAAAACCTCTTCTTACCATTATGCCGAACCGCTATGTTTTCATCAAGATTTTAACTTATAAGGATTTCAGAAAATTGTATGAATTCAATTATAAATGTTGCTGAATTTAAGTTAAAATATGAAGAATCAGAGTGCATTAAAAAGATTGATTATTAACCTCAAATATAACGGAATCAAAATAACATTCCAAAAAATGATATTTTTTAGTTTTTTGGGAGTTGGCAGATTATTTCGGTCAAATTTCCCAATTTCTAGGTTAATTAAAAAATATAAAAAAATAATGGCAGATGTTGACTCAATAGAAGAAATTTATGATAATGTTTGTCAAATCAAATATTTGAATGTCGATATCAAACCACTTCAAGTTAGGAAAGAAATTCTTGCTTTGCTTCAAAAAGTTAAAGATATCAAACCAAAAATCATTGTAGAAATTGGAACAAATAAGGGAGGCACTCTTGCCTTGTACACCAATGTTTCACAAAGTGATACAAAACTAATTAGCTTAGACCTACCATCTGGGCAATTTGGTGGTGGCTATCCAGAATGGAAAATTCCCCTTTACAAATCTTTTGCCCGAGAAAATCAACAAATAAAATTGATTCGAGCAGATTCTCATGAATTGGAATCTCTAGAAATTTTGAAAAATGAGTTGAATGGTCAAGAAATTGATTTTCTCTTTATTGATGGAGATCATACCTATGAAGGAATTAAGCAAGATTTTGAGATGTATTCCCCGCTTGTACGCTCAAAAGGAATGATTGCTTTTCATGATATTGTTGTACATGAAAATATAGACGAGGTGAATGTATTTCAATTTTGGAATGAGATTAAAGAGAATTATGAATATATTGAGAATGTCGAGGATTGGGATCAGAAATCTTGTGGAATTGGGATCATTATTAAACCATAAACTTTGTATCATTCATTGTTGCAAGGAGTGTCACTTTGATGTCAAGAAATGAAGAAAATTTAACAATAATTATTCCAACCTATAATAGACCTTTATACTTGGAAAGATGTTTGGGATATTTTAATTTTACAAAATGTAAGTATAAAATAATCGTTGCTGATTCCAGTTGTGAGAAAAATAAGGAATTAAACGAGATTATCATCGCAAAATTTCCTGATATTAATATTTGTTATAATAATTCTTTCACATTAGATACTATGCTTTTTAGAAAGATCAAAACTATCATTGATCAAATAGAAACTGAATATTGTGTCATTTGTGCTGATGACGACTTTATTATTCCCAATAAAATAAAAAATTCCTTAAATTTCTTGAATTCTAATCCATCTTTCACTGCTGTTGCTGGTTATAGCATAGTTTTTATTAATGAAAGAAACATTTTTAAAAAGCCAAAAGTTATTTGGCAAAATTACCATCAGCAATTGTTTCCCTATATGAATAATACTAATGAAAATATGAAGTTGAGATTAAATCAGACATTTTCTCACTATTTTCCAACGTTTTATTACTTTCACAGAACTAAATTTTTAAAAATGATTTTTGAAGAAACTTTGAAATTTACTAACGATTATCGATTTGGTGAACTATTTCCTGCTCTCACAACCACAATACATGGAAAAATTAAAACTTTAGACTTTTATTCTGGAGCGAGAGAATTTTTAGAACAATCTGATGGTAAAGTTGCAGAAAAAATAAGTGATTTTATAGAAAAAGGAACCTATGATCACAAATTTTCGAAATTCAAAGCGGGATTGGTTGAAAATATACTAAAAACCACAAATTTATCTAAAGTTGATGCAATTAGGCAAATAGATGAAGGAATGCAATTGTATCTTAAAATTGGGTCCAATTTAAAAAAAAAAAAAAATGGATCTTCAAGTTTTCTAACAGTTAAAATAAGAAAAATTGTTGTAAATATTATATTATCAATAAAAAATTCCAAAATCAATAAAATAATCAGAAAGAAGCGGTTTTGGGCCGAAAATTTTCCTGAAGAAGAATATTTTGATGATGTACGAGTTATTAAAAATTATTTAGTCCATTTTTACGAAATTCATGATTCAAAGGAAGGAACAAAAAAACTATAAATATCTGCTGATAGAATTGAATTAAAAAAATATAAATTTTCAAATAGAAAATCTATTATTTTAACTTAAATCTAAATCAAACGAGATTTTTAACATGAGAGTTATTGTTACAGGACATTTAGGATATATTGGAAGGGTTTTACTTCCGATTTTAATAGAAAGAGGGCATGAAGTAACTGGAATTGATATTGGATTATTTGAACAGTTCGATTTTATTGCTGAAAAACCTAAAATAAACGAGATTAGGAAAGATATTCGAAAAATTACTACCGATGATATAAAAAATCATGATGCAATTATCCACTTGGCCGCGTTATCCAATGATCCTATGGGTGAGCTTAACCCTGGTTTAACTGAAGAAATAAATCATGTTGCTAGTTTGAGATTAGCAAAAATGGCAAAAGAAGTTGGAATAAAAAGATTTATTTTCTCTTCTTCATGTAGTGTTTATGGAAGAGTTGAAGATGATTCAAAAATCTTATTTGAGACTGATAAGACATCCCCTATAACCGAATATGCAAAATCGAAAGTTAAAACTGAAAATGAAGTCAGTAGGCTTGCAGATAATGATTTTACTCCAATATTTCAAAGAAACGCAACTGTTTACGGATATTCTCACTCATTGAGATTAGATTTAGTTGTGAATAATTTAACTGCATCTGCTCTATACTCTAATGAAATCAATATTTTGAGTGATGGGCGCCCATGGCGTCCATTGATTCATGTAGAGGACCTTTCTCGAGTTTTTGCTGACATGTTAGATGCTCCAAAGGAAAAAGTTCATAATCAAATATTTAATGTCGGATTTAGTGAAGAGAATTATCAAGTTAAGGGGATTGCAAAGTTAATTCAAGAAAATATACCCGGAATGGGTATTTCTGTTGCTAAATCTTTTGATCCAGATTCTCGGAGTTATAATGTTAATTTTGACAAACTAAAAGATGCTTTAAATCTTAAAAATGAATGGAATGTAAAAAAAGGTTCTAAAGAAATATATGAAAACTTAAAAAACTCTTCAATCACCAAGCAAGATTTTGAAAACAAGGCATGTTATCGGTTGAAACAATTAGAGCAAGTTTTAGATCAATTTCCTAATTTTCTTTCAAAACAATTAGATGAGATTTGCTAAAATTATGAAGAAAATTGTAATAATTGGTTCAAATGGGCAATTAGGGCATGATATTAAAAAAATATTGAGTAATACATATGAAATCGTATCTTTAGAGCATAATAATTTTTCCATTGAAAATGAAGAGTTAGTGCAAAAAAAACTCAAAGAAATATCTCCCGAAATTGTGATAAATACTGCCGCATTCCACAATTTGAATTTATGTGAAATTGATGTCCAAAATGCTTTTTTGATTAATTCAATTGCCTTGAAATATCTATCTGATACGTGTAATCAAATTGAAGCAACCTTGGTACATTTTTCAACAGACTATGTTTTTGGTGGAGATTCTCAAAGAAATTCACCTTATCGCGAAAAAGATTTTCCCTACCCTATTCAAATTTACGGTATATCAAAATTGGCTGGTGAAAATATTATTCGTCAGTATTGTAAAAAATATTTCTGTATACGTGTGTCTGGTTTATATGGAAAAAAAGGGACTCGAGCAAAGAAATTCTCAAATTTTGTAGAAATGATGATTAAACTTGGAAGAGATGCAGAGAAAGCAAATGAAAAGCTACCTTCCGCAATGGATCAAGTCTTAACATTTAACCCAACTGTTGAAGTTGCAAAAGTGGTTGAAAAATTAATTAAAACTGATGCTTATGGATTGTATCATGCAACATGTGAAGGACAGTCAAGTAGGTTTGAGTTTTCCCAAGAGATATTTAAAATACTTGATATCAATGTTGAATTAGTTGGTGTAAAATCTAGCTATTTTTCACCTAAATACAACCAACCTCATTATTCCGTTTTAGATAATGAAAAATTAAGTGATCTAGGAATTGAAATGCCGCATTGGAAACCTGTTTTAAAAAAATATCTTAAAGATTGAAGGTTCCACTTTTTTATTCTTTTAAAAACAATAGTCTGCTTCACTTCAGCTAATAAAAAATCCTTAAAATAATTCCATGGACCTTCAAAATTCGGTATAGAAGGAACAATCAGAGTTTTTTCTGAGAAATTTTGTACTATGAAAACTTATATAAATTCTAGTATTGATTAGTTTTAACAGAGTTGAATAATATGATTGATGGTGTAGTTATCTATCCACTAAAACAAATTTGTGATGATCGTGGAAAAATCATGCATATGTTGAAATGCACTGATTCTCATTTTGAAGAATTTGGAGAAATTTATTTTTCCTTTATAAATCCAGGGATAATCAAAGGATGGCATTGGCATGAAAAAATGATCTTGAATTATGCCGTTCCAATTGGAATGATAAAGCTTGTCTTATTTGATGGTCGAGAAAATTCTCCCACGAAAGGAGAAATTCAAGAATTATATATCGGTGAATCAAATTATTGTTTAGTAAAAATACCAACTGGTGTGTGGAATGGAGTGATGTGCATTGGAACAAAAACAGCAATCATTGCTAATTGTGCTACTATTGATCATGATCCATCAGAAATGAAAAGAGCAGATCCACTTTCTGATTTTATTCCTTATGATTGGCAAATAAAAATGCGATAAAGAACACATGTAAGAGTTGAAATTTAATTTGAAAATAACTAAATGTAGAGTATGTAAGAATGATAATTTTCACCAAATCTTAGATTTGGGGGAAACTCCCTTAGCTAATGCGTTTATTGAGAAAAAATCTAAGAAAAAAGAGCATTTCTATCCATTAAACGTAGTTTGGTGTGATAAATGCGGATTGTTAATGATTGATGAAGTTGTACCACCTGAAATTATGTTTAAAAATTATATTTACGTATCTGGAACATCCCCTACTTTAAAAAAACATTTCGGTGACTTAGCTCGCGATGCAATTTCAACCTATAATGTTAAACCAGGAGAACTTGTTGTAGATATTGCAAGTAATGATGGAACTTTGCTCAAAGAATTTAAAAACCAAGGTTTAAGTGTACAAGGAATCGATCCTGCTGAGAATATCTCGGAAATTGCACGCAATTCAGGAATTCCTACTGAGACAGATTTTATTAACGAAAAAGTTGCATTGAAAGTCAAAAAAAATATTGGTGCTGCAAAATTGATTACTGCCACTAATGTTGTTGCTCACATTAATGATTTGGATGAGTTATTCCGTTCTATCAAAATTATGTTACAACCAGATGGAATTTTTATTATAGAAGTCCCTTATATGGTTGATTTAATTGAAAATGTCGAATTTGATACAATCTATCATGAACATCTATCCTATTTTGCAGTTGGACCAATAAAAATTCTGTTTGATAATAATGATTTTAAATTGATTCGAGTGAAGCATGTTTCAATTCATGGTGGAACTATTCGTCTATTTGGTGCACGAAAAAATTCTTCCTTAAATATTGATAAAAGCGTTGAAGAATTCCTTATTCGGGAAGAGAGCATGAATGTGAATAAAATTGAGTATTACAAAAATTTTGCTTTAAAAGTTGAAAATTTAAAAGTGAATTTATTGAAGACTCTCAAAGATATCAAAGAGAATGGTAAAAAAATTGCTGGATATGGAGCTTCTGCAAAAGGAAATACTCTTTTAAATTATTTTGGTATCGATAATTTGACTTTAGAATATATAGGGGATCTAAATAAACTAAAACAGAACCAAATTACCCCGGGAACTCACATTCCAGTGGTAAATCCAATATTAATCAAAGAGAATCAAATTGATTACCTCCTTATCTTGGCTTGGAATTTTAAAACTGAAATAATGAAACAACAAAATTATATTCGTGAATGGGGGGGGAAATTTATCATCCCAATCCCTCAAGTTGAAATCTTGTAAAATAACAAATTCTTTTTCAAATTATAAATACTCCTTTTTTTTTAAAAAAAATTAATAAACTAATCAATTGAATTTCAAATAGGTGAAAAAACTTGAAATGCGTTATATTTTGCGGTGGTAAAGGGACAAGATTGAGGGAAGAAACGAAATTTATCCCAAAACCTTTGGTAGAAGTTGGTGGGAGACCAATATTATGGCATATCATGAAAATTTATTCAAGTTATGGCATAAATGATTTTATTTTGCCCTTAGGATATAAAGGGGATATGATTATTCGCTATTTTATGGAATATCAATGGAGAAATTCAGATGTCACTTTAAATTTAAAATCAAATCATATAAAGATTGAAAATAACGATGAAATTGAAGGCTGGAATATTACTTTTGTAGACACTGGAATGGAAAGTAAAACTGCTTTAAGATTACATAAAGTAAAGAAATATCTGGAAGGAGAAGATAATTTTTGTCTCACATACGGAGATGGAGTTGCCAATGTGAATATAAAAAATCTTGTGGACTATCATCTCAAACACAATAAAATTGTTTCAATTACAGGATTGCATCCAAGATCAAAATATGGTCTAATGTTAAAAGATGAAGATAACATCATCACTAAATTTGAGGAAAAACCTATTTTAAAGGAATCTGTTAATGGAGGTTTTATGGTCATAAATAAACGAATTTTCAATTACATTACGGATGAAAATTTAATGTTAGTTGAATCAGTTCTACCAAAACTTGCAAAAGAAAGTGAGATTAAGGTATATAATTTTGATGGATTTTGGCATTGTATGGATACTTATCGAGACTATGAAGATTTGAATCGTATGTGGAATGATAAACCTCTTTGGAAAATATGGTAAGTTTTTTTTTCCGAATCATAAATTTTAATATAAAATATTTTTTTAACAAACCAGAATTCATTTTTCTAATTGAATTAGGTATTGTAGAAATTGAAAACTAAACCTAAATAAATAACCCAGAAAAAATATATTGAGTTATTAACTTCATTGCTAGAAATAAACTAAAAACTACTTTAATTAGGAGATTTATTGAAATGGATCCGATTGAGGAATTTAAAAAAGAACGTGCTAAAGATATGGAATTGATGTCGAAAGACAAAGAATTGAGTCAAAAATCGATAGAGTGGATGATTCATGCGGAAAAATACAAATATACATATAATTATTCATGGTTAGGTCGCCCAATAATAAAATATCCAAATGATATCGTACTGCAACAGGAAATAATCTGGGAATTCAAACCAGATTTGATTATTGAAACAGGAATTGCACATGGAGGTAGTATAATTCTTTCTGCTTCGATGTTAGAATTACTTAGGGGTGATGGGCTAGTTGTAGGTGTGGATATAGATATTCGAAAACATAATCGAGATGAGATAGAAAAACATCCATTATTCAAACGTATTAAATTGATTGAAGGTTCTTCTACTTCAGACCATGTAATGGATCAAATTCGTAAAATTGCTCAAAATAAAAAAAGAATTATGGTCTTTCTTGATTCTCTTCACACTCATGATCATGTCTTAGATGAGATGAAATGTTATTCTCCATTTGTCAGTGTTGGATCGTACCTTGTTGTATCGGACACGTTCATTGAGTTTTTCCCTGAGGGTCATTATTCAAATCGTCCATGGGATCGTGGGGATAATCCATATACTGCAGTTCAAGAATTTTTATCTGAGAATGATGGCTTTGAAATTGATACAAAAAAAGAGAGTAAATTACTGATAACAGAAGGTATTAGTGGTTGGTTAAAAAGAATTAAGTAAAAATTTTATTTTTTTTTATTCGGGAGAATTATGTGCCCGGAATATTTTCCTTCAGCCATAAAATGTGCTATAATTAAGAACGAGATAAAAAAAGTGAAATAATTATTTTTTAAGAAAGAATTCTTTTATAGAATCTATTATATAATTTTGTTCTTCTTCAGAAAAAGTTAAGGAAATCGGTAATGTTAATATTTTCTTGGATATTTTTTCCGTCACTGGCAAATATCCTTCAGAATATTTATATTTCAACTTATAATAACTCTTTAAATGTATTGGGGCGAAATAAATTTTAGTAAAAATGTTTCGTTTCATCAAATAATCTTGAAGTTCTTCTCTTACAAAAGGATCTTTTACTAAAATACTATAAAGTTGGTATACATTCCTAGATCCAAAATATTCTGGTAATATTTCTATTTCCGAAATATCTTTTAGGTTTTTATCATAGTAGTTGCCAATTTTACGCCTTTTTTTGATTAAAAATTCAATTTTTTCGAGTTGAGATATTCCTAAAGCAGCACATATGGTTGGCATTCGATAATTATAACCTACTTGAACATAATCTTCCATATGAATATCGGAGAAATAGTCAATATTCTTTTGTTCTACCCGACCATGTGATCTTATTAATATTAATTTCTCATATAAATCTTGATCATTGGTTATAATTGCTCCTCCTTCTCCAGTAGGTAAAATTTTGTTCTGACAAAAACTTAATATTGCAGAATCTCCAATTGTGCCGGCATAAAAGTTGTCAATTTTTGCTCCAAAGCTTTCTGCATTATCTTCTATCAACAATAAATTGTTCTTTACTGCAATGTCTTTCAATTTATGAATATTTTTGCATACTTTGCCACCGTAGTGTACTGGAATGATTGCCTTAGTTTTTGAAGTAATTTTTCGTTCAACATCAACGGGATCTAAACCCAGGGTTTCATCTTCAATATCAGCAAAAATTGGAGTGGCTCCAGCCAAAATTACCGCATTTGCAGTTGCAATAAAAGTGAAGGATGGTACAATCACTTCTCCACTTGTTATTCCATATGCGAGTAGTAATGAATGGAGTGCAGCTGTGCCATTACAAAATGCAAGAGCATACTTACAATTAAAGAACTCACTTATTTTCTTTTCGAATTCTTTAATTTCTGGACCAACAGCCCAATATGAGCCCCGCTTTATAATATTGGAAACATTTTCAACATCCGATTTATCCCAATATATATCAAATAATGGAAATTTTGTCCTCATTTTCTCTCACTTTAACAAATCTAAATCATTTAACAAAGCACTTATTTCTCCTTTTGTTAATGGAGTTTGATTTTCAGTACTATAAATAAAATCTTCATTCACCTTTACTTTTTGATAATCTGTATTTCTGGGCAATCTTTCATGAACATCAAATCCTAATGAAGGATAGATGATATATAGATCATCAGTATCATAACAACTAACATACTCTATTGGAGATATTAATTCTTCATCATATTTTTCTCCAATTCTAGGACCGGCAATTTTGATCTGTATTGAATCTGGATTTTTTCCGATTTTAGGTGCATACTCTTCAATTATTACTTCAATAAGGTCTCTAATGAAGATAGTATTCATTTTTAAAACAAAAATTTCACTACCTTGTGATTTTGTCATAGCTCTTAAAACTAAATTAACCGCTTGATCAATCGACATGAAAAATCTTTTCATTTTTTCTCCAGTCAAAGTCACTTCATTCCCGGATTTAATATTGTTTTTAATTAATGGTATTATTGATCCTCTTGATCCTAAAACATTACCAAATCTAACACAGGAAATTTTTAATTTATGAGTGCCTTTTGAGCAGCTTTTCGAAATACATATTCGTTCACCTAACATTTTTGTTGCTCCCATCGCGGTTGTAGGAGAAACTGCTTTATCAGTAGAAATGTGAATTAAATTTTTTATTTTCATTTCAACTGCAGCTTCAATGATGTTTTCCAGCCCCAGTACATTAACTGTGATTGCTTCCATTGGATTATATTCACTTATTGGAACATGTTTTATTGCAGCGGCATTGAAAACATAATCCATTTCATCCATTGCTTTTTTTACTCTTTTATAGTCCCTGATATCTCCGAGCAAGAACCTTAATTTTTTTGTGTGACTTTCTAATTTTACCTTCATTTCCCATAATTCATTTTCTGAATTAGAAAGTATACGAATAACTTTAGGATTATATTTTAGCAGTTGGATCACTATTTCAGAACCAATTGTGCCTGTTCCACCCGTGACCAAAATGGATTTATCTTGAAAAAAATTTAGAAGGTCTTTGTATTCCATAATGTATAATATTCGTAGATTGTTTAAAAAATTGATAAATACAAGAATCAAAGAGATATTTTTGTTTGAAGATAAGTCAATTCTCTAATTAAATTTTTAAAGAAATATAAATATCGTTTAATCGTGCAAATATTAAACACAAAATCATCTTGGAATGAGGTATTAAAAAAAAAATTTCCAAAATTTAATGATATTTATTTTTGCTATGAGTATTTCCAAATATACTCTGAAAATTATAATGGTGTACCGGAGGCTATTTATTGGGCAGATTCTAACGTTGAAATTTTTTGGACTCACATTGTTAGAGGGATTGATCATCTTAATTTAAATAAGAATTATGAGTTCTTTGATCTTACCACTCCATACGGATATGGTGGGCCATTATTCAATATTTTGAATGATAAAGGGGTAAAAGAATCGATTTTAATTTTTTTTAAGGAGTACTCAATTTATTGTAAAAAGAACAATTACATAAGTGAATTCATACGTTTTCATCCTTTGCTTAAAAACCATAAACTATTAACTGATATAAGTGAGATTCAGCTTCAATATCTAAATGATGTCGTTGCTATTGATTTAACCAAAGATAAACCTGATATTTTTAGTAATTTTAAAAAGAATAAAAGATATCAGATTAGAAAATCCGAGAAAATGGAATGTAAAGTCATAATTGACGAAAATCCGCAATTATCAGACATTAAAAGTTTTATAGACTTATACTATCAGACTATGGACAAGAACACTGCTTCAAATAAGTATTATTTCTCTGAAAAATTCATTCTAAATCACTTTGAAATGCTTCATGGTAGAATAATTGTAGCTAAAGCAATATTGGCTTCAGAAATTGTTGGCATGAGTTTGTTTATATTTGGTAATGAATATATTCACTATCACTTATCTGGTAGTAAAAAGATCAAAGGCTTATACCCCTCAGACATGATTCTCTGGTATATTGTAAAATGGGCAAAAACACAGAATAATAAATGTTTCAATTGGTTTCATTTGGGAGGTGGCAGAGGTACTAATGATAGTTTATTTAAGTTCAAATCCGGATTTTCCCAACACACATTTCCATTCTATCTTGGTAAAATAATCTTCTGCCCAAAGGAATATGAGAAGTTAAGCAAAAAAAATCCGAATTGTGAAGAAAATGAAACATTTTTTCCACCATACAGAAAAGGATTTGATGAAAATATTATATAATTCAAATATTTTTAAAAATCTCATCCAACTTGCTTAATTTTTCAATATAATCTTTTGGAATATACCTATGATCTATTGGAATCGTAAGAACTCTTTCACTCAACTTTGTTTCTTCTTTACATACATCTTGAATACTAAACGGTAAAATCCAATGAATTGGAGTAAATATTTTTAATTTAATAAATTCCTTCTTGTATTTCTCTCGAATTGTGTTTGATGGGAATTTGAGGAGAAAAAAAGAAGGTAAGGTTAATGGTTTTTTAAAAAAAGTATATTCTTTTTTTGTTTTTTTTAAGAAAAATTGTGCATTTGCTTCTCTTCTATTCTTTGTAATCTTGTAACTGATCTTTTTTAATATATCTAAAGAAATTTCTGGGATCTTCTCAAGGTTATACTTCTCTTTTTTTTTTTCCTTTTCTTCTTCGTATTCGTTATATAATTTTAAAAAATGTTTTTTTAGATTTACTCTTTCTTTTTCTGAATTCGATTGAAAGTAGTATTTCTTTAGAAACATCGCTTCAAGCATTGTTTCATAGTTTGTTGGATTCCTCAATTTTTTTTTTTTTGGATTTTCCTGGAATGAGTAAACGACACCACCATCAGGTATTGGAAATATTTTTCTTAAACTCGCAAACAAATAGATATTTTCATGAACGAGATTGAATCTTGTTGTGTTTAGTATTGAATGTGAGATATCAATTATTACAATACAACCGTTATTAAGTAATTGCTGTATTTCATCTTGAGAAATTTGTTCAATTCCGAAATAATCGATAATCAAAACAATCGAGTTCTTTATATTAAAATTTATTTTTGGGGATAAATCGTCTGATTGTTCATAATGTGCATAATCGAGATCCAATTCTGAAAAAGGTTGGATTATTGATTCACAAAGGTACTTGGGGATCAAAATTTGATTTTTTCTTGCTTCAACTTCATTTTGAATTAAGATCCATTTCAATGCCTGGCGTCCATCTCTAATGAATTCGAAGTTCGGATAATTTTTATCTATTTTCTGAATCAAGTAATTGTAACAAGAATTTTCTTCTTTTATGTCAATCAATTCAGGCATTTCAAAAAATCCACCGATTTCATCATGAATCATGGAAATCCTCCGGTTTCAGCGCTTGGTCTTTTAAAATATCCTTGTTGAATTTTCTACCAATAAATTCGTTCAATCTTGAGGGTACTATGAAACCATTTGCTCGTTTCATACTTACCATATTTTCCTCTAAAATACTTCCTTTTTCAATGAAATTTTTCGCAACTACGCTTTTTCTCACAATTTTAGCATTTTCAAGTTCTATATTTGTTGGTTTTTTCTCCCAACTGCCCATAATTTTTTCTATTTTTCGAATTTCTTCAACCAATTCTTTCAATTCAGTTGGTGATAGGGAACATTTATGATCTGGGCCTTTAGCGCTCTTATCATAAGTGAAATGTTTTTCAATCACGCTTGCTCCCATTGCAACTGCTGTAATTGAAGCTAATATCCCTATTGTGTGATCTGAATATCCAATATCTATTCCAAAATTCTTTCTTAATGTTAACATAGAATTCATATTTACATCATCTAAATCAGTAGGATATTCCGAAGTACAATGCAATAAAATGATTTTGTTATTTCCCATACCAACAATTTCTTCATAAGCTCTTCTAATTTCTATTAAAGTGGCCATTCCAGTTGAAAGTATGATTGGTTTGTTCATGCTTGCTATTTTCTTTAGAAAAGGTATATTTGTAACCTCACCCGATCCTATTTTAAATAATTGAACTCCTAAATTATTTAGAAACTCAGCACTTTTTTCTTCATCTGGGGTTGAGAGAAATATCAGACCTTTTTTTTCAGCATAATTTTTTAAAATTTCAAACTCATTATACGATAATTCTAATTTTTTTAACATTTCAAACTGTGATTCTTCTACACCTGTATTTTTAGTTTGATATTTCGCTTGAATTACATTTTCTGTGAGTAATTCTTCAGTTTTCCAAGTTTGAAATTTCACCGCATCCACATTTGCATTCTTTGCAATATCAATCAATAACTTTGCCTTATCTAATTCCCCATTATGATTTACACCTGCTTCTGCTATTATAAAACAAGGTTCTCCATCACCAATTCTCCGGTCTTGTATTTTAATTTTATTTTTCACCAATTATCAAATCCAATTTAATATGTGTTAATTTTTTGTAAGATATTTTTGCTAAAATCAAAGTTTGTTAATATTTCTAATACTTTTTCACTTGTTTTTCCATTTCCATATGGATTTATACATTTATTCAGCTTTAGTTGGAAGTCCTTATCGTATAACGCTTTATTGGTGCCTTCTAATATTTGTTTTTCAGAATAATCAACATCAATAACATTAATTCCTCGTTCACGATTTTGTTGTCTTGTACCGATATTAACTACTGGAAGTTTGAAAGATGGAGCTTCTGTAATTCCGCTACTGGAATTACCAATTAACACACTTGCATATTTAAGCAAGTTCAGATAATCTTCATGTGATAAATTCTTATAAACTTGAATAAAATCAAGATTAGAGCACAATTTGATTTGTTTTATAATTTCTCTGCCTCCAGAATCAGAATTTGGATAAATAATTATTGTTTGTTCTCTGAGTTTCTTTATCACATTCAGAGTTTTTATAATTTGATTCCTTGCATCCTTGGATTCAATTGTATTTGCATGTTGAATGACAACTATTAGGGGTTTGTTAAGATTTATATTGAATTTTTGGGAAAATTCCTCCTTCGTCATATATTTCAAGTTCAATATTTTATCTAAAGAAGGTTCCCCTACAATGAATACCCTTTTTGGATTTTCTCCCATCTTAATGATTCTATTTGCGCTCTCTTTTGTCGCAGGAAAATGAATATGTGCAAATTTAGTTATTGCATGTCTCACAGATTCATCTATTCCTCCAGTACGATCTCCTCCCGAAAAATGAATGATTGGAATATTCATATATGCTGCGCTTATGCTCATTGCTAATGCTTCAGTACGATCCCCTAGAACAATGACTGCATCAGGAAAAGTTTCTTTCAACACAGTTGCCGCACCAATAATTCCTTTTCCTACACTTTTCGCCATTGAAATATTATCATCTGACCGAGTATCCATCTCAAATTGATGCTGTACTTCAAATCCATCTTTAATTATATTATTAATTGAATTTCCAAATTCTTGTGATAAATGCATACCAGTAACTATTAATTCCAATTCAAATTTTTCACTATTTTTGATTGCTTGCATAATTGGTTTTAAAATTCCATAATCTGCTCGAGTACCTGTTAAAAATGCAATTCTTTTCTTTTTCATTGATAAAACCATTTTGTATTTAATTATTCATGCGATTTTATTAATTTTTAGAAGCTCTTTTCTTAAGATCGCTAGATATAGGTTATGTATAATAATATAAATATATTATTTCAACATAGTGATTATGTATGGAAATTTTCATTGAAATTGCGAATGAAGAAGATTATGAAGGTTTTTATAATTTAAAGATCGATAAAAATAATGTTTTTTGGTCTGGTTTTAAAAAACCACCAAAAAAAAAAAAATTAAATGAATGGTTTTTAAAACAACTATCCAGACAAGATCGCATAATTTTTTTAGTCCGTTTAAACGATAATCCGAAAAAACCTGTTGGATATTTATATTTAGATTTTTTAGAAGATGATATCGATAGCATTTCAGTAAGTTATGGAGTTCATAGCGATTTTATGGGAAAAGGGATTGGAACAAAAATTATTGCTCATGCTTTCGAATATGTACGTGCCAACTATACAACTACGAAGCTATTAGTGGGATGGGTTTCTACTAAAAACATTGCTTCTATGAAAGTTTTCAAAAAAAATAATTTTATTGAAACAAATGAAACTAAAAAAGTACTATTAGTTGATTTTAATGAAGAAATTACCATGATTAAATATATTAAAAACATCAACCATTAATTTCTTCTTTTATTTTTGTACTTATTATGAATTCTGCAAGTAATAAATCCCATTCTTCATCAATATCTACACTTCTATGGGGTGGCATAATAGAAATCTTTGTATTTTCATTGAATTGTGGATTATCACTGAAAAGAATTTCATGTTTGAAAACATTAAATCCATCGTTCATTTCATAAACTTGAGGTGAATCTCTACGATCATTTATTTTCTTTTCAATTTTTTTCACATATTGGATTTTTCCATCCAAAAATTCAACCATGTTGAAATAGGGACTCTTACTTGCGACATTTACACTGAAGACATTAGATGCATCTTCGTCAATTAAGATTTTTATAGAATTTTCCATATCTTCTAAATTCTTTAATGGTGTAGCAACACCTAGATCTATAATAACATCAAATTTTTGGTCCAAATTCTCTTCAACCCATTTTGTTGCATGTTGAATTACATCAATTCGTGAAATTTTGCCTGAAGCTAAAAAATCTGGTCGTTTAAAATGGATATCAAATCCGTGTTTTTTTACAACTTCCATAATCTCTTGGGAATCAGTAGAAATGATATATTCATCAATTAAAGAACTCTCTCTAACCAAATTCAATGAATGGATGATTAATGGTTTATCTCCTAAAATTCTAATATTTTTTCCCTTCACTCCTTGAGATCCTCCTCTAGCACAAATTGTTGCTAAAATCTTCTTATTCTTATACATTCAATTCAACTTCCAAGTAATGATTTATAATTATTTATATCAGCATTTAATGTTATGCATTAAAGTATTGTAGAAATATGATTACTGGTAATAAGATGTTGATTTTCCTTTTAATGGGCGAAAAAAGTTGACTTTTTTATGAAAAGTTAAAATCAAACGAGAAAACTCTAAATTTAAATTACGGCGTTCGCATTTTCAACCTTGAAGATATTTTAGATGTTTCATTCGTTCCTTCCTACAGTAATTCAAAAATTTGAGTACCTTCTTCTAAACTTGTAATATTTTTTTGCTCTTTTATTTCAATAAACTCCTTAATTTCTTCAATATAACATTCATTGAAATTAAATAAATCTGGTTTTTCAATTAATTTGTCTTCAATCCGGAGAATTTTGTTCACAAAATCAACTTCTATCAATTTCTGATTTTCACCTATAATTTCCATTCCTCTTTCGGATTTTCGATAATAATCTAGTTCAACATCGACAATAAACTTGTCATAATGATATATACCTTTAAAAAAATCGCAAGTATCGATATTTAAACTACTGAGTTTTTCTCTCCAAGTGAATAATTTCTTTTTTGGATTACCAAATATCCACAACATATAATTTAATTCATGAGAAAGATCTAAATCAACCCCACCTCCTAAAACTTTCTTAGCGCTGTAGGATTCTTCATAATTTCGATCTGGGCGCCATTCTGGGAGGTATTGCCCTGCAAAAATTTTTACAGATCGAATTTTGTGCTTAAAATATTTAATATACTTCTGAATTTCTGTAAACACACCTAAAAATCTCATATCATATCCAATGGTAATGTTTAGGCCGAATTTTTCTTTAATTTCTAAGATTTTTTTTGAATTTTCTCTAGAACCGTCTACGGGCTTTTCTATTAAGAAATTTTTGCAATCAGTCTTTTCTAAAACATGTTTTAAAGAAATCAAGTGATGGGATGTCGGAGTTGCGATAATAGAATGTGATATGTGGCCATTATTATTTAAGTTATCAACAAAATGGATATCCTTTGATTTATCTGGATATTTTGTTAGTATTATTGGTTTGATTCCAAGAGAAATCAAATTTTTTGCGTGTCTTTTTCCAATCGAACCATATCCTAAAATTAGAATTTTATACTCCATGCTTAGATAGAATTTTTCAAAATTTTAAAAGTATGACAATCTATTTAAAGTGATAATAATGGAAAATAATTTTCTTGAAAACAAAGTAGTAGTGATTGCAGGAGCATTAGGAAGAATAGGGAAAGCATTTGTTGAATTGGTCATTGAAAGTAGTGGTGTTCCAATACTTGCTGATATTGATATTGATAACAGTAAATCTTACTTAAAAAGTCTTGAAGACAGATTTAATAAGCAATTTGATTTTATATCTTTAGATATAACCTCTAAAAAGTCATTAAATTCAATGATCCAAAAAATAAATTCGAATTATGGGCGAATTGATGCATTTGTGAACACAACATATCCTCAAGTTAGTGGTTCAACCGTAGTATTTGAAGATGTTTCATATGAAAATTTTTGTAAGAATTTAAATCTGCATCTGGGAGGATATTTTTTAGCTTCACAACAGTTTGCTATTTTTTTTAAGAAGCAATCTTATGGTAACATTATAAATATCTCTTCTATCCAGGGTGTTGTGGCACCAAAATTTGATACTTATGATGGAATATTAATAAATGGGAATGTTATGGGTTGTGAACCTGAATATCCTGCAATTAAAGCAGGGATTATTATGTTGACTAAATACATGGCAAAATACTTCAAGAATTCAAATATTAGATTCAATTCAATAAGTCCAGGAGGGATACTTGAGTCTCAACCAGAAAAATTTCTAAAAAAATATAATTCTTATTGCTCATCAAAAGGAATGCTTGATTCAGAAGATTTGAAAGGTGCTCTTTTATTTTTATTATCAGATATGTCCAAATATGTAAATGGACAAAACATTGTAGTTGATGATGGTTGGACCCTTTGATAGATATGTTATTTTTTTTTAATATTTCTTAATTTTAATTATACAATTTAACCAAGATTTACCAAATTTGATGGAATATCAATTTACTGAACAAAAAATGAAAAAAAGTAAAAAATTTTTCTCTCTTTTTTTATTTATCCTCTAATTTTTTTTAAAATAGCGATATCTTCAGATTGTTCCTGGATCGTTTTCAATTTTATCCAATCTTTATTCAAGAAGGCACTTGTTTGTAAAAACAGTCCTGGTTTAAATTTCCTATCTAACTCATCATCAATTTCAACCTTTTCAACTTTCACACTTCCTATTTTCTGAATTTTCAATTCTTCTAATGGTTTGAAAATCAATCGATTCTCTCTTGTTAATAATTCAATCCACCATCTACCTGGACTTTCCCAATTTGCATGATAAGAGAATAAAGCTCCTCTTGAAGATACGCCTGCTCCCGTAAAAATTGATCCTTTTTTGAACCATGAGAGATTTCCTGTTTTAAAGCATTTTATGTCCTCCGGATTTCCTCCTAAGAAGAAAGCCATGTCAATGACATGTGTAGAATTGTGTAATAGCCAATTTTCCTTAATGCCGGTTGCTTTTTTTATGTCTTTAATTACGTGACTCCATTCAGTGAATTCAAATAGAAAAGATTTCACACCGCCATCTTTCTTGATAATTTCTTCCGCTTTAATTGTAGATGCAAAGAAACGTCGATTGTAAGCTAAAAGTACATTTGAATTATTTTTAATGGCTAATTCATTTAAGCTCAATATATCTTCATCATCTACACCACCAGGTTTCTCAAGAAGTATATTTTTAATTTTCTTATTAATTAAAATTCTAGTTACTTTTCCCAATTCAGAACCCGTTACTGCCACAATTGCATTTTCTGGAATTGAAATGCAATTGTCGATCCATTTTTTTATTCCCCCTGCTATTGCAACTATTCCGGTCTCTTTTTTGAATTTAGTAACTCCTTCTTCACTCCTCCCAACAACGACAAAAGGAACCTCCAAATTATTCAACACTTTGGAATATTCGATTGCCATATATCCTGATCCTATGAGTAATATTGTATTATTTTTTTTTTGCATTTTTTATCACTGTTTAACTAAATGGTAGGATTTCATATTTTGAATCTGAAAAGTTATTTATATAATCCAGAACTGGTTTAAAAATAGATAAATGAAGCTTTTTTGAGTCTGAATATGATGTTAATTCACACGAATTTGTCTTAATTAAATCTTCAATTAAAATATTTGTTAATTCACTTTGATATGGGAATTTTATTTCCTTTTTTATCCATTTTTCAGATATCTGTGGATTGTATGTGAGAATTTCCAGTTCAGATTCTTTTAATATTATTCTCTTTTCATCTGTATAAATTTCATTGATTAATGGCAGATTTCCTGAAGGTAAACAATGCAAAAATCCCGATGTACCATTTTTGAATTTAATATTTAATTTTCCATTCATCTCATAAAACCCTTGACGTTTACTTTTGGATAGTTTTGGAATTAATTCGCTTGTATCAACAACAAATTCGGTAGAATCAGTTAAAAAAGCAATTATGTCAATGAAATGTATCGCGTTTGACATCAAATTAAATTTACTCCCTGAAATTGAAAATGAAAATTTATTTCCTCCAATAATATCTTTGATTTCTTTATACACAAAAAACATTCTTCGTGGACAATTTACCCAAGCTTCAGATTTATTGGTCTTTAACAAATTTTCAACATAATTATAATCCTCAAGTTTCTGAAACAGCACTTTTTCTAAAACAAATTTCTCCACGTGATTTTTAGCCAGTAGATTTTCAATAACCATTTTACGTACATCGGAATTTGTTGCAATAATCGCTACTTCAAAATCAATATCACTAAAATCTATCTTATTATGATAAGAAATTGTATGTTTCGCTTCACATTCTTCAACGGAATTATATCTTTGTTCAGCAATCTTCAGTGAGTTTTGATTTGGATCGACGACATGGATTTTCAGAGGAAAATTAATTTTCTTTAAAGCTTGTAGGTGTCTACTTCCTAAATTTCCTGTCCCAATAACACATATATTTTTTTTCATAATGTTTTTACTTCCTCGCTAATTTTCTTTTTTTTTTTAAAAATTCTTCTAATTATATTTATTAATGTAGATAATTTTGCTTTGAGGTTTAACTTCAATGCGGCAATATTTTTCTTCAAATTGTTACTTTCTCTGTCTTTTTTTTTTGTTCCTATAATTTGGGTAATTAAAAATTTCAATTCTACCGCCATTTTAAGATAAACCCTCCGTTTATAGTGTCTAATATTATCAAGAATATCTTCCTGCTTAACAATTTTTCTAACATCTAATAGATAACAATTCTTATGAGATTTAATGAATTCATCTAAACAATTATTCATTTCTATGTGTCTATTTAGGCTATTAGTTTCAACTTTATTTGACGAAGGTGGATGAACTTCAGAACCATTAATGAATATTATTGGTTTTCCACCAATTTTGTCTACAATATATTCAAGATTTTTCTTAAATTCAGATACAGAAATTAGCCCTATGTATTCAAAATTTTCTTTAAAGAAATTGTGAAAATTCTTATCCATTCCAGAAATTTTTGCGTTCCGAAATCTCGATTCAAATTCATCCGGATCTTCACTTATAATATTCGTATAGCCTCCGTAAGCGATTTTAATCTCATTTTTCTTTGATTGATACATCTCTTGTGTGTAATCCATCAACACGCTATAAACTAATATATCGTATGAATTAAGATCAAATATATTTGTTTCAAAATTCATTTGATCCAAAAATGGGATATTTGATATCATTGCATTTTTTTGATTTTTAGACAATATCTGGGAATTGATAATAAATGAAGTGTGTTCTCTATGAATTGGATGGTTATTTTCTAAAACAGAATTGAATTCCCTTAGAATCTTCAAATTTCGCTGATACAAATAATGATCCATTTGCTCTAAATCGCATCCTCCTTTTATTAATATCGAGAGTTGCTTTTTACTTAACTCCGTCTTATTATGGAGATTTTTTTTTTTTTTAATTTCTTGCTTAATCCAATAAACATTTTTGCTCTTACTTAATGGAGTTGCTACTTCTTCGATAATCTCAATCTTTGGATAATTTAAAGATTTGTAAATATAGTTTTCAACTCCTAAATTTAAAATTCTACAAGAGAAGATGAAATGTTCCAGATAATTCTCTTCTTTTTTCAAAGAAACAAACCCTGCAATTCCATAGTCTCCGTATTTGTCTGTAACTTTGATTATAAAATTTATATAGCTATTATCTTTTAATAAAACGGATAGTTTTTCCAAAGTTATTCTATTCTTTGTATAATTCAATTGATTCGTTCTATTTATTAATTCATGAATTCGGTTAATATTGTCCAAACAATCATATTGAATCATTATTTTGATTTTAGATTGTTTCAAAAATTCCTCATTGTCGGAATAATTCATTTGAGCTTTATTTTTTTTTTCTAGAATTTTATACTGTTTCAATCTTGTTAGTTCAGAATCGTTTTTTCCGATAAATGCAGGATGAGATTTTATTTTTTGAATAAACTCTGGTCCGACAACATTGACATTTGGATTGTAAAATGCTACTTCTTCCCTATTGAGGTGATTATCATCAATAAACAATACATTTGTCTGTCTAAGTTGTGTATTATTAATTATGTTTTTAATCATTTGACCTTTAGGCTCCCAGCTAATATGCGGGAAGATAAAATATTTCCAAATTCCTATATTTTCTAATTCTTTCTTGGCATTATTAAAATCATTCTTTGAAGCAATTGCATTCATAATTCCTTTTTTGGAAAGATTTTTAATCAGATCTATCCTCTTATCAGTTATTCTAATCGAACCTTCTGAAAGAGTTCCTTTCCAAAGTGTATCATCCAGATCCCAAATAATCAATTTAATATTTTCCACTTCGATTAACTCTCATTGAATTACAATATGATGAAAAAATTTTCATTTCTTAAAAAATGATAGTTCTCTTTATTTGGCATTTGATATTACGTATTTCATGAATTTTTTGGGGTTAATAGTTTCCATAACAAATAAATAATCATTTTTATTTACTAATTTCATAAAAATCAAGACGAGAAAATAACCAATAACTGTGAAAATTGTCAAAATTATTAAAAGTACAATGTTTTCTCCGATTAAATTGTTTATAATTATGGATATTGCTAAAAATGAAAGGTTAATAAATATGAGCTGTGTGGAAATTTTTGAAATGTTTCCAAAATTAAAATCTTTGTTTACATAATAACGACCTACAGGAATTGATACGATATATCCTAGATTGGGACCTATTGATAAACCTATTAGCCCTAAAGTGGGAATTAAAAATAACCAACTAATTATTGTGAAGAATAACCCTACTAAGCCAAAAACCAATACCAATTTATTCCTTCCGGATGCTATTAATATTGTGCCATAAGGATTCCATAATCCCCACGAAAATAAGGTAAAAATGGAAAACAAAAGGAATTTTGTTCCATGAATGTAATAAAATTCCCCAAAGAAAACTTTGATAAATAGTGGTGCAAGGATAAACGCTCCTATCAGCATTAATCCCCAAAATATCATCATATATCTTTCAAATAGTTGTACTTTGAATTTCAACTGTTCATGATTATTTTTAGCTATCAAAGAAGAAAAAGAAGGGAGAAACAGTGAAGATAAAGACTGTTGAATCAAAAACAAAATTCTTAGGATATTCTGAATGACATAATATACTCCCAAAATGGATTCATCGTAATGTTGCAGGAAAATAAAAGGTCCTAAATTTTGAATGCTTATTGATATCAAACTTGGTATTAGTAAAGGAATTGAGATTTTTAAATAATCTTTTAACAAAGATTTAGAGGGTTTTGTTAATTTAATGTCTTTAAGGTAGTATATATAAAATAACAAAGATATAAAATTGGCAATTATAATGCTTAAGCAATATAAGAAGAAACTTTCTGCAATAAAAATAGCATAAGCTTTAAACGTTCCCAAAATAAGGCTATTAATGAAAGTAGGGATTTGCATTTTTACTATTTTTAATTGAGCTTGAAGAGTTGTTGAAAAGACAAAATTTAATGATTGTAAAAAGGAAGAAATGAAATATATTTCTAATATCTGAATTTGTATAGGATTATTTGATATAATTTCATTTTCAATTTGGTAATCTAAAACGAAGTAGATTCCTATTGAAGTAACGATGATTAGTACAAGTTTTAGTATCAAGTAAGTTGAAAAATATATGTTCGTTTCTAATTTCTGCTCTGATGTCTTCTTAAGATGTGCAGTTTGAAAACTTAAATCAGAAAAAAAATTGAAAAATGCAAAAATGGACACTGCAATCGATAAAAAGGCAAATGATTCTGGGGAAAATTTCTTTACTGCAAAAAAAAAAATTCCTACACTTATTATTTGACTGAAATATTTAGAAATTAAGATTAAAATCGAATCTTTTGCAGCCATATTGAATTTATATAGAGTTTTTTAATTTTTGAATTTTTTCATAGGTTCATCGATCGAATTGGAATTCTAACTACTTTTTCTATTTATCTTAAATTGACTTAATGAATTTAATTATGTATCCTTTGGATATAATCGCTTAGCAAATCAAAAATTCTTAGGAAATACCCATAGAATTTATGTTTAAACAAAACTATTATATTTTAAGTAATCTATATAAATTTAATATTGAACTAAATTCATATAAAAATTGGGAAATTGAATGCATTTAACAGTGGATAACGCAGAAAAAATTGGGTTTATATTTTTTAATGAAATTCAATTGCTCAAATTTCGATTTGCAGAAAAATTCAATAATTTTTTTTTATTTAATGATAATTTCGATGAGGTAGAATTTCAATTTCTCAAATCAATAAAAAAGACGATTTTTCAGTTCAAATCGAAGAATATATTGAAAAATTTGAAGAAATCAACTGTTAAATGTGATAATTTTTATGATCACCTAAATTCGAAATCAATCAGAGAAGTAAATTTCAAGTCAATTGAAATATATAATTATATTCTTAAAAATTCTTTAAATCTAAACAATTCAACTTTTAACGATGTTAATCTCATCAAAGTATATAGGATGAGTATTCTCCTGGACTTGATCGATATTTTTTCTCAATTGCGAGGATTAACAAATTTTCTTGAAAAAAAAAACCTAAAATATATTTTAATTGCAAGTTCGACCCGCCAAATAAGTCATATAATTTCAAAAAACATTTCAAAAGAATTTTCAAATTTAAAATGTATAGGAGTAGCAAAAAAAAAGGAGAAACAATTAGTAAATCCGAAGTTGAGGAATTTCTTGTGGAGTATATATTTCATAAAGGAAAAAATTGACTATCTAAAAAAATCTTGGATTAAAACAACAAAAAACTCCTACAACTTGAGTACAAGAAATATCAAGATTAATTTTGATCATCGAAGGTTATTAATTTTGATTGTCTCAGAAAATCAGTTTCAACGTGTAATTATTGTCTTAAACGAGTTAATTAAAGAAAAGGATTTAGATATATATGCATTACTCATGCCTACTGTTGCTACCTTTAAAAATATTGCTTATTTGAATAGTATTAAGATATTTACTTTTGATATATCTAATGATTTATCATTATATAGGAAATCTCGAGAATTATATGATTTTAATTCTTGGATATCAAATTATTTTAAAAAAGAAATCTACAATTTTGACAGAAAATCACCACCAAAATATCCAAATGAGAGGAATTTAATCCATTCCATTTTACTTAAGAATTTCACAAAATTCCCAATTTTAATAAAAATCCAGCAAATAATGCAACAATGTTTTAGAAAAATACAGCCAAGTCTTTCAATTTATTTGAATGAATATATTCCTGAATCGAAGATATTCGAACAATTGAGTAAAAAATATGGTTCAAAGCTTATTTTTATCCCCCATTGTGCCGCAGGAGGATATTTATATGAACCATTAACCATGGATTATGCTTTTTTATCTGGAGCTATGGAAAATATGTATTATAGCTCCCTTCCTGGTAGTACAAAAAGCAAAACCCAAGTTATTATTACTGGAAGTCCTCATTATGACAAATTATTTCAATTGAAAGAAGAAAAGATCAAAAATAAATCCAAAATCATTTTTTCTTTAAAAAAAAAATTAAAATTGACTAAGGAGACAAAAATTATATTATTGGTCACCAACCCAATTAATAAAACTTTGCTGGAGATTATGATAAAATCAGTCGTTCTTTCAGCTAATCAATATGAAGACGTTCACCTAATAATAAAACTTCATCCTAGAGAATTTTCATCAGATTTTCATACGAAAATAGTAAATACCTATGGAAATCCAGATAAAACAACTATTTTGAAACATGGTAACATTGAATTATATGATTTGTTTCTAATTTGTGATATCGTAGTGGGAAGATTGACAAATGCATTAATAGAAGCCGTTCTCTTTGATAAAAATGTAATTGACTTAGATTATGATAATTATGGAGATCTTTATAATTTACATAAATATGATTCTGAAATTAGAATCACAGATCCAAAAAACCTTAATGAATTTGTAAAGAAATTGCTTAATAATGAAGAGATTGTTGCCCAATTAAAGAAAGGAAGAAAGGTTTATGAAAATCTTCTATCCGATGGAAAAAAATTCCAATCCGCAAAAATAATGAAGGAAAAAATCATTGAGATATTAAAATCTGAAAATTAAACTAATCCGATTTAACAAGCCCTTTAGATATAACGAGACCAACACATCTATTATTATTATTATTATTATTGTAAACTACGAGAAATCTTTGGTATTGTATTTAGAAATTTGTATTCTTCTACCATTTTTTTCCTACAAGACCGATACATCTTTCGATTAAACCCGATATAAATTCCGTTATATATTGCTCGGATTTGAGTAAGAATAATTTTGTACTCTGAATTTTTCATTGCTACTCTCAATTGAATTAATGTTTTTTTTATTAATTGTCTGGGTAAAAAAATAAGAATTTTTAATAATGAATAATGTTTGAAATGAAGAATGATCATATTTCGAGTATACAGATACAACTGAAAGAGATTTACTCGTTCATTTTCTTTATTGTTGACAGAATTAATTCTTACTTTATGTAAAACTGTTGTTTTTGGAAAATATTTAATGATATAACCGTTTTGTTTTGCAGTTAGATTCCAATCTGTTTCTTCCCAGTACATGAAAAAAATCTCATCCAAAAACCCGATTTTATTAGTTATTTCTGTTCTAAAAAATAAAGCAGCTCCAACAGAGTAATCTGTATCAATAGTTTTATCAAATTGGCCTGAATCCTTCCTATTTTCTCCAATGTGGTAACTTAGATAGAAATTACTTGGGTTTATTTTTGCTCCAGCATACCAAATAATATTTGGATTGGAAAATATTTTCATCTTGGGGGATAACATTGCTACATTCTTGTGTGCCTCCATATATTCATAAATTTTGCTTAAACAATCGGGATCATCAATTTCAGTATCACAGTTAAGCAAAAATGTGTATTTTGTTTTAACTCTTCTGATTGCGTAATTATTTCCTCCTGCAAAACCTAAATTGAACTTAGGTTTAAAAATACTTATCTCGAAGATATCTTTGAATTTAATTTTCAAGCTTTCTAATTCTAAAATATCAAAATTATTGGGAGAATTATCTACAATGACAATATTAAAATTTAAAAATGATTGAGAAGTGAGAGATTTTAAACAAGCATCAATTAATTTTGAAGTTTTATAATTTACAAAAATTATTGTTATTGAAAATTTCTCAGTGGCCATTAATTCTTTGAATTATTTATTACTTAAAAGAAATTAATATCACATTATTCTATCTCTACATTTTTTTTAACTAATTTAAAGAAAATTAAATTAATTAAAACACTATTAATAAATGTAGTATTAAAATTGAATAAAATAGAAGAAATGATTACTAAAAATGTCTAATACAATCAAAATCGCAATGTGTGGATGTGGGCATATTGCTCCCCGATGGTTGGAAGTTTTTTCAAAAAACTCTGATATAGAATTAATTGCTATCGCTGATCCAAATCCTGATGAATTTAAGAAGTTAAATGATTTTGATCTTCAGAATGTTAAAAAATATTCCAATTTAGATGCTGTTTTTGCAAATCATAAAATCGATGCGGTTTTCATATTAACTCCACCACAATATCACTCTCGCTATATTATTGAAGCTATCGAACACGGAATTCATGTTTTAACTGAAAAACCTTTATGTGTCGATCTCAATCAATTTTTACATATTAAGAAGGCTGCTGAACTGGCGAGAGAAAAGAAAATTATCACGGCTGTTAACCAACAATATCGTTGGAACCCAAGAATTTTATCTATTCATGATTCAATAACTCAGAATCGGATTGGTGATATTTTTTTGGTCAACTCAATTTTTAATCAAAATAATTATCATTTTAAACGTTGGTGGCGTAAACAACATTCTTACATTAGTATTTTTAATTGGTATATTCATATTATTGATTCAATGAGATATTATTTATCTCAAAAGCCAATATCAGTTTCAGCGCGGTTTATTCGACCACCACATTCAAAAATACTTGGATATTCATCATTACTTATGGATGTAAATTTTGAAAGTGGGACTGTTTGGCATCTTACTGCAAATCAAGAGTCGATAGCTGGCCCCACTACTTCCGGTCATTCTCGATTTACCATGTATGGGTCTGAAGGTACTTTAGTTAATACGAAGAACGATCCTCCATACATTTATACGAAAGATGGGGAAAAAATGGAGTTGGGGGAAAATATTGCTGATATTGACAATGAATCCACCTACCCTCCTGGATGGGCAGATACGGTTGAAAAATTTGTTCATTCTATTCGAACTGGGCAAGAACATCCAACTTCTATTTTTGATAATCTTTGGACAATGAGTATATTATTGGCTGCCATTAAATCCCATGAAAACAATAGAGAAGTCAAAATATCTGAAATTTTCGGAGAAAAAAAATAATTATATTGAAAAACCCGCCCCCAACACTTAGCAAAAAAAAAAACAGAAATAATGGTGATTTAAAATAACTTTGGAAACTGGTTTAAAAATTAGTGTGTTGATCCCTAGTTGGAACGGAGGAAAAGGCATTATGAATACTATTGCCAAGTTTAAGAAGCAGGATTATCAAAATTTTAATCTTATACTAATACTTGGGGGAGAAGATACATATATCAAAAAAGCAAAAAAAATACAGTGGGATAAACTTACTATTATCCCCCAAAAAGTCCCGAACAAATTGAGATCTTATAATGATGCATTACAAGACTCATCTAAAATCGGGGATGTTATTGTTTTTTCAGATATCGATTCTGAGATACCAATCGATTTTTTGTCAAAATTTGCACTTAACTATTCAAATCCAAAGAAAAATATTGTAACTGGGAGATGTCTGCCTTTGCAGAAAACTCAAAATCTCGTTGAAGTGGGTTACACCAAGATGTGGAATAAAGAACATTCTCAAAAAGGTGAAATCGTTAATTTTATTTATGGGGCTTGTTATTCAATGAGAAAAGATTTCTTTTATGGGAAATTCCATAAATTTGATGAAACTGTCCAAATCGGAACTGATCCTGCAATAGTAGAACAAATCAATGCGCTGAATGAGCCAATTTACTTTGATAAATCCATCTTGATTTACACGGATATCTTTAGCGAGAATCCTAAAAAGTTTTTGTTACAAAAATCTCGGTGGTATAGAATTTTGTACCTAAAATCTTTACAACGTAATGATAAATCAAAATTTTTGATGGGTTTAAATTTTATATTTAGCTGGAGCATGATTTTGATCATCCCACTGTTATTAATTATTAATTGTCTTTTTGTCCAAAATATCTATTTTTTTATATCTCTTATATCATTTTGGACAATAATTATGGTAAAATCTTGGGTGTCAAGTTTTCTAAGGATGTATTGCGAGAAATCTGACCTGAAATTTCTATTCAAGTCATTTATCTTCATGTTAATTAAAAATTTAATTGTAATTATTGCATCAATAGAGTTAATTTCAAAAAAGCACAGATATCAATGGAGAATTTGAAAACTAAAATTTGAATTCTAAATTTATGTTTTTTCCTGAGATGTCAAATTGATTACGACATTTTTTTGCATTTCATTCTCTTTTTCTTTGCTCTCTTTGGATTAAATCGCACGCCTTAATCCCGAATTAGACTCTTTTTGTGTGAATTTTCCAATATTTTGGATCCAAATTCTGGTTCGGAGTATATTGTTGCACAGAATTGCTCTTGGTGAATTTTAACAAAAATAATGAAGTTTTCGAATTTATTTCCTTCTAAAACACAAATTAAATAAATTTGAAACAAATTTTACTTCCATCTTCAATTTTGAAAAAATCACGGAGATATTGTTCCGAGATAAATTCTAGAATATGGGATTTATGGGAAGTTCTTTGGATCTTTAAAAGTGCCCCGCTTACTTGATTGTGAACATTATTTCTCGGCCACATCTGGACTTTCACACATTTAACTTCACCGTATGTTCTCGATTCACCCACGAATCCGTCGATGATTATAGTGGGATAATTATTAATATAATTTTGAAGTAAATTATCCATTGTGGGGCTAAGCTTTAGATTCAATGTTCCAAAATATGGAAAAAAACCAATTTTTTTATAAAATTGTTCTAAGTATTGAGGGTGTTTAATATAGTGGGCACCTTCCCCCATTCCAGATAACAATGTTCCACAATATGTGGTTTCATTTGAAGCTTTGAGACTGATTATTTTTAATTGCTCATAGATATTATTCAGTTGAGCATATCCTTCAGTTGTGAGTTCTAATTCACCACCACGACCTTCAAAATTGCGAATTATTAATTTTTTTTCTTCTAATTCTAAAATTCTTCTAGAAATTGTTTGTTGACTAATTGGAAGAATTTTGCATAAATCTGGAGTTGAAATCGTCCCATTATTCTGCATTTTGTGGTAGGAAATCCATAAAAGAAAAAACCATTCTTTCTCTCCTACGAAACGTTCGTCTGGTACATAATTACTTGAATTTTCATTTCTATCCGACATCAATACTATCAATATATTTTCATTCCACATAAAATAACTCATTTTTGAGTAAGAATCTATCACATTTTTTTTGTCAATATTCATCATTAATTTGAAAAGAAATGGCATTTTTGTTTAATCAAAGCTAAATATTGGAATGATCATGGCTCGATTAAACTACTTTCGCTTTGCTAAGAATTTTGCTCTCAACAATTTCAGTTTTAATCAAGTCTATAAACCTTTAAATGCACAAATCGAATTAACCTTGCGATGTAATGCCCGATGTGTCTTTTGTTCAATTTGGCAAAGAGATTTTCAAAAAGAAATCCAACAAGAAATGTCGACATCTGAAGTAAAACACATTATTGATGAATTAGAAAAACTCGGGGTTCAAGTTGTAAATTTTACCGGTGGAGAGCCAACTTTACGAAACGATCTCCCTGAATTAATTTCATATGTTAAATCAAAAGGGATGATGCCCACCATTGCCACAAATGGTTTTACATTATATGAGTTGGTGAAATCTGGAAAAATTAACGATATTGAGTGGGTAATGGTATCACTCGATTGGCCAGATGCCGAAAATCATGATAAATACCGCGGAATCAAAATTTTTGATAAAACAGTTAAAGGAATTCGGGCTTTGGTCTTAGAAGGAAAAGCGGCCCAGATTTCTACAGTGATTACCAAAGAAAATTTGAACAAAATGGAAGAGATGTGTAAATTCGCTCATGACTTAGGGGCTATGATTGAGATGCTTCCCTGTGAAAATATCATCCGAGAACAAGATACTGCTCATATTGTGGATGAAATCGAAGGTTTTATACCAAACATCCCCACTTATGCAAATGAAATTCGTCGCTTGAATAAAATATATCCCAATTTAATTACCGATTCAGTCACCGCAAATATCATTGAAGCAGGAGGTTTTGGAAATCAAAAACTATTACACTGTGTCACTGCTCGATCATTCTTAGTTATAAATTATCGTGGTGAGTGGATTGTTCCCTGCAAAATTCATCCCATTTTAAAAGTTGATGTGAAAAAACATTCTCTTTATGAGGCCTATTATTCATATGAAGCCAAAAAAATCATGGATCTCAAAGATGCTTTTCCTTTTTGTAAAGGGTGTCGTTTGGGGTGTGCCATAGCAACCTCAATCCCAACACGCTGGCCAACTTTGTATGAAAAATATATTAAAGCATTTTTCAATGGCAATCTTTTTTAAAAATAGTGTAATCTAAAAAAAGCATAAATTATTCGTCTAAGCGTTTCTTCCAATCTTTTTTGGGTGGTTCCTCGAAATATGAACTTGATGAAGTATACTCTTGTTGGGGTGGATGATTTTGAGGATTTTCTGAAGCATACATAATTTTTGTATCTAGAGCATTAATATGGTCCACAATCACTTCTTGCTTTGCATGTTTTTCAGGATTGAGTTTTCTGGCAATCATTTTTCCTCCTACTAAAACTACAGAGAAGCATAAAGAGACGAAAATGTACAAGGAAAAGAGTTTCCTTCCCATAACAAAGTTGAAAGGTAAATACTCATCATAATCTCCGAAAAATAAGTTTAACAAACCCCATAATCCGAACCAGATCACTGATCTAATAAGCATCGGGATCAATTGTGTTTTATACATTCCTTTCATTAATTCCATCATTTCTTGATTCATTCGCATCATAGCTTCTTGATCTCCGCGAGCTTCCTTCATGCGAGCTTGTAGTTCTTGAGTTCGTCTCTGTGTTTCCATCTGTTGTTCTCGTGATACTGAAAATCGCTTTGAGAACCATTGGGAGAAAAGTGACATGGCTATACATATTCCAGCGATCGTCCAAATAACATTAGGTGGGGCTATTGTGGGGTCAGTTTGTAAAAACATATGTTCTCACATAGTGTAATGAGAAAAAAGATATGAATTTTTAGAATTTCGTGACAACAAATTAATGGTTTTTAGGTTTATTCAAAGATAATATGGAAGAGAGTTTTGATGACCCTCCACCGAAGGATAAATTTCCCGAAATCATAAAACAAGCAATTCTTTACTTTTCTTTTGCGATTGCAATGATTATTCTAAATATATTAGTTCAGAATTTATTTGAGCAAATCATATTCCCCTTTGTGGACCTTAAACTAGGTGATAGAGATTTCTTTAAAAACATCATCCTCTCAACAAACCCCTATAATATTCCAGAATTAATTGGGTCAATTTTCGCTGTTGGAATAACCTATGTGATCAAGTTTGTTTTAGACAAATTATTTGTGTTTAAAAAAACAGACACGACCCTAAAACAGACTAGCAAAGAATTTTCCGTCTATTTACTGCTTGCAGTATTAACAACTCTCGAAAACCTCGGAATCCAATTTATTTTAGGAATTGTTACTATTTGGGCTCTGAATCTGCGAATTGGCATTGCGCTTACGTGTGGCTATATCACAAAATTCTTTCTTGATAAGAGATTTGTGTTTAATGACCAATCATAGGTAGTTATCAGAAATAAAGGATTTATTTGCTTTTTGATTTAAATTTTTAGTGATCCAACTTGAATAATTTCTGTTTTTCCAATTATTTCTCGCTTCTTTCTTCTGAAGGTTAATTGAAATAAAAAATCGATTAAAAACATTAATCAGAGATATTAGGGAGAAGAAAATGTAATGAAATAACTCCTAAGGTTATAATTCATCTCAAGATACACAAAGAAAAATTGTCGGAATTTATGGCAAATTAATTAAGTAAAAGTAGTGCTCTAAAAATAGGCTCACTTGGCTTAATTGTCCCTAATAAATGAAAGTAATATAAAAGAACCTTCATTTCTTAATATATTAAAAATAAGAATATGTGGAATTGTGGAGAGTCATCGATCCAATAACATCATTTTTTTTTGGTTAAATAAGGAAAATATGTCTAAAACTGAGAAAAAATTATAACCTTATAGACTGAATGAAATGAAAAAAAAGAATTTTTTGAAATAACAATGAATTATTTGATTGCCTCAACATATATCGATATTTTTGGATGAGTTTTGTCAAATAATCTCGTTTCTCTTAAAATAGGTGAAAAACTTTGACCCCAAGCAGATAGATAAATTTTTGAAAAACCGGCTTTTTTTAACATTCTGAAAGATTTTTCTTTATTCCACCAATTAATATGAAAACCTGGATATTTTCCTTGGATTTCTTTAGAGCACATTGATGTAATATAATTTAAAGCTTCTTCATAGGATTTTTCCTCAAAAATTTTATTAAATTCTTCATCGGAAATTCTTCTTGGTGATTCAATATCTGCTATTTCAGATAATTGTGAAGCGAATTCAAACAGGAAAATTTGTTCGATTGACGCTTCACTCATCGGTTTGTTCAATCTTACTCTTTCCATTGTTTCCTTTGTACTATAATCACTGATACAATAATAATAATCTCTATCATTATTTTTAACTGCACGATATCCAAGATCTGTATTTGGAGTTGTAAATCTAAATATTCCTCCTTCTTTCAATATTCGATATGATTCATTAAATAAGTTTTGGGCAGCTTCATCTGAAATATGTTCAACAACGTGACTTGAATAGATTACTTCAGCTGAATCATCCTGGATTGGTAATTTTTCTAGAGAAAAAAGGTCATATTCTAAGAATGAATTAGTTTGTTGAGCTTTTGAATACCAATCGCTATGTTTATCGATATTCGTCCAATATGGATGTGAAAACTCTCCTGCTCCTACATTATAAAATCTTTTTTCTTTTAGTGCTTCTTCTTTATATAACCTTTTATAGATTGGCAGATATGAATTATCAACCTTATTTATTCTTTCAATTTTTAATCCAAGTTTGTTAAAGGTTTTCCAAATTAATTTCTTTATACTCATAATTATTTCACAGTTGTAATTAAAATTATTAAAAAAATTAGGATTTTACAACTCGTCCATGTTCCATTTCAACAAGACGGGTACCGTATTTAACTAATCCTTTATCATGGGTCACAATACACATGGTTGTGCCCATTTCTTTGTTCAACGATTTTAATAATTCCATAATTTGTTGAGCTGCTGCAGCATCTAAATTTCCCGTAGGTTCATCAGCAAATAACACACGCGGTTTATGAATTATTGCTCTTGCGATTGCGGTTCGTTGTTTTTCTCCACCGGATAATTCTTTAGGGAGATTATCTTTCCGATCAAGAAGATCCACTTTGCGGAGTGCGTTAATTGCTCGATCTTCAATTTCTTTCGATCGTAAAACTCCGGGCCATAGCACTGCTTCAATATTTTCAATCGCTGTTAAATTTTCAATAAGATTAAAATCTTGGAAAACAAATCCAATTTTACGTCGCCGAATATTGCTTAGGCGTTCTTCAGAAGCCCTATCAATTTTTTCTCCATCTAGGACTATTGATCCATCATCAGGAAGATCTAAACCGCTCATTACATTGAGCATGGTGGTTTTTCCACATCCGGTAGGACCCATAATGATTACAAATTCTCCGGCATTGATTTCAATATTTACATCGGCTAATGCGCGAATAATATTTCCGCGAAGGCGGAATTCTTTCTGAACATTTTCTAATTTTATCATTACTTCTGGCATTTGTGATTCCTCCTTATTTTAATACCCTTAAGGCAACTATTGGCCTTAATTTCAAGATTTTCGAGTACATTACCAATATTCCTAAAACTTGAGAGATTAAGAACATTGCAAAGGATATTACAATTGGTAATAATCGTAAAATTGGTTCTGTTGGATTTCCGGTTGTTAAATTGATAAATGCTGTAAATCCCGTTATATGGATCAATAACTCCGCCACAATAATGAAAGACATTGTGGTAACCCATACTAATTCTCCTACAATCAAAGTTCTAATATTTCCATTTGTATATCCTATACATTTCAACGTAGCAATTTCGCGTTTTCGATAATTTATAACTATCCACGCATACAAGATTGCTAAAACGACAGTTGACCCGATAGAAATTGCTAATAAAAGGACATTTCCCTCCACTTCAGAGGGGAGGGTGAAACTTTGCAAATTCCATGCGTTCCAAAGCATAAGGACGGTATACATTAACGTAAAGATGATGAACCGCATTCTGCTTCGCATTGCCATTTTTATTGATTTTCCAACTAAACGTAGTCCCATTTTTTTTCGACCTATAATTTTCGTATAATCCTAATATTCCCTTCATCCTATATAATTTTGTCCCTCGGTATTCACGATATCAAAATGAAGGATAGATCTCATCTTTTTTGGTAGAAAAATTCTAAAATATTTGGGTTCAAAGCCCATCACAAATCAAAGATGTTTGATTTTCCGTTCTTAGCTTAGAGAAACGAAGATTTATAATATTCGTGGGTCAATCTATATTTATGGATTATGAAGAATTTATTTTTGAATTGCTAGATGCTGAACCCGCAGTACTTGGGGGTGCAGTGATCGACACAACTGGAAATTTGCTTTATCAAACGGAAAATTGGGATCTTCAACAAGAAATTGATGAAATTAATTCCATAATCGCAGAGGCTCAAAAACCAGATGGGAAAAATCCAGGGAAAATTAAAATTATGGAAGTGGGGTATATGATAATTGAATTTACTCCTGAAAGGATTATTGCCACCAATGTTGCCCAAAAAGGACATATTATTGTTGCTATCGGAGACAATGGTTCTATTGTTGCCTATATTGATCCTAGCAAAGGTCCGCGTGATGCGTTGTTCAATGTTCAATCCTTTTCTCGGAAATTGTAATTATTTTCCCATTTTTTATAGTTTTTCAGCTCATTTTTCCATATTTCAAATAGGGAGAAAAGGTTTCATCAAACTAAAAATAATTATCAAAATTACCAAAATTGGGACAACAATGAGCAAGATTTTCATAGATTGTTTCCATCCGAACGAATTGACCGAAGAGAAGCTATTTTCGATAAATTTTTGCTGCTTGTCCATGACTTTATCCCATCTTTTTTGCATATTATCGAGATTCTGATACATTTTATCTCGATTTTGGATTTTTCGATCCTGTATATTTTTTTCCATATTTTGAAAAGTTGACTCTATTTGCTGGTTTTGAGCTTGGAAAAATGCACGGATTTTTTCTCTCTCTTCTTTCTGCCTTTTTTTCCATGCTTCTCTTCGATTTTTCCTCAAATTTCGCCTTTCTTCATTTTTAGCCTTCATCTGATCCATAGATTGTATCCAAGACTCTTCTAAGGCTTTAAAATCCAAATTGCTTTTTGAAATAAATGTTTCCCATTTTTTTTGGATATCCGTTTGAAATTCAGCAGATTTTTCTCCTGTAACTTGTGTTTGTTCATTTAATTCCAACAGTTCTTCTGAACTTCGATTCTCTCTTGTGTCTTTTTCCTTAATTGGTAATTTAAATAATGTATTGAAATCCTTTTGGAATTTTACCAGACTGTTCTTAAAATCATCGCCAAATTTTTCGAGCGTCCTCTTCTTTGGTGGTTCTTTATCCATGTTGCTTTTCTCTCTTTTTAGCAATTATTCTAAAAAATATTTTTTATCTACGTCCCTTGATTTAATAAATCGGTGACATTAATTCCAACATAGTTTAAGATAAACCCTATTCCCACAATTACAATAAGGATCATGAGAATCCATGCCATAAATGTAAAATATCCTTTCCACCAGAGACGATTTTGAAATTTTAAAAACCTTCGTGTTCGTTTTTGCTGCCGTTTTGCAAATTTATCCCAAGATTCTTGACGCATTTCCCGAGATTGAATTTTGTATTCCAGTTTTTGACGTTTTTTTTCAAGTTGCTTCTCTTGTTTTTGTTGAATATTTTGTTCACGAAGATTTTTTCTCAAATCGCGTGCTTGTTGATTTTCTTCCTTTCGTTTTTCTCGTTGGTTAATTCTATTTTCTTTTTGATCTTGAAGTTTTTGCTGCCGATCCAAGTTCTTTTGTTTGATTTTAGCTTGTTCTTCCTTGAATTGGTTTTCCAGTTGCCGAATTTTGTCTTCAAATAATGTTTGTTGCGATTTGAAAAAATTTTCCACTTTTTCATTAATTTTTTGTTTGTTTTCTAACCGCTTTTTTTTTCGGATTTCCTGGCGGGTTTTAGTTTCAGTTTGTTTTTCTTTAATCTTCGCTATATTTGCTTCATGAGCGGTTTTCCAGTCATTTTGCCATTTTCCAAACATTTTTTTTGTGGAATCCACCGCATTTGTCCATTCTTGTTGTATTTTGGGAAGATTTTGTTCGTTTTCTCTTTCAGATATTTCTTCAAGCTGATTAAGTTGCTGATTTAATTTAGAAACATCCTTTGTTATAGTTTGGTTTAATTTGTCGATAGAAGTATCTTCTTTCTCTTCGCTCATATAAAATCCTTCAAATTTATAATTTGGTTATTTTTCCTTGAGGAATATTGGATTTTCAACATTATAACTTTTTGGTGAAGCTAAAATAACCAGAGTAGTTAGTTAAAAAAGATGGGAATAAAAATTAAATGATTAGTTAAAATCTATTAAAGCAAGTTGGATTTTATGGAAACAATCATCGATTTGGTCAATTGGGATGGAACAGAATGCGACACGGATTCCGTTTATCTTTTCTTTTGGGTTTACAATTGGAAAAGTTCCGACTTTGTACTTGACTAGCAAGTGATCTGCAAACTTATCGGCAGGGATTCCTTCAATATTTAGGAATACAAAAAAGCCTCCTCCGGCAGGATCCATGGTCATTTTTGTATGATTATATTTTTCAAAGGATGCTACTGTGCCCTTGTATCGTTCATCTAAAATGTCTATGACTTTCTTTCGGCTTGAAACAATCCCTTCAAAACCATCTTTCATCATATCAACGAGTATTTCTTGACAAAAATGATTTGAATTACTAATTGTAGATCTAACCATTCCCTGAACTTTGTTTATCCATTCCGTATTGAATTGATCGAAATCACCTTCTTCCTTTATCCATGAAGGATGGATTCCCAAAGTTATACCAGCAATTCTTCCTCCATACATTAACATTTCTTTGGAAGTGCCATCTAATTTCAGTGGAATCAGCAATTCATGCTGATTTAGTAACTCATAGAAAATTGAATTCCCTGCCACCTTTTCACTGAATGTATAGCCTTCGTAAGCATCATCACACAAAACAACAATGGTCTTCTGATGGGTTTGGCAAAACTGTGTTAAGGCTTTAACAATTGCCTGAATTTCATCTGGAGTTGGACAGTATCCGGTGGGGTTATTTGGAAAATTAAGGATGAGAACCATTCGATTTTGTATTTTAGATACATTATTTAGTGTATTCATCATGCCTTCTAAATTGAATTGGGCATTCTTGAAAAATTGGAAGGATTCAATTTTAAGTTCATTTTGCATCGTTAAAACGGAATTATAATTCCCCCATCGCTTATTTGGACATATAATACTTTCACCAGGTTCGAGAAACATGCGGCTGGTTATATAAATTGCATTTGTAATGCCATTGCACACAACTGGAGTCGTTATATTGGATGATGCATCAATTGGACCTGAAGGCATATTAGCTTCTTGCTTTCCTTTAAAAATTATCCATTTTTTCCATAATTCTCGAAAAGGTGGAATTCCTGCAATTGGTGCATACGAAGTGAGTCTTTCGGGGTCAATGTTAATAAAATTCTTTAATTCTGGAAGATAATAGGGAAGTGCCTTCTTTCTTCCATTTGGAATAATATCTAATTCTGGTCCTACTGCAGTCCCAATCGTTGCATTGATTTCAGCTTCGTTTTTTGCCCTTCCCGTCCAATAGAATATTCCATTGGGCTGGAAAATCCGTTTTCCCACAGAAGATAGACTCTCAAAAATGGGGGTTTTTTTTAGCATCTCAAATTCCATAATAAAAACCTAAGAAAAATATACTCGCAATGTAGAAAAACCTTTCATTTTCCGAAATTTCCACAACATGTTGTAATTCACATTTCTCCATTCAGTAATAAAACCAAATTTTAACTGGAAAAATTTTTACTCAAGCTGATTTTAGAACATTTTTTCCCTTTGATAATTCTTTTTCTAGAATGAAATTCTTTATTTTTTTGAAAAGTCTTAACAAAACTTTTAAAAACTTCTTAGATGAGTATTTTTACTATCCTTCAATGAAGTGAGAAAAAATATGTCAGAACGAAATAATGAATACTTCCAACAGTTTGTTGGTATGAAAATTGGTCCAGATAAATATCGGATCAAAGGGAAAAAACTCTCTGCTTATGCGGAAGCAATCGGTGATTTGAATCCCAAATATTATGTCGAACCACCAAAAGAAGAAGGTGTGAAAGCCGATTATTCAAAAATCGTAGCTCATCCTGCATTTGCTGCAACCTACACCGTTCCTGGTGTTTTAATGAGTTTACCTGAAGTTGTGGATAAAAACGGGGAAAAATTAATCAAAAATATTGGAAAATTGTTGCACACCGCTCAAATTTATGATTATGATGGGTGTGATCCTTTGACAGCAGCGGATAAGAAAGTGGTTTCTACTGGAGAAATTCGAAAATTGGAAATCAAAGGAGATAAGCTGTGGGTAGAAATGTTGTTTACTACCACCAATCAGGAAAAAACTAAAACTTTCTGCAAAACGACCCTTAAAGGGTTGATGAGAAAGGGGGGATATTAAATGTTTGAAGTCGGACAAATAATTACAAAGGTTGAAGAGCCTATTACACGAGAACAACTCATAAAATATGCTAAAGCCTCAGGCGATTCTAATCCTGTACATACTAATGAAGATTTTGCCATCAAGGTTGGATTAAATGGTGTGATTGCTCATGGTATGTTGAGTTTTGGAATGGTGAACAAATATGTGAGTGATTTAGCTCTGGAGAATAATGGGGAAATCATGACCGTAGGATGTGAAATGCGAGGAATGGTTCGACCAGGTGATTGGTTAATTGCAATCATTGAAGTTGAATCCATTGAAAATAATGTTGTTTCCTTTAAAATCACTCAAAATTCAAAAATGCCCCTAAAATTGGAAAAAGATGGCCAAGTGATTAAAGTATATGAAGGTGAAGAACGCGGTTGGGTAAGTGAAAAGGAAAAAGCGGGAATAAAAACTGAAGAAACATCTGAAGGTACATTAACTTACCGAGAATGGCTTGCAAATAAGGCATGGGCAAAAATTCGGTTATCTTAAATGGAAAATTTCTCCTTTTTTTGTATTTTTTTTGGATTTGGATAATTAGTAGAATAATGGTGCAGATCGATCACAAGATATTCCAAAAACTTTTACCCAGATCCGCAATTCATTAACTCAACCAAGTTTTTTTGAAACTTGAAATAAAAAGAAACGTGAATAAAATGGTAAAACGTGTTGCAATTAATGGTTTTGGCCGAATTGGCCGATTATTCTTCCGCTTAGCGTGGAATAATCCAAATGTTGAAATTGTTGCCATCAATGATTTGACTGCTCCCGAAACGACAGCTCATTTATTGAAATATGATTCAGTTCATGGCAAGTTTAAAGGTACGGTTGAAGCAAAAGAAAACGCAATTATTGTTGATGGTAAAGAAGTTCCTGTTTATGCTATTCGAGATCCTAAAGAAATTCCATGGGAAAAACATAATGTTGAAATTGTTTATGAATCAACTGGATTCTTCCGAAAGCGTGAAGGCTATTCAAAACATTTAACTCATGAAGGTGTGAAGGTTGTATTGGTTAGTGCTCCTGCTGATAAAGATATCGATTGCACTATTGTATATGGCGTTAATAATGATGCTTATAAAAAAGGAGAACATGATGCTGTTAGCGCAGCTTCATGTACAACCAACTGTTTAGCTCCAGTAGTAAGCGTATTGCATAAAAAATGGGGTGTAAAACGTGGTGCAATGACTACAATTCATGCATACACAAATGATCAACGAACCCTTGATTTTCCACACAAAGATTTACGTCGAGCTCGCACCGCGGCTCAAAACATTATTCCTACAACCACTGGTGCTGCTAAAGCTATTGGATTAGTTATTCCTGAATTAGCTGGTAAATTAGATGGGATCTCAGTAAGAGTTCCTGTTCCTGATGGTTCTTTAGTTGATTTAACTGTTGAATTAGAGAAGCCAGCCACAATAGAAGAAATAAATGCTGCCATGAAAGCTGCTTCAGAAGGTGAATTAAAAGGCACCTTGGGATATACTGAAGATCCTATTGTATCTAGCGATATTATCGGCTTAGAAAATGGTTCTTTATTCGATGCTGGAATGACCTCCGTAATTGATGGTAATTTCGTTAAAGTCCTTTCATGGTATGATAACGAAGCATCCTTTACTCATCAAAGTATTCGATTATTAGAAATGCTATAACCTTAGGATCCTATTATCCTATGGATTTTTTTTTATTTATTCCATCGAAAATGAAAATTTAATTTTTAGAGATGTTTTAAAAATGACAGATATTCAATTTAAAAATATTACTGATTTTGATATCAAGGGAAAAAAGATTCTCGTTCGCGTTGATATCAATTCCAGCATTGATCTTGAAAAAAATGAAATTCGAAGTGATCCTCGGATTCAAGCAATCTTACCAACCTTAGAATCCTTAAAAGAAGCTGCGGTTGTGTTAATTGCTCATCAAAGTCGCCTTGGGAAACCCGATTGCATTGATTTGAAATTGCATGCTGATAAACTGAATGGTTATCTTGGAGGGAGGGTTAAATTCGTTGCGGATTTATTTGGGGATACCGCAATTTCTGCAATTAAAGAACTTCAGCCCGGAGAAGTTTTGCTCTTAAACAATGTCCGCAAATGGGAAATAGAAACTCAAGTCAAGAGTATCGAAGAAGCTGAAAAAACCGAATTAATCACAAAATTATCACCTTTATTTGATTATTTTGTAAATGACGCGTTTGGAGCCGCTCATCGGGCTCATGTTTCCTTGATTGGTTGGCCTACTATTTGTGCTGGTCCTACCGTGAAACGCGAATTAGAAATGGTCCAAAAACTCTTTACTCCTAAAAAACCTTCCATCTGGTTAGTTGGAGGTGCAAAGGCTATGGATAAGTTTCAAGCCTTGAAATTCAATTTAGAAGCGGGAAATATTGATATGGCTTTAGTTTGCGGGTTGACTGCCATTTTAATGCTTGAAGCAAAAGGAATGGACATGGGTGAAAAGAACCGCAAGTTCATCGCCGAAGATTTAGAACAAAATCGCAACGAAATTGCTGCGGTTTGTGAAAAATTCAAAGATAAAATCTTTCTTCCTGAAGATATGGCATACGAAGAGAATGGAAAGCGTCTAGAATGCCCTACTTTAGAGGTTTCCAAATTAGATGTCTCTACTGGAGATATTGGGGCAAAAACAATTGCAAATTTTAAAACACTTATTCAGTCTGCCAAAACCATTGTTGCTAATGGACCACCTGGGATCTTTGAAAAAGAAGTTTTCAAGCAATCTTCCTTTGAAATTGTTGATGCTATGGCCGCTGCTGCAAAAAATGATGCCTTTGTGTGTATCGGTGGTGGAGATATGGGTGCTGTGGCTGAAATGGCGGGTTTGGGTGAAAAAATAACCATTTCGACTGGTGGAGGGGCTTTACTTAAAATTCTTAGCGGTAAGGATTTGCCTTTATTGCAAGTTTTGCGAAATAAAATGCCTAAATAAGTTTACAACTTGGTTCATATGAATTCATAACTTTCTAGGTTTTTTTTATTTTTATTTTCCTTTCTCATCAAAGTCTTTCCGTTCGTATACATGCTCCGATAATTTAATTAGCTTGAAATATTTATTAATCTCAATGGGTAATAATTCCGATTTTCCTATAACCATATTCGTTTTCGGCAATAAACTATCCCAAAAACGTTTGAACAATATTCGCTGTTGGTCTTTGGTAAAATAAATGACCACATTTCGGCAGGTTACCAGATGAAACTTGACTGGAAATTTTCCTTTAAAGAGGTCTAGCTGCTTGAAGGTGACTTTTTCTTTAATTATTGGGCTAATGTGATATCCATCTTCTTCTTTCGTAAAATATTCCCGTATAATTCGAGGATCTGCATTCTTTAAAGTTTTTTCCGAATAGATGCCTTCTTGAGCTGTGAGTAATATCCGATCATTAATATCACTGGCTATAATTTGAAACGGTAAAGCTTTTATCCGATTTAAAGACCAAGTCATCGGACGACCGGATTTATAGGTATATTTCTTATATGCTTCTACGAACATTATTGCCAATGAATAGGGCTCTTGGCCGCTTGAACATCCCGCTGACCAAATTCGGTAAGGATTTTGACGTGTAGGTTGCTGTCCTGTCGCCCCTCCTAAAATTTTAAGAAATAACTCATCGCGCAAATAATCCCACAATGATTTATCACGGAAAAACTCTGTAACATGAATCGTAAGAGTGTTCAAAAAATCCAAGTAACCTTCATGACTCTTCTGGATGTGATTATAAATTTCAAATAAATTGGTCGTATTGAGTTTCTTGCTAATCATGGATATCCGGCGGAGAAAATAAGGTAATCTATATTGAAACACATCCAAGCCGTATTTATCTCGTAGCAAGGCTTTTATTTTGGGGAGATACTCCGGATGTTGAAGTGATTCCATTATTTTTTCATTTACGGTCTTCGGTTTTTGAGTAGAAGATTGGGTTTCGTGTGCCATTATCCATGCTTTGGAAATTTTTCTGTCTATAGATACCTTAAGTTTCCCCATTTTTCTCATAAAATTTCTAAAAACTTTTTACTGACAAAATCAATTCGTTTTTTTTCTATAAAGAAAAAATCTTTTTTTTTTGGAAAAATAGGAATATACAAGATATAAATAAAATCTCGTAAAAGATTTGACTATAGATGAGCGATTCAGACTTGAAGAAATTTTTAAATCATCATATTTCTTCCTATTGTCATGGAAATCCGAGAAATATTTCCCCAAAATTGGTTTTCATCCCTATAGATGAAAATTATGACATTAGTCAATTAATTGGTAATATTTTGACTGCAGATCAAGCTAAAGAATGGCTCGTCTTTAATACAACTGGATCTTTTCATCATCAAAACGAAAAATTATTTCCCATATTACAATTGATTAGGGAAATTCTCTTTATTGATGACAATCTCCTTACTATCAATGCTAAACTGTCTGATCATGAGCGTTTGCCTCAAATTGGGAAATATTTGATTCCCGAGTTTCTTCAAAGCATTCCAAATATTGAGCAATTATATAAGTTGATTGCGGAAGTGTCCACTGAAGAAGAAAAAGAGTGGATTTTATCTAATCGCAATGGAACTCAATTGGTGGATGGGCTGAATAATATTCCACTTCGGATTCAAAACTCTTCTAAACTGTATGCAACTATCTTGCATGTCTTTAATCGTGTCATTAAAGAACTTTTTGAAGTCAAAGGAATGATCTTTATTTATAATCACCTTCATAAGAGTGATCTAAACTCTTTAAATTGGTTAGAATATTCTGCCTGTGGTACTTTGACCGAATCGGTTCCATTATTCATCATTGCATGTTATCCAGAAGATTTACATCCTGATTTTTTAGATTCTTGGCCTAAATCTGCAAAATATGTTCAATTTATTCGATCCGAACCTGTTCATTTTATAGATCTTTCTTCTTCAAAAGAGATCTCAAAGGAGAGTATTTCTGATATTGAGGGTAAAGAAGTGAAAAAATACTCCGATGCTGAACTTATAGTGAGAGGTGTCCGTAAAATTTATGAACACTTAATAAAAAATGGGATTATTCCGCAATAATTGCCCTATTTGGGTTGCGGACTTCCTTTGATTTTGCCTTTAATTTTCTCAAATGCTTCTTTAGATTTCTGGCTTTTTTATATTCTCGGGCTTTTTGTTTGCGGTCTTTTAAAAATTCTTTGTACTTCTTTCGATCTCGTGGATCGCAAAGTGCCATCGCATCAATTTGTTCTTGAGTATATGTGGGAACTTTTTCCAGTAATTCTGGATTTTCCGAATACGTTTTAAACGCCTTTAACGCCTTGATATAGTACATTCCTTCCGAAATTCGTTCATCTAAAGTAATGCCGATATCGGTGACTGTTCGTGGCACAATTTCTCCTTTTTCATTCACCACGGGGATTGTACGGATTTTATTTACCACAATAAACCAACTTGCATTTCCCCATTCGAACATATGATGATTTAATTGCCCTTCTAAACCAATACTGCCCAAATTCGCAAAAACAATGCTTGAATATAAAGGATCGGGCTCGATCATGGATTTTGGCATGATACCAAAGAATTCCAATGTTTTAAATAATTTGATAGCGATCATTAAGACAAATCTAGGCAAATGTCCGAAGAAATCTGCTTCAGCTTCTGTTTCATTTCCCTCCGAAGAGCGAGCGCCTCCGATCTCTTCATGAACCAGTTTTCTAACTGATTCAATGGTGGAGTAGGGTGAAAAAGTTACTTTTGCAAAAGTTTCTTTTGCGTGTGTACTCAACTGTTTTTTCACCACAAAGGAGAACTGAATGCGGTTTCGTTGCCAGTATTTTCTTCCACTGATAAACCGGTTTATTTCAGGATATTCGGCAACCGCTCTTGAGGCGGCGCAGAGAATTATATCAAATAGGGAAAGTTTCTGATTTTTTGACAGATTTTTGTTATATTCTTTGATGTAAGGTAAGGTTTTTGTTAGATCAAATTGTGTAGAAAAGTTCACTTTCCCATCTTCCCTTGCTTTCATGACATGTGGTTCAATGACTCGGAAACTTGGAAGATCATATGGTATGGTGGCATCATATCGTCCCATTTTTGCACATCCGTTAATTTATGAATAAATAATTAAAATAATATTTAGATCAAATAACTATTTATATAAATTAAATTTGTTCAATAATAAACTTTTGAATAAATCCTTTGATCTGTATTATCACAGAATTTAGATCGATTCGATATTTTGACTACTTTTGATATATTCTTTCGGGAACTCAAAATTTCCTCATTCTAAGATTATTGCGTGCTAAAGTAAACAGTTATTGCTATTGGCCACATGATTTAGGATCAATTCATGGGAAAAGCACTTGAAATCTTTTATAATATAGGATAGGTAGTAAAAAATAAAAAAGATTAACCCATAGATCGTTTAAACGTTGATAACTTCCTTTACTTCAGGAATCTTTTCTTTTAACAATTGTTCAATTCCATTCTTCAAAGTCATTTGTGAATATGGACATCCACGACAGTGTCCTTGCAATTCCACTTTTATGGTGCCATCGTCCATTATTTCAACTAAACCAACATCTCCACCGTCTGCTTGGAGGGAAGGTCTTATTTGATCCAAAACAACTTGGACATTATCTTTCCAGTTTCCCATTTAATTTCAGCTCGATTAGTATAAACAAGTAACTAATGACATCATCAATTTTGAATTCTTTTCTTATATTGAATAATATCAATTCCATTCTTTCTTTGAAAAAAAAAGAGCTATTCAATAAAAACGGAAGAAATTTGGATCAAAAAAACGATTTTTTCTTAAGTAAAAAAGTAGTTCTTGAATTGGTAACTTAATATTCATCTTGTTTGTATTCAGTAATTAATTTCTGGATATTATTTTTGGCGGCTTCAAATTCACTCGGTTGCATTCCCTCTTGATAATACCATGTTGTGAATGCATCATGATCATACATCAATTCGAATTGTGTGAGTAAGAATTGAAATAGATTGGCTACTCCGGAGTGATTCATCAAGGTTATTCCACTTCGGGCAAGTTTTTCGTCCGTCAGTGTTGTACTATCCGCTTTTATCGCGGTTGGAAAGATCTCACTAAATTTTACCCGATCTCCAAATCCTTTAATGCTATTTTGTAAAATTGAATGGGGGTTCTCGCCTCTTAAGGCTATAACAAAAGCCGTAAATACTCCTTTTTCCACTGTAATCGGTGCCAGGATGTGATCCTGATCAATTAAATCCTGCATTAATTCTTTCGTTTCAATTTTTTGATGGGCTGAAGTCAAGGATGTTTCTAATGGCGACATTGAAGTCATCAAAAAATGATTGCGGGGGAAGGGAACTAAATTTGTACTCATTTCCATCATAGAACGGTTTAAGGGTGAATTGAATCGCAGTGTTGCTGTAATTTCCACTAATGCTTTTGCCAAAACTTGATCAAATATTGATTCCGAGAGTTCATTTTCCTTCCCTTGAGTTGCAACTATTCGATAAATGGAGTCATTATCTATAATCATGCTAATATCGGCACATGAAGTCAGTTTATCTAAGGATAGAATTGCATTATAGGGTAAAATTGTGCTGCAATCCATATTTTGGCTTGGAACAATCGAGTAAGACATCATGACTAGTTTTGGATGTTTTTTTTTAATTGCTTCCATAATGAGGGGGGCTAATCCCGCCCCTGTTCCATCACCAATAGAATGAACAACAATAAAACCTTGTAAATGTTCTGTCTGATCAACTTCTTTTTGGATTTTATCCATTATTTCTTCCATAAAACGAGTTCCATAACTATAATAACCTTTAGCAAAAAGGTTCGCATCTCCAGCTAACCCCATAACACATCGCTTGGGATCAAAGAAATCTTTCATATCTTTCTTTGTTACCTTACGAATTGCATTAGGACCTAAATCTACCAGTATTGTGCGAGGAATCCATTTACCAATTGAAGCTTTTTCGAAGAAATTATCAATTACACCGCGTATTTTTCCTTTTTCTTGTCCTTTATAATCGATATTGTGTTCATCACAGAGATATTTCCAAAAATTGGGGGCTATTTGTATTCCTAATTCGCCCACATGGATTGTTATCACTTCTCGTGCCATTTTTTTTACATTCCACTTTTCATGCTTTCTTATGTAATCTGTCGCTTGAGATCCTATAAAACCTACTTTTCTATTTTTTCTAACTTTTTTTTTGAGAAATTTTCCTTCAACTTCATTCTTTATGTAAGCAATTCGGTAGGAGAAAACAAAATTTCTTCTGATTCAAAAGGAGTTACATTTTATTTGGAGGATCTTTTTTTATTAGTATCAACAATTGTTGGGATATTTATGTATACATTAGCTATATCAAAATCTGCCTTGGCACACATTTTAACGGAAGGAAAAGAAAATTATCAAAATAATTTTGCTCTGGTCCTTGCTGATACTTCTTGTTGTTCTGGAATGATTTCCATTGAAATTGGAAGCGAAGAAGTCATTAGCAAAGATATCAATATGCAACTTCTCTTTCCAAAAGAGACCACAGGTAATTCTTTTCACGTCTATGCCGAAAATCAAGCCATTCGAGAAGATGCGTTTCCGGAGAATATTTTGATTGATTTAAATCCATCCGCAGATAGAAAGGTTCTTGAAATCAAAAATGGTCATTTTGAGACACCTTATGAAGATTCCTAAATTTTTCCCGCTTATTTTATTTTTACTATGTAGGGTTGACAAATATTTTAATAGTAGCATTTCCTATGTAGAATTAACAACTTAATACTTGTGATACTCGTGGAAAACAATATTTTATCATCCCATACTAAAAATTTCGATTCTTCAGTTCCAGAATTGTCCCGAAAATCATTTGTTCGACAGAAAAAAGAACGTTTTTCAAGTTTTTCTCACCTTTTCGGGGCTGTCGCTATAATACTTGGACTTCCATTATTGCTCGTCCTATCCTATCCGTCTGTTGAAAAGATTGTTCTTTCACTCATTTACACTCTTTCAACCGCCTTTCTCTTTTTCTGTTCTAGTTTTTACCATGCTTTCAAAAAAACCGAAAATGAAGTCTCCATTTGGAGAAAATTTGATCATATTGCGATCTTTGTCATGATAGCTGGCACTTATACTCCAATCTGCTATCTATATTTAGATGGGATTTGGCGATGGGGAATACTTGCAGCTCAATGGTTTCTGGTGATATGTGGGTTAATTTTCAAATTATTTGTTATGAATGCTCCTCGTTATATCACAACGGGAATTTATTTATTGCAAGGTTGGATGGCCGTTTTACCCATTTATCAATTAAGCATGAAAATGTCAGTTATTTCATTAATATTAATGGCCTTTGGAGGGATTCTTTATTCGATTGGAGCCATAATTTATAATCGAAAAAAACCAAACCCTATTCCGGATGTTTTTGGCTTTCATGAAATCTTTCATGTCCTTATCTTGATGGGTGCTTTTTCGCATTATTTGGTTATTGTTTTATCTTTAGTCAAATAGGATTTTTTACGACTTAAAATATGAAATTGACCATTTTTTTCGAATTAGTTTCTTCTTTATTATTGAAATTGCTAATAATTTTCAATTCCCCATCGTATAAAACTTTTGATTCTTGACCAACCAGAGAGTCTCACTATGAAAAATGACATGACCATAGCTAATAACTTGTCTTTCTGGGTTGAATCCATTGTAAGCGGTAATCCTATCTACTTGTTTGGCTCTATTAAACACCCAAGATTCTCTTTCACTATACTTAATATCATGTCGATGTGTCTCGGTGGTTTGAAATCGGTTGTTCACTCTGAATTGCACGAAACCATGAATAGACTTCAATAATGTTGTCTTCGCCAACATTACCATGTCTTTTGACTGCTGAGAGTGTGAAATTCTGGTCAAGATGAAAAGTGAATCGACTTGATAACTGTTACCAAGTCACGTTCTTGTAAGCAGAAATTGAGAAAATTTCACTGTAGACTGTTTTTGTAGGCATTAGGTCAATTTTAATTCTCTTGTGAGGTCGTTAGAAACAAATCTAAAAGATTATATGGCATAATATTTTTACAAAAATCAATAAGATGAAGTCTCGCCAGAAAATCCTTCAAAATATTATTTTAATTGCGGTTTTAGTCTTTTTTCAATTCTCTCCGTGTATAGTTGATTTTGCTTCGGCCAATGAAGATTCAATTAAATCGAAAGGGGAGATTGTCTATAACGGTATTTCCGACAATTGGGCAACTTCTGATATTAGAATTAACTTGAATGTCACATTAATTCAATGGACTAACGAATCAGGATGTTTTTATAAGATTGATGTAAAAGCGTCCTTAGAACGCTACGATGAAGTTTCGAGACCAATAGAATGGTTTAGTCTAAGTTTTTCATGGGATTACAACAATCGAATTGTCTGTTATTTCATGGAATACAATATAACTGCAAAGCTGGGAGAGACTGAGAATTTCTTGATAGATTACAATTTCGAAACACCAATTGAAATTAGTAGTTTCCAATGGAATATTGATTTTGGCTCGTTCAGTTTATCTGATTACTATCATAAGGACATCCAAGCCAATACTCAATATTCATTAATATCTTTTGAAAATCTGAATCATTTTGCTTATGATATAGAATTAAGAACTAATGAATCTGTACATTTAATTCAAAATCATGTGTACTGGCCAAATACCTCCTCAAATGTGATATTTGGAGAATGGACTGTAAAAATCATATCAAATTCAACACCCCGTGATTCTTTATTAGAAGGAACAAACCTCCAACTTTGGAATTCAATATATAAAATTTATTCTGAAACTGGCAGTGCAGGTCATACTTCTCCACACAGTATAGGGGATTTAACTAACTGTTCTGATAGCGGAATCTGGATTTTTCCATTCAATGTTAATAATGATGAGATGGAATTGAATAAAGATATTTGGAAAAATGGAGACTTAAAGTTTTTTCTCGACTTTGTATTAGACATTAATAACCAGACATCGAGAATTTTTAGATATGATTTTCAAGAAACACCTCAAAAGGGTTTTCAAGAGGACAATCCAATATTATTTGGAGCATTGATTGGAATTGTTGGTGGTTTTGGAATTGGTGTTATAACTGTCTCTTTGTTTAAAAAGATAAAGAATAGAACAAAACGGTAACAAATATATCGAGTTAATTAGTTGTTGTGCCACTAACAATGGAAACAAAATCATCTTTTTTTTCTCTGTTTAATTTTTCAATTCTTTTAACAAAATCTTTTGAGAAAATTCGATATTCCATCGCTATTTTCAAAAAATACCTGGAATTTATATTATTATAATTTAAATATATTTGAAATTTTTAGAACTATTAATCCAGAGAGAGTAAAATGTTTAATACAGTATCCATCTCAAAAATTGTGGTAACTTAATTACAGTTCAAGATTGTTTTCTCTTTCCTTTTTCAACAAATTTCTCTTCCAGACATTTGGGACAAATGGCATGGCTGTATCTTCCTTGGAATTTGTCTAGTTCATTGATCGATAAGACAATCCAGTGATGGTTGAAATGAATTCGATTGCACCATCCACATCGGGTGAGGTAGGCACGATATGCTATTCCAGGTATTATTTCGTCCTGGATATTTGATGCGAATATTTTGTCAGTAACTACTTCCATGTTTTATTATAAATTTGGCATATTTAAAATACGAAAGTACTCCATGAAATTCAAAAGGGGCTAGATATAACCAAAATCTCTTATTAAATAATCAATTAATTTCAAAAAATCCTTGAACAAAAGAAGATTTAAAGTAAAAAGTAGGGTGGTGGGCCCACCCGGAATTGAACCGGGGATCTCTGCCACGTCAAGGCAGCGTTATAACCACTAAACAATGAGCCCATAACAATAATGGTTAAGTTAAGTTGGAAGTGATTCATTAAAAATTTTTTGAAACAGAAATCTCAATGGATTTTAAAGGTCAAATTCATACCCTTATCGAAAAAAAAAACTAAACTTGTTAATTAACTTCTCTCACTTGTATTTCGATTACAAATGTAGGTGAATTAATCATTCAAATCAAAAAATATCGCACAATTTCATAAAAAAACAATGAAGGCTATACAAACACGTTCAAATCTCGAAATTGAATCCGTGTAAATCTTTTTTTTATTTAAAAGTGCTTTAGGTGTTGAAAAAGAATTTACTGTTTTTCTAACCCATTTTATTTCATCTTTGAGCCAAATAGACCTTCGGACATGGTACCCCGTTAGTACCAGTTGGAGTACCTTATCCAATAATGATTAACCTTCGTATAATAAAAAGTCTTAGAAACTTTCTATGTCCAAAATAGAAGGATTTCTTTAAATAATGTATTTAAATAAATAAGCTCCAATCAATGCTTCTTATGAAGCCGAACGACTTAAAAACCCCGACATCATAGTAAGGATTAAAGTCATAAATTTAATTTATGAGAAAAAAAGTTGGTTGTATGGAACAAAATAATTCATTTATTGTCAAAAAATTACCTGATTTGCCTCATCTCGATGGATTGTACAATGTAAAGATTGATACTGCAAATTACATTGTAGACAAAGAAAACTTATTAAAATTGAGAACTGAAATAGACAAGATTTTAACAAATTTATAGATTTTATTTATTTGGCTTGAATATTTAGGGTTTGGTTTATATTCCCTTTTTTATTTAACTTACAATTTGAAAATATCTTTACATAACAAATACCTTATATACATTTTTGAGAATCGCGTTTATAAGATAATATTTGGAATTAGTAATTGGGATGCGAGAAGCAATAAAAAAAAGAGTAATGGTTTTTTTTGAAAATATTAGAAATCAGGTTTCAAAAAAAGAAAGGTGGGCATTGGCTGGTTCATCCATATTTTTGAGTGTTCTTGTTCTTACACGGTACAATGTAGAACATACTGAAGCTTATATAATTGTTTTACCTCTGTTTTTAATTTTTGGTGGATTATGTATTCTTGGATTAAATACAAAAAATAAAAATCTTAGCAATGAAGTTCAATCAGAGAATCTATATTGGAAAAGTGGAAGAGTCTTGTGGTATGGCGGATTTATCTATTTAGGAATATTAATTCTCCGATTATTCTTGACTGTAAACAACTTTTCATATCTATTCACTTTGAAAGCAAATGAATTCCTTCTATTTATCATAGTTTGTATTTCCGGTTTAGTAGAAGAATTTTTTTTCAGAAAAGGGATTCTCAAATTGGCCCTTCCCATAGAAAATCATCGGAAAACGATTAATGGGCTGATTTTCTTCCAATCTTTAATGTGGACTGCCTTTCATTTTCAATATTATGATCGACCTTTGAGTTTATTGGTTGTTTTTATTATGGGGTTATATTATGGCTTTCTTTATTCATACTCTCAAGATTTTTGGAAGCCTGCATTATTACATGCCTTAACGAATATCATTGGATTAATTTACAATTTTTCCATTTATCTCCAGTAATAAAACGCGGAAACGAATATATTTAAGGTAGATGTCATTACAATTTTCTAACCCATGGATCAAGGTCAAGTTAATATATCTTCCCGTGAATTCTTTAATATTTTGATTGTGGAAGACAATCCCGATGATGCTGAACTTCTTATACGGTTTTTAAAGAAACATGGGTTTCACTTTAATCACTTAGTTGTTGATACATTTCAAAAGTTTCAAAATGAATTGCACCATCAGACTTGGGATCTGATATTATCAGATTATAATCTTCCGACATTTTCAGGTATTGATGCGCTTACGTTTTTACAAAGTACTGCAATTGATATTCCTTTCATCTTGATTTCTGGAAATATTGGAGAAGATGCTGCAGTTGAGGCAATGGTGGCTGGTGCCCAAGACTATATTATGAAAGATAATCTAATTCGACTAATTCCTGCAATAAAACGGGAATTAAAAGAGGCATCCATCCGTAGAAATTTGAAGAATGCTGAGAATGAGATCGTTCATAAAAATGCCATTATTCGGCAGGGTGAAGAAAATTATCGCCTTATTTTTGAAAACTCTCCTGTTGGCATTTGTTATTATGATACCCAAGGTTTAATTCTTGCTTGTAATAGTATGCTGTCAATTATTGTGCAAAAATCCCGAAAAGAAATGCTTGCAATGAATCTAATGGATGCTCCCCTAAATCTAAGCATAAAAGATAAAATACTCACGTCATTAGAAGGGAATTTAGAACAATTTGAGGGACATATTGGGGAAAATAAAAAGAAAAATACACCATTTGTACGAATAGATTTTGTTCCTATGTTTGAGGAAGATTCAACTAAAATTGTTGGAGGTGTTTCAATCTGGCAGAATATTTCGACTCAGCATCAATATGAAATAAAATTGAAGTCTTCTTTGAAAGAGAAAGATGTTTTGCTACGGGAAATTCATCATCGTGTAAAAAATAACTTGCAAATTATATCTAGCTTTATCGTTCTTCAACAGAAATATATTAAAGATGATAAAATGCGACTAATCTATCGTGATTTTCAAAGTCGTATCAATTCTATGGCTCTAATTCATGAACATTTATATAAAATGGATAACTTGGATAGAATTTCCTTTGAGCAATATGTGAAAAAGTTATTAAAGGACTTGCTTCAAACCTATGGAAATAAAACAGTTAAAATCACATCCTCAGTTAAAATTACTGATCTGAACTTGGAATTAAATACCGCTTTCAATTGTGCATTGCTTATTAATGAGATAATCACTAATGCACTCTCCCATGCTTTTACAGATAAACAAACAGGACGGATTTCAATTGAAATGAAAAAGCTCAAGGAGTCTCAAATGTTATTACAGATCAAAGACAATGGGATTGGCATTCCCAAGGATATAAATATAGAGAACCCAATTTCTATGGGCTTGACGTTAATCAATGCTTTTGTAAAACAAATGAATGGGACGATAAAGGTCAAAAATGATCATGGAACTACCATAAAAATTGTCTTTCAAATAAAAAAATCATTTTGAGTGAATTTTTTTCACAATAAGCGCTGCCATTGTCGCAGCACCAAATCCATTGTTGATATTTACGACCGAAATTCCCGGAGAACATGATTGCAGCATGGTTGTAAGTGCACCCTTTCCTTTTTCGCCTAGTCCATACCCTGTCGAGGTCGGGACTCCAATTACTGGGATGTCTACTAAGGATGAAACGACGCCGGGCAAAGTACCTTCCATCCCCGCAAAAACTATCAAAACATCAGTGTGGGCTTTAATCATTTTTTTTAGGGGGGGAAAAATACGATGCATTCCAGCAATTCCCACGTCGTAGGATGGTAATGTTTGATACCCCATGGCTTTTAAAACAACATTTGCTTCTTCTGCAACAGGGATGTCTGATGTTCCCGCAGTAATCAACCCAATTAACCCAGGATTCTCTGGTTTTTTATACTCTTGTTTCGCAATAAAAATTACTTTTCCTTGATAGTTAGGTTGATATTGAATATTGGAATGGGATTTATATTGAGCATCCAAAACCGAGAATTGTTCTTTAGTAACACGGGTTAAAATAGCATAGCCACTTTTCTCCATCATGTGAGCTGTGATCTTTTGCAACATTTCCACAGATTTACTCTCAGCGAAAATAACCTCTGGGATACCAGTACGACTTTTTCGGAATAAGTCAAGTTGGGCCAACTCATCAATTTCGTTCAAATAATTGAGTTTTAAAATTTCCTCAGCTTGATCAACGGTGATTTTATTAGCTTCCAGATCCTTTAAGATATCCCTTAATTCTTTCATAAATTATACCCTAGGGTAAATAGTAATCGGTAATATAATAATCTTAAGAACCTCATGTAAAATCAGTCCTTAGGAGATGTTTTTTTCTGTTGATTAATGCGGGTTTGGATAGATGAATATAATTTTCCTGTTAACTTCAAAGTTTCCAAAGTATTACTTAATATTTTGAGTTGGTTCAATTTTTTCTTGGATTTTATCGGATCTATATCTACTTCTAAGGTTTCAATTAATTCAACTAAAGTTTTGATAGAATGATCATAGTGTGGGAGTAAAATTGGTGGTTTTGGAACATAATTTGGAACTTTTTCTATCGTCTGGATGATGATCTCTTTTCGAGGGTATTTTTCATAACCATATCCTTCCACCCCCAAAAGACGAGTTGCTGCTAGTGTTGTCCCTGTTCCTAAAAATGGATCCAAAATTCGGGTTGCTCCAGGCACACATTTAATACATCGATATGGGAGACCAAGAGGGAATGGGGCATCATGTCCTTTTTTTACCGATGCACCAGTGGTTTTTTCATAACAAATATGCCAAACATTACCTGCATCTCGCATATCTACTTCTCCATAACGTCCTACATTGGACTTATCTGCGTACGGTATCCCAATAGCCTTTGGATTAAGTTTGTAAGCTCTAGCATTTTTTGCGAACATATACACATGCTCCCAAATATTGTTGAATCGACGATTTCCTCCAGAAGGGGTATAATGTCCCTTTCCATAGATCGATTTAATCCATATAATATCTTGAACTCGATGCCAACCGGCATTGACTGCAGATTGTGCCACTTTTTCGGAAATTCCTTGATCTTGAGCTGAATCTCCAATATTAAGAAAAAAAAGTGCTTTTTCCTTTGAAACTCGAAAACATTCTTTCCATACGGCCGTTAGAAAGGATAAATAATCTTCTTCTGGCATATTATCATCATAAAACTGGTTATCATCAGCTGAATAGTTTTTCCCGCGGTTATAGGGGGGAGATGTGATTATCAGATCAATAAAATCATCTGGAATTTCATCCATCTGCTCTGAAGATTTAAAAAAAATTTTTTGGTTATCAATTTCAATTTCTTCCCGTTCAACTGATTGACCGTTATTATTTCTTGTTGGCATCTTCTAGGGTATATTAAATTCCACATGAAATGAATTTATTGGTTTCAGTTTCGAACTAAATTTTCGGGAAAAATGGATATTTATGGTAACATTCTAAAAAAAAATCCAAAAAAAAAGTGAAAGGTGAATTTTAAAAGTGTAACTGGAGGAAATGAACTTGCACATGAGCTATTTTGAAGAGAAAAATATTAGAAATATCGTTAATAAATTTCATGAAGGATTAATCTTCGTGGACCGGGAAGGAAAAGTTCAATTTATTAATCACATTGGGGAGAAAATCACGGGGTGGACGGAAAATTTAGCAAAGGGTAAGGCGATTGTTGATGTATTCCGAATTTTTAATGAAAAAACAAATATCCAATATGTTAATTTGACCAATGATATTTTAAATACAGATATTCCTTACGAAATTACCAATCCAATAATTCTTCGCTCACGAAATCACCAAGAAAAAGATTTAATATGTCGTTTTTCCCTCTTACAAGATAAAAATTCTACCATTACAGGTTATCTAATTTATTTCACTGATATTACTGAAAAGAAAAAATTTGAACGGGAGTTCCAAAATGCGTTACGATTGAATTCTTTAGGAAAATTATCCAGTGGGATTGCTCATGATTTTAACAATGTGCTTACAACCATTTTAGGAAATATTAGTTTAGCTAAATTGGATGTGTCGGAAGAAGAAGAAATTTTCTCACTTCTAACAGAAGCGGAATTGGGGATTGAAAAAGCACGAATTATGACTCAACAGCTTCTTTCATTCTCCAATGATGGTGTTTCTGCTAAAGAAACTATTGATATTGCTCATATTTTACAAGAATTTGTTTCGTTCACCTTATCTGGTAGTAATGTCACTTGTGAATACCTCATTGCTGATGATTTATGGAACATTGAAGTGGATAAAACACAAATCAATCAAGTAATTCATAATGTCGTCATTAATGCGGTTCAAGCAATGCCTATTGGTGGAACGATTAATATTGAAGCCCATAATGTGCAAATTCCTTCCGAGAATTCATTTAATGTTCCTGAAGGAAATTTTATCCGAATTGTTATTCAAGATCATGGAATCGGAATTGATCCTGTTGATCTTCCCCATCTCTTTGATCCATTTTATCAATCAAATTTAACCGGTAAAGGTATGGGGTTGACTGTAGTGCACGACATTATTGTTCAACATGGTGGATTTATTTCTATTGATTCGGAATTAGATGTGGGGACGACAGTTATTTTTTATCTTCCAGCAGTTGAATCTAAAGTTGCTGCTCCTCTAAAAGAACATGCTACTTCGTCACCACACTCTGGAAAAGTGTTAATTATGGATGATGAAGATGTAATCCGAAGAGTTTTAGGGAAAATGCTCAAACAACTAGGTTACCTTCCAACTGCTGTGGCCAATGGGGATGATGCCATCCAAATTTATCAAGAAAATATGGCTAAAGGAACTCCCTTTTCCGCAGTGATTCTCGATCTTACTATACGAGGTGGGATGGGGGGTGAAGAAACTGTGAAACGGTTACTTCAGATCGATCCAAAATTGAAAGCCATTGCATCAAGTGGATATTCAACGGATAAAATAATGACAAATTTCTCCGATTTCGGTTTCTCGGGGACCTTAATCAAACCCTACAAAGTAAAGGAACTTGAAGATACTCTTGCGGATCTATTTGACGCTTTTTCTACATAATAATTTCTAATTTTTAATTTTCTTCTTTTTTCTTCAAAAAAGAAAGAAGAGTTGTTTGATTTGAATCCAATTTTTCTTTGAGGTTCGAAAATCGAAGCCCAATGAGTCGAACATTTTTTGGATGGGTTCGAAATTCCTCCAATAACTCACGAATGATTTGAAATGCCTTTGTTTCATTTCGAGTATAAGATTGAAATGATTTCGCACGAGTATATGTGTCAAATCCTTGAAATCTTATCTTGATCGATATGGTTCGATAATAAATTTCTTTTTCCTTAATGATATCATGGAGTTTATGATTTAAGCTTGAAATTTTCTCAATAATTATGTCATAATTTTGAACATCTGAGGAAAAAGTACGTTCTTTTGAAATTGATTTTCTTTCGCTATAATGATCTTCATCATGCACTTTTCGACCATCCTTTCCATGCGCTGCCTTCCAAGCCCATTCACCTCTCCGTTGTCCAAATATCGCAATCATTTTGTGAATTGGTGTTTGATGAATATCTCCAATGGTGGTAAAACCTCGTTTTTCATAATAAGTCAAAGATTTTTTTCCAATACCTGGAATTCGAGTAATTTTTAATGGACCTAGGATCTCTTTGTAATTTTGGGGGGTTATTACTGTAATTCCATTGGGTTTATTTACATCTGAGCCAATTTTTGCAAGAGTTTTTGAAAAAGATACTCCAATTGAACAAGTAACTCCGGTTTCTCGTTGGACTTTATCCTTAATCTCTTGGGCTAATTGTTTCGCTTCCTGAAAAGAATTACATCGGTCGGTCATGTCAAGATAAGCTTCATCAATGGATACTTGTTCGATTTGATTATATTTGCGAAAAACTGCCATCACTTTGTTGGAGATCTCCTTAATTCTTCCAAATACTGGACGGGTGTAAATACCTGACGGACATCGTTCCCATGCTTGAGAGATGGGCATACCTGAATGAATTCCGAAGGCACGAGCTTCATATGAACATGTTGAAACTACCCCTCTCCCTTTTCCATGGCGTGGGTTCGCTCCAACGATTAAGGGGACTCCAATATATTCTGGATGATCGAGTAAAACTACACTCGCAAAAAAAGAGTCTAGATCAGCTAAAAAAATAAATTTTTGTGGTTCATCAATCATCCTATTTAATTAAAACCAAGAGCATATTTAAAAAATCAGAGCAAGGAAGCATTATAAATTTTTATCTAAGAAATACCATCGGTTTTTGTCTATAATATAGAGTTTCATTTTTGAATTTTATCAACCTTTCAAACTCACCAAACTTATTAAGTAAAAAACTTCAACGAAGAATTAGTGATGAAAAAATGAAATTTTGGATTATGCATGATACCAATTTTGGTAATGGCAAGCTCCTGGCGGAGACCATGAGTGCAGTTTGTTCGGAAAACCACGAAGTAAGAATTGGGGATATTAAAAAAGTATCTGTTGAAGAAATTATAAATGATATGCCCGATGTTCTAATTCTTGGAGCGGCTATACGAATGTTCCAAGGGGGTCCACTTTCAAAGAAATGGTTAAAAAAATTGGACAATGAACTTGAAAAGTCCAATAAATCTATAAGATATGGTGCGGGGTTCATAACTCATGGCCTTCCTTCTAACAAAATTCAAGGGTGGGTCAAACGATATATGAATAAACTTAAAAAGGCTCAGAATGTTCGGGAGATTTATTTCCCTTGTTTTACGGGTCAAGTTGAAGGGCAAGAAGGTCCATTTAAAGATGGGGTATTAGAACAAGCAAAAAAGTTTGTAGAAGAATTTCAAAACTGGATGCAAGAGTCTTAAAAATGCCGGTATTTTTTTTCCTAAATTTTATTCTTCTGTTGTGGGACTTTCTAACAATTTAAATGTCTTTAGATCGCAATCAATTTCAGCTTCAATACCTAAAGGAAGGATAAATTGTGGATCCGTGTGGCCAAAATCCATGTTAGTTATGATTGGGATTTCCGGATGATTAAATTCTTCTGCAATAATTCTTTTTAACATTTTATCGAGCTCTACTTTTTTCTCTGGTGAATAATCTCGAGCTCTCCCAAAGAGAATCCCTGAAATATGGTCAAAAATTCCTTGCATTCCATAATTTCGAATTATATAACCTATTTGTGAGATTGTTGGGACATCTTCTGATGTTTCAAAGAAAAGAATCTTGTTACTCCATGAGTTTTGTGGCCAAAACAAGGTCCCTTTTAGAAATTCAAGCACCTCGATACATCCTCCAAAGAGATTACCTTTGAATTTTCCCTTTCCTTGAACCCAGTGCCATTGATCTACATTTTCTTTCAAAGGGTTTGTTTTTCCAACATTATCCTCTTTTGCCCAATCAAGATATCCTTCGCACCATTGCGAGAACGGAAGGTAATTGTACGTCATTGGATTAGTAAATAAGATTGTCTTAATGTGATTTATAAATTCTTTTGGCAACGATTCTAGCTGGGAGAAACCAGCCATAATTGAAGGCCCATTAAAGGTAACTAAACCCCATTGATTTATCAGAGTTAGAAATGTGGAAGAATCGGAATAACCCATAATAATTTTGGGATTATTAATTATTTTCTCTTTATTCAAATATGGTAAAATACGTACAGAATCTTCTCCGCCAATTGAGATGAAAATGGCCTTAATTTCAGAATTTTCAAAGGCTTTGTTTATATCTTCTGCTCTCAATTTTGGATTCTGATATAATTTATCTGCATTCATACAAGCAGTTGGATATTCAATAGGAATCAACTTGAAATATTTTTCAATATTTTGTAATCCTTTTTTATAGACATGAGGAAAAATACTTGGACCTCCCCAAGATGGGGAAATAATTGCAATTTTATCGTTAGGTTTTAAACGCTTCGGTTTTTTCATGAATATCACTATGTAGGATGCATCAATATATTTCATTGAGCTGGAGAAGTATTTGAGTTTTTAGTTATTTTCAGAAAAAAGAAAATAGTATGTAGTGATACACACTTTTTTTTATAAAAAAAAGGATGTCCTGAAAAAACGTTTAGTTCAATATATATGAATGAATTTAGTTAAAAATTTAAATAAATCGCAAAAATAAGTCAATTCAAAGCAAATTACTCTTTTTACGATTTTTTATCTTAGGACGCCTTTCTACTGGAGGATTGCTGAATAAAACAAAATATTTAATACACACTAAATTTACATACCTTTAAATACTATACACACCTTAATTATATCAGATACTCATAAATTACATTAAAAAATATTACGTGAAAATTATGATAAAAACACATTCAAAATCTGGAAAAATCGAAAATGCTTGGAGCATTGCCTCAAACCGAACCCAATATTATTAATTTTTTTAAACCTACATTAAAAAGAAGAGAAAATAAAACATGCTAAAATATCGCACTCACAAAAAAAAACATCAAAACCATAACAACGTTCTCTATCTCCGACAATATTATTAACCAATTCATAGAACTTTAGTCAGAAAGAAGAATCTTTTTTATATCATAAAAATTACATACAAAATATATACCGTTCACCTACGCAATACTCAAAAACAATTTCAATTCAAAAAACTTACAAACATTTACTGGATGAAAAAAATGGCTCAATATGAACAAGAAGAAATAATTGCAGAATTAGATCGAACTATTGATTTAATTGATCAAGAATTAGACCAAATGGATGAAGAAATCGGTTCGATTCGTGGTTATGCACCTGATGCTGCTGAAAGCGCCGCGGATCGGGTTGAAGCTGCCCGAGAAAAACTCGAAGACGCCAAAGAAAAATTGAACAATACTCGAAATTTGCTAACAGAATTTTTAGAATCTGCCACATTCGCCGCAAATTTATACGATGAAAAAGAGCAAAACCCAGATCCTCAAACAATTTCTGAATATGAAAAATCTTATAGTAAAGCTGAACGTTTGAAAGGAAAACTTTTGAATTGGATAAATAAAAGCACAATTTCTATTGAAAAAGCGCGAATTAATACCGAAAAAGCCCGATCAAAAGTTAAAATTGCGCGCATTAAAGCCAAAGTACGATCTGATAAAGAACAAAATAAGAAAGTTCGCATCAATTTTACGCTTCCTGAAACAATGAAGAATGATTGGAGAAATTTAGCTGATGAACTCTCCATATCTGTAAGTCAAATGGTAAGAAATGCCATGGATGTCTATGAAAGATCTGTAAAGGGCTTAGAAGATTCTGGTGCTTTAGAATCATTACGTAATTTAGAAAAAATGGGTGATAATATCGATGCCGCAGGAGAAAAATTAGATAATTTTCTGGAAAAGAAAATAAATCGTAAATTCGATCCTTATACTGGCAAACCTGTAAATATTGCTGTTTCAGACCCACTTCCAAACAATTCTGAAGAAAAAGATAGGAAGAAAAAGCGAATCAAAGGTTTAATCATGATGCAGAAATGTTTGCCTGTTGAAAAATTAGCACAAACTCTGTCCATCCCTGAAAATGAAGCAGAAAATATAATTTACGAATTAGCTGCCGAAGGAATAGAATGCACCTTTGATGATGGGATCTGTAATTTTGACGCTAGCCAAACTGATAATATTATCAATATTCTTGATGCAGTAATTGACAAAATGTAATACGCATTTTTATTATTCAGGGATTCTGGCTAGATATCCTTTGGGATAATGAATTTTTTTATCTGATTTTAATTCTGGTTCATTTCCTTGTCCAGATATATTAGAAATTTTTTTTTGAATGTGTTTGTTTTCGGATGAATTTTCTTCGCTCATTAGATTATTTAAAAATGCGACCGTATTTATATGCCAGAAAAACCCAACATGAGAAATGAGAAAAAAACATTTCAACATCATAACAAAATTTGGAGAAGACTTTATTCATTCGATAAATTGGGAACTTCAACAATTTCTTCCAAAGAATCTTCAATTTTACTTATTGTTTTCTTTAAATCGTGACCAAACTCTACTTTTCCCAAGTTAATAGAGGTAAGAATTCGATCTGATCCTCCAATATCCACCAAGTTAATATAACCTTTTTCATAAATGCATAAACATTTGGTCAAGCCAAACTCCTTATTAAATTTCTTTGTAATCATTTGACATATTGAAATTAGCGATGCACTCATATAAGAAAGATTTTCAAGTTGAGATTGAAGATTTTCTTTCATAGGTCGAAGTTTTAGTGTTTGTTTCTTTCTCTTCTCAGGATCTTCTTCAGACATTATTGCTTGGATTTGTAAAGCTTCTTCAAGACTTCGACTTCGTGAAATTAATTTTCCAAATTCTTTTCCTCGGGATGAAACATATTTTTCGGGATAATTTTTTAAAGAAATAAAATTGATTTCAGTTTTTAACACACATTTCTCTGATTCAATCGTGAAATAGTAAAGCATCTCTAAATCAGCGCAAGAAATAACAATGCTTTCCGTGGGATTCACTGGAAATAAAATATGTCGTAATTCTCCTAATTCTTTAATTACAGTAAATTGTTCTGCAAATATCCTTGGGCCTTCAATAGCCAGATTCAAAAAAGCGTCTGTCTGACTTGCATAATTCATTTCCTGACCTGCTTTAAATCCAAAAAGTCCACTTTTACCTGTAGGTAATTTTAAGAGCTTGAAATAATCACTCAGCCATTTATTTTCCTCAGATTTAAAATTTGAGAGATATTTTTCAAGTAATTTATAAATTTTTGATAATTCTGCTAAATTAACAAAGAATTTTCGCTCTCTAATTTCAAAAATTCGTGGTTCGCATAAATTAAAATGATTAAATAAGGGTTCTGGCCTTTTTAAGTTGTTTTTTTTCAAGAATTTTTTAACTAGGGTTAAATTTAGATTGATTGGAGTGTCTTGCTGATATAGAGTCTCTTGAATAATATCCGATTTTTTTTTATGAGGACGAGCTTTTTGATTTAATACTTCAACTAGCTGATTCCTTCCTTGTTTTGAGAGATAATCTATGTTTTGAGAAGAATTATCTCCAAAAATTTCCATCCACTCTTGATTATGATCGTTATCGAAAATGGGGACATGCAAATATCGAAAATATGTTGAAAAATCGAGTTTTGCCGATAGAAAGCGAATTAAATTAATTATTGCCTTTCTTCCTGGCTCTGAACGATAGTCAAAAATTCCAAAACTTTGGGGTACATGAAGAGCATTGCTATCCAATAAGTCTTGAATCAATTGTTGATATTCAATACCTTTTGGAGTTAATTTAAGTGAATCCCAATGAGAGTCGAAAGTTAAAAATCTCCAGCGTTTTAGTTCAGAAAGTGCACTAACTAAATCTCCATTCTTCGTTTTGGGTTTTAAATCGGGAAAAATTAACCGGTAATACCTAGGGCTGGAGTAAACAACAAATTCATTAACAGTTAGTGGCATAAATCGTCACTTAAGAGCAATTAAGGATTAAAATTAAGGCTTCTTTTTTTGAAATGGATTTGGTATAATCGGGAAAAATAATGTGAAAAAAAAATATTAGATCAATCGATAAATCCGATATATTCTAAGATTCCATTCAATGCTGTTTTAGAATCTGGATCTTCAGGATTATTTTTCAATTTTTTCTTCAAGAAGACGATTTGTCCTGCTTTTTGTTCAATTTCAATAATTAACGTTTTCCAATTTTCAAAATCATTAATTATGTTAGCAACAACTTCATCTTCCTCAAAACTAATTCTTTTAGATTTATTTTCCTCGTGTCGTCTCTGTTTTGAACCCTTCTGGTTTCTTCTTGGCCTTTGACTGGAAATGTGGCGGTTGAGTCGATGATTTGCATTGTTTATCAACCGTTTTATGAAAGTTTGATTGTTCAAGATTTTGCGTATATTTTCTTCCAAAATTTGTTCATATTCATCAATCGCTGCCGGATTCAGATCTTTTCCCATGAAAATTTCCCGTAAGATGTTGTAAGTACGATCTAGGTCGTTATTTAACGGAGTAACTTCCTTTTTAAACCGATCTCGTTCAGCAATTAAATTTGCTTCTCCTGCTACTTCAGTAGATTGAAAAATTTGCATTTCTGAATCATATACTCCTTTTAATGCTCCTTTCTCAAGCAAAGTTGATAAAATTTTCTCAAAGAGAAGGATATCATCCTCTGATGGAGTAATTTCTTCGATGAAAGACTGCATATCTATATAAGTTTTAGATTCTAGCATTCGATTTTGGATCCCTTTCTCTGTTAAAAAGATTTTATCTTCCTTAATCCAGACACCATCGATATTTTTGTCTTCAATTAACTTTTTAATACTACTTAAAATTATTTTATCTGCACATCTTAGGCGAGATGCGATTTTTTCAATGGATAATTGAGATTTTATCTTTGAATCTCTAAGGATAATGTTTAATATGTTATTTTCTTCTTCTTGAATTTTTTTTGGTGAGAAAATGATTTTATTATTCACAATTAAATACGGTTTTTCAAAATCATTCACAAAAGCAATAAATTCCTTATAATCCATCTGAAGATCTCGAATTACTGGTTTAATCTCAAATTCTTCTTTATTTTGTAATACTTCTTTTAATTTATGTAGTTTTTCATCTACTTTGCGAGCAATCTCTTCTTTTTCAATTTGCAATTCTTCTGCTAAACTTTCAATCAATATATTTCGTTTTTCAGCAATGGGTTCCATCTGAATTTTATTGATTCTCTTCTTAATTGCTTTAGCATAGAAGAATTGGGATTGATCTTTATTCCAGAATCCATTTTTATGTTCGAATTGTTCTTTCGTAAATCTTAGAAGAATTACTTCTGGAATTTTCATTTCTTTCGATCGTTCAATAAGATTAAACTCTCCAATTTGTTCGCAAGTGTGGAGAACTTGTTGGATTCGAGTTTTCCCCAAATTTGTTAGCCAAATATGATCACTTTGATAAGGTGTGAAGAAATTTTTTCGACAGTAATCTTCTAAAAGGTAAAAACTCTCTTGACCATACTTTTTCCGATAGATTTTTAGATCTACTACATTATCTTTGGAAGCAATGCTCTCAATTTCTTTAGTTATTGCATTAAATGTGAAGTATTGGTCTTTATTTGAATTAAAAACCCCTTTAAAGGATGTTTGAGTTGCCAAACTTTCAATTATTTTATGAAAAACATTTTTATCTAAATAAGATTCAAATTGAGAATAATTTAATACTCCCCGTCTTCGTAAATGCTGTGAAAGATCATTTTTCAAGTAATTCCAGCTATAAAAATATTTTTTGCTTAGCACTCCTTCGATAATATGTTTTGCCAATAGATCTCTTAAGAGAACTGCTACAATACTGCTATGGGAGATTCCGACATGCTTAAATGTTGCAATTATTTCTTCGATTTTTAATTTTTCTTGAGCTAAAAAGGATTGAAGTTCTTGTTTTTCAAATTCTAGCATTTTTTTATGATTTTTTTCAGTGTACAGAAAATAGTAAATTTTATTTTCATCAATATTCCCCGTTAAATAATCTTCAACCTTTTCCACATTCAACCTTTCTGCATCCGCGAGTTCATTTAAATCTGTCAATCGAATGAGAGGAATACGTTCTTTTATTATTTTCTCGATCTCTTTTTTATTAAATTTCTTTTTCGAACGGTTTTTCAGTTTTGGAATTTCTAATTCGAGTAATTTTAGGATGGTATCACTTCGTTCAGGGGATTTAGAATCGTGATAAGCTTGAATCAACGTAGATACGTAAGAACATAAGATTGATAAAGACATTTTTGGCTGTAAACGCAAGAGAATTTTCTCAATTGCATTGATCACTTCTATGTGGGTTTCCGTGGAAAGCACTTTTAAGAATAAATCCAATTCCAATAACAATTGGTTATCCATGGTTTCTGGAAATTGTTCTAAGAAAAAACTAATATTTTGCCTGATTTCTCCTTCTGGATCTTCCAATAAGTGCAGAAATGATGCAATTTCCCCAAGATCAATATCCAAATTGTCAGTAATTCTATGTAAAAAATATGATCCCACAATGATTATTGAGTTTAAACGTTCTTTTATAGAAGTATGCTGTAGAAAAGGGAAGATTGCCTTAATGGAAGATGGGTTGAAATCCTCTGGCCTTTCTTCTGCAAGTATGCTCAAAATAAAAAGAAGTATATTTGCTTCTGAAGTATTAATTTCTAATAGAGCGATGATATCTAAAAGATATTTTGGAAATTTCTTAAAATTGCCTCGTTCATAATCTTTATTTATATTTTTCACTAATTTTGTGAGTTTTTTGTCCGTTGTGCTAGGAATCTCGATTAACATTGCATTTCACTGATAGAACGTTTCTTCTTTCTATCAACTAAAGTGTCAAACCAAAAAAAACTGTTGGTATCATTCCCTTGGCGACCTTCAAGAAAATAAATTCGGAAAAATTTTTGCTAAGTGAGTTGGAATTTCAGTAATATCTGAAAAAATAAAGCTAGGTCTCAATTTTTGGATCTCTTCTGGGTCACCATGGCCTTTTGAACAAGCAATTGAAGTGACTTTAGCTTTTTGAGCCGCGATAATGTCAGAGATATTATCTCCCACAAAAGCGACTTTTTTTAAATCAAGTGAATCCCATTTGAATTGATTTTTTAATCGATCCAGTAATCCTAGTATTGGTTTGGGGCTGGGTTTAGTGCCTAACTCTTTTCGATCCTTACGTGTGACCATATTTGTAAAATAGCGCTCCGCATTTTTTTTGTGTAACCATTTCATTATCCGTTTTTTCCCTGAATTGGTCACAATTCCCAAGATGATCCCTTTTTCAATTAATTGGTTGAATGTACTGGCGTAGTTGGGATAGAAATCGCTGTGAATCCATTCGAGCTTTCTGGATAATCTTCCAGTTTGAATGAAAAATAACAAGCGTTTTAACCGTTTAGGAAGAAGCTCTGTGAAATATGAATGTAACGCTTTTATTAAATCTCGATTTTTAGGTTGTGTGGCCTTTTCGAATAGTCGGATTATGTCCATTGGAGTATAGTGTTTCAATATTTCTTTATTCCATTGATATTTATCATCTTTCATAGAAATTTCCATTGCCATTAAAGAACCAGTTGAATTTAGAATTACACCATCGAAATCAAAAAGTATTATTGGTGGATGAGCAGTTTTAGATGACACAATATCACTATATCATATAAGGAAGCACCACTAAAAAGGGAATGGATAGAAAAGAAAAAAAATACAATTATGGGTGTATTGTTTGATTATTGCTTCTTTTTAGGAGGAGCAATACAACAGCCACAGCAAATGACAATTAATCCGGGAATTAGTAAAATCAGCGAAATTTTGTTTATCAAGCTTACTAACGGTCGATTAGGGTTTTCATAGATTTTTATTCGGATGGATGCTGAAGATACATTATTGAACGATAAAACCGTGAAATTATAGACCGGGTCAACATCTGCTGTTCGATCTTGTTCCATTTCGTTCAAATGCATTGTTGAAGAAGTACCGTTGAAATTACTTATAGCTAAATTTCGTGAAAAAGAAAGTTGTGTACACTCACTATATACAGTAATTCTACCATCCCTAACATCTGAATTTGGGCCTACTGCCTCTAAATAAATTCTAATGTCATAATTATTTCCTGCCGTCATATATCCATCCATATCATCAAAGACAAGTGTTGAATTTACTTGAAATGGATAAAATGATTGTTCGGATTCGTATACATTTGATTTCTCATAGATACTATTAGAGAGAACTAATCCTGCGATAGAAGGGATGCACATGATCAATCCAATTATCAATACACATGTACCTATAGTTCTCCGTAACCCCGTTATAGGGTTCCCAAATCCACTAAATTTCTTTATGAAACTCATAGTAATTATTTTTTCTCTAAAACTTATTAATTTATCGTTAATCGTCTTTTTTCTATTAAAAAATCAAATGAAATGTGGTTTTGACTAAAATAGTGTTAATCATCCATATTTGGGAAAAGTTGGTTCAAAATGGATGGAATTTCATTTACATCCTTCAAAAGAAAATCTGGTTTCATGATTGATAATTCTTCAGGATACGCATGGCCGCTTTTCACAGCAATAGATTTTACTCGTGCTCTTTTGGCCGCTAAAATATCCGTAATATTATCACCTACAAAAGCTACGCGATTTAAATCTATTCTTCCCCACTTATAATGGCGTTTCATTTTAACTAATAATCCAAATAGTGGTTTCGGACTTGGTTTTGATCCTAATACTTTTCGATCATCCCGTGATGTATAAAATTGAATTAAATGCGATAGATTGGCAAGTTCTAACCACTTTTTTATCCGATATCCGTAAGAATTTGTAGCTGCTCCTAAAATGATTCCTTTTTTGGCCAATTTGTTCAGGGTTTCTCCAATTCCTGGAAAAAAATGACTATATTCCCATTCAATTTTATTCACAGTTCGATTATATTTAGCTAGAAAAAGAATGCGACTTATTCGACTTGGAATTAACTCAACTAAATTCTGCATCATTGCTTTTATTGTTGCATAATTTCGGGCTCGTGCTCCCGATTCTACTAAGCGTAAAACTTCCAATCCCGTGGTGGTACTCGCCACAAGATGATTCCAACGATTTGTACTATCTGTCAAAGCTTGCATTGCGACCAATAAATGTGCCCGGGAATTTAACAAGACTCCATCTAGATCAAACATAATAATTGGGGGATGTTTCTTCGCCATAGCAAAATTTTCTCCATGTTATCAAGGAGTCGAATCTTAAAAAATTCAACCAAAAAGTAATAGATATCTAAACAGAAAAAACGTTTATGTGGAGTAGATGCCAGTGAAAAATATTTTTGATTCCTTAATATTAATTAATGGGTTTTTTGATCTTGGGAATCAGTTCGTTTTCAAATTTATCCACAATTTTATCGGTATGAAATTCAAGGTCATCTTGCCAATAAGGATCCTTCAATTGTTTTTCTTCAATCCAGACGTTTCGATCACGTAATAATGAAGGCGGTTCTTCTGTGGAATCATCCCACTTCTCTAATAAATCCTTAACCCATGATTTTGGTAAAGGTTCTGAAATTGTTTGTCCAAGCATTTGAGCTAAAAACATTGTCCACGTGCGTGCAACAACGCCGATGTTGTAGCCTCCTCCTCCGACTGCAAATAATTTATCATTGCAATATTTGGGGGTGTTTTCTTGGACAATTTTGAAAATTTTTTCCTGTCCTTCAGTTGATAATCCCATATTTGTGATTGGATCAGCAAAGTGAGTGTCTACTCCCGATTGAAGTAAAAGTAAGTCTGGTCTATATGCATCCATAACTTGAGGCACAATTTTCTCAAATGCTTGTAAGTATACAGAATCAATAGTTCCAGGAAGCATTGGAAAGTTTAAAGAATATCCCTTTCCCGATTCCTTTCCAGTTTCTTCGACATGTCCTGTTCCAGGAAATATTGTTCTACCATCTTGATGGAAAGATAAAGTTAGCACGTTTGGATCATCATAAAAAATCCATTGAACGCCGTCACCATGATGTGCATCAATATCTAGATACATTATACGAATGTTGGGGTATTTATTTTGCAAATATTTAATTGATATTGCAATATCATTGAATATACAAAATCCTGAAGCCATTCCAGGCATGGAATGATGCAAACCTCCAACAATATTAAAGGCTCTTGTTTTTTCATTTTGCATAATATAATCTACCGCTGTTATGGATGCTCCGCTTACAGCTAATGCTGCATCATACATACCAGGAAAAATTGGATTATCCCCAGGCCCCAAACCATATTCAGGTAATGCCATATAGGAAGGTTTTTTTAACATATTCAATTCCTTCAATTTTTCTACATAATCTTTTTGATGAACTCGCAAAATATCTTCTTCTTTTGCAGGTTTGGGAGTTAAAATCTGAATTTGCGGATGTGAAAGTAGATTGTAGGCTTTCATTAAAGAATAAGTTAACTCTATTCTAAGAGGGGTGAGTGGATGTCCTTCACCAAAATTGTATTGGTTGAAATTTTCACTATAAACAAAACCCGTTTCCATAGGTGTAGGTTATTCTTACAAGATAAAATAGTTTCGTTTTGTAAAGAAAAGTCAATAAAATCGTGCAAAAAATTAGCTCCGTATCGATGGTTTCTCGATAATAATTTATATTAAAATCCAAATATCTTTTATTGAAAGAATTTTTTAATCATCATCTTTAAGATACCCACCTAACGACTTCGCATCTTGTCCTTGCTTTTTGATAGTGATTGAAGATCCAATTCCTAAAACTTGTCGCTCAATTTGTTGGATTTCAGTAACAGAAATCACTCCACGTCGGATCATTCCTTGTCGTAAATAACTAATCAAAAGATCGATTTCACTAACTATTTGAGGTGGAAATAGATTTTGGCGGATTAAGTTATAGGTTTGGACACTGTGAGCTTTTATATTGAGAAGATATTGGAGGGCATTTGGGGCGAGTAAAACTTGCATAACTTGATCAATTTTATCCGCTAATGTGGGGATTTTATGTTCGGATTGTTGCTCTGCTTGTTGCTTTTGCTTCAAAATGGCTTGCATTCTTTGCATTCGCAAACGTTTTAATTCATGATCTTCGTCGTTACTCATAAAAACCTAATTAAGTAACTCTAGCAAAATTCATAAATTTTGCCTCATTTACAAAACTCAAAGTATTAATTAGAACAGTGTTTCTTTTTTTTGTATTTTTGAGGTTATAACATGAAATTATCTCCCAATCTCACACCCCTTAACATAGTGTATCCGACAACAAAACAGATACCCAAAAATTTATTAAATACACCAATTGCAGAGCAATTTGTGCCCGAATCAAAATTAATCCCATTTCGAGAACAATTCACAAACGAATCCCACCCCCATACTATCAAGCATATGCACTACCAGTTTGGAAGCATCAATAAACGTAGAGCAGTTAAATTTTATTATAAAAAAAAACCGTATAGGCTTGTATACTCCAGTGCTAAAGATGCTTTTGCAGAAAAGTTAATGAATGCTACCCCTCCTCGTACTAAATTCCCCCCTACGACTGTATCATCCCCTATTGCAAGATCTTTAAGAGAATTTGCACTAAAATGGATTGTGGAAGAATTTTTTTCAAAAATTGGATATATGTCTTTCGATGAACCGATCCTTGATGGAGTTAATCCTGATTGTTTTATCATTCCTTCCAATCAAGCTAATAAAGTATTAGATTTAAATCACAATCCAGTTGTTGATGAGAGAGGACTTACTGATGTAGAATTAAAAGATGCGATCTTTGTAGAGATTAAAGCTTATCATCAATCAAGTTTAATTGGAGAAAAAGAAGTTCTCCAATCTTTCAATTATGCCGTGAAAGGTAGAAAAGCAATGCTAATTACTACTGGGACGTATGGTAAATATGATTCCTTTAACATTCTTAATAATTCTAAGAACATACAGAATCATCAACTTGGTGAAGATTACGATCCTGAAGTGTATGAAGATTTTGTTCAAGCAGTGAAAAATAAGTCCCGAAAGTTAATTAAAAAGATTGATATGGGCCAAGGTCAAGATTCATTTGATACTCGTGGGATATATATCTCTGCAGGGAGTAAATTAAAGAAAACTTACAAATACACCAGCTGTTGGCCTAACAAGATTACGTATGTGAAACTTGAAACACCAGAAGCTATCAAAGCTTTTCTCTCTTCTGATGATAAATTGGGGCTCGTAGAACCAGATGCATTCTGGGAATTATTGAACTCTCAGAAGCAGACCAAATTGGCCGACTTATTTAAACGCATTCAACAATCATATTTGGAAGAAATCATAATTAATCCCACTTTACTTTATCCTAAATAGTCTCTTTTTTTTATACATTCGCGAAGATAGGAAGTAATAATATGGATCTTTCAGAATTTCCAGAATCGAATTTGCCCGGAGATGATTTTTCCGATGTGGATTATCAATACATGCGAGCTGCTGCAGAGCAAAGCGTTTTATTTTCTAAAACAGAGTGGAATGTTATTTTATCGCAACATGCTGAATTTCTAAAGACTGGAGGTGGTGGGGGTAAATGGGAAACAATGAATCTTAATGGAGTAATTTTAGGTTTATATGCGGGCCCATCAGTATCTACCGGTGCTCAAGCTCTATTAAATAATCGGAACTTAACTGGCGTCAATTTATCCAATATTGTTCTTGCTTACGCCAATATGGTCGGGGTGCTTGCCCAAAACCAGAATTTTTCTCATTCCAATTTGAATCATATTTTATTCACCGATAGTTTTCTTGAAGGATCGGATTTTTCAAGAACCAATTTAATGGGGACTGATTTTTCACGCTCTCAATTGAAGGGATGTTCTTTCCGAAATGCCAATCTTAAATATTGTGACTTTGAAAATTGCGATTTAACGGATGTGGATTTTACTGGAGCTAAGTTGGCTCATTCACGATTTCCAGGTGCAATCTTAAAAAATATTCTTAGATAGAAACAAAATAACCAATTTTTCTTAGATTTATTATGATTTTTAGGATACAATCGAATAAAATGAATTGAGATAACAGTATTTTGTCTTTTTGATCCCATATTTGACTAAAAACCTTTATACCAATTTTTCTTATCTGTAATTATAAATAGGAATTAGGGATATTATTGACAACTGATAATCAAGATATAACCAAAATTGTAATTGGAATCGATTTAGGCTCCATAACGGCTAAAATTATTTTTATGGATCAGAATAAGAAGTTAATAGAACATCATTATTTGCGGCATAAAGGTCGCCCTGGAGAAACTTTAGTAAGTGTTTTAGAAGATATGTTTTCACGATATCCGAAAGAAAAAGTATATTCTGTAGGAATAACGGGATCTGGAGGAAAACGGATTGCTCCCTTTATAAATGCAACTTTCATTAATGAAGTTATTTCTGAAACCTTTGCAGTTAGTCAGCTTGTCAAAGATGCACATTCGATTATCAATATTGGGGGACAAGATTCGAAATTAATTGATTTACATACTCGAAATAACGGCAAGGATTTTATTATCGAAAATTTTGCTATGAATACTCTATGCGCAGCTGGAACAGGTGCATTTTTAGATCAACAAGCAACTCGATTAGGGGTCAATATTGAAGGTGAATTTGGGGAATTGGCATTAAAATCGAAAAATCCTCCTCGAATCGCAGGAAGATGCTCCGTTTTTGCAAAAAGTGATATGATTCATTTGCAACAAAAAGGTACTCCTCTCCATGATATCGTATCTGGCTTGTGTTACGCGATGGCGCGCAATTTTAAAGCTACAATCGGTAAAAATTCAGAAATTCAAAAAAATGTTGCTTTTATCGGAGGAGTCGCAAATAATAAAGGTATGGTAAAAGCCTTCCAAGATGTTTTAGAACTGAAGGAAGGAGAATTAATTATTCCGGAGCATAATTCTTTAATTGGAGCCATTGGAGCCGCTTACAATGTGTTTAATTCTCCATCTCAATTACCAGACCTTGAAACAATAAAACATGATCTTCAGAAAATCGTAGATGTGGAAGAAGGCTTAGCTCCATTGCATATTCAAGAACATCATCTTCACCCTGTTAAAAAAACAACCTATTTTTCCCCAGGAGATCAGAAAACAGATGTCTATCTTGGTGTTGATGTTGGATCTATAAGCACCAAAGTTATTTTGATTGACACAGAAAATAATCTACTCGCTGAACGATATTTACGAACTGGTAGCCAACCAATTGATGCCGTAAAAAGAGGTCTTAAAGAAATTGGTGAAGAAATGGCTGAACACGTAAATGTTCTTGGGGCTTGTACGACTGGATCTGCCCGGTACCTGATTGGTGATTTTATTGGAGCTGATCTAGTGAAGGATGAAATAACGGCTCATGCTCGAGGTGCCAAACAAATTAATCCAAATGTGGATACAATATTCGAAATTGGTGGGCAAGATTCAAAATATATCAGCATTGAAAATGGGGCCATTGTGGATTTTGAAATGAATAAAGTGTGTGCCGCTGGGACAGGATCCTTTTTGGAAGAACAATCTGAACGATTAGCTATTGATATAAAAAATGATTTCAGTAAATATGCTCTTAAAGCCCAAGAGCCAAGTCTTTGTGGGGAACGGTGTACCGTTTTTATGGAATCTGATATTATTCATCATCAACAAAAAGGAGTTCCGAAAGAAGATATTGTCGCTGGGCTGGCTTATTCAATTGTTTATAATTATATTAATAAAGTTGTGGAAGGTAGAAAGATCGGGGAGACCATTTTTTTACAAGGTGGCGTAGCATTCAATAAAGGAGTGATTGCTGGATTTGAAACCGTACTGGGAAAACCTGTCATCGTACCTCCTAATCATGAACATATGGGTTCCATTGGTGCAGCATTATTGGTAAAAGATATTCAGAATGGGCAGCCATCTAAATTCAAAGGATGGAATAGTGCTGAGCAAGAGTATAAAATTATGACGTTTGATTGTAAGCATTGTGCCAATAATTGTACAATAAATAAAGTGACAATTGGAAAAGATTCCGTATTTTATTATGGAAGTCGGTGTGATCGATATGACAAGAAAAGTACCGATGAAATTGTGATTGAGGTTCCCGACTACTATGAAATTCGTGATATCCTTCTAAGAACATCTTACTCAAAACATATCTCCGCTGGAAAAGGGCGAGGAAGGATCGGTATTCCATTATCAATGACTATATACGAAGATTATCCTGTATGGAATGCCCTTTTTACTGAATTGGGATATGAAGTTATATTATCCGAACCTACTAATAAAAGTCATATTGAAAGGGGGTTGGAGTCGGTGGTAGAAGAAACTTGCTTCCCAATTAAAGTTCTTCATGGACATGTCCTCGAATTGGTGGATAAGAAAGTTGATTACATATTTCTTCCTTTTATGATGGATATGTGGAGTGATAATCCCCGTTTATCGGAAAGTCTCTTATGTTCATATGTTCAATCTTCACCAGATTTACTAAAATGTGCTTTTAATTGGGGTGATCTTGGCATTCGAGTTCTCTCTCCTGCAATTAAACCTTCAGTTGGTGATAAATTTGTCGTGAATGAACTATATAAAGTACTTGGTCCAGAATTACTCGTATCCAAATCTGATATTGCGCATGCCTTGCAAGTTGGAAAGCAAGCATTGAATCAATTTAGAGAAAATATGGTAAAAGAAGGGGAAAAAGCACTTTCTGAGTTAGGTGAAGATGAATTTGCTATTGCGATAATTAGTCGTCCCTATAATGGACCTGATAGAGGTATTAACTTAGATATTCCGAGAAAATTTAACAACTTAGGTGTTAAAGTTATTCCCATGGATTTCTTACCTCTTGCGACTGTCGATGTTCAAGAAGAATTACCCACAATGTTTTGGTGGTTTGGTCATCGAGTTTTAGGAGCTGCCAAAATCATAAGGGATCATCCGAAACTATATCCCGTTTATATCAATAACTTTGCTTGTGGACCAGATTCTTTTGCCTTACAATATTTCTTATATATGATTGGAAACAAACCAAATCTTATCTTAGAAATTGATGAACATAGTGCTGATGCAGGTGTTATGACTCGAGCCGAAGCCTTCTTAGATAGTATCAAGTACTTAAGAACTCAATCAACCGATTATAAAACAAGAGATCTTATTATGGGCAAATCTGCCGATGTTGTTGGTAAAAACATATTAAAATCAGGGAAAAAGTTATATTTTCCACCAGTAAATCGTGATCATGTTTTTACTTTGGCAGCAGCGTTTAATGCTCATGGATTAAATACTGAAGTACTTCCCGATACGGATGATGAAAGCTTAATTTGGGCACGAAAATACACCAATAATAAGGAATGTTATCCCTACATAATTATTACCGGTGACATCGTGAAAATGACTCAACAACCAGGTTTTGATCCCGATAATTCTGCTTTCTTAATGCCTGCAGGAAATGGAGTTTGTCGTCTCAATCATTATGATTCCATGCAGAGAATTGTGTTCAAAAAACTCGGTATCGAGCAAGTTGAATTATACGCGCCAATTGCAGAAAAAGCAATCACTGACATGGGCAAAGTAAATTTACGATTACCAATCGACTGTTGGAATGCAGTCACTGCTGCTGATTGTTTATTCAAAGCTTATCATCAAACTCGCCCTTATGAAGTTAAGGTTGGACAAACTGATGAAGTTTATGCTAAATTGAAAGAACTTCTTAATTCTACCGTTCTCAATAAAGGCAATGTCATTAATACCATGAAAATTGCGCGGAAAGCCTTTGATGAAATTAAAGTGGACAAATCTATTGCAAAACCCAAAATTGGAATTATCGGAGAATTTTATGTCCGGTGGCACCCCTATAGTAATAGTAATATTCTACAATTGATTGAAAAATTAGGGGGTGAAGTAGTATGCCCTTCGGTAGCAGAAAATATGCTTCACTTTAATCATACGATTCGGGATGATACAAAGCGTAAGAAGAAATATGTTGAATATCTCACTCAGAATCTTTCGGGACGTTGGCAGGTTTTTCAAGAACATCGAATTTATAAACCATTTGCCGATTTTCTAGAAATATATCCTGAACCATCAGTTCAAGAACTAGAAGATTTAGCACAACCCTATGCAAGTGAAATCAATGAGAATGAAATTGTTATTTCACTCGGAAAAGCCCGTTGGTTATTAGAAACTGGGAAAGTTCATGGTATTGTAAATCTCATTCCATTTACTTGTCTATTAGGTACTCCAATTGCTGCGATGTTAAAACGTTTAAAAGAAGATTTTCCTAATGCTGCCATTACTACCTTCAAATTTGATGGAGCTGCAGATGTTAATATCCTCACTCGTTTAGAAGCTTATATGCACCAAGCGCACCAATACGTGCGCACTGAAGATCAACCTCCTCAGAAATTTGATCCGAAAGGTAATCAAATGGATGTTGAATGCAATTAATAATTTAATCTGTCCTTCTTTTTTACTTTATCTTTTATTATTTCATAGATCAAAGAAGCTTTATAAAACCTATTAATTTTTTTACCTTGTAATCTGTTATAATCATTTGTCAAAGAAATCCGATTGGATAGATGACTATGAAAAAAAAAACGAACTATTGATGTGAAGTTGAAAATAAAAATTAAAAAGGAAATTACTTGCCTTCACTACGTGCCACAATTAATTTGGTCAATTCTGTGAATGATTCATCTACATTGGTTCCGTCTTTTGCACTAGTTTCAATGTAAATAGAATCTTCATCTTCTGCATATTCCCGGCATTCATCACGATCAATAACTTCACCAACTTCGGCAATTAGATCCACTTTGTTACCAATTAATACAAACGGAATATCTCCTGCAAATTGTCGTACTTCAGCACGCCAATTCTTAACGCTATCCCATGTTGCGGAACGTGATAAATCGAATACTAATAATACTCCCGAAGCACCTTTATAGAAGGTTGTTCGAATGAATGAGAACCTTTCTTGCCCTCCAATATCCCAAATGCTTAAAGTGGCTATTTGACCAGGAGCATATTCTACTTCTTTGGTCAAAATATCTACACCTACCGTTAGTTTGTAGTCTCTATCGAACTTAGATTTGATAAATCGATGGATCAATGATGTTTTTCCTACTGCTGCAGGTCCACAGAGCAATATCTTTAACTTATAGCTTGACATTTCAATTTTCCCTTATGTTTAGTATGTATATTTTTTTTTTACTATATTAATTATATTGTATGTTTTTCTTAAATAGATTTTTCCTTATGGTATTAGAATGTGCTTTTCTACCTAAAAAGTTAAGGGGTTGTATATAAATAAACTCATAATTTTGTGATAGGAATTTGCTGTTGAACATTATCAAAATTATTCAAATCAAAAAAGAGGCTATATCTTAATTTCCGTAGGATCAATTTTAAATTGTTTCAACTGATTTTGAACCCCTTTCAGAATTAATGCAAATTTCTTGCGACTCTCCGGGCGAATAGGTGCTTGGATATTCTCCGCATAATCTGCTATAAAGGTGGCTGCCAGCTTATCTGCTGTTTCATTTAATATCTGTTCAAATTGATCGTTATATTTGTAGAGTATATTTCGAATTGAATAATCGAACATAATAAGAATACTTGCATCAAAAGCTTCTCCCCGTGCTTCAGGAGCTTGAACTTGAAAGAGAAAAATAACACTCATATATTTATCCGAAATAAAAGGATGAAAGTTCAACGTTCTTGCACTTGCTCCATCTATCTCATTGAGTAATAAGAGTAATGAAGATGTGGAATATTTGAAAACTATATCTTCATCAATATTTTCCCACCAACCTATTGGTTCTGGTCCTGCTTGACGGGAAAGAGAAAAGATTGTGAATTTGGATAATGTTTGTAAATCTAATTCCAATGCAGGAAATTCTTGATCAAGTCTGAGTGCATAGCGTTCACAAAAGACATCAAACATCGTTTGAACAACATTTTGGTGTGCTCGAGATAATAGAATCACTAATACATTTTCTGTAACTCGAAAGAAAATAACTGGTGATTTTAATAAGAGATCTCCGACTTTCAAATCCTTCATTAGCAATTTTTCTAAAACAGGGAAGATTTTGTCAACAGAATCTTTATCAATTGAAGTCTTTAGGATCGAACCATCTTTGAGAATAATCGCATATTTTGAAAAAGCATCTTCAATAAATTCGGAACATTCTTGAATTAACAAAATTTTTTCCTCTACTTACCTAATTACCAAATCCTACTTTTAATATTTTTTTGTTCCATGGGCAAAGCAGAAACGATTTTAACTACAAAAATGCTATTATATAGTAACTATGCCCGTTGATGAAGTATTATTAAATTTGGCTTTCGAACTGACTGAGGAAGGAGAAGGTTATGCACACCAAGGTAACTATTCCGAAGCTATTTTAAAATTGCAACAAGCTTTAGATTTATTTCAAAAAGCCAATCTTCCGGATACAGAGAAGAGCAAAGTTATGAATATGATGGATATACGCCAGAAGGAATACGAGCGGTTAGAACGCGAAACTCGAGAATCTGGGATAGAATCGCCTCCACAAACAACATCTATTGATAATTTAGTTGAAGAAGGGTTACAATTACTTAATGAAGCAGAATTTTTGTTAAATCAGGAAAATTATTCGGCAGCGATTGAAATATTTCATAAATCTGTTGAAAAACTAACTCGGGCGGGCTGGAGTTCTGAACAATTAAAAAGTATCCATGTTATCATAAACAATATCTCCAAGTTATTGGATCAAGAGAGTTCATCTCCTTCGTTATCAATGAATCAAGAATCTCCTGCTGAATCTTCGAATTTTTCTCCCACCTTCTTAAAAACTCAACAGTCCGATTTTATTGACAAAAAAATTAAAGTGACTCCCCAAAATAGTGGAGAAGAACAATATGTGCCCAGTTTTCTTAAACTTCAAAATGTTCAGAAAGATATCAGAACTCATCAATCCTCAGAAAGAGAGATCAATAAAAAGATAGAAGATGAATATTCTCCAAGTTTTCTTAAAACAAACCAACCCAATTATTCCTTACCATCAAAACCTATTGTAGATGCAGATGAAGATCAAAATTATATTCCGTCTTATTCTTTATCAAATCAAACGGATGTAATAGATGAACCCGGAAAAAAGACTGCTTTAGGGGCTTCGGTAATTGATGCTTCTCAACATAATGATGAAGATTATATCCCCAGTTTTGCGAAAAATATTGAAAAGGGGCAAGATTTTGATTCTACTGAAATAGCTCACCTTCTTAAACAAGCCTCTGGAGAAGTTTTAAATTCCATTCCACCTTCTGAACATAAATCTTCTGTTTCGGTATCTGTCGAAGATCAAGATAATATGGCTTCTGAACTTCCTGAAAATGAAATTTTATCTGGAGGGGAAATTCCTTCTTTCAAAATTATTGATCTTAGAAATCAAGTAGAAATGCGTTCTCAATCTCTTTTGGACCAATTTGAAGAAATTCTTGCAGATCATGAAAAAAAATTAGATGAAATTTTCATTTCAATAAATCAAATTCGCAAGTTGGAAGAACAAAATAAATTCAATCTGGCTATTGCCCAGTTAAATATCTGCATTGATAAGTTAAAGAAAATTCCTGGTTGGACAGATCAGGCTACCACATTAATTGCATGGCTTCTAATTCTTCGTGAAAAAAATCGCTTAATTACTCAATCTAACAAAGTTCAAGATCTGGATTTAACTCGAATTAATGCTGAATTCACAAGAATTATGCAGGGAAGTTTGAAAAGTTCTTCTCAAGTGACTATTTCATTTGATTCGCTTTTAAATCAAGAACTATCTGGAGAACAGTTGTTTCAAACGAAGCTAAATCAACAAAAATTATTCCAAGATGCAATTTTTGAGTTATTTGACCAAGGGCATTTGCATATTCTTGGGGAGAAATACAAAAAAGCCATCCAAATTTGGAATGATGCTTTAATAAAAATTAACTCTTTACAATGGAAAGAGTTCGCTAATCAAAATCGAAAATTTCTTTCACATTTGGCTCGTTTAAGTGATCTTTACGATCTCTCCTTATTAAGTGATTCACAGAAGGAAAAAACATCATCCTTCTCACGTGAAAACTATGAGGCAGAAAATAAAAAAAAAACACAAGCGCGACTCTTGCGACTTAATTTGCTCGAAAAACAATCTAATGAATATGATAAAGTTCAATCCGAGGCTTTTTCGCAAATTGATCAAGCTGAAATATGCTTGCAACGAAATGAATTTGAAGATGCAATACACTTGTATGAAGATGCAATTCATAAACTTGTTGAAATTGGATGGGAATCTCAAATTTCTGCTCTTAATACTCGTCTTAGCGTTATCCGGTCAAAAAAAGAACAATTCTTGACAAATTTGCAATCAAAATATTACGAAGAACTTAAACGAAAAGAATCAGAACGGCAAGTTCAAGATGAAATTCAACAAGCAATCACAAGAAAACAGGAAAAAATGCATACCGAAAAGATTCAAAGAGAAAATTTCAAAACAGAAAATCAAATTCTTTTGGAAATTCAAACATCAATCAGATCCAAAATCGAAGAAGTTGGAAATTATTTAGATGTGCATCAATTTCAAGAAGCCTCTGAAACTTTGGATTCTGTATTAACCCTCATCAATACTCACGGTCTTAATGATCAACGCGCCACTATTGAACAGTTGAAAAAAACAATTGTTCAAAAAGAACAAAATTATCGCTTAGAAATACAAAGTCAAAAATTACATGAAAAACAAATGCTTCAAGAAAAACTCGAATTTGAGCGTTATTTAGAAGCCCAATCTAAAGAAATTGCGCTGCAACGAGATCAAAAACAAAAAAAACTCGCCGATTTTCATCAAAAAAAAATGGATCAAAGAAAATTAGAACAACAAGCATTTCAATTGATGGACGATGCTGAAAAGTTTCTGAACATTAATGAATTTACCCAAGCAATTGATTACTATAAGCAAGCAAATTTGATTTTTAAAAGTATTGGATGGAATATCGATGAAAAATCCCATCTTGAGCGAGTGTATCGAATTCAAGCAGAATATGTAAAAACTGTTGATCAAGCGGAAAAGGAACGTCTCCGGCAAGTGGAACAGAAACACCAAGTTGAATTGCAAGAAAAACAACGGAAACAAACAAAACAATCTGCCCTAAATGATATTCATGCTCTTTTAGGTAGTATTGGACAAAAATCTTCAACTCCAATCCCCGCTGATGAAAAAAAATTGAAGGGTGAAGATAAAATGGGTGAAGAAATGAAGCTTATTCTTTCAGCGACTTCAAAACAGATGAAAGAAACTCTAAAAGAACGAAATGCTGTCATTGATAGAACGGTACGGACTATTGGATCCGAAATCAATACTGCTGCAACTACCAGAGAAGAACTTCAGAGGATTGAAGAACAAAAGAAAGCCGCTCTTCTTGCCGCTGCTCAAAAAAAGAAAGAAGATGAAGAAAAACTTAAAGCAAAGCAAGAAATTGATGCTTTTAAGCGTATGATTCAAGCTGCAGTAAAAAAGAAAAACCAAACATAACAACCCTTTTTTTATATCCCTAGTTGTTTAATGAAATGTAAGATTATAAGCTACGATGATTTCTGACATGATTCCTTCCTCGCTTCACCGATCTACCCTCCAAATCACCATTGTTACTGCACAAGATGATATCGCATCTAAGACAATATTTAACGCCTTATTGGCCTCTTATCCTTTTGAAATTGTGTCGAACCATCCTTTAAGGCATCATAATTCTATCCAATCTCTACATTGTTGCAAATTATCTGAAGGTTCAAGTTCAGTTCATTTTCTTCTTATAAATGTTCTCGAAAAAATGACTAATTTAGACGAAATTATTTCCCCTACCGAAATGCCCGGGGATCTTCTTATTTTTGCCAGTCGCCATCAATCCAAAAGTGGTCGACCTTCACTTATGTGTCATACTACTGGGAATTTGAATGAAGATATTGCTGGTGGGGGACAACCATTTCGAATATCTATAGGGACTGGGATTGTTCTCCATTATTTCTTTACTCTTTTATCTCAGTATTCTACGGAAAGATCTTTCGGTGTACCAGTCCATCATGAAGTAGATCACCATGGTCCTACAGAATATTTACAGCCTCTCGTTTATATCGAACAAGGAAGTTCGGAAGATGCTTGGAAAGATCCAATTGGTGCGAAAATAATTGCAGATGTCATTATGAAAACAGGGATTATTCTAACAACTTCCCACTATCATGGAAATCAATGGGATAAAAAAGATTTGAAGATTTGTGTGGGTTTTGGAGGGGGCCATTATATGCCTAGCTTTACTCCTTTAATATCTCTTGGATATTCTTTTGTACACACTGTACCTAAATATAAAATATTGGATTTAACTTCTACCATGATTGAACAAATCCAACAAAGAACTTTGGAACCAATAGATTTTTGGGTTCTTGATTGGAAGGGGTTAAAATCTGCAGATAAACAGCATTTAATTCCTTTACTAGAACAGACAGGAATTCCAATTAAAAAAACTAAGGAACTTCGCAAATTATTTCCAACATTACCTAAGTAGGCAGTATAAGTCAAATTTTTTCCTAAATTTCAGACTTAGTTCGAAAATTCATCTTTTTTCTATATTCTGTCAAAAATGATGGTGGACGGGTATAGCAAAGAATCCTCTCAGAAATTCAGTAATGGAAAATTGAGCAAGGATTTTTTAGTAAAAACACTTTAATAGGCAAAAAGCTCTACTTGTTACAATACAAAAATGTCGAAAAAGTATTCATGTTATGTAATTTTGTTCGTTGCAGTGTGTATTCTAGTGATTCCTTGCCAAGTTTCCTGCCTAGACGATGATTCTTTGGATAGCTATAATTTGAATTCTGGGGATACTTTCGTGTGGCATGTCTATGATGGGTCGGAAATCAACTTTTTATATAAATTTAAGATCAATGGGTTCAATCAGAATGATGGATTACAAGGTGAAATCGAGCAATATTTCATTGATCCAAATCAAACCCAAAGTTATGAACTGTGTTTTCAAGAATTAATTAAAAATCAAACGAGTTTAGAGAAATGTTCTGAACAGACGACATCTAAAACGCGAATTATTGCTCAAAAGAAAGTTGAATGTATGCAAATAAATCAAGAAGAGTCTAAAATTTGGATCGATTTACAAACAGGAGTATTACTTGAGCAATCTGGCTCTCAAATAAATATTAAATTAGTATCCTGGAAAGATAGCGATCTACAGCAAATAGCGCAGAATTTAGAAATTCAATATTATTTGAAGTGTGGAATTACTCTTATGATTGGGATCACAATTACTTCTCTTTTCTATTTAAAATCAGTTTATTTAGACAAAAAAAAGCAAAAGAAATGGATATATCCCCCTAATCCATTGAATTTATATCAACGATAATATTTTTTCCACAAAAAATATATATGTAAAATTATTTCTTCGATCTTGTAATTCGGAAAAAATTATTTCTTTATTAATGGAGTAACTAAATTTTGAGTATTTCCCTTTTTTCCTAGGAATTAAGGAAAAAATTTTTAAAGCTGAAAGACTATGATATAATAGACGGAAGGAGGTACCTTATCTCCTTTTTATTTGCCCGATTTCGGGCCTCCCTCTTGCATCGTGTTGATGCTAATATCTTTGTTTTGTTTGTTGTAAAAATCGGTGTTTCGGTAATTCGGAACATACGGTTTATGGTGGCCGCACTTCCGTCAACTTTTCTTTTTCTAACTCGTCTTAAATCATTAGAATTCTTTGAAAATTAAAAATCGCAAGGTTCTTTTTAAAAATAATTCTAAAAATATATTTAAAATGTTGACCAAAAGGGTTTCAAATGATCTTGTAATTCAGGAATAAGTTGATTCATTGTAAATTCTATTCCTTTTTGCGATTCATCGTAATTATCATCTTCTACAAATATTACGTTATCCTCCGCCAAGGCATTAATGGTATTTGCAATAGAATTTCCAATGGCGACTAAATTATACCCTCCTTCCAGAGTGCATTGGATACGATTTTTTGCAAATTTAGAAGACATTTTTGCGAGTTCCTGAATAATAAAAGAATAAGTTTGATCCATTAATCCCATTGCAGTCAGAGTATCTGCGTGATGAGAATCATAACCGGCGGAAACTAAGATAAATTCGGGTTTGAATTCCTCCATCATCGGATTAATAATCTGATTGAAAAGATTTTGGATGCATTTCTGTCCTGAATAGGGTAATACTGTTAGATTTACTGTTTTACCTCTTTGCTTGCCTTCACCAATTTCATCAACAAAACATGTACCAGGATATAAGGTTGCTGGGTGTTGATGGATCGAAAAGAAAAGTATTTCACCCTCAGCATTCCGATTATTGAGTATTTCTTCGGATCCATTTCCTGCATGGGCATCAAAATCTATAATTGCAACCTTTTTTAGCCCCCATTTGTGAATAAGGTATTCAGCAGCCAAAATGATATTATTGAAAAAACAAAATCCTCGTGCTTCTGTATTGTTGGCATGATGTCCAGGAGGACGGCATAAAACAAAGGATCGATCAATTTTCTGACTCATAATATCGTCTATCGCTTGAAAATTGCCTCCGATTGCATAACGTGCAGCTGTAAAAGAAGATCCCGAAATAATTGTATCTCCATATGTCCCATCGGTAAATAGCAATTCATCCCATTTCTGCGCTCGTGTTGATAATTGTTGAATTTTTTCAATTAATTGGGGGGAATGGCACCATTGAATTTCAGTTAGTTCTGCTAATCTCGGTATTATTGTGTGAAAATGTGATTTGTGTCCATCCCCAAAAAGATCCAGTTCTTCTAACTGGTTTTTCGTATGAATAACGCGCTCTGCTCGTTCGGGGTGATAACCCGTGTCATGTTTTTCATAAAATTCATGATAAGCCACACCAACATTTTTCATATAAATCTAGTTTATTTATACATCTTTAAAAAGGTAAGGCAATCCCCATTATATAGGAAAAATATTTACAATAAATTTTACAAAAAGTTGGTTAAAACCGAAAGTTAATACTACTTTGCGTTTATTTTATTCAATTATTAAAAATGAAGTGTGAGGTCGAAAAGCGATGACACAAATTTTCAAGTTAAAATTATGCATTATTGGGGAGCATGCATGCGGAAAAACATCATTAATTAAAAATTTTGTAGAAGGAGCGTATTCCAAAGATTATCGTCCAACAATAGGCTCCAATCTCTTTATTAAAAAGTTAGCTTTTCGGGCTAATGATGGGGAAGATTATCAATTTACTATTACTGCATGGGATATTGCTGGCCAGGAGCGTTGGCAAAGTATGCGACATACATATTATCGTGGGGCCCAAGGTGTGTTTATTGTGGGTGATCTAACCCGAAAAAATACTTTCCATCAAATCGATAAATTTTGGATAGATGATTTTCGCAAGAATATGGATACTCCAATACCAATCATCTTACTCGCTAACAAAAAAGATCTAGACGGAGAAATTTCTGAAGAACATGTTCGGGAAATGGCAGAACGACAAAAGATCGATAAAGTTTTGTTTACTTCGGCTAAAACAGGCTATCATGTTAATGAGGCCTTTATAGCGATGATAAAAAGCTGTATTGGAATCGACTCCATTATTCCTATTCCGTTGTAATTTCTTTTTCATCTTTAAGGACTATTTATGGGGTCAGAAAAAACGATCCAAGGAATTTTTTTTTAGTTTTCTCTCTTTAGTATCTTGGTTTATATCTTTTGGAGGTATGTGTTTTTCTTCTTTATCATTAGCATCTTGAGATTGGAATTCAAGGGTTGTTTTATCCAATAAGAGTTTTTCAGATTTATCTGGATGCTTACGATCAATTTTTTTTTTAACGGGTCTATTTAATAATTGATTTTGGATATTGCGAGCGATTGTCATGCCAATTAAAGGAACTTTTGCGATATCTTCAATATTAGAATTTAAAATATCGTTAGTTGTCTTAAAACCCGCTTGAAACAATTTTCGTGCTCTTACTCGTCCTATTCCCTTCAATTTAACAAGGGGGATCAAGGATTCTTTAATACCGTGGGTTATTCGATAGTTCAATTTTTGGAGATCGGAAGAAAAGTGAAGTTCTTTATCTAATCGTGCAATTTGTTGCATTGTGCGAAGCAACCACTGAGCATTATCTATGGTGTTATGGATGTCACCAACACCTATATTATATCTTTCGGTAATGTTTTTCTCATGGACTTCGGAGATCCAATCTTGCATAATCATTGTGAGTTTTAATTCTTGGGCAAATTCTAAAAACTGAGGATCTGTTTTTTCCCACACTTCTTCCATAATGAAATTATCGGAATGGTGTTCAATAAAAGTGAAAATGGGATTATAATCTTGTTTCCGAAGATAGAATTTCCGAAAAGCAGAAAGTTTCGAAAGCAGGTAGAGCCAACTGGTATTTGTTAGTTCTATTTCGCCATAATCTTCCAAAACTTTGGCATAGAGCAAATCTTCTTTGATGATGATCCCATCTTGAGGTGGAATATAACTTTGCGAACATATTTTACCAAAAGGGGTTGCTTCAAAAACTTCAACTGCAATGGGATGGGGTGCTTCGATTTGGGTTATAAGTTCATTTTCTTGAAAATAATTAATGATTTGTTGAATTTTTGTTTGTAGGGACCTTTCAATTTTAATTTCAATATTATCAGATAACTCAGTTTTTTTAGGTTTTGTGGATTGAAGTAAGTTTTCTTTTTCCCAATAATCGCTTGCTGTAGTAAAAAATGATCCTGGGTCTGCTGCTAATCCTAATGGATCATTGCCTCGGCCGGAAGTGGGGCGTAATTGAGTCCGTGTTTTTTGGAGAGAAGACTTTCTTTTTGTATATCTTTTGTTTTTATTGTTTAGAGCTTCTTCTACATCTGAAAGAGTTCCAGTTTGAAGTTGATGATAATAAAACGTATTTTTTAAAAATTTGAGAATTTGCTCCATGGAGTCGGCAAATTTGGAGACGATTAAACTCAGAATATGAGATTGCAATTTATTTTCATCACCTACTTTGCTAAAAATTTTTTCTGGATCGCCATTAATATATCCAACTGCATCATTTACGAGTTTTTCTGGATTACTCCCTAAAATAATCACTTCTCCATATGGATCAAAGCGAGGGCGTCCGGCTCTTCCAGCCATTTGCTTATATTCTATAACTGGGATCAATACATTCCCTTTTTCTGCATTATAGCGGTACAGTGTTTTAATTATCACTCTTCGTGCAGGGGTATTTACTCCTGCAGCAAGGGTTGGGGTACAGCAGATCACTTTGATCTTCCGTTGATTGAATTGCTTCACAATGAAACTCAATATTTTTCTTGGAAGACCTGCATGATGGAATGCTACCCCGCCTTTAAGATATTTATGTAATTTTTTTGCCGTTTCCGTTTCAAGAGAATCAATCTTAGCAATCTCTTCTTGAATTTGATCGAATTCTTCTTTCTCTTTATTATCTGTAATCATTCTTATTGGAATGTGGAGTTCATCTGCCAGTTTGATAGTATTCTTACGAGAATTTGTAAATACTAATACTTGCCCTCCTTCCTTAATCATATCGATAGCGAGTGTGGTTACTTCTGAGTGTCCTGGAATTTTTGGGATAGTTCTCACTGCCCCGTCTTGAAAATGAATTTCATCCCGTAAATAAAAACCTTCTTTCAGTGCCACAGGTCTCCATTCGCTCGTTATTAATTGAGCTTGTAACCAAGAAGCTAGTTCCTCTGCATTTTGAATTGTTGCAGATAATCCTACGATTTGAGCTGACGGATTTGCGGTTTTAATGCGGGTGAGTAAAAATTCTAATGTTATTCCTCGGTGGTCATCATTAATCAAATGTATCTCATCACAGATAACCATACTTATTGCCGCAATTCGTTTTGGGTCTAAGCGCAATAAAGCATCCGCTTTTTCATTTGTTAATATGATTAAATCATTGTTAAAAACTTTATAGTCTATTTGGTCAATATCACTTGTTGAAATTCCAACTCGAAAGCCTAAGCTATCCCAGTCTGCCTTAAATTCTTCATATTTTTCAGTTGCCAAGGCTTTTAGTGGACATAAATACAAAACTTTACCGCGTTTTTTACTCGCTTTACCTTTATCGCCGTTAGAATCTAACAAAAGCTTTTGAAGTGCTAAGATTTCTGCTATTAAGGTTTTTCCAGAAGCCGTGGGGATGGACACAACTAAATTTCTTCCTGTGATGCCCGCGTCAATCGCTTCGAGTTGAGGTGGATATAATTCAATAATTTTTTTGCGAAATAAATAGGAAAGTATATTGGGATGTACTAAATCTTCAAGGTGAGGTGAATTACTGGACATATGACTCAGTTCGTTTCATTCAAAAAAAAAAATTAGAATTTTCCTTGCTTTGGCTTAGTGGATAATCTATAATGATCATTCTTCGGACAATAAAGTGTTCCATCTTTATGCCATTCTTCTAATGCACTTTTTATAAACTGTTCTGTGACACCTTCCACCGTTGCTAAGGGTTCATAGATATCCTCCCAAGTGAGATCCTCAGAGGGATCTTCCAACTGTAATTCCCGAATTTTTTCCAAAATTAAGTTTAATTTGTTCCGTTTATTACTGGATGTTCCTGTGAGCATTACATCCATATCTACTTTTCCTGTTTCTTTATCATATCCAATCTCATGCAGCGATCGATCCAATAACGATATCATTGCTTCTGTATCTTCTAATAACACCACGTCACGTAATGCCATTTTTGCATATGCTTCGCTCATTCTTACCATTCCATCTAGCGTTCGCGCTACGATGGAAACAGCGGTGGGATTATCGGGATTTGAGGTTCGCATTTTAACATAATAATCTTGAATTTTCCGTGCCGATTCCCGTGTTAATTTTGGATGACAATTATTTTTACAATACTGAATATATTTTTTTAAAAGATCCATCGGAATGAAATCATCTTCGGTTGGAATATTTTTCTTCTTCTCTTCCTCATCGACAAATGTTTCATCATGCCCCTCCATGTGATTTCGAAGGATATATTGAGCGATGCGGTCATCACTATTTTTTTCCGGTACATCTCTCACAATGAATATAAGATCGAACCGAGATAATATCGGAGGACTCAAATTGATATTGGCTGCGGGTGTTTCAAAATCATTCCAACGGCCTTGTTTAGGATTTGCAGCTGCAATGATAGCCGTTTGTGCTTGAAGTGTTGCCACAATACCTGCCTTGGCTATGCTAATCGTCTGTTGTTCCATCGCCTCATGGATTGCCGAGCGATCTTGTTTACGCATTTTATCAAATTCGTCGATGCAGTTATGCATAATGATATTGTTTCCAACAAAATTATTTGTTCCTTCCATGGTAAAATCGTACACATATTCGCTTCTGATTTCTTCAATATCGATAATTTTATCCCATAGAATATCACTTTCAATAAAATTGTGTAAAAATTTTTCCTTAACAACTTGATTAATTCTTTTCAGATGATATTTTGAAGGAGCTACTTGAGGTTTGCAATAATTCCACACATATCTATAGATATCTGACCCCAATTTTCCCTTGTTTTTTAATTTTAAACGTTCAAAATATTCTTGAAAATTAGGTAGGATATCAATTCGATCCTTGATTTGATTAATTTTCAATTTTTTAAATTTTGCTTTTTTTACAGGATGCAACGTTCCTATCTGATTATAAAAGGCAATACAATCGAGTGTCCCCGTAATTTCACAGTGCCAATCTGTAGATTTTTTAACTACTGTGGAAATGATTCCAAATCTCAATAGTAAATTTTGAAAAAGAACTGCATTTTCATGCATACCAGTAGAAAAAATAACGCTATTTGGATTTGATCTTAAACAACCATCCCCGTCAAAAACACCTCTCAAAAATAAGGAAATGGTTTGTTTTGAATAGGTGAATATTTTTTTTGATAAGGCAAATTTAGTTGATTTATTTCCTTTAGGTACTCCAAATTCGATTAAATCTTGAGCAAATTTTTTAGTTGAATTGTAAATTTGGTAATTGTTTTTGGTGGATTTATATTGCTTATTACTTTCTCTCTGTTGAGGTTTCCTTACGTATGTATTATGAGATATATTCAAACGATCTAGGGTTGATTTAAATATTTCCACCATATCTGTATTAGAATTATAAAATTCTCCTCTTCCTTTTGTATCAGATAATGCGATGTGCCCATCGGAAGCAATTAATCCGCAGATATAGGCGAAATCGGGTTGGAAATGATCTGAGTGATTAAATGAGATCAATTTTGGAACTGCTATATAATCTCCTGTCTTTATATTGTGTGTTTCTGTCCAAAGAAACTTTGAGTTATTGCTTGTGAAAATTTCATTATCTTCTGTTAGGTTTAAAGATCTTCCGGTCGCGGTCGTTAATTTATATATTTTTTTCTGATTGCGAATTTTAAAAGCTCTTTTGATTTTGAAAGGCTCAATTTTCAGATTTTCTTGATTTAATCCAAAAACTTTGAAATCAGGAAAAATTTCCCCTTCCTCATCACCAAATGAGTGAAATAATTCTTTGAAAGATATTCTCTTTCCATCTTCCCTTATAAACTTGGTATCTTCTGTAGTACAGGCAATGCCCCCGGATGCTAAAACCAGTGCACCTGCTTCTAATTGCATGCCCGTATTGTCGCTTTCTTTGACTACAGCTGCTGTCAAACCTGCAGCGGAAGAGCCTTTTCCTGATGTATAAACCGATCTTTGTGCGATTTTGGCACAATTTTGTAATATCTGCGATTTTCCGGTTCCTGGGTCTCCCATAAAGAGAACGTGGATATCGCCCCGTAATTTACTCCCATCTTTTTTAAGTTTTTGATTTCCTGAAAATAGTGACAGAGCTGCCGCCATTTTAAGTTGATCATGACCTAAAATTCCCCGGGCGATGGATCGGGCAATTTTATTTTGAATCATGGGTTCTAATGACAAAGCATGGATTTCATCAATATCCTCTTGCGTGAGATCCTGTTCCTCATCTGTTTCTTTAATTCCTTCAATGTGATTGACCATAAGCTGGGTCATAAAGACTGTGGTGAGACGTCCTCGACGATCTTCTTTAGGGATTGATTGTAATACGCCCATAATTTTAACACGTTCTCCTGGACGGGCAGAATCGACTAAATGGTTATGGAGAACGGCTTGTAACGTTTGGGGAATATCCCCCGATCGGAGATCTTCTGGGGCTTCTTGGATCGTGATGCTTTGGTGATTAATGAATTCTGATTGGCGTGTATCGACCTTAAATTCCTTAGTATTCTTGCAAGCCGGATTAGTACATTCTCTTGGTGGGGTTAATTTTGATGTCGGTTGTTCTTCTTGCATGATATTGCCACAAATCGGACATTCAAAAGTGGCATTTGTTATTTTTGGTCGAACGACCGAAGATCGAATTATAATCCCCTTTAGAAAAATTAACCGATCAATATGTTTGGCCCGAATCATTCGTAAAGGGACTTCATTGGAATTATTATGAGTTGCAATCTGGACAAAGAAATCTTCATCGGGATTAAAATAGCCCCCTGCATCGATACGGATGATATTTTTAAAAGATTCCACCGCTTCTTGTAAAGCTTGTTCGGGATTCGTTTTCAGATAATTCGCTAAGGGAGGATCGTAATTGAGGATATCTTCAAATAAAACGGTAATATGGTGTTCCGATCGGGCGTATGCCTCACTGATTTTTTGTCGATATTTAAATTCATTTGGGGTTTCTTCAAAATTCTTAAGAAAATCCTCAAAATCTCCCACAGGATTGGATGGGGGGGCATCAGTTTCTATTACCATTAATGTATCTCCGATTTTTGTAATAATTATTTTCCGATCGTCAAAGTTATTGTTTTGTCGGAAACTATAATAAATCACTTATTGTTGCATTATTAGGAGTGTATTTTTTCCTTAAATGCAAGCTATGATTAAGTTTAAAAAGAATTGTTAGAGCGGTTGTTTAGTAAAATAGTCAAAGTGAAAATAAATTAAGAATCTTATGATTTTTGAGAGATGATCTTCAAATGATCATATCTACATCGATGACCTAGGTAAGAATTGTTTGGCAAATGTAACTAATTCTTTTTTTAGAATTTTGCATTTTAAAAGTATATTGTATCAAGAGCCTTAATGAAGTTGCGTGGTAGAGATGTCATCGGAAAATAAATCAAATATAAAATCAGAAAAAGAATCCTCACAAGAATCCCCTAAAGCTAGCCCCCTAGATCAAGAAATAGCGAAACTGAAATCCCACGATTTTCGTGTAAAAAACAATGCGATTAAAACTTTGGGAAAGATGAAAGATGCTAAAGCGCGGGAAAAATTGTTTGAAATTGCCAAATCCGAACATTTTGATGGAAGATTGCGAGTGTCGGCTATAGATTCATTAGGAAGAGGATCAAAAGGAAATGAGTTGTTCCGTTTACTCCAAGCGCTTGCGGGAGATCCAAAACAAAGTCGAGAAGTTCGTCGAACTTGTATTACTCAACTTACTCGATTCAAAGATCCAAAATCTATACGTATCTTTGTCTCTGCCCTTGATGATGAATATAGATTCATCCGGTTCTGGGCAGTTCGAGGTTTAATAAAAATTCAAGATATTAAAGCTACAGTTGGTTTGGTGAAAGCTTTAGGTGATGAAGATGAAGAAATTCGGAAAGAAGTAAGTGCTCATTTAGAACGTATTGGAGAAGAAGCGGTTCCTGCTCTTATCAAAGCCTTTAACAACCCTGAAGCGAACAAATTCCTAAAGTATGGAGTGATGGGATTGCTGAAACGGATTCCGTCACAAAAATCTTTTGAAGCCCTTGTAAAAGCCCTTGAAGATGAAAATGATCGTGTTGTGACTATTGCCATCCGTGGATTGGGAAAATCGAATAATCCCGATGCAATTCGTCCTTTAATTCATTTATATAAAACAAATGAGCGCAAAAGAAGATTGATTGAAGATGCTTTATTTAGGATCGGTCAAGAAAATCCCAAGATATTGGTGATTATGTTGGCTGCCCTTTTATTGGAAGAAGATCAAAGCCTTCCTGCTATGGCGATGTCATTATTTGCTAAAATTCCTCAAAGTTATATTCAGTTGGGAGATATTGCGAGTGATAAAGAATTAAATGAAGACTTTCGTGCAAAGATCAAGAAAGTTATGGAACAATTATAATCATTGCCCATTTTTTTTTGAAAGTCTTCTATCTTTTTCCTCATTTATTCCTGTCTAAAATTTGGTATTAATTTTCATATTTCATACATTTCCTTAGCCTTTACAAATATTAATTTAACAATCTAAAATTTTTATTTATATGAAATCCTAGTAAGTGTAGAGTGCCAAACAAAAAAATTATTCGTCGTGTTCCCCATCTTACCACTACCGAAGAAAAAGAACTTGCTAAATTATTAGATATTGAAACATCCGACGAAATTATTGAAGAACCGATTCCTGAAATCAATGAAGAAGATATAATTACTACTCTTCATCTCTCTCCTGCAGGTTATCCAATAAAACCTTTAGATGCTCCAGAGCGCTCTGAAGTTACGGTAAACAAAGATCTAAGATTATTTCAAGCCTATGCTTCTGAACAATGGGCGGGATTAACGGTTAAACTTGATGATTTTATATTTGATCAACTCCTTATTCCGGATTTTGCCTTTAAAATTCAAAAAATTATTCCCGCTCATGCTAATAAAATAACTTCCGAAACCAATTTTGTTATCCTTAAAAAAGATCGCCCTCAGTTACGATTTCAGAAAATTGCCTTCAACGAAATTATTGGAAATGACCAAGCAAAAAACAAGGCTGACATTATCGTTGAATATCTTAAAAATCCGGATAAGTTTGGGGAATGGGCGCCCAAAAATATCTTGTTTCATGGTCCTCCGGGCACGGGAAAAACGTTAACTGCAAAAGCCATTGCATCGGCAGCCGATTGCGCTTTTATTGCTAAAAAGGGTACAACTTTAATTGGTTTACATGTGGGAGACGGTGCCTCAAAAATTCATGGTTTATTCGAAGAAGCTCGAAATCTTAAACCATCAATCATATTTATTGATGAACTTGATTCAATTGGACTCAATCGGAGCTATCAAAGCGTTCGGGGAGATGTGATTGAAGTTGCCACTGCATTGCTGGCTGAACTTGATGGTTTAGATCCTAGTGATGGGGTGATCACTATCGCGGCCACCAATGGGATCGAATTGTTAGATATTGGACTTCGTAATCGCTTTGAAGAAGAAATAGAATTTCCCCTTCCTAAGGAAGAAGAACGTATTGAAATGTTGGAATTGTTCTGTCAAAAATTACCCCAAAAATATGAAATTGATTTTGCTCAAATCGCCCGATTAACCGAAGGGTGGAGTGGTCGTGCTTTACATGAAAAATTAGTTAAAATTGTCGTTCATCAAGCCTTCCGTGAAAAAAAGAAGATCGTTACAACTGCGATGTTGAAATCTATCATCGAGTCTGTAAACAAACAAAGTTCAAGAAAAAATGCACCTTCCGAATTTTTTGCTTAATTTTTCTCTTTTTGTAAAAAAAACTTTAATAATGTCTTTCTTTAACCGTACCCATGAAATTTGCCATTGTGCTATATGATGATTGGAGTGATTTTGAAGTCACTATTTTAACTTTGCTTTTTCGGAAATATGCTGATATGATAACCATTGGTTTTGGCCCTAAACAGTATGTTAGTGAAGGACAATTCAAAATTTTAGTTGATAAAAAAATTTCTGAAGTGGATCCAAACGATCTGGACTTTATTGTGATTCCTGGAGGAGATCCTGTCAAATATTTGAGTGACCATCCTGAAACTCAACCCGAATTTGAGGCCCTAAATTCTTTATTACACACCTTAAATGATCAAAAAAAGTTGATTGCGGCAATCTGCGGGGGTCCTGTATTTGTATATAAGTGTGGGCTCTTGAAAAATAAAACTTGGACTAGTGGGATAGGGAAGGAGGATCAAGAAGACTATCCCGATGGTAATAACACTGATGGGGTGATAGAAGTCGATGGGAATCTGATCACTTCTAAAGGGAATGCTTATGTGGAATTTGCGGTTGAAGTGGCTAAATGGATGAAGTTATTCAAATCTGAGGGAGAAATCATACAGGATATGAAATGGCTAAAAAATCAGCAATAGTTTTTTATTGTTTTCTTTTCTGTTCATAATCATGGTTCATGAAAAGTCAATCTTAAGTGGTATTCGGCGGAAATATCTTCTGGCCTATATTCAATCGCTCTGTGAAAACTCTAAGGATGATACTTTTTTTTTTGGACCTGGATGGGAAATTGAAGTACAAGAAGAACAAGCTAAATCTACGGGCATTGTTAACTTAACGAAAACTTTAGTAATTTTTCGGGGAGATTCAACCATCATTGATCCAATTATGTATCGATTTCGAATGGAATTTCTTTCAGCCGGAGGTTAACACTTCAATTTTTACTTAATCGGCCAAACCAAGATGAATCAAATGTAAAATGATAATTCCAAGAAAAATAATGATATTAACATGCGATTTGTAGAGATTTTTCCATAGTTTTTTATGCTTTTTCATAAATGGAAAATTAATTTTAGTTAGGATTCCAGAAAGGAAATAAAATAGATACAGCACAGTTGTAACTATCCCCAGAATGACAGTACTGAAATCTTGTCTTAAAAAAAGGATTCCGTGGATAATTATCGTTCCTAATCCCAATAATCCCGCAGAATAGTGAGTTATCAGTAGAGGTTTTCTGAATTTTGTTAGAAAAAATTTGATACCTGTTTTGATTTGATTGACTAATTTATTTTCAAATTCTCGCTTTCGTAACAGTTTTTGGAGCTGGAATAGTAAAATATAGATGGAGGCAATGATGAAACTCACTCCAGAAATTGTGCCCAAAGTTTCTGCAAGATCATTTTCATCTCCCTCTCTGTCGTCATCCAAAGCCAGTGTTGTATTCAAGGCGCCAAAAAAAAGCAGTAGGGTGACACAACCTACTAATAGAGGTTGGTTAATGAAGGGTTTTTGATAAGTCATCATACAGTAAATTACCTTTGTCTCCTATTGCTATTAGAATATTTCTGTTTTTGGTGAAATTTATGCTAATTTCATGAATTAAACAATGAATTTTGCTTCAAGGCAAAAAAAAAATCTTCTTTCATTCGGATAATCATATTGATGAAATTAAACATTTATAATTTCTTGGCTTGCACATTGACACTGATAATGGATTCTTTAATCCCATCGAGGTCTTCAAACGATAAATTATGCTCAATTTCTTTCCCTCCAACAACGATTTTTGGTTTATTATCCTTTTTCTTATCAGCGTGTTTAGTCAATGATCCTGTAGTCCTTTCTGAAATGATTTCTACATCTGAAAATCCCGCTTCTTTAATACTACCAAGATAATCTTCTTTCAACATAGCTCCTGCCACACATCCGACATAACTTGCAATGGAATCTTTCACTCTTTCTGGAAGTTCTTTAGTTAAAATGATATCCGAAATCATCATGCGTCCTCCTAATTTAAGCACTCTATATGCTTCCCGAAAAACTTGATCTTTATTTGTTGATAAATTTATGACACAATTTGAGATGATTAAATCCACGGAATTATCGGCAATAGGAAGGTGTTCAATTTCTCCTAATCGAAATTCAACATTTTTGAAGGTCGAATCTATAAGACCGCTCCGTGCTCGTTCTAGCATTTGAGGTGTCATATCCACACCGATTACATGACCGGTTGGACCGACCTTTTTAGCCGCTAAAAAACAGTCAATTCCCCCTCCCGATCCGAGATCAACCACTACTTCCCCCTCTTGGATAGAGGCAAGAGCGGTTGGATTACCACATCCTAATCCTAAATTTGCGAGATCTGGAATACTACTGAGTTCATCTTCCGAATATCCTAATATTTTAGCTTGTTCTACCATAGTAATTACGTGTTGATTTCCAGAACATCCGCAACCTTGATTTAGTTGTTCCGCCACTGATCCATATCCATCCCGAATTGATTTTTTAATCATTATATCATTGGATAGATCAAGCTTATCGGATAATTTTGGGGTATCTTGGGATTTCTGTCCTCCACAACAGGGACTATTTGTATCATTTCTGTTTGACATGTTAATTTTCCTCTATTTTTTAAAGAATATTCAAAAACTATATTCCTTATGAATATTCTATATGGGGAATATTTATAAATATTTTCTATGGAATATTCTATGTGAATACAAATTCGCGAAATTTAATTTTGCTGTGAAAACTATGTTCGGTAAAAACTTAGAAATTACACCTACGGAAGCCATTTTTCTCCTTGTTTTAAAGAAACAGGATTCAATTTCTGGTTCTGAAATTGTCGAGTCAATTTCTTCTAATTTAGGGTCAGATTGGGTACCTACACCTGGTGCAACTTATAAAATCATTCGTTCATTGGAAAATAAAGGTTTTATTGAAGAGACAACGGGCTCTGAAGGTCGGAAAGATCAACGCATTCGAACATATTCCCTTTCTTCTGCTGGAAAATCAATAGTTCCTAAAGTTTCAGAACGATTTCGTAAAGTGGTCTTATTCATGGATTCTTGTTGTCCAGGCTGTTGTGATGGAATAATTGTTATTCGGAGAAAAAAAACATAAAATGCTTTCTTCTGAATATGTTCGACATGTTTTCCACTTCTGGGTTGTGTGAATTTGAAAAAATTTATTTCCCATGTGAATTTTACCTACATAGATATCAAGCCTAATTTTTCAAACGTGGGAAAGTGGTCTAGCTTGGTATGATACTCGGCTGGGGGCCGAGTGGTCGTGCGTTCGAATCGTGCCTTTCCCACCATTTTTGTCCTCCCATTTGTGCGGACATTTCGAATTTGAAAATAAAGTAATTTCAGTAGGGAAAAAACTGGTCAAATAAAATCAATTTTTCATTCCAGGAACGAAATTTTTTAAGATAGTGGAAGGAATTAACTGATCCTGGTTTTTGATTTAGGAGAATTGCTCTATTTGATTCTAACATATTTAAATCAAACCATCGAGTATTTATCGCAGTCAAGAAAGTCTATTATAAAGAAGATAATAAATTTACATTACGGGCTAAAGATTTCGAGATTAAACATGTTGGAATCAAGAAATCAGAAGTTATTTTTGCTTTTGTGTAAATATCCTTGAACATCGAATGATATAACTCTAAGTTCCTTACGTTTCGCATTTGATTTGCTTTTTTCCCTTTGTTTTAGGTCAGCAAGTAGTTTTCATGAATGCGACTATATTATATTAATAATATAGGGGTTGTTCGAATGTCCAACCACGGGAAGAAAAAGGGGCTCACATTGACTTGAAATACCAAGGGAGATGTACATTAAATCAATTGATTGTATTAATGTCCTTATAAATGAAATCTGCAAAAATTTTCAAGTTTTCGAAATTTTTGGAAAATTTTTAAGATAGAAAAATGAATAATTAAGCAAATGATGAACTCATCTTTCTTTGAAACCTTCTCACTTTACAAAAAATTGGCTTTGGGAACAGATTTCGACCCAAAATCTAAGAATTTAGATCAATTTACTCTTACTATGGATTGCAAAAATTGTAATTCTAAACAAACTTTCACTCAAATAACTTGTGAAAGATTATATGATGGTGAAATAACAAGTGTTCGGGTTGGTTCTTCACAATTTACGGGATTACACAATGAAATTCGACTTATTAAATTTCGATGTGCGAAATGCAATAATTTCCATCGCTTTTTTATAATATATTTTGATGATAGTTTGGATTATGTGATGAAAATCGGACAATATCCTCCTTGGGATATCAGTATAAGTAAAGAAATGAAAGAAGTTTTAGAAAAAACAGATTTGAAATATTTCAAAAATGGATTAATTTGCGAATCGCAAGGATATGGAATAGGAGCATTTGCATATTATCGCAGAATTGTTGAAAATTCAATTGAAAAATTACTCAAACTTATCCCAAATCTAATGACAGGTGATGAGAAAGCCAAATTTGAAAATGCCTTGGTTCAAGTTGAAAAAACTAGAGTTACTGAACAAAAAATTGAACTGGTAAAAGATTTATTGCCTCCAACTCTAAGACCAAATTCTTATAATCCATTAAAAATATTACATAGCCAATTAAGCATTGGATTGCATAGTTCTTCAGAAGAAGAATGCTTGGAAATTGCTTTACAAATACGTAGCGTTTTAGAATTCTTTATAAAACGTTTACTACAAACTAGAAAAGAAAACCAAGAATTCACGGAAAATATGAAGAAATTACTAAAGAAAAGAATTAGTTGATATTATTTTGTTTATTCTATACGTTAAGAAATTAAAAAAACCATGTGGACACATTTTGTTATTTTTTTTTCCTCTGTTAAAAATCCTAACTACTGTATAGGAAGTTCGGATTTTTGAAAATTTAACTCGGTTTCATAACTGAATTTCTGATGGTAGGAAGTGTGAAAAGTTATGATTTCTGAAAGTGATAACTACCAGGGCAATTTGATCCAAAGTATATATAGTGCAAATCCAGATTTAGAAAAGACCTATAAAATCAAAAAAATCAAATTTGCTATGAATGAAGCCCAAAGAGAAGAATTGTTAAAGATTGCTTATGAACGAAACTTCAAGCATGGTTTAATGATTAAAACTCAATTGGAACTCGGACTTCGAGTGAATGAACTGGTAAATATGGGAATTGAACAAATCAATTTTAACCAAAGATTAATTATTATCAACTCCCGAGAAGGTTCAAAATATCTCAAAGCATTCAAAACTAAGACAAAATCAAGTAATAGAATAATACCTTTAGGATACAAATTAGCGAAGGAACTTAAAGCCTATATTGGAAATCGGAAAACAGGATATGTTTTTGTTTCGAATAAAGGAGGTGGGTTTATAAAAAATAGTGTAATTGATTTTATCAATAAATACTCAAACCTTTGTGTTTCCTTGCCAGTAAATCAAAAGGGTAATAAAAACATAGGCTCCCATATTCTAAGACGAACTTTTGCCTCCTATATTATCAATAATGGAATTACAATTGATAAACTTTCTAAAGTATTAGGACACGCCTCAATTAGAACAACTATGCTTTATCTATTTGATATTACCACTCTTGATTTTGATGATATGACTAAAGTTATAGATAAGATGAATAAAAATTCGCAAAAATACAAACCAAAAATGCGAATTCAAGAAAATAAAACTCGTGGAATTGTTAATAAAAAAGCAATCAACGAATTTGTTGATGAATGGGGGAATAAATTATGAGTTATCAAGATGAATATACCCAATTATCCGATGAAATGAACGCTATTGACAACGCTCAAGATACTCTCGTTATTCTACAAGAATTAGGAAAAATTTGCAAATTTGCTTCTGAATTCGAATTTTCTACAGGTAAATGGTCGAAAGCATGGTTCAAAATAAAATTCAAACGAAAGGAGATTGAGCAGAAATCATGAGTTTCATCCTTAAATCTCTTGAACAACTTCAAGAAAATTCATTTTGTCGAAAAGCCTTTAGAAAACCCTTTGCAGAAATTAACACTATTCTACTGGAAAGGATACTTGTTCATCAATTGCAATTCTATTGTGATTTTGATGAACGATGTTTCTTCAATCGAGCCCGAGAAGCCAAAATTCCAGATTTTCAAATCGAAAAAATGCTCCAAAGATGGCGATATAATGGGGTTTTAATAGAGAAAAATGGGCTTTATAATTTTAATGAAGGAAAGGAATATCAAACAATTCAAAAGAATATGAAATTGAACAGAGCCCAAATAATAGACTCTTATTTTATTTAATGGAGTGAAAAAACAATGGGAATAGAAATAAGTGAAAAAACCAATACCGGGACAATTGATAATCTGGAAGAAATAACTGAGAAAAGTTGTGAAATTTGCGAAAATAAAGATCTTAAATGCCATCTTTGCGATGAATTCTCGGAATTCTACAATTTTTCAATCATAACAGAAGGAATTGAGAAAATATGAGTAAGAAATGTAAAAATTGTGGGAATGAATTCTTTTTTCCTCATGAAAAAAAATAGGTGTATGTGATGAGTGCAAAGAAGCCGAATTAGACTATAAAAAATGTTGGGAGAAATTATCTAATTTTTTAAGTTTAGCGTTTTTATCAACTGATTCTGTAGAATTGATGGAAATAATGATTGAAATTGAAAAAAAGGTCTTAGAATCATGAACTCAGAAAATGAAAAAGATATCACCCTCTTAAACGAGATTATTGGATTTCTTAACTACGCATTGGATAGAATAATTCTAATTCCAAGAGGTTTAACTAAAGCAATCAGCAAATCTACGGAATTACTAAATAGATTTAGAGAAAGAAATGAGTTAGAGAAACCAAATTTTGTTTCATTCACATTTGTAAAATATATTGGATGTATTGATTTAACTCCAAAATCATTCTATCCAAGTGAGAATAATCTAAATAAAGCAAAATGGTTGAATATTTATTAACAAAATAATTTTAATTCTTTTTTCAAGTCTATCAATTTTATAAACACTAAATAAAAAAAAATTGAAGAATTAAATATTGTAATTATGTATCCTCATCCAAATAAAACCCATATTTCTTTCTACTTTCATTAAGTATTTTTTGCATTTCTGGATCTCCAAGTGATTCTCGATATATCTTGAATTCCGAATCATCCATAAAAATACAATCATCAAATGCCAATCTTGTAAAATAATTTTTTATTTTATCCTTTAAAACTACATTTGCATGGTCAATTATTCTCGCTTTCCAGAAAATATCCAAATTATTTTTAACTAACTCGGTAGGAATTAGGAAAATTGTTTTAAATTTTAAATGAAATGGTCCCAACTTCGTTCCATTAGGGAAATTTATCTTAGGAAAAAAGTGGTCATTAGGTTTGTTTCTAATAAAATCTCTTATCTGGTGATTGATTGCTTTAATACATCTTTCTTTTTGTTTATTAGAGGTCAGTTTTTTAAAATCTTCATAAGAAGTATAGTCTATGTCTATTTTCTTCAATTCCCCAATTACTAGGAAATCTCCTTTTTTTGCATTTTCAATATTACATGTTTGTGTTAATATTACTCCCATCGTTGGCTCAGGCAAAACTGAGAATTTTACAGTAGGTCGTTTGTCCGTTTTTAAACAATCAACATAGAAATTCCATTCATCATCAATACCAACAGTATATAAGCTTTCTGGAAGAATTTTCGGAATATCAAATAAGATATCGCCTTGTTCGATTCTGTCATTATGCTTAAATTTATAATACATCTAAAATCTCCTTTATGAGTTTTTTATTTTCAATAATTTGTATAGTATCCACGCTTGCTCCAAATATTCTTTCTTCACATTTTTTGAAAGAGAATCAAAATATTCTTTGGAAAAGGAAACTGAGATTTTATCTTTTTGTAGTCTATTCCATTGCAATTCCCCACTTATCCTATCTAAAGACTTAATTGATATATGCTTTAATCCTGAATTTCTAAATTGCAAGAAAACATCTTCAAATTTCAATTCTGGTAAGGATTGGTTTTTTATTGCCAATTCGAGCCAAGTATCCACAAATATATCAAAAAGAAGAGATAAAATAGATTCAGAGTGTTTAGACTTAAAATAATTTAAGATATGTCGAAAGTCAATATGTAAGACTTCGTTCTTATATTTCGCTTCCATTGTCGATGAATTAGATGTTTGTTCAAGAATCTGCCTATTATTTCGATACTCAGAAGATTTTGCATTTTTAATTTCATCAATTTTACTATTTATCCAAGAAGAAAAATCTTCTAAAGAATATTCAAAATTAGCATCATCTTCATTGAAATGTGTTTCTGGATAATTAAGAGTCATCGAATAAACCTACCATAGATTTTGTTTTTTCTGTTAAAAAGTCCTTAAATAATAAAATTAATTTCTGATGAGCAATATCAAGATTTTTCTTTATAGATTCAAATTCTTCTGGGTATTTTAAATTTTCATTGATATTGAAGTGTGTTTCAAGTCGAATAGTGTATTCATCCTCATTTTTCGGTGTTACACCCCTTAATCTTAGAATTGAAGTTGCCCCCTCAATATCTGTCTTGAAATTAAGTCCAATAATAAAATCTTCAAATCCAATCATGTAATCATTTGGATGTTTCAATTTCATTTCAAAATTTTCATTTAATCTGAAATTTTCTCTATCAAAGGTAAAAATATCTATATAATCAAGAGAAATTCTAATGATATCTTTAATTTTTAAATCATTGAAAATCATTTGACTAATTTGTAAAATTTTTGGAAAAATCTCATGCCAAGATGTATATTTGTCGTTATATTCGAACAATATTGAGTCAGAATAAATAAGAATTGCATTATCCTTACTTTCAGATTTGAAGGTTAATGGTGAAAATGAAATCTGTTGTTCCATTACTCTTGAAGAAATTAATCTTATTGTGGTAGGTTCTGGATAACCTAAATCGCCCAATTTCTCAGATATTTTTGTTACCTTTTGAATCGTGGGTTCTTCAATTTTATTGTAGGAAATTCGAAGTACAAATTTATCTAATCGTGGATATTTTAACTTCGTCATTACTATTACTAAGGAAAATATTCATTTAAATATTGCATGGATTTACTTTCAAAAAAATATTAACCATTTGATAACAAATTGGAAACAATTCAATAATTACACCTCTTTTAACATTTAATTTATTGAACAAAATTATTCAATTTTCCACTAACACTCTTTAATAACCCAGAATTGAAATTAGAAAGGAATTTATAAATTCTAACAAGCGCTATTTGCGCTTAAACTACTTTTTAACCAGAAATCTCTCAAAAAATTATCCAAAATCAAAGGGTTATGAATCTATTTTGTAAAACAAAAGAGAAAAAAAAGTGATTAAAATGAGAATAATTGGCGGGTAAGGACTTGGCAAGACCGTTCAATAACCCCGCAGATTATATAGTGATTACACCCGAAGGTATCGCATACGAACTATAATCAAATTCAGTGTATGCCACTTACCCTTATTGGCTATTTTACTGAGTAATGTTGCTCCTTACCCTTGGTTTTTGGTACTAGCAAAGAAGGGATTCGAACCCAATTCAGCCTAAAACACCATTACTAATTGAGAAATAGCTCATTCAAGAATTTAAGCCTTAGACATTGATGATTTTATAGATCATTATACAAAATTATGGTTCAAGATAGGAATAATCATTTACTTTACAGATTTGCTCAAATTTGATGTTATTTTTAGATTGAAACCAAAATTCAAATTGGATCTTCACAGGATCATTATTTTTTACTGATAAAAATTGAACTATTTTCATATATAATCCATGTTTCTTTAACCATTTTTTCAATAGTATCTTTTCCCAATTACATAACCAAATATCCCTTAATTCCTCTGATTTTTTTTTCATAATTTCCTCACATTCGTTTTAAAAACAGTATTTGAAGTAAGAAATTATAGGAAACTTACCCTTTTAAAGATTAGGTTAGTTAGAATTACATTCCAACTAATTAGGTTTTCAGAGTTTGAGCCACAGAAATTTAAACGACACTTATTAATTCGCTTAAATATCTCTAACTAAAATGGCAAAAATCCACCCCTATACGACCTATAATCCTGGTTCAAGATCGGAAAAATCAATTATCTTACAGATTCGCTTCAATTTGATGTCTTTTTTTGAGTGAAACCATAATTCAAATTGAATCTTCCCAGGTATTTTATTTTTTGATGATAAAAATTGAAAAATTTCTTGTAATAATCTGTTTTTCTTCAACCAAATTATGAATAATATCTTATCCAATCCACCTAAACGTATTTCCCCTAAATTCACTGATTTTCTATGCATTAATCCCACCATAATCTTTCGCAAAAACAATATTTGAAGTAAGAACATCTAAGAATTATATATTTTTAAGTTTTGGGTTAATAGATTTCTCATGTTCCGCATTTGGTCGAAAAAATTAGATTTACTAAATTCTAATGGTGTTCTTATGAAGTATAGATACTTGAAGTCAAAAATCTCAAAAAAATACCCATTATTTCTAATTAATTAGATTAACTGAATTTCATGTATTTCTTCACAATTATTTTAGACTTAAGGTTAAAAATAGAACTAAAAAATCTTTAAAACCCGGATTTCACATATCTTTTTTTGGTTCTCGTTTTGGTTCTCGAAACATTTTTTGGTTCTATCTCAATTCTGTTTTCGATTCTTTTCTAGATACTTTCATATCACAAGAACCAAACACAATTTGGAGCCTTTTTGATTTCGAGAGATGAGATGGTGATTCTTTTCTTTCCCCCACTAAAGAATTATTTTTAATTATTGTGAACTCTATTTCAATTAAATTTTTGAAGAATTAGAAGGTTTAGAAAAATATGTCAAATGATAGTTTTAATGACAATCTAAGGTGTTTTTTTGGGTATAGTTTTGGTATAATTCGATAACAAAAAGAAATATATAAGAGTTAAGAAGATTATAACATAATTGATTATTCCTATCATTTCTAAGATTGAAACGATGAGTAATCGATTGCTAAACATATAAATTATCCAAAGGGATCATTATGAAATTAGATATAACAGAAGATAGAATATTGGTTGAAATAGAAGAGGGATCTTTTCGAAGATTTGAAAGAAATCAGTTAAAATTGGTAAAATTAATTAAAGGAAATCATGTTAGTAATCCAGAAACTGAATTCTTTCGAATCCCTTTAGAAGAAAGAACCAAAACATTGATTGAATTCGGTTTTATTGAATTAATAGAAGCAAAAATCCGTGATGGTGGCTTAGTTATTAAAGCGAGGACAAGATAGTACAATCAAAATCCATTTTTTTATTGAATTAATAGACTCAAAATATTAGATTTTACTAACACTTGAATATACAAAAGGAGTGCTCTCCCCCGAATGCACCACGGCTTAAGTTTATTGTTTTACAAGTGTAATTTTTTTTGTCCGTTCATTTGTGCGGACATTTCGTTTGGGATGTGCCTTTCCCACCAATTTATTTTCAAGCGATTGGAAATCTTTGTAAGAAACACAATTTGCAATATTCAAATAATATTAAAACAATTACATTGATATGGATTCCCGAAAATTTTCTTATAATTGTGAAAATTGTGGTACTGAGGTTAACGCCTATATACCTAAGTCTTGTATTTCATGTGGCATTAAACTATGTAGGGATTGTCAAATCAACCAACTGTGCAAACCTCATTTCTTAGGAATGAATTCAGTTGATCAAACACAAGTTAGGAGTCAAAGCAAAAATATTCAAGTTTTATGGTTGGTTTTAAAGGTATACTTCGCCGCCTTCGTAGTTATTACTCTTTTTATCCGAGCAAGAAAGTTTTTCGATTTGGGTGATGAAAATGCGTATTTTATAGGAAATATTATTCAATACTCCATGTTTTTTGTATTTATTGCCTTATTTGCAGGGATTTATAAATTTACAAATAAGAAAAGAAGGGTAATTAGAAATATATGTTCCAATTCCTTTGGAAACGATGAAAAATCGTTCAAAAATGTTGATTAGACTCTTTGGGATATAATTCAGATTAAATTTGGTTTTACGCTTCCTTTTTTCTCTATAAATATGAATTTTTTACAGTTTTAGGCCATTTCCATTGAAATAAACAAAAAAGAACTGCGATGATATTTCTTCAACCTTAAGATAAAGCAAAAAAAAAAGATTTAAAATAGTGAGTTAAATCAATCCAAATTTCTGCCCACAATATTCGCAAAATCGATTTTGAGAATTATCTCTTCTTTCCCCACATTTTGGACAAAATTTTTCACTGGAATTTGATTGAACTGTATGTTTTTGTGTTTCATCTCCACCATTATATCCATTGGTATGAATTCGGAAAGATGATTGAATTGGTTTTAAATGAGACAAACAGGATGCTAAGATAATCCAGCAAACGGAAGCAATTATTATTCCTAACCAAAGCCAATTTAAATGGTCACGATTTCCAAAAAGATAATATCTCAAGATAAGTGAAATACTTACTGTTATTAAAAGTCCAATAGTCGAAAAGACGGTTATTTTTTTGTGATACAGTCTCTTTTTCCAGATTTGAATATAATACCCATGCCAAACGATTGCATTTCCCCATGATAAGATGGTAATTAAAGACCAAGGATTTTCCATTATACCTCCATTTATTGCATTTAAAATGACTAAGAAACTATTAACTAATAAATAGATGATTAGGTGGTTCCAGAAAGCAATTCTATGCCAAACATGCCTGAAAGCTAATGGTTTGGATGTTGTTACTGTAGTGGGGATTTGATTAATTACTTTATTTTGCATCTTCGTGAAAAGTGAAATGTTTTTGTTGAATCGTGGAGTAATTATAGAGTATATGATATAATGATTAATCCATGCTAGTCCAAGGGGGATGGCCGCAAACCAGATCCAATTTAAGTGGTGGTCTCCCTTTAAATCGATCCAGAATAAGAAAAGGGCAATGAGACCTAAAACCGTTCCATTTATTACAAGTCCGCGAACAGAATATTGTTGAATGTGTTCGATTGAATAAATTACTGATGTGTGAATTCCAAAGGCGATAGTCCACGCTAAAAGCGGCCACAAAAACCATAAATTACTTGGACCAGTAAATAGGTTTATGAAGAAGAGTGTTAAATTAACCCAAATATACACACCTACATGAATCGCTAAACCTATCTTTGTTCCTTCTGAAAATTTTCTATTTGATAATATAACTGAACCATGGATTCCCCATGGTAATCCTAAACCTATCAAGGCCCATAAGTGCCAAGGATATGAATAACCTGCTAAGAGGTTCATTCCAAAAACGGCCAGATTTATTGAAATCACCGCTGAAGCATGGATTGCTAATCCTCTGGATCCAGAATCCCCGAATTGAGTGATTGCAAGATGTGTTCCAGCATGACAACCTAAGAAAATCCCCCACCCAAGAACTGACCATAAATGCCAAGGATATTGGTATCCTACTGCTAAATTTATGATAAGTAGAATCAAATTAACAGAAATATATGTTAATAAGTGTATTTTAAGTCCTTTCCCACGTGTTTTATGAGAAATTTCATTGTAAACTTCATTTTCCATTTTTTTTCACCGTTTTATATTACTATGTAGTTTTAACAATTCTGATTTATTGAAATTTGATGACACCAATAATTAGCAAAATTGAAAATGCACATTTTTTTTTAGAATCATAGAGAGAGAATTTCAATATTAGAAGGACATTTTAAAAATTTACAGATGAAAAACTGAAGTTTTGGGAAAAACCAATTAAAGAAAACTTAGGATTATTTCATCAAAATTTAAGATTTTTTACTTGGTGTTAACTTGGACCAAGAGGGGATAAAATAGATTTATACTATTTTTGGACAAATAATTCAAACTCAAATGGTTTTTATAGCAAAAAAAACTAACTGAAGTATGCAGATCCCTCGTTATTTTGAAGAATCGTTAATAAATATTTGTAATTAACACAAAAAACGGGGAATTTTGATCGTTTCTGGATGAAACGATTAAAAAATTACCAATTATCAAAAAAAAGGGATATTAAGTGAGTCATTTTAACATAGGAATTGATATCGGATCTACAACAGCCAAAACTGTGATCATGGACCAAGATAAGAACATTATTTTCTCAAAATATGAACGTCATAATGCAGAAATAATTCCATCACTTTTAGTGCAATTGCAAGCCGCGCGCCAAGAGTTGGGGGATATTCAAATCTCATCAACTGTGACTGGGTCGGCAGGAATGGGTGTTTCAGAAAAAACAGGCATGAATTTTGTGCAAGAAGTGGTAGCTTCCGCCGAAGTTATTCGGAAATTATTTCCCGATGTGAAAACCTTAATCGATCTCGGGGGAGAAGATGCAAAAATCATATTTTTTAACGAAGACATGAAACCGGATATCCGTATGAATGGTAATTGTGCAGGCGGAACTGGAGCGTTTATCGATCAGATGGCTTCGTTACTGAACGTTCCGATAACTGAAATAAATAGCTTAGCGGAAAAAGCCCAACATGTGTATCCTGTGGCTTCTCGGTGTGGAGTCTTTGCAAAAACGGATGTGCAAAATCTCATTAGTCGGGATGTTCCGGCAGCGGATATTGCTGCTTCTATTTACCGCGCGGTTGCTTTTCAATCCATTAATTCCCTATCACGTGGTTTTGATGTCCATCCAAAAGTTATTTTTACTGGGGGTCCTTTGACCTTCCAACCCGAATTACGAAAAGCATTCATGGAAATTCTTAAAATTTCCGATGAAGATGTGCAACATTTTGATTCTCCAGAATTATTTCCGGCTATTGGGGCGTGTATTCATTGCAAAGATGAAAATGTTAAATCTCTTGATGAGTTAATCGCTTTGATTCAACCTAATAAAAATGAAAAAATTGTTTTAGACACTCGCTTAGAAAGGCTCTTTGAATCTGAAGAAGAATTTGAAACTTGGCTAGAGCGTAAGAATCAACATTCTGTTAAAAAAGTTGAACTTAGTGCATTGAGTGGTCAAGATGTGTATTTAGGGATCGATTCTGGCTCCACAACAACTAAAATTGTGTTAGTAAACGAACTTGGGCAAATTGGGGCTCAATTTTATCGAAATAACAATGGAAATCCTATACAAGCTGTCGTTGATGGACTAACTGAAATTGGAAACCAGATTAACGAACAAAATTTAGATATTCAAATTCGGAGTTCTGCAGTGACAGGATATGGGGAAGATTTAATTCACTTTGCCCTTAATTTAGATGCTGGTATTGTTGAAACAATTGCACATTTTAAAGCGGCTTCCTTTTTCGATGAAGAAGTATCATTCATCATGGATATTGGAGGGCAAGATATGAAAGCAATCTTCTGTGAGGGAAAAATTATTAACAATTTAGAACTCAACGAATCTTGCTCATCGGGGTGCGGCTCGTTTATTGAAACTTTTGCTAATGGATTAGGTGAAACAGTTGCTGATTTTGCACGTGCAGCCTGCTATAGTGAAGCACCTTGTGACCTCGGTACCCGATGCACGGTGTTCATGAATTCCAAAGTCAAACAATCTTTACGGGAAGGTGCAACTAAAGGAGATATATCTGCCGGAATTGCCATTTCGGTTATTAAAAACTGTTTTAATAAAGTATTGAAGCTTACCGATCTTTCGATTCTAGGGGACCACATTGTTGTGCAAGGTGGTACCTTTAAGAATCCTGCTGTGTTACGTGCTCTTGAAAACTACCTTGGAAAGGAAGTTGTTCGACCTAACATTGCAGAACATATGGGTGCTTATGGGGCTGCATTAGTTGCTAAAACTAACTATCAGAAATCTCACCAACCTTCAACTTTTATTGGTTTTGATAAATTAGAATCCGCTCTTCAATATACTCGTAAATCTCACCAATGTAAAGGTTGTGAGAATACATGTACTATTACAAAATTAACTTATCCCAATGGAAAAGCATTTTATACTGGAAATAAATGTGAATCCATTTATTCTAATAAACTCAAAGGCTCTTACAAAGGAGAAAATCTCCATAAATTCAAAAAGCAAATTATTTTTGATAGACCGATGGAACCTCAAACTCCTCCCTTACTCACAATAGGAATTCCACGGGCATTGAATATGTGGGAAGATTTTCCATTCTGGTGTACTCTCTTTGTGGAATGTGGAATCAAAGTTGTGATTTCTGATCATTCTACCATGAAGTTGGCAGAAAAAGGATATGGGACGGTGATGTCGGAAAATATTTGTTTTCCAGCCAAGATTACTAATGGCCATATTATGGATTTGATTGAAAAGAAAGTTGATCGCATCTTTTATCCGATGGTTCGGTTTAACCGCACAGAATTGGATACTTCCGTAAACAATTATAATTGTCCAATTGTTACAGGATATCCCGAAGTTATCAAATCTTCGATAAATCCTGCTAAAAATTATGGAATTCCATTTGATGCTATACCTTTTACTTTCAATTTGGAATCAATGGCCAGAAAAATCGCCGAAGAATATTTAATTTCCTTAGGTGTTTCGGAAGATGTTATTGGAGAGGCATTTCATAAAGCCCAACAAGAATGGAGAAATGTAAAAGATGAAGTTGCTGCAAAAGGGCGAGAAATTGTCCAAGATGCTCAAGAAAATGATCATTTGTCCATTCTCTTATTAGGAAGACCCTATCATGTTGATTCCTTAGTCAATCATAAAATTCCTGAATTAATCACAGCTCTGGGTGTTAATGTAATTACGGAAGACGCGGTTCCCTATGATGAACGGTCCGATATCTCAAAAGTACAGGTATTATCTCAATGGACATTCCCTAATCGTTTATTTGACGCATCAATATGGGTGGGGGAAAATAAAAATGTTGAATTGGTCTATTTGAATTCCTTTGGCTGTGGACCCGATGCTGTTGCAGTGGACGAAGTTAAACCTATTTTAAATTCTTTCGGGAAAAACCCTACAGTTCTTCGTATTGATGAAATCAGCAGTCCCGGTTCCGTGAAATTGCGAATACGCAGTTTAATTGAATCCATTAAAATGCGTGGATCTGATTATGTCCAAAAGAAAATTCCCCGAGTAGATACACCTACATTTGAAGTTGAAGATAAATATCGCACTATTTTGGCTCCTGAATTTTCTCCCTTCTATACTCGATTTATCACTGCGGGATTTGAACTCAAGGGTTATAAAATTATCAACTTACCTGAACCAGATCGTCAAAGTATAGATATTGGTCTTAAATATACAAACAATGATATTTGTTATCCCGCCTCAATCGTGATAGGAGATCATATTAAAGCTCTACAAACAGGGAAATATGATGTGAATGAAGTTGCCTGTGGAATTACTCAGACGGGGGGACAATGTCGGGCTTCAAGTTATGCGGCCTTATTAAAAAAAGCCTTGGTAAATGCTGGTTTCGCTCAAGTTCCTGTTGTTGCCGTGGCAGCCTCTACTAATAAACCTCTGAATATTCAACCTGGTTTTCAGTTAAGTGGGGTTCAATTTAATTATACGGCCTTCTTTGGCATAGTTTTTGCTGATGCTCTTGCCAAATTATATTATCGATCTGCTGTGCGAGAGAAAAATAAAGGTGAATCTTGGGCGTTAGTTGAAAAATATATTGAAAAAGCTTTTAATCATTTGAAAATCAGTCATCATGGTAAGGTTTATCGCATTTTGAAAGATGCTGTGAAAGAATTCAACCAAATTGAGATGGATCCAACACCTCTTCCACGTGTTGGTATTGTTGGGGAAATTTATGTTAAATTTAATCCCTTCTCCAATGGATATATTACCGATTGGTTAATGGAACGGAAGGTGGAAGTTGAAGTCACCCCGCTCATCACCTTCTTCCTTAAATTCTTGGTCAATAAACCATTTAATCATGAATATAATATTCTTCCCAAGTCCAATAAATATTTACGGGCTATGGCGGCAGGCGAAAAGGTTGCTTGGCATTATATAAATAAAGCTAATAAAATCATCAAGAAATTCAAATTGGGCATTTCCCCTATCCATCCGGTAAGACAAGTAGGTGAAGAAGCTGCAAAAATTATGAGTGTAAACCATCAATATGGGGAAGCTTGGTTAGTTTCCGGTGAAATTGGAACTTATGTAAATGATGGAATTCAAGATGTGGTCTGTTTACAACCCTTCGGCTGTATTGCCAATCACATTGTCGCTAAAGGGGTCGAAAAACGCCTTCGAGAATTATATCCTAGTTTAAATTTGCTCTTTTTGGATATGGATGCGGGGGCAAGCGAAGTGAATACCGCCAATCGTCTTGAATTTTTGATCCGAGGGGCTCGGGAATCACTTGAAAAACAACTTAAAGATGAGTTTGTGAAAGCTACAGTATGATTTTTCAAATTTCGTTTTTTCCCATATTCTTAATACCCTACACAACCTATTCATAATACGTAGTGAATACTATGGAATTAGGAGCTATCATTGGAATAAGTGCCGGTGTTTTTCTTCTCGGTCTTGCCATTTATTTTATTTTATGGCAGAAAAAAATGTTCAACCCTCTTCCAACGGGTCAAATTTCCGTTGAGGATCCTCAATTGCAATTTTATGCAATTAAAGAGCAATCAGTCAATTTTTTTATTATAACCGATGGCTTAGAATATATTATGATCGACTGTGGATATGGCAAATCTTCTCTGATAAGTGATATGGAGAAATTGAAGTTAGATCCGAAAAAAATATCTCATATTTTTATCACTCATGCTGATCTTGATCATATTGGAGGTCGATCTTTCTTTCCAAATGCAATTTTTCATCTGCATGAAAAGGATATGCAAATTATTGATGGGACTACCCATCGTTTTAAAAATGTCTATAAATATCCCAAGGTAAAACATCCGTTTGAGTTGTTTTCTGATGGTGAAAATTTTGAAGTTGGACAAATGCATGTAAAGACAATTGCAACTCCTGGTCACACTCCTGGAAGTTCTAGTTTCTTGCTGAATAATTGTTATTTATTCACAGGAGATACATTAACCCTTCATAATGGAGAAGTTCATACATTCTATAAATTCATTACTATGGATATGGGCTCTCAAAAAGCCTCCATCCGTAAATTAGCCCATTTGGAAAATATTCTGTTCTTATTCAGTGCTCATACACAATTTACGGCTGATTTCGGTCGCGCAATGGAAAAGTGGAAGAAATCCTCTATGTAATGGTGTGATGCAGCTCTTTTTTAAAAAATGTACTATGATGAATGCATCAATTCCACTTCTTTGATTTTTCTCTGTTCATATTATGGGTTAATCTGATAATGAAATGAAACCCTTCTTCTGTCATGAAAGTTATTAAAGAATAACAATAACTAATATTATGGTTGTTTCTACCCCGCATATTATAATGCTTGCAATTGTTACTGGATATATATTCTTTCAATACTATTTCACAATCAAATTGACACTTTTCTTGAATCTAGATCAGAAAGCCAAATCAGATAAAATGGTGATACTTGGAATTTTTTCCCTCATTTTTGGGGATACGATTCATATTATCTATCTGTATATTAACTACATTACCGATGATATTTGGTTGAACGGGTTTGGAGTAGTTGCTTTGATAATTACTTCGATTTTCATGAGTGCCTATTATTTAGGTCTTTTATTTTTCACCATCTATGAATATGGAAGTAGGAAAATCGAATTAAAACATGTGATAATTTTACTATTTTTCGTTGTCCGCGTTATTCTTTCTCTTCTACCACAAAATAATTATGCAGTGGAATCATCTTCACCGACTGCAGTGCGGAACACCTCCAATGTATTCTTTTCCATTTTTGGAATTCTAACTCTCCTTTTATTTTTGAGTGAATCTCAAAAAAGAAACTTAAAGGCAGATATAATCTTTAAAAACGTGGTGATTGCTGGCATAATATCGTTTGCATGTTATATCGGGCATTTGATCCTGTATCCGATTAACCCTATCTTTGGAATGCTGATGTTACCAAAATCCATAGCGTATAATTTCGAAGTTTATTTCATCATGAAAGGTATCATGTCTCTTAGAGAAAAAAAAGCAACCTCGGCAAAAAATTAAAGAAAGTTGCTAGTCTTTCTTTAGTTAGTCTATTACCGAAATTATGGGTTTTGTTAAAATGAGTGATGATGAAGCAACAAAAATTTTAATGTTGATGGGCCATCGTGGGTTCATCTGGGGGCCTTCCCCCGAAATTTATAATCCTGTCAAAGGTGCTTATGAAATTGGACCTTTGGGAAAAGAAATGAAAAATAATCTCGAACGTTACATGCGCAAAAAGTTCCGGAAAAATAATTTTTGGGAAGTTCAATGTCCCCTTATCAGTCCTGAAATTGTCTGGAAAGCTTCAGGTCATGTTGAACGATTTTTCGATTATATCACCCAATGCTCTAATCCAAAATGTGACAACGTGCATCGAGTCGATACCATGTTAGAACGAATGGGATTTGAACTCACCGATGTATCCCAAGAAGGTCTACAGAAGCTAGTCAACGATAATAAGATCGTATGTCCAGATTGTGAGGGTGAACTCGGACCTGTGGCTACTCAGAATTTGATGGTCACTTCCAAATTAGGTTTTCCTGCTTCAGAATTTATCTTACGGCCTGAAACGGCCACTACCACCTATCTTACTTTCCCCCGCTTGCATAATTACTTCCGTACCAGCATGCCTATTTATGCATTCCAGATGGGATATGCGTTCCGGAATGAAATTTCCCCTCGCAACATGCTCTTACGTACTCGGGAATTTGAACAATGTGAAGGTCAAATTTTTATTACTCCCGATCAAGAAATCGATTTTCCCCTCTTTGAAGATAATAAGGATCAACATGTCGTGTTATGGCCGGCGGCTTTGCAAGAAAAAAATGATAAAACCCTTCTGGATCTTTCCATTCAAGAAGCAGTGGATCAAAAAATCTTGCAAAAGCCTGCCTATGCTTGGTTAGTTTATCTTGCTTATGATATGGTGAAAGGCTTAGGAATTCCTGCTGAAAACATTCGATTGCGACAACATAAACAAGATGAAATGGCTCACTACGCACATGATGCATGGGATCTTGAAATTAAATCGAAAATCTATGGGTGGACCGAAGTGTGTGGAGTTCACGATCGAGGAGATTATGATCTCTCCAATCATCACAAAATGTCTAAGAAAAAACAGTTGCTCGTTTCGGGAGCAAAAAAAGGTGAAAAAGTAGTCCCTCACATCTTAGAAATTGCTTTTGGACTTGGTCGATTATTTTTCTTCGCATTAGAACAAGCTTTTAAATTTGAAGAAGAACGCAACGTCTTGGATCTTCCTATTGAATTAACTCCTGTACCTTTTGCCGTATTTCCATTAATGAAAAAGCCTAAAGAATTACAAGTGGTTGCAAAAGAGATCTTTGATGATTTAATCGAAAACGATTTTGGAGCAATTATGGATATGGCAGGTTCGATTGGAAAACGATACCGGCGTACGGAAGAAATTGGGGTTCGGTATGCGTTTACCATTGACCATACTACCTTAGAAGATGATACTTTAACTATCCGTAGCATAGAAGATATGAGTCAAAAGCGTATTAAAAAAGCAGACCTCATCGATATTGCTGCTAAACTCATGCATCGGAAGATAACCTATGCCGAGATTGAAGATTTAACTGTTTCAGAATAATTTATAACTTTTTTTATATGTTTTACATGCTTTTCATTTGGGTTTGCTTATATTTTTGCTCAAAAAGTAACCTCTTCTATTTAAAGGAAAAATTTGTCGGTGAATACTTTCGATTTTGGATGATTTAGTGTATATATCTTGCAGATTAGTAATTATTTGATTTGCATGTCCCACAAAATATTTCATTATATTAATAAATGTTATAATTGAAAGAATGTAGTTAATTACTCTCAAAAAATCGATGAAAAAAAATTTTTGTAGTTCATATTTTTAGGGAAAGATTCCTCTTAATGACTCTGCTTCATAAATACGTTTTACAGCAATACGATAAGCAGCATCTCTCAAAGAAATTTCTTCTCGAATTTGAAGATCATATACTTGATGAAAAACTGCCACAATAATCTTCCTTAGTTGCATTTTTACATCATCCATTGACCAAAGAATTTGCTGGAATCCTTGCACCCATTCAAAATAACTTACGATTACACCGCCTGCATTGGCTAAAATATCGGGAATGACCATGATATTTCGATCCCATAAGATTTTCTCTGCTGCCGAGGTAATTGCGGCATTTGCACCTTCTATAATTCGACGGCACCTTAATTGATTAACATTATGTTTAGTGATTTGGCTATGAGTTGCGCATGGAATTAAAACATCGCATTCCAGTTCAAATAAGGATGTATTTGTTATCATCCTTGCATTTGGATAATTAATTAAACTTCCTGTTTCTGCTTTAAAATCAATTACTTCTATTATATTAAGTCCATCGGGGTTGTAAATTCCTGTTGAACTGTCCGAAATTGCAATTATTTTTGCCCCCATATCTTGAGCTGCAATCGCGAAATTTCGTCCAACATTCCCAATTCCTTGTATCACAACTGTTTGTCCTGAGATCTCTTGAAACTCTTTTCTATATAATTCATGTAATAAATATCCTAATCCCCATCCTACCGCTTCCTCACGGCCGATAATGCCTCCTATATCTACTGGCTTACCTGTACAAATCCGATGGGTCGTTTCCCCGACTCCCATGGAATAAGTGTCCATGATATAGCCCATAATTTTTTTATCGGTATTTAAATCAGGACCTGGAATATCGATTTCAGGACCAATAACGTTGATTATTGAAGCTGTAAATCTTCGGACCATTCGTTCTAATTCTTTATTGGAGTATTTAGTTGGATCTGCTACAATTGCCCCATTTGATCCTCCTAGAGGAACACCAATTAAGGCACATTTCCATGTCATTAACATTGCCAAGGCGCGAGTCTCATCTAAAGTTGCATACTGGGAGATAATTTGCCCTCCTTTTGCAGGACCTAAAGCATTGGAATGTCGCACACGGAAACCTTGCAACATTTCTAATTTTCCCGAATCTTTTATTACTGGAAAATTTACGATTACATTTTGTTCTGGAGTGGCTAAAAATTTACTATAGCCTTCATCTATCCCCAAATTTGCGCAAGTTTTTTGCAATTTTCTTATTGTGTCTTCTAATAATGAACCCATTTTTTATCCTCAAATGTTGAAAATGCTTGTTTTGATCGATATGATCTTAATTCACATAATTTGAACGTTTCTTGCTTAGATTTATACTTCGTTAGATTAAAAATATGTGATTCTTGATCCCACATCAAGCCCACCACATCCCCACAAAATTCCCACGTTTAGTTTTAATTATTAAGTATCTTAATCAAAATTCCAGTAATGTATCCATTCACTAAAAATAACCAAGGTAGGATCAATTTGTCATAATTAAAACTATCGTTTCCATTTGGTTAATTAAAACATTGGTAAAAATCAAAGATCAATAAAACAGAGACAAAAAAAAAGATAGTAGGAAGCTGTTCTTAACTTTTAGTCGCCATAACAGAACTTTGTGTTGATTTCTGGATGATCATCCTTTAAGAGCTTCATTTTTTCTAATATATTTAATCCTTCTTGAGTATCACTAGTCTTTAACCAGCGTTGGCGTAAATTATTGTACTCATCTTGAACGAATTTGTTTTTTTCCATTTTTTATAACCTCGTAATAATCAATTCGGGTAGCGAGTATATCCCTATATTAAATTCTTCTCACTAATATAAAAAAGCTGACATTTTTGTATCAACGAATCACATCATAAATCATAGAAACGCGACATGTAACTAAAATTCAGACTAAATGTCGAAACAAGATCATATAATTTGAAAATTTTGTGAAAAAACTAAAAAAATGAATAAATAATATATTTTTTAGAATAATTTGATTATGGATAGATCCCACGCATTTCAATTGCTTTAGCAACTCTTTGCACTGCAATGAAGTAAGCGGCTAATCTGTATGAACATTTTTTTTCTTGTGCCAATTCGTGGACTCCATCAAATGCTCGGAGCATAATTTTATCCAATTCTTTATTGACTTGATCTAAATCCCAGAATAAGGCCATTCTGTCTTGTACCCATTCAAAATAGGAACATGTTACTCCACCAGCATTAGCTAAAATGTCTGGAACGACATCAATACCTCTGCTTTCTAAGATTTCATCGGCTTTTGGTGTGACTGGTCCATTTGCTCCTTCTACCAAACATTTAGCTTTGATACGGGGTGCATTTTCTTCGGTTACTTGATTTTCCAATGCACATGGGTTCATGAAAGTACATTCCAACTCTAATAATTCAGAATTTGAAATCTTTTGAGCTTTTGTATAACCTTCTAAAGTGCGATGTGCAGGATCAGAAATATATGCAAACATTTCATCAATATCTAAACCTTCTGGGTTATAATATGCTCCAGAAATATCGGAAGTGGCAATGATTTTATATCCAAAATCTTTCGCGGTTAAACAAGTATATTGACCAACGTTTCCGAACCCTTGAACTACAACAGTGCATTCTTCAGGTTTCATGTTATGTCGTTTTGCATATTCGTGCATACAAAATGCGACTCCGTGTCCAGTTGCTTGAGTTCGACCTAAAGAACCACCAATTTCGACTGGTTTTCCGGTGCACACTCCGTGAACTACGTGACCTTTTTGCATAGAATAGGTATCCATCATCCAGCCCATTTCTCGTCCTCCAGTATTCATATCTGGGGCAGGAATATCTGTTTCTGGACCAATTACGTTAATAATATTTGCGGTAAAGCGTCGTGTCAAGCGCTCTAATTCACCAACAGACAATTTACGTGGATCCACTGTAACTCCTCCTTTGGCTCCTCCGTAAGGGATTCCAACACAAGCACACTTCCATGTCATCCATGTGGCTAATGCTTTCACTTCATCCATGTTGACTTCGGCAGCATATCGAATACCACCTTTTCCAGGTCCTCGTGCAGAGTTATGCAATACTCGAAATCCTTCAAAGATTTCTAAATGGCCGTCATCCATCTTGACAGGGATAGATACTTGAACAATGCGCTGTGGATGAGATAAATAGTTGTAGATATCTTCGTTGATACCCATTGCGTCACACGCTATACGTAATTGCTTCAAAGCGTTTTTAAACGGATTAGTTTCACCAGTCATGGTTTTGTCATTCCTCAAAATGATCGGTCCTAAAAAAGTCAGACTATCGATCGAAATTCATCAATTATACGATCGAAATCACACAAATCTAAGATCGAGTTCAAGTGTAGAAATCTTAGAGGGTATTTAAATGACATGAAAATGAATAATAGAAGAAACGAAAAATGCTCTATATTAGGAAAATGGGTAATAAATCCCTTCCTTTTGGAACATCTTGGAAGTATTTTTTGTCCGTGAAGAGAAATGTTTGAAATGGGAAGGAAGGAATTTTTTCAAAGGGAAGATAACAAAAAGTGATCATCATTTTAATTCAAATGAAAAAAAACGATCAAAAAATGAAAAGGTAAAAAATAGTAGATATGTGTTAAAACTATTAAAATGAATACGGATTTTAGATTTAAGATAAATTTTATCAGGATTAATGATAACCTTTTACCCATATTAGATTTTCCAATTTTCTTATATATTTAGAAGGGATAGTATTTGAACGCAAATGCAGAGCAGTAGTTATTTGAGAAAAGTAATCAAAATTATACTTATGAATCCAAAAAAAGTATCTAAATGATCAAATTTCAGGTCTTTTTTTTTGAAGAGGTTATCATTTTTTTTCATTGAAATCTATTAGATCCATACTAAAATCGACATTATTGGTTATGGCGCAAATCAATCATACATGAGTCTATTTTTTCGAATATTGGCAATTCTTTTTTTGACAATATTCATTATTGCCTAAAAAATGATCTAATGGTTACATTTTCACCCACTTTTTGCCCATTTCAACGAAAAGATTTATAAATTTTTGGGTTTAAGATAAGATCAATCTTGTTTTTTTTCCAGTCAAAAAAACAAGCTATCCTCAAAATGTAAAGTTGGTTTATTAATGTCTGAATACATAGAGAAAGTATATCACAACGTGGTTAAAAAAAATATAGGACAGTTAGAATTTCACCAAGCAGTGAAAGAAGTCCTTGGAAGCTTAGCACCAGTCTTTGAAAAGAGTGCCAGTTTTGAAAAACAGAAAATATTGGAACGGTTAGTAGAACCTGAACGCCAATTGATGTTCCGAGTTCCTTGGGTTGATGATAATGGAGAAATTCAAGTCAATCGTGGATTTCGAATTCAATTCAATTCTGCCATTGGTCCGTACAAAGGAGGCCTTCGATTCCACCCCAGTGTTTACATTGGGATAATTAAATTCCTTGGATTTGAACAAATCTTTAAAAATTCTTTAACTGGCCTGCCTATGGGTGGTGGAAAAGGTGGTTCTGACTTCGATCCAAAAGGAAAATCGGATAATGAAGTTATGCGATTTTGTCAATCCTTCATGACCGAATTATATCGACATATTGGTGCTCGAGTAGACGTTCCTGCTGGAGATATTGGTGTTGGAGGTCGTGAAATTGGGTATTTGTATGGTCAATATAAGAAAATTACCCAAGATTTCTCTGGTGTGTTAACAGGAAAAGGTTTGGAATATGGAGGATCTTTGATTCGACCTGAAGCGACCGGTTATGGAGCAGTTTATTTTGCTGAAGAAATGTTGAAAGTGAAAAACACCGATTTCAAAGGAAAAGTCGTATCGGTTTCTGGATCTGGTAATGTCGCTCAATATGCTGTAGAAAAAGTAAACCAATTAGGTGGAAAAGTTGTCACACTCTCTGATTCGAGTGGATATATTCATGATCCTGAAGGTATTACTGGAGAAAAATACCAATTCTTCTTGGACTTAAAACAAGTTCGACGAGGGCGAATTAGTGAATACGCTGAAGAATTCAATGTGGAATATTATGCTAATAAGCGCCCATGGGAAATTAAGGCTGATATTGCGTTACCATGTGCAACTCAGAATGAAATTGACGCCTCTGATGCTCAAAAATTAATTGATAATGGCGTTATTGCAGTTTCTGAAGGAGCAAACATGCCAACTACTCTTGAAGCAACCAACCTATTCTTGAAAGCAGGTGTTGCGTTTGGTCCAGGTAAAGCAGCCAATGCTGGTGGTGTTGCAACTTCTGGATTGGAAATGGCACAAAATAACATGATGATTGGCTGGTCAAGGGAAGAAGTGGACCGCAAATTACATGATATTATGATTGGTATCCATAGCAAATCCTATGCTGCTTCTAAAGAATATGGTGAGCCTGGAAATTATGTTTTAGGTGCCAATATTGCTGGTTTCATGAAAGTTGCAAATGCAATGATCGCTCAAGGCCACTGGTAATATTCTGAACTTGATTTAAAATAGTTCAAATTTTTTTCTTTTCCTTAATAATATGATATCCTTTGAAAAATCAAAGTAATTTTAGATCATTGTTGGTTTTTAACTGAGCAACTCTAAAATTTAAACATTAATTGATATTGAATCAAGAAAAAATGGAAATTATTATTCTTTCACTTTGCCTTTCAAATAGCAAACACCTTTTTGAGTCAAAGAATCCAAGGTAAGATGAATTTTTTGTCCTGTTTCCATCTTATCTGCATCTATCACTTTAAGGGCATAGGACCAGTTCTCGTAATCAGGAAACAGTTGTTTCAAAATATTGGGGACTGTATGGAAAAAGGTGCGATTTAGTTTGAAATCGCCCTTATCTGGATTCATGGCAAAGTAAATAATATTGTCTTCTACGATATTATTGAAGAAATGAGTTCCTAACGAAATATCGGGAACAAGGCCGTCATGCATTTCGGCAATTTCTCCCATCACAGTGACATTACTTATTTCTGAATAATTTACAGGAATTCCTAAACTTGGCGTGGTTGTTCCCCATCTACCAGGTCCTAGCAATAAAATTTTATGTCCCTTAGAATTTGACAACTCATTCAATTTTCCGATTAATCTTGCAATGGAGTACTTTTCACGGGTAGTCAATTTTCCATAAATATTTGGGACTACGTAAATAACTCGATCTATTAAAATTGCCCGACTCGTTCCAATTATTGGCCCATTGGTTTCAAAGATTAATTTTTTTGCTTGGATATTTTCTGGCATTTTTATTTTGTGGATTTCTTTATGAACTTGAAAAGGACGACATTGGAGTAAATTTATGCGAAAATCCGATGGATTCATGAAATTGGCTGTGTACTCTATATCGACGGGGTTGACATAGACTTCTTGCAAACATTCCATTAAACGTTTCATTGTACTGATAAAATTTGTGTTTGAAATCACAGGATCAAAAGTGAGAATTCCGGTGAACACATCTTTTCTTCCTGCATTTTCCATCCTTTGTTCTAAACCCCTATCCGTGGTTGTGAAAAGTTCCAACGGTAATTCTTCAATTTTCGGAGCCACTTTGTAGATGTGATTGTTGGAAAATTGGTTTTGTTTTAAGTCAATATAATCAAATTTATTTTGGGAATATTTTCGTATTTGTTCGACATTCGAGGAGGTTCGTAAATCAGGGATATTTAAAGCGATTAATCTCGTATAATCATCATCCGTTCTATCTACTGCGCGGGTACCAAGTCCAAAAACCATTCGGAGAAATCCCGATTTGGGATCGATTTTCTTATTCCACACAAATGGATTGTATGAAAACCCCACCCCAGCGAGATGCGGGAAAAATATATCCTCATATTTCACACCTGAAACCCTCATGATTAAAAGAGCCATTTCTTCATCTTTGTCCAACAAACCTCGAGAACGACGATACTGCAAAGCATCACGATTAATGGTGCTAGCATAGATTTCTTTTACTGCTTTGACAAAATTTCGTAATCTTTCTTCTGGTGGTCCCTGATTTGGGCAAAAAATAGTCATATATTTTCCAGAAAAGGAGTTACCAAAGGCATCTTCTTGAAGACTACTTGAACGTACAACAATAGGTGACTGGCCAAAATAATGTAACATTTCAGAAAATTGGCGCAAGATATATCTTGGAAAAGTACCATTGATTATTTTTGCTCTAGCTTCATCTATACCTTGCAAAAAAGTGTTAGGATTGGATAGTCGTTTACGATCCCACCAAATATCATTCGTAACCAAATAACTATAGAATAAGTGAGATCCTATATAAAAAGAATCGTGTTTTTCTAATTTGCGCGCAATTTCGGGTTCATTTTTCCGTAAAATGGCTCGGGCTAATATCAATCCAACTGTTTTTCCTCCCACAAGCCCCGTTCCAATCATTCGTCTGCCGATTATCAGTAGATCTTCCAAAGTAATAAATTGGACTGCTAAAACGCGCATTCGATCATCTTGAACAAACATTCGTCGCATAATTTTATTTTTCAAAAGTTCTGGGTTGATCTCAGGTTTTTGTCCTTTTTTTATGCTTTTTAGAACATCATCGGCTTGTTTAAAGAGTAAAAACCAAGAATCCATTCTTCGAATAGTGAAATCTAGCTCTGAAATTGGCGTGTTTGATAAGGTTTTTGCAACAATTCCGCTTTGATTAACCGGGATAAAATCTCCTGTAGGATCAGTCGGATCTATCCATTGATGTAGCATGTAAATCGTGGATGAATGTCGATTTAACACTTTTAAGGGGTGAATAAACACTCCATCATCGTTTTTATGTACATTTATCACGATTGAAGCTGCATTGTGAATTTCTTTTATAGAATGGGATGCGTTACTATCTCTTTTAATTATAAAATATCCGATACTATCATTTTTTTTTAAAAAGGGTGCAATTAATACAAAGAAATTTGCAATCATTACGTCGCTGAACCATTCGACGGCTAAATTGGTTAAATGATCAAAAATATAATAAATTCCTTTCCCCTTTCCACTCATTTCCCTAATAATATTTGATAAGCAATGTTCAAATCCTTCGCTTGGATTAATATAAATTATTGTTCCTGCACTATCATTTGGGATAAAAGAAAAATGTTCTGCAAATCGGAAGTAGACAAAACTTTTTTTCTCTTTATTTGCATTCCGTGCATAATTATAAACAAACGGTTTTATATTCTGAAGATCTTCCACTTGCCATACTAAAGTATCTCCTGGAACTATACCTTTAAGGATATTGTCTAACCCAAATATTCCTGTGCTGAATTTCTCGTTTTTTGACGTACTATTTTCTTCTCTATTCATATTAGAACTAATCCTATTTTTTTTTTATATAGGTTAAAAAAATGGAGGTTTTTGTCCATTAAATTATTTATAACAATAACCAATTTGAGTAATTGAGTTCATGTTTAGTTTGACTTCTCTTTCTTTATTGATCAGGGGGGGATCAATAACTTTGATTGCGTGTTCCCACTGCTGACCATTTGGTATAATCTCCAAAAGTTGGTTCTTTTCTGAGACGAAATAATCCCGATTTAAGTAATTATCTTTTCCTTCAGGGTTCAATGCTATATAGAGCATATCAAGTTCAACTATATTGTTGAAAAAATGGGTTCCCAAGCTAATATCGGGGATTAACCCTGAATGCATTTCTGCAATTTCACAAATTATTGACACTTGATTAATTTCCGCAAATATTACTGGAATTCCTAAACTCGGAGATGAAGTTCCCCATCTACCTGGACCTAATAACATGATCTTCTTTTTCTTTGAAGAAGGGTGATGATTAATTTTTCCAATTAAACGCGCAATTTCATGACGATCTCGCATGCCCATTTGACCGTAAATTTTAGGAACGATGTATATTATACGATCTAGAGTTGTGGCAATACTTGTTCCAATTATCGGTCCTGAAGTTTTAATAATAATCTCTTTTGACTCAATTTCTGAAGGGGAATCAATTATTTTTATTTGAGATTTGATTTGGAATGGTCTACACTGTAATAAATTAATCTTATATTTTTGATCTTTGAAAAAATTCACGGAAAACTCAACATCAACTGGAGTTTGATAGGCATGTTGTAATGTTTTTAAAATATTACCAAAATCTTTGATGAAATTTGTTTCTCTTAATAGACGATCAAAAGTTAGAACTAATGAAAAAGGAATTGGACGATTTGATTCTTCTGCTCTTTTTTCAAGTTCTGCATCTCTTTCAGCATACAATTCAATAGGAATATTTGGATTTTCCTTCATTACAGCTCGAAAGCGGTGCGTTGTTAAATGATTTTCCTTAAGATCAAGAACATCTACCTTTTTCTGAGAAACAGGCAATATATCAGAAAATGATTTTTCTAAACGTAAAGTGGGGCAATTGACAGCAACTAATCGAGTGTAATCATCGTCGGTTCGGTCTACTGCCCGTGTTCCCAATCCAAAAACCAATCGAATAAAACCTGCTTTAGGATCTATTCTTTGATCCCATACATAGGGATTGAAAGAAAATCCCACCCCTGCTGCTTGAGGATAAAAATAATTTCCATATATTGATCCGGAGACACGTTGGACAAGTAGCGCCATTTGTTCGTCCATATCTATCAATCCTCGCATTTTACGATATGTTAAAGCATCTTTTCCTACTGTACTAGCGTACACAGTTTTTACTGCTTGAAGAAATTTTTCCATTCTTTCTTCAGGTGGTCCTTGATTCGCCAAAAAAACACTTTCATATTTTCCTGAAAATGAATTTCCATAGGCATCTTCTTGCAAACTACTTGATCTGACGATTATTGGTGCTTGACCGTAATAATCGAGCATGTTTTCAAATTGTTCCATTATATGAGGGGGAAATACTCCAGCCATTATTTTTTGGTTCGTTTCTTCTAAATTCGTTAAAAAGGTCTCTTCTGCACATAATTTTCTTCTTTCCCACCAGCAATCATTTTCTACCAAGAAGGAATAATATACTTCGGATCCAATAAAAAAAGAATCTTGAATTTCAAGAATATCTTCCCACTTTGGATCATCCTTTTTTAAAATTGCTTGTGCGATAAGCATTCCGACCGATTTTCCACCGATTAGTCCCGTACCTATAAGACGTTTTCCAATGGCTAGTAAATCTTCTAATTCAAAATAATTCACCGCTAAAATGAATAGTAAATCGTCTCGGACAATTGCCATCTTTAATAAACGATTTTTAAAAATATTCGCTTGTACGGGTGATATTTCTCCCAATAAGATGCCTTCTAAAGTTTCTTGCGCTTGTTTAAATGTGATATGCCATAGATCCTGCTTTTTCCCACGAAAATCAAGCCAAGGTTGCAATTTTCGCGCTAATATTTTGGCAATTGTTGCACTTTCTTTAACAGGATAAATGACATCTTCTGAATTTTCTTTTTTATCCCATTTATGAAGCATATAAAGGGTTGGGGAATACCTTTTTTCTACTTTAATGGGTTGTATATATATCTCTTCTTCATTTTCATAAATTTCGAGAACAACTTGGGCCGTTTTTTGAATATTAGTTATTGTATTTATTTCATGGCGATTTCGCATGAGAGCAAAATAGGCAATAGTATCAAATTTGTAAAGATAAGGGCAAGTTAACATAAAAAAATTTCCAACCATGACATCACTATACCAATCAACCGCCAAATTACTTAGAGAATCGAATACATAACATGTTCCGATACCGAATTTTTCAATCGTGGAAATTATTTGAGAAACAAAGTTTTCAAATCCTTTTTCTGGTTCTAAATGATAGATATGATATTCCACATCTTCAGGGACTAATCGTTCATGGAGTGCAAATCGAAAGTAAATGATTTCTTTTCCTTCAGCATATGCTTGACGAGTGAAGCGGTGAACAAATGGGATAAAAAGTTTTATTGATTCTAATCGTAAAACAACATTATCGCCTGGTTTCAATCCGTGAAGCATTGAGTCTAATGGAAGAATCCCCGTACTAAAATTCAAATCGACATTTTTCATATCTACTAGTAAATATGATTTTTAACGTAATAATTCTGCACTTTTTATATCGAGATATTTCTCAGAATCCCTATTCAAAACAAAAAAAAAACTAAAAAAATATGAAAAAAAAAAGAAATTAAGTTCAATATTAAAATGGATTACAATAATTGAAGAATAACATTGAATTGTTTTATCTCATTCTCTTCCTTTTTCTTCCCAAAAGCAGTCAATGTTATTTCATCCAAATTTTTCAATTCAAATTCTTCCAGCTTTTGTGGACCTGTTCGTCCTTTTTCAAAGAGGGGGTTATAGACAAATTGTTTCGTCAAGGGATTGGTAATCATCCAACCGTCAAGAGTGATGGAAGAATTCACTTCATTCATTGCCTTGAATAAATCGGATACAGTGCTTTCTTTTGGAAGTGCAACGGTTAAGTTTTCCTGTCCTTTTCCAGATCCACAAACCACGCATGAGTCAATTCTCGAAATATCGACTTGATCAAATATTCCGTATACTCCATTGTAATTGATGTAGGGAGGATCCATAATCGGTCCAACATTTTTTCCTGCTTTTAAGAAAACTAATTTAATTGCTTCCTGAGATTGAATCGAAGAAATAATTGAGCTAACACTTTGGATCGCTGGAATTTTATTTCCTAAGATATTTTCCATATCTTCTAATTCAAAATTATTTCCAAAAGTGTGCAAAATATTTTTTTTTATTTGGCTTACTTCTTCAGAAGAAATCTGAGTTTTATATTCGGGGGGAATACTCTCATCTAACACTCTTGCACGCAACTCTTCTAATTCTTGTTGAGCGAATGCTAATGTTTCAGTCATTTCTATTTTATTGTTATAATCGGGTTTCCTCTCAAATTTCTTTGAAAATAATACTTCCCCTCGAATAGCACAATGTTCGCGAGTCCGTGGAATTCCTTTTAATGTGCAAGCTGCGACTTGATTTCTAAGCGGTGGGGGGATTGGGACAACGCATCGATAGCAAGGTGTAAAATTACACAATTCGTCTCGTTTTTCTAAAAATTCAACTTTTGCCTCTTTCTTTAAATCTTCTAGAACTGGAGTAATTTTTTCCTTCTTAATTTGGGCAATTTTATCTTCAAGCTGTTCTATTTCTGTCATTCCTAAGAAATATTGCGGATGATTTTCTTCTTCTAATGCCCAAAGTTTCTCTTGAAATATGCTATCTATCTTTTTTGTTTCATTTCCAAAAGGAATTGGTTCTCCGAATTTGTCCATTGTTTTTTCAGGCAGAATCACCTGGACATGTCCTTCAAAACCCACGGTCCCACCTTCAATTAGTGGGATTTTCAACTTTTGGCAAAATTTATTTAGATCCATGCGTGCTTGAACATTATCCAAAGCTGCGATGACTACTTGACATTCTAAATATTTTTCCATTGATATTTTCTGAAGGGGAATTGTATATACTTCCGTTTCCATAAAAGGATTCATAAGTTTTAGTCGCTCAGCGGCGACTTCTGCTTTGTATCTGCCTTCATCTCCCTTGTAAAATAACATCTGGCGTGATAAATTGCTGGTTTCAATTGTGTCCAAATCACATAGGATCAATTTTCCTATACCTGCAAGGGCAAGATCCTTCGCAATTTCACAGCCTAAAGCCCCAACACCTGCGATAAAAACGGTGGAGTTTTTAACGATATTCTGATCCCATCCCTCAATTAGTTTTTGCCGTTTTGTGCGTTCTCGTTCTTCCTGAGAAAGACTCCTTTTTTTAACTTCAACAGATTTATTTGGCATTGTCAAAAATTACTAGGCTTTTGATCTTTAAAGAAATTTCGTGCAAAATAAATATCCTTAGATGAAAATGAAAATGAAAAAAATGATTTTAACTATATAAAAATTATATTTTAATTGGCTTGCCAGTAAAAGGATTGAACATGGACGTCACATTCATTCCAAATAAATCTCGCACTCTTAATCGAAAAACGTAGGTGAGAATATTTTGAAGAATGATTAATACAAGTAATATCCCGTTTAAGACCACGATCATTCCAAACCAAATTAAATTTGCTTTTCCAATTACCATAACTACAATGCAAAATGTCTTAATCACTGTTCCTCCGACAAAAGACCAAAGTTTATGCATAATCGAGAACGTTTGTTTGTAGATCTTTTGATATTCTGTCTTGATTTTTAATTTTTCATCAGATGGAAGCTGAGCAGGAATATTTAATTTTGGGATTGGGGAGATTGCTTGGTAAAAATTTGTAATGAATTTGACAATTATTTTAAAGGGGTGGAGATCTTTCTTTCGCTGTTTTCGGGCTTCTTGTTCTTCAGGGAAACAAAACATCTCGAACTTATTATTCTGATAAGTATCTAATTCTTGGACATATCTTGCACGAAAATTATCATAGGCTAGCACTTGTAACCCTAAGGAAAGCCCTAACACTATTCCATACACAAAAACATACATTCCTCGAGTATCAAATTCTGCTATCATCAAACCAATAACCACAAACATAAAACCTAAGACATCACAAACTGCATCAAAGTAAGCCCCGATTTTGCTAAATTTTTTCAAATTTCTTGCCAGTGATCCATCTACATTATCGAGAACATGACCAACTAACAACATCATTCCTCCCCAAAAGAAGTGTCCTGTGGCAATAAATACTCCGGACAAGATTGTTATTATAAAGCCAATTACGGAGATTTGATTGGGCGTCATATTCAATTTTTTAGCAACCATTACTAAAGGAAAAGCCATTGGACGGTATATCAACTCATTTAAGAATTCACCGTTTTGCTTGGCACCTTTGTTATATTCTTCTACTATTTTTTCAGTACTTGTAATCATGTTGTGCACATTCTGCAAATATTTCATTAAAAAAAATTATCTCCAGTCAAAGTAAAAGGTGTTTAATTTTTCTGGAAGAGGTAAAGTTGAATGATTTTCTTGATAAAATGCATCAATATAAATTTTTTTTGGGAATAGGATGAATTTTGCTTTTTTAAACGGTATTGCATTAAAATATTTGATATAGGGCATCTGAATCCCTGCCCATCCCATTTCTTTTGATTGAATTGCCAAAAATTTGGCTAAATCTGTTGCATCGGTTTGTTTTAACCTGTAAGTGTGGACTAAATCTAACCATCCAAATGGAACCGATTCCCCATATCCTGCGAATAAAAATTCCCACGCTAAAAGAAATCCGTCCACATCTCCATGTGTATTTTCATGAACTACACAATTTACTCCCGGTTGATTTAAATACCATAAAAAATCTTTTTCCTCATGAACGATTGCCATTTCATTTTGTTCTACATGGTCACTCATTAGTTCAAATAAAATTGGGCCATCTTCTGGCTCATATCTTCTAATTTGTGAATTAGGTTTATATTTGATTTTTGGAGGGGATAATATTTTGAGACCCCATCGTTCATACCGTTTTAATTTGAAAACTTTTTTTACTTTCTGGATATCAAAGATACGGATTAAAAAATGGTTAATATTAGCTAATCTCTTTAATGGGATTAAATCTGTTTCCCGTGAAACTGCTGCACTCAAGTCTTTTCCATGTTGTTCAGGTTCATGGAAGGAAAAAGCAATATTATAGCCTTTCTCTATCAACATTTTCCTTACTTCTTTCCCCATTTCAACTGAAATTCCTTTTCGTTGGTGCTTCCAATGGACTGCTGCCCAAGCTGGAATTGCACATTCGAATAATGAATTTTGATAGTGAACCGTTCGTGGTATGCATCCAATAAATCCAATTACTTCATTGGTTGGAATATGAATTGCTCTAACAAAAAGATCTTTAGGCAAGTAAGGTGAACCAAAAATTCTCCGAAAAGTTTCTTCATTGAATATCAAGACTCCTCCCTCTTTTTTAGCCATTTCATCATTTAGAAAAGCGGTGGTAATAAGGTCAGAAATCTCTTTATAATCGGAATCGTGAAGAGTAAACTGTTCAATTTTATATTCTTGCCCTTGATTACCTTCAATTTCACCAGGGGTGTCCATAATTTCTTGATTTTCTACAATACTCTTCATTTTTTTTCACATTTATTTAGGCATTAAAATTTAATTCATGAAATGTCTATTTATATAAATAACTATTTGATTTTTAACTTTTGCTACCATTTCCATCAATAATTGACAATTGGCAACAAATCACTTAAAACTAGAAGAGGCCAGTTTTTGGAAAAAATGTGTTTTTACAATGAGAACCAACACATAATTCGGCCCAGTATTTTACTTATTAGCTAATTTCTTCATATTAAATTTGTAGGATTCGTTCAAAATTTCATTAGTGAGAATGTGAATATCTTTGCCTGTTTTTGAACTGATTGTGTAAAATTTATCTAAATTCAATTGACGGGCAATATCTATCATTGTATCCATTGCCACTTCTTTTTCTTCGTCAGAATTCAATAAATCCGCTTTTGTCCCAACTAAAATGATCGGGGCGTCTGCAGGGGCATTCTCTTTCCAAATTTCAAACCATTCTTGAATATACTTTGTGGTGCTAAATCGGGTTAAATCAAAACAAATTAATCCTCCCACCGCTCCTTTACAGTAACGTGGTAGCATAAATCTAAATCGTTCTTCTCCCGCAAAATCCCAAATTTGAGCTGCAATCTCAATGGAATCAAAATCATCAGCATCTTCAGGAGCAAAAGGATCCATGATTGCTGTTTTGTATAAATGGAAATCTACTCCGATGGTCATTTTAGTTTTACTATCAAAAATACCTGTAATCATCCGTTTTGTGAGTGTTGTTTTGCCAACCCCGCCTTCTCCCAAAATACATATTTTAAGGACATTACTTGGGGGTTTGTAGTTTGATTTTGATGCTGTCATAACTGAAATTCTTATCCTAGGATTCCTAAACGTTTCTATGATCAATTAGGTTGTAATAGCTATTAAGATTTTTCTGGATGAAAGGTTTTTTTTTTATCTGCCTTCTTTGAACGTATCTTTAATTAAGAAATCTTAAGAATTTTTGGCCATAATTCAATATGGGAAATATATATCTATGATGTTTAATCAATATTTAAGAAAATTGACAATGGAAAAAAAGGTCATAAAAGAGATAGCTAAGAAGACTCCCTTAGAACTGTCCTTTTATTGATTAGAAGAAGGAAAAATTCGTTTAGCAGAAGCATTAAGGAAACAAGATATAAAAAAGAAAAAACTAATACTTTATGAAGAGAATCACAATTAAAATTATCCTTACAATAAAATAAATTAGGGCCAAAACAATTGCGATTTTATAAATAGAACTCGCAGTGGTGTTTTCTTTAGCTCGCTGATAAAATTGATTCTCTAATTTATTCCATACCATACCGATTGAAAAAGTAATTAAAAGATTCAACGGATAGAACCATAGATAATTTAGGGGTGATCCATCAAACATGTCAGGAGTGGGATCGATAGGATCAAACATTGTTAAGAAAAATTGGTAAACAATCGAAAAATAAAATATCTGAGTGAGAAGGATATGGTAAGTTGATTTACTTATACGCCGGATAATATCACTAAGCTTACCTTTTGGATTCATTGGAAAAAAATTCATTCCAATTAAAAAAAGAAAACCAGAATAGGGAAAAAATCCGAGATTATAATCACCAGTCAAAAAATACCAATTTCCGTACTCTTGATACATGATGATGTAGATCAAGGATAATAGACCTATGGGCCATATAAAAAAATTCCTAGGTGATAACAAATCGTGATCAGTGGAAAACCAAAGTCCCATTCCTACTGCACTAAATAGTGCAAATACATGACATGAAAAATAAGACGTCATGACTCTTGCTGGATTATCCCAAGCAAAATATCCGTATAAACCTGCCTTGATGAAGTACCATGATATTTCAATTACAAATGTTCCAAAAATGGTAAGTACTGAGTTCCTTTTATAGCACCAGTAGAGTAATGGGAAGATCAGAATTGTTGACATGAGCACGGGGAGAAACCACATTCCCGGTCCATAGAAGGGAGTATATCCAATAAAAATATTCTGAAAATTTTCATAATATACAACATCATTGGTCTCGAAGAAATCTGCAGATTCAAATATAAAAAGAACTGTGTGGGCGAGATACAAAATCAAAAAGGGGACCACATATCTTTTCATTTTGTTTTCGATGTAGGAAAAGCTATACATCTCTTTAAGAGTCCGTAATCCTTGTTTATCAAATGATTTTCCCATATTAAAGCCCATAACAATCATTAGAATTGGGATTGATATCCGTTCCCAATATGATGATCCATAATCGTGTAAAAATGTATGGGTAAAGGTGTGATCCATTATAACAAGAGCGATCATCAGAGTCTTCCAAGCATCTACTTGAAAGTACCGCTTGGATTTGACAATTGATCGTGAGTCATTTGGTAATTTTTCATTGGATTCCTCGATCAGTGGGTCATTAAGAATTGTATCATTCATTCGCGGGTTAATAAATATTGCTCCAATGATCGAAATTGTCATAAAAATAAATAGAATCAGGGTTAAGATGAGTGATTCTAACCCCATAGTAAAGATCAAAGCGTAAAAAGACAATAAAAGGATTGTTATGAAAACTGCATCTGAATTTTTCATTATACTTCATTTTTTTTTATGTTCTGTGCGTTAAATTCCTTTTTCATTAGTTTCAAATTTTATTATACTTATAAATCATTTGAGAATAAAATTATCAACTGTAATTACAAAAAGGTTATTTCATGAAGGAAAACAAATTAGTCCCCTCAGAGTTATCAAAAAATTATTCAGGAACATCTGCTTTTTTTACTCCTGACTGGATGGTCACGTGCATCCTTCAAGGTACGGAGTATTTTCTCACTCAATTTTTTAATAAACCATTGGGATTGAGTGATCCTTCCCTGGTGTATTTAGAACCTTCGGCTGGTGAACTGATTTTTCCGCTAACATTATTCGATCATATATATGAAAAAAATTCAAAAGAGAAGTTCAAAGAAATTATTCGCTCGTTGATTAAAGATCGATTGTTTTGTTATGAAATTAATCTTGACATCTATAAAAGTGGTAAACAAAATTTAAAGCGTTATATTCAAACAAAGAGGGGATTGGGTGATTTAAATTCATCTTTTAAGCATTTTTTTTTGGAGAACACTGTAGAAGATAATAATAATACTGAGGCCTTAAACAATAGAGATCAAATACCCCATTCATCAGAAGATTGTCTAATTATTTTTGGTAATCCTCCTTATTCTGTGAGTAATACTACAAATCGTCCGTGGATAAAGTCTTTGGTGGAAGACTATAAAATTCACCTAAATCGACCCGGAAGAAAAAAAATCGTAGGATTGAAAGGGATTCAAGATGATTATGTGAAATTCATCCGTTTAGCTCAATGGAAGTTAGCTGATCAAAACCACCCGGGCATTTTTGCTTTCGTGGTCAATAATTATTTCATTGATGGAGATATTTTTCGAGGAATGCGCTCCTCCCTTCTCTCTGCTTTTGATTATCTCTATATCATCAATCTTTTTGGAGATCCTAAAAAATCAAAATCCAATTTCTCATCAAATCAAGAAAAACAAATAAAAACCTATGATGAAAATCCGTTTGATATTCAAACAGGAATTTGTCTCATATTCGCCATCCTCCAAAAGCCTGATTGTAAAGGAAAAGAAAAGCGTGAAAAATGTAAAGTCTTTTATGCAGAAAAAAGAGGTTCCAAAACTCAAAAAAAACAGTTTCTTCTTCAAAAATTTGAAAAAATTTCTTTTACTGAGGTAGATCCTCGGATCGATCTTGAGTTTGTTCCCATCAGCCAGAAATTATTGAAAAAGGAAGTGAAATATAACTCCCTCCCATATCTTCCAGAAATTTTTCAATATAATATTATCGGGATTCAATCTTTGCATGATACATTGATTACCCATCCAGATAAATCCAGACTCGTTGATATACTATCAAATTTTTATAATGGATTTTTTTCAAGCAAAGAAATAACCGACACAAAAAATCAGAAATGGGTGAAATTTGATGGAGTTTCATATCATGACGCACGAGATTGGAAAATTACCGATGGCTTAGCGGGTTTTTTGATTAAAGCTAAAAAAAATATCATTAAATGGCAATGGCGAGGGTTTGATCAATGGTGGGTTGCCTATGATGAAAATTTGATGACAAAGGGTTCTAGTAGTTATAGTCTAATGCAATATTTTCTTCCTCCAAATTCGAATCTCGCAATTGGCGTGTCTAAAGTTTCTCGAAAAGCAGATGGGACATCGAGTGTATTCATTACGGACCAAATATCTGAATCTCATTTTATTGAAGGTGGATCTGGGATCGGTGATTATATATTTCCATTAAAAGTTGGCAAAAACAAAAAAAAAAAAAACGATTGGAATCTTCCTGATTCTGCTTGTGAATATAATTTATCTTCCATGATTCTTCACCATTTAAACAAGCTATATTCAGTTCAACATATTGATCCAGAAGATATTTTTTTCTATATTTGTGCAATTTTGAATTGCTCGAGGTATTCTACAAAATATCAATTTTTCTTGAAAAAGGATTTTCCCCATATTCCTTTTCCCAAAAAAATGGCTGAATTTATTCAGTTCAGTAAGATTGGAAGAAAATTTGCTCAATTATATACTTTTAACATTGATTCATCTTCAGTAAGCCAATTTTCTCTTAGTAAAGCACAGAATATGCAAATTATTTCCCCTTATTATGACCCTCTTCAGAAAAAAATCTTTTTTCAAAAAAATTCAAAACATCCAGCAATAAATTCTTCTAATAATAGATTTTGGATTGGAAATATTGATGAATCTATGTGGAACTTTGAAATTGGTGGAATTCGTCAATTGGAATTATGGTTAAAACACCGAAAATACGTTTCTCTCACTAATTCGGGAAATGTATCAAAAAAATTTGGATTTACTCGGAGTATTTCTGACGATGAGTTAAACCATTTCTTAAAAATATGCGTTGTAATTAAATCAATTTTAGAATTGAAACAAAAAGTAGATTACCTATATTCACAGATTTTTTGAAGATTTTATAAAGATGAGAAAAAAATTTATTTTTAATTGCGTTTTTGTGTGGCTCGTGCGTGTTTCTGGGCCGCGATTGAATTGGCTTGACCACCATATTTGTTCAAGATGACTCGTTTAACATACAATTTTCGATTTCGAACGCGAGGGATCTTTTTTGATCTGGAATTAATGCCAGTTCGGGGAACTTTGGGGGTAATATTTCGAACTTTTCCTGCTTTTGTAAGACTTCCGTGTGAACCTGGAATAATGAACAACTCCGAATAATAATTTATGAACTTAAAGAAAGAAATGGTAGCCTCTCCAAGATTCGAACTTGGGTCAACGGGGTCAAGGCCCGTGATGCTTGGCCACTACACTAAGAGGCTCCCATTGATTTTTTTTAAGAACTCAAGATAGGAAAAGCTTCCACGAATAAAAAAGTTTTCGAATTTGGCTTTGACCTAGGCTGTAAAGTTCTTTCTTGTGTTGTTCTTTTGTCGATACTTTATAAATTTTTAGAAATTTTTCTTTGAATATTGAAAAGCGACTCCAATTTTTATAACAAGGGATCACGAAGGCAGATTAATTTCAAGGAGAAAAAAGGTATCTTCTTTTTCAGTATTCTGAGCGATTACAGATACGGTTTAGATAATGTATTAATTTCAATCTTTATTGAGTAAGATATTAAAACAACAAAATCGCATAGTTGTTTATGAAAAAACAAAAAATTGTAAAGCAACTCCTTTTTGCTTTGGTTTTATTTTTGTGTATTTTTAATAATTATTCTCTGTCATATCAAAATCTAATTAAAGCAGATATTGAGCCATGTTCCTCTTCCTTGGAAATCGGAGATTATTGGAAATCAGTCGTAATTACCAAAGCTGAAGGATACAATTTTAGCTCAACCTACAATTATAAAATCGTAAATTTCACTTCAATAGAGGATTTATGGGGAAATACGCATGAATGCTATGTAAAAGTGAGTAATTTCTCATCGAATTTTTCATATGATGAATTTGATGTGATTATAGAAGGTTATTCTAAGGAATTTTTTAATATTTCGAACAATCTAATGGTTAGAAATGCTTATTTTAGCAATCAAACGATATTTAATAATGAAACTCATGCAATTCATTCATTCCTTATCCAAAATGTGACACACAACTTCAAACGGAATATTAGTTTCAATCCGTTCCAATTGTTGTCACCAGGAAGGTCGTTGGTGGTGAATGAAACATATATTAGTAACGGAACTATTGCAATGAATGGCCCTGCAAATGAAGTAAGTTCTTTACCCATTTCTATTCTTAGAAATTATACAATGGTTGGCTATGATGAATTTATAATAGGAAACAGTCCTTTAAACGTGAGTGTTTTTCAGATAGAACAAACAATGGCTGATTTAATGTCGTTCAATGTAACCGTGTTTTACTCTCATCAATTAGGTATTGAATTAAAATCCGTCCTCAAACAGGTAGAAATAGATGGAACCTATAATGTTGAGACTGAGAATATTGTAATTGATATAAATACTCGCTCGTTCGCTGATTTATTAACCGATAATTCAACTTCAAGTACCGCTACTGGAACAGAAACAACTACTTCAGGAACAAGTACAGAAACTAGCATTGAAACGAGTAATGAAACTCAAACTGGCTCTGAATCATCGAATAGCGAAGGTTTTTCAATTAATGGGTATTCTTCGATTTTGATTTATGGGCTTGGTTTGATGGTAGCAGTTCAATTTAGTAGGATTGTAAAAAAGAAAAAAGCGAGAGTGGTTAATCCAGCATTTTGAAGTTCAGCAATTTTTGAATTTGGATTCGCTTTATTTTTAAAAAACAGATGAAGTTTGAAGAATATTAAAATGTCTTAAATTGAGATTTTATGAGACCACTTTTCCAAGAATTGTTGATCAAGTTCGGGATCTCGCACATTATCCGGAAGCATCTGAGGGATATTTTCGAAAACAGGAAACCAACGTTTGCATTCATGACATTGAATGACTGCATCTTCAATTTCGAATTCGTATTTAAAAATGTTCAGAAATTCCAACTGGGTTAATATAGATTGAAAAATTTTATCTGGATCTGCTGGTTCACCCGCAGTTAGAGAATTCAAAGCCGCATTTAGTTTCGTTTTGATTTCTGTCTTCACTAATTCTAGAGCTTGAAGTGTCGCCCAACTTGATTTATCTTGCACATTGGAAAGTTCCTCAATCCCAGTGAGTAATTGTTCTAAGTAATGATCAAAGCGGGTAGGCTTTAAAACTAAAAGATCATTTACAAACAATTCTCCATTTTCCCGAACTTCTTTCTTAACAGGAGTTGCCTCATTCAATTTAAGAACATTTTTTTCCTGATATCCTTTAATAAGTATTTCAAGCGGATTTGGAGAAAGTTCTTCAGATTTCCATTTTAAAATTGTTAAGCTTAAGGGATAGGCTTTATCAATCGGACAAGCAAGAATTTCCAATAACCATAATTTCATAAAAACCAATGTAAGTAGTGGTGGCTTTGATAATAAATTTCTCCTTAAAATATTTCAAGAAAAAAAATTCAAATTCTAATATAAAAGAAATGAAAAAAATTAAAAATGAGCGAAATTAAACTGTAAAGGCTCGTAATTCGTTAATATAACGATCGATTTTCTTTTGTGAAGAAGATGTGCGTTTCAGCATTTCTTCTGAAAGTTTTTCGTAGGCTGCTTTGGAAGGGAGCTTTCCAAGTTTGTATTTTTCTTGGAGGGAATTGATACTATCCTTCACGGACATTTTTTCTGCTTCCAAATAGTCCAATTTTTGAATGATAAATTTAACATCAACATTGGATTGTAATAGAATGCGTTTAAATGGGGCGATTTCCTCGTTTAATTCTTTCAATTTGCTGGTCAAAACTTTCATTGTTTTTGAGTAAGCTTTCTTCTGAATTTTCCGACGAATTAGGGCAGAATCTGCTTTTTCTATATCGATTAATAATGCATTCTTTTCTTCATATAGGGTGACAAATTGGGTTAATTCGCTGATAGGAATCGTTTCAGATTGTTTTTCGATTTCTCCTTCAATTGGGTTTCTTGAACGAGTGACCGCATAAATGCTAAATATAGCTGCAAATAATAGGATAAAAATGATCGCACGATACATTTTTAATAGTAAATTCACCGAATAGGTCACATCGATAATATTTTCTTGGAAACGCGAAACACCGGTTGAACTTGTTTCATAAACAATTGATGTTGCGGTTTTATGAATATTTTCAGTATTCAAATTAGAATTTTTGAGTTTGGAAACACCCATAAGTTCTACAGTTGAACTCAATTCATCAATAACATAATCACTTTTTGTAGTAAGAATATCAAATTTCAACGATTGCTTCCCATATTCTGAAGAGATATAATCATCCACAGGTAATTCATATTCCAATGAGAATAAAATATAATTTCCTTGTCGCATTGGTGCTCGATTGTAATAAAGTAATAACGACACATCAATGGTTCCATCATCGTTTTTACTTGTGCCCATTTTGACGGCATCTGGTTGTGGATCATCCTCATTATCTCCATTTCCCAATTCTCCAATATCATCAAAAATTCTTACATGTTCTGCTTGCTGTGGAATTTGAAAATCAAGCGTATAAATGGGTGTTTTTCCCCATGAAACAATTCTATATTGTTCCACTACTCGAATATATCCCCATGAATTAATTGTAATGTGTCGAGATAATGAATTAATTCGAATCGGACCTGCATTTTCGTTTGAATATGAAAAATTATTGATGACCTCGTCAAATGGAGCAGAATTCTCTCCATAATATTCTTGAAAAGTTCCATCATAATCAGTGGGTTCTCCTACGAGATAATATTCTGGTTCCCCATATAAGCTCGCACTACCATCAGGAACCAAGAAAAAGGCATGAAATTCTATAACCTCATATGGACAAACGGGGTGGAGATATGCCTCATAACCATAATAAGAATTTGCCAAAGATACAGATAACGCATCTTTAAACACCATATTTAAAGTAAAAGACACGGATGAATAGGGGAGAAGGGGTTCAGATAATAGTATTTCTAAAACATTATATCCTTGAAGTTTTTCTTCTAATAATTGAGATTTCATGGGTCCAGAAGTTAAATCGGAAGCTTCATGGAATATTAAATTCTCAACATTCGTATCAGAAAGGCAAATATCAATAGTCATAATGCTATTAGAATTATTATTTCGAATTTTGTAGGAATCTTCAATTAAAACAGTTCCAAAACTATCAACTTTAATTTCCCGTGAAACGTTTTGAATATAGATTTCATTATAGGAAGCTGAAGATGATTTTGGAAATCCACTACTACTTGCTGGAGTAGTTTGTGGAGCGGCGCCAACAGTTATGAAAAGGGGTACTACCATTAAAATAAACAGAATCCCCAAAGCGCCCGAAATTAACAACTTTTTTTGTCGAAACATGCTCAATAGACCTTTAACATTGCGGTAATTTATTCTGTTAAATATAATGTGGTGTGTTAATTAAAAAGCATGGTTCGGTTTTTTTTTCAATAAGTTGATCATGGACTCATTGACTCATAACCGAGAAATAATTGGTGATAATATTGAACGGTGTAGAAGTATTTGAAATGTTCTTTAAAGGAATAGATCAAAACTTTTTTTATTTACAGAATGTTTTATGTTTTAAATATGTCTCAAAAAAATAAATCGAAGCGACAAAAACGTCGATCAGCCGATGGACCAATGCCCTCAGGAGGCGCTGGATTAATTCGCTTTTATCAAGACGCTTCAAACGGAATTAAAATATCTCCAATTACTGCCATTGTTCTTTCCGTCTTGCTTATAGCAATTGTTATCGTGGGACAAGTGACATCAATATTTGATTGGATTGGCGGTTAATTATTTTTTTTTTATTTATTTCTTCTCTTCAATCTGTTTTTGAGCATGGATCTTTACTTACTACTTAGAATTACCTAGAAAATTTCATCGCAATGTTACTGATCCATTTTTAGAAGTTCAGTTTATATTATTAGAATCGTTATGGTGTAATATGGAAATCTCAAAATTTCAATCTTTAATGAAAGATTTATATTACGCTAATGATAACCGACGTGGAATTTATCGTACTACTTTATGGCTATTTGAAGAAATGGGAGAACTTTCACACGAGTTAAAAAAAAATTCTATGGAGATGGATAAAAAAGCAATCGCCGAAGAGATGGCTGACATTTATGCTTGGGTTGCTTCTCTAGCAAATTTATTAGATATTGATTTAGATGCTGCAGTTCAGCAAAAATATCCAAACAAATGTTTGAAATGCAATAAAAATCCATGCAAATGTAATAAAGATTTGGATTAGTTTAATTTATTTTTTGCACTTTTTTTTTAAAAACCATTTTGGTAGAAGAATTTTTAGGATTTCGTGCGTTTAAAAAACTGAAGGTATTAAATAGGGCCAGAAAATATCATGGATGATTATATATTACAATTACGAAAAGCTAACTTAATTGAAAGTAGAAATTATTTGCAAACTTTAGAAATTCTTGAACAAATAATCTCTATGTTTCAAAATGATACTACAAATGAAATGAGAGTAACAAGAGATTCAAAAATTTTGATGTCTCGAATCGCTTATTTAAAAAATTTGAAAAAATCTCCATCTTCTCGTTTATCAGAAAAACCCGCACGAAATCAAATCAAAGTTGAAGAACAATTCAAAGAGGAAGTTATATCAATTGAATTGGATCACATCATATCTCCGATTATTGATGATGTGTACACCATGTTAATGAATAACGAGTCCATTGAGTACAAAGATTATCTTTCATTCTACAAATCGGTTCATACTTATTTGGTGGAGGACTCGAAACCAATTGTTTATGAAAGCTCTGAAATTGCGTATTTTGTTGGAGATACTCATGGATCGTATTCTGAAACAATTTTAATGATTACTTATTTTGAAAAAATACTTCAGAAATTTCCAGAAGCAAAAATTATATTCTTGGGTGATTATGTAGATCGGAATCCTTTTGATTTGGAAAATCTCACTTTAATTATCGCCTTCTGGATCAAGTTCAAGAAAAATGTTACGTTAATACGAGGAAACCATGAAGATCCAAAGATCAACGATGCCTATGGTTTTATTGATAACTTGAAGGAAAATTTTGTTATTGAACAATGGGTTGATGATTTATATGGCGAAATATTGAAAATATTCGTGAATTTACCTATAATACATATTTTGAACGTTACATCCAACCATGGTACCTCCGTTCGAAAAATATTTTCTGTTCATGGAGGAATTCCAGTAAATAATGATCATCCTGAAGAAGCAATTTTGCTAAGTGATCTTGAAAAAAACCTTCATATTCCGGTGAATTCGTATGAAAATTTCTCTGAATATTTAAATTGGTTGTTATGGGCAGATCCCAAAGAAAACTTAGATGGCTATTTACTTGATCCTAACACCGGTCGAAATCAGTTTGGACCAGATATTTTTAACCAATTTGTCAAAGCTAATGACATTGATATTGTCGTTAGGGCTCATGAAGTGTTAAAAAATGGATTTAAAACCTTTTTCAATGACCATCTGATCAGTCTGTTCTCGACCTCTTATTATAAAAATCGGAAGATTGGAGATGGGGCTTTCTTACGGATTTTTGAAGATAAGCCCTTTACCCCGCTCCCGATTGATCCAACCTTTTTAGAACAGGATTTAACTCAATTTTAGTTTATTATTTGTGCCTTTTGGTATTTTTTTCCTTTTTGTTTCCCCGAAAATATTTAACAACAAAAAACTAACTAAATATCGTTGAAATTATGAGTTGGAGTAAGCAAAAAGAAGATTTATTGGAAATTCTTGAGAGCGTAAGTAAAATTGATCCTTATTCTCCAGAAACTAAAAATCTTGAACTTTATTTAGTCAAGTGGATGAAGATCCGAAAACTCGCAACAAATCTCATAAATCGAGAAGATCTTTCTAACGAAGATAAACAAGTTCCCCAGTCTTTACTCCAGAAATTCAAACATCAAGTTTATCCTATCTTGTTGGAATTCTCAAAATCTGTAAAAAAAATACCGATTAAAGAACTCCTTTCTAAATTTCGGGCTGAACTACAAAGGTATTATGCTCTGGCAGATGAGAATATTAAGATTGTACCCATGCTCTCTTTTTCAATATATGAAGATGCCCAATTTTTTGTGAATTTATATCAATTTGTATTGGAAAAATCTCTGATAAATGTCGTTAAAAATGAAATCAATTATCGAATGCGGGTATTGAAGCAATCCTTCGAAATTGAAAGCGGAACTCAAAATATTGAAGCAGATCTCATTCAATCTACTTCATCAAATGTACCTCCAGATCTACAGAATCAATCTGAAATATTAATATCAGAAGTAAAAATGCCTGAAGAAGAACTATTGGATGCTTTATCAGGGGAAAGTTACTCTGAGCTAAAATCCGAAATAGACATCAATTCTTCTCCTCAGATACAATTACAAGGAAATTCCGTATCTTCCAACACTGATGATGAAATTGGAATTGATTCAAATCTTGCTTCGAGCACTATTGAAGATGGGCTTCCTATTTATCAACGATTTCAACCCACCCGTTCATATGCTTACAGAAAGTGGTTTCCAGAAAATACGTGGAATCATTTTGCGAATATTCGTTATTGTAAATTTTGTGGGAAAAAATTCTTAGAAGCCCAACGAATTTGTTCTGGGTGCCACCAGCAATATATTTTTTAGTTTTTTTTTGGCCTCGAAAATACTTATATATTAAAAATAGCTCGTTATATCATAAAGTAGGTGACGAACATGGACTTGACGATGGTTGAATTTAATGCTCAATTTAAGAAATATATGAATGATGTAAAAATACTGGAGAAGACTCATCCCCGGGAATCAATAGGATTGTGGGTTCAGATTTGTCAATTTATTGTGAATTTTGCAAAGTCACCTCAATGTCCGAGGACATTACGTCCTAAACTTGTAAATCAAGCGGATTCTATTATTGTGAAAGTAAAACATATGCAACAAGGTCACATTAATTCTGTTTTTAGTAAAGATGCTCAAGTCCCCCAAAAACATATTTCTTCCAGTGTGGCTCAACACACCAATTCGTTCTCTTCTGAAGAAAATTTAGATGACTCGGATTCAAACTCTGAAGATCACTTATTATCACAATTAAATTCATTACCCGAAATTCCTTCTGATGAAATTGCTGATCAAAGCACCAAGAACAATATAGCTAATGTTGAAAACCCCCAAGATCCTAATCAAGATTTAAATGAACAAACTCCACCACCATCAAATGCAACACCTATGGGCCCTACAAATCAATCGGAAGCCATCCCTCCAAAATTTGATTCTTCCCCCCTTTATGATTTGAAGAAATTGGAAGAAGAATTAAAACAAATGCCGTCTAACATGACAGAAATCTCTCCCAGTCCTTTTGCAAACCAAAGTATTATTCCGGATGTGGATAAAGTTAAGAAAAACCTGGATTTGGATTCTTATAAAAAAGAAACAACCTTTCTTGATGTGACCAATACGGTACACCAAGGTGACAGCGATCAAAGTGAAGTAAATGATCAGTCTAAAAATGCTCGCAATGATATTATGCGCGTTGCTGGTTTTTCAAAAGACCCTCTCGATCGAGATAAGTCTAAGCCCGAAATTATTAATGATCCCTTTAGTTCTGTAGATCCCGACGAAAATTTGCTTGATCAAACCGAACAGCGTACTTGTTTTGCTTGTGGGGGGTCTTTAGGTGACAACGAATTAAAATGTCCGTTATGTGGCACAGAAAATCCCCTAAATTAAACTCCACTTTTCACTTTTTCAACTCATTTGTATTTAGGAAACTTTTTCAAAATTGATGCTTTTCAAAGCTCGATTACTATGAAAATGTTAGTTACCGGTGGAGCGGGTTTTATCGGATCTCATCTTGTGGATTATTTGATTGCGAAAAATCATGAGGTCATCGTGGTTGATAGTTTGATTGATGGTTATCTTGAAAATATTCAAGGTCATATAGACACAAAAAAGTGTGTGTTTGTTCAAGGGGATATTCGCGATAAAGATCTAATTTTAAATCAGCTTCCAGTGGTCGATATGATTTACCATTTAGCAGCGGATCCTGATGTGCGAGCCAGTGTCCCAAATCCTATGACTTCCTATGATCACAATATGAATGGAACCATGAATTTGTTGGAGTATATGAGATTAAAAGGAGTGAAGAAGATGGTATTTACGTCTTCTGGAGGAACAGTTTATGGAGATGTTGATACTTTTCCGATGACTGAAGAACTAGTCCTTAAACCAATAAGTCCCTATGGTGCTTCGAAGGCTGCTGCTGAAATGTATTTATCTGCTTATGCAAATGCCTACAATATCAAAATTGGTGTTGCTCGGTATGCCAATATCTTTGGGGAACGTTCTCGTCATGGAGTCGGTTTTGACTTTTATCATCATTTAACAGACAATCCAAAGGAATTGACTATTTTAGGTGATGGTCTTCAACAGAAATCTTATTTACATGTTTCGGATGCTATTAAGGCCACGTATTTAATTGGAGAATCGCTTGATTCTCAAGAAAAATGGTATGATTATTATAATGTCGGATCGGAAGAATGGAATACCGTTAAAGAAATTGCGTCACTTTTTGAAAAGGAACTCGGATTGACAGATGTTCACCATAAATTTACCGGTGGAGTTAAAGGATGGGTGGGTGATGTAGCAAAAATGCTATTATCTGTCAAAAAAATCGAGACACTTGGGTTTTCGGCCCAGGTATCTTTTGAAGAAGGTGTTCATCTGTATTGTGAATGGTTGAAAAAAACATACCCAAAAGAAAACTGAGTTTTGAATTATTTGAAGAGATTCATTACGATAAATATTGTACCTTTTTTATTTTCTTCTTCTCCATTTTGAGTTGTTTATTCTTTTCTAAGTAAATTTGGGGCTAAATTGGATTTAAGTCGGCGAGGATTAATTTTGATGTATTGGAATTATTCCAACGTATTTTCCAAAAAAAAAGGTTTCACCAGCTATAAATAACAAAATCATTCTCGATAACTAAGTTCAATACTTCCAGTCTCTGTTCAAACGCGAATAATTTCGATGTCAGGTAATTATCGATGAGTAATTAAAAATCGGGTCTGGAAACACGGACGGTCTTAAAACATGGTGGCAAACATGATAGAAAACAAATATGTTTCGTATAAACGAAAAAAGCGCTCAAAGTTGCGACGGGCAAGCGAGGGTATGACTGCGGCTATTATTTTAATTGCGTTCATTATCACCGCGGCAGGGATTGCATTTGTGATTTTAACAATGGGATCCGAAATGCAGCTCGAGTTAGGAAATGTAGGACAAGAAGGGAAAGATGCTGCTTCATCTGCACTTCAAGTCGAAGGTGGAATTGTTACTGGTTATTCTACCGCTGGTACAACTGTTACTGGATTTGCATTTAATGTCAAACTAGTTCTTCCGACAGGTCAAGTTGATTTGTCTTCGGATGCAATAACTGTTTGGTTGAAAATTGGTTCGGATGAAGAAGTCGAATGTACTTATGAAGGTGCTGCTTTTTCTACCTTAGCCGCTGCAGGAGCAAATAATGACGATGAATATTACATAGGTTGGCCATCTGGTTCTGGAGATGTAATTACTTCCAGTGAAATGGCAAGATTTTATGTTAGTGCAACAACTGCAAACGGTGCCATCGAATCTGAAGATGTAGTCATCATACTAAATACAGGTGTTGCTACTTTGAAAATAACTAAAACAATCCCAATTGGATTAGTCACTGGAGTAAACTTACTATAGGACAAGGTGAAAAAAATGCAAAACAAATATGTAGAATACAAACGTAAAAAACGCTCAAAAGTCAGAAAAGCGAGTGAAGGAATGACTGCTGCAATTATTTTAATTGCTTTCATCATAACAGCTGCGGGAATTGCTTTTGTCATCTTAACAATGGGTTCTGAAATGCAACTCGAGTTAGGAAAAGTTGGAAGTGAAGGTAAAGACGCTTCTTCATCTGCAATGCAGGTAGAAGGTGGTATTATTACAGGTTATACTGCTGCATCAGCAGTTCAAGCATATGGTTTCAACATCAAGCTGGTGTTATCCACAGGACAAGTAGATTTATCTTCAGATTCTATTAGTGTATGGTTATCTGTTAACCATGGTGAAGAAACAGATTTAGCTTATGATGCAAATCTCGAAACACTTGCTAATGCAAGTGCTGAAGCAAGTAATGAATATGATATAAATTGGTATGATGGAACTGGAGATGTATTAACTGGAAATGAAATGGCTCGATTCCTTATCAGTTCAACCACTGGTGCAACTGAATCTCAAGAAGTTTTAATTGTGATCAACTCTGGTGTAGCTACTTTAAAAATTGAATTGAGTATTCCAATTGGTCTCGTTGCAGCCGGATCAAATATCTTGCAATAATCTTTTTTAAATAACTTTTTTAATCCATTTGACTTCCTGATTTTTTTAGTTCTCTTTTTGCAATTTTCAAATTTTATTTGTAAAATCAATTAGAATATTTTTAAATTTTTAACTATAAATAGTAATCTTTTTCGATGTACGTAACTCTTATTTCATGATCCTGTTGGGTGGCTCCCTAATAAATGGTTCAAGAAATAAAATAGATCAAATATATTGGTGGCTAATATGAGAAATTTTGGAAAAATACTTTCATTTAGAGATGATATGAAGAAAAAAGCATCTCAGGGAATGACAGCAGCGATTATTTTAATTGCATTTATTATAACCGCTTCAGGTATTGCATTTGTTATTTTAAGTCTAGGTACAGAAATGAGTTTGGAGCTAGATAAAATTGGTGAAGAAGGTAAAAATTCTGCTTCTAGTTCATTTAAAGTCGAAGGAAATATTGTGGTAGGATATGTTGAGGATCCTCAAGGTTCTACTAAAAATATCACAACTTATGTTTTCAATCTCGCATTGATTCTAGATTCAGGAAAAATTAATATGAAATCAAATGCCATTACCATGTGGATAAAAGTGGGAAGTGCAGAAGAAACAGAACTCTCGGAAGCTGATTGGAGTGGTGGATATTTAACAGGAGCTCGTGCTTCAATATTAAATCAATATGATATGGAATTTATTAATTCCAATTCGGATGAAATTGCAGAATCGGGTGAACTTGTTCGCATGTATGTTTCATCTACTGTTGCCCTAGGGGCAGAACCTGGAACTCGAGTGTATATAATTTTAAATTCAGAAACATGCACATTGAAAATTAATAAAGTAATCCCAGATGGATTAAATATTGGAAGTAATATGCTCTAGTGCTCTTTTTAAAAAACTAAATTTCCGATTGAATAAAATCCATTTCGAACAATAACTTTTTTTTAGCTATAATAATGGAAGTTTTCTGATTTGAATCTATAATTGATCTAATTTAATCAATTGAAATGTAAATATTTTGATTGAAAATAAAAAAATTACGTTAATTGTTCGATACCATCTTCAGTAACTAAGAATGTATGTTCCCATTGAGCTACATAAATGCCTTTTTCTTCCTTTAAGACCATGTGTTGACCAATTTTACCAACTGTTGTGAGTTCACGGATAGCAAATTTACCAGTGCGAAATTCCTTCAATAATTCGCGCATGCTGAAAGGTAAGGTTTTTTTATTATGTGCAATCCATCCCACAACTTTGCGGGTAATTTTGCCACGTAAGGGAACACGATCGGATTTTAGATCATACTCGTAGATATAACAATTTGACCCACGATGGATATTTCCAGCTCCGGTGCTGGCAAAACATTCTAGCGCGAATACTTCGCCCTCTTCAAACACATCTCCCGTAGGCAAGGCAACGTTTGGGATTTCTTTAAATCCATGCACTTGGAATTTTTCTAAAGAGTGTCCACTTAATTCCTTAATCGGGTTATATCCGAACCCTTTGATAATTTTGGAGGTCGCCTTTCCAATTTCGTTGGCTTTCACACCTGGTTTAATTAATGACATGCCCTTTAGAACGGCAGTTTGAACGGCCAAGATGAGATTTTGAGTACTTGGATCGGTGTTAAAAGACACGGTAAACGCTCCATCGGCCACATAGCCTTCGACCGATACACCAATGTCTATTTTTACTATATCTTCTTCCTTGATTATGGATTCATCATCAGGTGGGCTTGAATAATGGGCGGCGACTTCATTCACACAGATATTGGTGGGAAATCCAATTTCACCACCTAACTCAATTATCTTGGCTTCAGTTTTTTCACAAATATCCAAATATTTGGCTCCCACAATAACTAAGGGTTTGATATATTCAACTACTTGCTTATGAATTTCTCCCGCTTTTCGAAAAGATTCCAACCGTAATTTCTGTTCTTTTTCTTCTTCTTCCTTAGCGAGTTTTTCTTCTTCGGTTAATTCTTTCTCAACATTTTCCTCAGCCGCGGCTTCGGTTGGAGTCGTTTCAATTTTTTTTTCTTCTTCACTCATGGTTTTCACTGTGCGATAGTAGGTAAAGTATATAAAGTAAAGGAAGGATTACCCTTTAAATTTACCATCAAAAATTTTAAGAAGAAAGAAAAAAACTATAGTAAAATTCCTTTGGTTTTAAGTAAATGGTTTATTTTCTTCAATACTATGGCGAATATTTGATCTGGGGATTGATCGGCATCAATTATGAGATATTTTTCTTTGGGATTGTGTGCAACGATTTCTTTAAAGCCTTTCCGGATTTCATACTGAAAGTTAATTTCTTCAAATTTATCCATTTCTTCTTGGTTTTCAGTATTATGGGTAATTCTACGCTTAAGAGCGATTTTAGGATCTATATCAAAGATGATCGTAAAATCTGGGGTCAAACTAAATTTATTAATTGATTCTATCCACGCCCGATTTATGCCATCATTTTTTCCTTGTATTGATTGATAAATATAGGAAGAATCTCGATATCTATCGGAAATGACTAATTTACCGTCATTTAAAGCAGGTAAGATTTCATCATGGCAGTGTTCTATTCTGTCTGCAGCAAAGAGAAGGGCGTCCAGTTGGGGTGGATTTTGATCCTTTTTCAAATATTTCCGTAAAATTTGCCCTAAATCTCCCTGTGATGGTTCTGTGGTGATGTGTACTTTTTGATTCATTTTTCTAAAATGGTGATATAGGTTTTTAGCTTGGGTGGATTTACCACATCCATCAATTCCATCAAGAACCAGAAAGAATCCCGCCCAACTTTGTCTAGTCATATTAAAGTGGAAAGAAACACCTTTCTTAAACTTACTGCAATATTTGTTCAAGAAAAAATTTTCATATTTGGGCCAATGCTAATTCTACCCTTTAAACGATATTTGATGGACTCCCATTTTCCGTTTCATTGGGATTGCTTATTTAAATGATATTTTCTTTGCAAGGAAAATGTTTAAAGGATCGGGGAAAGCATCTAGAATTATGTCTAAGAAAGGTAAGGCAGTATTGAATGTGGTGAAGTTTGGAGCGATCGTTGCTGTTATATTAGTGGGATATTCATTTAGTTCCGTAATATCGGAGCGGATCTTTAATAGATCTCCAAATCGTCTTGATCGATCTACCCAAGGGGAAGATCTGACTGCAATATCGCCTACCGACCTTATCAGGGAAGAATTGACTTTAGATTTTTCTTCCATTATGGAAAATTTACTTGATTCAAGTTTGCTCGATTCGATGACTGACGAAGAAAAAACTCAGTTTTTTGAGGATTTATTCGGTGATGGTATCGAAGAATTCATGGATGATGAAGATTTGACTCCCGATGAATTTTTACAACAATATGGTGATGATTTGCAAGATTTAATGGAATCCATTGGGGGACAAGAATTTAGTGCCGATGCCTTGGATCAATTTCCTCCAGAACTTGCACTAATTTTACTGGCCAAGGATGTATTTTATGCATATGAATCAAATCCGAGTTCCAATTCATGGGATGATCCTGAAGACACTCTATTCAAAACTGGAGCGTATGATGAATATAACTTGGATAGTTTCTCTTGGAAAATTTCCGATCTTTTAGATAACAGAGCGGATATCTTGGATATCGATGAAGTTAATGATTACAAATGGAAAATTAAATATCCTATAACAACATTGGAGAGTACCACCCCTGCAATGCCCACCATATCTCCTTCTCCCCGAATCCAGCTTGATTCGTGGGAATCGACTCCAATCATTCCTTCGAATGATCCTGCCCCTATGAAAATGCAATCCAATATGGGTTCGGCTTATATGGAACTCGAATATTCTCTTACCGATTTAAACAAACAAACAAATATAACTTATGATCTTCTGTACAATGGCGGCGATTATCATTCTCCGAGTTATTATGATAACGACATTAGTATGTCACAATACGTTGGGACCTCTATTACTGTAGCAGCATGTTCCACAAGTCCTAAACAAGGTGAAACAAGTATTACGTGGACAGATTATCGTAATACTCACCCGAATTTTGATCAAGTTGTAAGCGATTTGGCATCTTATGCGGAATTTACTGCCGCTTCCAATATATATGAAAAAATGGAAGCCATTGTCAATTTTGTTGGAGCCAATTTTGTTTATGATCCCGCCAGTGGGTTTCGTCCCGATGAAAATGAAGATCCTTTAGAATGGTTTTGTGAAGGAAAGCAATCGGCAATGTCATTTGAATTTACTTACTTGACGGTGTCGTTAGCTCGATTAAATAATATTGCAGCAAAGTATGTGTCTGGCTATAAATATAACCCTCTTTTTGAGTTTCAATACGGAGGGGCTTATTCTGATCCTTCTGAAGGGGGGGACGTCGCCTACCCTTATCGAGTTGGAAATTTATATTCATGGGTTGAAGCTTTTATTCCTACCTCTACTACCACTGGTGATTGGGTCTCCTTTGACAATCGATTTGATGCTGAACCCATAATCCCTACTCCTGATGGAGTAAGGTTAAACCTTGATTTTGGAGGGGCAGCTACTTCAGATTTGGCTGGTGTCCCTCGATTTATTTCTGATTTTCCTCTTGTCGGAAATGTTATCCCTGTTGAATTGACCTATACAATGCAAGGGTCAGCAATCCAAAATCAGAAAATAACTGTCAGTGATACCACATATGGCGAAGTTATTGGCGATTTTTATACCGGTCAAGGTGGAATTGGAACTTATGAGATTGAACTTGAAAATCTGGTCCCTGGTACCCATGTATTGAATTTCACAACTACTTATTTGGGATTATCCTTTGGAAATGTTTCGGTTATTAATGTCTTGGATGACGTCGAAGTTTATTCCACTTTGAGTGACGAATATATCGTGGCTCCCTCAAATCAAGATCAAAATATTGATATTGATGGTTATGTCTGGGATCCTGTCTTAGGAAAACCAATCAAAAGTGCTCAAGTATCCTTCACCGGGTTAATGCAACCTACTGAGTCTCAACCTACTGAAGAAGTTTTTAATCTTTCACCCAATATTACGACAACGGTAGAAAATGGTAATGATTACAATTTTACTCTTGCGGCATTGATTCCAGGATTTCCTGTTGAAGATTATGGAAGGGAATACAAAATTGTGACTAACTTTGATGGAAAATTCGATCTTTCGGCTGAAATACTTCAATACGCTCTCCCTTATCAGCTCATTTTTGCCGATATTTTTGGAGGGGGAGAACAAATCTGTACCTTCGATCCCAATGCCAATTTGTCCTTAACAGTAAATAATACGGTTGAGATTTATGATGACGAATACCATCGTTATACTTTTTACATTAATAACTCATATTCTGTTAATAACACAGTAGGTACTTATCCTACAGGGCCAACAATTGGAGAACGTGATGGATCCTTTAGTTTATATATCAACGCGACAACCGTTTTGGGAACTGGAGGTGAACCCGGTCAAACTATCAATATTTATGATGAAACCGAATCAGATCGTCTAGTTACCTCATTTATTACTGATGGAACGGGATTTGGTGAAATTTCGCATGATATCGCTGCTGAAGCTGTAATTAACCCTGAATTTTGGACTGCTGGCCCTCATCTTCTTCGCATAGAATGGGATGAACGTGCTCTCACATGTTACTCAAAAATATGGATCATGGTTCAAGCTCCGATTTTCATAAATCAAACCACGGAATATTTTGTTGATGGGCAAGGGGGTATTTCCAATAATCGCTATCTTATCGATTCGGGATCTCCAGCTGATGCTGACGATCTTATTTTACAAGGAACGATTCAAGATAATATTACAGGCGAATTTATTCATGGGGCCCAGATATATTACCAGTTATTTGATAAATCCTGGAATTTATTACCTTCCACATCGCTAACCACCGGTAATACGGAGGAAATAGTTGGTGCTGCCGAAGATTTTTATTCCGAATCGTTCTATTTCTCGGGATTGCTTGATACTAATTTGGCTCCCATCAGAACAAACATCAATTTTTCAGGTGAATGGGCTGGTTTGGGAGATAATTGGAATATTTTGTGGAATTCTTTATGGGGATCCTATTTTGGTGGATTTAATCTTAATAATGATACGAGTGATGGAATCATCCTTCTTGCTGATCCAACTGATTATGGAATATCTGGTTTTGTAAATTCTACTAATTTTAATGATTATGATGATGGACAAGTCAATAAGTATTCTACAGTTGTAATCTTAGGGGACACTCTCAATATTTCAAGTCGCATTTTGACTGATGGAATCCCATTACCCGATGCCGTTGTAACCTTGACAGATAATTCAACTTTTCCATTACAAACTCTTACGACTGGATCAGATGGTTGGGCCAACTTTTCTCTTCTTATATTCAATAATTCAATCGATCCTGGTGATCATGAATTCACGTTGACGATTACCTTTACAAATGGATCCTTCACTTATGTAAACACCTCTATACTCGTAGTTGAGTTTAATCCTTTAATTGGGTTTAATTTTGCTGAACTTCTAAATGGTGCGGATTTCACCAGTTATCCTGGACAGATTTATCCTCAAGTGGTATCCATTGGTGACAACATTAATTTCACCGGAAATGTAACTTATACCAAAAATAGTATAATACAACAAATTGCTAATGCTAATATATCAATTTATGATAATGGTGTTCTTCTTTACAGTATAATTTCTGATGGTACGGGAGTTTACAATAAGCAAATTATTTTCAACAATACATTCACTGAAGGAACTCATATATTTAATTTATCTGTTGAATATAATGGTGGAAGTTTTATCTTTTATGATTCTGCTTTAATGAATGTCACATTTGATCCAGCTTTAAATTACGGAACAAATTTCTTAGTAGAAGGAATTAATATTGAATCTCTTTCTGCAAATAATTATCCGGTTATCCAATTATTGGGTGATTATTTAGATCTTTCAACCTACTTCTTCTATAATGATCCGAGTTCACCTTTAAGTGGAGCTTCCATTACAATTACCGATTCAGTTGCAGGAGTTATAGATACTGGTAGTACTGATGCTTCTGGTTATTACAATTTCTCTGTATTTTATGACAGTTCTGTTGCAATAGATCTTCATACGTATACCATTAGCTTGTCTTTTAGTAATGTTTCGTTTTCAATTGCTAATATCTCAATGGTAATTGTTGATTATCAACCCGCTAATGGATATGTATTCATTCCTCGTATTAATGAAGTTCCCTTTGATAGCTGGAATAGATATGATCCCCTAAATATTCAAGGACCACAAGATATCTTGAAAGTTTCTTGTGCTTTGTACTATAATTATTCAGGAACTTTGGTTGGTGTTTCTGGGGTATCTGTGTCTTTAACTCAAGCGGGTGCTAACGGAACAACAATTATTCCTGGCGCAACCGATGGAAACGGATATTTTAATTTTTCCCTCCAATTTTTAAAACCTGATGCAGCAAATGGATCATATTCCTTTGAATTTGATATTAGCATTACAAATGGAACTTACAGTACCTCCTTTAATAATTTAAGTTATGTTGAATATGATGAATCTTTACTACATCTGTTCTTAGTTTATTTCAATGATGTTCCTCTCGCTGATATTGGAGGTACTTATGGAGATATTCAACATGCTGGTGATGTTGTTAATATTTCGGTACAATTTCTCTACGATGAAGGGTCAGGATTAGTCGGTCAAGATGGAGTGACAGTCACCTTTAACATTCCGACTAATGGATCCTTTATACCTCAAAATTATATCACCGATAGTAATGGGTGGGTGAATTTCTCCGTATTATTTGACGGGTCGTTTGCAGTCGCCTCCCACAATTTTAAACTTAGTATGGATAATTCTTCAGCAGAGTATGCATATCAAATTGTTGAAGAAGGAATATGTACTTTCGTTCTAAATCCCGAAGATGATTATACCTTCGCGCCATTAATAGAAGCAAATCCCTTCGCTAATTATGCACCTTTATACAATTTTGATGCTGTACAAGCCATTGGAGACACCGTTACAATTTCTGGAACACTTGTTAACTCCAGTACGAATATTCAAGGCGCAACTGTAACTCTTTCAAATTCTTCTGGTCCTATGTTTAGCACTAATACAGATTTAAGCGGTGCTTTTAGCTTTACAGTAGAATTTAATAATTCAATGGCTATTGGGTTGCAAACTTTTACCGTTGCCATAACCTATATTGATTATTATGGCTTTACTATTGATTTTTCCTCAAATATTAGAATCGATTTCGATCCTGAACTTGGTTATACATTAGTCGGAAAGGTTGAAGGTAGTGCCATTGCTGATGGAAACCCGTATGTTACTCCGCAAGAAGTTTCAGACCAATTAACCATAACGGCAGAATATCATTTCTTTGGCTCTGGCGTTGCAAATGTATTGGTGACACTTTCAAATAGTTCTGGTCCTATGTATACTTCTTTGACAAATGGAGCTGGCGTGGCAACATTTACAATTGAATTTAATAATACAATAAATCCGGGCATACAGACATATACATTAAGTTTGACTATTTTAAATGGAACTTGTAGTGTATCAAATACCACCTCCTTTACTATTAATTATGATCCTCTCCTGAGTTATGATCTCGTAGCTCGAATTGATGGTGCTCCTTATAGTAATCCTGTTCCGAGTAAAAATATAAACGATACCGTAATATTTTCTTATCAACTAATGTTCGACATCGGAGTACCTACCGGTGTTAATACGGCAACTGTAAGGTTGTATGTCGATGGAGGACTTTTCGGAACTAATAATACTGGTGTAGGAGGTATTTATACCATTCCCTATACTTTTGTGGATACAACTACGACTGGGACTCAGACCTTCCGATTAGAATTAAGTTTTACAAATGGAACCATTATAATTGATGATTTTGAAGCAAATACCATTTATTTTGACCCCTTAGGTGGTATGACCTATTCTCCCTTAGTTGATGGTGGAAATGATTTTTCAACAACCATTACTAAAACAACTGGTCAATCTGTTATTTTTACCTATCAAATTCAAAATAATGGCGTTGCTGTGAGTGGCGTCACCGTTTCGCTTGATGGAGGTCCTTCTGGGAGCACTTTAACTGCCGATACAAATGGTGCGGGAATTGCCACCTTTACTATTGCTTTTACGACTGCGATTAACCCCGGACCTTATTATTTCACAATCAGCTTTTCTCACACTTTCGGGATACATCCTGCTGTGGGAACTACAGAAAGTGTGTGGGTTGTATATGAAGATGCGTTAACTATTACGTATACTAATCCGGGTACAATTGAATTTACTACTGCTAATGATGCATCAGGATTTTCACTTAATGGATTAATGGAAGCTTCAAGTAACCGCCCCTTAGTGAATGGAGGTCTTTTAATTGTGACGATAAATAATCCTTCTGCCACGGATGTAACGGATCAATTCACGATTATTGGATTGGATTCTTATAATCCACTTGATGGATCATTCTCCATATCTGTTGATCAACTAGTTTCTGCAACCTTGGATGTTGGAAATTATAGTCTAATTATTTCTTATTCTGGTGATTTAACGACTGGGCCAGGTGGTTATAGTTATTCTTCAAATCCTTCCAGTTCCGCTTTTGTTTTTGGAGTTTTTGATAATCCAGTTATATCGTCCTCTTGGACTCATAATTTGGATCTTCCATACTTTTTACCTAATGTTGCTGGAACTTGGAGCCAAATAAATATTACTGGAGAGCTGAATTATTCAAATTCTTCTAATGTGAATATTGATGGACTTGCTATTGAAATATCTATTTACAGTAATAATGGTTTAGTTGAGACGATTACTGTTTATACAGATGTTTTTGGTAATTTTGAACTCCTTGATTATGGGGTCACTGAAAACTATTTATATTATACAATTGATTTTGCAGGAAGCACAGATGATTTTCTCTACCCTGTAGAGGAAACAACGAACTTTACATTTGTATAAAGAGGTGAATATGATAGATGAACTTAAAGAAACATAAAAACAACGATAAATTGAAATCTATAAGTGTATTAGCTACAATGATTCTAATAGGATGTTCTCTTGTTTTTCAAAATGCTATTCAGTTGTCAGCTATTGAAAAGCTAGACGACACTGAGGATTTTTATACAAATATTGACTTGTCAGTCACCCCCAAATCTGCAGATTCTTCCACTATAAGAGTATATCTATTATCTATTAATCAAACCCATACAAATCGCGGTAAAAATCTCACGTTTACAGGGTATGTAGAAAAAGTTTCGGGAATTGTTCAAATTGATCCTCTCATTCTCTCCTATAGTAATGAAAGTGGAATTGATGTTTTTCCAATAATAGATGGTCATGCTTGTGATGGAAGCGATGGAAATACTATCTTATATCCAAATTTAACTACAAAAACTTCCAATATAAATGGGGATGATGGACAATTTAGTTTTTCTTATCAAGTGGATTCTTCTTATGATATTGATCAAAACATGATAATAAATGCGAACTGTACAACAGTAGAAGCTGATAATACGTATTTTGGACCTGATTCAATAATGAATAGTTCTTTCGTACACGATATCACTGTTGAAACTTTCATTGATATAGATACAAATATTCTTAGTCCTCTTTATGATGGTAATATCTTTTATGTCAATTATTCTATTATAGATAATTTGGGAACTTCTCTCGATTTTATTTCTGAGAACATAACAATTTATCGAAACAATTCTTTGGGGGATGAACTATTGAATATCACAGAATACAATGTCGACTATCTTACACAGAACGTGAGCATCTCCTATACGCGAGGAACAACGGATATTGGTGTTCATTTTAATGGAATTAACGAAACACTTACTAATGGGGAGACTTATTATCAGTATGGTGAATGTAATGCTTCCACGGTTGTGGAATACCTAACTGCACGTGTATTTTTACTTTCTATGAATCAAACCCACACGCTTAGGGGTAATTCCTTCACTTATTCTGGATATACTCAACAATTAATTAATAACCAGTTTGTCAATATGACGGGTATTGAAGTTTATCCCATCATTGATGGTAACCATCTTCCGGGGAATTCTATCATTTCTGGGTCTGATGGGTTATTTTCATTTACCGTAAATGTTGCAGCCGATTATGATAACACTGTGGATATGACTTTAAATGCAAATATTACTGAAAATATTGGAGATAATGTGATTGTTGGGGTAAGCTCTATCGCTAATTCATCTCTTATCCAAGATATAACTTCACGAACGAATTTGTCGATTCTCATTGACAATTCCATTCCAAAATTGATCGGCGATGAATTCGATTTAGAAATTACTCTCACCGATGAATTGGGTGGCATTTTCACTATTCCAACAAATCGCTTTGAACTTTATCGAAATAGGAATCTTACTTCCACTCTTAGTCAAACAGGAATTAATATTGAAGCTTTGGATAGCACGGTGTTAATTCAAAACATTGTCCAAGAGAATGGGATGGAACATATAGGAGTTCACTTTCTAGGGGTGCCAACAACTAAACCTGGACAATCATATTTAGAGTATCAAGCCTTCAATGCTTCCACATTTATACGAAGGGTTCAAGCAATTAATGGTTCGTTTAGTTTTGCAAACGCGGTACGAAACACGACTCTTCCCTATGTGTTTACTCAAGGTGATGTTTTCCTAAATGGGACTATTTCTATGGATGAAAATTATACTGTTGTGTCTCAAACTGTGGATTTCTACTTAAATGGGCAGTTTATCGGATACACAGAAACCAATGCCGAAGGATACTTTGAATTTACCTTCAACCTTGCAGAAGAAGGATTTGCTGTAAATACTTCTATCGATGCTTGTGTAATTACCCTTAATTTACGGAACATGGATTCTGAATATTTGGGGTCAAATACTTCCACCTCAATCAATACTATTACCCTAACAATTGAGGATGGGGTGCCGTATGTGGCGCCAACTAACACATCTTTGATAGCGGGGGATGTTCCCTTAAAATGGATGAATATTGTCTACGTGGGATTGGGGGTGGTAGCCCTTGTTGTGGGTTTAGTCATCTTCCAACGTCAACGGATGGATCGATCTTCTAAAAGGGATCGTAAGTTGCGAAAGGTGGATTATTCCCGATTTGAAAATGTGAATGTCTTATATAATCAAGGGCGGAGACGGGAAGCAATTGCCTATACCTACAAAATCTTCGCTGATTTGATTAATGAAAAATATGGGTTGGTTAGAGAAGAACATGAAACGATTCGAGTGTTTGCGATTACTTGTGTCACGAAATATGGGCTCGATCCTATGCGAACGTATCCGTATTTAGCGCTCGTTGAAAATATTGTTTATGGGTTTTACGATTTAAATCTTGAAGCGTTTAAAAAATCAATGCTGGTGTTTGGAAGAGTTTTCCAAGAAATCACGGGAACAATGTTAGAATTTACGTTAATTGAGAGTTCAGACGGTGGATTAGAATCTGAACAAACTTTAAAAATTGGAGCGGTGAGTGAATAAATCCCCCCCATAAAAATAATCTCCAAGTGAGCTAAAACATTTAAGTGAAAAAATAAAAGAGAATCATAGGTGTAAATTATGGCAAGAAAGAAAAAAGGTGGCGGTTTTGATCTCGGTCAAAAATTGAATAACATCAAGACTTTGAACGAAACAAAACGCCCAAAAGAAGCAATTGCTTATGAATACATGTTATTTGTAATGCTTTGCACTGCAAAATACAAAGAACGGAAATTACCTTCTCAAAGCGTAAGAGATTATGCAATGAAAATGGTGAAAGAACATGATATGGATCCAACCATTGTTTATCCTTTCATTCAAGCAGTGGAAGAAGTGATCTATGGTGGAAAACCTTCCAATCCTGAAGTATTCCAAAAATCGTTGGTAGAATTTGGAAAAGTATTTGAATTCCTTGTTGGAAAACCTCTTCCTCCTATGTAAAATTTTTTAAAAAAAATTACCACAAAAAGTGAACAAGAAATGAAAAATCCTGGCTGGTTAATTACGATTTTAAGTCTACCTTTGATTGCTGTCGGTGTCGTTTTCCTAACAATTAATTTTGGTACAACTGGAATAATTATTGGGAGTGTCCTGGCTGGATTGGGGGCATTGACATTTATTGGAGGGTTTTCCCGGTTAATTCAAGGTAAAAATCGTAAAATTATGGGTCAACTTATACGTCCTAAAGCTGCTGCCCGTGGATCGGCCGTATGGGCTTTTTTTTGTATAAATATCACCCCATTATTGCTCGGTAATAATGCATTATTGGAATATCTTCAGGCTCCACCGCTTCCTTTAGTATTATTGCTCGGGCCAAAAAATATTGTACTCCTCGCATATATGTGGCTACCCGCTGTAATGATTATTCTTTTAATTTTTTGGGTGATAGGGATGATTTTTTCGGCTAAAATTCCTAAGATATATAATATTTATAATAATTTTATCATTACTATCTGTTTTACTTTTTGGTTGAACTTTGGCTCTCAATTTTTCCTTTGGGCGGTTACGCTTAATAAAGATTTAATTTTACTGATGGATCCTTGGAAGACTGCCACCACTATTCAAGAGGTTATCGTTCCCTTAGCAATCGGGGGAGCAGTTGTACTGGTTTCTCTTATTTTCACCCTTCGTTCCTTAAATAAACTTCAACAGTCCTTTTTAAATTTGAATATTTCAGGTAAAACAAAAATTATTATGATTGTTGCTCTCGTGGTAGTATATTCTGCTACCCTCTTTCCATTGTATTTTAGCGTTAAAGCTTGCATTACTACTACTGCTTTATTAGTTTCTTATCTAAATTATATTCCTCTTATCTTTATGGCAATTGTTGCCTTCAGTGCTATTTCTTCTCTTTCGAGCGCAACAAAAAATATTTCCACAGAAAGAATTGCTTCCGGAGAATCTGGGTCAAAATCGAGTTTTGGGATAAAAACCGCTTTGATGGTCATGGTTCTTATCTTGATGTGGCTTCCTATCGTATATCCAGTAGTTGATGGTGGTGAAAATAAAAAAACGAATTCCATATACAATCCTCTTTGGAATGGGTGGTCTAATTTTCGGGAAGCCTTAGAAGCGGATACTGAGGATGGTGGATATACTGTGATGTCTGTCCAATCCTCTTTAAGTACTATTTCTCAGCTGGATAAAACGAAACAAGTTATTTTGGTCATACCCGGTCCCAATGTGTTCTACAATCCTGCAGCGGAAGTTCCCTACCTCTTAGAAGCTTTTAGTTCGAATTTTTCGATGTTCATTTGCGATGATCATGGAACCACAGAAACTTTAATGACTGAAATGTTTGCAGCTTCTATAGGTGTTTTGGGATTCGAACACGCTACACCCTTAACATTCTTTCCCAAAGGTATTTTGTATGAAAACAATACCTACAGTAATGGAGATCCTATGTACTGGAAAAATCCTACCTTTCCGATCATTTCTGATTTTCCCGCACATGAAATAAATCAAGGTATTGATCAAGTCGTTTTGGGGCAAGCAACTGCTTTCTTAGGGGGAAGTATGTTAAATATGTTAGGTTGGAACTTCATTGGTCAGACATCTGGATCTTATTCTTATATTGATACATCTGGCGATGGGATGTATGATCCTTTAGAAGATGTATACACTCTCGGAGGAAATATAGGGGATGTTTTAACTAGTGTATCTTCCGATAATGCGGAAATGGGAATTGCAACAACGATGCTTAAAGGTGGTTTTCCATTAGGTGGTTATGAACAAGCTGTATTTAGCACCAAAGATATGGGTGTAAATGTTGCCGCTATTAACGGGGTGCATTCAAATCGTGTGTTTTGCGCCACTGATGCAAGTTGGCTTAATAATGAATTAACGAGTATTGACGAGTTTGATAATTTACAAATGGGCTTAAATGCAATGGATTGGTTAACTTGTGGAAGGGCTCATTCTGATGTAATTGTGGTGTTTGACGAAGCACATATTACTCTTGATGAACAAGAATCTCTTTTTGGTGTAAACCTTGCGGGGCGTACGGAAATAAATTCGGCAGCATCATTTGGAGCGGTTCAAGGATATGTAAATTGGTTATCGACAAACCCCATTTTAGGGTTGGTCTATCCACTTTTTGCTTTACAAACTTTACGTAAATGGATTCCAAAAGAAGGAAATAAGAAAAAAATCCAATTAAAAGATTTGGAAGCTGCTGAGCGGGAAAAATCAATTCTAAAATTCAGGACTTCCTCATTTTTCGCTCAAAAAATCAATTGGTATCGTCAACATAAAAAATATAATCAAGCTTTATTACAACTATATCGTCGAATGGAGCGCAAATTGAATCGGTTATTAGGAAATTCTGGTGATCGGAGCATTGATGCGATTCTACGAGCGATTAGAGTTGAACGAGGAAAATATTTGTCCAAAGATCATTTTAATCGGATCAAAAGGTTCCTTGAAATGATGTTTGATATCAAGCGAAATAAAACCGTAATAAAAGAAGAACGAGAATTTGAGACACTCTTTATGGAAATGTCTTGGGTAAACGATCATATTTAATTTTTTTAAAACTAGGAAGGTAAAAAAAAATGGCAGAAGTATATGAAGAAGCAGATATCGGCATTGTGCGAGAGATTGCGCAGGATGTCATGAGTGAAGTGGGCCGCGTTGTCGTTGGACTCGGTGAAGTGCTCCAATACCTATTTATTGGGCTCCTCACCAACGGGCACATTTTGTTAGAAGGAGTGCCGGGACTTGCAAAGACCGTCACCGCCAAAACGTTCGCCGAAGCCCTCGGTATCACGTTTAATCGAATTCAATTTACTCCGGATTTACTCCCCAGTGATTGTACCGGTTCCATGGTGTTTGACCAATCCAAGGGTGATTTTGTAATCCGTAAAGGTCCACTCTTTTCGAATATTGTGTTGGCAGACGAAATCAACCGGACTGCACCGAAAACACAAGCGGCATTGCTTGAAGCGATGGGAGAAAAACAAGTCACAATTGAGGGGAAGACCTATAATTTAGAAAAACCGTTTCAAGTGGTTGCCACCCAAAACCCTGTGGAGCAAGAAGGGACCTACCCACTGCCCGAAGCACAATTAGATCGATTCTTATTTAAATTGTGGTTAGATTATCCGCCAGAAGAGGAAGAAATCGAAATTATGGCGCGCCAACTGAGTGGGAACAATATAGTGATTGATCCAGTGACGAACGCCGAAGAAATCGTGGAATTACAACGCTTGGTGAATACGGTGTATATGGATCACATAATTTTGGAATATATTAAAGATATTGTGTTCAAGACCCGAAACGATCCACAGATCGCCATTGGAGCAGGTCCGCGGGCCAGTTTAACCTTAATGAAATGTGCCAAGGCAAGAGCGTCAATCTTAGGGCGAGATTATGTCACACCAGATGATGTGAAGGAATTATGTGTGCCCGTATTAAATCACCGCCTCGGATTGAAGGCAGAAGCGGAATTAGAAGGCTTAACAACCACAGCAGTCATTAATCGAATTTTAAATGAAGTGGTTGTGCCGATTTAAAGAATCAAAACCTTCCTATTTTTTTACATAAATCATAAAATAAGATATAAACGAGAGAAATAACATGCTGGGCGGAAAAGGACGTTCGTTGGTAGTATTAGGGACATTTTTATTGACTGCGGGATTCAGTTTTAAAAACTATTATTTAATTATTTGCGGCGTGTTCTTTCTGTTTGCGACATTCATTTCATTGCCTGCTTTTGAAAGTTCAATGAATATCGATGAATTGCATGTCACACGTGAAATCGACAATACACGTGTATTCCGCGATGACTTTATGCATATAAAGGTCATCATCAAAAACACTGGGGGAAATAAATTCGATTTCTTAGATATATTTGATCAATTTCCAGCAAAAGCATTTCGGTTAGTTACGGGCGAAAACTATATCAGTACCCGAATTGATCCACATAAAACAATCAAATTTTCCTACGTACTCGCACCTCGAGTGCGTGGAGAATTTGAATTTGGTCCATTAGAAGTAACCGTCCGAGATCGGCTAGGTTTTAATGCGGAAAAGCGAATTGTCCCCAAATCATTAACTGACATTATAATTTATCCTCCTTACGAACAAATTCGTGCCTTGGAATTGATGGGGGCACAACGTGCTATGGCAATGTCCTTCGGTATTCACCAAACGAAGAAAAAAGGGACGGGGACGGATTTACGAAATTTACGCCAATATGTCGCAGGAGATCAATTCCGGTTAATTGACTGGAAAGCGAGTATGCGATTACAAAAATTAATTGTTCGTGAGTTTGAAAGTGAAAGGAATGTATCAACAATCATATTAATCGATTCAAGTGAATCAATGGCTGGTGGGGCCGTAGATGCGACGAAATTTGAATATTCAATTAAATCTGCTATGTTACTCGCAAAAATTGCGATGGAACAGAAAGATCAAGTTGGAATCGCAACCTTTTCGGATAGAAGTAATTTTCGATGGCTGGCTCCCACTACTAAACGCAGTCATTTTTATGATATTATTAATTTTCTGGGAGAAATTACTCCTCAAGGTAAGAAAGAAATCTATTGGTCCATAGAAGAGTTTTCCCGCTCTTGGGATAAACGGAGTTTGGTCTTTTTAATCACCGATTTAGAGATTGCACAGTTAGATGTACTTGCAGCCTTTCGGAAATTGAAATCTTATGGTCATGCAGTATGTGTTATCTCACCATTTTCACCGTGGTTTGAAATCCATGAATTAGAATTAACATCGACAGATAAAGCCCTTGCAGAAGCTATCTCCGAAGAAATGATGTTACACATTGTGAATATTAAAAAGGATTCTCAAAAATTAGGTGTTCCTGTTATTTCTGTCGCTCCTGATGATATGTTTGAAGTGATTATGGCAGAATATCAAGAATCCAAACGGGTAGGAAAAGCAGAATAAAAGTTTTTTTTTATTATTACATATTGAAATGTAGGAAAATCATAGAAGGAAGAAAAGGGTATGGCAAAAAATTACTTATTGATAGGGTTACGAATTACCTCCATTGCTTTATTAGTTTTGTTAATAATTCAGCTAGGATTGATCTATAATCCAGAGATTTTTAATTTCTGGAATATTATGAGTATTATTGGGGATTTACGTGATATTTTTGCCTATGTTATGTATATCGCATTGTATGGGATCTTTACAGGGATTTCCTTTGGGTTTTCTGCCGTTTTTAGTGTATTGGGTGCTGTTTTTAGTGCGGATTATTTCATTAATTTTGTAAATTCCGTTTTCTCAAATATGGTGGGAAATTGGTTTTACTTACCTAACTATAATCCAGATACAATGGTGGCTACTCCTGCTTTACTCGCCCCAACTCTTGCAGAATCATTATCTGGGTTACAATTTCTCTTTGCGGAGATAACTGAAGATCTTTACATGGTTCTTCTTCAAATTTGTATTGTTATTATGTTCTATCATGCATTACGTGGAACAATTACTAGTGACCCCGGTCAAAGCATTAAAGTTATTGTTTATATTAATCTTATCATTATCGTTCCCCTATTTTTCAGACAAATCGACATTGTTCTAAACATGTTTTCCTCGTTCTTTGCAGAAATGCCTGAATGGTACACAAATCTGATAGAAAAAGATTTATTGCAACCTGAGATTTTTGTTGATATTAAAGACTTGACTTTTGGTGGATTTTTAACCTCGAGTATTTTCTTAGTTGCAACTACAATGTTTGTCTATTTAGAATTTGTGTTCCAATTGGCTTATGTGGATAGTGTGACGACACCTTCAGTCGAACGGGAATTACGTTTGAATCGCCAAATTGATGTGATGCATACCGAAGCAGAAAAAGCCATTTCACGGATCAAGGCTATTGAAGAAATGAAACGAGAAAAAAAAGCGCAAAAGCGTCTTAACATAACCGATGAGGATCGTCAGGCTCAAAAGGAAGAAGAAGAACGCTTATCGTTGAGCGCATTGATGTCAGATAAGGCTGAATCGGTGGGTTTTTCCTTTATTGCTGAATTAATTGCCAAGAAAAAGGCGGAAAAAAATGAACAAGTGATAATGGATGCTATGAAAGATACTCGACGTGTGGCGCACTATCTTGAAAAATTATTTAAACAAGATAAAGAAGCGCGAAATACATTGACTGCTAAAGCAGCATCACCAAAGGCATCTCGTTTAATTGCATCCACGCTGATTAACATGTTGACACGCATTGTTCTTATTACTGCAATCATGTGGGTTGTAGTACATCCCTATAACTTTTTTGCTTTTCTTCGATCACCCGATGCAATTCTGAAAAGCGTGGAGTTGCAAACGGTGGAATCGACGTTATCCGTGTTATTGCCGTTTCTCCTTATTATTCCGATGATTTCCAGTGTTATTCGAGTAACCAAACATAATAAACTAAAAGAAATGTTGAGATTGGAGGAATTACAAAGAGCAGGTTTAACAGAAGAAGAATTGTTGGCATTGGAGTCTTCACGGGGTGTAGTTGATGAGAGTGGGGTACAGATGGCTCAAGATGCTGATGCTTCGGCCAGTCGGGCTTAATCTTTTTTCTTTCATTTAATCTAAAAAGGATTTTCATTTTTTTAACACCTTCGAGTCTCTTATATTGAAAATATTTTTGAAAAACATTCCTTTAATTCTTCTAAAAAGATGAAGTGTGAATTTATTAAAGATTTTGAAGGAAAATATACATTAGAATTTAAAAAAAAGAGTTGAAATTGTGCTGGAAATCACCTATACTTTTTATACGTTTTCTTCAAGTTCCACTTTTGCACTTGGTTCTTTTTTCATGGAAAACGCATGGACTCTCATTTCTTCCTTCACTGGAAATTTAAATTTTTGATATTGCTTATTTCTTTTTGTTAAGTCAGTTAATGAAATCCACCATTTCGACTTGGAAAGATCTTCTTTTGTTGGAATCCATTCTTGCCATGGTTCAGGAAGCCATTTCTGTTCGTAGTAAAGCATAAGTTGGGTGAGAAATGTGATTTTTTCTTCATCATCGATCCATTGATTTAATGGATCCTTTAGCATGGCTTGAACTGCAAGATCCATCTTATTTCCCAAAGCAGCATCAACAGTATACTGTTGAGAATCACTATAGGGTGTAAGAATCTCAGTAATTTCATTTGGTAGATCCATATGGGATGCTGGTTGGAGTTTTTTACTTGTAAATATTATGGGGTATTCTACAATTGATTCTTCAGGAAGACTTTGGATCATCGATGATTCAAAATGATGATTTTGAATAATTCCTGAAAATTTAGTTGAGTTTTCGTGCATAAAATCTATTGCTATGTCAAGGGCACCGGGTATCTTATTGTATGTACGAAAACTGTAGAGAATTGGATGAGGGATTAATTTTTTAACGCTATTTTTTAGAAAAGAGACTATTTTGTTTCGTTCTTTAATCTCTTTAAGTGGAAATTTCCAAATTGGGGATGAATTTAGGTGATTGAAATAATTCAAGTAATCTGGAAAATAATTTGCTAAATTTTTTGGTTTTGTATAACTGTATGCGCCCAAAGTGTTGTATAGATGAAGGTTAAATGAATATTGTTTAAATTTTTTTAATTTACTTGATTCCACAAGTTCATGTAACGAATTCGTGTAATCTTGATTTCCATAGGTAATTTTTGTTAACCAACTGCAATGGGGAATCCCTGCATATTGATACATATACTCGAACTCTGAATTTTTCTCAAAATCGGGATGAGATTGAATAATTTTTTGAATTGGAATGGTACCCTCGTAAAGATCTGATGAAATCCCAAAAGATAATATTGATGGGGTTGTTTGTTGTGCTGCTAAGATATTCGAAGCTTTCGGATCTGTTAATATCATGAAAGGTGCGTTTGGGCATATTTTGTGGATTTTTTGTGATGTTTCGGAAGTAAGAACATTCGTCCGGAAACTTCGAAATATGCCTGCGGGACCAACTTGACTTCCATCAGCTTGAACAATCCCAAATTTCAACGGAAGATAATAATCGTAAAGCATGGTTTGCATATTATTTGTGGAAATGGCTTGAATAACAAAGTCGGAATTGGCTAATGCTTCTTCTTCTTTGGTATAGGTCGAAATAAGCACATTGGTAAGTTTTTTCTTATTGGTTCTTTTGATCGCATTATAGAGATATTGACTTAGCAAACGTAATTTTCGCTCATCGGAATGACACAATGCGATTTCAATTGGATCTGGTTTATTTTGCAGAATTTTCTTAATATTCTTGAAAAGCATTGCAGAATAGCTGTAGGGGCAAGCGCCTAAATAAGTAATTTTAAATCTGTCTACCATCGCGATTTCAACTTTTAGTTTTATATCTATACATTATTTGATTTACTAACCTTAAAAATCAATCATTTCTAGGAAGACCAATGTAAGATTGAAGTTTTTTATAAATGTGCAGAATATCGGTAACTTCGTTATGGCAACGGGTTTCGATCTGTTCATATTCTCCCTCATCATAATATTTCCAAACCGATTTTCCACTTGGTTTCCATTTTGTGTGAGGGAATAATCGCTTACTCACCTCATAAGCCGTTTTTGGATATAAGGTTGTTTCATTGGGGAATAGAAAAGCGCTCACATTACATAGATCAATGACTTTGGATTTTAAGAAAATTTCAAAAAGATTGGGCGTTGGGGCAATATGATGGTATTGGCTCCGAATATATAATGCTGGAAGATCTATTCTTGCAATTGCAAATCCACAAGTAACTACATCTTTAACTCGTTTTTCTAAAATTTGAGTGTTTTGCCCTTGTTGAAAACTAAATTCCTCTTCAAAAAAATTCTTAATCGCTCCTAATAATGTTTCCTCAGATGAATAATTCCAAATCCAAAATGATGTATCATGTCGAAAGGAAGCTTGATCTTCCGATTTGATGCTTGATATGGGTAATGAAATAAAATAGCCTCCCAATATAATATGATTGGAGTTTCCCGGATTGAAAACTAAAGTACCTCTCGAATTTGGGTGGTTTCGTTCCTCTGGCGGAACATAGAACTCTAGATCAAAAAAAATCATTTATTATGATCAAAATGTTTAGGTTGCTATAAATTCTCGGAAAGAATGTGGTTTACAGAAATTCAGAACCATATTTTAAATTGATAATCTGAAGAACATCCTTGGAAGCAATATTATCTAACTGGATCGATTTAGGTGAATATTCAAGCTTTTTCTCGGGAATACGTTCAAATTTCCGCAGTTTTTCGTAAAAAAGGAACAGAATTTCTTGTAAATGAAGGGCATCCTCAGCATTATAGGCAAGCAAAGTGGATAAAAATTGTGGATCTTGTGTGGCTTGGTATTCGTTCCAAAGGAATATTGCCATTAGACCATTCATTTCCTCGGGTAAATTTCGTTGGATTCCCAATATTCGTTCAATTTGTTTTAATCCGCCTGATAACCTTACTAAACGACTGAGTGAAAAGAGATCAAAGTGAATTTTATCGAAGTGAATTTCAAATTCTTTTTCAAGAAACGGGATATCTGTCCGTATTCCATCAAAAGTTGCAATCGCTGTAAATTTTTCCAATAAACGGGGAAATTCATCTAGATTTTTGTTTCTTACAAAATAATGGAGTTTAATTCCATCAAACGCAACAATTGTGGTGATTTTATCGTTTTGAATATCCAAACCTGTCATTTCTACATCAAAATATAAAATTTGATCAACAAAATTAGGAAAAAACCGCCAATGAATTTCTTCGGGAAAATGCTGTAAAAAATAGTTAATATTTCCTTGGTCCCAAGCCTGTTGACACTCAATACATTCCTTTTTTAAAGCTTGCCACATTTTTCGGGTAAAATGGGGGTGTTTTTCTGATGTATTGATTAATTTTTGCCATGTGGTGATCCCTGAATTCCATAGACGAATTTCTCCTTTCCTTAAAATATTCGGAATGTGTTGAAATGTTGATTCTATCATGATGGTTGATCCGAGGTAGCTTATTATATTATTTTTTCTCAATATCCATAGTGTCGAGATCAAAATAATATTTACCTATAAGCCAGACAAATGTAAGAAGAAAGGAAATTGAAAAAATATCTGAGGTTTAATGACGAAAATTTATAATTGAGATAATCAATAAAAATTATTAAGGATTAAAGATGACAGAAAAATCATCCGTTTTATTGTATGTGGATGCGATGTTTGGTAAACTGGGTCGTTTTTTACGGATTTTAGGATTCGATACTGAGATTGCAGACCCTAAATTAAAAGATCCGGAAATTTTAGAACATATCTTAAAGGTGAATCGGATTTTAATAACTCGGGACCACCTTTTTTATGAGATCACGCAGAAACGATTAAAAAAAGAAAATTTACCAGAAGAAATGGTACTTTTTCTAAATGAAGAAGAACTCCATCAACAACTCCATAAAATTTTTCAACATATTGGCTTTAAACCAGAAAAACTACTTTGGAATGATCTCCATGATTTAAAATTTCAACCACGATGCTCGTTGTGCAATTCTGAGCTTGATGTTGTTGAAAAAAAACAAATTCTCGAGAAACTTTCAATGGGAACTGCTACCACTTTCAATCATTTTTGGCAGTGTTCTAATCTGAATTGCAACCAAATTTATTGGAGAGGGCGACACTGGCAAGATATCGAAATAATATTAAAAAAAGTAATTTCAGCTGATGATTTATCCTAAAATCAAAAAAATTTTTTTTGATCCATTCTTTTTCAACTATTATATGTCGGGTTCCAAAAAATCAACATCCTCTCTTTCGGAAGAAGAACATCAAATTTTGCGACGAGTAAAGCAAGAGTTAAAAAATCAAGATATTCCAAGAGATCAGTGGCCTGCTTTAATTCAATCTGAAATTTCATCACACAGATTATCGCTGAAGAAGAAACAAAAGGCATTGAAAAAGAACCCTGTGATATCTGCCCTTAAACGTATTGGTAAAACAATTCAAACTCGTATAATGAAGATGCTTTTAAAACGCCAGGGGCAATATAGTGAGGAAGAAATTGAAAAGATGATGAAGGCTATGGCGGGAGAAATCCCGCCCGAAATGGCGATGCCCAATGTTATACCCGATACTCGGATTGAAGATGCGGGAAAACATGGGACCTTTCTAACTACCGATCAAGATCACACTCGGAAAAAAATGGAAGTCTTTTTTGATGATGACGATGACGAGGATTAATAAAGAACCATTTTCAACTTATTCATCTTCATAATGTGAAATATCCCCGTAGAGTTCAATTTTTTTGGTTTGATTATCAGTTCTGATTATACTTAAACTGGTTGGGTGTATATATGGTAAAACCCATAAATTCTTCAAGGGTTCATTTTCAACAAATGCTAATATTGTTTTTACTACTACGGTATGAGCCACAATTAATAGGCGTTCCTTCCTATGTTTTTGTATTAAACCCTCGAAAGTCTTTATGACACGTTCTTTTACATCAAAAAATGTTTCTCCTGCGGAAGAAACGTATAAATGAGGTAAATTCCAAAAATTATGATATTGTGTCGGATTCAATTGTTCAAATTCTTGAAGAGATTTTCCTTCCCATTCACCAAGATTAATTTCTCTCAATGAGGCAAGTTTGATAATTGTTTTGGGCTGATTTTGGGTGATAATTTGAGCTGTATGATATGCGCGGTCACTATCACTCGAATAAACAGCATCAAAAGCAATAGGTCTAAGTTTTTTTCCTAATTGTTTCGCTTGAGCCTTTCCCAAATCTGTTAATGGGGCATTTTGCCATCCTTGCATGATGTGGGCTTTGTTCCATTCGGTTTGACCATGACGTGTTAGATAAATGATTGTCATCTAGAAAATATCCTTCCTTAAGATCCTTTGGATTTTTTACTGAGGACTTGTTTAATGGACAATTGAATTCGATTCCGCGATAAATCAATTCCGATAATCATAAAATCCTTTACATCCCCAACGGCCAGAAAGTCATAGGGACTTTTCACAAACTGGTTGGCGATTTGACTTTTATGGACTAAACCATTATATTTCACACCAATATCCACAAAGGCTCCAAAATCGAGAACATTACGAACGGTGCCTTTTAGGATCATCCCTTCTTTCAAATCTTCAATAGATAATACATCCTGGCGTAATATTACCGGATCTAATTTTTCTCGAGGATCTAAGTTTGGTTTTCGTAATTGCTCTGCTAAATACCGTATTCGGTTTGGATCAACATCCATTTTCTTGGCAAAAGATTTCGGGCGAATAGAAAGCAATTTTTCTTGCACCAATTCTATTTTTTGGGGATCAGTTAGAAAGTCAATGGGAATCTCTAATTCTGCAAGAATTTTTTCCGTTAATTCGTAGGATTCCGGATGCACAAAAGTGCGATCTAAAGGATTAGTTGCCTCCATAATCTTTAAAAATCCTGCACATTGTTCAAACGCTTTTGGACCTAACCCTTTAATTTCATATAGTTGATTTCGGGAATAAAAATTTCCATTTTCAGATCGATATTTCACAATTTCTTTACTGACCCTTTTGTTTAATCCGGAAACGTGTTCTAACAATTTACTTGAAGCTGTATTTAAATCGACACCTACTCCATTGACACAATCTTCAATAACTGCATCCAATTCTGTTTTTAATTCGGCTTGATTCACGTCATGTTGATACATACCAACTCCAATACTTTTCGGATCAATTTTTATCAATTCTGCTAAAGGATCTTGTAATCGTCGGGCAATACTTATTGCCCCTCTAACGGTTAGATCTAAATCTGGAAATTCTTCTATCGCTACTTCGGATGCAGAATAAATCGATGCTCCCGCTTCACTCACTATCGCAAATTCTAAAGGTAAATTTTTTGATCGATGTTCTGAAATGAGATCTGCCATCATTTGTTCGGTTTCTCTGGAAGCGGTTCCATTTCCCACTGCAAATGTATACGCATGATATTTTTTAGCCAAATTTAAAACTATTTTTTTAGCTTCTGCCAATTGATTCTTAGGAGGATGAGGGTAAATTACACTATCTGCTAAATAATTGCCATTTTGATCGATTACCGCGACTTTACATCCTGTTCGATAACCCGGATCTAATCCAATGATTGCTTTTTCTTTAATAGGAGGTGTCATTAATAGATTTTTTAAATTAGTTGCGAATACGGTGATGGCATGAGCCTCTGCAGTATTACATAAAGATTTCCATAGTTCGCGCTTGATGGCCCTGATGATATATCTTTTAAATCCCGCTTCAATGGCTTTTATGTAATAATCATAAAGTACATGAGTTTCAGGTGAATGATTATGAAGTATCTGTTTTTTTAATTCATGCACAATTTCAGCTTCAGGAGTTTCAAAGGATACATCTAGCACTTCTAAATCCTCTGCACGATTGATTGCTAAAATTTGATGATTTTGTAACTGAATGGCTTCTAATGAGAAATCGAAATAATCTTCAAAGGTTCGGGGATCAATTGCTTTTCCAGAAGCAGAGTTTATTTTTTTTTCATTTTTCAATACTAATTCATCGACTTCAGTTTTCACGATTGCTCGTTTAAAAACAATTTCACGAGTGAATTGTCGATACTCAGGATGATTACCAATTTCTTCGGCAACGATGTCCACTGCTCCCGAGAGTGCTTCTTTGGATGAGGTGATTCCTTTTTCTTTATTCATAAAGGGGAGACAAATACTATCAATAGTTCCTGTAGAAACACCTTCTTTAATAAGAATGGCAAGAGGTTCCAAGCCTTTTTCACGCGCCTTCGCTCCTAAAGTCTTATGCTTGATTTTGAAGGGAAGGTATAAATCCTCTACTTCTTGGGGGGTTGATGCTTCAAGAATCTTATCGCGAAGGGGAAGCGTTAATTTATTTTGTTTATTAATTAAATTGAGAACTGATATTTTTCGTTCTTCAATACCTACACTTAAATTGTATTCTTTTTGAATGGACCTCAACTTGATTTCATCTAAAGCTCCCGTCGCTTCTTTTCGATAACGAGCAATAAAAGGAACAGTATTCCCATCAAGCAAAAGTTCGATGGATTTTTGAATAGATTGGAGTGATATTGATAAGTTTGCTGCAATTTGCTTCTGAATTTTGGCTGTATCAATTTCTTGCGGAATTGCAATAGATTGAGTTGAGGTTTCACCCATACCATGATTAAATTTTACATTTTAAAAAAATTCTCTTATTCAATTCGATTAGGAAATTAGAAATTCGTTTAAAGGATAAAAGGGAAGGAAGAAGTCATATATCTTTAATTAAATTGTATCAAAATATCATTTTACAAAAATTTGTTTATTAATTGTTAAAGGATAGGAGTAATAAGTGATAAAGAAGAAAAAAAAGACACAAAACTATACTATCTACGTATGTTTGCGTTTTTGCTGCAAAATTATGCCAATAGCTACAAAAGTCCCTGAGATTATTAGAAATGTTACTGAATATCCGGGAATCCAAGAGAAAATATCTCCAAAGGGATTATTTGGTGTAGTAGTTGCTGTTTCTGTTGTATCTGTTGTTTCTGTTGCAGTTCCTTGTCCATCTCCTGGAAAACTATTTGCATCCAGAGGATTTTTTCCCATTTTGACTTCATATCCATCATAAAATCCATCATCGTCAGAATCATCATCTAAAGGATTTGTGCCCAATTTTACCTCAAAATTATCATTGAGATTATCATTATCCGTATCAATTTTTAAGGGGTCGGTAAAATAGGTATTTATTTCACTTCCATCTTCTAAACCATCAAAATCCGTATCTTTCGATGTCGGATTGGTGGAATAAGTATAAACCTCCATTCCATCTAATATTCCATCTCCATCGGTGTCTGGTATATGGACGTTAGTGTTATAATTGACCATTTCTTCAAAATCCGTGAGAAAATCTAAATCTTGATCTTGAGGTGTGTCCATTGGATCCAAGGGGTCACTGAAATCTCCCAAACCTGCCGTTTCTTGCCCATCGGTGTAACCATCACCATCTGTATCTGGATTATATGGGTTTGTGCCAATATCAAATTCATCATCATCTGTAATACCATCTCCATCGCTATCCATGCCAGGATAACTATTAGGATCATATGGATTGGTTCCTTCGGCAATCTCTACCACATTTGGGAATCCATCCCCATCACTATCAAGTCCAGGATAATCATTAGGATTTAAAGGATCTGATCCATAATTAACTTCAACGCCGTCATCATAACCATCTCCGTCGGTATCTGGATTATTTGGATCTGTACCTAATAAAATTTCTTCTCCATTCCAGAGTCCATCATTATCATCATCGGGGTGTGGAATTCCTGTCCAAATCATACTATAAAAATCTAAAAGGCCCATAGGATTGCGATGGGGGTTTGATAATTCGACGGTATAGACTGAACGTGCATTACTGGTGTATAAATAAATCCAAACACCTTGCTCAATAACACGTCTCTGAATATCATGATAAATGAGCTCGCGTATTGTTAAATTTGTTTCAACTAATCCAGCGGTCATTAAATCATTCAATCCAACCATTGGTTCTGAATCGTTTACGTGTGCATGGTTAGAGGTTGAGGTTGGGGATAATAATGGGTTGATAAAGTTGCTAGGATCATTATAGTCTGGACCCCATCCCAACATAAAGATTTGGCATGATCCATCATCTAATGAGTCTAAGAATTCACCCCAGGTTAAACCAACAACGGTAAGATGGATTCCTATTTTAGCAAAGTTTGCTTTTGCTAATTCTCCGACTCCTTCACGCATAGCGTTTCCAGAGTTGTAGGTGTAAGTGTAAGAAACAACGGTGGCTGCTTCCCACTCCATATCTGTAGAACTTGCAGTCAATCCTGTGGATTGAGAAAGTGCAAATACTCCTTCTCCTTCTCCTGCTGCGATAGCGGCTAGCATCTTTTCACGGGCTAAGGTTAGATTTTGAATGGGTGCTGGGATAGAGGCATCATGGAACATGATTCCCTTGGGTACGATAGAGGTCATTTGAGCGAGATCCCCTTGACCCAATTCATTGATAACATAATTATAATCAAAAGCCGCTTGCATTGCATTTCTTGTATTTTTCTCGATTCTATTGAAATCGAATCCCATGTAAATAATCACGGTGCCTTGCATACGATCCCCTACAACATGATTTGGGCTTGCCTCATATTCATCCATAAAATCCGAACTGATTGCTTCAGTAAAATCGATATCTCCTGCGAGATAGGCTTGATTCAATGTTGTTGCATCATCATATAATACCCAATGCATTTCTTTTATCGATGGGGCGGGACGGTAATAATCTTCAAAATATTTAAATACGGTCAATCGTTCGCTGTTTGATTCTTGATAATAAGGTCCCGTTCCGATCAAAGTATCCGTAGCAGTTATATAATAATCATTTGTAGGAGTGCTTCCTGGTTGATCCGATAAAATAACAGAACCTGAAAAACATAAAAGGGATATAAAGGCAACATATTCATAATTTAATAAAAACTTTACATGGGTTGCATTTAATGCGGTTGTGCTATAAATTAATAAAGGTGAACTCGGATACAATGAAGCTAAAGGTTCATATAACTCTGAGATTTGAGTACTTGGTTCGCTTGAACAGAAGTTGTTTAATCGATCGAATGTAAAAACAACATCATCAGCAGTGAAATCTGAACCATCATGGAATTTCACTCCCGTTCGCAATTCAACTGTATAACTGAATTTAATCCCGTCCATTGTACTTTCAGTTCCCCATACTCCAAAGCTAGTTGCTAATCTCGGAATTATTGCCAAATTAGGATCTCCTAAATCATACGCAAATAATCCTTCACATACTTGTGTGATATGATCAACTGAAGCGCTATCCCATGCGAATTGAGGATCTAAATCCACAACTAAACTTGTAGTCCCATAAATTAAAGGACGTAAATCATCTGCAGAACTGTATGGTGTTCCTGCATTTGCTGGAATATTCCCATTGAGATTTGGAATTATCATAAATAACACCAAACCTAATAATAGTATTTGATTAATTTTCTTCATAACTTTTAATGCCTCTTTTCAACTCATCTAAAAAAAAATGAATGTAACAAAACACTTCGTTTAAGGCTTTAAAAAAATTTCTATTGGTCAAAATATTAAAAGAAAAGAAAGAATTAATGAAGGAAATGGAAGAAAAAAAATTTTTGAAACCTACATCGCATCTTCATCATAAAGCGAATTGATGGAGCCTTGATATTTTTGAAGGACTGCCCTTCGTTTAAGTTTCATGGTTTGGGTCAGCATTCCATTCTCAAGGGAAAAATCTTCGGTTAAAAAGACAAATTTCCGGGGAATTTCATACCCTCCAAATTTACCCTTCAAATGGGCTCGAATTTCTTTGCCTATTAATTCTTGAATTTCTGGTTTTTGAATTAATAATTCCGGTGAAGTGGACAATTTCATGGTTTCAGCATATCGTTGGGCAACAGCCATATCGGGAACCACAAGAGCTACATTATAGGGTTTTCCATCCCCATAGATCATAATATTTGCCACCCAGGGAAGGAGTTTGATGTATTGTTCTATTGCTGCTGGATGAACATATTTTCCATTTTGCAATTTGAATTCATTTTTGATTCGACCGGTAATATATAAAAATCCGTCTTTATCAAGATGGCCTAAGTCTCCTGTTCGGACTCCTTTTATTCCGTTTTCATCTTCCACCATTACGGCAGCGGTTTGTTCTGGTTTATTATGATATCCTTGCATAATGTTTGGACCATATGCAATGATTTCTCCATCTTCAGAACCTTCCCCTACCATACTTGTATCAATTACTACCTTTACTTTTTCTATTGGTACTCCCACACTTCCCAAACGGTGAACAACTGGGAGATTTAATGTAATTGCTGGAGCAGTTTCGGTCATCCCATAACAATCGTATATTGGTAATCCAATATCATAGAAGAAATTTGCAATTTCAAGTTCTGTTTTTGCACTTGCGGTTAAAGATTCGAGTAATCGTGTTCCAAATCGTGCCCGCACCTTGCTAAAGACGAGCTTATCAAGTACCTTTAATTTCAAACTTGACTTACCTGTTTCTCGTTTTTTCTTTGCTGCTGCTTTTGCAGCATAGAATAGTTTTTTCTTTATGCCTCCTTCTTTATCCATTAAGACATGGATTCCATCGTAAATTTTATTGAAAAGTCGGGGAACGCATATCAATGTGGTGGGATTTGCTTTAGTTAAATCTTCACTCATTGATTCAACTGATGTTATTCCTATACTTGCACCTAAGAGTGTAAAAGTATTCAATTCTGCAGTAAAGGCATAACTGTGTGCCCAAGGTAGAATGCTAAGTGCTCTCGCCGTCTCGTTTAAATGAGGAACTCCATTTCTTCCTGCTTGACAATTGCTAGTGAAATTTCCATGAGTGAGAATTACTCCTTTAGGATCACCAGTGGTGCCAGAAGTATAAATCAGAGCTGCCACATCTGAATGGGAAGGTTTTTTCGATTGAATTATTTGAGTTTCTCCTTTTTTCTCTAAAGCAGCCATCGAATTTTCATCGTTACCATCAATTACAAAAATCTTCTCCAGAGTTGAGATTTCATCTTGAAAAGTTTTAACTTGTTCATAAATTTCCTTATTGGAGACAAAAAGGATCTTGATTTCCGCATCCTTAATGATATACTTCCATATTTGAGGTAATTCTTTCTCATACATGGGAATCCATTTGCAATTCAATCCATAGGTTGCATTCGCACAGATTGCCCACTCTTTACAATTGCTACGGATGATCCCAATCGCATCTCCTTCGTTAATTATCCCTAAACTGGCGATTCCACTGCGCAAATTGTCTATTCGATTCGCCGTCTGATGATATGTAATCCACTGATATTCTCCATTTGCATCTTTTTCTCCAATGTATTTTCGGTTCGGAAATTTTTTTGCGGATTGTTCGAATACATCGACTAAATTAACGGGTTCATCATACCGCATAATGGCGATATTTTTATTAAATTCTTCTAAGGTCATTTTTTATTTTCAATTCCTTTGTAATGTTTTGATCATAATATTTGCCATTTTTACTAAAAATGAACTCCCTCTTAATTGGAGTTATTATTTTCAACAATTAATGCATATCTTATTTGAATAAAGTTACTTATAAGCCTTTATTTGGAATTAACTCGTGATAGTAAATGAAAAGAAAAGAAGAATTCAAAATCAAAAAAAAGTTGAAAATTTAGTATGCGTCTGTATCATACATAGTATTAATCATGCTTTGATATTTTTGCAGAACGTTTTTCCGTTTCAATTTCATTGTCTGGGTTAACATCCCATTTTCAAGAGTGAAATCTTCCGCAAGAAATTGGAACTTTTTGGGAATCTCATAACCCCCAAATTTGCCTTTCATGTGAGTTTTTATTTCTTCTTTGACCATTTCTCGAATTTTCGGGCTATTCATAAGAGTGTCAACATCTTCTGGGAGATTTTCTTGCTTTTTATAATGGGCGAGGTATTCTCGGTCTAAAACAATCAAGCAGACATTATAGGCTCGACCATCTCCATATAGCATAACATTGGCTACCCAAGGAAGTAACTTGATATATTGTTCGATAGATGCCGGATGCACATATTTACCATTCAAAAGCTTATATTCATTTTTAATTCTCCCTGTAATAAACAGGAAACCATCTTCGTCAATTCTCCCTCGATCTCCTGTCCGAACTCCTTTATTTCCATTTTCATCTTCAACCATGATGGCTGCGGTTTGTTCTGGTTTATTGTGATATCCATGCATGATATTTGGGCCGTATACCAAAATTTCTCCATCTTTTGCCCCTTCTTCCACAACCGATTTATCAATAACTATTTTTACTTTTTCAATCGGTTTCCCAACACTTCCCAATTTGTGTGCAGATTTAGTATTCATGGTAATTGCTGGGCTTGTTTCTGTCATACCATAGCAATCGTAGATGGGTAATCCAATATCATAGAAGAAATTTGCAATTTCTCTCTCCGTTTTTGCACTCGCTGTCAGAGATTCAATCATTCTGGTTCCAAATCTTGCTCTTACTTTACTAAAGACTAGTTTATCTAAAACTTTGAATTTCAAGCTCGATTTTCCAGTTTCTCGTTTCTTTTGAGCTGCCATTTTTGCGGCATCAAATAATTTCTTCTTTATGCCGCCTTCTTCTTCCATAACTTTATGAATACCATCATAAATCTTATTGAATAGTCTTGGAACACACATTAGATGGGTTGGATTTGCTTTTTGTAAATCTGCGCTCATTGTGTCAACGCTGGTAATCCCAATGCTTCCCCCAAATTGAAAGAAATTATATAGTTCTGCTGTTTGTGCATAGGAATGTGCCCAAGGTAGAATGCTTAATGCTCGTGCCGTTACAGTTAAGTTCGGATAAATTCTATAACCTGCTTGAGCATTGCTTGTAAAATTACCATGGCTAAGTAATACACCTTTTGGATCTCCAGTTGTCCCTGAAGTATAAATTAAACCTGCAATGTCATGTACATCGGGTTTTTTTGATTCAACAGGTGCCTTTTTACCTATTTTTTCTAAATTGGCCATGCTATTATCTCCTGTTCCATCAATCACGAAAATTTGTTCTAAAGTTGGGATTTCATCTATAAATACCCTTACTTGGTTATAAATATCCTGTTTAGACACAAATAATACTTTTATCGAACTATCTTCAATAATATACTTCCATGTTTGCAATAATTCTTTCTCATACATTGGAATCCATCGACAATTTAATCCATAAGTTGCAAAAGCACATATTGCCCATTCTGCTCGATTATCTGCAATAATACCGATAGAATCATCTTTCTTCAGAATTTCTAAATTGGCAAGTCCACCTCGCAAATTATCAACTCGTGAAGCTAACTCTTCATATGTGACCCACTGAAAATCTCCATTCTCATCTTTTTCGCCAATACATAAATTTTTTGGATATTTTTTTACTGTATTTTCGAATAAATCTACCAAATTTGTAGGATCGTCATATCTTATGATTAATTTATTAGTACCGTATTCTTCCCTCGTCATTTTTTTCACTTTAGATTATTAATTGACTAATTTTGAATTATTCAAAATTTTAAATCTACATAGTATTTTTTTCATGGCATTTTTAATAGTTTCCTTATGATTCTTTCCGAAAAAAGGAGGGAAAAATTTTCGTTGAATTTACATCCAATCAAATATGAAGTTAAAAATTTTTTTTTTTCAAGAAAAATATATGCCATCTTAAGTGAAAAAAAGAATTATGCCATAAAATGTTGCGGAAAATAAAGCCGCAATAGGGAAAGTAACTATCCAGCTATTAACCATCCTTTTAAAAGACCTCTTGTCTGGATGTTCACCTTTCATTCTTGCTGATCCGATTAATGCAAAAATAAGGATATGTCCTCCAGAAACTGGGAGACCTAAAAGTGTTGCAGCTAGAATAATAATTGCCGTTGCAGCTTCAACTGCTAAAGCTTCACTGGGTCTTAATTGCCCTGCTGTCGTTCCAACATTTTTTATCAGGTTTCTTCCTATTAACATTAACCCTAGTGCAAAAGCGCAACCCGCAACTATAATAAGAATATTCATTTGGGAAACATCAATTTTACTTGATCTCACAAGTCCATAGAAAATACCTATGGCATTACCGGAATCATTTCCTCCGCGACTAAATTGATTAATACAAGCAAATAATATGATTAAATAACGAAAAATCGTTTCGTTTTTTTCAACTTGAAGCAAACTATCATTTCGATTTTTCATTATTCTATTAATTATAAATTGTCCCATCATTGCTCCTAAAAAACCTAATAATGGAGAAAGTACCCATCCTATGGTTATTTTCCCCATATTTATCCAATTTATACTACTGAAGTAGTTTTTTTTTTCAGCAATTGCCCAAATAAAGCTTATTCCGAAAACCGAACCCACGACTGAGTGAGTTGTTGAAATTGGAACACTTGTTTTGGAAGCAATGAGTAACCAAAAAGATGTTCCTGCTAAAATTGCAAAAATCATATTGGAATTGTAATCGACATCTTCCCCCAATAAATCCGCTCCAATCGTTTCCCCGACCTTTGAAGAAAGAAAAATTACTCCTAAAAATGATAAAATTCCCCCCAAAATAATTGCAAATTTTAAGGTTAATGAACCACTACCATACACTGTCGCCATACTCTCATCTTGCGCGCCTATTCCGAAGGTAAGAATAATTGCGAAGATAATTAAACAATATGTTAACCAATCCACTTCTTTTTATCTCCTACAATTTTTCAAAGTTGATATTTGACAATAAGTCGATGGATTCCATCTGCAAAAGTATTGGCTGTATCAATAGTTTTCATAATATTATGAATCAAACGATCGAAATACATAAAATTTCGAGTCCCTAAATTTAAATCATACAAAATTTTTAACACATATAGATCATCGCGTTTTGCTTCTCTACGATTTTTTTCGATCAAATTTAGATAATTCGAAGCTTCATTAAAGTCAGTAAAAACGGCTTTGATGGCTTTTTTTAATAAAGTGCCAATTATTTTTCCCTTTTCACATATAGAAATTAATCGGGGGATTAATTTCGGAGGAACTAACGTTGGAAAATAGATTGTACCTCTTCGGACAACATCTTCTGCTTTATCAACAACTTCATCCATTTGGCTAATTAAAAATAATCTATCTTCTCTCGAAAATACTAAGGATTCGCGTGAAAAAAGGCGATCAATAATTTGATCATGAATTTGATCCGACTTTTTTTCTGCTAAGATAGTATCTTGTGCATAAGATTCCATTTGTGACGCGTTTCCCTCACATAATGCCACGATTGTCTTATACATTGATTCTAATGCAAATTCTATTTTATCTGCACCATCATAATATAAATCTTGTAATTTCTTCTTTTTCGCTTTTACCATTAACTATTGATCAAAAAAAAAATATTACTTAAATAAATTTGTGAAAGTATAGTAGTGGTTTTTACATGAAAAATGAAGAAATATGTAATCATGTTTTATGGTTCAATTTTTTTTTGGGAAGCTTGGCTGGGTTTTTTAAATTTCCGCGAATATCGAAAGCCTCTGCGTATGGTTCAAATTCTTCACTAATGGCACAACATGCTCCGAAATAAGTGATTAGAAATTCTTCGGATCTGGCCCATTTTAATGTGGCTTGACTTGGAATCTCCATTCTTGATGCTCCGGCTTGAATCGCCCATCGCTCTAATTCTTTACTCCATTTGCCCTTTGGTCGCATACAGCCTAACGAAAATGAACTCTGGGGCAAAAAAATCTTAGCAATAAAAATAATTCGTGAAATTTCACTTGGGGTTAATAAATGAAATCGTGAGTCCATAATCCCCTCTTTCCTTGGAGGAATCATGGCGATAAATACGAGTAATTTTGGATTATTTGCCGCGAGTAATTTCAAAACATCTAATTCTCTTGCAATCTTGCCAAATCGGGCACCTATTAAAATATGGGGCGTAACTCGAAGATTGGCGGTTAATAAAGCATTATAACTCGAAATATAATCTTCCACAGTATTTTGTAAATGAAAAAGTTCAGAAATCGATTTTTGATCTAAAATCATATCAAAAGAAACATTGTCAATTCCACATTCCTTCAAAGCAAAGGCTTCTGGTTGAGACACTAATCCCACATGAGAATTAAGATAGAATGGATTATTTTCTTTAAAATCCTTAAGAAGTGAATCATATTTTAATATTGGCACTTTACCCGTTGAAGTGCATCCTCCTGAGATTAAAGCTCCAATGGCACCTTTTTCAACCTTTGAATTTAAATTCACAATTAAATCTGATTCTGTACCTGCTTGTATCATACTTCCTAAATATTTTTTATCGCAATGCTCGCAATTTAGCTCACAATCTGTCCCTGTTACTGAAATTGCTGGAAAGTTTTTTCCTGGAGTATACGCCTTTAGAATTTTTTTCTCTTTTAGCTGGTTAAATCGATAGTTTCCAATCTTATTAAAAAATCCATCCCAGTCTAAATCCGAAGGTTCCTTTAATAATTTTCGCGCATCTGCCCAAGTGAATGTTTGGTTAATATATTTTGAATAATATTGTTCGAGTATTCCTAATTCAGCCATTTTGTTAATCCTCATTGTTTATTTTATTGTTCATATTTCACAGATATTTTTCTAACCATTTTTTAGATGCGTACTTATTTTTTGCTAAATTTTCTGCTTCCAGGTTTTCTTTCTTAGTAAGGGGTTCTGTTTGAAATTCGATTCCAAAAATGTGTTGAAATCCCGCTTTAAGTTTATCAACAATTTCACGTTCGCTAAGATTATTTATATCGGTATTATTCTCATTATTTTGACAGATTCCAATGACTTTGGATCTTACTGATTGAACCATTTTCGTATAAGTTACTCCCACGGGAGCCTTCAATATTTGATACATAAATTCTGGTTCTACGGATAATAAAATTGTGCCATGTTGTAATAATGTTCCATTACGGATCGTTTGAGCATTCCCTGAGATCTTTTTTCCTTGAGTTAATAATGCTGGACAATGTATCTTTCCAACATCAATACTAACACCCATTTCTTCTAATCCTGATGCTAATGATTCTAAAATCACTTGATACCGTAAAGGAATTGATGAATCATATTCTCGGGGTGAATTTTTTAATTCTGGGATATCTTTAAGTTTACAAATTACAGAATAAGTGATTTCTCCGGTTGAATCATGTAAAACTGCGCCTCCACCAGTTATTCTTCGAACAATATCCACATTATTCTGTTTTGCAGAATTTAAATTAATTTCTGCATTCAAAGATTGGTGCAAACCGATAGTAGCGGTGGAAGGATTCCACTTATAAAAGCGCAATAAATTTGGAGATTCTCCTTTAATAACACGTTCTAATAGCATTTCATCTATTGCCATGTTTTTTGGACCGTTATTTGTTTCGAAAGGAATATATCGCCATTTCTTCATTTCAATCATCTCAAATATCCAATAGGGAATCCAATTCATTATAAATGAGTAAACATTCTTGGGTTGTTAAATCTCTCGGGTACCCATCTTGTTCTTCTCCTGGTCTGGATGTATAATATGGTCGATTACAATCAGGACATCCTGCTGTTTTAAAAGCTGTATTTAGTTGAATGATGTGAGTTAATTCATCTTTGGTTAGGGACTTAATTTTTGAGAGTCTTCCATCATTTGAAAATCTAAATCGGTCATAATTATCTATATTGTTTAAAAGAAGATATCTGCATAATTGAATATGCCTGAAATGAGTCATTAAGGGTCGAGGGGCATTTTCCATGGGTGTTCCTTTGACGGGTGTAAATAGAAAAATACCAGGTAAAATGTCTTTTTCTACAACATTCTTAATACTTTGGATCATATCTTGCTCCGTTTCTCCTAAACCCACAATAAAATGAGTCGTTGCATTTCCAAGACCAAAGATTTTCAAAGAACTGCTTAAAGCTTCCCAGTGTTTCTTCCATGAATAGGGTCCATGTATGTTTTTTCCTTTAATATCATCAAAAAGTTCTTCATAACATGCATCCAATGCAATTCCGATCCTTTCAAGGCCCGAATCTTTAAGTTCTTTTAACTTTATCGGAGGAACTGGGGGGATTGCTGCAGAAATGGCTAAAGTGGGAAAGTGCATATGGATTATTTTTACGATAGATCGTACATCATCATAAAATCCTTTATAATTTAACACTTGAATGCAAATCCTTCTAAATTTGTTATCGCTTTCATGACTTTGATTAACTTTCAATTGTTGGATAAAATCCTCCCAATTAAAATCTGGCCATTGAATGCGTGATAATTGTTCAGTACTTTGTAATGTGGGAGTGTGACCTTGAGGACAAAAACTACATTTACCGATACAATATTCTTCAGTATATGTCATCAAGTAGCAGGTTGTCGGTGGTGTGTCCATTTTTAGCCTTTTTAATCCTAAAACTGCGGCACTTCCAGTAGAAACTCGTATTTTTTCTGGTTGTTTGGAATTTAGCATTTAAAAATCTCGAATATGGATGAATAAATTTATATCTTTCTTAATGCAAAATATTATATCAAAGAATTGGGTTTTGAATTATAAGCTATAATAGGAGATAAATATGGAAAAATTAACACTTTCGAATGGAGCCAAACTAAAATTAGATCCCAACAATCATGAACAAGCTTACAATGATTTTATTGATCTCTTCTTTAAACCGGGTTATATAAAGTCAAATGATATCACAAAAACAATTAGTGCGAGTATTAAAGAAGTTGAACGCATTTCATCCATATTTAACTTGTCCAAAGGAGAAGTTATAACCTCTTTATTGCAAACCATTGAGCGGAGACTTCCCAAAGATATTGCTGAATTGACAGGGGAAGTTGATAAAATCGAAATTTTGTTCGAAAATATGGATGATTATCAGATGCAAATTCTTGATTTAATAAAAGAGAATAATTCACCAGAGAAAATCCGATTGGAAGTATCTCAATTAGTTGAAAATCTGAACCTTTTTGAAATTTCAGAATTGCTTATTCATTTAGCAAAAAAAATAAAATAGATTATCCAAATCTAATTAATTTGCTATATCATTTTCTTTTTCTTTTCTTCTGAACTTAAATCTAATTCTGCCAAAGCTTGTAGCATTGCATCTTCTTCAATATTAAGATCTGAATCATCATACTCGCTTGAAATTTCATTAAAATCAGGGCTTCCATCATCTTTGATTTTAAGTTCAGTAGTAAATGCATCAAATGTGGCGGGTTCAGATTTTTGGATTATTTTTTGTTCCGTAACATAAATCTCATTTGCTTCACTGTCAAATTCTTCGGTTTTCGGGGCAAGAGAGCCTATTTCAAAAGAAACATAATCTTCAAGAGCTACTGGTGGAACTTCTCCCTCATAAATCACAATTCCGTAAGGTAAATCTTTTTTCTTTTCTTTTGATTTCGCTGAAGTGCTCGGAGTTGCAACCATGTCTGCGATATCATCTAAGGCTGCTAAAATATCGTCCGGTAAACCTTCATTACTCTCCTCAACAGGTTTTATACTTTTTTCTTCTGTAGCGATTTCTGAGCTTTCAGGTTGTATAGTTGAAGTTGGATCCGAAGATAAGGAACTCTCGGATATCCCGTCTAGCGCTGCAAGAATATCGTCCAAGTTTTCTTCTTCTGTATAGCCTAATTTCGCAGAATCGGGTTTAGGGGGTTGCATATCTGAAGCCATTTTTGCAATATCACCCAATATATCATCTTCCGATTCTGAAAATTGGTTTTCAAGCATATTATTGTCATTAACTGTTTGAGCTTGTGATATTTGATCTTTGGTAATTGGAGTTGGTGCAAGATCATCCATATCAAACATCATATCTTGATCAATTCCAACGATATTATTTTCATTTGGACTCACTGCGACATCTTCATCGCTCCAATCCTTAAGGAAATCTAAAACTCCTTCCATAGCGGCCATATCTTGGTTTGTGCTTTTGTCCATTTCAAAATTTTCAGATAAGTTTGCTTTTGCTTCTTGTTGAATTCTTTGATCTCGGTCCCTATTTGCTTCAATTTCTTTTTTAAGGGCATCGGTTACTTGATTTCCCGCTAAAATGAAGGCAAATTTATGGGCTGCATTTCGTAAATATTCCATATAAAAGCCAACACGTAATGGGTTTTCAATTCCTCCAAAAAGCATATATTCATTATTCACAAATTGTAATATAACAAAACCTGAATCGGATTTAACTAATATTTCACGCAAACTTCCGTTGTCGACTGAAGTGCACAATCTTTCTGCAAGATCAATCAATGCGGAGCTGCTGGCCGTTTCTGCATCAGCATCCATTTCATCACTCGTTGCTGTAGCGATTTTCATACCAATTCGACTTATAACTGCAACTCGTTTAAGATCCGTCCCACTTTCAATTCTTTGGATTTCATTCATTAGTGCTTTTGCCGTTTCAGGTTCAACCATGGACATTGTGAATTCAACTCAGTAAATCTGATTCTATATATAAATAAGTTCTTGTTCTATCTATAAAACTTTACCTTGGCAAACAAGAAAAAATTTTGTTTACTTTCGGATTCCTCTCATTCTCGTCATTTAAATATAATCTTACAAAAGAAAATCGAGAACAATGTTTAGAGAGAATAACTCATCTTATTTTGAAAAACGAAATGCCATTCCAAAAACATCCGACAAAATTAATTATGTTGGCAGTCGTGCGTTATTTGATCCCAATTTTGTACCAGATGTTTTTGTTGCTAGAGAGAATAAAACTCAGTTGTTAAAGGGAACGCTTTTGGATGCAGTTGAAGATAATTATGCAACAAATGTAAACATGTATGGTTTGAAAGGAACAGGTAAAAATCTTTTTGTGAATCAGTTTTTCAAAAGTCTGATTAAAAATCAATTCAATCGTAGAAATAGGAATATAGCTTGGATTGAACCATCTAAGAAATCTCCAAATTTTCTTATAATCAAAATAGATTGTGAGAAAAAGGAATTGGAACAAGTTTTCTTTGCGATTTTAGAGCAACTCGCTCGTGAAATACAATATTCTTTGAAAATTGATGAAATCATTCGTCTAAGTCCTGGAAAATTATGGAACTTAATCAAAATATTGATCAATAAATTTTCCCTTCCCATTCTTTTATATCTGCAACAAATTGAGTATATAGACTCCCAAATTATTTCAAAATTCTTTGCTTTTGCTAAAAGCACTAAAAATTTGCAAATTATTACTTCCATTAATACTGGAATTCAAAAATATTCTTTCAAACAATATGAGGGATTACAACACCGTATACAAATGGACGATTACAACACTTCGGAATTAAAAAAAATAACCCAAGATCGAAGTACTATGGCATTTCATAATTCTCTCGAAGTGGAGTCTATAAATATGATTGTTGATTATGTTTCTGATTTTGATCTGCAAGTTCCAGGATCCTGCATTAATTATTTGAAAGAAATTCATCCTTACATGCAAGGAAGGGGCCAAATTTTTTCAGATGATTTGCGAGGGATAAGTCAATATCATTTTGATAGTTTTCATTTAGATTCTTTGTCCTTGGCAGATTATATTGTTGATACTGGAATTGAAGAACGTCTATTTTTGGAGTATATTGTAAATTATTTTCAGAAGAAAGATCAATATTACATTCCATTTTCTGAAATCAAAAATGCATACAAAATGACAAGTGAAGAATTAGGTTTTAAATCAGAATCAGATGAATTTTATTCCTATCTGCAAGGGATTACGAATATGCAAATCTTACGTCCAAGTCATGATCAAAAAATTCAATCTCCACAAAGATACAAGGGTATATACCCAATAGCACACTATCTCACAGTTCCACTTGAAGAAATCAATGATGTTTTGAGTTTTTCGTTCGGAATTATGGACTAAATTATGTTATCATTAATGATTAGTCACACCAATTGGTCAATTTAGATTGATTGATTGGTATATTGACTTTTTTTTTCAATTGTAGGCCTGATTTTTGTTCAATTATCTTAAATATTTCACCTACAACGTCTTGAGGGGTTTTATTTTCTGTCCAGATACGAAAGAATTTATTACTTTTCTGAAGTTTGAATTCTTTAAAGATTTCTTCATATTTCTTTAAAACTCTGAGTAAATATTGATAATCATCTTCATTCCATTTTTGCCGTTCTTTATCTAAGGATCCACGTTTATAAATTCTGCTCATAACTGTTTTCGGTTCAGCTTCTAAGTAGATAACACATTCATCTAACCAAGAAACGGATCTATAAGTATCATCAATTAAATCATAATCAATTTTTGGCAATGAAAGTGCTCTGGCATAAATTAACGTGGAGAGTGGACTTCGATCGAGAATAGCAATATTTTCCCGATGGTTTTTGATGAATTTCGAAACTAATCTATTCCGCTCAATCATTTGTTGATTATAGTGAATTTCTGCCCGAAAAGCGGTTTGTTTATTTTTTGATCCAAAAGGAACCGGTGGAACTGCTCGAAGACGTTCAGGATATAATTTGATATTTGTAAAATCTTTGAATGTTTTACTTAAAATGTTATATATTGTTGTTTTACCCACACCGTGAACGCCTGCAATAGAAAAAATGAAACCATCTTTTTTGGTTCGCGATGTTTTTTTGTGAGATCTACGCGCTGATTTTTTTCTAGTTCTTTTCTGGTAATCGCGATATTTATCTAATGTGGTCATGAATATCCCTTCTGAGATTTTTGTTTCTGGTAGCGCTTAAATCTGACTTCTACAATTGTTTCTGTGTATTGAGGTCTATTAATCTTGGTATTAATTTCCCAATATGAATCAACTGTCACTAACTTAAGTTTTTTTAGATCCTATAAAAAATCGAATGGTTTACAAAATTATTAGATTAGGAAACCAATTCGGGATAAAACTAATAAGGGAGAAAAATACTTTAAAAAGTGATAGATGTGAGGTTTGAAGATCGGGAAAATATTATTCAGAATATGCAAGAAATTGTTAATTCTATACCTTCAAAATATTACAGCGATATCCTTTTTGACACTACATCTTCTTTAACTGTTTCAAAATCTCGTTCTGGAGAAAAAGTTAATGCTAATTTGAAAACAAGAGGATTTGTCTTTAGAATTTATAATGGTGAACGCTATTATGAACTTTCCACTGCCGCAACTGGTATTTCAAAATTAAAGGAAAATGTAGCAAAATTGTTAAGTAATATTGAGAAGAAATCAACAATTGAACTTGTTTCTTATCCAAAGCATGAAATTGATAGAGATGTCCCGATGAATATTGATTTCACTCAGATGGCTCTTTCTGATAAATTATCTAAAATCAATAATGTTTATGATACTCTAAAGAAGATTGATGATCGCGTTCAAAATTCGGTTATCCGGTATCAAGATTCGATTCAAGAGAGAATTTTTGTGAATACAGAAGGAAGTATTTTACGCCAAAAAATTCCTCGAATTTCCACCTATCTTGCTCCTCTTGTAAAAGTAGATGGAAGGAGTGATTCTGATTATCATTTTGTCAGTGGTCAAGGTGGATTTGAAGTTCTAAATGCAATCAATCATGCTCTTCTCTCTGATTTGGTTAAATCTTCGATCGAATTGGCTCAAGCTCCGTTACCTCCAACGGGAAAAATGCCCGTTGTGCTAGATCCAAGTGTTTCTGGATTTCTCTCTCATGCTGTTTTTGGTCATGGTGTCCAGGGAGATGCTATTTATGAAGAACGCAGTGTTTGGAAAAATCATTATCAAAAACAAGTGGCTTCAGAAATTTTGAGTATCACCGATAAACCAATAGATGGAATCTATGGTAATTATTTCTTTGATGATGAGGGTGTGTTGTGTCAAAAAACACCACTAATAGAAAAAGGTATATTAAAAAATTTTCTTCATTCTCGGATGACTGCGAGTCTATTAGGGATGGAAGGTGATCTTCATGGAAATGGACGAAGACAAAGTTTCATGCATCCGATTTTTCCCCGGAATTCAAATACCTTTATCGAACCTGGAGATTATGATATTGATGAAATCATTTCCGAAATGGAGTATGGGTTGTTATTAGTTAAAGCGAGTCACGGCTTGGAAGATTTTGATGGTTCAATTCATTGTAATTCAAAATCTGGTTATGTTATTGAAAATGGTGAAATTAAAGATCGAGTCAAGGGTATATCATTATCGGGCGATGCGATAAACATGCTCATGGCTGTAGATGCTGTCTCAAAAGGACCCGTTGATTTTATTGGGATGAATAGTCGAAAAGGGTTGAATGAAATGGTGCCTATATCTTTTGGTGGAGTCTATATACGATCCACCAATGGATTTGTAAGTCCAGGATAAAGGAGGGTACTGTGATGTCACAAAATGAAATGGATTCAAAATATAACTCAATTGAAACTGTTGCAAATTTGGTTAAGTCAGAAATTAGCAAAGCAGGGATTCCAAAATATGATATATATTTACTTGATGAACGGGTAAATGGGATCTATTTTCGGAAAACTACAATTGCTGAGCAAACTAATTACCATAATATATCTTATTTTATTCGAGTTTTCGAAGATAAAGGTCCTGAAAACATGGGTATAGGGGTGGTTCAATTAAATTCCATCCGATCTGAAGATATTCAAAAAGCCATTGAATATGCTCAAACCATCGCAAAAATGAATAATGGTCCAAAATATGACTTAGTGGCACCAGGTAAAAACTATCCAAACCCTGTTACCTTCGATAAAAATGTTTGGTACCATCCAGAAGAATTCTTAAATGAAAAATCACTGGAATTACGCCAAGGATTAACCGAGCTTATTCCAGCAGTCCCAAATTTTGGAACTCTTCGAACATATAGAAAACAAAAAATGTTGGTAAATTCCGCGGGACTTCATAAATTAAAGCGAAGTACCAATTTTGGATATGAATTTTCTTTCAAAGCTATGAAAGCTGGAAGAATGGCAGAATATTGGCCAAGTGGGTATATCAAATCGGCTCAAGATTTAAAGTTTTTAGAACGCATCCCTGAATGGGCTTCAAGAGCTCGTGATGCTCTGAGAGCCACACCTCCTCCCTATGAACCTTCAATTGATGTAATATTTGCTCCGTCAATTGTACGATCCGCTTTGCTTGCGACAGTTGGATATTCTGCTTCAGCCCAAGCCTTGTTTGAACGTTATTCCCGCTTCAAAAAAGATAAAATCGTTGCCTCAGAAAATTTCACATTAGTCGACGACGGTTTGATTGAAGGTGGACTCGGAACTTCGGCATGGGATTCCGAAGGAAATCCAAAGCAAAGAACTCCAATTATTGAGAATGGGGTTATGACAAATTTCCTCTTTGATCAAAAATTTGCTACCTTATTAAACGAATATTCAACTGGTAATGCTCAACGTAAACCTTCAAAAGGTGGAGATATGACTATCGAGTTTAATAATCTTGTTGTAAACCCTGGCGATCAATCCTTAAAAGAAATTGTTGCTAATTCAAAGAAAGCTCTCCTTCTAATTAAATTTCCTTGGATTCATCCGAATTCAATTACGGGTGATTTTGGTGCTTCCATTGATAATGCTTATATGATTGAAAATGGGAAGATGACTCGTCCTATTCGTGGAGGGAGTGTTTCTGGCAATATTTATGAAATGCTTAAAAATATTGATGCAATTTCAAAAGAAACTCGCACTGTCATGAATTCTAAGGTTCCTTATATCAAATTTAAAAATTTGCACCTATCATCCAAATGATTTTTTTCTTTTCCAGAGGATCAATCTAATGAAATTAAAGACTCCAATGAAAATTTTGTCCATTTTTGGAATTATACTCTTTGCAGGTCTTACTCCTTCGAGTTCTTATATCACAATCATTGATTCTTTATCAACATCTAAAGGTTCCCTTATTCTCCCTAATATGGAAGAAATACCTGGTGGCGAAGATACTCAAATACAGTATGGGCCGACCGGCAATCTTCATGTCATATATTATGAGAGATTTCTTGGAACAAATTCCTTGAAATATTCTGTAAAACATAATGATCAATGGAGTATTCCACACACAATCTTAGAAAATACAAATCATCAATTGACCTTTGATTTTTCAGTTGATTTGAATGACAAAATCCATCTTTCCTATGGTGATTCTTTCGGGAATATTACTTACCTCACAAATTCTAAAGGATTCTGGGAAGACCAAGCCCTCATATCAAAAAATAATAAAACTTTATCATCTGAAATCAATCTTGGGGCTGATTCCTTTTTCAATCTTGCAACCTCCACGGAATTTAGTCCTCAAAATAAATCTTTAACGTTTATCTACCAATATCCTACCTTAAATCACACTGTAATAAATCAAACAGTTTATATTAATTCCTCCCAATCTGGTGAACCCAGCATTTCTAATATAAATCTTGTTAATAAATCAATCTGCGTTAACGTATCTAAATTCGATTCTACATTGATTGAAACATCTCCTTCCATGGTTTCTGATTCGAATGGAACAATTCATATTGTTTATGAAGGATTATGGAACAATCCTCAATACCCAGATGAGCCGATTTGGGATGTGTTTTACACCACATTTACAAAGAATTATACTTCATACAAATTTAGCTCACTTACAAATGAAACTACAATTATCAATTCTACCACCAATGAAACTCAATCCATCCTTACCAACACTACCACTTACATTTCTAATCGTACAGGATGGTTTTCGAATCCAATCCAATTATCAAATTCTACGCCATCCCTTCAATATTTATCTCCAATAATTGCGAAGGGAAATAATAATCAACTACATGTGAGCTGGATTCAATCCATTAATAATACGGAATATATGTTAGAATTAGGGAGTTTGAACAAAAATCACACTGTTTGGAATTCCAAAATTCTACCTTTTGCTGTGCCCCTTTCTGAAATAAAATATTCCATGGTGATTGATTCTTTAAATACTTGTCATTTGATCTTCAAAAAACTTGAATTAATTTCCAATTTAACTCGTTTCTCTAATTTGACTTATTTTAGTAACCATACTGGCTATTGGAAATACTCCCAATTGATAGAACCATTTTATTCTCTTTCTGATTTTGATATTAAATTAGATCCCATTAATAATCGCCCTTTTGTTATGGTTTCTGGAAAAATCACGGAAAATTCAAATTTGCAATCTTTTATGCTGAAATTTGTGGAAGGGGCTTTTGGAAATGAGTTGGGGTATTTGTCTTCCATAAATGGGAAGCAAATCACACTCCAAACAAAGAAAGATGATTTTATAACTCCTGTCGATATAAATTTACCCGCCTTTGATTCATCATCTCAATATATCCAAGCCTTCTCTAAACGTCTGGTTTCTTTATCCTTAACCCTCGAAAATTTGCAGTCGTATGATCAATCCCTTTCTTTAAACATCGTTTTAAGAAATGTTTCTATTATTCAATTGGCAGAGAGTAATTATTTCACCCAAAATCTGAGTTCTTTAGCAGCTCATTCATATGAAGAATTCTTGTGGGAATTTGAATTTATTTATGCAGGTTCCAGAATAATTGCCTTAAATATTGAACGAGATGGCTCTATTTTGTATTGTATTCAGTTTATTGTCATTATAAAAGAGAGTTTTTCAATGACTCCTAATTTCCTCATCTTTTCTGGGTTGATTACTGTGTTTAGTGTAGGATATTGGTATTTAAGAAAAAAATCTTGATTGGTTAATAATGCTCAGAAATTCTTAATTTATATTTAAATAGAAAAAAAAAGGTATGTCTTAATAAGATTTACTTTTTCTTTTTTTTTAATATTATTAGAACAACTACCGAGGATAAAACAATTACCCCTGAAGCACCACCAATAATAAAATATGTTAAGTTATTACTATTATCTTCATTTTCTAATATAGTTATTATAATTGATTTTTCATTTGATTTACCATAACCATCTTCAATTACAATTTTGACTTCATAGGTTCCTGATTCCCAATTGTCTACATTCAATATGATAGAATCTCCAGATTCCCATGAACCAGTACTATATTCTGTTCCATTAACATAAATGGTAAATTTTGTGTCCAAATCAAATTCTGGATCTGTAATACTCCATGTAATATTAGAAATAATATTAGTTGAAATCATATCATACATAGGATCTGATATTTGGGGTATGTTATTTTGTTGTATCGTAATAAAAACAGAATTATATTGTTCTCCACCTGCACCATCAGATAAATACAGTGTATAATTATTTTCCCCTTCAATTATCCCAGATAATGAAATATTTATCGAATTTTGTCCTTCATTCCAAGATCCTGTCAAAATAATTATATCGTTTTCAAATATGATGAATGTGCCTGAAGGGCAGTAACTATCTGAAATAATCCAAGAAATTTTAAAATTAGACAAAAATGCATAGCTTGCATTATTTGGAGTAAATACTGTTGGAGCGAGATTAATTACATTGACCATCAAAGTATCATTTATTTCTTCACCTAAACCATCAAATACTTTTATTGTAATGTTATGCAATCCTATAGATAATGATTCAAGAGAAAGTGATATTGGCAAAATATTTGTCCAATAGTCTGGATTGTTAATTATATCATTATTTACTGATGAATTATCTATGAAAAGTTCATACGATTGATTCAAAGTTGAATTATCTTGAACATACCAAGTTAAAATTCGGTCAGTATTATTGAATTCTATTATTATATCCTCATAACTATTTAAAATTGGCTTTTCATTTACAATAGTTTTGTTAATTTTGAAAAATATTGAATAATTTTCATCCATATCTTCAATTTCGTTAAAATTATTACCATATAATTTATTTCCATAATTCAGTCCAATTATATATTCTTCATTTGATATATTTATTGATCTATAATTAAAACAAATATCTCCATTTTCCCATATAATGGCTTGAAAATCACCAATCATCATATTAGAGGATTCAAGAGTAAAATTCATCCATGAAATTACAATATAAGAATCTTGACTATTTACAAATACCTTACTGTCTTCACTTATTTCAACATTAGATAAATATGGAGCAATTACATAGCTTGTATTTTCAGAAGTTGATGGAAATGAAGATATGGAATCATTAATTTTTGATTCAAAAGCACGAATATATCCACGTAAAGAAATATAGAGTGATGAAACTTCTCGGTTAAATAAGGTGAAATTAAAATGAAGAATCTCTAAATATTCTCCCCCATCTTCAAAGGTAATTTCTTTTTGGTTTAAAGGTTCAATCCATTGAAATCCTGTATTATTATATGCCGTATATTCATACATTGGATATATAATACAATTTACACTTTGATTTTCAGATATTGTGCTATTTCCATAAGAATTTTCTGCTACAATTGCATAATAATATGTCTGGTTTTCAAAAACAATATCATGATATTCATTTATTGTTCCACCTATAGTGATTAAAGGTGTTAATCCTGAGATATCATCTATTTCTGAAATTTCTCTGAAAATATGATAGTAATTAATATCAATTTGATCATTCCAAAATAGTGAGATAAGCCCATCATAATTAGGATTTGGATTTATCTCATTTACAATTGGTGCTGAAGGTATATCATAAATTACCTCTACTTGCTCACAATTTGAAATGCTACTGTTTCCATTAATATTCTCTGCACATATTACATAATAGTATTCATCTTCACTAGGTACTATATCGATAAAAACATTTTCATCATCATCCACTGTTGCAATAGGAAGTGAACTTGATACATCTGTAATGATTGAAGTGTCTCGAAAAATATGATAATTAGAAACTTCTGGCATAATCTGCCAAGTTAGGTAAATATCCCCATCATTATCTGGATTAGGGGATATTGTAGATAACGTTGTCGGATTAGGCACAGAAAGAGTTACTTCTACTTGTTCACAATCAGATATTGATGAGTTTACAGTGCTATTAGTTGAAATTACTACGTAATAATATGTATCATCTACAGATACTATATCATGATAAAAATTATATGATGTTGTTCCTATTGGAGATAAATTTGATATAGAATCGATAATTGATGTATTTCTGAATATAATGTACTCAATCTCACCTTCCCCAGTTATAAGGTCCCAAACTAAAGTAATATCCCCATCTAAATCAGGATTTGGATCAATTTCATATAAATTTGGTCTGTTTAATAATATTTGTTGTATTGTTATATTTTTACAATTTGAAATAGTTGAATTAATAAGTCCATTTCCTGCTACAATAACATAATAATAAGTTCCATCTGGTACTTTATCGATATATTGTGTTTTAAACCAATCATCTGTAAAGCCTATTGGTAATAATCCGGTGATAGAAGTTATTTCAGATTGAGAACGGTAGATATAATAAATACTAGCTTCTTCTATTGAAGACCATGTAATTATTACATCTCCATTATCATTATAACGTTTTGAAACGGATTGCAAAACTGGTGTATCTATTTGATCGCCATCAACCACTGGATACATATCATATCTTGATTTACCTTCCGAAGAAAATATATGAATATAATAAGTTCCTGTAGTTGGAATTGATTTTAATTCAATAATATGAGAGTATTGATAAATATCATCTATAAGAAAAGGTGTAGAATTAAGAATTGTTACTCCATCACCATCTAAAATCTCAATTTGCAAATTTGCATATTCATAAGAATTTAAGCAATAAAATGTTAAATTCCAGTTTTCAAGAAGCTCAATTTTATAATAATCATCATCTAAACAATATAAATCTGTATAGTATGTATCAAAAATAATTGATTTTGCATTTAAATAATCACTATTACTCTCAAATTCATCATCTTTATAATCATCTATGTATAAATGGTAATAATCTTCTGTTCCCCCAAGAAATTCTACCAATATATAATAAGTTTCTGTCGCAGGAATATTTTCTATATAAATATGTGCAGAAAAATCACCTATTTCTCTTATTCCTACTTCAGTAGTTCCATCTTCTCGATATAAATGAATATCATATAGACAAATTTCTTCTTCAACATAGAAAATAATACTTACATTTTGATTCAATATTAGATCAATAGACCACCAATCATCATTATCAAGATATCCATAATCATTTGTATATTTAGAAATTGATGTGGCATCACCTAAATTATCGTTAGGTTCAGTTTCAAATGAAGATTTTACCGTGAGATTCAACAAGTTTTGATTCACATATTGCATACCTGAAAACACAGTTACAAAACTCATAAAAAAGAAAATTGAAAAAAATATCAATCCAAAATTTCTTTTTTTATCTTTTTTATACATGGTTTCAATTACTTCATTTAACTTTTTAAATTTTAATTTTTTTTTTTAAATCCATTTTTTCATAAAATTAATTACCCCATTGTATAAAACTTTTGATTCTTGACCAACCAGAGTGTCTAATTGTGAAAAATGGCATGATCTTAGCAAATAACTCGTCTTTCTGGTTTGGAAAAACTCTAAGCGGTTATCCTGTCTTCTTACTCGACACTATTTGGCGTCCATGATTCACTTTTCATGATACATATATCATGTCGATATGTCTCTGTGGTCTGAAATCGGTCATTCACTCCTAATTGCCCGAGAACATGTCTAAAATTCTATAATATTGTCTTCACCCGCATTATCCTATCTTTTGGCTCCTGAAAGTGAAAAAAATCTGGTTATGGTGTTTAGTGAATTGACTTGGTGACACATTTTGCTTTCATAATTTTGAATAGTTGTTCGAAATTCGTAAATCAGGTAAAAATTTCTATTGTTATTTGAAATGTGATTACAAAATTGAAGGAAAAAAAAATGGGAGACGTATTTTTGTCGGGCACTTTTAACCATATACATTTTTATATAAAAAACTGTAAATTAAAACCATAGATTATAAGGACAGAATTTTATGGTTCTAATAAAAAAACAACTAATGAAAAGAAAGATAATGGCTTTCTTTATTTTAAATTTATTTACGGTATCAACGGCTTTTGATATATTGGCCTCAGGATGTCCTTTTCCAGAGAATATGGAAATTGATTTAAATTTGGGTTATGGGGTTGAAGATAATTTAACCGGATGGATTGATGGAAAGTTTAAAATTAGAATATATGACGATTTGATTATAAATTGGACTGATAATAAATCTGGATATCGTAAAATAACGATATGGAATGATGAAGGTAGAAGTATTTTTAGTGATTTTTATTTTTCTCGGGGAGGAGATCAACAATATGTTATTCATCTCGATCCAAATAATAATAATTATAATAATTTTCAACCAGGTGAAAATTATTCTTTACAAATCTGCAATTTAATTCACTATTTCTCACCAATTGTTAAATCTTGTTCTGATCTTATTAATTTTGAAATTATTAAAGCAAAATCACAACTACAATTTATTGAAAATTTAGATTTTGATTCAAATAATCTTGATATGGGGGTTTATATTATTGATAAATCAGGATTTCCTGTTGATCCCCATTTTCTCTACAAATATGAAATTGTACTAGCAAATTATTACGAACCACAAAAAAAATTAGCTTTTGAACCAATAAATCTTGATTATATAAATCCTAATACGAACAACTATGAAGCAATTACATTTGGAGTTACTGATATAAATGGATTGTTTGAATATGAAGAAAATAAAAACAATATTCCTCAAAATTACATTGTAAGATGGAATTATTGTGGAAGTGATTTATATGAAAGTGCATCAATTGTAGATTCTCTTGATTTTGAACATATTTTTTCTCCATTTGACTATACAGGACCTGATCCTATTGGTGATGATCCTTCTGATGGCAATATTAATTCTTTATCCAATTCTTCTTATTCCTATACCGGGTTAAGAAAATATTATTCTTGGATAAATGTAACTGAATCCGAATTACAAGGATTTAATTTAGATGATGTCTCAACGTGTTATTATCAATTTGGAGTGTCTGAAGATAGAGATTCATTATATGTTGGAACAATTTCAAATTTTGATTTTAAGGGAAAATTAATCTCCCCAACTGTTTATTATTATGGAGATGAAGTAAATTATGCAAGTTTATCCGTAAATTTTGAAGCCTTTAGAGAAGTCAATAAAGATAAAGATCATGTTCCTCATTCAGAGATTTTCAATATTGATGTATTATTATTAGATGAATATGGATCAATACTCGAAAGACAAGACTTATTCAATGGAAATAATACAGATTTTATAACTAAAAAAATATCCTTCAATGAAATTCATTTCAATGAACCCAAAAAATTCAGAATTGGTTTTGATATATCAATAAATGTTTTTAATAAACACACATGTTGGGATTATTCTGATGAATTTTATTTTTGCATTAGAGAAATAGATATTGACATTATGAATAAAAATGCTCAATGGGCACAAAGTTCAAATTTAGATGACTGGTATGGATATACTTTTTCTGAAAATACAAAAAAAATTAAGTATTCTGAATTAAATAATGGAGAATATGAATATTTAGCAAATTATCCAGCAGAAAATTGTTTTAATAATACTGAAAATTTGTGGGAAATGCCATTAAATAGTTTGCTTGATTCTTCAGTTCCTTATACTACAGGAATCCAAAATTATAAATTTGATGAAGATCCTTTTACAAATTCAATTAACACATGGGGTTTAAGTTCAAATAATGATGGATTTGATTTTGCTGGAGGATATGTATCTGATATTGGATCTTATTATGACTATTTTTCAAATGGAAACTTAAATACGGAAGGAATTGAATTTAATTACCTTGATTTCATAAGATCAGGTCGTAAAACTTATCATAATTTACCATCGTTTAGTTTTGAAAATGTTAAATATCGTAATAAATGGGCAGGTATGTCAATCCCATTTTCATTATCTGATTTAGGAGATCTATATTCATATAAAGAACTTTTTATTCAATATGACGTTGGTTCTAACCCTGTAACTTGTACTGGATTAAATTATGAAATAAAAACATTATTAGTCAAACCAGATAATTCGATAATAGAATTGCATAGTCAAAACCATAATCATTTTTATTTTAAATCATTTCAGCATTCTTTAGAATCATTAGAACCTGGAAATTATCAACTAGTTTTCATAGCTGAGACAGCAAACTGGCATTCCGAAAAAAACATAGATATCTTCTTTGATAATATTAAACTAAAATCAACTTTAGAAATTAAAAAAAATGCCTATTCATTTATCGCTAATTCTGGAACTGTAATACCAGAAAATAATGGACCATTATATCTTGATGGAGAATTTACAATTAGAAACCAGATTAATTTTACTGAAAATTCAATAAATCAATCTAATTTAGATTTGAAAATTGTGTATGAAAATAAAAAAATAATTAATTCATTAGATGATGGAGACGCTGATTTTGCTATTTTTTTTATTCCTATAGAAAATCACACTATTGAACTGGATTCTTATATGATTACAAGCGAGTTTTTTGATAGTAATTATATAAAGCAGGATGCTATTGTAGATTTAAATAGTTTAAAGGGTAAAAATATCACCCACTTCAAGATTAGGATAAAAATGCATATCCCCTCATCGACAAGAGGATATTTGAATTCAGCAGATATGTTTTTATTAACATTTTCTAATTTAACTATAATTTCAAATGACACTATAAATGAGTTCAATTATGTTAGTGATTTTGATTTATGCTCATTTAAGCAAATTACTCTTGATGTATATGCAAAAAAAGATGCTTCATGTAAAAAATATAATAAAAATAGCGCCATATTAGCCACTTCAATGCAATATTCTTATAAAGATAGTTATGCCATCGCTTCAGTAATGTCTGAAAGAACAAAATCTTTTGGCTTATCAAATACATATTTTAAAGGAGACTTAAATTTAACCATTAAAAAATATATTCAATATCCAACATATTATGATAATCCAATTAATTCAAAATTATACTTCGATCTATATTTGGAAAATTCTAATGGAAATCTAGTAAAAATTTTTACAGAACTTATTTGGGAATCTGATATTTCATCAATAGATTATTTTGATAATCCAAATATTAATTTGTCATTAAATCTCGATAATGTTTTTGAAGAATTTTATAATCTAGGCGAGGAGTATTCTGATGTTTATGTGATATCTTATCGAACAGTATTGTCATCACTTAATGATGGATTTATTCCTAAACTTGGAGTTGAAATTCTCAAGAGTTCATTAGTTTTAACCGATCAACCTCCGATAGGGAACTGGATTAATTTAAATTCAGGTGATATAATTACTGGAAATAAAATGCTTCAAGTTCAAACATTAACTCACGATTGTAATGGAGTTCGGTTCTTAGGTAGTTCAGATGGTGGATTAACATTCAAAACTATTGGAGAAACATATGTTCATGATGAAAATTGGATTTTTGGATACGATTTTAATACTGAAGAGAGTATGATTTTCCCAAAAAATGATGAAGATTTCATTGTCATTGCACAATTTATGGATGATTATGAAATTGTCAATATTACATCAATTGAAATAATAATTGATAATTCTCCACCTGTTATTTCTTTTGGAAATTCGCTGATTAATGATGATATTTTAGTAGAACCAAGAAATATAAAAATTGATACTAATTCAACAGACATTCAATATATTGAACTATATGCTGAAAAATATGATGAGGAAGGGCAAAAGTTAGAGAAAATTTTAATAATGACTGATGATGATGGAAACGATGGCTGGGAATTTGACTTTAGTCCGTTATTATTAGAACCTTCTATTTACAATTTTAATGCGATCGCGTATGATAGAGCATACTTAGAAGGATTTTGTGAGGCTACAAATTTACTTGTAAATTGGATTGATCCGCATTTTTATTATCCAACTCCAGAAAATAATAGTTTTGTTAAAGGAACTATTGATTTTTATTTCAGTATTGGAACACCTTGGATTGATAATATTGTCATTTCTACCGCTTCTATATCTACGTTTAATATTGAAGATGCTGCTTTTCAAGAATACGTTGTTTTAAATAAAAATTCTACTGAAGATATATATCATTTTGATATAAATTCTAAGGATGTGTTTGGAGAATTCTCAAATGGCTATTATTATATTGAATTTGAATTTAACGTCAATAGCTATTCGCAGAAACATTATTATTGGCTCTATTTTGATAACCAACCTATAGTATGTGATATTTCAATAAGTGATACTGTTAAAATCAATGAACATACAATAGATTTTTCATTATATCAACCATTTTCAGGAAATGAATTTAGCAATAAAGTCAATGTCCTTGGTGAAGATAATTGGATTGCGGATAGTTTTCCTTTAAATTTGGAAATTATTCCAGCTTATTATGAAGATTTAGTTTATATCCAATATTATTTAGAGATTTATAAAAATAATGATATGGAATCTTTAGGAATCTCAGAAAATCTTAATTATTCATATATAACACAAGATATTTATAAATATCATAAAAATGACATATTAGCTCGCCAATTGGAAGAATTTTCAAATTATTATCCTTCCCAAATAACTGATGGATATTCATTTTTATTAGATGTTAGTAATGGAATATTACATACATTAGGAGAAATAATAGTAGAAGATAATTTAATTGGAAATAATATTTTATATGATTTTAATCAATATCCATATCTTGCCTATATTATTGAATTTTCATCAAATGGATTTCCTATTGAATATGTTAATAATCAAAATGAAATGATGGCCTCATCATTAACTAACTTATTTGATGAAGCCTTTAACGATATCTTAAATGACAATTTTCAAGGAGCTTATGATATAGTTTTGAAAAAAATCAAACCTATATTAACTGGATTAACTACAAATGAAAAAGAAATTCCTTGGACTACTCCAGAACGAATATTGATATCTGAATTTAATAATAAAGAAGACATTCAACCTAATCCGAGAATCGATCTATCACATTATCCAGATTGTTATTTTTCATTTGCAATTGATACGGAAGATAAAGTAGGGAATAAAGCAATTTATTCTACAGAATTATATTTGTTGGATAAAGGAAATCCAAAATCATTAATTGTTTACCCAGAGTTTAACGAACAAGTAATTCTTCCTGTAAATTTGAATACTAACGAGGAAATTTCCTTGAATTTCTCGATTTATACAAATGATATGGATATTGCTGAACTCTCATTTAAATCTGCAATAGCATATACAGAATTTTTGGAAAAAAATTTAGATTTATCATTAACACAAATAATGCCGAACCATCTTTCAGAATTTCAAGTTGTGCTAGATTACGATACTGCATATAGTCTGCTTAATGATTTTACAGATAATCCAACAATTTTTTTTGAAATTGAAATAATCGATCAATTGGGAAAAACTAGTATTTTAGAATCTGAGTTTTCATGTGTTGAGCAATATGATTACAACTCTCCAAATATCACCATTATTCAAGCACCTAATAATGAAATAACATATACAGGGGGATTTGATTTAATCTTGGATATTGATGATGTTGATGAAAATGGAAACGAAGGTTCAGGTGTTAAATATATTGAATTATGGGTTAATGAAATAAATAATAATTTTGGTCCTGGGGAAATTAATTTTCCGATAATGCGATGGCATTCAATATTAGAACAAAATAAAAAAATATATCCTGAAATTTTTAATAATTTCTTAGGTTTAGTTTTAGAACCTGAAAATGATGGATATTATCACATTAATCCATGGAATATGTCAGGAAGATATATGGATTTATCAAATTATTCTAATGGTGATTTTGAGTTCTATATTAAAGTATATGATAATAATTGGAATTATGAAATTATAGAAATAAATGCCAATATAATTATGCCTCAATTTAATATTAAACCGAATTACCCAATTCATACAGATGGTACTTCAAACTCATTAAACTTTAAACTCATAGATTTTGGTAATTCCATTTTGGATATTGAATATATTCTTCATAATGATGATATGAGTATAAATGCGATCTCTTCTGATGGAATATTTACTGGTTTAAATAATCAAACTACATATTATTTTGATTTCAAAATATCACAATTAGATGGTTCTATTATTTCAAATAATCATACATTTGAATATCCAGAAAAAATATCTAAAGAAATCTATGGGATTTCTTCAAATACTATTCAAAATTATTATCTTCCTTATTCCATTCCAATCGATAATAGTGTCCCTTATGAATTTTCATTCACAATACAAAATGATGATGTTATTCAAGATTATTATGTATTAGAAGCTAATTGGCTTGGAGAAGGAATTGTAGAAGAGAAAATTTTGTATGTCGATGGCAAAATAGCCGATTCTGTTGAAGAATTATCTGCCATTTCGATTAACAATAATGCAAAATATTTAATCAATACTTATGAACTGAAAGATGGAAATCATAATTTCAGTTTAGAAGTTTTATTTAATAATCAAAACTCTGAAAACAGTTCCATAGTTAATTTTATTGTAGATAATTCTCTTCCCTTATGGATTTCGAGTGGATTTTGGATAAATAATATTTCTCAATATTCCATTCCATCAAATTATAATGAAAATCCTATAGTATATACAAATAATCAAGTTGAAATTCAAGTTAATGCATATGACCCCCAATCAAAATTGAAGAATCTCGAAATATGGATTCAAAATGATGAAGGATTAAGTGAAATCTATAAGGATATTCCTCTTGAAACATCTATTGTAGATTATTCTACATTTTTAACTATAGAAGATTTAAATAATCTATTTATATTTAAAGATGGAAATTATATAGTTTGGGTTAAGTTGATTGGAGAATCAGGATTGATTGAATCTCAAATAATAGAATTATCTCTCATGACTGAATTACCAACAGGAAATTTTATAAATCCTTATCTACCGACGAATTATGAAAATCAAATCATCAATTTAGATTTTAAAACCGTTATGAATATTGAGTTAATAAAATCTGTGGAGTTTTTTATCCAAACTCAAGGTAACTTAAATGATTTTGAGCTGAATATAGACTTATTAAAATGGTTAGGTTATGGTTCAATTGAAATGGATTCTTCAGATGAATTTTATTATTCATTTGATTATATTAATGATGAATATCATGATACAAATGCAACTTTTTGGGTTAAAATTATTGATAGAGCAGGAAATGTCAACTATATTAGAACAAGTGATAATCATTATATCATCCTGTATAAAATTGAACTTGATAATTTTAATGGAATATTATATTTAGATGATAATGAAAATATAAATGGTAACTTAATTAACTATGAAAATTCAAGTGCAACTGCTGAATTAAGTATTTTTAATGGGATTTCTTATATACCCCTTGAAGGAACTGAAACTTTAATTGGAGATGGTGGATCTTTTACAATAAATTGGGTTGATAATAATCAGAATATTCCAACTGAGTTAACTGAAGGTTTTATTCCAATAAATTGCATAGAATTTTCAGATTATGGAAATTACCAACTCTATAGTCAAAATTTTGTCCAATCAGGTAAATTTAATAATAGTGACAACTATCAGATCGCTTTAATAACAGGTAATTCAAATCCATTTTTGTATATATTTGATCATTCCCTCTCGAGTATTTATGAATGGGATGTAAAATCTGTTGAAATTGGTAATATTGGTTCAAATGTAATTCAGGTCAATAATTGGGATGTTGATAACGATGGGTTTAATGAGTTAGTTATTTTATCCGATATGTGTCTGACCGTTATAGATTGGAACACAGAATATGCTATTTGGCAAATTAATACATATCCATTTTCAAATAACAACCATATTAACGATTTATCAATAACTGAACAGTATCCAATTAATATGGATTATAATTCAACCCATATAATAATAGGATTTAAAAACACAATATATTCCTTTTCAATTGATGCTAATTTAGCGATGGAATTACACGAATTATGGGAAATCCCTTCAGGTGAAGAATTAATTCAATTTACTTACAATGAAATTATTGGTTTTGCAACTTTATTAATTATTACAAAACAATCAATATATTATTTGAAAGATAAATCTTGGAATTTGATATTTAGTACATCATATAATTTATTATCTTCTGTTTTTGTTGAAAATTTAGATTTAGATCCGGAAAACGAAATAATATTTGGAGTATTAAGCAATTTTGGAACTGATATTGTTCAAGCCAAATACAATTATGAATTTAATGGATGGGAATTTGTCTCTACAGTTCTTTTTTCAAATTTAAATAAAATATATGATATAAAAATGGGGCATTTATCAAATACAAATTTAGGAAATATCGTAATTGCTTCCAATGAAGGATTATCTATTGTAAATCCTCCATATCTTGAAAAAAAGCAGGAATATGGCCTTGATCCAACTAATATTGTCACTACGAATGAATCTCATAATGGAATTTATGAAGATTATTATTCTGATATAAATCAATATAAATATTCTGCAGAAAAAGGCTATATGAGTGCAGAATTTCCAACAAGTATTACAAAAACAGAGAATTTATTGTCGATATCTGCACCCCAAGCATCGGAACAAAAATATGTATCACCTAAACATTTCTTGTCAACAGCGACAACATCAAATTCGAGATTATCAAGTAAGATTGACACAGGTATTAATTCAAATAACTATTTTGCATCATCGATCATTAATTCTTTTTCCGGTGGCTCTACATCTGAATTCAATGGTTTAACTCAAGATGAATTAGATTCCTATCCCTGGAATACAAAATATTTTGGATATTCGTTCGTCAACCATGATTATATTAAAAATAGTTATTTTAATACTGAATCAAGTAACACAGTAATAACAACGAGTGAAGGTGCGCAAGGATATTTTGAAGATTACAATAATCTTAAAGGATCAATCAAATTTAGTTGTGATTTCAATGAAGAAAGTTCAATTGATTTAGAAAGTGAAGAAAATTATGATCTATTTCCAAGAACATGGGTTCCTAAAACATATAATGGTAGAGATATCCTTGAAGCAAATGGCTGGGATCATATAATGGCTTTTGATGATCTTGATATTAGAACTGATGGTGTTGCACAGAACGTTTCGGATATTGAATTTCATATAGAAGTTGCAAAATCAGATTGGAGAGATGTTGATGATTTAATATATAAAATCATCCCAATGGATGGAATAATACAAGAATTAGGTGATTGGCATGATATTTCTGAAACACAAACATTTGACATTCCTTTGGATGTAGAATCTTTAACCGTAGAAGAATTCAATGATTTGTACATATATATCGCCGATAATCTTATTGGTCGATTATCATTCTATACTGATACGGTTTCCTTAGATTATACATTAAATAATTTCAAACCTGATGATGTTATCTATAATGGCATAGAATTAAAATTGACTTATGGTGATGACAAAACTGTCACTGTTGATTTACCTTCGAATTCCTACGTGGAATATAGTATTGATGATGATGATGTAATATTTAATTATAATATTCCAAAATCTCTTATTAATAGCTATGAAAAAGTTAAGAAAATCGAATTTATTTTGGATAAACCTTCATACTACGATGTTACTGTCGATTACAATCGATTAATTGGCGATTATGATAATTCCAATACGGATTATTGGGATAATGTGGTTAATGCTGATACTCTTAATCATTTAAAGTATGAACAAGAATTTACTTATACCTTTGGCGATGAATTTATAGATTTCAGTTTCAATCCCAATGTAAATATCAATTTTAAAGGTTTTTCATTAGCATCTACCAACTTTGGTAGTGAAAAAACATTAGATTCAATCACTGATGAGTTTTCCAATATGAAATTTCTTTCAACTATATACATTAAAGATACTTCAAACATAGTCCGTACTTATGGTGATCCGCAGTTTTCTACAATAAATAATGGCAAACAATGTACTATGGATGAATTTACCTTTTATTATGATAGTTTACTTGCAAATAATTTACTCGTATCTGATCAAGGAAATTATAATTTAAAATTCATTATTATTACTGAAATTATTTTAGAAGATCCTTCAAACGATTATATATTTAATCACGATAATTGGGCATTAAAACCAATTATTAACATTCCAGTAAATTGTCTAAATACTGCTAAAATAAGATTGGATAAGAATTCATATATTGATTCTCAAAATTCATTTACAGAAAAGACATATCAAATCTTTAAACAAAATCAATTAGACCTTATCAAGTTATCAGACACTGGTTTGCGTGTTGATTTTAATAGTGTAATAAATTACAATATGACAGCATTTCAAAATAATAATGAAGTTAGCATCTCTGAGTATATTCATGATGGTTTTCTATCAAATTTCCCATTAAAGATTAGTGTCTCATCAAATAATGCATTGATCAGTTCATCATTATCAATTAAAATCTCAGATAATTTGAATGTTGGATCTATTTCTGGCTCAAATTCAATTCAGGTAATATATACAAAAGATCTATATCTTTATCCTGATGAAATTACTCTTGATATTTCAGGATCTATATATGATTTTGATAGTTTAGATTCTGATATTTATCTTTATTTGAAATTTGAAATATTCAATGAAGGAGTCAATGGGAAGTGGATGAATTCGATTGATTCTTTAACTAGTACAAGATTTGATTTTGATATTTCTGAATCAAATGAAAATTATATCTATCCAGATACATTAGAATCACTAACTCATTTCGATTATTACTACAATGAGGAATCAAAATCAAATCCAAGAGCAAAAACCATTCCCCTTAATCTCTTAATTGAAGATAAGATAATTAACAAATTGAGCGGTGAGGACTTTGAACAGAAGGTTCAAGAAATTAGAAAAATTGAACTTTCACTTGAAGGTAGTATTGCTCATTATTTATGGAATAATCCTGAAAGTGGTGGAATTTCTTCTTCTTCAAGCTTTATAAATCAGAATCTATTTAATCCAGAATTTCATGATCCAATGGAAGGCAGTAATTGGATAAGTGATAATGCTGGAAAAAGTACTATATGTATTCAAAACGAATTAACAACTATTAATTTACTTCCATCACCTAATATTCATTCAAACCAGTTTATCTTTAATTATAGCATATCACCATATTCTGAAAGTAATTATGAGCTTATTGATTCAATATATAAAGAAGATGGAAATTATTACCTGAGATATCTTTTAATCATTGATCAAAACAATTACATATTAGAGAACCATAGTAATTTTGACAGTTCACTTATAAAAATTGATATTTCCAAAATTCATTTAACGTATAGTGTAATAAATGGTAATGAATCTATTAGAGAAAGCAATTATGAAGAAATCCAAGAATTTCGACTGGATATTGACGATTCGAATGATCTTGATACTTTAGATATCTCATCTTTATTCAGTATTAATATTAGTTCAACATTACCAAATACTGAAACATTATTTGCTACTGACGAGGATTTAATATGGGGTAATAATCCAATATCATATTTAGCACTAAAAAACAAATATACTGCACAATATGATATTTTATTGGAAAATAGTGTTGAAATGGTGATATCTGATAATTTAAGAATACTTTCATCGAATAACTTGAAACTATATTTATATGAAAATTTTGAGCAATATTTACAATATGATAGTACTCTTGGACTATACTTTATTGAGGGAAGAAATGGAATTCTATGGTCCTTACGGAACGAAAGATTTGAAACCTTGAAAATGAATTGTGAAGTTATTGATAGTGAGGTTCAAATTGAATTAGAATCTTGGAATTCAGATGTAGAATTACTTAATAATGGTAAAACTAAAACTGTTTCAATCGCTGATGCTGATGGAGATAATGATCAAGATATAATACTAGATACTTCAACTGTAATCTATCAGCAAAAAAATGAAGCAACTTATGCCATGAAAATATCTACCTTTGATAATGATGATGAATTGATTTGTGATATGAATTTCTTAGCAATTCAAGATAGAGGGGCACCTCATCCAGAATTTTTTGGTCATCTATCAGAAATTGTGGAATTTGGTCGAAATTTTAGCCTAAATGTTGTTGATTATTCCACTGATTTAACTGATATTTATTTATTTTATTCATATAATGAAACTGGACCATTTATTGAATTAGATCATCAATCTATTACAGAGACCCAGAATTATTTCAGATATGAAATTGATAGTGAAAATTCTTCAGCATATTTAAACGAAGGTAAAATATTTTTCAATTTTACCTGTACTGATGATTCAGGTTTAAATGGTTCAACAATATTATCATGTATAATTGATAGATCTCCTATTGATCCACTATTTTCTGTAATTGATTTTGAGAAGACAATATTGGATGAAAATGACGATGAGATGAATTGTATATCAGTTCAAAGTAATATTGAAATTGATATTCCTTATGAAGCAGAAACTGAAAGTGATTTAGATTATATCAAATTGTTCTTAATTTGTAATGATGAAATCATATGGAAGAATACATACTTCCCCTCTGATTTAGTAAGAAGTGAAAATGGATATGAACTTCAATTCAATATATATGAAAATGTCATCAAATACATTATGAACTATAATATTAGCGATACTCTAAGGTTTGAATGGCAGACTGTAGATAAAGCTTGTAATATTCATGAATTTAAAAAAAATTATACCTTCAATCTTGATTCCGATTTTGAAATTTTCCTATGCAATGATGATGGACTCATGCTTAATCAAAATGAAATAGATTTCTATTATTATAATGAATATATTAATGGAAAAGTTGTTGATTCATTTGGACAACCATTACCCAAGGATTTTGAGTTTGATTTGTGCTTAGATGGTCTTATTCTCAATAAAACAAAGATTACTAATAATTATGGTAGTTTCAACGCTAAAATTGTTTCTTGTGAGTTGTATTCTAATGATTTAAGATATAATCAAGATGTAATAATTAATGGAATTGATGGGAAATTTGAACAAGATAAGTCTATTCAAATGGGTGCGGGACTATCCTCAAGGTATTCACAAATTGATGCAGTAAATCGCTTATTTTTGGAAAGTGACAAGGGAAATATAGTCTTGAAATATGAAAATATGGATTACTCTGAATATAATATACTTGATGGATTTGAAGGATTTCATTTTGACTTGTTTATTCCGGCTGCAGTAAGCTATTTGTCTGGATCTACATTTAGTGAAATTCAATTGCAATTCTCCAATGCTTCTTCATCGCAATCAAACGAAAACGATACCATCTTTACATATACTCTCAATTCTCGTGAAATTCTTGATTTGTTAGATAAAGATCCTAATGTTTATACTTATTATGATATGCATGTTAAACATTTATCGATAGATGTTCCATTCTATGAACTTGATTCATCTAACTTTTATAATGAATTTGATTTATCTAAAATTACAGCAGTTAGGATCGTAGGACAAGATAATTTAATCCATCCTGGTATCAATTTTCAAGATGCAACTTTTTATCGGCAAAGTTTAATGTGTGGAGGACTATTCCTAATTGATTTAGTCAATAATGCAACTATGTATTATTCAGAAAATGCTCGTGGGTTGGATACTCCAAGAGAATATCAGATTTCTGCTCAAATTCAAAATTCAAATATTATGGATATATATGCATCATCTGATTTTTCCATTCAAATTGGTCGCATTAATACAGATTTCCTTAATATAGTTGACATTTTTGATGATATTCATTATTCTGATATAATTAGCATTAACGGAATTGGATTTGATAATGATTATGTGATTTTTACAAATGATATGGTAAATAGTTATCTTTGTTTAAAATCTCATCCAAATTATACAAGTGATGAATATATTAATATAGGTGTTTCCTTCCCAATTGGAATTAAAACTAAAACTGACTTCATGATTATAGCTCAACCAAATCATTATTATAATCTTGACTTGATTTATTCAGGATCTTCATTTTTTGAAAGTTCTGTTATTCCTATTATAGAAGGAGATTATGAAATTCAAAAAAAAAATCTTTCTGTTGATTTATTTAGATATGATTTAGATGAACAATTTGAAATATCCATCGATAGAAATCAAACATCAATAATAAGAGGACAATTAATTGATAATGATGGAAAGCCTATGTTTGAATTTGATACAACGTCTTCAGAAAATTTAAGTTTTTATATGTATAATGACTATATCTTAGAATTTAAAGAAGATAGAGAAATATTTTCGAATAATAATGTATTATTAGGTATTTATGATCGCAATTTTGATTATTGGATTGAAAATTCTCAAATAAAGGGAGGCTTTTTCAATTTCACTTTAAATAATACAAATAATGGAAATATTCCATTAAATCCAGGACGATATATATTTAATATCAATTTTACGGGAAATAATTATTACAATTCAATAAATAGAACAATAATTATTGATGTTGAAGCAAGTGATGTACTATTTGAAATGAAAGATCCTGAAACAGATAGATGGGTTGATTTAAATTTTGAATTAGATCCATCAATTACTTTTTCGGATTCCAAATCATATACATTTAGGCTAAATGATGCATATACTAATAAACCAATTTCGAATGTGCCAATATGGTTACAAATTAGTTTGGTTCCTTATGCTTATGATTCTTCTAAACTAGAAAATTTCTTATCTGATTGCTATGGTGATTATTTAATTAGACACGATAATGTCCCTGAAGAGTTAAGAATCAAGAAATATATTCAAGATAAAACAAGTAAGCCAATCGCATATCCATATTTCGATGAAAAATGTGAAGAAATTAGAACTTTTGGACCTTTGTATTATCAAATGGTAGAATCCAACAGTGAAGGTATTGTAGTTTTTAATATTGAAGGGGATGTATTTCAAAATGTAATGGACTATTGGTATGAAAAGCTTAAATTCACACCTATCTCTGTTGAGGATATTAATTTGTATATTAGAGCTTTTTATTCTTCTTCATTTGATGTTGAATTTATGCAAATTCAAGAAACAACCTATTATGAAAAATCACTACCTATTGATTTATTTAACAATAATGAATGGATATATGATTATTCTGATGAAGAATATAATTTAATAAGTGATTATTTATCTGGAACGCTATATACTGATCCATATCACAAATCGGGTTATGTTGATGGGATTATCACTATTGAAAAAGAAGATACCATGCTTATGAGTGCATATCAGGAAGTGGTAGGTGCAGGAAATTTCACTTTATGCACTCAAGTCATTGAAGCAGATGTTGTAAATGGGCAATATATTCCTGAAAAACACGATGATTCTAACTTTATAGAAAAATATGGTTTATCAAGTTTGGACAAATTCGCAATAACCATGGAGATTTATGATCACACTAATTTGAATAAATACATTTCCGGACAACATATTGGTTTTGGTAAATATGTGAACTATAATAATGATGCTGATGATTTAGGCGTTGTAGAATATAATAATTCAGAAGCTATTTATGGGGTTGAATGGACGAATTTAGTTCCAAATTATTATAATATTCATTATTCAGTTGCTCAACCAGATAATGAACCATATACTGATGAAATATCTTATTCTAAAACATATAAAATGCCAATTAATACAAGTGTTCCTTTGTTATTGAAATCACAATCAACATTTAGTATTGATAATCCATCTCATGTCTATTCCATTCCACAATTTATAGAATCACTTGAGAACATTGATGTGTCCTATTTATCTGAGAATTCTGAATATATTGATTCATTTTACGATGGGAATTATCCAATTATTAAAACTGATATTTCTATTTCTGCAGATTCTTTATCAGGTGAAAATTATAATAATACGGATGAAGTTGTGGTAAATATTTTAGCGGATAATGTAGTTTTAGGTCAATATAAAGTAAGCAATTTTAGTGAAGAGTTAATTCATACAAAGCACTTTGAATTACCATTAAAAATACTTGAAGGTAGAATCCCAGATATTTCATTTAGGGTAGATTTTGTACCCTTACCGGAAAAAAATATTGATTGGGATGAAGAAAGAGAAGAATTCGCATCCAATGATGCTGCTGATATTAATTGGGTTGATTATAGAGATTCCTTAATTCACAATGCATGGGTAGATTATCAAATTAGAACAAATTATGACATTAAAATTGATAATTTTGTTATCTCAGACTCTAATATTCTTGATAATGCTCAAAATTGGAATATCTATGATGATGTTAATGATGAATGGATTTATTCAAATGACACAACCAAACAATCTGATTCAATAGTACGAATTTCAGAAATGGGCAAAGATTCATCAACAATAAGTTCAACAAATGAATTTACGAAAGATTTAATCTCAACAATTAATAAAGTTAATATACTTCAATATCGAATTAATCAAGACTGTGCTGATTGGTCATCTGATATTATGCAAATATCTGATTCAATGACATTTAATGTATCCGAAATCTTCAAAGATGTATTTTATGTTGAGAGAATTAATAGAAATTGTTCAATTTCCTATGCAGATCCCGTTAGTGAAGAAAATGTTGAGGATGTTTATCAAACATTTAATGGATTTATGCTTTCAGATTTAAGTAATTGTGAAAATTCAATTAGAACTGCAAATTTTTATAATTCTTCAGAACTTGATTTTGCTTCTCAAAGTGCTATTTATGCTGGATTAAATCAAGGAGATGTTGTTAAAATTTCTATAAAAGATATTTATATGCCTTATCAATCACAAATAAATTGGTCTTTAATCGCACCAAAATTTGATTCAGTTGATATTTCAAATATAGATATTCAATTAGATTTCAAAATTAAGGGAACGACGGAGGAGTATTTCTCAAATGGTGAAATTTATTACCATTATTTGAACGCTGCTTCATATAATGAAGATATTACAAAATATTTTGTAGATATGTCTCAAGTAATTCCTGAAGATTTTTGGAGTAAATTTGTAGATATTGAAATCATAATTCATGCCATTACTACAGATGATTTAGTTCAGTTATATTTACTTGATTCTCTTATTACAGGTAATGAAAATATAATAAAAATGAGTAATGTTTATCCTACTGCATTACGGGCAAGAATGTTTAGCACTAATTTAATGTATTTTTATACCAGTAATGCTTTTGATATTGGTGCCACAGTAACAGAGAATATTAACATAAATGATCAAAATGATATTCTCTATCGTTTAGAAGAAGATGATGATCCATATACAAATAATCTTATTGATATTCTTAATGTTTGGGATTGGAATGTATATGTTAATCCTCCTGAAGATGATATAAGAAGATATATTGATCTCTATAAATGGCATTATAATGAGGAAACAAAAACTTATGAAGAACTTAATGAGTTGACAGATTACAATCAAAATCTGCAGACATATTTTGATTTTGCTGATGACGATAATGATGGTTTATCCATGGTTAAAATGAAATTTAAGGAAGCCTATATGGAAGATTTAACAGAACCGAAGAGATTCTCCGGATTATTAAGACTCTATAACAATGACTATGATAATCCTGAAGATCCTGAAAATTCAGGTTCTATTTTATCAGAAATGACCTCTCGTAAAATCACTGTTTTATTAAATCCAGAAACTTGGGAACAACAAGCTGAGATGATTACACTTAAAACTAGTAGTACTTCAACATCAGACACTTATCGAACTGATTTAGGCAATAAGAATATAGACCTTGAAATAAAAAATGAATTTGAAAAGCAATCTTCTTTAACATATTTCTTAGAAGCTGGTATTAATGATGTTAATATTACAGATTGGTCAGAAGAAGTTAAGATCAAAAATGCTCCAACCACTACTGCGGGAAATCTGAAATATGACCTTGAAAATTATCAATCATATTATGATATTATTACTGGATTACCTGCTTCTGCTGAATTGGACTCGTCATATCTTTTCATTGAGTTGGAAAAACAATCTAATTTAATTTATGAATTCGATATGAATATTGATGGAATTTATGGTATAAATAGTCATTTAGATAAAGGAGAATATGAATTTTTAGACCTTCCTTTCTATATTGATAATTGCACATACATTGAAAATATTCAATTCTCTCTTTATGATTCCTCAACACTTAGATATACAGAATTAACAGAGATATCTGATCTCACTGATTATTATTCACGAAATAAAGTAATAGATATATCAGGCATTGATTTTGATACGATTAATTTTAAAATTCAATTTAAAGATATTGTAACAGCATACGGTAAAAATCCGAATATTACTATCGGAGGATTAGGATTATTTGATGAGAAATCTGTAGGATATTTAAATATTAATTTAAGAGAAACCGAATCTAGCCAGAGTGATACTTATACTACTTATTCACATCCCTTAACTCCTACAATATTTAATCCAATAGTTGCTCCTAATGCTAAGAAAATGGATTTAATATTAAATGATGAAATGGATGCTATTTTTATAAAAGAATTGTCCATTAAAACTCCTGAAAGGGCTAATGCGGAGTTAAATATTTTTGAATTAGCAATAAACGATAAATTATCGTCCGATATTGAAGAATCTGTGATGGATAATTACAAAATATACTATTCCTATAAATTTGATGAATATCAAAATGAAATGATGAAAGAAATATATAGTGTTTATTCTGAAGATTTTGGGATGCCAGATTGGATATCTACAAACGGTCTAAAGGTATCGGAGTTAATGAAATGGAGTAATCAATATTCTATTGATACAAATGGTGATGGAGATTTTGATATAACCATACAGATTTTTGACGGCGAAGGTAAAGGATCTGATATCTACGAAACTTTGCCGGATGGAACAGAAATCACTTATTTCAATAATGGTATTCAGGATACTATGTTATATGATATTGGTAATGATGGTATATGGAATATTCTAGAAAAGAGTGATACTATTATCTCATCTTTCAATGTGACTGATCCAGCAGACAATGAAAATGGTTATTATTATGTTTCTGAATATAAATTTGAATATGAAGAAATTTGGGAAGATTTAACAGGAGATGGGATATTTAATATCAAAACTCAGGAATATAGGACTTCTGATTTAAAATCTCCAATACCTAATTATCGAGAATTTTCTACAATAAATTCCAATGGTGATGTTGAGAGTTATTTTGAGGTACATATTTCAGATGATGATTGGTCCGATTATACTTATGGGAAACTAACAGAGTTCGATTTTAATGGTGATGGGGTCTTTGAATATTCTGAAAAAAGAGAAGATCTATTTCCAAATACTAAAACGGTATTAGAATCCAATGATGAAAATCTTATATATGAAACTTACACCAAAACTTACATAGATTCTTCGGGAAATAAAACTATTGAGGAAGGTATTGAATTTCTTCAGAATTTAACATTTATTTGTTTAGGTCCAGACCCTGTAGATGAATGGAATGGGGGTGAAGGAACCTACGAAAGAGTATTAGCAGGAGAATTTGTAATTCTTGAAGATATTCCAGTTAACTTTGATCCTAGAAGCTTTAGTGATATTCCAAATAGTATTCGACTAGATGAACATGGAACCATTGCTTGGTATGATTCTGATAATAATGGGCATTATGAAATAGCTTTTATTTTTACTCAAGAATCATGGCAAGAACAAATTGCTGTAGCTGCATATCAAAGTAGTACTGGAAAATATGTTGTTCACACACAATATGGTGAATTTGAAAATTCTAACGATACAATTACAGCATTTCATTGGTTATCTGATTATTATGACTTTACTGATATAATGGATGTGGGTTGGGATGCTGCTTATGATGATCATAATAGAAAAATGGGATCTGCAGATTTTTGGATAACTCAAATAATGGATACATTGTTATCATGCTTAACTATGTTTATTGTTGGTGCATTAGCACCCGCAACTTTCGGTGCTTCTTTATTACTAACAACTGTAATAAATTCACTCTTTCAAAAATTACTTAGACCTCTTTTAGTCGATTTAATGGAAGAATTTGGGGTTCTAACTAGAGATCGAAGTCATATTTTAGGGGGTAAGGACGAATCTGGCTTGAAACATGATCCTATTGAATTTCTTGAAGAAGTAGGGCAAAGTTTTGTAGATGATTGGGCAATTTTTGGAAAATCAGAAGGCATTCCATATTATACTGAGCGAGCTTACTTTACAGATGTTGATCCTTTCACAATTGATCAAAATAAAGAGCAATTTAGTTCAGATCCAAATGTAGATCCCATGACTCAACATGAAAATAAGAGTGTTTGGGTTGAATATAAAGTTCCTCAACTATGGTGTCCTACTGGACGAGGGGATTATAATATTCTCTCAACTCTTGATATTAAAAAACATATAGACAATTCAGGGATATTTTCAGAAGATGTCGATCCTGAACTAGCATATTTGGGAATTCGAAAAGGTGTTCCTAATAGTTTTGGATATGCCTTAAAATGGTATCTAGAACAAATACATGCTGGTGTTGAATTTGATGATCCCGCTGAAGTTGTCATAAAAAGGAAAATGGATGAAGATAGTACTCGACATCGAAGAATTATGCACCAATTTTTCTATCGAGATGCTCCTTGGGACACTGAAGAATTATGGGATTCCGAAATAGGAGAAGAAAATGGTTTTACAACAAAAAATTATATTAATGGCACTGAAAACACCTTAATCGAGAATTCTTTAGCAGATAATAGGAAATTGATTTATAAAACAAATGAATTTGGGCAACCTACCCTCACTGCAGCACCTAATACTACTTTGAATTACTCTGATTCAATAATTTACGAATTAGATTATTTACAGATGTGTATGATTTCAAAATATCGAACAGCATATGAAGCAGGAGAAAAATACAATGCAGCAATTTTCTTTAGCACTTTAACAATCCAAATAGTTCAGACAGGATTAGCAATACTTGCAGGATATGCAGGAGGGGCCTTGCACAATAAAATAAAATGGCAAAATACATTGAGTAAAGCTTTAGGAGAAGAAGTAAAATTACAATTTTCAGAAGTATTCAATACTATTTGGAAAGCAGAACGTGGAATTAGAGGATTCATAGGAGAAATATTTGAAGAAATGGTACTTGAAGAAGCAGTTTCTTCAACTTTTATTTATCTTGGCTTTTCTGAAGGATTATCAAACTTATTAGGAGAATCCATTTCATTTTCAACAATAAGCTCAGGTTTTAGCAAATTAACTTCTTTAGGAAAGAGTCAAACATCTGCTACTCCAAAGAAAACTAATTCGGAAATTGTAAAAAGTATCCAAACTGTAAATCAATTTGTTTTTGGATCTCAAACATCTAGTCCTAGCCAAGCAGGATCTAATTCCGAATTAATTCGAAGTAAGTTAGACTCCAAGAAATCATCCAAAACCGCTAAATATATGAGTATGAGTAATTTCATGATTCTTCATCAAGCAGCTCATACTCTAGATATGACTTCTATCACAAAATTGCAAGGTTATATCGACAACAACGCAGTTAATGATAAGATGGGAGGTTCATTGAATTTAGCAAGAAATTTAAAACTATTATCATCAGTTCTTAGAATTCCTGCACTAGAGTATACTGGAATAAAGAGTAAAAAAGCTTTAGCAAAATTTGAGATTACTATGAAAAACGAAATTTTCCAAGAAATTCTTGAAGAGGGTGGTGGAGATCCAAGTAAAATTATCGCGAATAAGCTTTTGTGGGAAATGGGTAAACTTGGGCTTGGAAAAGATGGAAAATATCGATATCAAAAGATGCAAAGTATTCAATATGTTGGAAATCAAAAAATGCTAACTGAAATTGTTCCAATTATCGAAAATGGGGAAATTTCTTCCATTATGGTTCAATTACAAGTTGATAATGATATAGTTGGAACTTTAACTCTCGATGAATATTTAGCATTAGAAACAACTCCAAATAGCTTATCTGAGCTCATTTTGCAATCAGATGAATTTAATATGGTTGATCCAGAAAGTATAGGTTCAACTCAATCAGGTGAATTCATAAAATCACTTCCAAAACAAGCAGCAAAATTATTGGAATATCTAAATTTTCCCATCGAAGACTTAATTAGGGGTGATGGAAAAGCTATAAAGAAGTTTGTAAATTCTTTAGGTCTTGGAAAATCCGCTAGAGAATTTGTTGAATCTGTTTATCCTGCAATATTAACAAAATATAATAATAACCCTGCCGTTTTTATAAAACTATTTGAGACTATGCTATTTTCCAAGAGGACATTTCTTGAAATCGGTGGTATGACTATCAAAGATCGATTTATGAATGGACAAGATTCAACCATAATCAATAAAATGAAAGAATTATGTAAAGCTTTAGGGTGGGAATTTGATAGTAGTAGAAACGTTGCGTTTCTTGAATTTGATTTAAAGCATTTAGATCAAGAAAATAACATTGAAGGATATATTGCATCTAAAAGTCAACCTGAGTCTATGAATTGGCAACCGACATTTGATAATGAGATAGCAGACATATTTGAAGCAATTGATAATAATGATGGATTAGGAATAAGATATACTGATACAGAAAGAAAAATGTTAATGGATCTTTTCTTTATTTTAAATATTGTAAATCAAAATAAATATATTGAAGGATCATCTGTAATATTATATACTCGTAATCCTCCTTGTCGATCATGTCAAAAAATAATAAAAAGAGTGGGAGAAATTCTCAAAACACAAGGTATACATCTTACCGTAATGTGGGGAAGCGATATTCTTATACCTTTCAATTGGCAACAGGTGAATTTAGATGATTGATATATTTACAAATTTTTTAAATGAGCAATATAAGAATGGTAGATTACAACAAAATGATAATATTGGTTGTAATAAGGAACAAATAAAAGAAATTGAAGAAAAATATCAGATTAAATTCCCTAAAATTTACATTTCTTTTTTGGAAAATTTTGGACTTAAATCTGGACAGATATTTCCTTCAAAACATTTTTTTTCTTATCCATATTTGTTAAAAATGAAAAAATTAGTTAAAGAGCATTTAGATTACTTACCAGAATTTTATCTATCTGAAAATTGTTTCATTTTTTATCTAATAGAAGACTTTGATACAAATGGAGCATTTTTGTTTTTTAAACTTATTGAGGGTATTGATGATCCTCCAATTTATATTTATAGTGAAGATTTTAATTTTCCAATTTTATTTTTTGAATCATTTTCTAAATGGCTTTTTTCAAATCATTATCTACCATTTAGAGATAAAATTTTTGTGATTTCTAATGATATCAATGAAGATGAATTTGATATAATATCAAAAATAAAAAATGAAGTTGGTTCTGCAGATATTAGAATAAAAACAAAAAATAAGAAAATTTGTGAATTATTTATCAATAATTCATCAATTAGTGAAATCCCAGAAGAAATTGGAAGAATTTCTGAATTGGAGCATTTAGATTTATCCAATAATTTTATAGCAAATATACCTAATCATCTTGAAAAATTGCACAAATTAAAAAAGTTGAATCTATTTAATAATAAAATTCTTTCTATCTCTGATGAATTTAAAGATCTACAATCATTGGAAGTTCTTTCTTTATCAAAAAATGAAATTGGCATTTTCCCAAATGAAATATCAGAGCTAAAAAAATTGAGAGTATTAGCACTATCTAATAATTATATTTCAAATATTCCAGATTCAATTAACAATTTAAAAAGGTTAGAGGAAATTTATTTAAATTCTTGCGATATTGATAAAATTTCACCACTATTGTTTAAATTGTCAAATTTAAGAGTTATTGAATTATATGATAACAATATTAATGGTATATCCGAAAATACAATAAAAAATGAAAATTTAAAAATTTTAGATTTTTCAAAAAATAATTTTTCTACTATACCTTCATTTATTTATTGTTTTAATAAATTGAATGAGTTAAAGTTTGATGATAATAACTTAACGACTATTACTGAATCTATCAACCAACTGCTCAATCTAAGATTCTTATCATTGAAGAATAATAAAATTAATCAATTGTCAGACAATTTTGGTGATTTATCAAATTTAGAAGAAATATATTTTGATAATAATATATTGCAAAACATTCCTTTTTCTATTTGCAATTTGCAGAATTTAAAGATTTTAAGTCTTAGAGGTAATAAGATTGAAGAATTACCTGAAGAAATGCAGAATTTGACAAATCTAGAATATTTAGATATTTCTAAGAATCTACTAAAAATTTTACCAGAATGGATATTAAAATATAAACATATAAAAAATATTGATTTTTATTTAAATCCTTTAAAAAATTCAAGTATCTTAAAAAAAATAGAACTGCAAAAAAAAAAACGAGATCATTAAGTGAGTGAATTTTAAAAACTTAAAATTTACCGTTTTTTCGTTTTTTTCTTAATTCTGCTTCCCACTTCCGACGTTTATCCCAAAATGCTTTTTGTCGTGGATTTAAAGCAATCTCTTGAAGTTGACAAAAACCTGAATCTCGTGCTAGTTTAATCCACATAGAGTTTGTTTTAAACTCCCTTCCAGTTGAAAATGCACTTAATTTCGTCAATAAGTCAGTTCTACCTAATTTATATGCTGTAATTGCTCGCATTAAATCCAGTATATATGTTAAGGTACGATGAAGGTGGGCCATATTCAATCCACGAGTATTTAATCGTTTTTGATTATAAAATGTAGGGTTTGCAGATTGACCTGCTTCAACTAAAGGTCGTTGAGCATACATTAATAATATGTCTTGCTCTGTCCATCCAGGTGGAAAATAATCGGAATTAAACCAAAATCCTTTTTTTAATTCCCGAGTTGGATGAGTTTTAAGGTGTTTTGGTGCACGAAGCAAAGGAAAAATGCCCCGATCTTGATAAAATTCCAGACTTTTCTTACAATACGTACCTGTATCACCCATCACCATCTTCCACTCTCCAATTTTAAGATTATTAAAAGCGGTAAAGGTTTTGCGGGATGCTGGTTTATCGTTCATATTGCCTGGAAAAGTCTCAAAATGTATTGGAAGTGCCCGTTTCCAGCTCCCACAATACGCATAAAGTGTCCAATGAACAAATCCAACACCAAGCTTCTTCCCTGAATGACGATAATATCCAGCATCACTATCATTATACTTTGTTGTTTTTGAATTTTTATTGTTGTTACAGTTCGTTCTGACAAATTGACCATCAAAAATCATGATTCTAGGAATGATTATCCTAAGATCAATAAGCTTCACGAACTAAGTTATGAAAATAATCCATGACTCGGGAAAGAGGGATACGATTCATAATATAACTGATATCATCCGCGGAGGGAAAGTAGTAAGAATCATGTAAAATCCCCTTCAAAGGATTATCACCAATAAAATATGACATTTTTTCTAAACCTGAATAATCTTTGAATCCAAGCTGGCGACGAAGTAGTTCAAATGCGATAATATCATGAAGGAACATTCCTTTGAAATGAACTCCCTGTATCTCCAATTCATCTTGAATTTTATCAAAGTAACTAAGATCATTCATTTCAAAGATATGATTGAAATATCCTGAAAATTTTGGTAGCGTGTGGAGCATATCCCACTCTGACTGCGGAAGTATGCCTTTTGCATAATCATCATAAGTTGTTTGCCCAAGATTGCGAAATCGCATGAAGTACTTCCGTTTGGGAAGAATATGTGCAATATTTCCGTATATATAATGCTCTAATCGTGTTTGGGATTTAGAAACTATCAATGAAGGGGCTTTCCGGGCGTGACGCTTGAATGGAAACCATTTAAATTTTTTATATACATAGCGATATGTCTTTGGAATCCACATTTCAAGTATTTGAGTTGATTTCAGACCGATATAATCATGTAACTGCATTTGATATATTGAAGGCCGTCGTCGATATTTGAATATTAGAATAGCTGATGCACCCCAGATATTGAATATATTAGTGTAAGGAAAACAAGAATAAAATTGTTTTGGTTTTTATATTATCTAAAATCTTGAAATTGGGCATGATTTTATGCTCATCATCAGATCATTTAAGATCCACTAATTTGGCCTAGCAAACGGGAAATTTTGTGAATGCTAAAAAACGTGTCCACTTTTGCTCGACAAAATTAAATGTGGTATAAAATGGGGGATTCAAAGCCAATGGGTGATAAATTACTAAAAAAAGTGAAAATTACAAAAAGTACGATTCACTCAAGTAAATTTTCCTTTTTTTTTAACAAATCAAATGATTTCTTTCGTGACATTTTTTTTTTACTCTCTCTATTTTCAATAATTTTGACTTATTTTGATCTAAAATAACGACAATTTCTCTATTTGTTGCTTTATTTCTCAATTAGAGCCTTTAAGTCAAGTTGTTTAGAAAAATTGACCTTCTTCCATCATTCCAAATTCTAACTCTACGCTATAGGATGCCAATCCCATTATCTTTAATGTATCAACTCAAATCACATAATATTTATATAATCCACTGACAAAATCTATTTTATGGTGTCTAATTAAACTTTATTCCCCCGAATCTGATTGGAGAACAATAATTTTTTTTTGTGCTCTGATTAGTTCAGTACATTGAAAAAAAGTTTGTCATTCTGCGGTGCGACGTGAAAGCTATATAATTGAATGCAAATACAATTTGAAATTTGCCCTACTGATGACGTAGTGAAGCTATCCAAACATGCGTACTTGGTAACAAGTGGGTGTGAAGCTCTGGAGACAATGTACTTCTTTTTGTGAACACACAGAAAAAGAAGGCTAGCTTGGGTTCCTATGGTAAACGAAAGTGAACTGGTATTTAAACCTCGTAAGACAAACGATGGCGAAATGTGTTGATACGCCAAGCTAAAATAGCACTATTGTTGGTAAAGTATACTCGCGGGTTATACTTTTGTCATCCCTTTAGCAATCGGGGAAGAGCCAGTACCTAAGGGAGCTGTTAAAAGTCAATTATCTGGAACACGGTAAGTCTAATGATCCCCATTGACATGGTAGCGTAAGGTCAAAATGACCGCCACTCATCGAGACTGGCTATGCTATACAGAATGGTAACCTAAAGGTAACTGAAGGTGATGGATCAGTAGATAGAGGATGTCGGAGAAAGCTAAAGCATGACTGTAATCGTTGTGATAAATGCAAATGCATTAACGTGAAAACGTGCCCACTTCCGACTGGTAAACAATGTAGAAGAGATTCGAGAAAACTCAAAGAAAAGTAGTGATTACACATTGAAGAAAATCAATGAATCAAACAAAGAACGGCATGAAGTTCAAGTCTGTTGGTCCAAAATTGATTGGATCTCAGTCTGCTCATACGTCGAGCGATTACAGGATCGAATCTACATAGCAACTGAAAAGAAAGAATTTCGAACGGTAAAAAATCTTCAAAAATTAGCAATTCGTTCGCATTATGTAAAATTGTATGCAATACGAAATGTTACACAACTTAATTCTGGTCGGAAAACACCTGGAATTGACGGAATCACATGTCTTAATAATAAAGAAAGAGAATCACTCTACGAGATAGTTAAAACTTTCTCTTACAGTTCAATTAAGTCGTATCATCCAAAACCAGTCAAGAGAATTGAAATTCCCAAGGCAAATGGAAAGCTACGACCTATTGGTATTCCTACTGTGTTTGACAGAGTAATCCAAATGCTTGTCAAAATCGCTTTAGAACCTGAATTTGAACAAAAATTTCACCAAAACTCTTTCGGATTTCGTCCTGGACGATGTTGTCAAGATGCTGTTGAGGTTATTAACTACACAATTAGATATGGTAAAGGTGAATATATCTTAAATGCAGATATAACTGGTTGTTTTGACAACATTGCTCATTCAACCCTTTTATCCGAGTTGCACGTCTTCAAACCTCTTGTTAAGAAATGGTTAAAGGCAGGAGTTTTGATTAATAATCGCAAATACGGAACAGAGAAAGGCACACCCCAAGGAGGAATTATTTCTCCTCTTCTTACTAATATTGCTCTCAATCGTTTGGATTATCTATTTAATCGCAAAATTTCTTATCGTGGCAAAGAATATCAGACTACTCTTGTTAGATACGCTGATGACATAGTCATTTTAAGCACTAGTAAAAATTTTCTTGTTAGGATCAAAGATGTACTTGCGAAAACACTTTTGAGACAGGGGTTAACTTTAAATACCAATAAAACTGTCTTGATTCATAAATCGGAAGGTTTCAAATTCCTTGGATTCCATTTTATTCAACATCCCTATAAAACTCTTTGGATACAACCTGAAAAAGCATCCGTTCAACGTATGCTACACAAACTCAAAGTTCTTTTAGATTCGCACAAGCAGATAAAAAGTGACGCTCTAATTTATGCGTTGAACAAGCGAATCTTGGGTTGGGCACGCTATTATCAATACTGTAGGATAAATGGTATTTTTAATCGGATGGATTCAATTGTATTTAGATGGATCTGGAAGTGGTGTACCAGAAGGCATCCTCGAAAACCAAGAAAATGGTTAAGGCAAAGGTATTTTAAAGCAGTCAATTCTTTGAACTGGGTTTTCTCAGGTGATATATGGAGTCTTTCTTATTTTGTAGATGTTAAGCGCAAGAAATATCGATGGCGAGTAGGAAAGGAGAGTTATTTAAATCCTCGAGAAAGAAAGTTGTGGAAACAAAATAATATATGCAATTCTATCTATAATAATGCAAATTCAGTCTTTTCTTAAATTCTTCTGTCATAGAAAAAGTAATTGGAAGTCGCAAAAGAGCTGTTGATACCGCATTTAGGGATATTCAACCAGATTACTGTGACCTGAACGAATTTGAGTTGTGGTGACGCATCAGTTCTATTTGCTTGAGCCACTTACTTTGAAAGAAATATGGGTGGTTCTGAGGGGGGAACGGGTTAGTAATAACCTTGCCCTACCCGACCGTGGGGAACCCTTCCATCCATTGGGTGGAAGAGGTTCTCAGGGTCAAGCTACCTTTCAGAGATATTGGCACACTTGTCGTTGGTACCATCCATTCCAGTGATGAATGCTAGGATGTCTTCCCATTGATGAGTCCCATGCCACGAAATTTCGTCCGTCCCCAAAGCTACCGATGCAATTCTTCGGGGTTTTTCTTTCCACACAAGGGGAACCGAGACTACAGCCAGACTTTCATGGTTCACAGGGAGAAAAGAAGAATCCATATGGTTTAAGAATTTCAAGTTCAAATTTGAAATGAAAAATTGGCAGAGTTTTAGCGCACTCTACCAAAGTGCGAATTCAGAAAGCGCTGAATTCGGTGAATAATATGACAACTTTATTGAAGAAAAAACTTTCGATCAGTGATAGTTCTCCTCTATTGATCCCCATAAATGACGATTCCCACTCAGAACTTGAGACATTTTCAGAATATGGGATAGGTATGAATGTTCATAAAGACAGTATTGCTTTATGTGTCAGTGGTAGGCTTCCTACCAACGATTATGTACAAATTCAAGAACACAATTTCAAGAATACTTATGTAGGAGTCAATGAATTATGCCAATTCTTAAAAAGATTCAGCAAAGCTACAACTTTTTTGATGGAGTGCACAGGTGTGTATCACGTAGCCCTATATCGGGCACTTCAAGAGAAATTTCCTCACCAAATAGACATCATCATAGCCATGAATCCCCTTCTTGTTCATAATCGGATTGAGGATTTGGGATCCAAGACAGATCGTGCTGATGCCCGCACTTTGTCATCCTTAGCACTCTACCATTCAATTCTCAGACCAAGATATGTGGGAAGTGTTGTTTTTTTTGCAATCAGAGATCTTATGCGCTCCTACCATCGAAACACAACGCAAGTGACAAGGTTAATAAATCGAATTCATCGACAACTTCATTTGGCGAATCAAAAGTTCAAGTTTGATCTGAATGCCGAGTGGGGACTTCATTTGCTGGATCAATATATCAATCAATCGTGGTCTTTGGGAGCTTGTTATAATCATTTGTTCTCAGATTTGAAAACTAAAGGTAAATACAGAGTTTTAGAAAAGAAGCAAGAAGAAATTGTACCTCATGCGGAGGTGATTTTAGCAGATACACAACGATTTATCCTTCAAATGGATTTATTATGCTTAATGAGCAGTCAACAATCCAGTGCAAACTTTCTTCATGAAACAGAACGACAAGTTCTGCTCACTCCAAGCTTAGCCAAACATTATCAGCATATGCGCATCATTCCAGGCTTTAGTTCTGCAACCATTCTAACTGTGTTGACGAAGATTGGTGATTATTCACGCTTTCGGAATGCCAATATCTTTTGCAAATTTTGCGGAGTCGTTCCGAACATTCAGCAAAGCGGCAATTACTCTGCCAAAGGACATGTGAATCGCTTTACCAACAAACACTTACGATCGGCACTATCCCAAGCCGCAGCAGCTGTCATTGGACGGTCTAATAAAGACACGGATATCGATGCATTTGCCTATAAGCAACGTTTTCTGCGACATATGCCCTTTAAAAAAGCAATGTTGAAAGTAGCTCAGAAATATGCTCGGATTCTGTATGGAATGTTCAATGAGATTCGACAATATGATCCCCACTTTGAAATTAATCGGAAAAAGGCAAAACGATTGAAAGTGCGCTTAGAAAAGCAGAATAATTTGATAGAGAGTGTCCAAACCCGAGCTTTGAAACGCAATATATCAAATTTTTTAGTAGCAAATTCAGAATTATTGAACAGTACAAGCCGCTATCATTTATTTACTGGCTTTCACCGTTTAATTCAGAAATCTCGATACAGGGAGAAGGAGGATCACACCAAATAAAAAAAATGGAAACTTTATCACTAAGGATGACCACTAGGTCATCTGGCTAAAGTTTTTTTTTTTCTTTTTCTCTCCTTTTCACCTCATTACATCTGTGATATAAAAAATTTGCAATTTATAGTATGTCATACTAATGTAATTGTAATTTCTTTAGAAAATTTAGCCAATTAAGAATAGATGCAAAAATCTATTTATAGTCATTTAACCCATGTAATTATATCATGACCCAATCTGGAGTGAAGGGAAATTCTACAGCAAGTCCCACACAGTTAATCTCAGAATTATTCCATCCCGAAGGGAACTATACTTTCTTGGTGGGGGCAGGAATATCGATGAATGCCCCAGCGAATATTCCTAGCGCGGTCCAATTCGTCAAGAGCATTTTGGAACTTTGTGCCCCCCAAGAAGAAATAGACTCCATTCTCTCTTTACAATATCTACGGTATGAATTACTCATCGAGAAATTCAAAATCTATCTGGATACCAATCTACATTTCTTAGATTACTTAGAATTCGCAACCCAACCTAATCTACTTCACTTATTTTTAGCGAGTGCTTTACTGCATAAACAGTATTTAGTAACCACCAATTTTGACTTCATGCTGGAGCGTGCCCTTCAAGCCATTTTATTACCCACCGAAGAATATAAAATTGTGCCAGTGATAACAAAAGCGGATTTTGGACGAGATTTTCGCCCATATGATTTAGTAGAACAAGGATTGTGTCCGATCTACAAAATTCATGGTTCCAAGAAAAATATTATAACGGGTGAAGATACCGCAGGGTCTCTGATCACCACTATGGGGTCATTAGGAAGAGATAGGGCGATCGGGGAGACTTTTACGTTAGAGGAATATAAACAACAGCCTTTCTACAATTTAGTTAAAGGCCGTACCTTAATTGTCATGGGCTATTCGGGGAGTGATGACTTTGATATCGGTCCGATGTTAATGAATCTCCCGACCATTGAAAATTTGGTATGGATAGATCATTCTTCTGATAAGCATTGGAAAATTAATTGTATCGCCCCAGTTTCAACGTCGAATTCTTTCAAGAATCCTTCTTCAAAGACCTCCCAATTATTGCACAATATCGCATCGAACATCAATATTTCAGTATATCATGTATTAGCCGATACTCATGACTTCGTGAAAACCGTTTTATGGCCAAAAATGATGCCTAATTTTCCCTTAGTATCGGAAGAAATTCTACAAAACACCACCAAACTTCCCGATTTTAATCAATGGATTCAACAAGAATTCCAAAATGATTTACCAACGATGGTGAAAAAATGGCAATTTGCATGTTCTTTATATGCGGATTTTAATCAATGGAAGGCGCTAGGGCGTTGTGCAAAGAATGGGTTAGAAGAAAGTCAAAAGATTAATGATCCTCTCTCTCAAACCCTTTTTTTGAATTACTTAGGTAAAGCTCAAGCAAAACAGCTGAAGTTGTATTCTGCTATGCAACATTTTCAAGAAGGTTTAGATATTGCAGAAAAAACAGATCAGTTCGAATACATGGCCACTTTTATCAATAATGTCGGGGTGATCAGCAGTTATCTTCAATATGTGATGGATTCTTCCCAAAAAGAAGCCACTCTCGAAATGTTTGAAAATGCTCTCACGGTATTTGAACAACATCAAAATCAATGGGGAAAAATCGCCACTTTAACCAACATTGCCGGAATTGAATTTTTTCAAGGCAATTATTTGGAATCTAATAAGAATTTGATGGAGTCTTATACTCAAACTCAACATTTGGGCAACTTGGCATTCAAAAGTGTTATTTGTTATGATTTAGCTATAATATGTGAATTTCTGATGTCTGAAAAAGACGTCCTAAACAATTATCATGAAGGGATTTCCATTAATCACCAGATGGGGGATGTTATAGGAGAATTAAATGGTCATTTTCAACTCCTTCAATATTGGTTCATAAAAGGAGATTATAAACAGGCAAAATCGGCCTTTTTACAAGCTCTCTCGCTTGGTTCTAAATGTAAAAATGAATCTTTGATTGCTGATCTCTATTCATGGAAAGCGTGGGTTGATTATAAAACCAATAATCTCGGCTCAGCCATTCAAAATATGCAAAAAACGTTTCAAATGTATGAGTCTTTGCAAAAAATAGATTTAGTGCGTTTATGGCAAGCTCAATCTTTAAGTGACCTTGGATATTTCGAATTTGGGCAAAACCAACCTGAAAAAGCTTTAACTCATTGGAAACAAGCGCTCGCTCTAATTGAAGAAAAAAATCTCCATTCGCCTTACATTGAAATTATATCCAAACAACTCAACGGGAATATTAAAATTGCGCAAGATGAAATAAGGGTTCTTCCCTCACTCGATAATATCCTTCCTTACATTTCTGACCTTACTCATCATTTAAACTCGCTAGACGACAAAATTAAATTTTTGGAAAAGGCAATTGCTTCAGAATTCAAGTCTATTGATCTTCCTCCCTTTGAAGATCCTTTTCAAGGGAAAGTATACGCTAAAATTGATGCTCTCTTTGATCTTGGCTATTTATTCCTTACTAATCGAGATTCTATCAGAAGTACAGAAAAATTTGAACTTGCAATCGATCTTATTTCTCGCTTAGAACAATATTCCATGCTTGAAAGACATTTTGAAAATTTTGCTCATCTAGGTATTATTTGGAAGAATATTAGGGCGTATCGAACCCAATATTTCTTCCTAACTCAAGATGATTTTGATTTGACACAAGAAAACCTTAGTTGGATGGCTAGTTGGCACTCGCGGTCAAAATCAAAGGATGCCTTTAAATTTATGCATCAAGCCCAGGATTGCTTCAACGATGAAAAATATACGGAGGCGATCGAATTATTTTCAAAAGCGAAAGACATCTTTGAAAAACTTGGGGAAACACGACAAGTGCAAGAAATCCAAGAAACCATAGATACGGTTCTAGTATTGAATGCGGTTGAAAATAAAAATTTGAAAGAAGAGATGACAAAAGATCCTGAATCCACCTTAAAAGTCTTGCAAACTCTACAGAAAATGAAGCTTCGTGGAAAATCAAATTCAACAGAAGAAGAAGATTCAGAATCTATTAAAATTGCTGAAGATAATCAAGATGATTCTTTTTCTAGTTTAAACGGGGTGTTCAACCGCGATTTGGTTTCTTCTACTCAATTTTTAATCACTTTGGAAGACAAAGGGCGTAACATCGATTTTGTCCAAGACCATGATGATGAATTTTTCAATACATTGAGTAAACTTGATATGGCCTTAAAAATGTCTGAATCCATGGATGCAAATCAACCTTTGGAAAAGGTTGATTTGCTCGTTTTTATGGGTCAATATCTCGCGCAAAATAAAGAATTTACCATGGCTCAAGAACGGTTAGAGGAAGCCTATCACATTTCGAAAGTCTATGGGCGGGAAGCAAAGTCATATCTCGCAGATATTTGCAAAGGATTTGGGAATTTATATTATCACCAAGAAAAATGGGATGAAAGCTTACGGTATTTTGAGCAGAGTGTGAGGTTATATGAAACACTTCACAAATTAAAAGATGCGGCGATCTGTTTAAACATGCTCGGAGTTGTAAATCTTAAAATTCAAGATAATCAAAGGGCATTATTTTATTTTGAGCAAGTCCAAAAATTCCCTATAAATGAAGAAAATGCTGAAAAAGTGGCAGAAAATTTAGTTAGGGCTGCTGAACAACATGAATTTTTTGGTCATTTTCAGCAGTCCCTTTCCTTTTTGCTGCAAAGTCAACAAATTTATGAAAGCTACCAGATCGAATCCAATATACTCGCTCCAACATATTTGAAAATTGCTCAACTCTATTTTTTAGTTGGTCATTTTGATAAAGCGCTACCTTATTATGAAAACGCTCTGAAACAATATCAACTGAGTGGTGACACTCATTATATCACGGTCTTACCCAAAAAAATTGAGGAATTGCAAAATAAACAACCTGATCAAGAAGTGCGATTAAAGGCTTTCTTTCATAAGGCGGAGGCCATGTGGGGTTCTGATGAACCCTTGAGTGACCTCTTGAAAGCTTATCAGAAAGTACTATTTATTGAGAGTTTTATTCCAAATATTGAGATTAAAGCAAAAACTTATTATAATCTCGGAGTTATTTACTCGATTTTAGGCGATCCCTATCATACACGAACTAATTTAGAAAAATTCTTTCAATTACTGGATTCAATTCCTTCAGATCCTCCTCTTGAAGAATTGAAATCGGATGCAACCACAAAACTTAACTTGGTTAAAGCCATTCCCGATTCCATTGAATTCTATGAAAACCAATTGGAAGATTTGCTCACAGAAGAGAATTATATCCAGGTTGGGAAGGTATATCGTCATCTTCTTCGTTTTTTTAATTTAAATCGGGATTATGGGAAATTAAGTCTAGCTTTATATAATTTTGCTCAAATTACCTTTACCAATTTGAATAATTTTAATGAAGCTATGCTTCTTTTTAAATTCAGCGCAGATGTATTTGCGCAATTAGGGGATGAACAAAAACGAAATGAAATTTGGAAAGAGCTTTCATCACAATATTTCACCCATGAACAGAAAGAGAAAAGTGTGGAATTTTGCCTAAAACTTGTGGATTATTATAAAGATCATCCTAATGAAACAGAATTATGTAAAATGGCCAATTTCACCGGAAATATCTATTCTGATTTACGAAAATATGAATTAGCAAGTAACTATAAAGAAATTGCTTTGAATTGTTGTAAAAGCTTGGAACTCCCTGATGAAAAACTGGATATTTTAATTGGTTTAGGATTCGTACAAGAACAGCAGGCAAATCTGGATGCTGCTTTACAAGCTTACCAAGAAGGTTTGCATTATGCTATCGATCAACAACATTCTGTATACATTCAAGCTTTCAATATTAATCTTGCAGAAATCAACTATTTTCAAGGAAATTTTCCGAAGGCAGAAGAATTCTCTCAAAAAGCAGTTGAATTATTTGATACCGTACAAATTGGAGATTATCTCGCCGTCGCTCATTCTCGCTTGGGGGATCTCCATTTTGATCAAAATGAGATCGAAAAAGCTCAGGAGTACTATGCCAAAGCGTGTGACTTTCACCAACAACAAGGAAATCAAGTAGATTTCTGGAATACTCAGCTAAAATATGATTTTTGTAAATATAAAATAGATCCTACTGAATTCTCTATTGAAGTATTTGATGAACGAGTAAAGGAGTGTGAACCCTTTGAAAATTCAGATACAAAAATTGAAATTTATATGACCATTGCCAAAATATGTGTTTCTCAGCAAAAATTTGAGAAAGCGCAAACTTTCTTCACTTTGGGATTGAGTTTAAGTGAACTACTTGCAAACGCCCTTTTTACAGCCTTTATTCTATATCTTTGGGGAAAAATGGAGTTTTTAAGTTTAGATAAGCCAGTAGGTATTGAAAAACTGACTCTCGCGAAAGATAAGTTTAAGCGGATAAATAACCCTGAAATCGAACAAGATATTCAAAAATTGCTCGAAAATTAATTTTTATCTTGAACTTTTTCTCCAATTCACTGTAATGCATTATTTTTATTATTTTTTACCTCCAAGTACATAAATCCGGGATATTTTGATTTCGGAAGGATTAGGTTTCCGTGTTTCTGAGAATTCAATGTCAAATCCCCCTTTTTTGAATAACTCGTGGAGTTCTTCTACTTGAAATTGTGAAAAGTAGAGGTGGGTCGGAATCTCAAATACTTCTTCTAAGTATTCTTCTGCTTTCCCTTCTTTTACAACAACCAGCAATTTTCCATTAGGTCTTAAAATTCGGTAAAATTCTTGGAATATGGCTGGAATACTTTTCTTTGGTGTATCAATAATTGAGTAATAAGCAATAATGCCATCAAAAGTCTCATTTTCAAATTTTAAATCTATTAAATTCATACGATAAAAATCTATTGAAGGATATAAATTTTGAGCCATTTGAATACACCGATCAGAAATATCAACACCAACGACCTCTAGGTCCAAATTGACCAAGAAATTTCCAATATGAAATGAAGGACCGCACCCTGCATCTAAAATTTTCGCTTTTTCAGTAAATAAACCTGCAAAATTCGTTAAAATTTGGCGATCATAGGGTTTGTCATCGAGTTCATTTTGAAATAATTCGTGGTATTTCTCAGAAATCAAATTATATGATTTGCGGGTATTCTCATGAACATCGTTTAGATCTATATTCTTCATTGCACATCTCAATTAATCATTATGTCTCCCTTCAAAATAATTATTTTCAACCTTTTTCAAGGTTTTATGAGAATACTGTTTTCAGAAATAATTTACTTGTTTTTAAAAATGGTAAAAATTAATTTCTTGTAGAATGCATTTTTGACTGAATTATTGAAATTTTCTTTATCCTTCCTCATGATATGTTTTATTCCCCTTTATTTTTAAAGGAATTATATTGTGCTATATCACCAATATTATTGGTGGGACAAGATTTTTTTACCCATAAACGATCATCCCCGTATGAATATAAAAACCTTAGAAATGCTCAAACAAGGAAAAGCGGTTTTTTTCATTGGTGCGGGTATTTCTATGATTCCTCCTTCCTGTCTACCAAGTTGGTGGCAAATCAATCATATTATTTTGGATGCTTTGGAAAGTGAAGCCTCCAGTCTTATTCCACAGGAAACAAATATCGTTAAATTGATTAAAAAACGGGAAGAAGATGGGAAACTTCCTCCCGAATATGTTGCAGAAATCATAACAAATCGTATTGGGGATTCATACTTTGAAGTTTTACAGGGGTTAGAAGGAGAATCTCCTAATGAAGCTCATTTGTGGTTAGCAGTTTTGGCAAAAGCAGGATTGTTACCTGCAATTATTACTACCAATTTCGATACTCTAGTTGAGCGAGCCTTTGATGCCGTAGGTGTCCCGCTGGAAGTTATCGTTGATCCTAATGAGTATCTCGATGTTCCTAAACTCCTTGAAAATCATAATCCGAAAACTTCCCCTTGTCTTTTGCTTAAATTGCATGGAACTGCCACACGACCGAAGACATGCATTGATACATTGGCTCAAAGAAAACGTGGATTACATCCAAATATTAATCAAGCTTTAAATTGTCTTGGACAATCCAAATTTTGGATCTTTTTAGGGTATTCAGGTAGTGATTTAGAAGCCGATCCTGGTTATTTGGGCATACGAAAACGTATAAAGGATTCTCCAGGTTTTGCATGGTTACATCTCCCAAATCAAGAGCCATTATCAGTTGTTTCGGATTTAGCAACTGCGTATGGTGAAGATCGAGGTATTATTGATGTAGGAATATTACCACAATGGTTTAATACATGTTCTACACTTCTTCCACCAAGGATCGTTGTACCACAGTTCATTTCATATACAAATGAAGAAATTAAACAAATTAAATCACAAAAATTAAACCGTGTAGTTGAATGTGCACGATCTTGGGCTTCCGATCGAAGTAATTCTACTTGTGCAATCTTGCTTTCTGATATTGGAAATAACGCAGGACTTTACGATATTTCCCACCAATTAATTCAATCTATTTTATCCAATTCAAATATTGTTGATATCGATGGATTCAATTCGGGGATACTTCACTCGCAATTAGGTGAAATTGAGAAATTCCATGGAAATTATGAAATTGCCCTAGAGAATTATCAAAAGGCAGCTGATCATTTTAAGTCTTGTAATCATACCGATGGATATATTACGAGCTTAGGTGAAATTGCTCTCATTCAAGCAAATTTTGGGGAATTTGATAAAGCCATTGCAGTTACCAAAAATAATTTGAAGTACAACCAAGATCTTTCTGATAATGAAGGAATAATTCATGCTTACTTAAATTTGGGAAGTCTTTACCGAGAGAATGATAATTTCGACTTGGCAAAAAATGTCTACTTACAAGCAATTAAATTTGCTGGACTACATGGTTTAGAGGTTTTACGGGCCAATGGATTACTTGGGTTAGGTCAAGTTGAAGATATTCTCTCAGAAGTTGACGCTGCTGAAGAAAAATTTCAAGAAGCTTATAACATATATTCACGATTGGGTGATGATGCTTTTGTTTCTGAATCGTTAAGATCTCTTGCTGGTATTTATTCTCGAAGAGGCGATTTGGTTCGTGCATTAAATTATCTATCCAACGCTTTACAAAAAGCAGATATGACTGGAAATAAATCACGTTATGTTCGGGCGCAAAAGGATATCGCAGATATATTATTACAACAAGGCAAAAATAATGAAGCTCTTACACAACTCAAAAAAGCGAGCCAGACTGCTGAAGAACTCAACAATATTTCCCTTTTAATTACGCTTTGGCAAAGCATCGGTAATATCTATCAAAACCAAGGAGAACTCGATTTAGCTCATGAAATCTTTTCAAAATCATTAGAAAAAGCAAAACGATTTGGATTAAAAGTCAAGATTGCAGGTCTGGAAAACAATCTCGGTATTATATCTGAACAGAAGGGTAATATCGATCACGCTTTGGAATATTATTGTCGAGCCAATGCTGCTTTCCATGAGACACATCAAGTTGAATCTCGAGCGGGAACTTTGGGGAATATTGGTAATATATTTTTGAGAAAGGGTGATTATAACAAAGCATCGGAGAAATATCGTGAATCTCTTCGAATATTTGAACAATTAAATAATGTGGATGGAATAATTCGAACTCAGTACAATCTCGCTAATGCAAAGTATTACACTGGAGAAGTTCAAGCCTCCCAAATTTATTTTGAAAAGGCTATCAAATCTGCTGAAAAATATCAGCAGATTAATCTACGAGATACTTTCCAAATGAACTATGCAAGTGTATTATTTGGCCTTGAGAATTTTGATGATGCGATTAGGATGTATTCTCAAGTGAGTAATTCTTTCTCAGCACGAGAAGATTACTATCAAGCTGGTTTGGCAAGTTATTATTGTGGATTGGCTTTTATCAAAATGCAATCAAGAGATGATGCTATATACTTTCTTGAACTGGCAATCAATTCTTGGAACAAGTTAGATACTATGCCAGAACAGAAATCTGAAATTGAAAATATCCTTCTTTCATTAAATTCTACATAATTCATTTAAGATGTCTTAATCTCTCTTAAATCTCTTTTTTCCCTAGTTTCTCGGCCAATAATCTACTCAAAAGTTGAAAAGATCCAATTATTGTCATTGGAATAATTATTAAAAAGAATCGGTCACAATATCGTTAACTTACCCTTAAGGGTATAACCTTCATTCTTGCAATTGGGATATAGCGAGATAATGAATAATCATCAACACCCTAATACACAAAACGAATTGTCAAAAATGGAAAAAGATCAATCATATGGGATATTTCGCCATATTGATGAGATGAATCTTTTTTTCTCTTTTCCAAAAAACAGTTCTTGGCATCTCCAGCAAATTAAACAATTTTTAACAGAACAAGGCGTATGTTTTGAAAAAGTTCGAGATCGCTATTTCCAAAAACGGGTCTATCGACGTATAAAGTGGTTGGAGAAAAAAGATTGCGAAAAATATTATTCCTTTCTGCGAAAAAGTGAAGAAGAGATAAATTGGTTCAAAGGAACCATTTCTGATCATATTCTTGCCATTTCTGAAGTAAAAAATATACCTAAAGCCTTCCAAAAATCTCTGGAAAATGATAGAAATAACTTTAATCTTCTCCTAGTTTTGTTTAAATCTGCCGGGTTAGATTTAGATAATTATCGTGAACATTATCTCCAACATCGGGTTTTAAATCGAATATCAAAATTGAAGATGTCTAATTTATCTGCCTATATTTCCTATGTTAAAACACATCCTGAAGAAATCCATAATTTCGTGGGTAGTTTAGCCATTAATACAACCAAATTCTTCCGAAATAAGTCTGTCTGGGTGTATCTCGAATCCCAATTATTTCCCTTTTTGAATATCCAATCTCAAAATGAAACAAAGTCGCTGACAAATAAGTCTATCCGAATTCTCTCGGCACCTTGTAGTTCGGGGGAAGAACCCTATTCGATCGCGATGATTCATGAAAAATTATGTAGCAAAGGTATAGTTCATCGTCCCCTCGAAATAGTCGCACTTGATATTGATATTGATGCAATAAACAAAGCTCAGACTGCTTTCTATGGAAGGAGTTCAATAAATCATTTGGATCCATATTATACTTCCCAGTTTTTTCATTTTGAAAGTTTACATCCAAAAACCAAAGAAAAACTCTTTGGTTTGTCTTCTGAGATTACAAGAAAAGTGAAGTTTTTCAATTACAATTTATTTGAATCATTAGAACGTTTTGGGAAATTTGATGTGATTTTTTGCCGTAATTTCTTAATTTATATTTCAAAAGAAAGAGAATTTGATGTTTTGAAACATTTAATTTCGGTATTGAATCCGGGCGGATTTCTAAATATTGGAAAATCTGAAACTATAGATCTGTCCTTGGATTTTGGACTTAAGATCAAAGATATTGCTTCAAATACGTTTCAAACGCTAAAATTATAGAAAAAAGGGTTAAATTTCGTTTTATTTTAGAAATAGAGCATGATTTTTTGAACTTCTTCTTTCAATGCTGTGGTTTTTGCTAAAATCTCTTCTGGATTGGTGGTAGTAACATTATTATATCCAATACTTAAGAAGAATTTTCGCTTGCTATGTGTAAAACGTGAGATTTGGATTGAAGTTGGCCCTGTTTGTAATGAAAAATCCGCCATATTCAATTCCACTTTTTTAGACTCAAAGCTAGAAAATAATTCTGGTGCGACATTCTTCATCATTTCTTGGTCTACACTGGAAGCAAAATAAGACCCAATCTCGACGAAATTTTCAGAATATATTATGATAAAGTCAATATTTTCTTGGAAATTATTTTTTTCCACAAATTCTGAGAATATCACGCCAAAATTATCCATTAAAATCGAATTTCCCATTAATGCTTTCGATAATGCGTGAATGACTGAGATTGGATTGAATATGGAAGTATGGAAAATATCGGCTTCAAGAGGTTTCGCCATCTCAACGAATTTTTGCCCTACTGTTTCAGCAAGCCTCATTGTATCTGCATCAAGTTCCATTCCTGGATCCAGCTTGTTAATCACAATATTGATTTTCGCTTCAGGACTATATTCAAGAATGGCTACTCTCACTGCTTGGAAATAATTAATTGCATCATTAAAAGAACTTTGATCTTGAATATCAATGACATAAAAACATTCATCAATATCAGAAAAATTTATCTCAGCTTTTTTTATGTGCTTCTGGCGAAGTTTAGATTGGCCTCCAAGATCCCAAATGACGATTTCCTTATCAAGAAAGTTGATCTTTGTTCTCTCTATTCCTTTTGTGGGTTTAAGTTTACTTAGGGCTTTAAATTCGCGCTGAAATGTTTTTACAATGCTTGTTTTGCCGGAGTTATCTATTCCTATAATGGGTATTTTGATTGCCATGTTTATCTGCCATTTATATCAAGTAATACTATCTTAAATATTTTTTTTGAATATGAAAAAAAGAGAATCTTATTAGAAATAGTTCATTAACTTCTTAATATCTTCCAAAAGATTAAACGAGTCCATTATTAGAGGTGATGCATCAAGAATTTTGGTAGAATCGTAGCCAAAAGTGAAATAAAATGGTTCTTCTCCTATTTCAAATGCAATCATATATAATGTGATTTCTTTTACTTGAAGTGATATTTGCGACAAATTTAATTGTTTTTCTGTAAAAGTTTTAAATATTTCATGGGAAATATCTCGCATTTGTTGCTGATTAATTGCAGGATTGAAATAGTTTCCAATTTCCATCAGATTTTTTGTAAAAATCATTATAAAATCACAACCATTTCCTTTGTTAATAAATTCCATGAATAATATTTGAAAATTATCATAAAGTGTTGTATTCTGGAAAATTGGCTTGGAAAATGCGCGTATAACATTTATTGGGTTGAAAATTGATGTCTTTGCAATTCTAATATTTAATGGTTGACTGAGTTCCAGAAATTTTTTTTGAAGGGTTTCATACATCTTGATATGATCTTCACTGGCTTCAAAACCTGGATCAAATTTATTTATCAGCAAATTGATGGTAGCATCTGGAGAGTATTCCAAAATTGATTCTTTAATATCCCCAAAAAATGTCATTGATTCCGTCATTGCATCTTGATCTTGAAAATCAATAACAAAGAACAATTCTTCAATGCCGGAAAAATAGGTTTCTGCCTTCTTTTTATAGGATTCGCGATATTTTTCTTGACCACCAAAATCCCAAACGACAATATCTGAATCAAGGAATTTTAGCTTGGAACGTTCAATTCCCTTGGTGGGTTTAATGGCTTTTTCCAAGGTTTTAAATTCTCTTCGCAGAGTAAGGATTAAACTTGTTTTTCCTCCTCCCGCAATTCCTAAAATTGGTAACTTTCGAATAGGCATTATTATAACTTTAATTTTAAACTTTTTAAAGCTTAAAAGTAATCATTTTGTTCAAAAACTACTTTTGAAGAGTTGAGAAATATTCCGAAATTGTGGTATTCCATCTTGATAAAATAGACTCAATTTTGGAAGTAAGTTCTTTTGAACTTAAAGGTGAATATATGTAGAGATAGCCTTTATTTGTTTTTGGTGATATATCTTCTCGATTATTCAAAGTACATCGTTCTTTGAATTCTGTCAAGGTCACCGATTTTCGCTCCACTAATCCCTTTTTCATTAAAACTTTAAGGTTTTTCTGGATTATTGAACGTTCGCTATCCATAACGTCAACTAAGTTTAAGATACAAGTTCCACTATTTTCCATTTCAACGATATTCATGAAACATTCTAATTGCTTCTTGCTTAAATTAAAAACGTGGCGTATGATATTTCCAACAAGAATCGATTTATCTGGTAATATAGAAGAAACTGTCATAAGAACTCAATATATTCATTGGTTGAAAAAATAAAATATTTGATATTATAAAAAAACTATAGGTGAAGAAATTATTTCGTGTTTTTTTTTATTACAGTGTCAATTATGCTCGCAAATTGAGCTTTTGGCGCCATTCCGACTTGTCGATGTACTAATTTCTTATTTTTGATAAATAATGTGGTTGGGATACCAGACACTTGGAACTGCTGTGCAATTTGTCCTAAATCATCAACATTTAATTTTGCGAAGATTACACCTTTCGATTTAAATTCCTTTTGAAGTGCCTCAAAAGCTGGTGCAAATGCTTTACAAGGTCCACACCAAGCTGCCCAAAAATCTACAATTATTATATTATCAATATAATCGTTAACTATTTCATTAAAATGGTCAACTGAACTTATATTGACCACGCTATCAGGGAGTTGTTTTGTTGTCATCATTTCTATCATCTTTTTTCGTCGTATTAATTCTAACTCTTTGTCTTGTGACATTTTTTTCACGTAAGTATTATCGAATGGTTGTGCATTTTTTTTTCCATTCTATATTAGTATAAACGATCCATATATTTAAAGGTTGTGCAAAAAAAAAACCTTACTTTCATATTTATTTCTATTTTGCCTAGAATGGAGATTGTTTACATTGGAATCTTTTGACCCTTTTTTTCCGAATATTTCGAATGGAACAACTTAAATTAGTCAAATATTTAGATCAAATAGATCTATATGGAATTTACCGACACAGGTAATTAACCATGGAAATAACAGAAGAAGCATGTGAATTTGTTTCTGAGCAATCAAGCATAATGCAAGATCCGGTAATAGTCGTGTTTGAACGAACTTATCGAGGTTGATGCGGTGAAACAAAAGTAATTAATGTGGCTCCTGCTGATCGAGAAAAAGTGATAAGCCCAGAAAACTATATTGAGAAGAGTATCCCAGAGTGTAAATTTCCTATATTCTTTGAATCGAATTTGCACCATTTATATGATTCTGCCAAAATTGATGTTGTTGGATGGTCTGCTTTTAGAAGATTGGCATTGACCCAAAATTGAACATCAAATTCTTCAGAATGAAGTGTATCCATAAACTCTTGGGGATACATGGACACCTATTAGCGAATAGGGGAAGAAAATGGATCAATATTTTTTTTCTAGATATCTTACCAATCTTTCTCATTCCACAGCATTTTTTAATAATTGGTGAAATCTATAAGATATGTCTCCCAATTTTAAATTTGTTTTTAAAAATCGACTATTTTAACCCTTTTCGTGCTTTTCTTTGAATTATTTTAATTAATCTTTTTGAGATGGGATCTTTAGCTACAATATCAGCAAAATCTAAGGGATTGAAAAAGATCTTAAGAATTTTCAATTTGTTTTCTTCAAAAATAAGTGTCTCTGCTTGATGGGATCTAATTATCTGGCCATTTTTCAATTTTACTATGGCGTAGAATTCCTCATAGAACACATTACCTTCGGAAATAATTACTACAGGTTCGAAATCAAGTTGTGGTGTCTTTTCAAATAACCATTTGAGCCATTGTTGTGCACCCTCTTTTCCTTTCAATGGAACATTGAGGGTGGTTATTTCACAATTTTCATGGAAAAATTTTAATATACTCGGAATATTGCGTTCAGTTAAAGCTTTATCGAAATTTTCTGCAATTGTTTTGATATCCACATCAATTATTTAACTAAAATAATATTTAAGTCCATATCAAATAATAAAATAAAACTTTTTTTAATCGAAAACTTAACATTTTTTCCTTCCTTTCATTAATCTATCGCTTCAAAATCGGAAGCATAAAGTGATTTCTGGACTGAATTATATGACCCCCTCACCCCAAACAAAGGAAGAATGCCGCAAAATTTTCGAAAAAGGGCTTTCAATTTATAGTAAAAAGGACTATACTTCTGCATTACCTTATTTTAAAAAAATGGACCATCGAGAATTTGAAGTTCTGAAATATTATCATCTCGGGTTAACTTACATTCAATTAGGTCAATTTGAAAATGGTTTAACTCATTATCGAAAAATTCATGAGATTCCTCCTTCTGTTGAAGGAATAGAATACGATAGAATTATGTATAGTTTGTATATCAATATGGGATCAACTCTCCAAGTGCTCGCTCGAAGGAAACAAAAACCAGAATTATTTGAAGAGGCGATTACTTGCTATACTTATGCTTTACAAATCAAAGATTTTGATCCTCGAGTATGGAATAATTTAGGAAACGCGTATCTTGATATGAATAAATTCCAAGATGCCATTAGATGTTTTAATAAAGCGATTAAATTAGATGATGAATTTCCTGAAGCCTACTATTCTCTTTCCTTAGTTTACGAATCCATGAAGATGTATGAGAAAGCTGTGGAAGTATTAAAAAAAGGGTTGCGATGGAAGGCACGAAATAAAACATATTTGAATCGAATCGCGGGCTTAACCTTTGGGTTGGGAAATTTCCAAGAAGCTAAAGAATATGCTAAACGGGCAGTGGATGTAAAACCCGATGATCTTACTGCAAATAAAAATCTCTCATTAATTTTATATAATCTTGGTGAATATGAAGAAGCATTCACATATTATCAGAAATTGTTATTGATTAATCCCGAATTCAAAGAGCCAGAAGTCGAAGGAATTTTTGAGGATCTTAAAAAAAAGATTTCATAAACAGAATAAAATATCAAATGCTAATTTTAGTTTCAAAAAAAACATCTCTTTTTTTTCCAAAATGGACCAATTTCCTCTATTAATCCACTTTTCACATGATCAAAACAAGAACGCAAGATAATCTTTTTAGGTTTGCCATCTAAAATAGACTAAATGGATCGACTTGATATTCGTGATTGTAAAGCTGTGGAAGAAAAGTTAAATTTACATTTTGATTCAAAAATCAACAGCAAAATTCTTTTAAATAAAGGAGAAAATTTTGGATCCATTTCAGATGTTAAAGTTACGGATTATAATGGTGCCAGTGTTGTATATAATTTCGAATTTAATTATATAACAAAAGATTTGGAAGGTGGGTCTCGCCGTTTTATTTTAAATTTATACTTAGCGGATGACGAAGACCAATTATTTTTGCAGGATCAAATGAATGTAGAAGAAATCATCAAACTAGATATCTATGAATTAAAGAAATTTCATTTTGAAAATAATCCTTCGGCTTTGGGTTTCAAATTTATGCTATTAGAATCTATTCCGAATCAAGATCCAATTGCCAATATTCGAAAAAATCTGAATTTGAAAAATCCTCAAGCAGTTAAACAACGAATTGAAAAATATCTATCCAAATGGCGCTATCTCCATAAACGCGGTCAAAAGATGTTAAAACGCAAGGAAAAATATGTTTGTGTCCATGAAGTAAAGGAATTGGCCTTTGGTTTAAACAACATTGTTTATAATCTTACTTTAAAATATACAACTCCTGATGAAAACGAGCATCTAAGAGAATATATCTTGCGTGTTTATCCAAATAATCGAAATCTAATAAAACCGACTAATGAGGCCCAACGATATCATAATCTTAGACGTATTGATATCCCTAAAGCAAATCTCTATATTTTTGAGAAATCTCTTAAGCCTCTCGGACACCGTTTTTTAATTTTAGATAAATTGCAAGGAACTCCTATCTTAGAAACTATTAGATCCTTTAATCAAGATCAATTGGATAGTTTTATGGCAGATTTAGCCATGTATCTTGGAACGTTGCACTCCCATAGATCCAAAAAATATGATTCTTATTATGTTAATGAGTCGATCACCAAAAAATTGCCCTTTGAACGATATATAATGTTGGAAATTAAAAATACTTTGAAAAATTTCCAAAAAATGGGATTAGATAAAGAGTTGGATGTTGATACACTCTATTTTTATAAATGGTTTCGAGGTCATCGACCATTGCTTAGATTGGATGCATTTTCTCTGGTTCATGGCGATATTCGACCAAGCAATATTATTGTACAAGATGACAAAATTTCTGGATTAATAGATTGGGAAATGAGTTGTTATTCAGATCCGGCTCAAGATATTGGGTGGTCATTGTTTTTCTTCAAATTATATGAAAATATGAAAAAACCCCGTGGTTTATTCTTTTCAGAATATTGGAAAGTCTGTGGAGACTACAATGTTGAAGCGCGGGTTCGGTTCTATGAAATCTATGCGGCAGTAAAATTGTATATTTATACACGGCATACAGAAGATAAACAACCAGAAAAATATGCTAAAAATATCGATTTTTTTACACGTGTCAAAAACTTAGTACCCAAGTACATTGACAGCGTGACTCATCGAGATTAGCCTTCTTTTTCAATATACTATTTTCCAAAATGTTTAAACTCATGAAACATTGAATTTTTTTGTGTCGTCAAGTGATCCTCAATTTTCGGATTTTACCTTTACTGAATTACTTAATTTTGTTTCCACCATTAGCCGCACTAAAAAACAATCTTCCCTCGGGGTGTGGAAGGATGGGCATGGTTTAGAATCAATGGACCATTTGGAAGCTAATGTGGATCAAATTCTTGAAGAATTGACAACCCGTGTCAAAAAAGTTTGGTCCTTAGAGCGAATTCAATCTAATTTTGCCAGAGCGGGTTTAAATTTACCCAATGAAATTCTTAACATCTTTAATATAACATCTTCTGAGTTGAATCGATTATTATACAAGTTTCCTCCTGCAATTGGGGCTGAGAACGTCAATGGTGTAGATGAAATCTGGCTGGTTATTAATAACATGAAATATTTGATGAAATCTGATGGTAAAATTTTTGTTTCAGAAATGCCCCGCAAAGAATTTTTTTCATAACTTCAAGTTGCAAAGTTTTTCCCGTTTTTACCACGAATTTCGGTATAAAAACATATAAATGGTCAGAAAATCAGTTATAATTGACAAGAAATGTATTTTGACGATGAGGATAATCCATTCAAGAAATTTCAATTTGAAGAACTTGTAGAAATGGTTCGCACAATTTCGAGAACTAAAACTCAATCTCGCGAAGGAGTGTGGAAAGATGGGCACGGTCTTCAATCCATTGATCATTTAGAAGCTCATGTGGATGATATCCTTGATGAACTCGCCCGAAGAATTCGAGCAAATTTTACCATAGATCGGATCCAACGAAATTTTCGTTATAATAAACTTAATCTACCCACAGAATTTCTAAATCTCTACAATTTAACTGCTGCCCAATTGAATTTCATGATATATAAAGATAAAAATTCTATAGGGGCAATTTTAACAGATGGTAAGGAAGAAATTTTTATTAAACATGGGCCTGTGCGTTATGTCATGAATACTGAAGGAAATATCGCCGTGATAAAAGAAAATTAATTAAAATTAAAGAAAAAAAGAAAAACGGATCTTTTTTATTGATAAAGTTTAGTAGCGGCTTCAATTATTGGTTTGAATTTAGCTGCTGAAAGAGACGCCCCTCCAATTAAGCCTCCATCAATGTCATTAATGGAAAGCAATCCTTCACAATTACTATCTTTCATTGATCCCCCATACTGGATGGGAATCGTATTTCCGATTTCATTGCCAAATGTATCGATCAGCCATTTTCGGATAAATTTATGGATTGAATCTGCTTCGTCGGGGGTTGCAGTTTTGATTTCTGTGTCCGGGTTTAAAAATTTATTATTTATTGCCCAAACTGGCTCATAAGCGATAACAATATTCTTCATTTGTTCTGGGGAAACATCAGCTAACGATTCTTCAAGTTGCTTTTGGTTGACGGCTTCGGTTTGGCCATCTGCTTTTTCCTTAGCTGTTTCTCCAATACATAATACTGGTTTTAATCCTTTTTCTAACGCTTTTTTGACTTTTTGGTTAATATATGCATTATCTTCTCCAAAAATTCTTCTTCGTTCACTATGTCCTAAAAGAACATACTCGCAGCCACAATCCAAAAGAGAGTCTGCCGAAATTTCCCCGGTAAAAGCACCTTGATCCCGAAAATACATGTTTTGACCTGCTAATTTTAACTTGGTTCCTTTAATTGCTTGACCCACAGCAAATAATGCATGATAGGAAGGAGCCACAAAAACATCCACTCCATTCATGTCAATTTCTTCAAGTGCAGTTGCAATTTCTTTTGCTACGGAAACTGCTTCATCCACTTTCACAATCTGCATTTTCCAATTTCCACCGATTACAAATTTTCTCATGAGATAACCCTATTTTTATATTTATTTGAAAGAACTTAAATGAACCTCTGTTTGGGGTGCCTTAAATTTTTCGTCCAAAAACCCGAAAAAAAAGTGGAAACAATATGATAGTTCAATTTGTTTTTATGAACAAGTATTAATGGAATATTCCTAACTCCCTTACTTTAACTCATTTCAGAAAATAGTTTTAGAATTTATTCATCCTTTTCTAAATGTTTACCACCAGAAGATCACTTGAACTCATTGGCAGAGTTGTGTAAAGCTTTTAAATGAGATAATTGGATAGCAAGGTTGATTTTTTAATAATAAAGTAAAAGAAAAAATATAAAAGAATTCAATTGCCTGGAATAAATGGTTCAATGAAAGGTGTGAGTGAAATAGCAATAATCATACCTGCAATAACTTGTAAAAAGTTGAATGGTAATTCAAACAACGCACCTGCTATTCCATATGTGAAATATTGAACTGTAAAATATGTTGCTATCATGACCAATCCCCCTGGAATTATTGCAATTATTTTAGCTCCTATCATTTTATTGAGAAACAAGCTGAGAACTATAATTGTTAAGCCAATCCCTGCACCTATAATGTACCAGAAAGTTGTTGATAATAAATGTGAAAATAAACTGGATCCAATATAACCAATTAGAAGACTTGTTATAATGCTGAAAATTGCAATGATAATTTTTATTAATTTATCAGAAAATTGTTGTTTTTTCAAAAATTGATAAATTAATCCTACTATTAATCCTTCTAATCCTTTAGCAATGAATGTATAAGGTGCATAGTATGCATAATTCAAGAAAACATCTGCCATCGCGGACCCGACTCCTCCAGCGAAACCTCCAATAATTGGTCCAAATAAAATGGCTGAAATAAATACCATCAATTCACCAAAATTGAACATTCCTTCCGTCAAAGGTATTGGAATTGCCAGAATCATTGTAGAAACAGTTGTTAATGCTGTCATAATACTGCACAAGGCAATCTGAAGAGTAAGGGGCATTTTTTTGCCTGTATTTACTGATCGATTTTGCAAAGCATTTGTATGCTCCACATTAGATTGTTGAGAAACTTCCATCGTGAAAACCTACTTATATCAAGTTGAGACTTGAATAGTCATATTATTTAAAGAAATTATACTATAAAAAGATATCAAGTTGTAACTTTAGTAAAAACAGAGATTTAAAAAAAAATAACTATAACGAAATTCCAAAGATCTTTCCACATTTTTTAACGTAATCCATAAATGAATATAATTGTTCAACTCGTTCTTCTGGAGTATAAAAATTATAGGATTCGTCCATGTTCTCCATCTCTAAATCACGCAATCGATGATAAGTATTTCCTGAGGGATCGATTACAAATAAAAATCTTCCATTGCGCATGTCCATGATTTCCACTTCGCTTTTCGAGCTATTTTTTGGATTAAATTTAAGATCCATAAGTAAAATGCGTTTTAGATATTTTCTTTCCAGATCGGTGCATAATTTTGTGAAATAATAAATTCCTACACTATCCTTAGCTTTGAGAAGAGCGTAAAATTGTGTTAAAACATATTTCATACTTTCCATTCTTTCCCGTTTCGCAGCTCGAGATTCCATTTTACTGAGAATCCATGCCAAAATAACACCTTCAAAAATAATTAGCGCCAGATCCCAACCCATTTGATCAATTTCCATATTTTTCACCTGTATAATGAATCATTACACTTATGTAATACTCAGAAATGTTTTTATTTAAACAAATTTTTTTTAAAATGCCTTGATTGATAAGAAAAAGACTTAAATAGAAGAATATCGACAAGTTTTGTGGTATTTTAATCGATAAAAAAATCATGAAAGAGTTTATGTTCTCAATTCAAAAATTTAAATTTGGCCCATTCCATAACACTACAAACTGAATAAGATTGCTTCTACAATTAGAGATGCACAAATCACTCCAATATTCATCCATAACAAGATAAAACCGCATTTTTTTATGTTTTTCATCTTTCTAAGTCTGTTTTTTGGGATATGATCAAGATCCAGAGTGTGAAAACCATAAGGCGCTTGAATACAATCCCATAAGTTGAAAAAACTGCTAATTATAATACAAGAACATATAATAAACCAAGTTATTCTTAAGAAATTGGGTGTATCCATTACAAATGCCACAAATACTAAAAAATAAAGGCTTGCCATATTTAAAATATAAATAAGCCCAAAAACATATCTACAAACAGCAAATATGAACAAATATATTTTGCTTACTGGTTTATAGTAAATTGCTCCAATCCAGCCAATACCCGATATGCAGGTTATAATAGTAATTAGTAGACTGAAATTACTTACAATTGGATTAATTGCGAAATTGCTTATTATCGAAAAGATAAGATTCTGTAAAAAAACAATTACTCTATACCAGTTATGCATTTTTTTCCATTTTTTCAAACTCATGTCTTTTTGGAGAACTTCCATACGAATACAATAGAATGATTCCTTTATAATTCTTTATTCCTTAATATAGAGTAGGTTTCTCATAGAATAGAATTGATTAAAAAGTCATTAGAAAAAATAATTTCAATTCAAAAATTTAATCTATTGAATTTCCTTTCTACCTGGATGAACCATTTCCCACATTGGGAGATTATAGGTTGGAATGGTTATTTTTTTGACAACTTTAAATCCTAATTTTTCATAAAATCGGACGTTACGTTCCGATTCAGTTTCCAAATATAATGGAACTTTAGGGGGGAGATTTTCAATAAATTTTTGCATAAACTTTGATCCAATTCCTTGTCCTTGACGATCTGATGCAATTCCTAAGACATAGAGGTAGTAATAAGGTGCTTCAATATTTTTTCTTCGGTCTTTGGTAATTTGGGAGAATGTTTTACTCATCCGCCCTGCAATTTTTCCACCAAGTTTCATGGCAATTGGAATAGATCCACTTCGCATCATTCGCCATATTTTCATTTCTACTTTGGATGAATCAAGCCACACTGCGATACCTTCAAGTTCGGAAGATGGAGCATAAATCATTCCATATTTTAATGCATACTTTAATGGTACTCCAAACAATACCGAAAACTTCTCGGGAGCATCAAATAATATTTCTTTCCATATAGGATCATCCCGAAAAGCTTCCCCCAAAATTTTACACGCTCGGTCAAAATCTGAAGATTTCACGCGGTAGAATTCCTTAATTTCTGGTAGTTCAATATGAGTGGTCATGATCAGAGATAAGATTTTGTACATTAAAAAGAATTACAAAAAAGAATTAATCGAAGTGTTATTCATCGACTAATCTATATCAAAACATTCGTGTTCGTGACCTTTTTCAACATTCAAGTGAACATGAAGATTGTCTCTACCTAAAATCTTTATATTGTTTAAGTTGTGGCATTCATCATCTAGAATTGGATGTGAATGGATAATCGGCTCTTTTTTTTTTTCTCGTTTGAAGAAGTTTCTCATAATATATTAGGAAAAATTGGACTAAATAAGCATCAGTGATTCATAAAATAAGGTAAAACCTTGATATGGATTATTATAATAAGAGAGTTTGAAAAAAAAATTGTTTTTATGAATTAAGGTGTGTTTCGATTCATAACTCGGGGATAAGCAATTGTATCTCGAATGTGGTCTAAATTGCATACCCAGCGCATCATACGTTCGATTCCCATTCCAAACCCGGAGTGTTGGACACTTCCATATCGTCGGAGATCGAGATACCATTCATAATCGGCAATTTTAGATCCATCTCGTTTTAAATTGTCAATAATCACATTAATATCTTCTTCCCGTTGACTTGATCCAATTAATTCTCCATAACCTTCGGGTGCTAAGAGATCATTCGCTTCTGCATATTTTCCATCTAAAGTTTTCATGTAGAAGGCCTTAATTTTCCGTGGGAAATGGGTGACATGGACAGGTGATTTCAGATCTTCGGTTAATGCCCGTTCATGATGGGTTCCAAAATCTTCTCCCCATGGAATTTCGACTCCTTTCTTGTTTATAATATCAATGGCTTCATCATAATGGATTCGATCAAAAGGGCCTTCAATATTTAACAAATCTTGAGGATCTCTACCGAGAGCTTTCAATGCTTTTGGTTCATCTTGAGCAACTTTATGGATCATTGCACATACTAAACCATCTTCAAATTTTATTATTCCATTTAAATCCAAAAACGCCGCTTCTGCTTCTAAATGCCAATATTCTGCAAGATGTCGGTTTGTTCTTGACTTTTCTGCTCGAAAACTTGGAGTTAAGGAGTAGACATTTTGATGGGCAAAGATTAATGTCTCTAAATATAATTGAGCAGATTGGGATAGAAACGCCTTTTTCCCGAAATAATTCAACTCAAAAAGGGTGCTTCCTCCTTCACATGAACTTCCTGTAATGATAGGGGGGGTCATTTCTACATATCCTTGTTGATCGAAGTATTCTCGAGCACCCTGCAATAATTTTGCTTTTACTCGGAAACTATGAGTTAATTTTTGACTTCGAACCCAAAGATGACGGTAATCTAAAAGAAAGGAATCACTCTGATCTTTTTGAATTGGAAATGTTTCTGCCATCTGAATAATAGTAAAGTTTTCAATTTGCATTTCATAACCATTTGGAGCGCGATTATCCTCTTTAATATTCCCTTCAATAATTACTGAGGATTCATATTTTACCTCACATAACATATTGAATAATTCTTCACTAAGTTGGTCTTTTTTTCCGGTGCATTGCAGTGTCTCAGTACCATCTCGTAGCACAATAAAGGCCATTTTTTTACTGTTACGCTGACGATACACCCATCCACGGATTTTGACTCTTTTTCCCACGAAATCGGGAGAAAGAACCTCTTGAATATAGTGATAATCTTTTTCCATTTTCATCACGCTTAGTCCACATAGTTTAAACTCAAATTTTAATTTAATGATTGCTTTCCTCAAAGCCGAAGTAATAAATTGCCCTAAGATATTTTAAAAGACTGATCAATATGATATTGAACAAAAAGTTGAAAAATTTATAGTTCCCCCTGATTTCGATTTACCTTCTACCCACTGATCTAACCCCTCAAATGGATTGGAAGGGACTTGATTCCTTTAATTTTCATGATGGGAAAAGATGTTCCGTTTAAAATCGATAACACGATTAAATGACCGGAAATATACAAAAATTATTCCAAACATGTCAATAATTGGAAGGATTATCAAAACCGTACTCACGATGAAGAGGATTGTGCCCGGATCACTTACCATCATTAGAATAAATCCTACAAATAAAATGATCGTATTTCCAAATAAACCAATGAATCGCCACTTGTTTTTTGAGGAAAAATTTTGTTCAGCATTCTCAATTTTTGTTTTTTCATCCATGGTTAAAGCTTCATAATCCTTTTTACAGAATCCGTGATAATCGCATGAAGGGCAAAGACTTTTTTCGCAAACAATGCATTTCTCTAAAGGGTTTTCTGTGAAAATCTCTTTTGAGCATACATCGCAAATTTGCTTCACAATAAAATGGGAGTTAATATAGTCCGGATTTCCAAAATAGTCAAGCGCCATACATTCTATTTAGATCAATTCTTCCTAAAAAAGATATTGATGTGAGGAGAGTTCGTTGCATGATTTTTTATTACATAAAAGTCATTTTTTTTACTTTAAATTATAGATACAGTACATGTTCAACAAGAGAAAATTGCCCCTTTTTTGAAGAAAAATTAATGCAAATTGTTTGAAATTGGTCCAATTAATATTATTCTTGATGAAAAGTAAAGTATAGTTACTTTTATTTTAAAAAGAACCTTAATCTTTTTAAATAACAATTCAAAAACAAACAGAAATGAGGTTCTTCCGTTGCATAATTTATATACTCTTAACGTTAAGTCAGATAAAATTCAAAAAGTCCATTATAATGTTGTCTATAAAAAGATCAATATGCTCCATGCCTATTATTCCGATTTGATCCAATCTGTAATGATTTACCAAAATTCTCACAATCAGGTATATATCGAAGCTGAAAATGAAAAAGGGGTCACACAATTGACTGGTAAGATGGTCGCTATTGACAATGAGTCCATTCATAACGAAAACATTGACACAATTATTTCTAAATTTGAAAATTTTTCTATTTATAAGATTTCAACAGGATTTCCTGAAGAAGAAATTAAAATTTATGGCAATACTAATTTAAAAACTGAAATATTACACATTTTTGAATCTGATGCAGATGTGGTGACTATTGGGATGGTAGACCCGTCCAATGAGTGTGATTTTGTGATTATATCCATTTTTTCTACCGATTCTCAAGTTCTATCTATGTTTGATTATAATTTTGAATTTCCAGAATTATTCCAACCCAATAGCAATGTTGATTTAGGTGAAAAAGAACTAAAACCGGATTTACTCGCTCAAAATGATCAGATTATCCGAACCGAATTAAAGAAGGAGAAAAAAGAAGATTCTAACTCGCGAAAAACTAAAAAACCAAAAAAATCTACAAAAACCCTTAAACTCCAATCCAATCAAGTGAAAAGCGAATCAAATTTAGATAAAAAGTCGGAAACTAATATTGTCCAGAAACCTGAGGTAAAATTACTCAATGCTGATACAACACCGCGATCTGTTGTGGAGCAAACAATTCCAATTTCTTCTTCTATGGTAATTTTAAAACAATTTTCTTCAAAAATGCAATCTAAGGCTATTGAAATTGAAACATGGAAAGAAAAAGTTCATCATCAAAAATTGAAAAATGAAAAGTTGATAAAAAACCTTCAATCTGAAAAATTAAATAATAAAAAACTCAAGCGAACCTTAAACGAAAAAGAGAAAGAATTACTAACTGTTTCAGCACAGTTGAAAGAGCTGCAAGATGAAATTCTTCATCTTCATGATCTGATGCAATTGGAATGATCTATTTTTATCACTTTATTTTCTTTTTTTAAACTTAAAAATCACGTATTTATGGGTAATTGACACCCATTTCCTTGCCAATTTTGTGTAAAGATCCCTATTTTTGCTGGAATCCACGCAAAGTTTAAATAAGGGAAAATTAATTTACAAAAAATCCATGTATTTAAAATGGAGAAAATCTTTGGAAGATTACTACTAGAAATAACCTAAAAATCATTAGATTTATATTGGATGTATTGTAAGATGTCAAATTTATTCATTATGGATGTTAAAAGTGATGTTACGAAAGTTTTGAATCATCTAACTTATAACAAATTAAAAATATTAGATCCGTTTTTTACTCAGTCGATTAAAGCTGTTTTTTCAACAGATATTTCTATGAATTCAATTTTAATTGAAACTCAGAAAAAATCGGAAGCATTAAGGATAACTAAAAAAATTGTCTCAATTGATTCCACATCCATCAAGGTTTATGAAAATGAAGGGGGGTTGTCGAACATTGAGAATTATTGTGTATATAATATTTCTACGGGATTTCCGGAAGAAGAGGATTTAAATCTTGTTGGTTCGATTAATCTGAAAAATTTAATCACACATTTATTTTCAATGGGGCAAGAAGTGGTGAGAATTGGCCTTTGGGATTCGGAAAGTGATGAAGAAAATTATGCTTCCTTAGTCATTTTTTCTCCTGAATCAGTTCTTTTAGAAAATTTTGACTACGAATTCGAATTTCAGGATGAAGAAGAACATGAATCTGAAGAAGTCCTGGAAGTGGATGAAGATCTTGATGTGGAGGATGAAATTGAAATGGATGCCGAAATTGAAGCAGATGACGAACCGCTAAAAGATGATAATTCTGTAGATGAAGTCCAATCCTTAATAAAAGATGTCAATATTCGGGAAAAAAAAAAAAATGAGCCCCAGGAAATATCTTCATTAGCGCATGCCCAATCATTACTCGCTTCTTTGGAAAATCGCTATGAAAATTTACAGTTAGATTATGAATCAAACAATCGCGAAAATGCTCGATTAACTCAAAAATGTAAAGATTATGAACAAGAAATAATTAAAATTACTGATGAGTTAAAAATTTCTCAAGATCAATTGCAGAAGTTGCAAAATGCAATAAATACTCTCATAAATCTCTCACAAATTGAAAAATAATTTTAATTATTTACCTAAATCTATCAAATCCCTCATTTTTTCTAACATTTCTTGCCCTTTGTTTGTTAATATATATAATGCTTTTTTTTGGTCTGGAATGGTATCAATAATCAATCCATCCTCAACAAGATTGTTGATATGTTGGTAAATTGACTGTAATGATTTCTTTTTACCCAAAGCTCCCCAAATTGCATAACCATGATTTGCTTTTTTTTCTGCTACTAAATTTAGAATTTCAAATCTTTGGGTTGAGAACTCAGAAATACCCCACACTACCTTTTTTATATCCCTCATTTGTGATGCAAAAACATTTAGAGCATTTAATCCAGAACCGGTTAAAATTGCCACAGAAGTCTTTGGATCAATTTGTTCTTTCTGTATAAGAGATTTTGCTGCCGAAATTACTGATGCGGAAGCTGGTTCAATAAACAATCCTTCATATTTGGCAAGATCTAAGGCATCCTTTGTCATTTCGGAAGCGTCTATTTGTAATTCTTCTCCTTCTGTAAGTTTTAAAATAGAATTGACTTCATTAATCAAGAATGGATTTTCCAATTTAAGCGATTCCGCTAAAAATGCTCCATCGCTTTTTTTGAGAGAGACTGCAAATATTTTTGGAATTTTACTTATCCATTTTGAAGCCAGGGCATCTTGAAATCCTCTGTAAATTGACAATATCAAGGTTCCCGAACCTCGAGGTACAATAATACTCTCGATATTTTTCATTTGGAGAATTAATTCTAAAGCGATTGTCTTTTGTCCCTCGATTGTGAGTAAATTATTATTTGGGGTGGGGAAGTAACTCTTTTTTGATAAAGTTAATTCATTGGCCAAAGAAATGGCTTCATCGAGATTTTTCCCTGCTTGAATCACTTCAGATCCATAAACTTTGATTTGTTCAATTTTGGCTAAATCCATCTGTTTGGGTAAAATGTTAGTGGAAGAAATCTGTCCTTTTGCACTATATGCCGCTAGGCTTATACCAAATGATCCTGTGCTTGCAGAAATGATTTTTGAAAAATTTTTTGATAGAATATCTGAAGTGATTAGGGCACTCGCACGATCACGAAATGAACCCGTTGGATTCCTAAATTCAAGTTTTAGATTTAAGTTTTTTAAATTTTCCATATTCTGAATTGGGATAACTGGAGTATTTCCCTCAAAAAGGGTGATTTGCTGTTCATATTTGGGTAAAAAAGGGATCAAAGACCACATTGATTTTAGTTCAATTTTTTCAATAGGAGGGCCGGTAATCGGATGAATAAAGATCAAATTATTGCAATTCGGACACCAAAGGTATGGCACCTCAAATTCTTGGTTGCATTTATTACAAAAAGGTTTATTCTTCCATTTCATCTTTAATTCCCTTATCTATTTCTATTTTGTTTTAAATCATATTTTACTTTTCCCACTTTTTCATTGTAATTATTATGAAATCAATTAAATTTTATTAAAGCTTAATCCATACCACATATAGAGAGCCTAAGAAGAATGACAGAAAACAAAGAAAATACTCGCTATTCCCTTCTATCTCAGAAAATGGGGTTTAATCAAATGAGAAATTCCCTTTATTGGCTTCAAAGATATATGAAGCGTTTCAATGTTTCTCAAGATGAGTTGGAACGGCGATACTTAGAGATGGGCAAAAATATTGGTGCAAGCTTTATAAAAGAGATTGCTCCGCAATCTAAAGAATTAAAAAATTTATTCCGAGAACTTTACAATTTGACTTTAAGTAGTAAAGTTAAAGTTTTACAAGAAGGAAATGTCTACACTATTCAAGATACTAAATGTGCTTTATGTAAGTATCAATATGATGATATTGATTTAGCAGGATGTACGATAGAGATTGGGATGATTTCTGAAATGTTGGAAAGATTAGGTTATAATGTTATTGATAGTGCTGTCATTGAAAGTAAAACTTATGGGCATAAATCTTGTATCCATCAGTATACTGCCAACAAAGTGGGGTTTTTACATGAGTAGTACTTTTAAGTGGATTGCCATCAAAGCTGGAACATTATTGGGTCGAAATGTACCCTCCTTATTCTATCAGTTAATTTATCGAGAAATCTATCGGGAAATATTCGATTTGACTAAAAATGGGAAACAAACAATTGAGGATTCATATAAATTAGGATACGTATCCGCTCAAGAAAGTGCAGAACGCCAATTGGCCGTTTTCCGTATGTTTCCTTCTGATCCTATCAAAGTTTTGGAATATGTTCCATTAATGTGGCAAATTTATTTTGGTCAGCCTATGGGTGATTATACCACTGAATGGGATCACTCAGATCCAATTCGCCCCATATTAACCTATAAAATAAAAAATGATCCCATGACTTTTGATATGGGAAAAGACCCATTGCGGGATAATCTTCCATGGGATAAATTATGGTATGGAGAAAATGGCTATGGTGCATTAATGTCGGGATTACTTACTCAAGTAAGTAGTTTTGTTTTAAAAGTTAAAGGTAGGGATGAACGGATTACTTTAATTAACAGTAGTAATGCTCTCCATGGTGATACCCATTTTGAATTTCGTTGTCAAGTATTACCAACTGAAGATGAACTCCCTGATTTTACTTTTAACCATATTTCTGCTTCCAACTCACGTTCAAATGCTTCAGATTCTGCAGAAATAAAGAAAAATAATGAAATATGGGCAAAAATTACCGAAAATATTGATCTTGATAAATTGGATAATATGATGGAATCTCCAGAAGGATTGCTCCGTGTTCCGTTATCCAATGCCATAGAAAAAATATCTAAGATGCCTTCGGTAGAATTTTTGGATCATTTCACGAATGATGAAGAAAAAATAATTCAAATACTTGGGTTTATCGGAATTCATTTATCAAATGAATGGGGACAATTACCAGAGACATTCTTTAAAAATAAGAGTTTTGCGAAAGTTTATGCTCATATTTTTCTATTCATGAAAAATAATGCCGAAAAATTTATTCCCGTTAATATTATTGGTGAATTTAAAGGATATTTGAGTGCCGTATTTGAAGGAATGGCACCAGAAACCTTTGTTACTAATTTACAGAATATTCCAGAGAAAAAAGTGCTCGATCTTTTCTTCTTAGGTGTAGAGAAAGCATTGAAGGATTTAGGAATTGATTTTTCAACTTTGAAACCTTCTCTTTATGAAGAGTTCAAGACGCATAATGTAAAAGAATCTGAGAAAAGTGCTTATGACCAGGGACAGCAAGAAAAAAAGGATCTTCTTATAGCTCAATTAGTTGATCAGATGATGATTATTTCTACTGCAATCCTAAGCATTCCTTCACAAATGGCTATGGTGCTTATTTATAAAGTTATTTCAAGTTCTGGTAGTCTTTTCAGTTCTTTATTCAAAACGATCCGAGATAGTGGGCAACAGATAATTGAACTATCGGATAAATTGAAAGAATTCAATTAATTCTTAAACCTAAATTAGAAAAATTTAATTTTTTTCATTTCTTTTTAAAAAACATGTCAGAAGAATTTACTTTTTATGAAGTAGATATCCAAGAAAAGCGTCAATTACCTTATACGATTACTGTAGAAAAGGTTGAAGGGGACATAATTTTTACCCATAACCAATGGGGAAACTCTGTGCGATACCAGAAAGTCGATGATGATTACGAAATTTTGATCGACGAGTAATCGCAAACAATATCTTAATTGTTTTTTTTCTAATCGGTATTTAAATTTTAAAACTTTTCAATCCATGTATAATTGTGGCTTTTTCCGATGAATTTAGCATTGTTTGATTGCGTTCTAATTGTTTTACAATATTTTTATAATAAGTTTTGAATTTTTTAATGATCAACCACTCTATAGTGCCTGCGAGGAATGGAAATAAACCCATCACAATGTAGATAAGGCCTGAAAAATAAACTTGCAATACTTCTGCATCATTATCGATAGGAAAGCTTATATTTACTCTCCATAATCCCCGTAAACCTGCAGTTAAGAATATGAACAGGCTGTCAATCACAGTTATTGCCAATATTATGAACCACCCAATAATTAGAATCATCTCATACCGTTTTCTGTTTTTTGTACTAAAGGTTGCAATAATAATATCCGGGGCTTTCGATTGGGCATGGTCGGAATTATCTAACATTATTTGATGCTGAATTTTAGTGCTAGAACCACTAATTGAAAACCATATTACCCAAAACCATGTCAAGCAATATATTAAAATCACAGGCAAAATGAAAAAATGCGCATAATTATCCATCAATTGGGGGTGAATCTTTGCATCCAATCCTAAAATTAAGAGGATTATTATTTGTGAAAGGGAAGATACCAAGAAAATATACCACAATAACTTTTCAGAACTTAACGGATTGATGGAAACGCAATCAGTTCTTGGTTGAGTTGATACCTTAAAAATCCAAAGTATACAGAAAAAAATGGTGCCAAACCAAGTAATTATTGGAAACAAAAACAATTGGGGAGAAGTCCAACCTTCAATATAGATTAAAACAAGTCCAATTAAATATGGAATTATAGATAAAAGAAATTCCGGTGTATGCCAAAAATTGCTTATTTTGAGTTCTTCATCCCTTAATATTCCATGATCTGGCATCTTTACCTTCTTTGTAGTATCTTTTAATTTTAAAGGTTTGGAAATTACATTTATAAGCATGATTTATTAAGTGGATAAGGGGTACTTCTAAAAAAGATTCAAACTTTTATTAGCTCGCAATAATAAACAGAAATAAAATTTCTAAAACGTGTGAGTTTATGCCCGAAACCGATCCCGACAAAATAGATTCCTTTCTTAAAACTACATCAAAAATCTTAGGTTATCATGATTTTTTTCCCTATGATTCTTATCGTCCAGAACAAGAGCGTGTTATTCAAAATATTTCTGAAGCAATTGCATTGGGAAAAAATGCCATCTTAATCGCATCTAACGGGACTGGGAAAACAATAATGGCTCTTTCTGCTGCTTTACCAATCGCTTTGAATGATAAGAAACGAAAAATTTTATTTTGCTCAAGAACATACACTCAAAATGCCCGAGTTATTCAAGAAACTAAGGAAATAACTCAAAAATTTGCAAAACTGCAAATTCAAGAAACTATTGGGGCTGTAAGTCTGCGGGGTCGAAATGAAATGTGCCCCCATAAAACTCTTCAACGATTACAATTACCTCCTCAAGAATCAATGAGTTTGTGTTCTACTTTACGAAAGAATAAAAAATGTCGTTATTTTAATCAACTATTCAAAAGGAAAAAAACCAAAGGTTTTCAAGATGAAATTGATGCATTGGCAAATATGCCTTTAGATGCTCAAGATTTGATGGATTTTTCTGAGCAAGATGATGTATGTCCTTATTTCCTAAGTAAGATATTATTAGAACATGAGGATATCATTGTGTGTAATTATCAATGGATTTTTGATCCAAATATTCGAGAAAACTTTTTAGAATCGTTGGGTGTGGGATTATCTGATTGTATTATCATTATGGATGAATGTCATAATCTTCCTGAAATGGCCAATGGGATCAATTCTTTCCGCTTAACTCCCTTTGGTTTGCGACAAGCTCTCAAAGATCTTGAAGTTACTCGTGCTAAATTTAAGTTGGTCAACTTTGTTAAAAATTTGCGAAAAATGCTCGAGGTTGTAAAAGATCGTATAACTGATGAGATGGAACTAGATCCCTCTAAATTTATCCAAACAATTTTAAACAAAAACAAATTGGGGTCAGTCCGAGATATTAAAGACATTCTTCTTGATTTGAAAGATTATGGTGACGCTATCGAACAAGAAAAAATTGATCAAGGCCAAGTTCCCCGTAATTTTATTGCTCCAATATGCGAATTTTTTGAAAATTTTCTGGAACGTATTGATGATCCAGCATATTTTGCCTGTATTACTTTAAAAAATACCAGTAAGGGCAAAAGCGTTGCATTAGAATTGAAATGCTTATCTCCACGGTCCATCACAGATGCGATTTTCAAAGAGAGTTTTGCGACTCTATCGCTCTCCGGGACATTACATCCCTTTACCTACACTCATTTATTGGGTTTAAATCATTCTGGGAAAATGCTCAAAATTATTAAAATGAAACCTCCGTTTCCAGAAGAAAATGTAAAGGTTCTTCTCACCGCAGAATTAAATACAAAAGGGGATCAGCGCACAATATCCATGTATCGGGAGATGTTAATTGCTATCAAACCCATATTATTGAATACCCCAAAAAATGTTGGGATATTTTGTGCTTCATATGAAGTAGTCAATGGATTATGGGATAATGGTTTAGAAAGATTAGCTAAAATGTGTAATAAAAAAGCCTTTCGAGAAAAAAATGGGCTAACTGCGAGTGATAATGATATAATCGTGGAACAATTCCGTTCCTATGCAAGTCGCTCTGATTTCAATGGTGCAGTTCTATTAGGGGTAAGTGGGGGACGAAATAGTGAAGGGGAAGATTTTCCAGGAGATCAAATGAATGCTGTGATTATATGTGGGGTTCCCTTTCAACGTCCCACACCTAGTGGAAATGCAAAGATTGCTTATTATGAGAAACTTTTTCCCCGTAAGGGGCGAGTTTTTGGCTATATTGCTCCTGCAATGCAGAGATCTAATCAAGGATGTGGAAGGCCAATCCGTCGAATGACGGATAAAGGGTTGATTGTTTTAATGGATTATCGATTTGGGACTTATTCTCCCTATTTGTCTGATTGGGTCCGTCGTGCCATGGTTAAGGTGCCAAAACACACGGGAATCATTGAACAAGAAGTACAAAAATTTTTTGGCAAATAATTTGTTCTCTAATATTTCATTTTGGACATGTTTTTAAAAATTCACTATCTTGGGACAATTTAGAACTGGTATATTTTTTAAAATTCCTAACATAGTTCTTTTGTGAACAAAAAAAAAATATGGGTTATGGCTTTTGAATATGCCGGGATCGCAAAGTTTGGAGGGTTGGGGGAAGTTTCAGCCAATCAATGCCGTTCTTTAGCCACTGAACCCGAATTAGATTTGGAACTATTCATGCCTTCGCATGGAAAACATCAAAAATTACGAGAAAAATTGCACCTCACACCTCTCAAAGATGAAAAAGGGAATAAATTGATTTTAAAGGGTCGTTTTGATCCTTTATACTTTGGAATTTCAAATAATGATAAAAAATTCACGAAATTATTCCCAGAAATTTTAGAGGACACAGATATTAACCATTTTAAAGCCGAAATTTGGCATGGTGTTCTTGACAATGTTCCTATTAATTTACTCGTTGGCACAAATTCTATTTCATCATACATTTTAAATGATACTGAAATTTATGGCGCTTCGACACTGAATGCGAAGTTAGGCTTGTTTTCTTTAGTAATGCGCGAGTACATGCGTTATACAATTTTCAATCATACAGATTCTATCCCAGATATAATTCATATTCATGATCATCATCCAGTTCCTGCTTTATTATGTTGTAAACAGGAATTGAATTTGGTAGGCAAAGATGTTAGATCAATTATCACCATGCATTTATTAACATGGCCTAGGAGAGATTTAGAATTTTTCTGGAAATGCGGCGTAAATAATGAGTTGATGCTGGTCAAAATTGGAACCCTCCGATTATGGCAAAGAATGAGGGGTATTTTCGCTATTTGTAAAGGAAATGATGATGCCATTCCGACCTTGGAGAAGATTGGATGTGCGATTGCAGATAAGGTAATTGCAGTGAGTGAAAACTTCTTACATTCTGATATTATTCCCAATTGTGGGGGAGATATTATACGTTGGAAATGTGATTTTACATGGAATGGTTGTGATTGGGATTATCAAAAACATCGTTCAATGGTATTTAATCGATTTCAAGAATATTTTGGCTCTAAAACAGAGGAAACAATCAAATCTTGGGATTTGCGTAAAGAATTTCTAACAAAGATATTGGGAAATTTACCTGCGGATGAACCAAGAATTAACAGTTCTGAAGTAAAAGCTGTGATTGCTGAAGAATTTACAGACTTACCATATCATCCTGATGGTTCAGTGGATCCCTTTAAGGAAGATGGGCCTTTAGTGTTAGTTACTGGTCGCGTTTCTCCCCAGAAGGGTATTGAAACAATTTTTTCGGCCATTCCTAAAGTAATTGATGTTATTCCTAATGTTAAATTTCTCTTTTTAATGGTTCCCACTCCTTATTCCATTGATGATCTTCGATCTTATATGGTATTTGCTCGAAAATATCCTAATAATGTTCGCTTCATTTTTGGTATTGCTGGGAGTATTTATTTGTTAGCTCACCTTTCGGCTGATTTATATTGTTGTCCAAGCCGTTGGGAACCATTTGGTATTGTCGCCTTAGAAGCAATGGTTTCTCGCTTACCCATTATTGCTACTTCTGTGGGTGGGTTAAAGGAATCAATCCTACATATCGAAGATCATCCTTCTGATGGAACTGGCATCTTAGTTCCGGTAGAACATAGTGATTATCTCCGATATGGTATTATATCATTATTAAAAACCATGCAAATTGCTGAACAAAAAACAATTACTCCATCTCTTGCTCTTATCGATGTAGCATCACTTATTGAATACATTGTTCACCCAGTTCTCCATTCTCAAGTTAAACAAGATCTTTTATTTGGAGAAAAAATTCGGGATAATGCGTTAAAACGAGTGGAAACCACATTCCGATGGAAGACGGTTTCAATGAAATTAAAGACAGTATATTTAAGTTTGAATTACTAACTGATATTTACTAAAAAATAGATGAACACCATGACACAAAAACTAGAAAAAATTGATCCTACTTGTGTGCCCTTTTTGGAAGGAAAACTTTCACGTATCGTAATTGATGATGCCATTTGTGAAAATTTGAAGTCACAGGAAAAACCTCCTCTGTTTATCATTGGATTTGCTGGAGTTGGCTTAATTGGGACTATTTTGGCCAATGAATTGGTGGAACAATTAAAAATGAAGCAAATAGGCCATGTATTAAGTGAAGATCTGCCTCCAATTACTGTGTTTTATGATGGAGTATTGAAACACCCATTTAGGTTGTATTACCAAGAAAAATTCAATCTTGTTGTATCTTTATGTGAAGTTCCTTTTAATCCAGGGTCATATAGCGACCTTGCTCGCACTTTGATGAATTGGGCTTTGTCACAAGGTATTCAAGATGTTCTATGTGTCCAAGGTATGGCTGATGAATCTATCGCTGTACGTGATACTCCCTCTCCTGTATTTGCTGCTGCTGAAGAAGAAATTTTGGAAAAAATTCTTGCTCATGGAGTTAAACGTCCACCAAAAGGATTGATAATGGGGGCAGAAGCTGCAATTTTAAATGAATGTTTAAATAATCAATTAAATGGAGCTGTTTTTCTTACTCCAGCTAATCCTCATCTTCCTTCTCCAGAAGGTGCTGCATCAATATTAGAAAAAATGTCCGATGTTTATGGCTTTCCAATTAAGTTGGATGGTTTATTGAAGCAGAGTAGCGAAATTAAGCAACGATTACTGGAATTACAAAAGCAAACAAATAATGTTCATTCCCAAAATCTTCCAATAGCTGGTAGAAATATATATAGTTAGTCAAACTAAATGGCAATTTTTTTTTCAAATTTAAGCTTTATCGTTTCCTTTTTTTACCGATTAGCTTTTTTGACTCAAATTCTCGTTTTTATACCTTCGCAATGACAAAATTTAATATAAATGAAGATTTTTCTAACCTAAGGTATTTTAAAATGAGTTCTGAAATTTTATTAGGTCGACAAGGACGTATTGTGAACTATCGCATGTCCAAAAAAATCATTCATCCTCGCTTTTCCATTCTCCAATTCCCTGGAATTGAAACCAGAGAAGATGCAGGTCGGGAATTATTAGGTCACGTAGTTGCTTGGGAAACCCCAACTGGCAAGTCTATCAGAGGAAAGATTACCCGATTACATGGTCGAAACGGTGCAGTTTGTGCCCATTTCAAAGATGGTGGATTACCGGGTCAAGCCTTCGGTACATTTGTTAAAATTATTCGATAATTCTGTCATCTGACACTTTTTTTTCTCCCTCTCTACTTTTATATAGTCATTTGAATCAAGGTGAAATTTAGGTTCATTCGGTTCAAATTAAGTTCTTCCCTTGAAAAAAAAGTTGGAACGAAATAAAAGTCGAGAAGAAGATGAATCATTCCATAAATAGAACGTGATAATATCACCATCCGATGTTTATCTTAGGTGGATCTTTATTATTCATTGGAAATTGGATATCTATGTTAAAATGTCAAAGATGTGGAATAAAAATTTCTTTTGAGCAAGAAGAGAGATTTCAAAGGTTATGTCCAGAGTGTTACAATCAAATTTTCACTCCAGGCAAGTAGGAATCTATTATTATTCAGAAAAAAAACTGAATGTAATATCTCCATATTACTTCTATATTAAACCCCTTTAGATTTTTAGGTAACTAATTCTCTATCTAGACTCTCAAAAACTAGAAAATAGGTTTCATGTTATGCCAATGTATCCCCATGAAGTTTGCCCTCAATGCGGTGAAAATCCAAATATCACTTTCATCTGTGAAGATTGTCACGAAATCTTTTGTGAAGATTGCGTGGTGATAAAAACAGAAGAATTACTTGTGTGCATGCAATGCAATAGTAAAAACGTGAGCGAGGATAAACATGGACATCATTTTTGTCGTGATTGTGGATCCCGGGATATGCGTAATCTGAAAAATTTAATTCCTACTTGTCGAAATTGTGATAGTGGCAATGTAATTCGAATCGAAGACAAACAAGAACAACTCCTTGATGATTATAAATCGATTATTTCCAATACTCGCAGTTTTGTGAATCCTTTTGAAAAAATGGTAGAGCGATTAAATCACTTTAAGTCAAATTTGTTTCAACTCCGCCAAGATTTTCCTCAGTGTCATCATTATCCTAATCTTGAAGCGGATTCGCAACTCCTCTTCAAAATGTTTGAAGCTGCTAAAACTAATCTATATGATCATGTCAATCGATTTTTCCAAGATATTCAGCGAAATATTCATTATATTAATGAAATTCGGGTCACTCATCCGAGTAATTTCACATTTATCATGGAAATTTTGCGTCAGTTCGAAAGAGAGAGAATGAAAGTTGTTGATTTAGCGAATAGTGGGCTTCATCCCTTAGAATCACGTTTAGAACCGATTGAAGAAAAAATCGAATTTATGCAAACTATTCAAGCTCAATTTAATCCTTTTCTTGGGAAATTAAAATTGGAACCTGCAGAAAAAATTGTATTTGGAATAAAATGCAAGCTTTCAACAGGTGTTACTGAGGATAAAGATTTCAATAACAAAAATGGAACCATTCTTATAACTAGCAAGCGTCTCTATTTCTTCCATGAACAAGGGGTCTTTAAAAAGCGAAATGTTTTGCTAATTTCAGTGCAAATCACAGATCTCCAATATGCTGGTGTTAAAGGGAAAATTAACAAGAAAGTATCTTTGGAATTCTTGAATTCAATGTATAAATTTACACTTTCAAAAGAAAATCGGGACGAATTAGTAGAATGGATTAGTAAAGCTCAAGATTTTGAAAGTCAACTCACTCAAGGAGATAATAATTTAAAGATCTTCTCCAAACATAAGATCCACATAAAGGTTTTTCGTGAAGAGTTAGAAAATGCCATATATGAATTGATTGGATTTCACGGGTCACGAAATCATAACTCCGCTGTTTCAACGAGCCATGCTGTGAATGCAAAGATGTATCGCACTACGAATCTTCCCGGACCAACAAAAATGACTCCTCCACAAATTCCTCATCAATATCCTTCTGGAACTTCTTCTTCCTCATTTCAAAATCCTTACTTACCAAATATTCCAGATCTTAAAAAGAAATCGTATGTGAATAATAATTTTGATTCATTCGCTACTCCTGCAGGTCATTTTGGTTACCCTCATGATCGGGGTTCATTAAATGAATATTTTGCAGAACCGGGTGTAATTTCTCCTCAGAGATCAATAGTGCAACCTGTACCGAGATATGGGGGTTATAACAATCCTTCAACAAACCCTCCATTTCACCCTCGAAATTCTTCAAGAAATTCTTATCCTACTCCCCCAACTCCTCGTTTTGGGTCTAATCTAAATAGTCAAACCTCCCTTAATCAATGGTCCGCCCGTGGTTCGGAAGAACTAGAAATTAAGAACGAAATTAACCAGTTGCGCCAAGAAGAGTTTGCTCTCAATCAGACCTTAAAAATGCTTGAACAACGCTATGATGGGGGTTATATTCAAAATGTGGAATTTGTGAAGTCCTATAAAGAATTACAGCGTAAATATTACATGATTTCGAACCGAATTACTCAGTTGCAGCAATATTTACAAGAAAATTTTAGCATGAATCAAAATTGAAGTTTCAATTATGATCATTTTAAATGGAATTGAATCCATCTTTCTTATTTTTAATGAACTTTACTTTCTTTTCATCAATGGTTTGATTTTTAATAGTGGTGAAGTTTTTCCGTTTGGTAAAAATCGATCATATAAAAAATGTTGTCTCCTTTAACTTTATATAAATGAAAATACTTATTACTGGTGCCAATGGGTATGCTGCGAGCAATATAATAACAACGTTAAAGGAAAAGCATACTTTAATTTTAACTTCAAGATCCATTAAACCGAATGATCATGGATTACCAGTTTTTCAATTAAATTTGACCAATAAATTTGCTGTGGATAAGTTTTTAAATCAAATATCTCCTGATATTATCATCCACACTGCCGCAATAACCTCCATAGATTACGCAGAAATTCATCAACAAGAAGCTTATGCTTTGAATGTGGAAGCAGTTGAAGAATTATGCAATTATTGTTCCACCACTACTACATGGTTTATTCATTTCAGTACAGATGCTATTTTTTCCGGAAATAATGCACCTTATTCAGAAAATAGCATTCCTTACCCAATTAATTATTATGGACTGACTAAATTGAATGCTGAGCAAGTTATTCAAAAGAATTCTCACCTTCTTTATACTATTTGTCGTCCATCAGTCATATATGGGTGGAAGATGCCCTATCATCGCGGAAATCTGTTTTACGATTTCTTTACTCATTTGAAGGCAGGTGAAACTATTTATGGCTCTCAAACTCATTACGGAAATCCAACGTATATTGAGGATATTGGGAAATGCGTTGATCAAATTATTGAAAGGAAAGTGCATGGAATTATCCATTCTGTGGGACCTGTCACTTTAAATAAATTTGAGTTCGCTCAATTGATTGCTTTCGTTTTCAAACTTGATCCAACTTTAATTAAACCTCTTTTTAATCATCCCGGGAAGGCACCTCGGTCAAAAAATCTTGTTTTGAATTATAAAAGGTCAATATTGAAGCTTGGAATGACGTTTTCTTCTCCTAAACAAGCATTTGAAGACCTCAAGAATTTTTTAAATGGTTGATCAACTGAACTTATGTAAGATTTTTAAGATCGAACTGGGCTTTCATCAGAAGGTGATACGAAGAGATTGGGGTAAAAATATTACCATTATTGCAAGAAAATCTGAAACTGATCTAATATAGTAAAAAATTTCATATTTTGAATTGAAATTTCGTTTATTAAATTAATAATAGAGTGATTCATCACTTTTCCGTTCTTTTTTTTTTTTTTTTTCTTTCCTTTATAATTGCAATTTATTCAGAATTTCTGATTTGTTTTTATTCTGGATAGTTATGGGGGATGATCGTGTGGTAGTGATCATCCAAAGCATTACGCCAAGTAAATAGGCCCATTCTGAAATTGGCATTAATTTCCCTTGATTAATGAATTGAATAAGAAATATTATTAAAGCAATGTCTAAGAATAAATGAACTAGGCCTGCGAATATCATTTCTAACTTATAATTTTGTGAAAAATTGATATTCAAAATCGAACCTCCGTTGATATCTCGTAGTTTTTTAAGATTCAAGAAGAAATAAATATTTGCCACTAGACAAATTCCCACAAAAGTGATACCGGCAAAAATGCAATGAGGAATTTTAAATTCTGCTGGAAATATTCCAACAAAACTAAAGGTTATGGATGAAATTGATCCTGTAATTAATAGAATTTGAGAAGCAATTGGTGTTCCTACGCACATGATTTGGGATAAATATAATACATGTGGCAGAAAAAGGATACCTGCGCAAATAATGCCTAAATTCCACACTTTTTGACCTCTGGGATTTAATAAAAGTGATCCTTGATCGCTAATTGTATTTTTAAAAATGGAGTAAGGTCTTGAAAAATTGATTTGCGCGTATGTGCAAACAGTAATAATTAAAATTATTATACTAAATACAAAAGCACTATGAATTGTAGGGTTAGTTTTGACTTTTTTAATTACATTTTTGCAATTCAGAAATACCACTGTTTTATTAATTGTTAGACTTTCCATAATTATAATTCTCACAGACTAATTGTCTTATATTATTGAATAGAAAAACTATTCATTTAAACATTATAGTAATTTTCTCCGCAATTTATTCAAGAATAACGAAATATGCAGGTATTATAGTAATTTTCTCCGCAAATTATGATATGAAAAATTAAAAATCATATTCCCTTTTTTTTATTGTATTTTTTTATTTTAAAATTGTGAGTGGATGTTGATCAAATAATGAAAATTGAATTTCGAGAAGCCAAATCAATCATAACCAAGAGTAATATACCTTCAATCGACTACGTCATTAACCCGTACACTGGCTGTCAACATGGTTGCATTTATTGCTATGCTGAATTCATGAAACGGTTTACTAATCACAAAGGGGACACCTGGGGGGAGTTTTTGGATGTCAAAATCTATCCTTGGGAAAAAATCAAACCGAATAAATATGATGGGAAAGAATTGCTTTTGAGTTCTGTGACAGATCCTTATCTCCCCTTGGAAAAACAACATGAAAATACGCGTAAAATATTGACTCATTTAAAGGATACTAATGGGAAAATCTCGATATTAACAAAATCCCAATTGGTTTTACGCGATTTAGATCTATTTAAAAAATTTAAGAATATCGAGGTGGGAGTTTCTTTGAATACTTTAGATAGTAAGTTCGCACGCAAAATTGAACCTTTTGCGTCTCGCCCGATTGATAGATTAAAAGCTTTGGAACAAATTCATCAAGCTGGAATAAAAACCTATGTATTTATATCTCCAATCTTTCCTAAGATCACTAATTTTCAAGAAATTATGGAATATTCGGCAAATTATGCAGATTCTTTCATGTTTGAAAATTTAAATTATCGACCGCATAATGTTGGAAGAATTTATGATATAATTCAAGAGACTCGTCCCGAGCTTCTTGATTTTTATAAGACCCTTCGAAAAGATCAATCCTATTGGGAATTATTAAAAACAGAAATTGAAGTTTATTGTAAACGCCATCAAATTCAAAGCAAAATCGAGTTTCATCATGGTGGATTCACTAAGGATAAGAAAAAGATGAAAATTCCTTCAAAATAATGCTTTATGGCCAATACTATTTTTTGATCAGAGTTGGTTCAACGAAGCATAAAACACCCCTTTTTTCTTAATTTTCTAAATTTGGCCACAATTCAATCGTGTTATCACAGAAAGTAAATACATTTGAAATGATAAACAAATTCATGAAGTGATTACTCCATATCGATAATCTCATGATCTTTTTCAAGTTTATTTGAGAATAAATTTTGCAAAACCAATGTACTAATTGCACGATAATAATATGAAAAATGTATTTATCATTCCATCATTTTATATATTTATCGTCCCTAAGTATCATATTGAGAGTCATTTTCAAAAATAACTGAATGAAAAACCAATGGGACAATTTTTTTTTTTTACTTCGTTTTCATAAGAAATTATTCCAACAAAATCATTATGGTTTTAATTTCGAGAATAGAGTCCAAAATATGCTCCTATTGAACTAATCTCATAAGAAAAAAATCTCTCAAAAAACCAAACGGTAAAGAAGAAAGAATTAAAAAAATGTATTGTTACCAGGAAATTACATATCTAACTCTTTTTTGAGTTTTTCAATTTCATCCTTGAGTTGATCCTTGGATCGTAAATTACTGTCAGGTTCTTCATCATCGTATAACGACATACTTTCTATTCGAGGTTCTGGAGTATCTGGCAATTGACCAGCATCTTCTAGCATGAGTTCAGTTTCCAATTGGGAAAGTTCATCATCAATATCTACACCCATATCCATTTCTGGATCCCCTGCAAATAGTTCACCTGCTTCATTAATTTGGTCGATGCTATCTTCTGCTTCTTCGGTTATTTCTAAAGCTCGCTCAGCATTAACTGTCACTGCAACATCTTTTAATTCAGTTGCGGAAGCTTCCATTGTTCCTGCAACATCTTTTATCACGCCTGCTTGTTCTAAAGCATCAAGATGCCGTTCGCTACGCATGATCATTGCATTATATTGCAATACTTTTTGCTGATATTGCTTGTAACGAATGAGCATTGTCTTTGAGGCTTGCTTATTTCCTGCTTTGAGAAATTTTTTTGCTTTGACTTTGCATAATTGAGCTTTATTCTCATAATCCTTGATTTTGAGGTCTAATTTATGAGTTAACGTCTTAAGACGGGCTTCAGTGGTAAGCTTGTCCTTCTTTTTATCCTTTGGGAAGAGTTTCTTAAATACCATAATTGGTTTCAACTATATTATATTATAATAAAAAGGTAGCAATTGGAACTTTAATAGTTTTAGGAGGCCAAAAATTTTCCGTGGATTAGCCCTAATTCAAGGCTTTGTCGCGACAATAATCTTTGATCGCTTCTATTCCCTCTTCAAGAATATCAATTTCTTTAGTGGGTAAATTGCAATTATCCATCCTGATTTGAACAAGAGATTCATAGCGATGAAGATTTTCTAATTCAAAAATGGGATTATTTGATAAATTTAAAGATTTTAAATGAGAAAACGCACAATCTGGTATTTTTGTGATATTGTTATATGATAAGTCCAAAAATTCCAAATTTTTTAATAATCCAAGTTCATAATATGATTCTAATTGGTTTTCAGATAAATTTAAAGAGATTAATTTAGTCAAAGAAATCATTTGTTCTAAAGCAGACGATTTGAGCTGGTTTCCACTGAGATTTATAATTGTTGCATTTTGGCATCCATCAATATTGCGGAGTTTTTTTATCCGGTTAGAAGGAACTTGAATTTTATTAAGGTGGGGAAAATTCCCAAACTGTCTGGGAATTAAGGCCAATCCAACAGAAATTAATTGTATTTCAATCACATGTCCATTTGAAACGCTATAATTGAATCCGAAAGAATTATCTAATATATTCATTATGCTTTGAATACTGCGCCTTTCGTTGACGTCTTTGATTAACTTCAATTTTAATTTGGGATTGAAAAACATCTCGCTCAATTTGATTTTATGTTTATTACTTTTATAATTTGCTTATCACTTTTCATCAAGAGATTCAGACAGAACATAATACTAAGGACTGCAGATCCAAACCAAAATTTTCATTAATGAATTCTACAATTAATGGTTTAGGTGTCCTAAATAAAAAGGTCAACTTTATATGTTGCTTCTTTTTCGAAATAGAGCACCCCATGGTATCCTCACTCACTGACAAGAATATGGACTATCTTGGAAAATCCGTTTTATCCTAATTTTGAAAAAAAATGAGATAAAATTTTTAACCAGATTTAGTTTCAAAGAGACATGAAAACACGTATAATTAATCTCGCGGGATTTTCATTGATTGTGCTTTTATTGTCTAACACTCTAACTTCTGTCGATGCTGTCACAAATTTTCCAACTTGGGTGCCACAAAATACTGATATCGAAGATTTTACCTTACTATGGAATGAAACCACTTATTCTGAAAATTTTATTTGTAGTGAAGCTGAAAATCTATCGGTTTATAGCCAAGTGTGGTATAGAAACAATTCACAAGACGAGACGGTAAGTTTTATTGCATCGGCTATCACTGATTTAGATTTAGATATTCTAAATGAAAAGTTAAGCTGGCAGATGAATCTACTTGTTGCAATTGGTTTTCCTGAATTTACAGGTAAGACATCTTGGGATTTGTTTATTTTTATACTTAACCAAACTTATGGGGAAATGGGAGAAGTTACCAGTGAGCTTGCTAACTGGGAAGCTGCTTATGAGTGCAATACTACCGGGTCTATTTTCAACTATTTCATCATCGGTATGGTTGATGAGTCCAAAATGGCTCTTAGTTTTGCCCTTGAATTAAATTCGAACTATTGGTGGACACTTTTGGATGATCAAATGGGACAAATAATAGGTGGGATTGTGTCGACATTATTGAAACTTGCGGCTTTTATTTCCACATTGGGAATTGAATGTCCCGAATCCAGCGGGGATCCTGCTGTTCCAGTTTCTCAAATTTCAAAAGGGGTGATTGAAGAATCGCAATACACCAGTCGGGAAGATATGGTCGATTTCAATTCAAAAATGGGCACTTTTATAAACCCAAAAGCCGCAATTCCAGGGTATTCTATTGGGATCATGGTTGGGACATTCCTTTTAATCTGTCCGATTTTGTTCGTTATTGAATTTAAGAAGAAACACTAATAGATACAAATTTAAAGATTGGTTCTATTAAAAAAAATCGTGGCATCTTTCTTTTTTTTTTTTCTCTACATTTGCCATAAAAATTCGTTTTTTTCCGCTTTTGCCACAAATTTTACCCGAATTATATCTAATATGTAATAATTGGTGGTGTAGACACATATATTATCACGAAAGAAGGCAATTTAGTGTATTAATATAATAACTTGAACATCTTTTCAAATAATTCAAGGAGTAGAAAGTTAAACACTTAAGTCCCCAAAAGTAAGGTATATCTATGGAAAATTTCACAATGGTGGAGAAGTTGGTTGAATCGAAGATCGTGAGTACCATCGGTCCAGCCACGTCATCTGAAGAGATGCTCTTGAAATTGCGTAATAAGGGTGTTGATGTCTTTCGAATGAATTTCTCACATGCTTCACAAGATTATGCCAACGAAACGGGTCTTTTTCAACGAATTCGAACTGTTGCACCCGATCTTGCGATTTTATGTGATATTCAAGGTCCAAAAATTCGAATTGGCCAAATTGAAGGGACGGTTTTATTATCGCATGGAGATGATTTCTACTTATACGAAGAATCAATTATAGGTGATAATACAAAAGCTTCAATTTCATATAAAGGATTTTATCATGATGTTGAAATCGGTGGAAAGATTTTCATAAATGACGGGTTAGTCTGTTTAGAAATACTTGAAAAAGATGATAAAACACGATGTGTTAAGACCAAAGTTATTGCTGGTGGGCCCATTTCTTCAAGAAAAGGGGTCAATATTCCTTCCGGGCATCTAAGTACCGAAAATCCTACAGAAAAAGATCGTCGTGATCTTAAATTTATTGCAGCATTGCAACCGGAATATGTGGCAGCCTCCTTCATTGCTAATGCTGAAGAAGTTCGGACTATTCGCAAAATTCTGCAAAATGGAGGTGCATCAAGAACTAAAATCATTTCTAAAATCGAAAGACCTATTGCTCTAACGAATTTTGATGAAATTTTAGATGCTTCTGATGGAATTATGGTTGCTCGAGGAGATCTTGGCGTGGAAATTCCCGCGGAAGATGTACCTATGAGACAAAAAGAAATGATCTTGAAATGTAATCGTGCGGGAAAGCCGGTTATAGTTGCAACACAAATGTTGGAATCCATGACAACTAATCCTGTCCCAACACGGGCTGAAGTTAATGATGTTTTTAATGCCGTTTATGATCGAAGTGATGCCGTCATGTTATCTGGTGAAACGTCTGTTGGAAAATTTCCCCTCGAAGCGGTCGCATACATGGATAAAATTATTAATAAAGCAGAAAAGTTCATACCTCCCCTTGCCCCGGAGAAGATTGATTCTGAAGAACCTAAGATGTACGAAGCCATTGGGCATGCTGTCTACGAATTAGCTAATGTATTCCAGAAAGTAAATTTTCGTGGAAAAATTGTTATGTTTACTAAGGGTGGAAAATCTGCTCGAAAAGCTGCTAAATATAGGCCTGAATTTTCAATACTTGCTATTACTCATGATAAGGTGACTTCTCGGCAGCTTCGGCTTGTTTGGGGTGTACAACCTTTCTATATTCCTTCCTTAAATATGGAAGATTGGCAATCCGAAGAAATTATGCAACATGGAATTCAAAAATTGGTTGAATATGGGATGCTTGAAATGAAAGAGCATGTGATTTGTACTGTCCCTTCACGGATAACTCCGGGTCGTTCATCTATTATTGGACTCTACTATGTAGAAGATATTCTAAAAGGGTGTAATATATGTCCTCAAGAATATAAACCAATTTGGAGATAGTATAAATTCCAAATTTGGACCTTTAGGTGTTTTTTTTAAAGATTATCTGCTCCATCATTTCTTTTTTTTCCATTTCAATAGAACAATCTTCTAAAATCTATTTTTTATTCTTACTCAATTTGATTTCGTAGATCTAATATTAATATAACCAAGAAGTTGACTTAAAAATAAAAGAATTTTTTAGTGCAAATTCCAAAAATATACGATGATTTGCTGTAGTAAATGTATTAATTCAATTTTGTTTACTTTTTTTTTATTTAAGTTTAACGATCTCTTTTTTCTTTTTTTTCAACAGAAAATAATGAATTTTGAATAGCTTTTTTTAATTACCAAAAGGAAATATTATTTGTAAAAAAATTAAAAAAGGGATATCTTTGTGGAAAGAAGTTGAAAAATTCGAAAAAAGTGGAGACACTGACAAACTTATTAAGGTGTCTGTATCAGATCTAATAGAAATTCGCGAGAACTTAATTGATTTCGAATGGAAAGCTATTAAGTATGAAAAGAAAATATCAGAACTTTCTAAGAACCAAACTTCTGAAATGAAAATTAGGTCAGAAAAACAAGATGAAGCTTTAAATCTAGTGAAACAGAAAGAAATTGATGAACTTAAAAGAATGATTGAGGATAAAACTCAACTTATTGATACTCTAAATCAAAAAATATATTTTTTAAGCACAGTTGTAGAGATTGATCAAATAGGTGTATCTGATCAAGGTGCCCACATTGCTATAGATACGGAAATTCGAGAGCGGGATGCTGAAATAATAAAATTGCAGAATATTATTTCGGATTTGGAACTTAATAATCGTTCAAAAGATCTCAGTTCCCTTGAAATTCAATTAGAAAAATTAAAGAAAGATGCTCAGACTCAAATTGAAATTTTAGAATTGAAAAATCAAGAATTATTTAATGCTAAATCTTTGGTGGAATCTCAGCTTGAGAAGATAAAAAAAGATATTCAAGTTCAAGCAGAAATCCTAGAATTCAAAAATCAAGAATTAGTTGATGCTGAAACAAAAATTAAATCTCAAAAAGCAGAGTTTAATCAAGCATTGATTGAATTTGATGAAGAAAGAAAGAGAATGGTTCATGATCTTGCTTTGCAGAAAGAATCTTCAAGTACTGAGCAGAATATGCAAAAATCCGCAATGAAAAAGATTGAAACAGAAAATAATTTGTTACAAGACAAAATTATTCAAAAAGATTTGAAAATTGAGGAGCTAAATCGTGTTGTTACTAAGTTCAAATTTCAGACTCATTCTGTAGATCTTACTGAAATGGCCAAAAAAGATGAAATGATTGCTCAGCTGAAAATTAGTTTGAAAAAGGCAGAATATAAATATAACGAAAGTCGAAGAAAAATTGAAAAGTCTCAAATTCAGCAATCCCATGTATCTAAATTAAGACAAAATGCAGTATGTCCTGCAAAACGTAATCAGATCATTTCTAAATCGAAAGAAAATGATCCATCGATAGCCTTGTTTCAACAAGAATACACAAGTATGGTTCGGAAAACTAAGCAGATGAAAGGAATATTTCAGCAAGATGGTCAATCCAATAACTCCGCTTTTAAATAGGGGTCAAAGATCTTTACTTACATTCATCTTTCTTTTTTTTATTAATATTTTTTGAAGTGGGATCAAATTGATTCTATGCAAGTAATTCCATTCTTTTATTTGATGTTTTAGGGAAAGATAAGTTTTCATAAATCAATTTTTTTCAAAAACTCTATAGGTGTGCCATCTGCATCCTATTTTTCTTGATTGTGATTAACAAAATTTAAAACTAACAAAAAGCAACTGTTAAATATTAATATTATTCTGGGCAAAGAAAATGGCAGATAAAGTATGTACTGAATGTGGCGGGAAAAGCTTCCGAATTGTGTCTGATGAATGGATGAAACGAACTTTCCGATTTGTTGAGAAGGGTCAACTTAATATGTGCGATGGATGTGGTGCAAAATTCCTTGTGTGCCCTAAATGTGGTGATTTATTAACGCGTGTGCACCCTGCTTTAGAGAAATGGGAAGTTGATGATACTTGCAAATCCTGTGGCTATGTTGATAAAGATATAAAAGCCTGGGATGGTGTAAGTGCTCGATAATTAATGAAAAATTACATTCAATCTTTTTTATCTATTTGTATGCATTATTTGGGACTCTGAATTAAAATGGAAGATCAGTGTTGTGAAGTGTGTTGTGGAACTGGATTTGCAAAAGTACAAGATTCTATACTACTCTCCCACTACTCGTTTATAACCAAAGAAAATTTGTATTCTTGCAAGAAATGCGGAGCAAAATATACAAGTTGTAAAAAATGCGGGTATATTTTAAATCGAGTTCATATTTCTTTGGATATTTTTGATTTAAAAGTGATATGTCCTTCATGTGAGACCAAAGATAATGAACTCATCCTTTGGATTCAGAAAAATTCAGAAAAAAAACCTTGAGACCGATATAATCGATATATGATCTCAAGACAGAATTTGATGATCACCTAAAATACATTTGCTATTTTCAATTTGATCATCTGTTCCGCAGAAAGATCTGTAAATCCTTTTGATTCCATCATTTCGATAAAAGATATTGATACATCATGAATCAGCATCTCCTGTATTTGCTGTAAGGTAATAGAGGTAAATTTATTTTTCATTTTTCTTACAAATGATGGTGTAGCATTGTGAATACAAAGTTTTTTTGCTTCAATTAGTTGGAAAGTAAATTCTAATTCTTTCAATTGTTTCAGGAAGTCAATACTCACATTATGAATTGCACATCTTTGAATTTCTTCTAATGTAGAACTGGGGAAACCTAATTCTCTAATGTTTCTGATATAATCCAGAGAAACATCATGAATACGGAGATTTATTAAATCTTCAGTTGATATATTCGTGTATCCCATATCAAAAATACCTTGAATAAAATCTACTGAAACTCCATGAATGCACATTTTTACAAATGAATTAGCACTAATATCTGAAAAACCGAATTTGTACATTTTTTTGACCAGTTCTGGGGTGCATCCATGTATTGAAAAGTCGATATATCGATTTATTGTGAGATCTTTAAATCCAACTTCATGAAATTTGGCGATATATTCTGGAGTTACATTGTGGATTGCCATTTTTTTCAAATTTGATAATGAAATATCAGTAAACCCTAAATCCTTCAATTTGAAAAATGTTTCCATCTTTACATTATGAATTCTTAATTTCTTAATCTCAGAAAATTCAATATTTTCAAATCCTGCTTCTTTCAGTTGTCCAATGAAGGTAGGTTCAATTGAAAAGTTTTCTGCATCAATTAGATCTGTGATGCTTAGTTCTCCAACTCCTGATGCTTTCAGTGCCCTAACTTTTTCTGGGTTAACATTATGTATACGCATTTTAACAATTTGATTCGGAGTTGGCTGATACCCAAGATCATTCAATTCATGAATATACTGTGGGGTCACATCATGAATCTGGAACTTCACTATTTGGGATGTAGTTAAATCAAATCCCAATTCAATCCATTTTTGAATAATTGCACTTTTAACCCCATGGATAGAGAATTTAACAAGTTCATCAAGTGAGATTGTTTTATATCCGAGATTATGGATTTCTTGTATGTATTCTAAACGAACTTGATGAATTATTGATTTCACCATTAAATCATCTGAAATATTAGTGTATCCAAAACTATTCAAACCTTCTTTATATTCTGGTTTGACATGTTTAAGGATTAATTCCTTAATTATAGATAACGTTAATTCCGTTCGTTCTAAATTTTTTATCTCAACATAAAACTCTGCAGTTACAAAATCACTTACATTGTTGATCAAATTTTCAAATGATTCTCCTTGAAAATTTCGGCTTTGAAGGTATTCACGATCCAGCACACGTAGTGCTTTCTCTGCATCTTCTGGTGAAATTTCTCCTGAAGCGACCTTTCCTAAAATATCTAATCTATTTTGTTCCATTTTTTACTCACATACCTTCAATCATTGTGGGGTTAGATGACACTGCCATCTATATTTGTTAGAAGCCTTGATGTCGGAGTAAAATTTATCCACCAATTCCTCGAACCAATGATCGATTAAGAGAGTATCATCATTTTGAATATAAAAATGTTTAGCATTTCTATCAGAAATTAGTTCTATTTGATAGTAGGAATCATGGTAAGCATGTAATTTATTTACTCAAATTTGGGTAAATTACCTTCATTTAGTTCTTAAAATTGAGTAATCTTTTTATATATTGTGAGTATTGATATTCTTATGAGTAATTTATCTCTAGAATCTAATGAATCTCTGGCGCCATTACGCTCTTCAGAAACAAGTAAGAAAAGCAGAATAACATTAGACATCGCAGGTGCTGCAATTTTTAGTGCACTTTCAGTTGTATTATCATTGTTAACTACCGAAATGTTACCACGCATGGCATGGGGAATTGCATATTTTGATCCTGTTTCAATTATTTGGTTAACAGCATTCCTTGTTTTCGGATTTCGATGTGGTATCTTTACTGCAATTATTGGCTCTATTGGATTAATGTTTTTTGATCCAACACCATTTGTTGGTCCTGTTATGAAATTTGTTGCTACAATTTGGTTAATGATAGTTCCTTATTTCATCATTCAACTTTCAAAAAGGCGAACTTTAACGGGTCAAGATATGAAAAAAAAGAAGTTTTATATTCAAAGCGCTTTGATTGCCTGGGGAATTCGATCCGTTGTAATGATTGCTTTGAATTATTTATACATTGCTTTCGTTTTTGGTGGGGTTGAGACTATTCCATTCTATGATATGTCTTGGATTGGATTAGGGATGATAACATCAAATATTGCCATTATTATATCTGTATTTTTGTTAAATACCATTCAAACCATTGCAGATGTATTCCTTCCCTATTGGTTAATCTTTTCAACCAAAATTTATGATCATTTTCAAATTTATTAATATTTTTTTCAATTCATTTTTAGACTCGTAAAACTCTATATTTACTCTACCCTAAATTATATGATAGTAATGGGTCAAGAAAAGTTTGATGATATTGGGATTCCTTTATTTTATGTAGAACGAAGATATCCTACTTCACGGGCCATTGAATTACATCCTGATTTAATTCCATTTTTAAAAACACGTGATCCTCCAAGAATAAATAAGGAAAGTCGGGAAGCTTTACTTCTTTACAACTATTACGTAGCACAAGATTTATTTAATTTAACCATAGAATTTGAGAGAGATGTTGCCATTGTTCCTACACCGGTTATGCGTTATGCTTTCTTACAACATTTAATCCATCCTAATTGTTCTATCATCGAGATTGGGACTGGTGCAAGTGCAATTATTGCCCTAATTGCAGCAAAATGTTTCAATGCTCAAGTATATGCAACAGAGATGGATCCTACCTACATTGAGTATGCAAAAAGAAATGTGAATGCAAATAAACTTGAAAATAAAATTCATGTGATCAATTCTCATGGAAAATTTCTTGATGGTGTTATTCCAGAAAATCTTAAAGTTGATTTTATTTTATCCAATCCTCCTTATTATGATAAAATATTATCCCCAAAAGTTCTTTGGGGTGGGAAAAAGCATGAATTAGTAGGAGAAGGTAGTCAAGGGGAAAATTTCATTATTTCAATGATTGAAGAAGGATGGAAATATCTAAAAACTCCTGGTTGTATCGCATTCATTATTCCAAAGACAAGAGTTGCTACTATGAATGTAATTGAAGAATTCCTTAATGAACAAGATATGGAATACGATATTATTGGAATTCTTGCAGGTAATCGGACAAGATACGTATTTAGGATCTATAAGAAATATTTTGACAGCTATTTTTCTGAATTTGATTCTAATAAAATAAGTTGATCATTTTCATCATATTATCAAGAAATAATTTTTCTATTCATTTTTTTTTGAAGTTTTAATTGATATTTTCAAAAAAAGAGTCAAATCTTCAAATAATAATGTGGGAATAGAAATATTTCCTAAAGCTTTATAATTTTTTGAGAAAATTTCTATCCTATCAATATGTTTTGATCAAAATTTTGGAAAATACTATGTACTTTTTTGCTAATGTTCCAAATTCATATTAAATTAATTCAAATCGAAACAAATTATTCTTAATTTTCACGGGAAATCTAATAAAATACATTTAAATTATTCAATCGCCTTTTTTGAGTATGGGAATTTTTAGTTTACTTAGAAGAAAAACTAAACAAAAATCCGTATTTTTAGGATTGGATAATTCGGGAAAATCCACAATCATATCCTTTTTGAAAGAAGGTAAATTTGTCGAACATACTCCAACAATGGGAAAAGATTTGCAGAAATTGGAAATCGATGGGACCCGGTTTTTGTTGTTCGATATGGGAGGGCAATCACATTTTAGAAAAATGTGGACTGGTGAAATGAAAGATTCAAAATGTGTAGTTTTCGTAATTGATGCTGCTGATCCTGATCGTTTTAATGAATCTAAATCCGAATTACAAAAAGTTTTACCTTTAATTGCTGGAAAAGATATGAAATTACTAATTCTTGCTAATAAGTCTGATAAACGTAATGCAATACCTTTAGATCAACTCATTGATATTTTCGAACTTAGTAATCTTCCAAATTTTGAAATAATGTCCATTTCTGCCAAAACTGGACTAAATATGGCTGATGCTTTTGTGAAATTCTATTCGTTATTAACAGGAAAAATGTTAAAAAAAAATACAGTGACTCAAGCAATCTCTATTTTTGATCCAAGCGGTCTTCCCATAATTACTCGATCCAAATCAGATCATGATGATAGAGATATATTGGAAGGTGGTTTTATAACTGCAATTACTCATTTTGGTAAAATGAAAAATAATGCAAATTGTATCAAATTCGAAAGTGAAAATGATGGTGTTTATGTCATAAAAAGAACAGAGAATTATATTGGGGCTTTATTATGGGATGAAAATTTGGACATTCCAATTGATGATACTGAAAGTGCCTTGGATGATCTTTTAAATCATTTAGAATCTTCTCTCAAGTTTAAAGATCACGAAGAAGTTGCATATTATGTAAGTCAGTATTGCACAAACATGATATAATGTAAATAAGGCTAAAATTTCATCTTTTTTTTATAAATGATCAATATCAATAAGGTAAAACATTATGGCAATGCTAATTTCAAAATCGATAATTACAAGTTTAGGTGGATATAGTGGTTCTAATCCAAAAATTCTTAAAGTTTTCCCCAGTTCTCCAGATTTACTCAATGAAGATGTTTTAGAAATATGTTTACCCACAGGAGCTGTGCCAAATGAATTCTTTTTAAAGGAATATCAAAAAACTAAAATTTTGATTTATACCTTTGAAATCGAAAAGGAAGAAGAACGTAATGATTTAGGATCCATTAGTTTTGGAATTGGATCAGAAGTTGAAGTAAATAATCTGAAATCTATGATTTTATTAATTTTTAATTTTCTCAGAAGAAATAATATTCTTTCATTTCTAATTTTAGAAAATGCTATGCCTGAAATGATAGATGCTTTAAATAACGAGGGTAAAATTCAATTTACTGATTCATATTGTATGGATATCAAGCGAGAACTTAAAGCAAATAACATTAAGTTAGAGAAAGTAAGTAGGAAACGTAGAGGTGGAATGATTTAGTGGCTACTTTTGAAATTGTCGTCAGGAACATATCTTCTATTTTAGGTTTACTTATATTACTCTTGCTACTAGTATTCCTTTATTTTAGGAATTTTAAGGATTTTAAAGAGTATGGTGAATGGAATTGGACACGGGTAGTTCTTTCTTTAGGAATTTTCATTAATTTCCTTGATCGACTTTTGTTTGTGATATTTTACATCTTTGATTGGAAATTTACCACAGATAGCATGATGGCGGATTCAATTTATGCCGAACCGTATTTATCTTATCTTGGTATTTTGAAAGGATATCTTGTTGTATTTGGGGCATTTTATGTGTTATATTTAAATCAGAAGGATGAAATGTTAATTGCTCCAGTATTGCTTTATTCAGGTGCTCTAGTGCTATATTATACTGCCCAAGTCATCTTATATCATTATATCTTTATTTTTTGTGCAGGTGTAATCACTTTATTCCTTTTAAATGAGGCTGGATGGAGTATGAAAGATAATAATGCAATGGGCCTAGGTCTAATGTACGTTTTCATTTTTATTGGAGGAGTTATACCAAATGCGGTTGTTTCAAATATAATTCGTTTAGTCGCTTATCTTATTGGATTCACAATCATAACTGGAATATTCAAGATATTTAAAAACAAAGAGGAAGAAGAATAATGGTTTCAGAACAGATTTTAATGTTTGTAGAAATAGGAAATTCGCTATTTGGTTTTATTGGGATCTACTTAGCAATTAAACAGTGGAAAAAGTATAAAAATCCTGCTGATATATTCGTAGTATTAATAAACCTTCTTGCAGTTGGAGCTGTATTATTTTCAGCGTTCACATTCTTACTTATTGGGTATTTTCCAGAAATCAATCTTGCTTTCAAGATAGGTAATCTTCCTATTGAGTGGATCTTTAAGATCGGGATAAGTATGATGTATATGATATTCATGGTATATCTGTTAGAATGGAAATTTCTTTATACTGTGCCCTTCATTGTTGGGTTATACTTTTTCTTATATGGATTTCATACTGGAAATGAAAATATCCTCAATATTTATCTTGGGACAATAATTTTTTCGGCTATATGGTTGATTTATAATGCAATCAAGAATAGGAGTGGATTATCTTTAGGGCTTTTTATTGTAGCTGTTTTTTATGCTATTAGTACCCTTATTAGTGATTTTCTATTTTTATACTATTTATTCCGATATTTAATGTCTATTTCACTGATTCTTGGAATTAATGGATGGTTTGAAGAAAAAATACTATATAACCGAAAAGAAGAAAAGAAAATCCAAAATACATGGATTGCTCGAGCCACCAGATCTTAATTTGCACATTTTTTCTTTATTTTAAAAAAAGTAATATCAATATATGGGAAAAGTGTTTTTCTTTATGTAGTCCTTCAAAATCAGGTTTTCAGTAATTTTATTACCATTACTTTGTATAGTATTGAAAATGAAAATCTTGAAATAAGAAAAATGAATATCTAAAAAGACCGCAAAAAAGATTAATTTGGACTAATTTTATCCAAATCTGACAAATCCAATCCTGCACCAATATCTTCAGGCATTTCTGATAAGAATTCGTCTAAAATATTACGTAATTCATCTCCAGATCGTTTTAATACAAGGCGAATTAACCCCAAGTTGACATCAACATCAGAGATTAAACATAGTACCCCTTTCCCACAAGAAGCAGCAAAAATCTTCCCTCCTTCAAATTCAGAAGTGACGATCTGTAATGCTCCTAATTCTAAATTTCTTCCTTGTTCTTCTGATGCGCAGAAAACTGCACTTGCGATGGCTCCAATGCCATCAACATCCATTGGAATATATGAGAACTTGGAAACATGAGCAATTGTTAAACCGGTTCGATCAACCAAAATGACCTTTTTGATACCGGATTCGGATTTAATAATTTTACTGAGGATTACATTAAATGATTTAGTTGAAAGTGCCATAATTTTCATCCTATTTTGATTATGAAGAATCGGAAAGTTTTAGAGACTCTGCTTCCAGAAATCTTCTTCCTAATTATTAAAATCAATATATAACCTTATAAAATTTTGCAGATAATTTGGGTGTGAAATATTGGAATAAAAAAGAAATTGATTATTCTAAGAATTGAATAACCAAGGATATCCATTATATAAAATCAATTTCCTTTTCCAAAAAAAAAAAAGAATTCTTTTTGAGTAATAATTGATTAAATTGAAATCATTTGAATGGTATCTTGTTCTATTGAATGCTTACATCTTATTCACGTTAGTCCTATGAATTATTGGACAATTTGGATTCCTTCATGTTCCATTTTATCTAAAGAAATTTGAATATTATTTTCTGGTTGATCAATTCCTTTTGTTAAATTTTGCAAGAAAAAGACTTCAAAACCTTCCTTTTTTGCATCAATGGCTGTATAGAAGCAACAATAGTCCAAAGCAAGTCCACAAACAAATATTTTTCTTACATTTAAATCGTTAAGCAACCCCGTCAATCCAGTTTTAGTTAGTTTATCATTTTCTAAGAAAGCAGAATAGCTGTCAATTTCTTTTCGATATCCTTTTCTTAAAATTGCTGTAGCATAAACAATTTGCAATTTTTCATTGATTTCTGCTCCCTTTGTTCCTTGTATGCAGTGATCTGGCCAAAGAATTGGTCCTAATCCTGCTGTTTCGATAACATCCCCTGGTTTTTTACTATCATATACACTAGCGAAGGAATGGTGGCCGATTGGATGCCAATCTTGAGTAAAAATAATTTTTCCTTGATTCTCATGAAATTTTTGAATTAAATCATTTATTTGTGGAATTATACGATCTCCTTCAGACACCGCTAAAGATCCTCCGGGCAAGAAATCATTTTGCATATCAACTACAAGTAATGCTGAATTAGCACTAATTTGAATATCGTCAATTTTCATCTTTAATCACTCTTCTTCATTTTTTCTGAAAAAACTTTTTTAAGATATTTTAAGTATTCCTCATCGTTACACATGCCTTTTTCAGGACTATCTGAGATTTTAGCTACAGGTTGTCCATTACATCTAACCATCTTGATGACAATTTGTAATGGATTTTGATTTGGGATATCATTAGTTAAATTTGTTCCGATCCCAAAGGAGACTTGAATTCGTGATTGAAAATGTTCCAAAATCTTCCTGGCGATATTAAAATCTAAACCATCACTAAATACAATAGATTTCGTCCAGGGGTTGATCTTCATCGCTTCATAATGCTGAATTATTTTTTCACCAACTATGAAAGGATCTCCTGAATCATGTCTTACTCCATCATATAACTTGCTGAAATATTTATCAAAATCAAATAAAAATGCGTCAATTCCCACTATGTCTGATAATGCTATACCTAAATCTCCTCGATATTCGTCCACCCATTTCTGAAGCATAAATTTTTGACTATCTATCAATCTGACGCCCACAGCTTGTCCTGCTTGTAACCATTCATGAGCCATAGTTCCGATTGGTTTGATATTGAACTGTTTTGCTAGTGAAATGTTGCTCGTTCCAACAAAATTGACTAAATTGAGTGGGGAATTCACCAATTCATTAATAATTTGTTTCTGCCAAGAATAAGAGAATCTTCTACGTGTTCCAAAGTCTGCAAATTTAAATTTATTACCCAATTTTTGAACAAAATGCATTTTTTGTTCTAATAATTTCATTGCACCATTGAAATCAGGATTTTGTACATTATTTGAAAAATAAATTTGGTTTACAATAGCTAAAATTGGAACTTCAAATAAAATTGTTAATAACCAGCTACCTTCAATTTTAATATCTAATTCTTTGTTTTCAACGGTTAGTTTAACGTGATCCGGATTTAACCTAAAAAATTTGAGAAAATCAATGAAATCCTTCTTCAAGAAGGATAATGATTTCAAATAGTCCAACTCATCTTTTTTGAATGAAAGAGAGCAGAGATGGTTGATCTCCCTTTTAATTTCGTCACTAAATGGGCTTAAATCAATGTTTTCTGTACGACACTTAAATTCGTATAAAACTTCAATATCTGGGAAGAAATGGAGGACACCTTGCATCATAGTAAATTTGTAGAGATCATTGTCCAGTAAGCTATTTATTATAGGCATATACCATCCTTACCTAAGAAATAGCTCTTTGCATTAAAAATTGTTTAGGTTTAAAAAAAACTCGCAGAAATGAATTTGGTTTTTTACTATAACATTGCTTCTTCATCAATCTCAGCGATTTTATAATAAATTTGTTTCAACGTGTCCTTTGCTTCAGTCCACAAAGTAGCATCTCCGCTGGTTAAATCATCTAGATATTTCTCAAGCATTTTAATAGCGGCTTCTCGTTCACGTTTAATCCGATTTTTTAGACAAAATTCAAATTCTACATTATCATGAATTCCTAAATCCATCATTACTTTTTCAATAAGATCATCGTCAGGCCAATCCAAAGATCGATATTTTTGGATATTTTGTTTAATAAGAAGTTTATCTGGAGTTGGAATCATTAAAATTCTCTCTTTCTGGGATATTAAAAAAAAAAATTATGGATCTAATCTATCAGGAGTGCGTGGATAGAAAACGCATTCTTTAATTTGGTCCACACCTGTGATTATTTGCAACCATCGTGCAATACCGAAGCCCATACCTGCATGGGGTGGCATACCATAATCAAAAGCTTGGAGATGACTTTTAAAAGCATCCGGATTCAATCCTTGTTTTTCAAGATTTTTAATTAATAATTCTTTTTCATGAACACGTGTTCCTCCTGAAGATAATTCTAGCCACCCTTTTTGTAAATCAAATCCGTCACTCAATTCTGGATTCTCTGGGTCGAAATGAATGTAAAATGGTTTAACACTCATTGGCCATTTTGTAATGAAGTAATATCCAGGTAAAATTTCATCTAGTTTTCGATAAGCTTCGGTTGAAATATCTTCTCCGAATTCAATTTTAATACCGCATTTTTCATCAATTATCTTTAAAACTTCTGAATAGGTATATCTTGGGAAAGGAATTTGGGGGACTTCAAAATTTTCCCATTGATCGAGGATTTTAAGGTCTTCTTCACATTGGACTTTAATTGCTTGTAGAACACTTTGGACTAATCCTTCCATGGCCACTAAAACATCTTTATAATCTGCAAAGGCCAATTCCATATCTAATTGGTATATTTCACAGAGGTGTCGGTTTGTGAAGGATTTTTCCGCCCGATAACAAGGGGCTATTTCAAAAACATTTTCATAAACACTACATAGTCGTTCCTTATATAGTTGAGCACTTTGAGATAAATAAGCATCTTTATCAAAATATTTGATTGGGAATAGTTCTGTTCCGCCTTCCGTTGCACTTCCAATTATTTTTGGTGTCATTATTTCTGTGTAATTATTTTTAACCAAATATTTACGGATTTCATTTAACATAACAGATTGGATTCGGAAAATCGCTTGATTTCGCGGATGGCGTAAATCCAATGAACGGTTATTCAAACGTGTATCTAAATCGGACATGGCTTTTCCTGTCATATCCAATGGGAGTTGTTCTATTGCCTGATTAAGGATGCAAATCTCTAGTGGGACAAGCTCTACTCCATGAGGACCATTTTTAAATGCTTTTACTTCCCCTTTTATTAGTAAACACCATTGATTCCCAACAGATTTTGCCTTCTCAAAAATTTCATCGGAAACAACTCCTTTTTTAGCTGTAACTTGTACAGTGCTAAATTTATCTTGCAAAACAATAAATACTAATCCGCCTAATTTTCTGGTACGAGTAACCCATCCTCCAATAATTACTTCTTGTCCTACCAAATCGGGGGATAAATCTTTGGAAAAATGTGTTTTTCTCATTTCTCCTAAGGCTTCTAGTGAATTTTCACTCATAAGTTAATAAAAAAGGGGTAAATATTCAAGTTTTCGAAAAAAAATGTGGTTTCATTAAAAATTTATTTTTTATATTTTCTTAGTTCCCGGAGCAAAACCGTGGCATATGTACCCTTTGGTAATGAAAATTCCAGTTTAATTCCATGAGGATCCAATTCTGGATATTTATTTGTGATGTATGCTTGACTAATCTTTAGGCTTGAAGGTTTGTTAAAAATGGGCCTAAAAGTTCCATCGAAGCTAAAAATTCTTGAATATTGATGATTAAACTGATTCATTTCAAAATTTTCTTCTTCCAATATATTTTTGTATATCGGTTCAAAAGCAGGATAGTCTGTTAATTTCGTTTTATGTCCCAATATAGGAGCTATAATTGTTGCTCTTTCATGTTTAAATGCTTTTAAAATGGTTGCATCATTCCATCCTTTTCCTCCTTCATATTTATATGTAATAAGAGATGGATGTCCTTTAGGCTCCATTAGAATTGAGACAAGATCTCCTGAAATCGGTTGTGATAACGGATGTCCCTGAGAAATTCTTTTGGAAATGGCTTGATTAAATATATATGATTGGAAAGAAGACATGACCAGATTTACTAGAGGTGTTGGTAAAGCAAAAAATGCAGATTGGAAATCCTCTTGATTTTGGACGAGCTTATTTACGATTAATTTCTCATAATGAAATCCTCTTGGCCAATTTTTGAGAACTTCGCTTAGATTTGAAGTCTCCCGTAATTTTTCTCGAAATTGTTTATTTTCTTCATATTCTTTAGGATAAATTTGATATAAAAATTCTTCACACGCTTCTTTAAACTGTCCTAAAAAGGCATATCTGCCAACTTTATGTGAATTGGGACGATGTTGGCCGAATCTTTGCATTCCAAAATAATTTGGAAATCCATATGTATTAATTTGTTCCGTCCATTCTGCTAAAGTTCCTTCAATTTCTTGGTATTCTTCATGAATATTACGGAGGTTTATTGTAAAATTGTTTCCCCAAAGTTTTCCAAGTTCAATCTCTTCCTTAGCGGGTCTGATATTGGTAATTGTTATATTATTATGTTTAAAATTCTTCAAATCATTCATTCGGTTGCCTCTTACTGTAAATCTTTGGGCAGTTATTGCTGTATGATCTTTGATTCCAGCCCATTTAATATGATTTGGAGGGACGTGTAAATATTCTGCGAGTGTTTTAGAAGCTAGAATCGTATCCATTTTTTTTTTTATTACAGTAAAAATGGTGGCTTTATCTCGACGAGGATTAAAATGGGTATTTGCCATTTCCTTTTCATGAGTTGAAAGAATTTCTCCAGAAAGGGTTATTTCCCGAACAATGAAATCAGATATTTCACTTTTTAATATTCCATTAATTGGTGTTGTCGAAGTTGTGTATCCGCTAATTCCACACCGTTTTCGTTGTTTTTCATTAATATCTTGATGACTTGTTTCCATTTTTTCACAATCCAATTTATTCTGTACGATGTAACAAAGCGTAAATTCTATTTTGAATTTTCTTAATTGAGTCACTATGAAAGATTCTCAAAATCCCTTGATCGATCAATTTTACATGGTAATTACTAAATATTGTAATCGAAAATCCCCCTTAAGTATGATTGATATAATGCTCTACTTACAACAATTATTTACTGCGGAGGAGATTAATGGAGAAAGTGTTTTTGGCGATGGGGCCCAAAATAAAATATACTGGAGTGGAATTTCCTCAGAGTTATCCCAAGGTTTAGTTCGCATTTGGACAGAAAAAAAAATGTGTTTCTATGAATGTAATCCAAGTTTTTACATATCTCATCCTGAAATACTGGAACAATTTTTATCCAATAAGCAAAACTGGATTCCTGTGCTTTTAGAACCTTATAAAGAAGAAAAATCTGTTCAATACTTGAATCAAAAACTGAACTAAAACTCCAAACTAAATTAGAAATTTTTTTTAGAAAAATTTTCTTGACCTACATTAGTTTAGGTAACAAGTTGCAAAGCCTCGTTTAAAACTAGAAAAAGGTATCAGTTCGACAAATATTTTTAGAATAAATAAAAAAAGTAATCGAATTTATCGATATTTTAAACACGTCGGCCTCGTCGACCACCTTTACGACGAGTTCCATCATGTGATATTGGTGTAACTTCTTCAATTCTTCCGATTCGTAATCCCGATCTGGATAATCCTCGGATAGCAGATTGTGCACCTGGGCCAGGGGTTTTTGCACCGCGACCGCCGGGAGCTCGCACTTTGATGTGGATTCCTCGAATGCCTTTATCTTTTAATTGAAGGGATGCTCGCATTGCACATTGCATTGCTGCATAGGGTTTAGCTTCGTCTCGATCACTTTTTACTACCATTCCCCCGCTGATTCGAGCTAAGGTTTCAGCACCAGAAAGATCAGTAATTGTTAGGATCGTATCGTTATAAGAAGCAAACAAATGGGCGATTCCCCATTTCATACTTTTTTTATCAACGCTGTATTTGGACATTTATTATTCCTCCACTACTTCTTCTTTTGGAGCGGATTTTCCTAAACCCCAGATTTTAGATTGGTCTTCATGGAAAGGAGAATTAATACTGTATGTAACTTTATCTTCTTTTTTAACTAAATAAGAAGGTGAATCGATTACATTATTATTAACTGCTATATGTCCATGAGTTGTTAACTGTCGAGCTTGAGTTATTGTTTTTGCTAATCCATTTTTAAAAACTATTGTTTGAAGCCGTCTTTCTAAGATGTTTTCAACCGATAAGGATAAAATATCATCAGAATGCGCATCAGGATTTACCAACCCAATTTTAACCAAACTATCTCGCAATTCAGCAAATCGATCTTCACGAATTTCTTGAGGTAAGGTTTTGTTGGATCGTGCTAATTGTCGCATTTTTGAAAGTTGATATTTATGTCGTCGAAATTCCTTTTTATTTCTCAAACCGTATTTTCCTAAATAACTGAATTCTTCAACAATTCGTTCTTTTTCGAAAGGATTGTTAGGGGTAGCATATTTTTTACGTAGTCGTCTTGGATCTCCCATTTTCATTCACCTTTTTATTTCTTCATATCCTTTCGGTAATAACCAACAACTAATCCTCTTCGACCAGTTGTTCGAGTTCGTTGACCTCGGACTTTTAATCCATACATATGTCGGATTCCTTTCCAACTTCGGGTTCGTTTCATTCGATCAATATCCATTTTATGAACTAATTCAAGATCAGTTCCTGAAATGTGTCGAAATTCTCCAGTACGTAAATCTTTTTGGCGATTGACCATCCAGAGTGGAACTCCATACTTTACAGGATTTTTAATCATTTCAACGAGTTTCTCTTGTTGTTCTTCGGTTAGTAAACCAATTCGCATGTTAACGTCAAAGTTAGGATCTTTCTGAGCATAAATTCGACAAATTGCTTGTGCGAGTCGCATGCCAACCCCGCGAATTTGAGATAAGCCAAAAGGCACGCTACGGTGTCCTTCGACGGATGTCCCAATAATTCGGAGGAGATTACGAAATTCTGGTTTTTTTTGATAAAATTCTTTATCATGGTAGGTTTTTTGTGGCAATATAGTGCACTCCATTTTTGCGATTAGATCGCAAGAAAAAGAATACATCATTTGATTAAAATTTTTTTATAAAAGATATGATTAAATAGGGGAAAAATGTAGAATTCTATCTTTTCCTAAAAATGGATTATTTTTTTATTAATCTGCCAGCAAGTTCTAATTTATATCGAAAAGAGTGTAATTTTTGGATTAGAAAGAAAAAAAATAAATTTTGATTTATTGCATAGAAATAGAATATTTTGGATTGAAATAGATGATCAATTCCTTATGTTTAAAGACGGGCAATATTTTATCCTTAGCATATTCCAAGTATACTTTGATTTCAAGAGTATCATCAATTAGTTTCTCTTCAAATTTAATCAAAATTTCCCCAAATCCATACATGTTCCCAATCATATTCGAAAAATTCCAATAAGCTTCTCCCAAATTTGATGACGATGAATTCAAATATGCAATTTTAATGTTGAAAAAGGAAGTTTGGTTGATCAATTTGATCTTTGATGGGTTACTCGCAATATTTTCAATTGTAAAGTTTCCAGATGTCCATCTTTCTCTCGGAATACTATCCCAATATGACATCGTTCCGCATATTCGAATTGGTTTGAAACATGGTACAACCTTGATGTAACACTTTGAATCAAGTGAATTCAAAGAAAAATAGATGTTATCGGCATTTGGGGATGTAGATTTTTTGGTGGTATAATAATTGCTTCCATTTTTATTGAGGAAACCTGTAGGTGTGACTAATTTAAAATGTTCTTCTGTGATTTGAGAGGAAATAATAAAATTTGTTGATTGATTAGGTGCCCAATATCTGGCTTCTATAATTCCACCATTTTCCAATAATACTTCCACATTATTTTTCTTTTCAAAGTGAGAAGCCCATCGAAAATCTAAAAGTTTTTCAGATTTAGTTTTAACTTCAAAAATTGCTGGGTTTTTAAAAAGAATATTCCATGAATCACTTGATATTGCTCCTGTCGATGACTCGCAAAAAATGTTTTGAGAAAAGTTAATAAAATCCATAAAAAGGTTGATATTTCCTTGTTTTGAAGAACATATTAAATCAGAATGGATTGAACATTGTTCAAGGTTAAGATTAATATCACCTGAAGAAGATTGTATGTCAAAAATCGCGAATGATGCGTTTTTTGCTTGAATTTTGAAATTTCCTGCTTTTGAATTACTTCCAATGGAGTAGTTTTCATAACAAGGATCAATATAAACCGTGAAATCACAAAAAATTAGTTCTTGAATCGGAGAAATCAACTTGTTTTTGCGAGAGATACTAATTATTAAAGTATCCTTATCAATTTTTTCAGAAAAAATTAGTTCTAAGGGATATCTCGTTGATTTTTGACTATATGTTATATTCCAGTTTGCTTCATAGATATTTTTGGTTGCATTTGGTATGATTTTAATGTTAACATCTATATCTGATGCGAGGTAATTTAATTCTACATTTTTGAATTTTCCAATATCTGATGTTTCTAATTTATATGTTCCAAAATAATCTTGCTTAGTCAAAAATTCTGATGTAATCACAACAAAACTTGTTGTAGAAATGAGGAATGAACTAATCAGAATCAAAACTTTCATATTTTTTTTCATTTTCATTTTTCTCAATAAATTTATATAGTGAACTTTCATTTTTATATTTTCACACAATTTGGGATTTGATGTAATTAGAAAAAATGATTTTTTAAATATATTCTACTAGTGCATTATATGATTAAATTGAACAAAAATGAAAATTAGGCCAAAAGGATTAAAAAAATTATCAAGTTGCTAGAAAAAGTGTAAGAATTGCTGAATTTAAAAAAAACCTAATTGGGAATCATTACTTTTAATTTTATATCTTCAAAGGTTTCTTCACATACCATTTTTTGTAATTCATTTCTATCATTTCCGACTTTTTCAAGTAACTCTTTGAATTCTCTTTTTCTACGATTTAAATCGTTTTCAAAATGTTCAAAATCTATTGTCAATGTAGCTATTTTATCTTTTAATTCGTTTCGTTTCTGTTCCAAACCTTTCTTTTCAAGAATCTTCTTGCATTCCGCTTTTTCATCTCGTATTTGGATTATTTCTTTGATATTTTCTTCCAAAGAATTTTCACTTACAATCTGATTAATATTCTCAATTATTCGTTCACGTAAATCTGATTTTAATTTAAGTGGATCATGTTCATCTTCTAACATTAATCTTGTTTTAATTAAAATTTGTCTTAATTGGGGGATTTTTGGGCCATCATTAATTATATTTGTTACTGGTGATTTAATATATGCTTTAATTTGATCTGGTCGCATTTCTCGTGCTCTGATGCTTCCTTTTTCTAATCCTTTGAGTAATTTTTTAAATGCTTTCTTGAATTTTAAAGAATCAGAAAGTTGTGTTGATTTTGATTGTTCTAAAGTCTCAATCCTTTCAAGATTTTGTAAATCTGGATCTTTACTTAAATTAAATAAACTTTCTTCCATCTCTTTAAGTTTATCACTCATTTGTATTTTTTCTTGATCTAAGGCTTCAATTTTGGATTTTGTGGTTCCTAACCTTTCAATATTATTATTTAGTAATGGAATTTTTTTCAATAGTCCTTCAGCATTTTTTCCATCTTGATAATTTTTTAGCATGTATTTGTTAACTTTTGCACTGATGTTCCCCATTTTTCGAAGGTGCATATCAATTTCTTTAATTTCAATCTTGTATGCTTTTCCAAATCGAGGGATACTCTTTTTGCCTTGATTATTATATATTCCATAGACTTTTTTTATGCCATCGATGAAATTCATTGAGTTTTCGTAGGTTATATCAACATGGACGGTCGGAATTTTAACTGATTCCAGTGTTTCGACAACATTATCAATAAAACGTTCCATAATTGATTGATTTTTTGGATCAAGTGGTTCTTCTTCATTTGCTAACGTTCTTTGGGTCCATGTGCGCAAAGATGTTCTTGCTTCTGCCATTTCACGTTCTGCGTTACTGAATAACTTAGTAAGGAGTTTATGTTGTTTTTTAAACCGCGTTTGCAGCGATTTTAGATACCATTCTTCAAGCTCATCAAGTGGGATTTCGGTGGACATTTTCAATTACTAGTAAAGAAAGGTCGGATCTTTAAAAATTTTTAAGCACAATTAGTACAAGACAATGAAGGTAGTGAGTGAAAAAAGATTGTGAAAAATATGTTCTAAGTGGTTAACTTGATTTTTGGCTATTTTTTAACATCAAATTTCTTAGTGCTTCCATGTCTATTCCCAAATATCCTTCTTTGGAATAAAGGGGTGATCTTATTGACTCCATTGCTTTCTCTTCATCAGAAATAAAGAAAATTCCTTTTTTCAAAAAATCATCAAAATAGGTTGCAAATTTCATCCGATCTACTGTTAAATTTTCTGCAGTTGGTTCATCATATAATTTAATTAATGGCATTTCCTTTGTATCTGCTTTCATCCCTTTCATCCCTGCAAATAATCCTCCTAGTGTGGCGATAAATGGGAGTTGATGTGCAATGTGATTCATAGATAGTAATGCTTGAATATTTTTAGCGGAAAGAGAATCCGTTAATAAATCAATATTGAATCCAAAGCAAGCTTTAAAATGAGTTTTTACCTTTTTCTCAACTTCTTTAGTGAATTTTCTGAATGTTTCGGGACTTTCTTCAACATTTTTTTTAAGAAGTTTATCAAACCCTTTAGATTCTATAATTTTTAAAAATGCTTTTCCATCTTTAATTCCCATTTGGACAAGTGTCGCCCAAATTTTATTTTTCTCTTCATTTTTTTGATAAGTTAAAAGGAGAACATTTTCAAAATATTCGATAACAGTGCGAAATGCTTGATTGAAGTTCCCTATTCCTGGTCCTAATTGTAGTCCAAATAATTTTAAAAATGAGTTCAGAAGAGAATCCGGATACCAAGTTGTACTATATGCCAACTCAAAGCAAAATGTAAAAATATCAAATAAGTCATTACTTGGATCATTGCATTTTTCAAGAAATTCAAAAATTTCACTTTCATCTATAACCTGAGTTCTTAAACCTGTTTTGTTATGTATTTTTTCTGCTATTTGGATTAATGGCAATTCTATATTGTAAAATTCTTTAAACAATATATTTGGAAGTGGATTTACGCTTAATCGATGATTACTAATTATGAATTTTAATCCAATGAGTGGTTTTTTTCTCTTTTTTGAATAAATGATCAAATTTTCGATTGAATCATCATACAATGTTGTTAAAATTCTTGCCCATTGTTCAAAATCAACATTTTTCATTCTTTTTACGCTTTTTTCCACATTTTTAAACGAAAGATTGTATGAAAATTGAGAAAGAACATAATTCATTTTTGATTTTTTCTTTTTTCCTAAATATTGAAAAACGTTCTTTAGATCCACTAGTTCTTTAATTGTACTCAAAGCATCATGATTGAAGTCCGGAATAATTTTGGATATAATCCTTTTATAATTTATAGGAAGTATTATACTTCGAGATGTCGCTATACTATAATTTTTCTCAAGAAAATCCTTAATAAGTTCTTGGATTGGTTCATAATTATCTAAATGGGATTGTAAATTTGTAAAAAAATCTTGAAAATTATCAGATTTATCTATAAACTTAATTGATAATTGAAGAAATGATTGTAATTTTCCTAAATTGTCTAATTCCTCAATAAATTCTGTTGTAATTTCACAAAAATCCAAAATTTGTAAATTATCATCCACTATTACAAATGATATTGACGAAAAAGGGTGATGTGAGTAATAGTTTTCAATTAGAAAATAAATTTGATGGAGATCCCATCTTAATGGCAATCCTGCCATTATTTCAGGAGGAATTGAAATTTTCTCAATAGGGTTTATAGCTATTTTGTTAATATAATTAATCAATTCTTCAAAACTTTCCCGAAACAGTGAGACGGAATTTTTCTCGGAGTTCTGTGAAACTTCATTCATTAGTAAACCTCTTTTTGAGAAACATTAAAAAGATTTTTTCACAAATTCACCAAAAATTGAAAAAAGTAACAAATTTTGAATGGAAATGGATAAATTTTGATAAAAAGTTAGAAAATAACATTTAGAATAGACAAAATCTAATTCTATTTTCTTAATTTAAACAGAAATTTTTTTATCAATTGTTTGTTATAGGTTAAATTGAGTATGGAAAGAGCAAAAATATTTGATAATCTACCTAACTTGGAAACTGTTTTGGAACTTTATATAAATTTGTGTGGTAAACCGGAACCGGAGGAAGAAGAAGAAGCACAAAAGAATTTGGTCCCTATTTTTAATCAATGGCTTGAAAATATTAAGGAAAATGATGGGTATTATTCTGATATTCAAGAAATTTATAATATGATTAGCAATTGGGATACTTTGGAAAGTTGGTTCTTTGAAATTCCTTTCTTGAAACAGAAATTGGGGGAATTTTTATTGATTTTTTATCCAAAAAATGAACAATTAAATCAAATTTTTGCGCCAGTTGATAAAAAACCAAATGAAAATAATATTGTTCATACCGAAGAATCATTTCAAAAAAGTGATTTGAAGGCACCTATTGTTGATCTTGACAGTAACTCCGTACAAGATGTAAAAAAAAATACATTAGAGCTGAATTTTCAAAAGCAAATTCTTACTAATTCGATCGATGTTGAAAAACAAACAAAAATTGAAAAAAGACTACAAGAAATGGAGAAAAGGATGGCCGATTTAATGGAAAAAGAAGGAAGGGTCAAAGTCGAAGACCAAATTAAACCTTCTCCTCCTCTAAATGAAATGCCCCAAATTCAACAATATGATAGCGATACAAAATTACATCCACCGAAATTCAATATTCCAAATGTTCCGAAGCCTAAGAAAAAAGTTACTCCAAATAACAATAACATCATCCCAGACATTACAGAAATTTCAAAAGAACAAAAAAAACTCCCTATTCCAATTAAAATAACTCCTCAAGTTCCATTTACACCTGAAGAAGAGAATATAATTGATATTAATGATAATGAAGGAGATTCAAAATATAAAATACAGAATATCGAAACAAATATCTCTATTCAAAATTCTCCTGAAATTGTACCCCTACAATACGTTCCTTCATCAAAAAATAATATATCTTCTAATGCAATTCGAATCACTAATATCGATGTTTCATCTCATATCATCCGTCCTGAGCAAGATCTGAATCAAAATATCTCCCCTAAAATCGAACAGATAAAGTATTTAGATAACAAATTAGAAAACGAAAATCTAATTGAATCTTCAATTGATGTTTTCAAAGAAATTATTTCCTTAGAGTCAAAAAAATATTACCTTGAACAACAGATGAAAGAACTGGAAAAAAACGTTTCTGGGGGTTTAATGTCTGCTGAAAATTATCAACTTCAAATTTCGAAATATAATTCTGAATTATTTAATTTTTCAACTCACATTGAAAAATTACGTTCAAAGATTCTTGATTAAAAAATTACATAAATAAATTTAAGTCAAAAAAAACAAATATTAATCACTTATTGAAGGTAAAAAAAATGACTAAAGAAAAATATATTGAACTTTTAAATCACGCTTTTGATGAAGGCACCCCTTTTATTAATGTAACCGAATTCTATTCCTTTGCCCTAATTCCTAAGGGTGACAAATGGTTGGAAGCAGCTTACGATTTTGAAGAAAAAAATCTAGATGATACAACTGAATTAGATTCGGAAAATGCGTATTATCACTTTTGTGAAGAAATTGAAAAAGCTATGTCCGATGAAGTGGAAGATTTCATGTTAATTACTTGGAAAGAGTTTAAAAAGGGATTTGGGGATGATTTTTCAGCAAATTTAAAGGCTGGGATCGTTGAATTGACCTCAAATCCAACTAAATATTCCAAAAATCTTCCTATCGTGTTAAATAAAGATGATTTGGATAAAGTGATTTCAAAGTTATAGTCTCATTTTTTTATTGGAATTTTAAAATTGCTTCTAATCCGGCATTGTGATCTGCTGGACAGCCAGGTATAAATAATACGTTATTGAGAATATCAGGCACATTTTCTTTCATTAATCTATTCTTATACTCCCCATAATTTTTTTTAGTGCATTGTCCAAAAAAGATTTTTGGGATTGAATCGATTTCAATTTCATTTATATCTCTTTTTCCAATATAGAAGTAAATTTTCGGGTATTTTTGTTGTAATTTAACCCATTTTTCCATAAGTGCAGAATTAAATGAAAATTTCCGGAAAATCCGAGAATATGCCATCTGACATCCCGTACACCCCCAAGATGAGCATTTTGAATAAATATTTCCATATTTTATAAAATCTGCAGGTTTTTGAAACGGGGGACTTGCAGGAATAAGGGGGAGACTTCTTTCTGATATTTTTACTTGCATCGGTGGAATATGGGGGGCTTCTTCATGGGAAATTCCCATAATTGTTAAACAAGCGTTATCAACTTCGACCATATTTTCCCCTCCGATGCATAAATTTAGTGTTCTCGTTTTTGTTTGTCCTTCAGGATGCATTGACGGCCCCGTACCTTCTAAAGCAGTAGTAGCGTCAACTAAGTTGAAATCTGGTTTGATGATTGCACCTAGCTCTGTAATACAATCGTGAAGATTTGTTTTTCCCCCATATCCTAAATGGAATTGCTTTTTATCCCTTAGTAGAAGCAGTCCTTTTTGATTTTTTAAACTAAGGGTTGCTCCAGTCATTAAATGGGACTTCATTTTTGGAACATTAATATATGTGTGTGTTTTAACATATTTTGGGATGGATAATGTTCCATATTTCCATTGAATATCCATAAAATCTGTGAACTCCAAGTTTTCAGAGATCACATCAATTCCATATTTTTTTTGAAGTCGTTTAATCATGCGTTCGTATTTTGTTTCTTCCAACAATCTTTGAAAATGTTCTTGTTTGAATGAGAAATACCCTGAATTTTCTCCAATTATGAATTTTTTTCCTCCTAATTTTGATAAAGCGAGAATCAATCCTTCAACTAGCTTCGGATGAGTAATGGTGGGATTTCGAGGATCTGTCGCATCCACAATGTTTGGTTTGATGAAAATTTGGGTTTTTTTTGGTTTAAAATGTAAATCTTGTAGTAGTTTTGAAATCGATTGTTCCGTTTCTTCAATTGGTTTTTGTTTTGTTTCAACAATTGATATCATAGAAAATGGAAATTTGCAGTGAAATTTAAACATTTATTTGAAAAAATTTTTGAGTTTTTTATGCTTTTAATGATTAGGAACTATTGGTGAATATAATTAATGAGTAATCCTGAAGACATCTCTGTAATAATGAAAAAGATAAAAAAAAAATGGGATACTGATCCTGAAAATTGGTCTGTGCTGGGGAATGTGGATAAAGATGGAAATCGGGAGATGTTAATATCTCAGCAGCCTAATAGTTATTGGCTAAAAATGCGAACTCTCACTTCACAAAGTAATATGGCATATGGAAAAGAGCTCACAAAGATAGATGATGAAATTAATTTTAAACTTAATGAAGGTAAAAAGGCCAAAAGTATTTCTTCGAAAGAAGAACTTCTTCAATTATTTGGAATGATGGTGCCAGATAATCGAAAAAAGGATTTGATTTATATGTCTGGTGTAGAAAAGTATTCTCCTGAACAAATGGCACATCAGAAAGAGAAAATCGAGGAAAAAAATCCCGAAGCTGATAAATTATATCGCCTGTATCTTCAAAAAAAATGGGAACGAGAACAAGCACTCCGCGAAGGAATGTATATGTAATCCATTATATTCTTCCATTCGTTAGAAATTCTTTTGTTCGATCAGATTTAAACCAATATTTTCCATTGTAGCACGCTAAACATAGATCTTTCTTTTGTAATTCAACAGCATCTATCAATCCTTCAATGCTTAGGTATTTTACACTATCTGCTCCAATCTCATTTGCAATTTGAATGCAAGCTTCTTCATGATTCTTCGCTGTAAGTTCCTTACGACAATAAATTAATTCTTCTCGAGAAGGGAAATCTACTCCATAGAAACATGGACTTCTAACTGGAGGACATGAAGATCGCACATGAATTTTAAGTGCTCCCGCTTGTCTTAGTAATTTAACAATTCGTCCCATTGTGGTTCCACGCACAATACTATCATCTATTAGTACAATTTCTTTACCTTTTACAATGGATTCTACTGGATTTAATTTCATTCTTACCAAATTCATACGTTCTGCTTGACTTGGTGCAATAAAACTACGGAAAACATATCGATTTTTCATTAATCCTTCTTCATAACGAATTCCACTCTCAGCGGCATATCCAAGTGCAGAAGATCTACCGGAATCTGGGACGGGTACGACAATTATATCTTCTCTAGAATTCAGAAATTCTTCATCTGCTTTTGCAAGATTTCTTCCCAATCTTTCTCGAGTTTTATGGACACTTTTTCCATCAATAATGCTATCTCCACGAGAAAAATACACGTATTCAAATACACAATGATTTTTTTCTGCAGGAAGCAATTTTTCTCTGTGGAAAAAATGATCTTGATGAACATGAAGGATTTCACCTGCTTGAATATCTCCAATTAGCTTCCCTCCAAGGGAAATTATTGCACATGATTCTGATGCAATAATATAACATTCGGTGTTAAGAATATTAGCAGTGCCATAACATAGAGGTTTATTTCCGCTTCGATATGCGTAGACATCTCCTTCGTTTGTAAGTAAGACTAGTGAAAATGCCCCATCAAGCAATTTTGATGTGAATTCTAGGTTTTCAACCCAATCTTTTGTTACTAATGTATTAGCGGCTATCAGATTTGCTATAACCTCTGTATCTCCATTAGTTAGAAAAATAATCCCCTTCGATTTTAGTTGTTCCTTTAAAAGATGATAATTTGTAATGTTTCCATTAAATGCTATTGCAAAGGGAGGTGTTTGGGGGGTTTCAAATGGAAAGGGTTGAGCATTGTTTATATCTTTTCCTCCAGCTGTTCCGTATCGAACATGTCCAATTCCCACATTGCCCCATAATTTTGATAATTTTTCCAATGGAAGAGCCTCAAACAAGAGTCCGTGTTCGCGTATTGTATTTATACTTTTGTTTGCATCAAAAACACTTATTCCTGCTGCTTCTTGTCCTCGATGTTGGACTGCCATTAATCCTTGGAAAATAGCTTGAGCTACATGAGTTGAAGGATTTTTTGATATTATCGCAACTATTCCACATTCTTCACGAGGTTTTCCATTAGATTTTTTCTGAATTGATTCCATTTTAGAATCTCCGTATATATTGATCGTTGTTTTGAAAAAAAAAGTTAAAGATGGTTTTGTGCAAAATTTACTGCATTTTTGAATATTTTTAAACCATTTTCTTTGGGTATATAACCTCGTGTCCATTGTGGGTGTGTATATTTAGAAAGATGGCACTCTGGATGAGGCATCATTCCAAAAATATGTCCTGATTCATTACAAATTGCAGCTATTCCATCCATTGCTCCGTTTGGATTATTTGGGTATTCATTTGGATCATAGGTGAATGGAATTAATTGTTCTTCCCATAAACGATCGAGAATTTTTTGATCTTTAATAACAAATTTACCTTCCCCATGTCTAACAGGAATTTCCACAAAAGAACTATAATTTTGTGTCCAAATGCATTTAGTTTTATGAGATTTCATCCGAACCCAGCGATCTTCATAGTGTCCTGAATCATTACCTATTAATGATACTGTTTGTTCATAATTTTTTCCATCAAAGGCTGGAAGAACTCCCATTTTGACCAAAATTTGAAATCCATTACAAACTCCGAAAATGAGTTTATCGTCGTTTATAAATTTAGTTAAATCTTTCCGTAAATTAAATCGAAATTTATTGGCTACAACTCTCCCAGATCCCAAATCGTCTCCAAAAGAAAATCCTCCAGGCATCATTAAGATTTGATAATTTTCTAAACTATCTTTTCTGTTGATTAAATCATTAATATGGACTCTTTTTACGTTTTCGGCTCCTGCCACTTCAAATGCGTATTTTGATTCATAATCTGAATTGATTCCAAACCCTGTTACTATACAAACATCTACCATGCTTAACCGCCCTCCACTAAAGGTAACAACGTGGCTTTCCACGCCTCTTTTAGATTTTCTATCGGTGTATCAATTATATCTTCTTCAGTATTATCTTTAATCTTCAGATTTTGTCCTATTACTTTTCCAATACATCCATAAATTGTATTTTTAAATAGTTCCTCAAATTTTGCTTGGTTCTCTGGTTTTATAGTAACCAATATTCTACTTGCCGATTCTGAGAAAAGAATGTAGTCGTTTCGCATTCGTTCATGGTTATTTTCTTGAATTGGAACTTTTGTTAAATCAATTTCCATCCCAAAACCTCCCGCAAATGCAGATTCTGCGAGTGCAACACCTAAACCGCCATCAGAACAATCATGTGCTGATTGAATCATTTCTTCTTGAATTGCTTTATAAACTAATCGATATCTTTCGATTGCTGATTTTGTATGAACTTCCGGAACGCTAAATCCATTCACTTTCATTTCATCAAAGTATTCGGTCGCTCCTAATTCCTTTTTGGTTTGACCGAGAATATAAACTAAATCATTTTCTTGCTTGACATCCATTGTGACCGCTTTGCGAACATCGGGTAATTTTCCAATAACTGTGTATAATAAAGTTGGGGGAACACTCACTTTAGTATCTCCAATTCGATAGTCATTTCTCATCGAATCCTTTCCAGAAACGCATGGCAAATTATATGCCGTCGTAACATCAAACAGTGCTTTGTTTGCTCTTACTAAATCTCCGGTATACTTTATTTCATCGTTTTCATCATATCCCATCGCCCAACAAAAATTATCCAATCCAGCTAAATAATCTGGGTTTGTCCCAACACAAACTAAATTACGAACTCCCTCATCAATTGCATTAGCTGCCATGGCATATGTGTCAATATCAGAATAGCGGGGGCATAATCCGTGGGAAACTCCAATCCCTTCCCATGAATCAAATAAAGGTTTTTGGACTGCCGCATCGCTTGGACCATCGTTAAATAATCCTGTGAAGGGCTTTACAATACTTGTTCCCTGTACTTCATGATCATATTTTCGCAAAATTGAGTCTTCTTTAGAGCAAATATTTAGTCTGCCAAGCATCTTCTTTAAGATCACATTATAATCAGATGGTTCCCTGAATTCTGGATCTGTTCCTGTTGGTTTATTCCAAATACCTTTCATTTTTTTTTGAGGTACTCCATCATGTAAAAAGGACATTGGAAGATTTCCAACTAATTTATTATTGTAATACAGTTGAAAATGTTTAGATTCATTAAAAGATCCAACGATTGTAGATTCAACGCTAAAACTCTCCGAAAGTTCCATAAAAGCATCAATTTTATCTTTTGGAACTGCTATAGACATTCTTTCTTGAGCTTCACTTACTAATATTTCCCAAGGCATCAATCCGGGATATTTTAAAGGTGCTTTATCTAGATCAAGTCTAACACCAATTTCTTCGCCCATCTCTCCAATACTCGAAGAAAGACCTCCTGCACCATTGTCAGTTATAGCGTTGAAAAGTTCTTGATTTCGAGCTTCTAATAAAAAGTCTAACATTTTCTTTTGGACAATCGGGGCTCCAATTTGTACTGCAGTTGCTGGTGAATGCTCATTAATTTCTAAAGATGAAAATGTGGCTCCATGAATTCCATCTGCACCTATCTTTCCCCCAACCATAACAACATAATCTCCTGGAAGTGCTTCTTTCTCATGAGTTGGTTTGTTATTAATTGATGCAGGTGCGATTCCTCCTGTGCCTACAAAAACTAATGGTTTTCCTAAGTAGCGATCTTCAAAATACAAACTTCCATTTACTGTTGGAATACCAGATTCATTTCCGCCATCAATGACTCCCTTATGCACTCCTTTCAAAACCCGCTTTGGGTGGAATAATCTTGGTGGAATTTCTCCTTTGAAGAATGGACTTGCAAAACAAAACACATCGGTATTGAACGTTAATTTAAATCCTTTCCCTGTGCCTGCAGGATCTCGATTGCACCCAACTATTCCAGTAATTGCTCCTCCGTAGGGGTCCAATGCTGTTGGTGAATTATGGGTTTCAACCTTCATTGCAAAAGTATAGTTTTCATTAAACTTGATTACTCCTGCATTATCTTTAAATACTGAAACTAAATAATCTGAATTAATAATATCCGTGGATTTTTTAATATATGTTTTAAATAACGAATCAATTGTTTCTTGTTTATCTCCTTCATGATAATCAATTTTAGCATTAAAAATTTTATGACAACAATGTTCAGACCATGTTTGGGCGAGACATTCTAATTCTACATCGGTTGGGTTTATAGGCATGCCATGCTTAAGTCGTTCATCTTTGACTGATATAAAATATTGTTGTATAGCCTTCATCTCTTCTAAATTAAGTGCTAAAACCATTTCTTTGCTAATTTGTTCCAATTCAGCATCTGAAACATTTAGATTTATTTCATTTACAACAGGTTCTGCATCCAAAATTACCTTGGGAAGTTCAATTTCAAATCCCGAAAATGAGTTCCCATCTGCAATGTACCATCGTTCTATTAATTGATTTGCGATTAAATCTTTTGCTACGATTTCTGCTGTTTTTGGATCCACTCCATGAAGCAAATATTGTTTTGATGAATAAACTGCTTTAACATCTTTACCAATTGCATCTTTTATGGCTTCTACTGCCGTCATTCCAACATTATCAGTAACCCCTGGTTTAAACCCTACTTCTAGTATTGATCCTGGAAAAACTGTTGCAAGCTGTTGGTCAATTTCAAAATTTTCAACAATTGGATCAGAAAACACTTCTTTTCCGAGAAAATTTAGTTCTTCATGTGTCAAATTTCCTCCTTCAATAGTGTAAACATTGATCACTTCAACTTTAGATACATCAGAAATGTTTAAATCATGAATAATATCATTTCTCACGTTTCTACTTGTGGATATACCCACTTCTATACGGTGCACGTTTTTTACGTCGCCCATTATGGAATTTCACCAATTTAGTGCAGTTAAGCACTATTTTCTATCATAATTATGTAATAAAAGAAAATATTGTTGATAATTAATTCAATTATAACCTCAAATTTAATATTTTCATGGAAAAACTCAAATTAAATTAAATATTCAATCACAGAGGGAGCAAAAATTGGTATTTTTTCTTCATTCTTTGTAATATTTAAAAATGTCTGTTAAATCTTCTTTTCAATGCAAAATTTTTTAAAAATTAGTAAAGATATCTTGAATTTTTTATATTAGCCCAATCTCAATTGCTGTTTTAAATCATTATATTTTTTAAGGATTAAAGGTTGCTCATTCAAATACTGATCAATATAATATTGATACATTTTCGTATTTTCGTTAAATTTATTAAAGGTTAGATTGTATTTCGCTTCTAATTCTGGCTCATATTGTATAAGTAAATCGTTAAATGTTTTTTGAAAACTTAATGCCTTTTCTAAATCATCTGTCATTTCTAATATCTTTGTTTTTTTAGGTTGGAGGTCATTAGCAATTTTTGCCATAATATCAAAGAAAATGTTTAAAAATTGTCTAACATCAAATTTTTCCATGATAAAATATAATTTTCGCCATAATTAAATATTAGTTCTCTCAAATTCAAGAAAGAAATTAATTTGATCTAAAATTCTACAAAAGTAATGGTGCAAAACGAATTAAAATCAGAGATTGAAGTCTTGTGGGATAATGATCATAATTGTGCCCAATCTACCGCTAAAGGTATTCTCAATTATTATAAATTTGAAAAAGAAGGTCAAATTCTTTCCAATTCCTTTCTTCCTTATGGAGGTGGATTCAAAGAAGGTTCTATTTGTGGAGCTATTTCCGGAACTCTGGCTGCTATGAGTTTCATTCTTTCGAATTCAAATGTTGAAAATGATAAAATTGTAGAATTAACAAATCAGATGAAATCTGAATTTTTAGAAGAGTTTCCTTCAGTTAATTGTCATACAATATTAGATCCATTTCGGAAACCTGATGGTGAAATTGATAAGGATAATGCGGAACGAAGAAATCTTTGTACGAAAGCAGTTACCAATGCCGCGAATCTTGCTCATCAAATTATATCTAATTATCTAAATACGTAAAACATCTTATTGTGTAAAAAAGAAGAAAAAATTATATTTTTAAATTTTTTTTTATCCGATCCATTATATTTCCTTCTATTACTGGCTCGAATTTCTGTCCTGTAATCATTTCATATGATTTGACATATGTATTTACAAATTTTACTTTAATTTCATCTGGAATTTCAGGGATTGGACCTTCTCCCATATAATTCTTTTCAGTTATCAACCACTGTCGGAAGAATTCTTTATCGAGTATTTCCGGTTTTTCACCTTTTGCAAATCGATCCTCATACGTGTCCTTAATCCAAAATCGGGAAGCATCCGGAGTGAAAATTTCATCAATCACAACCAATTTTCCTTCCGGAGTAATTCCATACTCGAATTTGCAATCTACTAATATTAAATTATTCTCTGCACAGTGCTTTGTTGCGAAGTCAAAGATTTTCTTTGTTTTTTCTTCAACATCCTTATAAATATCTTCAGATACCAATCCTTGGGCAATAATTTCTTCCCGTGAAATAGGTAGATCATGTTCTCCCACTGCAGCTTTAGTTGATGGTGTAAGAACTGGTTCTGGTAATTTTTGATAATTTTTCAAACCTTCTGGAAAAGTTATTCCTGAGACTGATTCTCCTTTTTGATATGCTCTCCAAGCACTTCCTGTAATATAGGCTCTAACGATCATTTCAATTGGAAGTGATTTACATTCATGTACTCTAACCACATTTGGATCGGGGACATCGATAATATGATTTGGGATGATATTCTTTGTTTTTTCAAACCAAAAAGTTGAGAGTTGATTCAATAATTGACCTTTGAATGGGATCGTTGTAATTACTCTGTCAAATGCACTGAGACGATCTGTAGCGACAATTGTTCGTATTCCTTCTTCTTCATTAACAAAGTTTTCTCTCACTTTTCCCTTATATCTTTTCCCAAGACCAGAGAGATCAACATCTTCAACTGTATTATGTAGTTGTTCTCGAATAATATTCTCTTCTATCATAAAACATTCACATGGAAGCTATTTCTTAATGATTTAAAAAATAAATTATTGGAACATATTAATCGCCTAGTATTTCAAAAAAGCTTATTGTTTTGAATAATTATTTCCAGAAAATTTTTCGATTGGGTATTTTTGGCGATTTTTAATCATCTTACGGTACACTTCCTCAGAAAAACTCTTTAATTGCAGAGTATTAGCTAAACTCATTAAATACACAAAAATATCTGCCATCTCATCAGTTACCTTCTCAATATCTGCTGGGAGGTGTGAATCTGGTTGAAAAAGGAAATTTTCTAACAATTCGGCTGATTCAATTGAGATTGCTTCAGATAGAGATTTTGGGGTATGATATTGTTCCCAGTTTCTTTCGTGGACAAACTCTGAAACTAATTCCCTTAATTCTGCGATAGTCGTTTCGTCTGTCCTTTTTAAACTGTCTTCTTCTGCCATTTATATCATCCTGTAGAAATGAAATTATTATTTTGCAAAAAAGTATATATTATTTTATTATATTCTTCATGTCTTTGAGATATTCCTAAATGTCCTGTCATACTCACCATATGGTATTCAGAGTCTCTGATATTCTTTCTAAGTTGTTTTGAAAAATATATTGGTGCTTCTTCGTCTAATTCTGCACACATTATTAGAGTTGGACAAGAAATTTCTGATGAATCTATTTGGAATTCATTGAGATCCCAAATTTCATCTTTAATTCTGTTTTTTATCAAATCTCTATCTCGTTTGGATAAAATTACTTCATCTGGTTGTATGATTTTCTCAATAAGTGGGGATGTTTGGTCAACTATTTCGTCAAAGGATTGATTTATAATTTCATTGAAATTCACCCGAGAATATTTAGGTAATAAATTCCAGAAAATATTTTTAATTGTGCTATCGATAAACAAATTGCCTCCATTTAATAAAATTAAAAATCTAACACGATTTCTATTGATTATGGTAAATTGCTGGGCAGTTGCAGTTCCAAACAGACCATAACCTAATATGGAAATTGATCCCTCAATAGATAAATATGTTAATAAATTGCTAAGATCGTTTAAGGTTGAGTTAATCATATTTTCTTGGAGTTCATATGGATTTTTATCGCTATTTCCATGTCCTATAACATCAAATAAAATCAATTTGAAATACTGTGCAAGAAACCTTTTTTGCTTTGAAAAAATAGTCTGAGAAGAGCCATATTCATGAATTAAGATTAAAACGGGGAGATTTGAATCTTTATTGAATATCTCAAAATATATTTCATAATCATTTTGATTCCGAAAGTATGGCATTAAGCCTATACAATTATTGAAAATTAATAAATAAAGTCTATTAATGACTTTTTTTTAATAAAGAACGCTCTTAGTGAAGAAAAATCTTTATCAATTAGCTTTTTTTTGCATAAAGTTATCTAAAGGATTTAAATTCAAGCGTTTCTTTAATAATTGATTTTTCATTGCTCTTTTTGCACCTTTTGTTAGAGGTTTCATATTTTTTTTTGCTGGTTTTGGAACTTTTGCTTTTTTAATCTCAAATTCTTTTGGAATTGGGAAAAAAAACTCATCATCTGAATCATTTAACGAATCATTAACCAAATTTTCAGGTAATTTCCATTTTTTAACTCCTTTTCCACTTGCAATTCTTAATAATATTTGCGCTTCATCCATATTAATTCCTGCACAATATCTGTTTGCAATGGTTAATTCAAATGCTAAAAAAGGTCCCCAGACTGTAGAATAGTTTATCCAGTCTATTAAAGCGCGGGTACTAGGAGATTTTGATATTGTTTTATCAACAATATTTGCTTTACGGCACTCTGCTATAACTTCACAATATTTTATTGCCCATTCTTCATTAATACTTGTCAATCTTTGAATCAACCATGTTTCCTTTTCAATTGTAGGGTAATTCATACTTAAAATTGCTGAAGCTCGATCTCGAACTGAATCTTGCAAATCATTAATACCTAATACATCGGGATTCATGCTGGCAATAATTAAAAGGTGTGCATGATTCTCCATTTTTACAAACTCATTATTGTTTTGGGTGAGCACTACTCCTTCTTGTCTGTCTAATAAGGGGTTGAGTGCCATTTGTGCATTTACTGTTAATGCATTCAACTCATTAATTATTAAGATCCCCATGGAATATTGGTTGGTTGCCCGAATAATAGATGTAATTGGACCGTCTTGCCAGACAGTATTTTCTCCAACTAAGATTTGACTTCCTAAAAGATCAAGATCTATCATTGAGCTTACACAGTTCACTATCTGATAAGGACATTTATAACATTTGGCCAAAAATCCTCCCATTACAGTTTTACCTAAACCAGGTGGACTAAAGAAATAAAAAGTAGTTACATGTTTTGTTCCAGAGTTACGATCACGTTCAATTGCTCTCCGAATTAGTTCCAATTCATTAATCTTCTCCCTTGAAGAACTTTCAAATTCCATTATTGGAAAATAAATTGGATCATTCTCTGACGGAAGTATTACTGTAAAATTAAGCGTGGATTGCTGAATTTTTTTTAATGGGATGTCTAACTCTTCAGAATTCTCCATTTCTTGGTTTGAATGTTCTTCATTCTCCTTTTCCATCTGTTTTGATAATTCAACAACCCTTTGATCTTCTTCAATATTTGATTTGTTTGCTTTTAAGGAGATTTGTTTCACCTTGAAATGATATTAGTTCTAATATTTCTCGAATTATTTAAACTCCCTTGAAAAATCTTACCATGGAAATAAAAACTTCAAAAAATCGTTCATTTCATCGCACCCTATCATTAAAGGAACGAACTTTAATAGAAAATGTCGCCCGAAGGGTTTCTGATCTTTCTAAGTGCAATATTTGTTTAGGGGCGCCATGTACGGATGGAAAAAATATTTTTTTGCCATTCAATGATTCTTCTTTATCCTATTATGATTTAGAAGCTCTTGCCGCTCATGAAGGAGGGCACATTCGATTCAAGAGCTTAATTGATCCAAAAATATCTGCTGGTATATCTCCCAAAATGCCCGAATTAGGCCAAATTGTGCTCAATATTTGTGAAGATGCTCGAATTGAATATTTATTAAAACTCACCTTTCCGGGTTTTTGGGAAGAATTGAATGAGTTAAATGCTCGATTTTGCATGGAAAATCTTGTTCAGGCAAAAGAATTGGACGTGAAAAATTCGAGATCTGAAAAAATGCTTAATTTTTTATTGCATATAACCAGTCTGATAGGTTGTGAAAATGAAGATTATATATATTCACATTTCTTAAGAGAAGATGGGTTCTTTAAATTTGGTTCTCAGAGTATGAAATCTTTCTGGATCGATGTTAAAAAAGCAATTTATTTTGTACGAAAAGAACAGTCGTTCTTGTCTTCCATAATAGCGTCTAAAAAGATAATATTGGCAATTGAAAACTATTTCAAAAAAAGTATCTTGGAGCATTCTAAATCAAGTGATAATCGATCAAACAATTCGGGGTCAGTTAATGATGGAGATTCATTGAAAATCACAAAAAGAAGTGTATCTGGTTTGACAGAAAAAAAATCAAATAAAAAACAAACATCTACAAGTAAACAAGAAAATATTGAATCTGATCCCCTGAGTTTTGATAAATTGAATGAAATTCTTAAAAAAAAGAAGAAAATTTTGTCTTCTTCTAAGCTTAACGGCTCAAAATCTAGTGGAATTCCAATAACAAAATTGAATTCAAAAGAAAGAAATATGATTGAAACGTTAATTAAAGAACTTACTGAAAAAGAGTGTTTAGAAAGTCCTATTATAGATGAAATCACCCATAAATTCAAAACTGAACTTAAGCACTCTCATGAAGAGATTGAATCCATTTTACAAGAAATGAAATCCTTTAAGAAATCCCCCGCGACATCGATTTTCGAAGAAAAGAAGCGAATACTAGTTGAGGGAAATATAAAAATTCACGTTGTCTCCAACAAAGATGAACTGAAAAAACTAAATGGTATTCATTCTCCTGAAAAATCTTATCAAAACATACGTTCTACTTATTTTCCTATTATTTACAAACTTCGATCAAAACTTGCTCCAATAAAACAATCTCAATCCTTAATTAGAGGTCAACGAAGAGGTTATATTTCAGGTCGCGATCTCTCTCAAGTTAAAGCAAGTAGAGGAAATTTTAATCGCCCTTTTAAAAGAAAACAATTATCTCGGGGTGCCCAACTTATTTTACTAATCGATGAATCTGGCTCTATGCGAGGTTCGAGAATAAAAATGGCCAAAAGTGCTGCAATCATTATTGCCGAAGCCTTAAAAAATACTAAAATTGATTTTTCAATAATCGGATTTGGTGCCAAATCGAGTCAAATGATAATTTGTGAAAAAATATACAAAGATTTCAGAGAATCCCCAAATTCTGAAAAGATTGGTTCTATTGGAATTTCAAATCAATTCATCCAAAATCGTGATGGTACTTCCTTCCGAATGGCGGTAGAACGTCGGATTTTAAAGTTTGGGCCACAAATTCCAATACTTATTATACTTTCAGATGGAGAGCCTTGTCATGGGGGTACCTCATATTGTGGACAACACGCTATAATTGAAACAAAAAAATCTGTAGAAGACATTTTGCGGATGAAGATCAAAGTTTTTGCGCTTAGTATTGATTCTCATGGTGGTTCATACCTTGAAGCAATCTATGGGAAGGATAGATTTCAGATTGTTGAAAATTTAGCGGAACTACCTAATAAATTAATCAAATTAGTTTCCAATATTGCAAAAGCATTGATCTAAAGAATAAATGTTATCCAATTTGAGAAAAAAATTTCTAATTGATAAATTTCTATTAATTAATTGTGCAAAAGGATGAAATTTGAAATATGTTTGGCTACTTTCTCTGGAATTTCATAATTAATCCCATGACTCATTTTTGGAATCTTTATAAATAGAGAATTTGGAAGCGTATCATGTAACTTGATTCCAAAAATATGATGAAGGGTCTGATCTCTTCCTCCATGTAAAATTAGTGTGGGGACATTAATGTTTTTTAATTCTTGATATAGATCATAGTGATACGCCATATTTTCCAATAAAACTGTCAAAATTAGGGGGTTCATGCTTAATTTTCGTTCAATTTCCTCTTTTATAATTGATGGATTTTCTTTGGCAAATTTCCGTGTATATCCTTTTTTTGTACTGCCTTTGAAATATTCCTCATCTAAGATTATATTACCTGCTTTTATTCCTTCTACTTGCTCTATAATTGAACCTGAATCATCTCCTGCGGTGCTTGATCCTATTATTACAGCAGTACAAATATTTGGAAAGTAGGTCATAAATTGGAGCAAAACCATGCCACCCATTGAATGACCATAGTAGTAAATATTACTTCTAGTGATTAAGCTCAATCCAACTAGTATTTCGTGCAGATCGAGAGCCAATTGTGAAATTGTGTATAAAGGTAATGTTTCTTCATATTTAATTCCGGTAGGTGCATCCGACTGTCCATGTCCCCGGTGATCCCATCTTAAAATATAGTAACGGTCAATTAATAAGGGGAATATCTTATCAAATGTTGAGCAATTACTTCCATATCCATGTGCTAAGACTAATAATGGATTTTCTGGATTTCCTTCTAATTTATAGAAGATTCGAGTTGTTGACGCAAGTGTGTAAGTTGGCATTTCTCTTAATTTTATTAATGTGAAAAAATAAATAATATTTGTGTGAAAATTTAATGAATAAAAGTACAAATTTAGAACTAATTGAATTGAAGGGTCCTTCTTTCCTACAAAAATTCTTCGAAAAAATATCTCTTCGATCCCTATGGATTATCTCTGGTTTTGGATTTCTTTCAACCATAATTATTTATCTAATTATGGCTCCTATTGAGTTGGAATTGAAAGAAATATCACCATTTGGTGTTATGGAACTTGAATTTATGTGGACTCGTTCGCAAGCTCAGGTTATTATTGATGCTTGGGGATTGGAATACATTCAAAAGGAACTTTTTGTCACTTATCTTGATTTTGTTTTTATGCCTGCCTATGCAATTTTATTTAGCAGTTTTTCTCTTGCCATTTCCAAAAAAATAGTCCATAATAAAACTAACTTGAAAAAATCTCCAATTGTGAAATTTTTCTCCAGGAACGGTTTAGTTATTGGATTATTTCCTTGGATCGCTGTAATATTTGATATCATTGAAAATCTAAATATTATTTATATTTTAACAAATCCTGAAATGTTTAGAAATTTTGCTCCTTTTCTAACATCTGTTTGTGCATCCATCAAGTTTTCGTTTTTACTATTGTCTATTCTATTTTCTTTGGTTGAAATTCTGGTATTTTTATTTATGAAAAATAAAAGGATGAAAGAAATTTAGAGGATTTGATATTCCTAAACATGGTTGATTTTCGACCATAGACTACAAAAATTTAATCTTATTGACTTATTTAAGGAAATGTCTTCAATTTTTTCGATTGGACTTAATATTTATCATATTTTTAGTAAAATGCGTTTTCAATAATATAGCGGTTATATTTTTAAATTCTGCGACACTATCTTAATGTAATATATATGTGCTCTCCAAAGGATGAAATCCATTTTGATTATGCTCAAATTTTAGAAGAAGCTTATATGCATTATTCAAAAGACTTAATTACACAGGATCAGCTTGCTCGTATTGAGAAAAAGTGTGAAGATATTATACAAAAGAGCAATTCGTCTTTAGAGTGTTAAGATACAATAAAATACTAAAAAAATTTCCTGATATTATCTATTATTTGAAAGATTTCCGGATTTCTGATTGAATACATATTTTTTTTTCCTTCTTGGCGATATTGCAAAATTTTTCCATCTACTAAACTTTTCAAATGTTTTGAAATCGCAGCTTGAGTATAAGAAAAATGGGGTAATAAGTCACAGACACATAATTCTCCCTCGTGGAGGAGTAGAATCAATTCTATTCGAATAGGGGAAGATAGTGTTTTGCAAAATTCCGCTAATACCTTGATTTGTGGTCGAGGTAAAATATTCATCTCTAATTTGTGAGGATTTTTACATGCTGTCATTGTTTATCATCTATTTTATAAACTTAAGGGATTTAACTCTTTTCCAGCACATTCTGCAATATGAAGTGCCAATTTTTCACTTAGGGAATGATTTTTCCATTTTAAATCATGTAATGGCCCATTTTTTACTTGCTGCCATTCTGTCTCAGTGTAAAATTCTGATAATTCAATTTCCTTAATTGGTTCCCGTCCTAAATTATTAACTGATCGGGCAGCGCATTTTTTCTGACAACCGTCAACAGTAATGCATGGGAATTTTTTCACAAAATTTTGTTCCTTCTCATCCCCAGCTAAAAATAAAGGAACACAGATTGTCGTTGTACTCCCCGGAATATACTCTGAAAGTACCTTTATTGTGGCAATACGCGAAACTGTGCCGCCTGGACATTCTTCTCCACTACAAGATAGAATTCCAATATATTTTGGTTGAATAATCATCGTGATTCCTCCATAAAATTGTCTATATCTGTACCGATATCCCTAGCTGTCCGTTTTGCTAATTCTAAAGCTTGCTCTCCAGGATCTAATATGCTTTTTCCTAGTTTAAGATCCCTATTTTTTACCAGAAATTTTGGCATCAAATACTTTTTTGCTACCAATCCTCCATTCTTTTCAACATTCAAGGTGGCACATTTTTTTGGACATCCATCAATCGTAAAAATAGGATGTTCTTGGATTGTGATTTTAGATTCATCATCAGCAACAACTAGTCGTGCTAAACATAACAATCGAGTATCATGTGGCTTTAAGTTTTGAGTTACTTCATAAGCAGTCCAGCGAGTAACGGTTCCCAATGCCTTTCCAATTCCGCTGCAAGGCAAAATTAAGACTTTTTTATCCTTTGATTCTTCTAATTTTTCATTATTTAATTTCATCTTCAATTTTCTCCTTCATGTGTGCAAAATAGTCAAGGGGGGTCATTAAATCTTCTAATTCTGTATCGAATGTGGATGGTTCTATCACACAAATCCATCCATTAGTATATGGTTCTCTATTAATTATATCTGGTTCTTCAATCAAAGCCTTATTTACTTGAACCACATTTCCAGTAAAAGGAGAGAGTAGATCAATTACTGTTTTTGTTGATTCGATTGAAGCTAAAGATTCCAATTGCTCCGCTTTTGAGCCGATTTCAGGTAAATCAATTATCACAATATCACTCATATTTTGTTGTAAATAATCCGAGATTCCAACTACTGCCTTTCCATCTTGCATATAGACCCAAGCATCATTCCAAGTGAAATATAGCCCTGATTTATTATTGGGGACTTTGAACTCAAATTTTGCTTGAAGATATTTTTGCCATTGCTCGTAATTGGGTAAGAATTGGAATTTCTCATCAAAAATATCTTTTTTTGGTGATACTTGCGGATACAATTTCAAATAAATTTCTTTTGCGGTTTCAGTGGCAATATTTAGTTCATCACCTGTTAAACTTGTTTTACCTTTTGGGGAGAATCCTTTTCCCTTTATTGATTGAGGTATATTGAAAACAAAATCTGGTCTCAATTCTTTAGTTTCACATAATTTTGAAACACATTTTTTTCCGCATCCATTTAGAACACATATCGATTTGTTTTTTAAAAGATCTTGGACATTTTCTTCTTCTACAGAGATTTGAGCAAATGATGGTTCAATTACTATATTTTTTGAATGTTCTCTACCCATTTGCACTAATTCCAGTGCAATTGATGTGCTTAATTGACCTGTTAATCTCTCTATTCCGCTACATGGTATGATTAGTATGTTTTCTTGATTATGGGTTATATTTAATTCGTTTTGCATATATATTCACCAAATTATTTCGAGAGTGTTTTTTTTTTAATTTCTGCTTTAATGGATTTAATTTGTTTCAAAACTTCCTTTTTCGGTTGAAAAATCATAGCTCCTTCGATAGGACACATTTTTAAGCATGCCTGGCAGAAAACCACACAATTTTTTGGTTTAACTACCACAATCTTTCCATCCTTTTTCTCATATACTCCATGAGCGCAAAAAGTTACACAATCTCCGCAATTATTGCATTTTTCATAATCAATTATGGGAAACCAATCTATTTGACCTCTTGGTACTCCCATGAACTTGTGAGGGTTTTTCATATTACGACTTGCTTCACTCATCAATTATACCCCATTCTTCCAATTGTTTTTCTATTTCATCGAAAGCTTCATCAGTAGTCATGTTACGAACATCTAGAGGTTTGGCCATTTTGCTAAAATCAAGATTATGTTTTTTAAAAGCAGGTGACATCAGTTTCATCTGCATATTTGGTGAACAACCTGCTATAAAATAGTGCATATCTGGATCTATTGAATTAGTTTTCAATAAATCATCCAAAAAGCGATCTCCATCAATTTCACATAGTTGTGGATGTACTATTGCCCATTCTACAGGAAGGGCTAATCGAACTTGATTTATTAAATCCCATACGTTCATGGTTGCGAACCCCGGACAATCGCCGGTACAAACGCAGAGAATGAATCCTACTCGTGGTTTTGCCATTGTTTTCACTTCTACTTAGTAAAAAAATTGGAAATAATATAACCAAAATGTTATCATAACCATTTGGTTATCATTACTTTTTAGTTATGTATTCTTCCTTAAAAACATTTTTATCATCATAACCTAATTTCAAATTTCTCTTCTTATTCGGTATAAAACAAATATATTTAGGATTTTAGTTCTATTGGTCATTATGGGTAATATTTCCTATGAAAGTACGATCATTTGTCCCCAATGTGGAAATTCTGAAACCCATATTCTAACTGAAAACGCATGAAATTTGGCGATCTCCTGTGACAATTGTAAAACAATCATCCGTGGAAAACCAAATAAACATGGGTGAACTTGAGTTTTTTGTAGTTATGGTAGTTCTCCATGAGTAGGGATTCAGAAACAAACAAATAAGTAATGCATCGCAAAAAATGCAATGAAAACTACTGGTAAACCTTTGGCAGTAGTTGGAGCATAAAGAAGTGAAAAAAATGTGAATTTTGGATTTTCTATTCAAAATTTATAAATACGTGCAAATAAATCATCTTCACGTGGAAAAAGCATGGCATCTTTTGCTATTTCTTCATTCGTAAAGTCAACTGGGGCGTTTTCTATCATCACAAAGGGTGTTTGTTCATCACATTCTCCCATTACAAGGTGGGCGGCATCGGTAAGTTGATCTGCTAAAGCACGTTGTGTCCATTCCATTTCATGGCCGTATAAATCACATTTACCAATACAATCCATAACTGGATTGAAACCATCAACTCCGATAGCAACTCCCACGATCCCCTTTCTAAGTGGCTGTACTCGAGAATCGGATATAATAGTGCCAAAATTTGTGAGATGATATATTTCTTTAATTTTCTGAGAGATTTGTCTTGCTGTTTCAAAAGGTTCTGTTGGCCAAGGTGAATAATGGTCGCCCGGTCCAGAGTTTGACTTGTCAATTCCTCCATTGGCAATTAAAACTCCATTCTTTTCGGTAAATAGCATCTTTGGGATTCCTCCAATGATTTGGTCCGATTCATCCAAGATAATTTGAACAAAACGTGGATCCATAGTATATTCCTTAGCTAGATTTTTTGCCTTCTCACTTATCTCAGTTATCTGATTAAGATCTATTATTTTTCCTTGAGATGTGGCTACAAGTGTCTCAGCAATGACTAAAACCGAATTCTCTTGAGGAAATAAATTATTCGATTTGAATGTTTCTTGAAGAACCTTGATTAAATCTTCATTCTTTTGAATAATATGGGTTGTTTTTAATGCTGTTATTTTCATTAGTTTCTTTCTCCAATTTTTTTTCATTTGATTAAAAGATAATTAGTGCTGTAAATTTCCTTAATTTGCTCTTCTTTGTGCAAAGAGGCTTCTATCATTTTTCCCAACTTATCTAATTCTAAATCTTGCCCTCGCAATTTCTTAACCAGTTGTTCCATTTGAAGCAAAGTTCCAATTAAAACGGCAGTAAATTTTTCATCGTATTTTTTATTTTCCGTAGTGACCACTTCGCGATGTAATGCAACGTCTCCTCCCCGAGCGAGTAATTCTTGCTTCAGAATTAATCCTTGGGGTGCTGTGATATTTTTCAAGATAATATTTTTCGAGATCATTTTTCCTGACATTATTTTAGCCCCAGGTAGGGAAACTCCTAGTTCGGATAAATGAATTTCTGTGGCATATTTATCCCGAATTAGTTCTTCTATCTCACAAATTTGGTTATTATTTTGAATTTGAATTGGTTTTCGTCTAATTGCGGAAGCCACTTTAATCGTGTGTTGCATTTTTTCATCTACATCATGGGTTCGAATGATATGTGCTCCATTATAGATTGCAATGGATGTGGCTGCCAAACTTCCTATATCTCGCTTGGATGCATCCTTTTCCTCCAATATTGATCCAATGAATGATTTTCTTGATAATCCGACAAGAATGGGGACTTGAAATGCTCTAAAGTCATGTAAATGATCTAACATCGCCAGATCATATTCATAGGTTTTTTCTGCGACCCATTTTCCAATTCCTGGATCAACCATGACCTTTTGAGTATCATAATTCCGCTTCTTCAATTCCAAAATACTCTGATGTAAAGCTTTAAGAATCTCTTGAGGGGTTTTTGCATCTCCCGGTTTTTTAAAAGTCGCCATCAAACAAACTGGGCAGTTGTATGATACCACTAAATCCAGCATCTTTGGATCCGTTTGGAAGGAAGAAATATCATTTAAAATCACTCGATATCCATGCTTTTTTCCAAACTCTAAACTCCACCGAGCAACTTTTGAATATTGTGTGTCAATGGAAAGAATTATGTCCTTTGGAACCAGTTCTGGGATCATTGTTAAAGTTTTTTGCATTCGGTCCAATTCTTCATCCAAAGAAATGGGATCAGACCATGGAGCTGTTGAACGTGCTCCAAAATCGAGAATGGTTGCTCCATATTTGATAAATTTTTCAATTGTAATCTGTAAACTTTCATTGGGAATGAAAGAACCTTGATAGAAGCTTTCGGGACTCAAATTGACAATTCCCATAATTCGAACGGGGGAAAAATCACCAATTGAATACCCTTCAAATAATTCTTGATGGATAGAACCCATAATTCTAAATATACCACTCTTCGATTAAAATTTTTCATTGTGCGAGTTTTTTCTTCTAACCACCATTTGAACGTATCTAATTAAAAAATTCCAGGGATGACGCGATATTTCGTTTTTTTCATATATTCTTCATATCCTTCCAATTCTTCAATTAACATTTTTTCTTCATCGAGTATCCTCAAGATCAGAAGTGGAATGAACAATATAATTCCGAGCAATCCCCACCAAGATCCTAAGGCAAGAGGTGTAATTCCATACATAATTGCTACTGCAAAATACATTGGGTGCCGAACGATGGCGTAGGGACCTGTAGTAATGAGTTTTTGTGTTCCTTTCTCAACCTCAACTGTGTGACTAGCATATCTATTTGTGTGCAAAATCCAAATAAATAGACCGTAACTTCCAATGAGTATGAAATCCGCTACAAAAATTGTCCAAGTTGGCACTTTCGACCAATTAAACCTATTGTCAATACTGGGGAATAAATACATTAGTAGAAGAATCACATTAGCAACAGTTATTATCCATTTTTGAGGTTCTCTTTTCTCTTTCCGTTTGAGTCTTCGTTTTAATAGATCCGGATCCTTATTTACGAGGTAGATCAGAAATATGTTCATCATGATCATGAAAGTTCCAATATACAGCCATGCTTCCCAATAACGAAGGCTCCAAGAAGGTAAAAAAAACATTATCCCGAGTAGAATAAATACAAAAAGACTCTTTTTTAACGCTTCAATATAAAGATTTTTTTTCTCTGCTTTTTCACTCGGTTGGAAAATCCGATTTTCGTTTGAATCACTCATCAAATAATCACAATATAGGTACAATTCTATTCAGATATAAAACGATAGGAAAAACTAACTTAATTTGGGATAAAAAATGCGAAATTGTGTTCACAAAACAAATAAATCAGTAAAATGTAAGATTTAGAAGGTTTAATTATGATTTTTCACTATGAAATACAGAAGAATCATCGTGATATGAGTAATTTAAATTATTTAATCTACGTATAATGTTGCATCCATGACATGAAATGATCAGAATGAATGTTTGAATACAGAAATATTTAGATAGAGTCCGCAATTATAGATCTTGTTTTAAGAATCATAGATTAATTCATGGCTCTTAAATCTGAATTATTTTTGTCGAACAGAGGGACCAATTATGAATCCAACGAACAATGAACCAAGTGATAGTAATATTTTGGAAAATGAAACTGATAAAAATACTCTTTCAGATGAATATGATGCTAATAATATTGTTGTTTTAGAAGGTCTTGATGGAGTTCGAAAACGTCCCGCTATGTATATTGGTTCTACTGGTAAAAGAGGCTTTCATCATCTAGCTTTTGAAGTCATTGATAATTCAATTGATGAAGTTATCGGGGGATTTTGTACAAAAATCACCGTAATTCTCGAAAAAGATAACAGTTGTCGAATTATAGATAATGGACGGGGAATTCCCGTTGATATTCATCCGACAAAGAAAGTTTCAACACTTGAAGTTGTATTTTCATCCTTACATTCTGGGGGGAAGTTTGATAAAAAATCCTATGCTGTATCAGGCGGTTTGCATGGGGTCGGTTTGGCTGTTGTAAATGCTTGTTCAGAATGGGCTGTTGTTCGAGTGTGTCGAGATGGACAAATCCACACTGTGAAAATGGGGAAGGGTCATATCCATGGGCATGTCACTATTTCTGAAGGAAATTGTTATGAAGATGACTCTTGGACTGAAGTTACATTTTATCCTGATAAGGAGATTTTTACTAGCATTCCAGACGAAGAATACCATTTTGATTATGTTTATTTAGCCAATCGATTACGCGATCTTTCCTATCTTAATACCATTGAAATTGAAATCATTGATAAACGTGGCGAAGAAGAAAAACGAGAAACATTTTACCATGAAAATGGAACATCCGATTTTGTCCGCTATCTCAACGCTGCTAAAAAACCCATCAACTCCGAACCTATCAGACTTATCAAAGAAAAGGATGGGGTGGTCATGGAACTTGCTTTCCAATATAATGAGACCTACAATGAGTTAATTCAGTGTTATGTTAATAATATTAATACTGTTGAAGGGGGCACTCATTTAGTCGGTTTTAAATCTGCGTTAACTCGAATTTTTAATAATTACATTAAGGCTCATCCAAGGGATTATAAAAATGAAAAGGCATTAAAGGGTACCGATGTACGTGAAGGTTTGGTTGCTGTTTTAGCTGTTCGCGTGCCTGAACCTCAATTTGAGGGCCAAACTAAAACTAAATTGGGTAATCCCGAAGTGAAAACCATCGTTTCTGAAATTGTCTATGATGAAATATCTCATTATTTCGATTCTCATCCATCTCAAGCGAAAAGTATTGTTCAGAAATCCATTCTTGCGCAGCGAGCTCGTGTGGCCAGTCAAAAGGCTCGAGAATTAACTCGCCGCAAATCTGCTTTGGATGGCCTTCGTCTCCCGGGCAAACTTGCTGATTGTTCTTCCAAAAAACCCGAAGATTGTGAAATTTTTATTGTCGAAGGTGATTCTGCTGGTGGGTCTGCCAAGCAAGGACGCGATCGTGCCACACAAGCAATTTTACCTCTCCGGGGAAAAATTCTCAATGTGGAAAAAGCTCGCCTGGCGAAAATTTTAAGTAACAAAGAAATTGCGGCCATGATAAAAGCAATTGGCGTCGGAATTCAAGAAAGTCAAGAAATTGATGATGAAGATGATGATGGTGGTATCACATTTGACATTTCACACTTGCGCTACCATAAAATTATCATTATGTGTGATGCAGATGTGGACGGACATCATATCGAAACGCTGCTCTTGACGTTTTTCTTTCGGTTTATGCGTCCTCTTGTTGATGCGGGTCATATTTATCTAGCCGTACCTCCAATTTATAAGATTGTCCATAATAAAAAATTTAAATATCTTTATATTGCGGATGAAGCCAAATTACTTGCGGATGAATTGCATAAATTCCAAGTAGAACATAATATCTCTGATATCAGTAAAATTAAAGTTCAAAGATTCAAAGGGCTTGGGGAAATGAATCCCGAAGAATTATGGGATACCACGATGGAGCCTTCAAGTCGTCGCCTTCATAGGGCGAGCTACGAGGATTTTGCATCTACTGATAATATGTTTTCGGTGTTAATGGGAAGTGAAGTGGAACCCCGGCGCAAATATATTATGGACAATTATGATAAAGTTCAAGCACTCGATATTTAATTTTTTTCAAATGAATAAAATTTCATAAATTAATTTCAATATATTTTAAAGGTAAATATTTATGTCCCAATCACCAGATCCAGATAAAAATAATCCCGAAATTCCTGAAGATGACGATATAACAGATGCATCATTTATTATCGATAAAGAAATCAAAGATGAATTGAGTAAATCCTATATTGATTATGCTATGTCCGTGATTGTAGGAAGAGCGATTCCAGATGTTCGCGATGGAATGAAACCGGTTCAGCGTCGTATTTTATATACGTGCGAACAAAATAATTTTCTCTATAATCGACCAACTCGCAAGTGTGCTCGTATTGTTGGAGATTGCATGGGTAAATATCATCCCCATGGTGATCAATCTGTATATGCTGCATTAGTTCGATTGGCACAGCCGTTTTCTGTCCGATATATGTTAGTGGATGGACAAGGGAACTTTGGTTCTGTTGATGGGGATTCTGCTGCAGCAATGCGTTATACGGAAGCACGGTTAGCAAAGATTAGCAATGATATGTTAGCTGATATTGATAAAAACACAGTTGATTTTGTCGATAACTTTGATGGTTCTTTGAAAGAACCGGCTTATTTACCCGCAAAATTGCCAATGATTTTACTCAATGGTGCTTCTGGTATTGCGGTCGGAATGGCTACGAACATTGCACCTCATAATTTGAGGGAAGTTTCAGATGCGATTGTTGCCTCTATAGAAATGGGACCATCAAATTTCACACCTACTGATGCGGCTAAATACATTCGAGGGCCGGATTTTCCAACTGGTGGTATCATGATGGGTCAACAAGGTGCTTTTGATGCTATTACAACTGGAAGGGGGGCTATTGTTGTTCGAGGTAAAGCTGAAATCGAAATCAATGGAGCAGGAAAAAATAAGGATGCTATTATTATAACCGAAATTCCTTATATGGTCAATAAAGCAAGGTTGATTGAAAATATCGCTGATCATGTTAATAAAAATGTTATTCCTGAAATTTCTGACATAAGAGATGAATCTGATCGAAACGGAATGCGTATTGTTATTGAACTTAAAAAAAATAGCGACGCAAATGCATGTTTGAATCGGTTGTATTTAAAAACTCAACTTCAAAATTCATTCAATATTATCAATTTAATGCTTGTAAATAATGGATTGCAACCACAAGTTCTCAATTATGCCGAAATAATTAAGGAATTCATTGATCATCGTGAAAAGGTTATTCAACGACGAACTGAATTTGAATTAGCCAAAGCGAAAAATCGACTGCATATTATTGAAGGTTTACTAATTGCTATAAATAATATTGATGAAATTGTACAATTAATTAAAAAAAGTGCAAATCCTGCTGAAGCAGCAGAACAAATGATGGAAAAATTTGGTTTAACCGAAATTCAAGCAGCAGAAATTTTGAAAATGCCCTTAAGTCGGTTAACAAATCTTCAAACTCAGAAACTTGTGGATGAGGAAACTGACCTGAAAGTGAAAATTGCTGAGTTTGAAACCATTCTTGGAGATTATAATGTTCGTTTGCAGATTGTAAAAGATGAAACCATTGAAATGGCCGCAATGTATGGAGATGAACGACGGACAGAAATTCAAGAAACTTTTGAAGCGTTAAAAATTAATTACAAGGAAACCGTACCTGAAGAAGATTGTGTCATCATGATTACTCGCAATCAAACTATCAAGCGGATGACCTTGGAAAATTATCAAGCTCAAGGGCGTGGTGGTAAAGGTAAACGAGGAATGAATATGCGGGAAGAAGATATTGTTCAAGAAATGTTCATTGCTTCCAGTCATGATACCATTTTACTCTTTACACAGCAAGGTCGAGTTTATTCTATTCCTGCATTTACAATACCTTTAGCTTCCCGTAATGCACAGGGAAAAGCTTTAGTTAATTATGTTAATTTAAAATCCGCCGAAAAAATCATTGATATTACTAATGTAAGTGATTTTGAAGGTAATCGAAGTCTTGTGTTTGTTTCCTCAAAAGGAATGATTAAAAAAGTGAAGCTCAGTGCTTTTGCAAAAATCCGAAAAACTGGGATTCATTGTATGAACGTTAAAGATAATGATCAATTAGTTAAGGTCAAACTCTGTGAGCCGGGCAAAGAAGTATTTGTTGCTACAAAAACAGGGCATGCAATTCATTTTAAGGAAGATGAATTACGCTTAATTGGACGTACTGCTATGGGTGTTAAAGGGGTGACTCTTCGGTCCGAAGTAGATGAAGTTGTGGATTTGGTTGTTGCAGATCCAACCACCAATATTGTAACTCTGAGTAAATTGGGTTATGGCAAAAATAGTGAATTGAGCCTTTATCGATTGACCCATCGGGGTGGGAAAGGTGTAATTAATATCAAACTTCGTGAAGGAGATGAAGTAATTGCCAGTAAATCAGTCCCCGAAGAGAAAAATTTACTATTAGTCAGTGTGAAAGGTATTATTATACGGGTTCGTACTGAAGATATTCGAGAGACGGGACGCGCTGCAAAAGGTGTTATTGTAATGCGATTGGGTGAAGACGATGCGGTTAGTTCTGTCGCATTATGTGATGCAATGGATGAATCTATTCCCGATGAATCAGCAATTGAACCTGATGATCCTGAAATAGTTCCTGATGATCCTAATAATAATCTTAAAGATTAATTTTGCTTCTTTAATGAACCTATCCCTTTAACTGTTTGGGGGGTATTTTTCACCCCTTTTTTGCTGATCTTTGACTAACTGAAAGTTATTAATGTTGATTATCCTATCAGACTATTAGGTCTCACAGTCTTGACTATCCCGAGTCATGTTTTTCCCATGGAAAAACACTATAAGTCAGAACTCAAAAAAAAGTGCATCTTTCTTGTCCCATTATTCCTCGACATCTATCTGTTAGAAACCATAAAGTTAGACTACCAATGCATACCACGCGATGTCAATTACTTTTTCTATTAAGGATGCTGTTATAAGCTGAATCTTTGCCACGTGAAGTTTTACAAGAGTGATTAGGGGGATAAAAGCAAAACTGATCAATATTGTGAGAGGTAAGGGTTTGAAAATTCCTCGTTCTTTCCCTTTTTGTATAAATTCCGTAATATATTCCCGTACTTGGAATTCTTTGGGATCTATTAGCTTCATCATTCCGGTTTGTTCAAATTGCTCCCTGTAATTAATGAATTCTGGATTATCAAGATAAAAGTTAATAGAGGATTTCCATAAGCAGCGAAATTGTTCTTCAAGGGATAAATTCATGGTGATTTTTCGGAGAATTTGGACCCCCATTTTTTTTTGAATATCACAATAGATCTTCACCAATAGGTCTTCTTTATTCTCAAAATAAATGTAAATGGTAGCGGGGGAGACATCCGCTCTTTTGGCTATTTTTGAGATAGAAATACCGGAAAAACCATATTCGTGGGTAAGCCTAAGGGATTCCTTCACGATGGCATTATATTTATTTTCATCTCGAGTTCGCATTAAAATTCTATATAATGAATAAGCGCTCATTTATTTAAATTTTTCTAAGTAAATTTTCCGTATTTAGGATGTCTTATGACGATAAAAATCTTGGTTCATTGAATTTAATTGATTCATGATGGATAATTATAGAAAGTGAGTTGAAGATGCATGAAAGAATGAATTGGAAAGGAAAAACTTGAGTAAGTTACTTTTATAAATGAATGTTCATTTATTTATATTATGAGTGACGCTATCCAAGTGGAGAAATTATCCATAATCGAAATACCTTTTAAGGCTGTCAACTGTTATCTTCTTCGCTCTCCCCTCGGGTTTATCTTGATCGATACGGGGACGACTAAAAATCGTCACGAATTAGAAACTCAGTTAAACCGCCATGGAATTACCCCTCAAAACAAAACTCTTCTTTTAATCATTTTAACCCATGGAGATTTTGATCATTCCGGAAATGCAGCGTATCTTAAAACACGATATAATGTTCCCGTGGCACTTCATTATGCTGACTTTGGAATGGTAGAGAAAGGGGATATCACATGGAATCGAAACATGAATCCGTTCCTGAAGGTGATCGCGAAAGGGCTGACGATGGTGTTAGGATTACGATTGAAAAAACAAGATCGTTTTACTCCCGAAATTACGCTCTTAGAAGGTCAACAACTGACAGAATATGGAGTGGAGGGAGAAATCATAGAACTTCCAGGCCATTCCAAAGGTTCCATTGGAATTCTGTTGAAAAATCAGTCTTTAATCTGTGGAGATGTATTTCAAAATCGCAGCACACCTGAACTCGCAGATATGGTGGCCGATAAAACTGCAATAGAAGAAAGTGTGGCAAAAATACAGAAAAGAAATCCCAAAGTGGTATTTCCAGGTCACGGAAGTCGGTTCAATTGGGAAAATTTCAAGGGATAAATGAGTATGCTCCTACAATTTTCATTTTTTTTTTATTAAAGTTCTTCTCCGAAACGAGAACAATAATTTCTCTCCCATGTTTCAGTGCTTAAAAAATAGATTTATAACGTTCGACACAATTAAGACCATTCTCAAAAAACAATTGATTTATTTTACAAGTCAATTCTTCAAATGCGTCTAAGTTACCGTCCCAATCTTCAATGAAATTTGGGGGGTATAAATTTTTAAATATTTGAACTATTTCGTGCATAGATTCTTTCATTGCTTTATTATTTTCTACTTTGATACCTTTACCTATGATTAAGAGGTTATATGCTTGTACATGCTTTAATAATATAATTTCATCCCCAAATTCGATGCAATTCAATTCCTTTTTAGATAAATTTTTCCCAAATTGATTAAGTGCACTAAAAAAACCTGCAAATAAATTTGGATCGCTATTTTGTTCTAGAGAGTAATTATAAATACATTTTCCCGAAGCATCAACTATCCATATTTCTGAAATGTCCACCATTCTACATCAATGTTGCTCTTATATGAAATTCATTATCAAAATTAATGGATCTCTGAATAAATATTGTTCACTTGTACCTTAAAATATTTCATGTTATTCCCGTGAATTTTACGAAATTAGGAATAATGTCTTAATCAGCAAAATTTACTAATTAGATTCTTAAAATTTAATTAGGATTCATGCAAACTAATATTCATGCCCTTTACACCTTTTCATTTTGGAATCGCCCTTCCATGTATCTTTTGGGATTGGAAAAAGAAACGGGTCGATGCAATTTCAGCATTAATAGGTACGGTTATTATTGATATTAGGGCAACGTATCTATTTCTTTTTGTTCCTTCAAACCGCCATTATCATGGCATTCTTCATAATTTTTTGGTAGCCTTGATTCTTGGGATTTTGGTTGGGCTTTTTGTTCACGCAACCCGTAAATTTTGGAATAAAATTCTCAAATTAGGGAAATGGGAACAAACCACCTCTTTATTTTCTAAAATCCTTGTAGCCTGTATTTTTACTACAAGCCATATTCTTTTGGATTCTGCGATCTATTACTATGATCCAAATTGGGAATACTCAATGGAACCTTTATTACCTTTTGCTTCTGGTAATCCTCTCTATGGGTGGTTGGGATCAGTACAACCGACAAATCTCTGTATTTATGGATTTTTAATTGGTATTGGTATGTATATCGGGTATTTATTTTGGTTTAATGGCTCACAAAAGATGATATCAAAGGATGTTGATGAAATTTTGGATTCTTTTGAAGATGAAGCAAATTGAATCTTCAAGATCAACTTTTTTATCTTTATATTATACTTCAACTAATTCTGAAGGCTTAGTTTAAAGCGATGACAAGTCCCGAATCGAAAGGTATAATAAAGGACTTCACTATGAATTAACTATGTTTCATAATCCCGATATTCACAATACGGAAGCGCCAAAAAAAGAAGAGGTAAATAAAGTTTTGGGGGATAATGGCGACAGAATCCGGTTATCCAGTCCAATTGGTCAAGAATTGTTTACATGTCTATTTTGCACATTTCTTATGGGGATTATTTTCAATATTTTGCGATATTTTCTTCTAGGGCTTATCAGTCTTATGGTCATTTATCAACTCCTTTCAAAAACACGAATCGACGGCCAAAAGGTGCTGCTATATATGATCCAACATTCGCTATTTTCGCCGTTCCATAAGTATATTTTGAGTAAGCATTATTTCATTATTTCAAATGGTGTGGTAGTCCAAAAATCACTTTCCCAGTACCAAAAAGAAAACCAACCATTTTTGGTGGCCTTCATAAAATATCTGGCGAATCATCCGAAATATTTGGACCAGTTTGGGAATACTGCGCAAAAGCTCATAGTAGCGGCCAAAAACGAGAATTATACTATTACAAGAATAAATGCACTAATGGACTATTATAGTCTGACCACCGAAGAATTGATTGATCAATATATTACCACTAAGCAAATCCTTGATCATCTCCAGCAGCGAATATTTATAGAAGCTGATGTAACTGATCGAGAAAAGTTGTACCGAGAATTAAATGCATCAGATCCACTATTATTAGCCTTTGAAAAATATCATAATATTGAGCTTAAAAGTGGGCTTGATATTATGAAATAAATGTGTTTCATTTGTAAAGAGGAATTATGGAGAAAAACGATCAAAAATATGGGATTAATGATCGAAATCAGAAACTTTAAATAATATTCATTGCTTTCCGAATACATATTCACATAAAAACAGGTGATACTAACTATGACTTGGATGATAGATGAAGGATGTTATGGATGCGGACGCTGTACTTTTTGTAATGGAATAGAGATGGTAGGTAGCGTTGCTCAAATTGTTGATCAATCTGCGAATTGCATTGATAACGTGGCACAAATGTGCCCTGCTGGTATAATACACCAAATTTAATTTGAGAGATACATAAAAATGGACTCTAATTTTGGAAACATTAAATTTGCTGTTGGAACTGATGATAAACTAACTTATTCTGCCGATCATTTCGGTTCGGCGCAATTTTTTTTGATTTACACGCTAAATCTCCAAACTAAGGAGATAAAATTGCAAAAAACGATTGTGAATAAAACACCAGAGGAACATCGCCATGGTGATCCCCAAAAAGCCCTAAGTATATCTACACTCCTGCAAGGTATTCCAGTTTTGATCGGAAGATACATGGGGAAAAATATCACTCGGATTCGGAAGAAATTTATTCCGATTATTGCATCGTTTGATTTAATTGACAAGTCCTTGGTAATTTTGCCCGATATAATTCCTGAAATTAGATCTGAATTGGAAAAACCTGGTGGGATACCAAAAAAAATCATCCATTTACGCTCTTAGATCGGAAGATATGTGCTAAAATTAATCAGATGGGATGGGCATTGTCAATTTCTTTTTTTAAATATTTGATATTCTTTGTAAAAGAAGATTAAAGTCTTGATTGTGATTATCACAATAACATTAAATCCCAAAAGGCTGATTGAAAAGCGTTTCTTAGATGTAGGAATTTCTTGATGTCATGCGAAATCCAAAGAACAAACTAAATTGAAGACGCTAAGATCTATTTTTTTTTTATATCCACTCATTTTCATTTCCTCATTGAATAAAACTTTTGTTTTTTGACCAATTAAAGAGTCACACTCTGAAAAATGATGGACCTTTGAGATCCTTCTTAACTAACAAATTTCATATTTCCCAGAAGATAATAAAAGAATATGGACAGTATTAGGGAGATAATTATAGATTTAGCTTTAAGGAATCACATTTCTTTGAGTGAAGAAGCAATCATAGCTATAGAAAACATCCCAGAATTGAAATTTAAAGAAAAAAACTGGTTTGATATTTTAGAAGCTATCATAATAGAAATGAAATATCATTTGGCGATTGTAGAACGAAACATTGCTCAAGCGGTAGATATAAAAAATGTTTGTGAGTCAATCGGAGTTGGATTTTCAAAAGAATAAAGAAATGAAAAAATAGCTTAAATCTCGCCTTTCGGACCTGTGGTCTGTCCGCCCGATTGTAAGCGCATATAATGCCGTAGAACGGCTTCTCGTGCTGCAAACACAAACGCTCGCTTCACATTCACACCCGTAATGGCGATTGTCTCATAGATCAAAACATTGCTCAATTTGGCTGCATTTAACACTTCACGAATCTTGTCGATCGGTGTCGGGTTGGGCACATCTCGTTTGTTTGCCATGAGTACTAATGGGACTTCAGCATTACCATCCGCTCCCGCCATCACCTTTGGGCCATAAAACTTTAGCAGTTCTTTAAGTGAATACAAGTTTTCTTCCCATTGATCCGCAGAAGAGTCCCAAGTAAAAATGACCGCATCAGAGCCTTTCAAGACTGTTTTACGTTGATATTTGTGGCGTCGTTGACCGGCGACGGTGTAACATTGGAAGACAACATTCGAAACCCGTGCCACAACACGATCAAAGAATAAGGTTCTTCCTGTAGGATCGGTGATTGATTGTAATTTGCCGCTAGCTAGCCCTTCCTTCTCGTAAATCCATCCTAAAGCGCATGTCTTCCCTCCCATCGAGGGCCCCCAGAACACGATCTTAAAGACTAAAGTATTATCCGCTCTTCTACTTGGACACATGGTTTTTTCTTCCTAGATAAATTGTTAAACTTTGTATAATAACAAAGTAGGTTTATAGTAATTATTAGTCTTTTGTTGCTTAAATGTTTTAATTTCGGATCAAGCGAAGTGGTCTGAAAAGGGCGAGGGGGAACGACAAAAATGCAAAAAAACAAGAATAAAGCAGAAAGAAAAAATGGTAAATGTGAAGATCTATGGTGGTAAGCGTTAGAATGGGGTATGATAAGGACATATTGGAGAATCAGAGATTCGAATATGTTGAATAAATATTTAATTTGAATGGGATCTTTTCTATGGGAAAATAAAGGGTGGAAATGAATTCCAATAGGATTACTACTTATTAGGCTCGGAAGAAAATAGGGCTTAGATTAATCCTTTTTTTTGGGAAAAAACGATGAAATTATAATACGAGGTGTTAAATTGGCGTCTTTTCATTAGTAAGAGAGAAATTGGTTGTTTGGGTAAAAAAAATGGAACATATGGCAAAATGTGATTGCGGGTCGGAATTAATTGCCGATTCATTTTCCCAGCTAAAGAAAGCAGTGAATGAGCACGAGCGGAATTTTCATTGAATCAAACCAACAAACTATCTTTTTGAGATACATTTTTTCTCTTATTTATAATAGAAACTTTTTGATGAAATAGACTATTGGACCTTGATGACTTCCTTGTTGTCATTTACTTTATACAGTCCTTTCTGGGAATCCAAAACAACATATTGATGGTGCCAAGGATCTTGAAGAACGGCACATTTTCCAATATCAATATCAAAGGGGCCTGAGAGAATTGTTCCTCCAATGGTCGCGAAGTATTCGACAAATTTTTCAACATCATCGACTTTAAAATCGAGTTCAATTCCAGCTAAATCCGTATCCTCAGTGTATAGCACAATTTCAGACACATCTTTTTGCAATTTCAAGGCAACTGCAGTATTTGTTTTCCATAGGATGTCAAGTCCCAGTTTATGATGGTAGAAATCTAAACCATCTTGTAAATTGGGAACTTTTAGCCTAATACAATCTACTTTAGTAAACATAGTTATTTGAAGGTAAAATTGGATATTTGTATTTTTCGATAATTTACAATCCCATGGAAGAAAACTTTTGCGTCAGGACCAACACCAGATCCTCCCTCATATAATCTCTTACAAAATTCATTTGATATTAGTCAAAAAGTAAAGCAAATCAATCAAACGAAATTCACGACGGTAGAGTGGGATTTTGAAGTTAAAAATATAATTTTTCGGTAATTTCCTTGAAATAGTTAAAGATCGTCTGATCTCCAGCCCAACAATTAAGAATTTCTGCAAACTCCATAATGAATGCGTCTCGAATTTTGAATAAAATCTTTCGCACATTGAGATCTTTTTCTTTAATTTTTACTCTTCCCACGACAAAAAATTTGACTGGATCTTTAACTGGGACGATGATGATCTTAGAATCTTTCATTTTAATGGCATCAATGGCTTCTGCAGCCAAAGTTTCTACGGCAGTTAGAATTCCTGAAAAAAGAACGGGACTTACTTGTTGTCGGGAACTTATTTTGTCACTTTTTACGTGGACCAGAGCAAGTCCTGCTCGATCAATGATCCATAATTCCCATAATTTCGTTGCCATTTGCCTACCCCTTGGTTCTATTGTGTTCTACTTAATTACTTGTTAGATAAGAAGAAAAATTAAAGATTTTTGGAGTTCTTTTAATCTCCTTAGTAATATTTGGATTTTGAATAATTTCTGGTTACTCTTCTGGTTCTATATTAATAATGCTCACTTCTTCGACGCGAGGGACTTTTAAAAACTCTTCTTTGATCCGGTCAATGGTAACTTTTCGAGTTTTAATGAGAGTACTATCCAAATATGTTTCATAAAAACAATTGATTGATTCAAAACAGAGCCCTGTGGTGTGAATAGTTCCATCACCCAAATTAAAATTCTTCAATACATCCGAGATTCCTTTTACTAAATCTGGAGAAAATTCTTTTAATCGGATGAGAATCTTTTGAATTGATGAATTTTCACAAGGGAACACTGAAATTTTAATTATATCATCCGCTGGGATATAAATCATCAAATAATATGGCGTAGACTTAATATGTGATTGAACTTTGCTGGGGATAAAGCCTGATGACTCAAACTTCGCCTTCGTAATTAATTTACCAAATGAGATTTGTTTTTTTTCTGATACACCCATACGCGTATTCTCCTCGAGGAACCTAATTACTAATTGGGTAAAAGGCTATAAAAAATTTCGTAAATAGAGTTCAAATTATTCGGTGTATTTGGATAGGTTTTTTTTTATCCAATTGGAAAAAGAATTTCATCATTCAGTTCTGGCAAAGAATTGAAAAAATTTATCAGAAAAAAGTTAAAGTAAACTAAAATGTTCATGAAATCAAAAAAAATCACTTGATGAAAGGTAATCATTGTTAATTCCATATATTATCGTGATATTCTCGCCATGATAAGATACTTAAAATCAACAAGAAAAAGGAAATAAGGTAAGGAAGAAAACATATGAGGTCCACAAAAACAATTCCTTTCCATGCAATTTTTCTTATTGATAGCCGGAGTGGTTGTGATCTAATTAGTCAGAATTATTCTCAAAATATTTTTGATGTAGATATCATCTCTGGCATGTTAAAAGCGCTTGAAATGTTTGTAAGTCATTTGGCGTATTCTCAAAATTATGAACAATTGCAAGAAATTAATTTTCAAGGACTGCGAATTGTATATGAACGCTTAGGTCCTGTTTCTAGCTCGGTTCTTTGTGTAGGTATTTCCAAGAAAGAAGAAAACTTAGAATTGGAACACTTAATATTGAAAAATATTTTGGTTGAATTTTATTCGGCTTATCATCCCTTCTTAACCGAATTTCATGGCGATGTTGTACCCTTTAGATCATTTAAAAAGCGTTTATTGCAATATCGGTTTGAATGGAATAATCTTTTAACTCATTCTTCTCCGTCTATTGAAAATATGATTGAACAAATGTCTATGGAAATGTATAGAACCCCTCAAGTTGTTCGGTCTCCATCTTTTCCCAAATTCCATGGATTTCAGAAAATAGTTGATTAAATTCACCTTTGCGGTATTGGTCATTATTTGAAGGGAATTCAATTCTTCAATCTTTTTATATCTTCTCTCTAATATTTATTCATGCTTATAATTTGTCCCATTGCTGGAGTTGGATCTTTTTTACAGCCCTTTACAGTATCAAAACCAAAAGCAATGATAAAAATTGCCGGTAAACGCATAATTGATCATACTCTCCAATTACTGAAGGACAATTTTCCTCCAGAAACTAAAATATGTTTCATTGTGGGTTATAAAAAACGAATTATAATTGAATACATTTCTGAACATTACGGGGAATATTTTAATCTTATATTTGAAGAGCAAAATCCAATAGCATATGATGGTGATATTCCACTATTTGCGGGGATCGGGGATGCCATTCGCTTAGCTGGGAAATATGGTAGAGGGGATGATTGTTTTATTTTTTTTAGCGATCATTTTCCAACTGAAGATTTCCTTCCTATGATTAAGATGCTTGAAAACACCAAGTTTGATGGAGTTGTAAATGTTCGGGAAGTAGAAAATCCTCAACAATATGGAGTGTGTGAAGTTGATTCAAATAATACAATTACTCGAGTTGTTGAAAAACCGACAAACCCGAAGTCTAATCTCGCAATCACTTGGGGGTATGTATTTAGCAAGCGAATAACGCATCAGATATTCGATAATCTTGATAAATTGGTCCATGATAACTTTAATCTTCAAAAAAATATTGATTTTACGGGAACTATACAATGTCTTATCAATTCAGGGGCAAAAATAGGTGTGAATGTGATGAAATCACCCATTCTCGATTTTGGACAGATAGATGATTTCCTCCGCGGAAATAATTTTCTCTTGAACCAACAATTGAAAACAAGGACTGATAAGGGTGAAAATATATATGAAACTATGCTTCGGTCCAACGAACTTCAAAACACCTCCATTATACCTCCAGTTTTCCTTGGAAAAAATTGCAACCTCACAAATTCGGTCATTGGACCGAATGTTTCTATTGGGGATAACACGGTGATAACAAAGTGTATTATTTCGAATTCTGTTATTGGGGACTGCACATCTATGGAAAATATCATCACTGAATCTTCGGTTATTGGAGATTTTGTGAGCATGGAAGATTTAATTAAGAATTCTATCTCCATTGGTGATTCTTCCAGCATTATGAAAACTTTAGATTAATCCATATTTTTTTACTCCTTCCTTCATTAGCTAAAGCATAATGGTAGGTTTTGATCAATTTTCAGGTGCCAAGAAATACATTGTAAGTCCTGAATTGAAAAGTATTGTGAATGTTGCGATTGCGTTAGAGCGTCCTTTGCTTGTCAAAGGGGAACCTGGTACTGGAAAAACATTGCTTGCACATGCGATTGCAGAATCTTTAGAAAAGAAATTATATATCTGGAATGTGAAGAGTTCTACGAAAGCCATCGATGGGTGTTACATTTATGATACAGTACAACGTCTTAATGATTCTCGCTTTGGTTCAAATTCGCGTAATGTGGACAGTGTGGAAGATTATATTGTGATGGGAAAATTAGGGCAATCTTTTGAATCTGATGAGCAAGTTGTTTTGCTTATTGATGAGATTGATAAGGCCGATCCAGAATTTACCAACGATTTATTGCAAGAATTGGATATAATGGAGTTCTATATTCAAGAACTTCAAAAAACAATCAAAGCAAAACATCGTCCTATCGTAATTATTACTTCGAATAATGAAAAAGAACTTCCTGATGCATTTTTAAGAAGATGTGTGTTTCATTATATTACTTTTCCTACTCCAGATCTTATGCGTTCCATAGTACAAGTTCATTATCCTCGAATAAAAGAAATCTTATTGGAAAATTGTCTTTCTCGCTTTTATCTTCTCCGTGAATTGAATCAATTACGGAAAAAACCAAGTACATCTGAATTGATTGATTGGATTGGGGTGTTAATGAAAGCGGGGCTTACTGAAGATGATGTTCGAGATAAAATTCCCTTCCTTGGCACATTGATTAAAAAAGAAATTGATTTAAATTATTTACAGAAATACAAACAAGAATTAATCGGATTGGTTAAGGATAATTGAAGATATAGAATTTCATATCGCTGGGAGAGACTATTAATGTTTGTTGAATTCTATTATGTGTTAAGGAATACTAAAATACCTGTGTCCATTACAGAGTTTTTATCCCTGATGGATGCTATTTCTAAAAACTTGATCCTTAATAGTACTCAATTTTATTATATCGCACGTAGTTTATTAGTAAAAGATGAAAAATATTATGATCTATTTGATGAAACATTCATGTATTATTTCCGAGGAGCAGACATCCCCTTAGCAATTAAAGATGACATATTTAAATGGTTAGAAAAACCAAAATCTTCTTTTTTTGATAATCTACAACTTACTCCAGAAGAACGTGAGTTACTTGAAAAATATGACTGGGAAGAATTGAAGAAACAATTTGAAGCCAGGATTCAAGAGCAATTAGAAGAACATAATGGAGGCAATTATTGGATTGGCACTCGCGGAAAATCTCCATTTGGGTGGGGTGGGCAACATCCTGCTGGAATACGTGTAGGGGGTTGGGGTGGGATGAAATCTGCAATAAAAATAGCTCAGAAGCGGCAATTTAGGGATTATCGATCAGATCGCATTTTAGATACTCGCCAAATTCAGGTGGCTTTGAGAAAATTACGTAGATTAAGTAAAATTGGGGCTCCCGATGAATTAAATCTTGATAAAACTATTGATGAAACATGTCGTCAAGGGGGAGAAATTGAATTTATTTGGGAGAAACGCAAGAAAAACAATTTGAAATTACTATTACTAATGGATGTGGGGGGGAGTATGGACCCATTCACTTATATGGTGGAACAATTGTTTTCGGCTGCGAATAAATCAAACCATTTTAAGAAATTCAAACATTTTTATTTTCATAATTGTATCTATAATAATCTCTATGAGAGTGCGGAATTATGGCATGATAAAAAGATTCCTCTTCCTGAAATTTTTCAAAAATTTGATAAAGATTATAGAGTTGTATTGGTGGGGGATGCTGCAATGGCCCCATATGAATTAATGATGAAATACGGAGCGATAGATTATTATCAACAGAACGAAACAGCGGGAATCGAGTGGCTACACCGATTTAAAAAACATTTTTCTCATTCTGTATGGTTAAATCCCGAAGTGCCGGGTCCATGGATCTCTGAATCCCGTAAAATTATTTCCAAAATTTTTCCTATGTATCAATTAAGTCTTGATGGCTTGGAAGAAGCCATCTCTAAATTAATTCGTTAAAACATCTTCAAAAATCGAGAGTTTATTCTGTTTCTTTTTTTTCCCATGCAATTAAAGCGGCCCCGAGAGCGCCCGTTAGTTGTGGTTGCGAAGGAATTTTGATTTTCATGTTTAATTTTTCTTCAAGAGCTTTCTTAACTGCTGAATTGTGGGCAACTCCCCCACAAAAGATTAATGGGGTCTGACAATCGAGTCTTAAAGCCATATTTCCTACACGTTTTGCAATTGATTGGTGTAACCCTGCTGCAATATCCTCTTTTTTTGCCCCTCTTGCAAATAGACCAATTATTTCAGATTCCGCGAAAACGGTGCACATTGATGAAATATTTTCGGGATTCTCACTTTTTAATGACAATTCTCCAAATTGTTCTATTGGAACTTGTAAAGCTTTCGCCATCACTTCCAAAAATCGTCCTGTACCTGCAGCACATTTATCATTCATCTGAAAATCTAAAACATTCTTCGATTTCTTAGATATGATAATAACTTTTGAATCTTGCCCTCCAATATCGATAATTGTTTTGGCTTTAGGAAAATAATATTGGACTCCTCTCGCATGGGCCGATATTTCAGTGATTTTCTCTTCATTTAACTTGAGATTTGAATGGCGTCCATATCCTGTAAGCATAATTTTTTGAATTTGATCTTTTTGTAGATTGTTTTTTTGGATAATTTTGTAAAAAATTTTTTTCCCACTGTCTTGAAAATTATAAGTTGACCTCTCAATCAAAAAATCAACAATCTTACCATTTTTTAGTAAAACAACCTTTGTTGTTAATGAGCCTATATCAATTCCAATAAAAAACATATCAATAACAGTTGTTTTTTAGAAAAAAAAAGGATTTTCTTTCTTTAATTTATCTGTAGAATTCTTTTACAAATTCTTCAACTTCTTTGCGACTTTTTTTAAAAGGACCCGGTGTTTCCATTTTCAGAGAAGTCAGAGCAGCCGCGAATTTAGCGGATTCTATTATTGATTTTGACCGTCTTTCTAAAATATATGATGTGGTACAAGTGTCTCCTCGTCCTGTTCTTCCTTCTAAACTTCGATTTTTAAAAGCAACAGAATGAATTATATCATTAGTAACTATTAATAATTCTTGGTTATGTGAAACTATACACTCAGCAACCCCCCATTTAATTAATAATTTTGCTGCATTTATTCGCCCTTCTCGTGTGGAAGTGGAGATTCCTGTAATAAATTCGGCTTCTGCAGCGTCTACCTTGAAATAGTATATCTTGGGTAGAGCTTCACGTAAATCTCCCCATATTTGAAATTGCATTTCTCCTGTTGGCATTACTTTTCGGATTAATCCTTGGGCATCAACGGCCACTTTTCCAATCGATGCTAGTTTTTGGATAAAAGTTAAATTTATCTCACCGGCGATTAATCCGTTATAAATTATCAAATTGGTTTTGATTTCAGGAATCTCATGAATGGAAAACGAATCTGCTCTCCCTAAGTTGGTACATTTGCGCTTTTCTTTATCAATGGTGGAATATTCATTCAGAATAGATGTTGTTTTTTGTGATTCAATCCAATTAATCTTAATATTTTTATCTGGAAATTCAGAGAGTCTCCATTTTTCTTTTTGGGATGTTTTGGTTAAAATACAAGATTTTGCACCTAATTTATGAGCAGTCCAAGCTGCATGAAGTATTGCTCCCCCAGTTTCAGTTCTTTCAGAATCTGGAGTTCGAATTATGTCGATTGACATATGACCGATGCAGAGAATATCGTATGTGATCATTGATTTGCAAAATCTAACAAATTAAATAAATTGTCACCCAGTGTCTTTTTATATTTTGAAAAATCTATTATCTCTTTAACACACACACTTTTTTAAAAACACACACACACACACTTTTTTTTCTCTTTATTATTCCACTCCAAACCAAGCAGTGAATTTTTGGGTCCATGCCTTCCAGGATGTTAAAAAGGTTTGAAAATTATGTTCCATGAGGGAGTAATAAGTTATTTTTCCATTTTTTTTTCCCTTAATGAGACCTTTCTGTTCCAATCGGCGGATATGATGATATAATGTGGGTTGGGCTTTTTGCAAAATTATTTCAAGTTCTAAGATGGAATGTGCTTTCAAGCGAAGACAATCTAAAATCAAAAATCTATCAGTATTACTAAATTCTTCAAGCATTTCCATTAAAAAATTCTCATTTTCTTGAATATCTGGTGTAGTAGTTAAACTTGAAATAACATTCTCTTCTGAATTTTCTTGATTTTGTGTTTTTGAATTTGAATTTAAATGAGCTTTTTCTAATTCTTTTTTCACACTGTTAATTTCCTGCAAGAATAATTTTTCTTTTTCTTGTTCCATTTGTCTTTTATTAAAAACAATATCAATGGTGGTTAAAATTTCATTTTCTTCATATGGTTTAATAATATAACCATAGGGATTAGCCTTTTTTGCTTCTTTTAGCGTGGTTTTATCGGCATATGCTGTCAAAAAAATAATAGGTATTTTGAAATAAGATTGAATTACAACTGCTGCCTCTGTTCCGGTCATATTTCCTTGCAAATTAATGTCCATCAAGACCATATCTGGTTTTTGTTTAGATGCGACATCAATTGCATCTAAGCCATTATTAACAATTCCAATTATGGTATATCCTTCAGCTTCTAATATTTCTTTGACATCTTCTGCTGGAATTGGTTCATCTTCAACAATTAATATTTTTTGATTCAATCTATTCTTTCCTCCATTAGATTTCATTTACCTTAAATAAAATTTGTACTTTTGTTCCTTTTTCATTTAAAATGTTATAGGTTCCATTTAATTGGGCTGATAACATCGAAACTAATCTCAAACCCAAAGTTTTGGATGAAGTTAGATCCAAATCTTTCGGAACTCCTATTCCATTATCCATAACAGTAAGAACTACTTGGTTATTGTGTTTTTTTAATGAAATTTTCAATGTTTTTTTACCAATTCCTTTTGGAAATGCATATTTTAAAGCATTTGAAACTAATTCGTTAAGAATGAGTGCTAATGGAATCGCATCATTGATATCAATAGAAATTTCATCAATATCAAATATCGTGTGGATTTCAGAAACATTTTTTCGATAAGATCGAATCAAATTACCGACTAAAGATCGAATATATCGATTATAATTTATTTTCGCATAATTTTCAGTTTGATACAAGATTTCATGGATTAGTGACATTGATTTAATTCGATTTTTACTATCTTCAAAAAATTCTTTGATTTTTGAGTCTTTTATATTTCGTGTTTGAAGATTAAATAAACTAATAATAATTTGGAGATTGTTCTTGACTCTATGATGTATTTCTTTCAATAGAATATCCTTCTCAGAAAGTGATTCTTTAAGTTCTAAGTCTGCCTTGACAGACTTGATTATCATTCCTAATTCTTCTCCAAGGGAAAGAAGGAACTCCATTTCTGGATTAGAAAATTCAATGGAGCTCTCTTTAATTAATATTAAAATTCCAATCTCTTTATTCATGGATAAAATGGGTACAAATGCTATTGCTCCTATTGTTGAATCCAGTTTTAATTGTGGAATGTAAAATTGAATATCATTAATGAAAGTTGGGCAAATATCAACAATTTCGAATTGATTTTTGCATATTTCTTCTATCAATGTTTTTGACATGTTGGATTGGGCAACTAGTAATCCATCTTTTAAGGCTTCTTCAAAAACAATGATGCCCCCTGCGTTATAATCCCCTATTAGAAAACTTGACTGCAGTAAGTGCATGAAATAGTCTTCAAGAGTGTTTCCTTCAAATTTCTTTTTATATATTTCATTTAAAAATTCTAGACGTTTAGAACGAGTTGTTAATACATCTTTTGCTTCCTTTATTTCCGTAATATCTATCATTACTACGGTTTTAGAACGTTTTCCCAATAGACTAAAATTGGGAGTTATAATAACATGATACCAACGATTATTCCGAGGGTTAAATTTTTCTCCTTCCATTTCCATCTTTTCTTGAAACAATTTTTCGTTTTGACACCAAGGGCAGCGCTGATCTAAACCATAAATAGCAGTAAAACATTTTGTACCGATAGGATTTGTGTTATGTTTCCGAATTGCTTCAGCGTTAGCGTACTCCACAATATGATCTTCAGAACAAGTATATATTTCCCCTCCAAAAGTCTCAATTATACGTTTATATTTATGTTCTGTTTGATCCAATACATTTTGTAGAGATTTTTTCTTAGTTTCATCTGATATAACAAAAACCACATTTTCATAATTGAACATCTTCTTTTCTGAGATCATCCAATTAATTATGAAATAATTGATTTTTTTTTCTTTATCCTTAAAAATTAATTTAAATTCTCCCTTCTTGTGATTTTGGATTATATCAAATAGGAAAGGGTATAACTGGACTTGAATCTCATTGATTAAACTTTCACTAAATCGCGGGATTAATTGTTTTGGGTGTGTTATATGAAATTTTTGGGCCAATTTTTGGTTAAATTGTAAAATTTTAACCTTCATTAAAGCCCTTTTGAGTTTTTCAGGTTGGAATGTGAAGAATTTGATAAATTCTGCTTTTGATATCAAGTTAAACTTGGAGAGATATTGATAAGTTTTCTGAAAATCCGCAGAAAGAATTTTCATTGGAATATCATCAATATTAATCTGAATTTTTGGGGCATTTTCATTTGATGAAACAACATTAGATGAGTCTTCAATCAATTTATTCTCTATCAGATGAAAAATTCTGGCTTTTTCTTTAAATTCAGAAACAATTCTAAAATTAAAATGGATATATTTGTGCTCTTCCTTCCTTTGTAACCGACATTTGATAAAATCAAGTGGAAAATTGTTTTTCACTTTTTCTAAATTCTTTTTAAAATTCGCTAGATCATTAATATGAATAAAATCAAAGAGTTTTTGCCCTATAAGATCTTTTTTAGTATATCCTATTTTGCGAAGCAACGCTTTATTGCAGAATTTAATTCTCTTATTGGCATCAATGCTTATGGATGCTTCGATCAAATTTTCAAAAATTACTTGGTTCATGCAGACAATTCACCAAACCAATTTGATGCCTCATCAATCCATTTTGTTAGTATATTTGCCATATCTTCAAATTTTAGTCGATTTAATGAATAATAAGTATATTTTCCTTTTTTTTCTCCTTGTATTATTCCATCTTGTACCAACATTTTTAATTGATGACTGACTGCAGGTTGTTTCTTATTCAATTTATCTTGCAAATCACTATTTGATTGTTTTTTTTGCCCCAATAATTCAACCATTTTAAACCTATCAACTTTATTTCCAATACTATTCAAAAAAGAAACCATGAATTGCTTTTCTTCATTGTGATCAAAATCAGACCTAATTTTTATTAGTTGTTCATAAGCAATTTCCGGATTAGGGTGATTTTCTTGTCTCAAATCTTTTAATATCTCTTCTTTTGTCCGTAAATTTTTTTTATTTTTAATAGATTTGATATCCATTTTTATGATTCCTAAAAATTCGGATTTTTGATATATTCAAAATCTCTACTAATTTTTTTGTTATTCATACTTTAAAACTTAATTCATTTTAAATGGTTTTGATATATTTGAAAAAATTTGATTTTAAAGCAATGAATTTTATCTAATTGGTAAAATCTGATAATTGAAGTGACTCGCTAGGATAGGGTTGAAAGGTTACGAATAGAATTTAATGGAATCGAACATTATTTATTTTCTAATAGCATGAAAAAATTCAGTTAAAGAAGATGAAGAGCAAAAAATATATTCTGTTAATTTTACTTAGTACTTGTTTGATTTCCACATTAAATTCATCGAACGCTCTTCTTTTTGGAATAAATGAAGGGGATGTGCTCATTTATGAAATTAGAGAAGATAAACAGATGAGTTATTGTCGGTATCAAATATTATCTATTGATTCCACAAATATTTCTGTAGAAATGAGCATATATGAGTTTAAAACACAAAAATTCATCAATTCTACTAAAGTTATCCAAAATTTAATCTATGACCAAGCATATCTTGCCACTCTGGATGAAGAAAATATCATTTCAAAAAATTATGGGGGAAAAACCGTAAATTGTGTTGAAATCCAACCGTTAAATGCCTCATATGTCCAATTTGTTGATGTATTGACTGGTGTTGTTTGCGAAGAGAAATATAGCGATTTAATTTCACCTGATTTTAAAAAATTAATCAGCTGGGATGATTTGAACTTAATATCACTTCATGAGTCTTATAAAACCCACTTTTTTTGGGGATATTTCGTTTCTATTGTTGGATTTATTTCACTAATTGGCGTGTTAATAACGGTATTTTTAATGCGAAAAATGAATGGAAAATTCAATCATGATTGAGATCACAATTATTAGGCATGGGGAAACAACTTGGAATGTTGAAGGAAAAGTTCAAGGTCAAGCGGATCCACCTTTAACCCAAAATGGTATTAAACAAGCTTTTCAATTAGCTGAAAAATTCCGCGATTCTTTGAAGGAATATTCTATTATATATTCATCTGAACGACAAAGAGCGTTAAAAGTTGCCGAAATATTAAAGAATGGCTCTTCTCTCTCTATTAAGATTGATTCTCGATTAAGTTCGCGAAGTTTAGGGAAATTCTCTGGAATGACATTGGATGAAGTGGAACGTGATTTTCCGATTTTATATAAAAAATGGAGATCAGGTGATGCAACATTTATTCCTCCTAATGGGGATTCCACAGCAGATTTAATTAGAAATACACAAAAATTTTTAGCTTCCATAAAAGCTCTCCATAATGATGGAGAGAAAATTATAGTAATTACACATCGTGAGAATTTAGGCATTTTGCACTACTTAATCACTGGAAAAAAAATGGATGATCCGCTTCGAAATATTAAAAATTGCACGCCTTATGTTTATCAATATTAACTTAAATCAAAAAACAGTAAGGCTTTTTTTAGGTTAGCGCAGACTATAAATAATTAAGAAATTATTGAAGTAAGATATAAAGCGAGTTGAAACAAATGAACCAAGGAAAATCATTCTATATGATGTTTGATGTTGTTGAAGGAGGCATAGTTGAAGCGATAGAGTTCAGTAAAGAGAGTTTAACGCCCGATCGAAGCATTATCATCATGGACGAAGAAAATCAAACTGTATGGTTATGGCATGGCAAAAGGAGAGCTTTAGTTCCACGAAGGATGGCTTTACGTCAGGCACAATCAATCAAAGGTCACGGTTATCAAGCCGGAAATGCAATAGTTGGAAGAGATTTATCCAAAATAATTGAAATTGATGATCGAAAAGTTGGACGCGAACCAGCAACAACTGAAGATAATGATAAACTTATGGCGTTGTTAAATTGTCAATTTACTTCTATTGGAAACAGTGTTTTTACTAAATTGGGTGAAGGAGAAGTTGCCGCTCCAAGTAAAGAAGTGTCTCCAAAAACAGATGCACCTCCAGAATTAAAAAAAGTGTCTGCACCTGCTCCTACGGCTGTAAAACCCGTTGATACGAAATCAGATGATCAGAAAAAAGGTGCCATTATTATGGCTGTGCTAAGTGAGTTTAAGGATTTATGGATTTCCCGTAAAGATGATGGAATTTTGTCTCTTGAACAAATGGATGGGAAAATCTGTTCCTTCAAAGTTGAAAATGGAGAAATTAGTTTTCAAACAGGATCTTTCTTTGAGATTCCCAAAGAAAAGAAAGATGCAATTTTAAAAATCGTTGATTCTCTTTAATCAATTTATCCTTTTTTTTAACTAATTTCTTGATTATTTTTAGCACCTAGTTAATATGAGTGTTTTTTAAACTTAAAATCTATTAAACTTTGAAGATGGATTTTAATACCGTAGTCCAGTATTATGAACGGATTGGAGCCACCAAAAAGCGGTTGGAAATTATTGATATCCTTGCTCAGTTATTTCAAGAATGCCGAACTACTGATGATGGGGAGGATTTTCCAAAGATAATTTATTTAACCCAAGGGCGATTAGTGTCAGAGATTACCGAATGGCCAAAATTTGGAGTGGCAGAGAAGATGATTATTCAAGCCATGGTCAAACTAACCAGTTCCGAGTCTTCCCAAATCAAAAAAGCAATTAATAAAACGGGTGATGTTGGTGAAGTTGTTCAAAACATCTTGAAAAAGGAAAGGAGTAAAAGGGTTAAATATTCTCTAGATTCTGCTTTTAAAACCGGAGAAACTAAAAAAAAGAAAACATTTCAAATTGAAGCTTTGTACAAAGATCTTGAAAAACTCTCATTATTGAAAGGGGATGGGAGTCAAGAAAATAAAATAGATCTTATTAATGGCATATTACGAAGATGCACTCCTCAAAGTGCGAAGTATGTTGTAAATATAATTCTTTCCAATCTTCGAATTGGACTTGCAGATATGACGATCATGGATTCCCTTGCAATTGTGTTTTTAGGTGATAAAAGTAAACGGCATCTAATTGAAAAAGTATACAATATATTTCCAGACTTAGGATTTATTGTTAAGAAATTATTGGATAAAGGAGAAAAAGGGTTGCAAGAAATTGGAATTCAAGTTGGTGTTCCAATTAGAATGATGTTGGCTTCACGAATTCAATATCCACAAATTCAAGCCAAACTTGGTGGTGGTGATTTCATTGCTGAATATAAGTACGATGGGGAACGAGTTCAAGTGCATAAGCATGGCAATGAAGTGAAGTTATTTTCCCGGCACCTTAAAGATATCTCTCTCCAATACCCTGATGTTATTCGAGCTGTTAGGGATGAAATTAAAGCCTACGAGGTCATTTTTGAAGGTGAAATTGTGGCTATGGATCCATTTTTTGAAAAAATGCTACCATTTCAGGTTGTTAGTACACGTAGAAGAAAGTACGATATTGAGAAAATGATAAAAGAAGTTCCCGTTTCTCTTTTTTGCTTTGATATACTCTATTTTCGCCCTGATGAAACTCATTCAATTGAAAAATCCACTACTATGTTCCTTCCGTTAATGGAACGGAGAAAAATGCTTGAATCCCTATTTACTCCCTCTGATCATCTTCAGTTATCCCAAATGAAAATGATTCATTCGTCCGAAATGATGGTGGACTATTTCAATGAAGCTCGTGCAAAAGGAGCTGAAGGTATTATGAATAAAAAAATAGGAGAAGATGCAATTTATAAAGCAGGGAATCGTGGTTTCTTATGGATCAAGTTGAAGGGATTAGAAGGTGCAAAAATGGTGGATACTATTGATGTTGTAATTATTGGAGGTTCATGGGGAAAAGGAAGGCGGAAAGGTATTTTAAGTCCTTTATTTGGGGCAGTATATAATTCCGATTCTAATAAATTTGAATTCCTAACACGTATTGGGTCTGGGTTTACAGATGACGATTTGATCCAATTTACGGAACAGTTGCGGGAATTTGAAGTTCCGAAATGTCCAAAAAATGTGATATGTTCTGATGTTCCAGACATGTGGGTAGATCCAAAATTGATAATTGAAGTTATGGGTGATGAGCTCACAATTAGTAACAAGGCGGATGCTGGGGCGACTCCAACCAATTCTAGTGGGTATGGGCTTCGATTTCCCGTTTATCAACGCACTCGTAATGATAAAGATATTTATCAGATAACTACCACAGCAGAAATTATATCCTTTTATGAAATGCAAAATGGATGATTTGAATCAATTCAAATTCTTGTAATTTGATTTTTTAATCATGGAAATGAAGAAAAAAAGATTTATAGATATTTTTTAAACCAATTTACGATCTGCGGATGCAAGATTAATTTATTCTTCAATTTTGTTATTCCATGTCCCTCATCTTCAAAACGAATTAATTTTGAAGGCACCTTTGTCTTAATTGCTTCATACATTTGTATTGTTTCTGAGATTGGGACACGTTCATCAGTATCTCCACCTTCCAATAATAAAGGACATTGAATTTTGTCTATCTTATGGATGGGACTGATTTGGTTTAGAATTTCAAGATCTCGATCTAAATAACCATATTCCACTTCCCGCAATTTTCTCCTCCATGGGGCAGTATTTTCTAAGAATGTTACAAAATTTGAAATTCCAAATAATTCGACCGCTGCTTTCCACAATTCAGGATATTCAGTGATTGCTGAAAGCACTGCAAATCCTCCATAACTTCCTCCAAAAATACCCAATCTGTTTCCATCAATTTCATTGTCATTAATTGAAAGATGATTTGCGAGTTCTGCAATATCTCGTGTGGAATCTAATCTTTTTTCAATATTATCCAAATTTACATACTTCGTCCCATATCCCGAACTCCCTCGAATATTGGGAATGATCAAGGCAAAATGGGCTGCCAAGAAATATTGGTGCAAACCCGAAAAATTTGGTTTAGATTGGCCTTCTGGACCTCCATGAATTATGAATATGGTTGGATATCCCTTTTCAGGCCGTTTTCCTGAAGGAAGATATCTGAAGTATGGGATTGATATATTATCTGAACTCTCAAAATGAAAAAGTGAAGCCTTCCTGAACTCCTTTTGGTTCAAACCTTGGAGATTCATATCTGTTGCACACCACCAGTTCAATTTAGTTGTGTTTAAAATCCACAAATTTGTTGGAAAATCACTTGATGAAATTACTGCACTTAAATATTTTCCATTATGACTTAATTCTAAATTTTTTGTGGAAGTTCGTTGATCTCCCCCGATAATAACTCCTTCTACTGGGAGTAAGATGCTTTCGATTGAACTAGTGCCAGATGAAGAAAATTTTCCCCTATACAATTTAGAATAGCCCTCTTCATTAACCACAAAATAAGTATAGGGCGATGAAGAATTCCAAGTCCAATCATGAATTTCATAGGGAGGCAATTTATTGATATCTTTTATTTCAAATAGTTCACCTGTAATCGATAGAATCATTAATTGAGAATAATCCGCTTTATAGTCTGTCAAAATTAATAAATGATGATCGTCAATAAAACGAATCGGCTTCCATACTGCAATTTGATTTGGAGCTGCGAGTTCAGACAAATTTACTTGGGAATGATCTTCAAGATTTAACCAAATTAGATTATGGTGGACAATACTAATATTATTGGTGATAATTACCGATTTTTTGTTAGGGGATTCTAATCTGGTACTGTAAAAACCTGAATTCCCCGGTGGGGTAAAAATTTTTTCCATAGGATTTTTCAATATAGGTAGTTTTTGACGATACAAACTAAAGCATTTTTTATTCTCAATATTTGCTGAGAAATAGAGATATTCCTTAGAAATATATGTGAAAAAGTGTTTTGCTTTCTCATCCGAACTTATCCAATGAATTTGTTTTGTATTGTCAATCAAACCTATTTGGAAATTTTCATCTCCTTTAAAATCTCGAAGAAAAACAATCGTTCCATCCTTAAGATAATGTGGATCAGTACATCGATCATCTTCAAAAGTGCGTTGTTTGGGCCAGTTTTGGGCATTTTCGTGGATTTTTAAATCAAATACTTGGAATTGCCCCGGTTGGTTATATATCATGCTAACGAAATCATCCTTAGGGCTCCAAGATGCTCCTGCACATGATTCAATTGATAGATAGTCTTTTATTTTTTCTTTATTTGTTTTATAATTCATAATTGCAATTTTTCCCCCATTTTAATCCCTAGAGTAAAAATTTCTTCTTGTTTTTCAGGAAGTTCCTCGATGGGAATATCTCTTTGTGTTTTTGGGTCGTAAGTTTGGCATGGATAGCTTTGATAATCTAATTTAAAGAAAGGGGTAATTTGTTTGAAGAATTGATCGGCTAATTCATAATGATTCCGATATGTGAAAATTGCAAACACTTTTTTTCCACTAAATCCATCCCATGCTAATGGTTCCATACGATCAATAGCCAATTTCATTTGTGCAGTTATATAATCCCAATACATTGGAGTAGTGTATATAATCAAATCGGCTGCCCGATAAGAACGATAGATTTGTTGCATATCATCGTTGATTATACATAAGTGTGGTTCGACCTTGGTGCATTCAAAACAACCTCGACAAGGGGCAATATTCATTCTATCTAAAATGCAATGTTCAATCTTCACTCCAACCTTTGATTTAATGCCATCCAAGAATTTTTCCGTTAATGTATCAGAATTTCGACCTCGACGCGGTGATCCATGAAGGACTAGAATATTACACATCTCATTTTATATTGTTGGCTTTCCAAAATAATAAGATTTGGTATTCAATGGATTCAAGAATAAAATCATAAATGAAAGTATGGATTAATCATTTCTTTTTTGGTAATGCACGTTTATTTGTTTTTTCATGGAAATATTGAACATAATTGGATCCCATAACTAAGGTCAATTGGGGATGATATTCTGGATTTCGAGCTTGAATCCACCTAAGTGCATGTTTTAGAGTCCAAATTAAATTGAAATTATCTTTTCCCAATTCTTTTTTTGTTTTTGATGCCAAATCATCTGAAATTAGTATATTTGCTTCTTTTATCCATTCGTTCGCTAATTCAAGAATCTTTTCTGGGATATATTTACTTAAATCTTTCAAATTATTGCCAGTTGCTTTTCTTACATAAATATTTTCATCATGATTTAGATTTTTGAGTATTGTTATCATATCTTGATTTTCTGAAGGATCTCTTAACCATTTAAGGTCTGCCGAAGCTCGTAAGCTTTCTACAGCTAAACGACGCAGATTGTGCTCAGAAGAATGGGTTAACTCCAATAATGTACGTAATGTATCATTCTTTCGATATTTTAATCCTATTCTTATTGGATAACAACTAACTTCGCGTATTTCCCATGTTGAGTGGTTTGCCCATTTTTTCACAATATTATAAACCCTTTTCATGGAAGTGGTTTCAAACTTGATCAATTGTCCAAGAAAACAAAGGCCTAAAAATATAACAAAAGTATTCTGTTTTTCTTCAGCGATTTTCAATAATTGCTGAATAAAGTTCAAAATTTTGGGTATGTTTTTCTCAATATTTGGAAAGAAAGTCCCGAGATTTTTTTGCGTAATTAACCCCTCTGCCATGGAAACGGTGATATAATATTTTCCTTTTCCTACACGCTCTTTTTCAGGAATTATTGAATATTCATCTTGTAAAAACTGATTAATTAATTCATACTTGTGAGTGTTTATCTCCATATTATTCCAGATCGTGAATTTTCTCCAGAATACGAGAGTACGTTCTTTGATCTTAGATTTTGAGCTAATAGAAACCATGAGACTGACCTAAAAAATATTTAAAAAATTATTAAAAGATTAGATTTTTTCAAGAGTCATTCCTCCCAAAATCTGGGGTAAATGCGCATTATAATATTCAACGGCCTTTTTTAGACGGTGTTCACTATCGGAATAAATTTTAAAGATAACTTCTCCTTTTTCCGTATTTTGACCGATTTTTCGGAGTATTTCGATTCCTGCCTTTTTGGCTGCTGGACATCCTGCAATCTTTGCAATGCGATTAATATGCTCATTTTCTACTGAAGTAATAAATCCATCAAAAGACGCTTTCATTTCTGCCACAAATGGTCCCACTTCAATATTTTTAGGCAAAATGTCTGGGTTTCCTCCTTGAGCTTTTATCATTCGTTTCATAGCTGTATAAGCTTGTCCAGAATTAAGGATCTCTAAGGCGAGATCTTTTCCTTGACCTTCTTGTGCTTTTCCTGCCATTTCTAAAAGAATTCCTGCAAGTTCACACGATTTATTTCGAAGACTAGATGGTCCTTCTAATGGATTAATAAGAAGGTTCATCGCTTCTCGAGCTTCCAAAGCAGGTCCTACAGCATGACCAATCGGTTGAGATGCATTTGTTAAGAGACAAACGGTTTGAATTCCAACCTTTTGGGCAATATCTTTAAATCTGATAGCGTATTTCTTACCATCTTCTAAGGTGGGAAACTTGGTTCCTTTTCCACAAGGAATGTCAAGTACTAATTTTTTTACACCCATTGACATCTTTTTACAAATAATTGATGCTATCATTAGCGGAAACGGATCCATGGTCAGTGGTTTTTCTATTCGTATTAATGCATTATCAGCAGGCGCTGAATCCAGAGCACCTCCCCACAAAATACCACATTTTTCCGTTTTTAAAATTTCCAATACTTTTTCTTTGGAAAATGCAACAGGTGCTAGTACTTCAAATGAATCTGCTGTGCCAGAAGGTGATGTAATTGCACGGGTTGATGTTTTTGGAATAAATAATCCCGCAGCTGCAATTATTGGGACAATAATTAATGTAACTTTATTTCCTGGAACTCCACCTGTTGAATGTTTATCATAAACCTCTGATCCAAAATCTAAAACTTCTCCTGAGTGGGCCATGGCATTAGTAAGATCTACAACTTCCCGATCAGTAGCCCCTCGGACTTCCAAACCAATAATGAATGATGCTTTTTCAATGTCGAGTAATCGCTCATGAGTACAATCATTGATGATATCTTGAATTTCTTGAGTGCTTAGTTCTTTTCCTTTTACTTTTGCCTTAATAGCCAAGAAAGAATTAGGTTTTGAAGAGAGTTGAACATCTATTCCCTTATAATCATTAGAGAGCTTCAATTTCTCATAAACTTCGTCATATAAACCCATTGTCCCACGCGATAACATTTTTTCTCCTGTTGCAATATCAACAACTGCAATGATACCTGGTTCTAATTTAGTTCCATCGGTTTTATATGGGATTAATCTGACACGATCTCCTGGTTTTGCTCCCAATTCAAATGCATCTTCATCGTCTAAGACTATTATCTTTACTGCTCCACTGGATATGCCTAGTTTTCTAAACTTGAATTTCATGGTTAATCAACAAAGATAAATTGCATTTCCACCCTTTATTTGTTTGGGTAAAGCGTGTGTTATCATAAATAATAAAAAGAATTGGCAAATCCCGAAAAAAAATCACTTTATAGAAAAAAGGAGTATTAGATTTTCTCGATGGTCATGCTTGCAAAATTGAAAACTGGATGGGAATTATAATATTCCACTGCTTTTTTCAGCTGAGAATCTGTTGGGGCATAAATCTTCAAGATAGTATCTCCAAGTTGAACTTTATGTCCAATTTTGTGTTCAATTTCTATGCCTGCTGATTTTGAAGCAGGGCATCCTGCAATTTTAGCAATGCTGTTAATGTGTCTATTATTAACTTCTGATATTATTCCTTGTATATCTGCTTTCATTTCTGCAATATAAGGCCCTACGGTTATATCCTCTGGAAGAATATCGGGAAAACCTCCTTGAGTACGAATAAGTTGTTTCATTTCATCATATGCTTTTCCCGATTTAAGAATATCCGTTGCATATTCTTTACCCTTGCCTTCTGGAGCTTTTCCTGCCATTTCTAGAAGTGCTCCTGCTAAATCTGTTGATTTGTTTAAAAGGCTTGACGGTCCTACAGATGGATCAATAAGTAAGCGCAAAGCTTCTCTTGCTTCTAATGCTGGTCCTACAGCATGACCAATGGGTTGTGATGCAGAAGTTAGCAAACATGTGCACTCAATTCCAACACGGGCTGCAATTTCTTTAAATTGTCGAGCAAATTTCCGACCAATTTCTACCGTCGGAAATTTAGTTCCTGGTCCTACAGGAATATCCATCGTCAAAATTTTTACGCCCATACTTAATTTTTTGGCCAAAATAGATGCAATCATTATCGGTAATGGGTCGATATTAAGTGATTTCTCAATCTTTATAAAAATATCCGCAGCAGGGGCTGATTTCATGGCTCCAGCCCAAAATATTCCCGCTTTTTTAGATTCCAAAATATTTAAGATTTCTTCTTTGGTGAATGAAACGGATGCAAGTACTTCCATGCTATCGGCTGTTCCAGATGGGGAAGTTATTGCCCTTGTTGATGTTTTTGGGATCAGTAAGCCTGCAGATGCTATTATGGGGACTATAATTAATGTGATTTTATTTCCAGGAACTCCTCCCGTACTGTGTTTATCATAAACATTTGGTCCTAAATCAAGAATATCTCCAGAATGGGTAAAAGCATAGGTAAAATCTACAATTTCGTTTTCAGTTAATCCATGAATTTCAACGCCAGTTATAAAAGAAGCTAACTCTATTCCCAACAACCTTTCATCCACACAATCATTGACAATTCCCAATATCTCTTGAGTCGAAAGTTCTTTTCCTTTGATTTTTTTTCGAATTGCGGCATATGATTTGGGTTTTGAGGATAAAAAGATTTCAATATTCTTATCATCTTCCCCTAAAGCTAATTTATCTTTTACTTCGTCATATACACCTACTTCTCCCGGTTCCACAATTCCAGAACCAGTCGCTAGATCTACAATCGCAATTATTCCTGGTTCTATCAATGTCCCATCTAAATTCTTTTTAAAAATTCTTACTCGACTTCCCGGTTTAGCATTAATTTTGAAAGCATCTTCATCATCTAAAATGATTATGTTAATTCCACCAGATGCTAACCCTAGTTTTTTTTTCCTTAATTGCAAATTTCGTTCATCTCGATTATCTGAGTCATTCTTTTTTTTAGTTATCTTTAGGTTAAAAACATATATATCTTTCTATAAGGGTGCAAAACAATACTTGCGATAAAAAGAAGAAAAAAAGAGTCTTTTTCAATCTACAAATTGATATTTAATGGTAAATCTGCTGTAAATGGTCCTTTGGCATTTCCATCTCCATCTTTGAAGGAAACTGTCGCTTTGATCGGAATCTCACCCCCATCAAAAGCTTTCACAATGATTTGCCATTTCATATCTTCATTTGGATCCAAAGAATAAATATTCTTTTGTAAAGTTCCCCGCATCAATCGCAAATCTTCGGGAAATTCAAATTCTACATTTATTTCCATAGCGGGTCCCTCGCTATTGTTGGAAACATTCACTTGAAGAGGAAATGATTGATTAATAACTGGTGTTTTCAAAGGCAATAAATCTATACCTAACACGGCATTAGGGGAAGTTATTAACAATTCTTGCTTTTCTGATTGTAATTTGAAACGATATTTTCCATCAATTACCAAAGTTAGTGTGATTGGACCGATGAAACCTTCTCCAGGAAAATTAGTTCGAAATTTAAACGGTAAAACCTTTTTCCCGAAGTCCTTAACTTGTATTTTTTCTGGAAGGGCAATTTTCTCTTTCGTGGATATGTTGTCTCCAATTTCAATTTCCATCTTTTCAATAACGAGTGATTTAAACACACGCGGTAATATGCTATAATTTTTGAATTCTCCTAAGCGGGTACAATCTAAGATTGATTTTACCTCAATCGAATCATCGCGTTCATATTCCGTTTTATCCATCCCTAACTCAAATTTTACCATTAAGGACGCTAGTCCAACAATTAGAGCTTCTTTTATAAGTAAAGTTTCCGCTGCACCATATTTATGGATCCCAAAGTTATCAACGATTGAATCAATATACTTTTCTCTTTCGTTGATAATTGCTTTTGTGAGATCTCGCACTAAAACCATTAAAGAATGAGATGAATACATGTCTGGATCAATCTGATCTTTGAAACGCTTTATATAAACGATACCTTCTTCATATTTTCCTTGAACAAAATAACATAGAAAAGCAAAACAAATATCTGTTGTGGCCATTTCGTCCGGATTCTTTGCATCCGATTTCAAGATGGATTTTGAAGCTATATCAAAATAATCCCGTGCTTTTTCAAAATCATTCGTGAATATACAACATTTTCCCGCTTCATATTCCAATAATGATGCTCGATGGAAATCTCGGGCTCCTCCTAAGGTGTGATAATTTTTCGCAGAATAGAAGAAACATTTTTCAGCAATTTTCCATTCCTTTAATTCTAAGAATAATTCGGCCGCTTTTTTAAAGTGTTCTGCAGATTTTTTGTGGTTATCGTTATCCATTAATATTTCTGCTTTTTCTAAAGCTACTTCCGCTTTTTTCCGGAGTTTTTCTTCGTTAGCCATCTTTGGAAGAAATATAATGAAGGAAAAAAAAAAAGAGTTTGGTTCATTTGATCTTGTTACAATGTAATAAATTTGGTTTGTGGTGGTACTAAAAAGCGACAGCCATCCTTTGTAATTACAACATCTTCTTCTAAGGATACTGTGCCATAATTCTTCGTCACGACTTCGAGTTCTAATGTGAAAATATTGTTCTCTTCCACCAATCCTTTTGGAATATCTCCATACTTCTCCCAAAGAGGTCCTAAAAGAACTCCCCCATCGTGCCCTTCGGTTCCTACTTGATGTCCTAAAGCATGACCATATTCGGGATATCCTTGAGATATTACATGATTACGTGCGATAGTATCCACTGAATGCCCAGTAACGCCTGGTTTGATGTAATCTGCGGCTTTTTGAATGGCATCACGAACGGTGTTAAATGCATGAATTAACTCATCTGGAATTTCATCTTCTGTTCCGAAGAACCACATTCTTTGAATATCTGAGCAATATCCATTCAATCGCACTCCAAAATCGTTATGTAATGTGTGTCCCTTTTGAGTAAATAGATCTTCCCGAGGACCATCATGCCCAATTTCTTTATCTGGTCCAGCATCAATTGCCGGGCAACAATTTCTCTGCCATGCCTCTTCAACTCCAAGATTTTCCATTTCTTTAAAGAACATTTCTTGGATCTGAGTTTCACTTACACCGATTTTAAATTGTTTGGCCATTTTTTTATTAATTTCTTCAGTGAGTTCACAGGCTTTTTGTACCAATTCGATTTCAGTTTTTGTTTTACGCCCTCTCACTGCATGCACTAATGGTTTGGAACTAATAAATTTCTTTTTATGCTCGCCCAAAATTCGTTCAATGTTTAAATACATGCCATGTGACAGCCCATCCGAAACTACATCATCAAGTGAGTAGTTTAATGCAATTTTTGTCGGATTTAATTTATCAATAAACGTTTTTAAGGTCTCAGAAATTCCTTTGACATATCCAATTACTTCATCCCAAATTCCTTTTCTTTTTTCCGCGCTTGAATCGCCCTCCCCCAAAATAACCGTTTTCTTGAATTTTCCATCTGAAATCGAAAAAATGAATGCTGCTTTCCAGACGACATCTCCACCCACTAAAAGATTCATGATAGGATCAGGATTAGAAGGTGTTTCTCTAACAAATATTATCCAACAGTCCATATCATTTTCTTTCATGATATCTGGTAAAAGAAGGTGTTTTTCTTTAATGATTTGAAAAAGCAAAGTATTTGAAATTTTTGACTTGTTCATGGGAAGAACAAAAGCACCTAATAAAAAAACATTTACTATTTGATCTAAGACAATGGAAAGAGGGACAACCAGAATCGCCAATTTTCTAAAAATTTCAAGATTTCGGTTTTTGCAAGAGAATAATAGGTAAAACGCCCTTTCTTCCACCCTTTGATTAATCCTAAATGTTCTAAGATCTGAAGATTGTGGGATGTGGCTGATCGAGATTTTTCAATCAGATTTTGGATCTCAGTTAATTTTAAAGGACGATCTTTCAGAACTGTCATAATTAGAAATCGATCTGCATTGGCTAAAGCACTTAAACAACCAATCATAAAGTCTTTAAAATGTTGGTCTTCACTCAAAGGTTGCTTTTCTTCACCGCCTTGATTCTGAATTTCATTATTGTTGGTTGGTTGGGAAAAATTAATCAATTCCGTTTGTGTAATGTCATGAATTTGCATTAATTTCTTTCGAATTTCTTCTTTAATTTTGGAATTATATAATAATGTTTCGATATTCGGTCTTAAATCATTAATTCCTTTGACTGGTTTAATAATATAGCCAAACGGCTCCCCAAGTTTAGCGGATTCAAGAGTTTTCATATCTTCTAAAGCTGTAACAAATACTATGGGTGTATGATATTTTGTAGAAATTTCTTTAGCAGCATCGATTCCATTAATACTACCATCAAGTATAATATCCATTAAAATTAAATCCACTTCATTAACATTTTCGCGCATAAAGCTTAGGGCTTCTTCTCCAGATGAAACAGTAGCGACAGGATTGTACTTAGCTTTTTTCAGTAAAGATTCCAAAGCTAATGATGTAAGGCCTTCATCTTCCACAATTAAGATATTTTCATTAACCATTATGTGAAGATAGGAGATTTTTCCTTTTAATTGTTTAGAAGGAATAAAAAAGAAAATTATTGATAAATTATTTTGGTTCAATTGCATATATGGGATACATCCTCGCAGGATTCATCCACCTTGCACTTGGTTTATAGCAAGGGTTCATCTGGGCCATATATGTCGAAGGTTTTTGTTGTATTTTCCTTAGACTGTTTTTTTTTTGGCTTTCTTGGCAGCAGCTTTTGCGGCAGCATCAATTTGATGCATTCTTAGTTTAGAAGGCCCTAACCGTCTGACTGTATTATCCATTTCAACTGCAAGTTGTCGGAAGCGTTCTCCTTCAGCCGCACTGATAAAGATCATTTTCAAACGATCAGGTTCTAATCCTATAGTATGCATGATAGTTTTGAGATATTGGACTAATTTTTGGGCATATTCATTGCCATTCACAAAATCACATTCTCCAATATGTCATCCACCTATGATGACTCCATCGGCTCCTTTATTAAAGGCTCGCATGACCATATCTGCTGATACTCTTGCCGTGCACATTACTCGAACTGGTCGAATACTTGCAGGATATTGGGCTCGAATGGTTCCGGCCATATCGCAGGCGCCGTAACCTCATTTCCAACATAAGAAAGCTATAATCCGTGGTTCAAAATTTTCCATTTTCATTTATCCCCCTAATTATGCCTTAGATTTCTCCATAAGGGCATCTTCCAATATTGCGTCAATTAAATCGCCGTATTGTTCATCACGATAGTATCGAATTGATATTGCCGAACTTGGGCACACTGATGCACAAAGACCGCATCCTCGGCAGAGGATTTCATCGACAAGCGCTCCATCTTCTTGAGTTATTCGAATTGCATTATAAGGACAAGCTTCCGCACACATTCCACATCGTGAGCATTTGGCTTCATCTGGTACGGCCCGAATAAGTTTAATTCGATATTCTCCATTGGATAATAACTTACCAATAGAAGAGGCTGCACCCTTTGCTTGCATAATGGATTCTGAAATGGCTTTAGGGCCATGACATGCACCTGATAATGCAATTCCGGGAACATCGGTGTCGACAGTGTTCAATCGCTGGTGGAATTCTTTTAAGAATCCGCTCGGATGTTTTGACAGATTTAGGGCTTTATTCAATTTTCCAAAGGTATCCGAAGGCATCATCGCTGCAGATAACACAATTAAATCAAATTCATATTCTTTAATCGTTTTATCTGGGCTTAAGGTGTCCTCAAGCACCACTATGAGATTTTGGGTCTTTGGATCTTCGCGAACACGAGCTACCTTTGAGCGTATATATTTTACTCCGTCGCGTCTGGATTGGGTATAATATTCTTCATATCCCTTTCCTGCTGCGCGAATGTCAATATAAGATACAACTACTTCAAGATCTGGATCATGTGTTTTTACAAGCTTAGCATTTTTAATGCTAACCATACAACATACTCCACTTGAGCAGTATACATTTCTATTGACATCCCGTGAGCCAACGCATTGGACAAATAAGACGCTTTCTGGTGGTTTTCCATCCGATGGTCTATGTAAATGGCCGACTACTGGTCCATTGGGGGCGAGCATTCGTTCAAATTCGAGTTGTGTTACTACGTTCTCGTATTTGCCATAACCTAAATATCCATCAATTGGTTTGTATTCATCCCAACCTGTTGCTACAATTATTCCTCCTACTTTCACAGAGAAGAGTGTATCTTCTTGATCAAATTTAACGGCTGTAAGTTCACAAACGTTGGCACAATTGCCACATTTGATACATGCATCCATATCAATTTGAGCTCTCATTGGGACTGCTTGCGAGAATGCAACATATATTGCTTTTCGTTGTCCTAAGCCTTGATCGAATTCACTACGTGAAACAGCGGGGCACACATCAAAACATGCGCCACACCCATTGCAATCGGTATTTGTATATCGTGCCTTTTGCAAGATCTCAACTTCAAAGTTTCCTACATAGCCTTCTACTTTGGTAACTTCAGACAACGTTAAAAGTTCAATATTTTCATTTCTTTGCACTTCTAACATGACAGGCCCCAAGATTCAGATACTACAATCATCGGTTGGGAATGTGCGGTCAAGCATACTCATTTTTCCACCAATTGTTGGATTTTGTTCAACTAAATACACTTTATGACCTTGGTTCGCAAGATCTAAAGCGGATTGTAGTCCAGCAACTCCTCCTCCAATGACTAAAACTGCATCCGATACAGGTACTACTCTTTCGGGTACTACTTCCAATCGGGCCGCTCGTGCAACTCCTGCTCGAACTTGTTCCTTAGCCATTTCCAAAGCTTTCGCTTTATCTTTTTGGTGGACAAAACTTGTGTGCTCTCGAATATTGACGAACTCCAAATATGAAGGGTCTAACCCGCAATCATTTAAAACTGCTTGGAAAACCGGTTCATGTGTTTTTGGGGTTCAAGCCGCAATTACCACTCGATTAACATTGTATTCATCAATATATTTCTTAATGAAATCTGCTCCTGAGGTGGTTCAGAGAGATAAATTTTTATCCGCAATAACAACATTTGGCAAAGTTTTTGCATATTCTGCTAATGCTGCTATGTCTATTACACCAGCGATATTTACACCACAGTCACATGGGAAAACAGCAATTCGTATTTCATCTGGATTAGTACTCATTGTCGTATTCTCATTTTGTGTAGAATTTTGCATTTCAAATGAAAAGATATCTGAATGCAGAATTCTGTGTTATATATATCGTTATGTTACTTATCCTTCCATGGATTTACTCTCATTTAACGAACATTGATAATAAGAGGATTCACTCCATATCATCGGATAATACTGTGTGTATGAAATTTCCATTTCTATAAGAAATTTTTGCATTGACTCATAAGGAAAAAACTTAAATGAAATTTGGTTCCCAAATGAAATCAAAGAAGAATATTTTTTTCGGATTTTTCCCATGGAGTCTGCATCAACCAAGTGGTCAAAAGGGAAGGAAAAAATCGGAGGAAGGGAAGTAAGCAAAGATTTTGTGTCTACAAAAAGAAGGAAATCTATTGTTTCCTTTTCATATCCTGCATATACCCCAAACCTTGAATTTCGAGAAGATTATTCGCAGAATGAGAATAGTTGGATCTTTCGTTATCAGTCTTTTAGTTATAGATTTGGATTTTAATTCTAAGTTTTTGATTTCTATTGTGCCCTTGCTAAACCATTCTTTGTTTGACTAAAACAATTTTGAATAAAACTATCTTATGAAATGGTACGAACTATTAGAAATTGTATGGATAATTAGATATAAAGGATTGATTAATCAAAATGATATAGGAAGAATAAAAAATGGAGGAACCAATTTTTGAGTTATGAAGAAATGCCAGCAGGAACCGTTCCTGTTTTTTTTGTCTTGGTTTTCTCCACCTTTTCTTGTTTTCTGTTAACAATTATTCTGGCAATGAAATGGAAAGAAAGAAGACGTAGAAGTGTTTACTCATTGAGAAATTTGTTCTTTTCCTTATTCCTTGCATGTATTTTCTTAATTTCTGCTATGATTCAAGGATATATCACCGGATATAAACTGATTTTTTATCGAATTGCTTATACCTTATTCATCGGTTTTTTGGCATGTTCTCTTTTCTTCTTAATTCAATTTGGTCAGGAGATATTCAATGTATTTAAGAAGTCGTATAACTACCATTTCATTTTTATTGCCATTTTAGTTATATTGCTTATACTTCCCAACAATTATTATGGTTTTCCTTCTGATGGAAAAACAGACTTTGGCCCATCAATCCGGATTTTTTCTTCTACATTATTCGTTGTGTATCAAACCTATCTCTATGCTTTATTGGCCATTAAATCATTTTCTGCCTATCTTCAAGTGTCAGATAGCTATGCAAAAATCGGTTTTATGTTTATCGGAATTTCGCAAGTTTCAATGTTAGCCAATCAATTTTTTCTTGTATTGGATGTGATAGCTTTTACATTTTGGGGAAATAAAGGTGGTTACTCTATTTTTACCACTATTGGGTGGATATTTGTAGGCTTGTTTACCTTTTCGAGTTATATGGGGCTTTTACTTCCTGGATTCTTGCACAGAAGAGAATTACCAAACACCTCATTAGAAAAAGTTAAATCTCAATTGATCGAAGAAGATCCTATCCAAGTCAAGATCGCTGAGATTCATGATAGATCCTTACTCGTAAGATGTCCAACTTGCAAGTTAACCAAAGAAATTGTGTTAAAAAGTGAATTAGTATATTCGATCAAAATTCAAGAAAAAGATATTATGTCCATTACTATTGAAGAAAATATCATATGTCCTCATAGATTTCAAATATACTTGGACAAAAATCTTCAAATACGAGGGTTTACACCAATTGATTATTTTAAAGGTTAAATTACATTTTTATGTCACTATTCTACCGATTTTAAACTTTTTGACCAAGATTTTTGGATATTTTCTCCGTTCTGAATCATGATGAAAATGAATGTTTGTTTTTTTTATTTCCCTATTTAAGTTGTAGTATAGATTTCCTGCTTGTATTTAGAAAAAAATTTTTCTGAATTTGACATAATTAAAAAATCTCAATATTAAGTGAACAAAGTATGAAAATCTTTAAAAAATTGAATTTTCGATTGAAGATATGCATCTTTGTCAATGGGAAAGGGGTGGGTATTTATGAAACATTTATGATTTTTATTAATATTGAAGGGGAAATGTTATAAGTAAGATTTAAGTTAATGATTTTAAGGGAAGTTTTTCCAAGAGATCCATTTCTACCCATAGCGGTTGGTGAAATCAAAAATGAAGGAAATTATCTTTGAAATAATTGAAAATTTACTCGATCTATCTGCTTTTGAATTGGAATATCGTCATCGAGCCAAATCAAATCCCTTCAGCGAGAAATGGATCAACTGTACTCGTTCAAGAGCCAGAATTAAGAAAGTAAAAAATTATTTATACTCTCAAATTAAAATTGTGTTAGATAGTGATAAAAGTCAAGAATTTTATGAAATTGCTTTGCGTCCTTTTATTCGTCAAACTTTAGAAGAAATACAGAAGTCTATTGTTGAATTTGGGGAATCTAAAGAAAATATTCTATACCAGGCAGTATTTTTTAAATTATCTTTAGATGATTTATTTATTTTATTTACGAATTTAATTGCTTGGGAACATCAAATCTATCCGGCATTATTAGAGCATGCCATTTTTGAATCATCGCATATTCGCGAGGAAATCGTTCCTACTGACGATTATTTGAGATATTATGTGCGATTTTTGGATGTGTTATCTTCCAGTGAAATAATCTCTCTCTTTGATTTAGATGCTCTAAAGAACACCATTCTATCTGATCAAGATCAAATTGATAAAAAACCATTAAGTTCTTTGCATTTGTTTGAAGATTGGCCAATGCTTAACTTGGAATCGTTTTCCCACCGTTTTCCGCATTTTAAAGAAAATTTAGCCCAAAAAATGGCCGACTCAAAATCCTAAAAAACTATTCTCTCGATACCTTTATAAAGGGAATTTATCTAAATTCTAGTAGGAAAATGATTGCAGAGGTACATCCTTTCAAAACAGTTTTTGATGAAGAGTGGGATTATGAGTGGGCGGCAGATTGGAACAAAGTTTCAGCGATATTTACGACCATTGATGATTTGGAACGTCAGTTTGGAGCACTAGATGTGTCCGTTCTAAGGGAATTAACTCAACGGAAATTGATTTTAGATTTACAGAAATATGCTTATAGTCTTAGTAAAGTCATTGTTGATAAATATCAAGATTAATTATTTGGGTGAAATCGCTTTGACTGCCCTTTTTTTTTGCTGTCCCCTTCGTTCTATTTCATTTTGATGACTTCATCTAATACTGGTCAAAGATTTTAGAAAAAAGTAAAAAAATAAAGAAACTCCTTAGTTTTTAATAAAATTGATGCGGATCAACCCCAATTTGTCTTTGGAAATGGATTGTGCACAATATCCGCATTTTCCTTCAGATCCACTTTTAATTGCATTAACCATTTTCTCTCGAATTACGGCGTAGCATGTACCATTTAAACAAACATTGAAATCTTGTGATATTCCTTCATTAATCGGTTCAGATACTTCTTTGGTTAAATTTAGGGGTTCAGCTGTCACTTTAGTAGTGATATTTTCCTTTAATTCATTCAAAGTTTCGTAAAGGAAGGGGTGTTCAGTAGACAAAGTTAGAGTTATTGATTCTCCAGTCTGCAATTTATGTTGCTTTCGTAAGAATTGGATCGTACGCAATAAATCTCGCAATATTCGTTCCTGTTGCAATTCTTTAGAGTCTTGTAAATCCAAATATACTATGTATTCTCCTACGTCTTTGAATTTAAAGGTGTCATCAACTTTTTCATCTTTAACGATCGTCAATTCCTTCACATTACTCATTTCTTTGATCAAATCTTGGAATGGAATTTCTTCCTTTTGATCTTTGGCTTTTATCAATAATCCTTTGGTAGGCCATCGCAATTTTATCTTATTTTCGGCTTTCAATGAACGTACTTCATCAATGATGTGGCGAGTTGTTTGCATTTTGCGTTCAGCATTTTCATCGATTAAATCATCATCAATTTGGGGCCATTTGTCCAAATGAATTGATTCTCGGGTTTGTGTGGGAAGCATTGGGCGAAACATCTTTTGATATATTTCCTCAGTCAACATTGGATTTACAGGGGCCATAATCAAGCATAATCGGTGTAAAACATACCAAAGCACTGCTAATGTATTATATTTGTTTGGATTTTCATTATTTACATCGATATCGTCCCGAATTAGGGAGATGTACCATCGAGACAGATCATTTACAATGAACTCTTGGAGACGTGCAGGAATTGAGGGTAACTCGTAATTGTCAAATAGATCTGTCACTTCTTTAATTGTACTGTTCACTTTGGAAACTATCCATCTATCTGGCGCGGATAATTTATTAATATCCATGGAATGCTTTTTTGGATCAAAGTTATTTAGCATCATTTTTTCTTGGGCAAATAAATAGGTATTCCAAAAGGTGTTAAGTACTTTGAAGGTGTCGGTATATTCCTTGTAGTCAAAGTTCATATCTTTTCCTGGAGGGGTAGCCATGACACTGTAGAATCGGAAGTTTTCTATTCCTTTGATATTAGACCAGCGTTTATCGTCTTTAATATATTTCTTTTGACGTTCTTTTCGATTCTTCTTTGGAGTTTTACTTTCCTTAGTCTTATCAAATTTGGATGTGGTCAGAAGGGCTGCTTGTTTCCGTAAATGTTCCTTTTGAGATTCAGTCAAAATTTCCACTTCACCGCGAATAACATCAATTGGTTGGACTGCATTTCCTAAGGATTTGGACATTTTAACTCCATGTGAATTTACCCATCCATGCATATAACATGCTTTATAATTTTTCCGTTTAGATGAAAGCATTGCTGCGCAAATCAATGAGTTGAACCATCCACGGATTTGATCTTTTCCTTCCAAGATGAAATCGGCTGGTTCCCAAGTGTCATAATGTTCATGACCGTCAACAAATTGTTGGGATGCCCACATCACTGATCCTGAATCTAACCAAACATCTGCTAAATCCGGGACCCGCTTCATGGTTCCTTTAGAACATTTTGGGCATTTCCAAGTGACTTTGTCTATGATGGGAACGTGGAGATCTTCTGGACATTCACCCGCTTTTTCTTCCAATTCCTTCATCGATCCGATTACATCCATGTTATCACAGGCTTCATCATCACATTGCCAAATGGATAATGGGATACCCCAGATTCTTTGGCGTGATATACACCAATCCCGTAATCCCATCAACCATGATTTAAAATTGGTATCACCAGCATATTTTGGGATCCAAAAGATATCTTCATTTTCCTTTAACAATTCGTCACGTAATTTTGATGTTGCGAAGAACCATTGGTCGGTTGCTCGGTATACCAATTTGGTTTTGCATCTCCAACAGTGAGCGTACTCGTGTGCTATGGGTTCTTCGTGTACTAAAGTTTTTTTTTCTTTCAACATATCGATAATTTCTCGATTAACTTCATGTACATACTTTCCTTTAAATAAATCTCCTGCTTCACTCGTGTATTCTCCATTCATATCTACTGGTGAGAAAATTGGTATTCCATATTCCATTCCGACTTCAAAATCTTCTGGTCCATGACCTGGAGCTGAATGAACCAATCCTGATCCTCCTGTTTCTTGGACGTATTCTCGAGAAAGGACTATTGTATGTACTAATGGTTGTTCTTTTTCTAATTCTGCATGGATGGGGACTTCTTTAGCGAATGGATGAATATATTGTTTACCTTCTAAGTCATAACCGGTGTAACGCTCTCCATATTCAAACCCATCTTCTGTTTTTAAGGCCAAATTTAATTTGTTTTGTAATAAATCTGAAGTGGCGGCAATTCCCATGATCCAATATTCATCCTTTACCCGCATTTTCACATACTCACTATCTGGATTTGCCATGATGTTTGTATTTGAGATTAGAGTCCAAGGTGTGGTTGTCCATATAACATAAAATGTCTTTGGATCTTCAACCGATTGAAATTTGACAAAGATGGCGGTATCGGTGATATCATGATATTCATATTCATGTTTTGCCAAAGCAGTTCCGCATCGAGGGCAACAATTTTGGGGGCGATATCCTTTATACAAATAATCATTTTCCCATGCCTTCTTCAATGTCCACCAAATTCCTTGAATATAGGTATTTCTCAGTGTGATATAGGGATTATCCCAGTTCCAGAAATTGCATCCCAATCTTGAAAATTGCTTATTCATAGTATCAATTTGGCTAACTGCATAATTTCTACATTCGGAGACAAATTTATCCAATCCATATTCTAAGATCTCTTGTTTATTCTTTATACCTAATTTCTTTTCGATCATTACTTCTATAGGTAGTCCGTGTGTATCATAACCAGGCGTATCAGTAACACGATATCCTTGCATACGCTTATATTTTATGACATAATCTTTTAAGATTTTATTCCAAGCAGTACCCAGATGAACATCACCTGTGGTATAGGGGGGACCATCTAAGAAGAAGAATTTCTTTTCTTTGGGTTCATTTTGTTTAATAAGATCATATATCTTCTCATCTTCCCACCATTGTTGGATTCGTTCTTCAATTTCTAACGAGTTAAGTTTACCTAAGGATTCCATTTAGTTTTCCTCTGTGTTTATATTTTTTATTAACGAAAAAAGGATTGCATGTCAAAAAAGTTTGATTTTTCTGAAAATTTCTATAAGGATGTTATTATAACCTAAAGAACAAAGTTATACCGAAAATGTGCATGGAAATGCTGCAATACCAGTTTGAATTTGCGTCTGTTATCAACTGATATTGAAGTTAAGCCAATGCTTAACTAACGAATAATAATAATAGCGTCGATGGGGATTTTAATGCACCCTTGATGGATATGAGAAGATAAAACTTTAACAGACGCTTGCATAACAAATAGAAGAAGGAGTACATTCATAAAAATTTGATTAAAAAGATTGTAAAATTGAAAAAAAAAGATATTATTTATAGTGCATAAGTGCTTCCATTTGTTGTGTTTTAAAGGCTTGAAATCTTTCAGGTGTTAAATCTTGGTTTAAATCTTGTTCGTTGGTTAAAAATTGCTTTAATGCTTGTCGAACTGCTTCAGAACGACTTGGAAAGTATCCCATGTTGACCATTGTTTCTAAACAATCTAAATATTGATCTGGAATGTTGATAGTAACGATTTTCATTGTCATGTGAACCTCTCGAGGTTGAGTTGGTAGTCGATAAATATATAAATTTTACCATCTAAAATCCAAATTTTGAATATCTGGGTTTTGTCGGTAAAATTCTTCGATATTCTTTTTTTGTCGGCAACCCTATTAAAACATTTTTACACTTGTAGAACCTTTTCCCATTAACATTTAATGTCTCGCTACTATTAGGATGTTAAAGAAAAAACATCGAGTTTAAATAGAAGACCAAATACATTTAAAATTTCTTGTTAGCTCTACAACATCTTCAAAGAAAGACAATTTCTTTGAATTATAATACACCATGATAGAGATCTTTATTAAAAAGGAGAGTCATTTTTATATGATTATCGATTTTCGATTTTTCAGCAGAGATAGTTATTGATGATGTCATCAGAATCCGATTCAGTGAACATTTGTATAAAATGTAAGGGGGCACGGTTATTGTGCGGAAAATCACAATGTCCTATCTTGATGAAAAATTCTATTTTAAAGAGTACTTTGACAATTGATCCAAAAGAAATTAAATCCAATCAGAATATTTTTGGCGCTTCTCCTCCCGCTGTCTTTGTTGGACATGTGGGATATCCTAGGGTGAATATTGGTCCTTTACTTCCTATTGGGGAATATGCAGTGGAAAAAAATACGGGATTTTTAGATTCACCGGAATCTTGGTTTGGGAAACCCCTTGAGGAAATCGTAAAGTATCGATCAGGGATGGTTCGTTCAAATTTCTCCATTGGAGTACGTTATCAAGATAATATTGATAAAATTCTTGGTGATTTAAACCGAACCAATCGTAAAATGCTAGAATCAACCCAGGAATTAACCATGGCTTCAAATTCTGTTGATACTGAAGCAAAATTGTCACATATTCGTGTTTCTATGCGATATGATAGCAGCAGTGCGCCCAACGGCCCATCGGGCAGAGCAGAAAAAATTGATGTAATTGATAATGTTAAGGTTTTAAAACCGGTGGATAAGGTCATCTCCGATAAAGATTTGAAATCATCAGAAGCTATCTATGGCTATCTCTATAAATCGGATGATATATCGACAACTTCTATGCAACGTTTATTATCTGCTGGATTATTAGGAGTGAAAAAAAATCGTCGATTAGTCCCAACTCGTTGGGCGATCACTGCTGTTGACACAATTATCAGTAAGAGTGTTGCGAAATCAATAAAGCATTATCCCAGTATAGATAAGTATTACACATTCACCAATGATTATCTTGATAACCATTTTATAATATTATTTATGCCCGGTCCATGGGCTTTCGAAATGAACGAACATTGGCATTCTGAGTCCATTTGGAATCAAGATATTTTTGGCTTATATCCTACTAATATTGCTGAACCGGTAATCGTTAATGATTACGAGCTCGAAAATGGAAGGAAAAAGTATGCGGATAATATTACAGGGGCTTATTATGCTGCACGTAAAGAAATTGTGGAATTCTTATCGAAATCTCGCCGCCAATCGCGAGCCATTGTATTTCGTGAAATCCGTGGAGGATATATACTTCCTTTAGGTGTGTGGGTAATTCGAGAAACGGTGAGACAAGCCTTGCAAAACGGATGGAAAGGATCCAATGTGATCCAACATGAATCTCTAAAGGATGCTTTACAAGTAATAAATAATCGTTTTAAAGTACCCTTAAAACACTGGTTAAAAGCAAGTAAATTAGTTCCCTATTCAAAAACTCAAAAACGCTTAGATTTTTGGATAAAAAATTAAAAATGCGTTTTGACATATTTGGTATTTTACTCCAAACCTTAAGCTTTAAAGGAGTAGATTTCCCAATTTAATTAGAAATATATCGAATGACTTATTAAAAAAATAAAAACTCCTTGACCCAACCATGAGTGCTGCTTCCCTTACTAATCCCGTTGAAATTTTGAAGTTACTTAATTCTAAATTGGAGGAAGATAAATCTCTTGGATATGAAGCTTTTCTTAGGCGTACTCATTGGTTTTCTGGTACAACGGCGAATGATCTGAAACGTTTTGCATGCAATCAATTGAATGTCAAACCTCGGGATGTTCTTGCATCTATTAAAAATATTGAACCTGCATTTCTCTGGGCAAGTCAAGATGGTCTTGAAACAGCAAAACTTAAAATGGTTGAAGCCGCCCATGCCTATTCAAAAATAATTGAAGCAAGCCTCCCTCCGGTAATAGTGTGGAATTTTTTTGATTCTCAAGCCATTCGCCTAATTGTTCATGATGGTCATCATCGAACTTACTATGCTCATAGGAATGGGATTCGGATTCCAGCAGTGATCTTAGAACCTTTAGGCAATTATTCCAAGATGGAAGATAAGTTTCGCTATGCCTTCCAGATTAGAACCCGGGTAATCGATTTACCTGTATCTAGAACAAAACATTTTGATATTGTCACAAGATAATAATCCATGAAAAATGATGAGAGATGTTAATGAAATCCTACGAAATTGACTGGCAACATATTGAAGTGGAACAATTCTCCCGGGAGCATTTAAAACATTTCACTACTGTTGATATAAAGAAGATGTTTCTAAGGGAGAAGGTTCCTATGGTTCCTGAATTAGCATATCTTTCATTTCTCATGCATAGTGCTTGGGGTGTTAACTTTGATATCCAGCGAGGTGTTGATCGAACCCTTTTGCAATTGAGATTGCCTTTATTTGAAGGTAAAGGTTTAAGTTGGAAAGAAAGACGGTTAAATCCTGAAAAAATTTGGGCTTCAGAAGATTCCTTAGATTTTGATAAAGTTGAAATGGTTACCGCTGCGATTAAATACATGCTTAAAACTAACAAACCCATACCTCCGGTAGTTGTTTGGCTCATTAAAACTGAATCAAAGTATAATTTAGTACAACACGATGGGCATCATAGAACTTATGTTTGTAATAAATTGGGAATTCGTGTTCCTGCAGTAGTTTTAGAATATTGGATAGATAATCGAGAAAATCCCCTCTTGCATAAAAGGTTGCATTACCGAGAAATCGATACATACGTAACTGAAATGCCCATAGTTAAACGACAATTTTCTGAAGCACGAAAATAAAATAATTTAGGAAAAACATTAAATCTATTATCTCAGAATTTTTAATTTGTGAAGTATTACAGTTGTATTGATCAGTATGGATTATTCTGAAAAATATACTTATGCAGTGGAAATGCTTTCGTCTTTCAAAAATTACTTAGAAGTCAAAGATTTCCGCAAATTCTTGCTTCTTATCTTAAATTTAGAATCTATGGGTCCAGAAGCTATGTTAAAACAGCTTGGAATGGGTTCCAAAGGGAAAACAATTTTACCATACAACCCCGAAAAGAAAATGTACTTTACTAAAGTGATGTCTGGCTTTTCGTTAAATCATCAACTCACTATTTATTCACCGATTGAAAGGATCAATACCAAATTTGTGAATAAATCCAATTCAGAGTTATTTACAAAATACTTGACAGAATTTGAACGGAAGAAGTTATTACCTGGAAAATTTATGTTAATTAATCCAGAGGTAATTGATCAATCACACAAAGCGCTCTCTGAAAAAAATTCTCCTAAAATCTCTACTCCAGGAATAGAATCCTTATATTTAAATTTACGGGAGTTAATTGCCACACAAAACATAAAGTTTATTTTCTTGCTTGAAGCCGATAAGGCAGATATAGCATTCATCATGAATATGAATGTTGAACCAAGTCATGATTCTGAAAATTCTATCCAATATTTCGATGTTTACGTTGATGAAAAGAAAGAAATGCGGGATCACACTTTTATTCGAATGAAAAATGGAGATTCGGATTCTGATGAAATAACTATGGAATTTTTGGATGAAATCAAGGATATGTCCCATTCTGATTTATTTGACTCGCATTTTACCATCATTGTTCCTATTTCTTCCATGGACATGCCTTAAATCTCATTTTTTTTCATATTTTCAATAATCTAATTTTATTCGTCAAGTGAACGTACCACATTTATTAGCTTGTGTTTCCTTTAATTAATTGATCATTTTTCTAAAACTGGAAAATTAGAATAAAATATGATAAAAAAGCAGCTTTTTCGGATTTACACCGAACATGACTACACCCGAATTAACGATACTAAATTATGTCTGGAGTTATTAGAAGAAATTGCAAAGGACAATGGTACCGATATTTCCCATATCTATTCCGTTAAAATATATCCTATCGGCTTGTCTGCACTCATTTTACATGGACCTTCAAACCCACTCACAACTGTTGAACATATTTTGATTAAAAAGGATTATTCACAACCAGCTGGTTTGAGAAATTATGAGTGTATTGGGAAATTGTATAAAAAAGTCTGGTTGAGTCCTGATAAGACAACAGTTTTTGCAATTTATCGAATTGAATCCAGTCAACCTTTAATCTATATTTGATACTTTCAAATCTTTTTTATTTGGCCTCCCCAAATTAATTCTATGGGAAAAAAAATTATAGTTATTATGGGTAGTCCCCGAAAAAATGGTTTAACGGCCTCCCTTACGTCTCATTTTGCAACAAAAATTGATAATTTAAATTCTCTTGAAACCCTTACGGAGGATCATAAAATTGAAGTTGAAATTTTAAATTTGGTTGACTTTACGGTTGGCCACTGTATAGCGTGTGATTCTTGTTTGCGAAAGCCAAATGTGTGTCCCCTTTCTGAAAAAGATGATATGGGTGTTCTGGATAAAAAAATGCAAGAAGCGGATGCAATCTTGGTGGGATCTCCTTCTTATTTCTTTAATGTTCCTGGAATTCTTAAAGATTTAATTGATCGCTCTCGTCCTTTAAAAATGGGGAAATATAAACTAAAGGATAAACTTTTCTCAGTGGTATCTGCTTCCGGATTACAAAATGGAGGGCATAATGCTGTTTTGGATGTCCTAACTCATTGGGCATTGATTCAAGGGATGATCGTTATCAGTGCTTTAGGGCATCCTGTGATTGTATCTAATTTTCCTTCCGAATCTGGGCAAATGTTAGGTATTAAAGAATTTCGCAAACCATCAGACTTAGGTGAACCTTCACAATATGCTGTGGAGGCCCTCGCAACTCGATTTCATGATCTTCTTAATAAATAGAGAAAAAATGTTTAGAGTGTTTCAATGAACCCTTTTTTTGTAAATCCTTCAAGTATTTCTGGTAATTTATGGAGCTCAAATGTTAAAAGGCGATCACGGGCAATATTTTGTAATTCACTGATTATTTTATCAATGGACATGTTCCCATTTTTTCGAAGCAATCTTAAGGTGTGCTTTTCAGTAACATCTGGAAGATTTTCTGCTTGTCTAATGTGAGTTTTTTCATTATACAAAAATAATTTTCCTTCCAGTTTTTTATGGATCATTTTCATAATATCCTCTTCGGAAGAATCCTCCACGGATAAATGCGTTATTTTAAATTCATTTCTTCTCCGCATAACTCCAATCATCGCAGAAGTGAACATATCTTGATGTTGTTCATCACTCTTTTTCAAAAATTTAATTACTTTATCAATTTTCTCGTTTTCCATGTCTTTAATATCATCAGAAAATTTGCGAAGATAATCTATATAGTTTTTTGTATAGATGGCTTGAAGTTTAATCGATCCCTTCATCAACAATTTCATAATTGTCTCCAAGGGTTCGGCATCACTGTCTCCAAAAGGTTTGTAGACGCTAAGATTATAAATTACATTAAACACAGTGTGATTTTGTAACCGTTCTTTTTGATTTTCACTAAATTCTAAATATCGCTCAGGGGTAAAAATGTTTGTGGTTTCTATTATATCGGGAAACAATTTTGCCAGCAGATTGAAGATGACCACAAATCGTTCCTGTGAAGGATCATTTTCAATCAATACCAAATGACTCTCAATATAACAAGCATAAATTAAGGACCGTAAATCTTTTTCTGAAATAAATTTTAAAACATTTTTCATATCTAAATTAACAGAATCAGCTTTCGTTAGTGCATCATTCTTAATTTTATTGGCCTTCTTTGCCTCATCTTGTAAACTAAATTCGAGTACGAGGTAATCCCGAACGGCAAAGTTTTTATCGATGTAAGCATAAAATTCATGCTCACAGACCATTCCCGAAGGAATATAAACAGATGTTGCACCGGTTTCTTTTTTTTTTATAATATCAACTGGAGCGGCAATTTTTTTACTTTTTGAACATGTTGGACATATAATATTGACTTTCTTGATGTTAGTTGACATATTTACTTCTAACCCTTATTTTGTTTCCTAACCTTTATAGGTTTTTTTTTTACAGTATTGAATTTAACAATTCAGTAGGACGTTCATTTTTTTTGAAGAAAGCTTTTGATTGAAGGGATTTTCTCTTGAAATTCGGATAATACCCCAATGAAAGGTTTTTCAGTTAAATTCTCCAAAATTCTCTTTATACCGTACAATTTGGTTTCTTTTAGCTCTAAATTCCCTTCTGCTAAAAATGAAATGTAGTAACCTTTGACCTCAGAAAATAGTATAAATCTATATCTCTGAAATCCTAATTTAACTGAAATCCAGTGAGGCATAAGTGTTGTATTGGCTATTGTATTCGCCGCAATTGCTTCGATTTTAGCGGTGATAAGCGCTTCTTTTAACTCTATTAAATTTTCCTCCGCATCAGGATCATCAAGATCAATGGGTGGCAACCCAGTGATTTCTAGATGACTGGAGATCAAACTTGAAATGACTCCGATTGATTGATAACTTAGCCCAAAATAATCTATTCGCAAGAAATCATCAACCGATTGGAGAGTATTTGGTGAAAAGATATCATCGAACTTCACATATTCTTCCAACATATACAATACTCGCTTTTCAAAATTCTGAGTTAACTTGTACAATTCAATTTTTGATAGTATTGATGGGTCTCTTGATTGCAAAAGTTCATGAAATGCCACTTTCATCTGATTTAGCAACCAAGCCGCTTTTTTATCTTGAAAATTACCAAATATCATGAATAGTAGTTGGGGGCTTCCCAAATAGTAACAAATTTCTTCAGCTCCACCTTTTGGAGGTGCTAATAACATGCGATCCAACTCCCCACTTAAAATAGATGTTGCAATATAATCTAAATTGGACCCCAATTCCAAAAAATATTCATATTTTGAATTTGATGAAAAGAGATTTTGGCGTTCTTTGGTTATTATCCCCATAAATTTCATGAATTCCCCATGATTTCCCAAAAAAATTTTGTCTTGGCTGAGATCAGCTTTAAACTTTGTTTTTGCCTTGACCCGCACCCGGTGATCAGAATCTGAGATTTTTGATTTGGAAATAGCAATATTACCTACATTTTCATTAGGTTGGTACGCTTGATTTGAAAAGATAACTCCTTTTTTTGTGTTTATCTTGAGATTTCTAGTCAAATCATCAGCTTTCTTCATCTCAGATGCTGTTGGAGGAAGAAGTGTATTAAATACTGGTTTTTTTGTCGAGATCTTGTTTTTCCGGTTCGAACAATCACTCTGGTGAATGGAAATGTTGAATAATGACGCACTATTTTCTGTTGAAGTTGTGAAATTCCCTTCTTTTTTTTCATTTTCCTCTACTAAAACACTTGAATCGAATGCGCATTTGCAATTTGGACAATAAATTGGATAAGGAGAATATGCGATATAATTGCACTCTGGACACTTTTTTTTTTTAGTTTTATCCGAAAATAACATCTATTAGTTCTTATGTGGGTATTGACCAATAAAAAAGTTCCTTCAAAATTCAGAAAAATGAACAAAATTGGTCAGACTTTTCAATACAGGATTACGTTTTTTGATGGTAGAATTCTTATCATACGATAACCTAAATTTCCCAAAAGTAATGGAAAAAAAGGGAAATAGGTGGAGAGACTCTTAATTCGCATTTTTTGAATGGATATGACATATTTCTTGATCTTTTATTCTTTATGTTTATTCTTTCAAGACATTTTCCATATGTTGAATTCTTTTATCCAAAACTTCTTGAGTCCCGATATCAGTTCGATGAAACAACGCGCCTGAGACAAACTTAGTTCCTTCCTCAGCAATTTTTTCAGCTTCACTTAAAGTATTGGCAATTCCTATTATTCCTATAGCCCTTGATGTGGATGAATAAACTTTTCCATTTTCTTCACTCACAGAAGCATAATATAATTTTGCCCCTATTTTTTCTAATGCCTCCTTATCAACAATAATTTCGGAGTGGGAAACTGGGTTAACTGGATATCCTTCAGGTACCAAGTATTTGCAAACCGTGGCTTTTTGTTCAAATTCTAAAGGTTTCAGAAGTGTGCCTGCCAAAATATCCTGACAAACGGTGACAAAATTTGATTTCATAATCGTTAGAATGTTCATTGCTTCTGGATCACCGAATCGGATGTTAAATTCAACAATTTTTAGCCCTTTTTGAGTTTTCATGAATTGACCGTAAAGAATACCTTTATATTCCTGTTTAGTTTCTTCAGCAATGGCTGCAACTACTTTATGCATTTGATCATTTGCATAGGATACATCCTCTTTGCTCACGAATGGAAGTAAATTGTCACCCATGGAATAGGATCCCATTCCTCCCGTATTTGGGCCTTCATCTCCGTTGTAGGCTCGTTTATTATCTTGGACTAGGGGAGTTCCCACTACATTTTTCCCATCTACGAAACAGATGTAAGTAAATTCTTCCCCATCAAGTTTTTCTTCGATGATAACTCTTCCATTTTCATCAAATATTTCATTACAATATGTGTAAATATCTTCTTCAGAATGTAAGTGATCTCCCCATACCTTAACACCTTTTCCGCCAGTCAAGCCATCCGGTTTTACAACAACATTTTCTTTTCCAATTTTATGGACAAAGTCTTTAATTTCGTCCATATCTTTGAATTGTTTAAACATGATGTTAGATTCGATTTTGTATTTTTCCAAAAGGGAACGCATGAAAATTTTGGATCCTTCCAATTGAGCACATTCGATAGTTGGACCAACCGTTGGGATATCTTGAGCTTGTAGAGCATTGGCAACGCCAATAACTAGTGGGGCTTCGGGACCAACAATTGCAAAATCGACTTTATTTAACTTGGCATAGTCTATCATTGCTGAAAAATTACTAAGATTGTCGATGATTATCTCATCATTGCATAGTCGTGCGATAGCAGGATTTTTTTTGCTCATAAATGCACAAATTGTGGCGCCTCCTTTTATCAAGGCTTCTGCCATAACATGTTCACGTGCTCCATTTCCTATTAAAAGTACTTTTACCATTATTTTTTCACTGATGCTTCTAATGTTTGAGAATAAAAAAAAACAAATATTGATCCTTTAACAATTTGCTTTATTCGAAACAATTTTTAATTTCCACTCATAAAGTTTGTACTTATAGGCTTTGGTCACAATTAGGGGATCTGATTCACTTATCTTCCTTGCTTCATTTAAATTTGCAGTTTGGAATAGAATCATACCTCCAGGTACATTTTGAAATCCTCCTCCTATTAATTTTATTTCAGATGTAATTTGAGTGAGATATTGCAAGTGATTTTTATATATTTCTTCAGTCAGATGTATATTGTCATTTTTTTCATCTATTCGTACGAACCAAATCTCTTCTTCTTTCATTTTAAATTAAACCTTCAATTTTCTTCATGATTGGTAAAAGGTTATATATTATTTGGATTTTAATGTAAAATAACTATGAAAATTATTTCTTGGAACGTAAACGGTATAAACTCATCTATCAAAAAAGGGTTTTTTAAATTCATTGAATCCGAAAAAGCTGAGATTTATTGCTTACAGGAAATCAAAGTTTCAGAAAAAACCATCGATAAATCCTTTCAAGCACCTGAAGGATATCAGATGTACTGGAATCAAGCAGAACGGAAAGGATATAGTGGAACTATGGTTTTAACTAATGTAGAACCTTTAACGGTTCAATTTGGGATGGGGATCGATGAATTTGATACTGAAGGTCGTTTATTAACTTTAGAATTTGACAATTTCTATCTAATCAATGCTTATATTCCTAACGCCGGTAGGGGACTGCCCCGTCTTGATTTTAAACTCGATTATAATCAAAAATTATATGCTTTTATGGAAAACCTCCAAAAAGAAAAAAATGTTATTCTTTGTGGTGATTTAAATGTTGCCCACAAGGAAATCGATCTAACTAATCCCAAATCAAATAAGAAAAACGCTGGTTTTACTATTGAAGAACGCAATTCTTTTACAGAATTGTTGGATCTTGGATATATTGATAGTTTTCGAGAGTTTGAATCTGAAGGAGGACATTATACTTGGTGGTCTTATCGAAATGATGCTCGGGCAAGAAATATCGGCTGGCGTCTTGATTATTTTGTAGTAAATGCCGAATTTATGCCAAAAATTAGTCAGAGCTCTATTTTATCTGATGTAATTGGGTCCGATCACTGTCCAATAAAGTTGGAATTGAAATAAGCACTTTTTTTTAATTTATTGCAGTTCGAACTCATTGTAGGTTGAGAAATTGAAGAAAATTTACTGCATCGGATCTATAAATCAAGATAATTATCAAATCGATTCTGAAAATCACATCTTTTTAGGAGGTAGTGCATGTAATACTGCTTTTTTTTTAAATACCTTGATGGAAAAGGATAAATTCTCCGTTTTTTTAGTTGGGATAGTTGGAACGGATTCAGAAGGAGATTTTATTAATTCTCAGCTTGAGAAAAAGGGTTTTAACCTAAAATATATTGAAAAAATTGTTGGGAGATCTGGTTCAAATCAAATTTATGTTGATATAAATGGTGAACGAAGAATAGCTCGGTTGAAGTCAAATTCAGCAGCATTAAAAAAATATCTACAATCCTTGGATTTTCAAGAAATGGGGGAAAATCCACTAGTTCATTACAAAGGAGACCTTCAAAATCTTTCAATTATTTTAAAAAAGTTGAATGAAATTCTTTCTTGTGATATTTCAGGTTTAATTCACAATTTTGATGAAACAAGCTCTCATGATATTGCCGAATTTAAAAAAATAATGATAAATGTTCTGCAAAGAAAGAAAATACATATTTTATTTGGAAATCATGAAGAATTCAATAAGCTATCTACACTGCTAGGCGAAAATCCAATTTCATTCGAAAAATGGCAGAAAAATATCACTTTATTGCAAAATAATATGTGCATTCTTCGTTCTTACTTCAATGCAGATGTTATCGCGCTTAAACAAGGTCGAATTGGTGCAAAAGTGTTTGATTCTAATATTGCGTATGTTAGTGCTGCATTAAGCGTCGATGTTAAAGATTCTACTGGTGCTGGTGATGCTTTTAATGCGGGATTTCTCTTTGGATATCTCAGTGATTTTTCTTTAAAAAAATGCTTGGAATATGCCACAGTTTTGGGGTCTTTAAATTGTACCCAATTTGGAGGACAATCGCTAAAAATTTCAGTCAAAGAGTTAAATAATTTTGTGAAAAATCTTTAATACCATAAAAGAGAATAGTCAATAGAGAAGAAATGATCTCGGATATCAGAACCCAATTTCAAAGTTTCACACTATTCACATATATTTATTTCAGCTTAGCAATAATATTCCTATTGGTTGCCTATTTTTCAATTCCAAAAATGAACAGATCCCTTGCTGGAAAAGTAATCTCTTTAATTCTGGTGATCTGGGCTTTTACTCTAATTAATTTTCCATTTTTGTGGATTCTGATAGCATTATCTGTTGGACTACTTTATTCTATTTTTAATGATTCTCGATTGCAACAATTATTCATTATAGATGAAGATATTTTATTTGTGGATAAAAAACCGCAAGTTTGGGAGAAATTTGAAGTGCCTCCAGAACTGAGAGTAAATAATCCGGAGGGCCTTGAATCATGAATTCATATCTTTTATTAAATTCACCCTTAATTATTCTCTGTATTGGGCTTATATTGGCAATTCCAGATCGTAAAAAATTACAGAAGGGGTATCTTTCAACACTTATTTCTCTTATTCTGGCATTTTGTGCCAATACATTAAATCTTGTCTTCATTTTAACTGATAATTCTCTGATATTGAATGAGAACAATTTATCCGTTTCCAGTTCTCCTCTCACTTATTGGATTGCCGAAATGTTCTTGTTTGTAGAAATTTTATTCTATATAACTGGAAAAAACCCGATGCAAGTTTTTCATTCTCAATCACAATTTAATTTTATATTCTTAATGTTTGCAATTGGAATCCTTGGGATGATTTCTACTTTGAATCTTGCAATATTGGGTATGTTCTTACTTTGGACTCAAGTCTGTATCTATTATTTATTCTTTTTTGGGACTTACAAAAAAAACTTGAACACTATTCGTATGTATAAGCAAATTATGATTATATCAACCATTATTTTGTTCAGTACTTTGGGTTTTCTTTATTTTATTGCGGGGACACTCAATATCTTGAGTTTAATCGTTTTATATACTACTTTCTCCCAAACCTCCCAAATAATAATTTTCCTTGGAATAATTCTGGGCGTAGGATTAAATTGTGGATTTTTCCCTATTTTGAATGGTCATCTCAAACAATACTACCTCGAATCGAATTTTATGAATCTATGGCTATATTCAACAATATTTGTTCCTGCATTAGCCTTTATTAGTTTGCGATTGTTCTCAATTTTTTCTTTTTCCCAATCAAACCTGTATATCATCGGCGTTTTGTTGGCCGCGGTTTCTGGAGTATATTTTCTTCTTAATATTATTTATCAAGTATTCAAAAAAAATGTCCATGAAAAACGATGGATTTATCTGTTATTTGGAAATTTTTCCAGTTTAGAATATTTTGTTTACCTTTTAATTGGTCTCCATTTAATTCCCATTAATTTGGATATAATAATGCTAAAAAATACCCTTATTTTTAATCTATTTTTGATTAGTATTATTGGAAAAGCTTTAATTTACGAAACATTAACTCCAATCTTCCCACTTTTTGACAATTTCTATCTCAAAAATGTATCCCGTTTATTCAAAACCAATACATTTCATGCAATATTCTTGTGTATCCTTCCCCTTTTCTTCTTTTCTCCATATTTATCTGGTTATCAGTTAATCCAAGAATTATTGATTCTGTTTTTAGAAGATTTTCCTCAGATTTCTGTATTTTCTTGGCTTTCATTTGGGATAATTGGTGGATTCTTTATAGCACTTCTATTAATAATCGGGAAAATTATTACAGAGTGCTTAATTGGGACTAGTAAAAATGATGAAAAAATTAAAGTCGAAATGCACTCATCAATGACTTATTTAACGCCAATTATATTACTCGGGTCCTTCATTATTTTATTCATTTTTGTACCATAAGATATTGCTTCCAAAGTTTTTTCTTATATTCTTCATTTATTACAACATTCAAAGTAAATTTATTTAGAAATCTATAAGTGAAAACTATGTTTGGAACATGTGGAATAAGGAAAATTTATTCAAGTTATGATAAATCTGAAAAAACTTTTACTCCATCAATGGCAGTTAGACTTGGGCTTGCGTTAGGTACTTTCTTAGATATGCAAGGTAAGCGTGAAGTCATTATTGGCCGAGATGTGCGAACTACATCCAAAGCGATTGAATATGCTTTAGTGAGTGGATTAATGAGTTCGGGGTGTAAAGTTTTCACAATTGGAATGGTAACTACTCCAACATTATGTATGTCCATTGACTTCTTACGGGCTGATCTTGGTGTTATGATCACAGCATCCCATAATCCTCCTCAATATATTGGTGTAAAATTATTCGGCCCGGGGGGGTTAGGTTTATCTCCTGAGGAAGAGCAATCCATTGAAAAAATTTATCAAGATCGCAGCTTTATGTCAAAGGCTTGGTATGAACAAGGGTCCGTCTCTGAGGTTCAGCGGATCAATGAAACTCATGTTAAAAAAATTCTCAAAAAGACTAAGTTCAAAGCAACTCGTAATATAAAAGTTCTTGTAGATCCAGGTAATGGTTCTGGATCGCATATTGGGCCCATGTTACTTAACCGGATGGGTTTGAAATACATTACGTTGAATTCTCAGCCTGATGGGACCTTTCCTGGACGATATTCAGAACCGAGCGAGAAAAACTTAAAATACTTAAGACATTTTGTAGCAACGTCTCACGAAATTGATTTAGGCATTGCTTTCGATGGTGATGCGGATCGTGTTGTATTCGTTGATGAAACTGGGCTAATAATTGAACCCATTCGTGTACTTACCTTTTTAGCTCGTGAATATGTGAAAGATAAATATCCTGATCCCACAAAACGTATCAATTTATCTGTTGCGACTCCTGTAAACTCTTCAGGTGTAATAGAGCATGTATTGGAACCTTTAGGTGTTAAAGTATACAGAACTAAAGTGGGTGATATCAACGTATCCTTAACGATGAATGAGCATCATGGGTTTATGGGAGGCGAAAATTGTGGAGTGTATATCCAGCCTGAATTTTCGGGACATAACGGCCCCGATACGTTAATGGCAATTGTGCTTTTATTGAAATATTTAGGAAAATATGATGTGAAAATTAGCGAATTATTAGAAGAAATTCCCGAATTTTCATATAGCAAAGGAGAATTGCATTTAAAACACGATCAAATCTTTTCTTTGGAGAATTATAAAAATATCAGGGATGAATTGATCCCCCTGTTAGAAAATTCGGGTTTTTCATCTTTTCAAGAAACTTATGTTGATGGATTACACATTCGGTTCAATAGTGGATGGATTTTAATTCGAAAATCTGGAACAACTCCTATTATGCGCCTTACAGTAGAAGGTCATAATGATGCAGTTGCTTCAAAAATTCAAGAGATTGGGGAAAAAGTAATCAAAAAATTGATCGATATTGTCGATTCTGATTAAAATATAGTTTTATTTTTTTTTCTCTGATATATGCTGTTGAAGCTTTTTTTTCAATCGTGATTGATAGGATTTTTTTGCAGTTTCTGATACGGGCTTTTTTGAGGGCTCTTTTTGCTTATCGGTCATATTTAGGATGATTCTGAGATAATTTTCTGCAGAAGCTGTTATTTTTCCTTCTTTAACCGCGGTGTTCCACTTCTTTATGAGAACATGTTCCGAAAGAATTTCCTTCACTGCTTGTTGTCCATCCTTTAACCAAGGTTCAGCAATAATTTCCGGAGAATTATCACTTATACCAGGGCAATATTCTAAAGATTTTTCTGTATATCGCATGTGAATATCAATTTTCTTTTTGCCACTTTTATCCGCTATAGAATGAAAATTAAATGGAAAAGTTCGACAAATTGAGGGTCGGGCTTTATAGATTTTACATTTATTATGCTTATTTAGAAAAATACATCTTCCATCTTCTTGTTTTCGTAATCCCAAAAAAGCGCCCCCATTTTCTGTTTGAATTGGTGGGACAACCATTTGCTTTAATTGTTGCTCAGTGGGATCTTCTTCAAACATATAAAATCCAACAAAGTTGAGAAAATCTGAAAGAGTGTATTTTTTCTCATATTCCATCCGTAAAATGTCGGTATAGGTAAGATTTACTATTGTATTTTTGTCCGAACAACATTTTCCGCACTTTATACATTCAAAATGGTAAGTTTTATCATTCTTCATAAATATACTTATACTAACCTATCCCAAAATTTGAGTTTTTGGAATTTACTGTGGATGAAAATGTTTGATAAAATAGCATCGGATTGGGCACGAAAACGTCAAAAGCCTTGGAAACCCCTTGTAATACTTCTAGATAAATGTGTGCCTATTTGGCATCAAAATTTTTATCATTCGATAGCCAGAAATCATTGTCTTTTTATTGATCTTGGCGCTGGATCAGGAAGGCATTCCAATTATTTCCTTCAGTTTTGTTCTCGGCTTATTGATTTAGATCAATCAAGAGAAATGCTTCAAAAAAATTCCACAAATTCATTGAAAATTCAAGCCCATATGGACAATTTACCCTTCCGTGAGCAGAAATTTGATGGTATTTGTTCAATTGCAGCTCTTCATCATGTCAAGGGAATATCAAATCGAAAGAAAGTAATCGATGAAATTAATCGAATAGGTTTACCCAATTCTCTTGTTTGTATAACCGTTTGGCGTTTTTATCAGAAAAGATTTCTTGACGCTTTCATTTCTCAGCTTAAAATGGCCATGAATGGAGATTTAGATCATGAAATCGGGGATATAATGATTCCTTGGACTATTTCACAGAAAGGCCAAAATTTGACCATTAAAAGATTTTATCACCTTTATAGATCTACTGAATTTAGTCAATTAGTCCGAAAATTTTACCGTCTTCAAAAAGGGGTCATGGGAAATAATAATCAAAAAACAAACTTCTACTTCATTGGGATTATTCCTCAATAATTCATTTTTCTATTTTGAGAACATATTTACGATCGCATCATTGATCACTTATTATGTCTAAATGTACAAACTGTGGAGCTGAGCTTAGAAGTACTGAAGGGTTTTGTCAAGAATGTGGAACGACTATTAAAGCGGGAAAAACACGTTCTAAAAGAAATTCGGGAACAAAACTCACTTTCGGTTTTTGGTTAAATTTGATAATTGCAGCTGGAATTGCCGCCGGATTTTTTTATTTAATTTGGCGTTTCCGTTAAAAATGGACAAAAATTTTGAAAAAATTATTCATGGGGGTTTTTAGGAACCATGGCATTGAAGGGAGTCCATTATATCTAGTATTGTTTTTTCATAAGTAGGAAAGACATTACCCAAACAAATAGCATGAATTTCAAAAAGACGATGGGTTAATTCGCAGAAAATGATCCCGTGCATTATTTTTGATCCATAAAATCTTCGATGCATTACTTGCTGTCGATTTCCCCACCAAATTGTCATTTCATGGCTCAAATGCCATTTATTTTCTTTTTTCGTGGCGATTACTTCAATTTCTCCAAACATTCTGATTGTTTCTTTAACTTTTAACCCTTGATGGTATTGGGCTGGTTCAACTTCTTCCCAAGAAATTTGCACTTTCGCTTCAGGTCCCCAAACCTCATCCGCACTTTTGATAGAAGAAAAATTTATGAGTCCCTTTGTTTTATCTCCTTCTTCGAGAACATTTGCTGTTGAAAATAAATTTGATATTCGATTTATTTGAATACGTGTATTTTCATTAAGATATTTCCAAGTTTCTTTAGCCATTTTTATTAGTCAACATATTTATTTTTATCTACTGTCCTAAAAATGCTTGGCTTTAGAATTATTATTAAAAAAATAGCAAAATTTGAAAAAAAAAATTGATCTGAAATGGAAAGCCTTGGGAATCAAAGGAATTAAAAACTTTATTTTAACATTGCCAAAAGATCTGCTTTCTTCAGCTTGGTAAGAGATGCTTCAGTTTCTTGGGAAATCTTTTGGGATAAAATGTAGTCAATAATTTCAGCCTTTTTGTTTTTCATTGTAGGAACTTCTACAGAAGGGGTAGCAACTTCGATCTTTTTTGGTGTATCTTGCACTTTTTTTATCGGCTCTTCTTTTTTGATAACTTTCTTCTTAGGTTGCTCAATCTTCTTGTTTGCTGGTGATTTTGTTTCTTTCTTCGATACCATTATGCCTTTAAAACCTTTAGGCATTTTTATTTCTAAAGATTTCAAAATTGTAACATTTTCTTCAAAACAGCTTTTTCGTCGTTTATCTATGCACAAGTCATTCTTCTGAGCGACTGTCATATTTAATCCTGCGGATTGTAATTCCTTTCGAGAAAAGGAAGGTAATTCTGTGGTCATATGTTATGAAAGAGATCATTACACTAAAATTTTATCATATAATAAATGAAACGTACTAATTTTCTACATAATCTTCCGTTTGAAAGCAAAATCACCCCAAAGATTAATTTAGTAATATTTTTATTGAAATATTGTGCAGAAAAAAAAAATTCATGCTCTTACTTCTATTTTATTATTCATTTTGCCCCTATTTCTTACTACTAATAATTTAGATGTCGGGAATGCATTATTTCAAAGAGATGATGTGCCCAATGATTCCTTAAATTTAAAAATGAATTACTCAATTGATTATTCCACAACTAATCCTTCCATTTTTAAACTTTGGAATGTAGTTATCAATTCTTGGACTTCAAATGATTCTGAAGATTCTATTAGTTTTCAAGAAAACGTTATTTTCAATAATCGAAGTTCTGCAGAATATTCTGTTCATAGTTTTGATGCTTTTGATATTTATAATAATTCTTATGACTATTATGAACAAGAAATGGAAAATCAAGAGTTTTTAAATTCATTTCATCTTGAATATCTTTCAAATATGACACTTCAATCTTATTCATGGAATATTCCAGAATCTATAAAGTTAAATGACTATAACACATCTTCTTCATTATATCAATTTTATACATCTTCTCAACCTTATTGTGAAGCAAACGATACATCTATTATCTCAAAAGCAGAAGAATTGAAAGGTAGCGAAACCTCTTTGGTTTCTATTGCTCAAAAAATATTTCTCTATTTGTGTTCGGAAATGACCTATGTTCTTTTAGATGATCCCATCGGAGCAAAAAACGCCTTAAAATCGATGAAAGGGGATTGTTCTGAATTTTCTTCTTTAATGGTTGCATTATTACGTGCTTCTGGTATTCCTGCTCGAAAAGTCTTAGGTTTTGCTCTGATTGATGGAGATATTAACAATGCTCAACCAAAAAATGATATAAAAGTGGGGGATACATGGTCTTATTCTTATTCAGATCAAAATATTCCAGGTCATGCTTGGGTTCAATATTATGTCCCGGGGTATGGTTGGATTTCTGCAGATCCTACGTGGGGGCACAGTAATTATGAAAATGGGGCAGAAAATGCATTATTATATTTTAATTCAATTGATTGTGTTCATATTATAACAACAATCGGAGATTTCTACGGTGAAGGAATTGATCCGGAACTTCTTATATTTGACCGCGATCAATCTGGTATTCCAGAATTTCCTTTTGTTTATCCCATTGGTAACGCAAGTGCGTTCAATTTTGATTTGAGTATTTCCTTTTATGCTTATAATTTTTCAAAACCCATAGTAAATGATTTTTCTGGGTTGGGAAATCTCCTTTATCTTGTTTCGTCTTCCTCGCTAATTCTCGTAATCATTCTCATTGTTTATAATAAGCGTAAGAAGAAAAAAAATTATGCCACCTATTATAAAAATATTTAAAGAAGAAGAGGTAACATAGAATTATTCAACAATCTAACTGTGAGGTAAAATCTTGGTCCGCATAAATATGTCTGGTGAGTTATTTTGGAAGATAGTTTTTTATGGAAGTGCAGGAACAGGAAAAACTACCATTATTGATACTTTACATAGAAAGACACTCGAAAATCCGGATTATAATCTCGAACCCACCGGTCAAGTCACAAAAATTGCGAAAGCTAGTGGGGCCACGTTGTATTTTGATAGAGGCATTTTTCAATCCAGAATTCAAACAAATATTTTTTATCACATTTTCACAGTAGCTGGACAGGAAAATTTAGCTCCTTTACGAAAGAAAATTCTCGATGGTGTTGATGCCATCGCTTTTGTTTTTGACGGGCAAAGATCAATGTTAGACCGTAATCTAAAATCTCTTGATGAATTGAAAGAAACTTTGGGTCCCGCACTTATCCATGATATCCCAGTACTTATTTTAATCAATAAACAAGATCTTCCCGATTCATTGAAACAAGAAGATGTATTTGAGATATTTTCTCGTCCAAATTTTCCTATATCTCAAAAAGAACTAGAACATCAAAATTTTGTAGGGTTCTTTGAAACTTGCGCACTTTATTCAAAGGAAATGAATATTTGTTCGAGTTTTATTGAATTAATTGAACAATTGTCTACGGACCCAAAATTGATCCCTAAACATCTAATCCAAAAAATTTAATCTTCCCAGTGTTATTAACACTATAGATTATAAATAGGTTTCAATCAATGAATTGATTCGATTTTTGAATTCTGGCATCAATTGATTTATATTGTTAATTTCAGTATCTTGATTTCTTAATAAACACAAAAGATAGACATCAATGTTATTCAAAGGTAGCTTGTAGAAAGTAATGATATCATTGTCCATCTGCCACGTGGCTGTATTATGTTTAAGTAATCGGAACTCAGAAAATGTTTTAAACAAATTTTGAAAATGAGGTGCGGACATTTCTGAAACTTGACTGGAAACTTTATTTGTCGAGAAATCAGAAAGAATTACACTATTCTCATTGATTAATAAGAGTGCTTGAGCATTAATTTCCTGTGCAAACCATTTCAATTGTTCGCGCAAAATCTCCCTATTTGGGGACATGAGCGAAATCCCTTCTGAAAAAGACTTATTGAGACTATAAGCGTTAAAGATTGATGTGTTAAAAAATTTGACTCGAAAATCCTTGGAATTTTCAAGTATTCGATTTTTAAGCAATTCAATTTTTTTTGTTAACTCATGATCTTCTTTGATATCAGGATCAGCTTTGTGAAAATTAACAACAATTGGTGGGTGTTGTTTAAAGGATCGAAATATATTTAAAATTTGAAAGAGAAATTCTAAGGCTTCCACATAACGCGTTTCATCTCTGATATCAATTAAAAAATTTAATAAATTGGTATCGAAGAGATAAAGATCGGCTTGTTTCAGAAAATTCTGCCGGTATTTTAGCTGTCCGCCCACATCCCATTCGAGTAAACTTTGCCCCAACATTTGATCTTGGGAACGTTCGATTCCTTTAGTGGGCTTTATTCCTGTTAGTTCACTATATCGTTGCTTAATAGCTCTTAGATAACTTGTCTTTCCGCTCGCATCCAAACCAGTAAATAATAATTTCAATTTTCGTGCATTGCTTATCGGTGAATTTACGTTTGAAACAAATTTATCCACTTTTTCTAAAAGTTCCACCATAAATTCTTTTGAATCTTTTAGATAATTATCATGAGTTATTTTATCTGCTGTTTCTGAGAAATATATTGATAAATCCTTCATATTCTCATATAAGAACGCTGCATGATTTTCATCAACAAGAATTGAAATTGTGGAGGCTTTTGCTTGGCCGCGAGCTTCCTTATCGTGGATAAGGAAGAAATATGTTAATCCGGTGAGACATAAATCTGGAAATGGTAAGATACCGAAATATTTGATGGAATCAAAAACTTGCCCTTCTTGGTAGATTTGTTCTCCCATGAGAAGTGAAATAGTTTTCATTGAAATGTTGATCTTATGGATTTCTGACATGTCTTCTGGAAAAGTTACCACGGGGGTGGGACCTTCATACTCAAAGACGGCAAAAATCAAACCCTTTATTATATTCGTTAACGATATTGCAGTTCCCAATATTACCCCTCAACATTTCAATCTAGAAAATGATCTATGTATCACATTATATTTCCTTCTATTTTATTTTATTTGTATCAATATGTCAGATGTTGATCGATTATTGAAGGATTTAATTAAGAATCTATACCTTTTATACGAGTTTGAGAAACCTTCCAATTATCCTATAAATTTTGATTCGGGTTTATCACTCTTAGACACACCTACGAAAGAAAAAAAGAATGAAATATCGAAAAAAAACTCTCGTAACTTTCAATTGAAGAAACAAACTTCCTCACAAAGCCAAATAAAATTTCAAAAAAGTATGATTCAAAAATTGATGGATAATACTTATAGATTTGTCCCTGAAAATCGCATCTTTAAGAATTATTTTCACTGTTTTCAATATGTTTCCACGAAGTACTCTATGGAGTCAATCATTGATTCATTTTCTTGGCAAGAATTTGAAAAATTCATTGTGACTGCTTTAAATCATTATGGTTTTCATGCTTTTCGGACATTTCGGTATACTATCAATGAAAAACGCCACGAAGTGGATATTATCGCACGTGAAAACCGCAAAATTCTATTTATTGATGCAAAACATTGGAGTTCCCGTACTGTGAATATGGGTGCTTTGAAAAAAGCAGCAGTAGATCAAAAATTGCGTGCTTTAAATCTAATCACTGATAGGGTTTTATGCGGGAAATTACTTGAAAACTTGCAATATTTACCTCAATCTAAATTTAGATCCTTCCAAATTTTTCCCATTATTCTCGTTTCCAATAAAATTCAACATTTTCACATAGAAGATGGAGTTCCCATTTTATCAATATCACATTTTAATCATTTTTTAAACAATTTTTCCAAAATTGAATTTGATCTATCACCAATTGATATGAAAACTATCAATTTTCAAAAGAAACTGAAATTTTAATCAATATTTTGAGGGTGCAAAATAAAATTGGTGTGTTCCTTAAGTTCCTCTGGAATTGATGCGATTCTATTTCCATTCAAAGTGAATCTTTTTAAATCGTAAAGCAATTCCAAATTGGGTGGGACATATTCTATGAGATTGTGTGACAAATTTAATTCTTCAATATTGGGTAATTCGCAGATATGCTTTGGTAGACTTAAGAGTTTATTATTTTCCATAGATAATATTTTGAGATTCTTAAGATTTTGAATAAATTTTGGGAGGTAGGTAATTTCATTATTGCTCCCATAGATCTTTTCAAGTTTTTTTAATTCGATAATGGATTTTGGTAGGTGAGTTATTTGATTCTCTTCAAAATCCAACTCTTTTAGGTGTCTAAGGTCTTGAAAATTCGTTGGTAATGTTGTTAGTTGATTTTGACTGATTTTCAGAATGATTAAGTTAGAAAGATTTGAAAAATTATCGGGTAATGATTTAAACTGGTTGCGTTTTAAATCGAGATATTTTAAACTGGCTAACTTTGAAAATGATGTGGGTAAAATTTGCATCACATTGTTGTAAGCCTTAAAGGTTTCTAATTTTCGCAAGTTTCCTATGCTTTGGGGTAAATATTCTAATTCATTGGAGGAAACATCTAAATAAACGAGTTGCTGACAGTTTTCAATGGATGGAGGTATTTCTTTAATTTTGTTTGATTCAATAACTAACGCTTTCAAGTGAGCCAAATTTCCAATATTCTCTGGAAGATTTTTAAGTCCTTTTGAATAAAGTCCTAAGCCGGTGACGTGGATTCCTTCTTGAAAATATCCAAAGGTGGAGTATTTAAATTTTGAAACAAGGGGTATTTTTTCGCCAAGCAATGTTTCTAATTCCATTAATACCTCATATTCTTCCTTAAGAAGTGAATTTTCATGGTATTTTTTCATGGTTTCCGAAGTAGTCATCAATAGAAATTGTGCTTTTATTTTTTTTAAACCTTCCATTATTCGAAGTATTTTGAAAGATTGATTGTTTCATGATATAAAATTTTCATATCCCAAATATTGTGAAAATTTAAAGGCCTAACATTAATTATTATATATAAGAAACATGTGAATCATTATTATTAATACCAACAATAGTGGCCATGAGAAAGTGATTGGAGTGATATTATGTTAACTTTTAATACTCTATTTAGAGCCAAAGATCGAATTTATTTACCATCATTGGTAGGTATCGTGATTACTATTTCTTTATTTACGGGAATGAACTTCTTTTTTGAAGCCAGTCAAAAGGCAAATTTTTCTGAGACATTTAAGATGTGTAATGACATAGAGATTTACCAAGATCATCCCATATTTTATTTGGATGGGACTCGATGTTGTTATCCTAATACGAAATTCTGCGAAATTTTTCGGGAGAATGATGTCATAGCCAATGAACTTGTTGAAAATTCTTTATTAAAAATTAAAGGTATGTATCGAATGGGGGCAATAATGTTTGATAGAGGCTATTTCGTTCTAAATGATTACAAACAAAGAATCCATCCAAATTTAACAAAAACAATTGATTATTTCTTATCTATGAACGCAACGAGAGTACAATTTGAATTTTTTGAAACAGAATTCTATCATTCTGAGACTTTTCACGATTATTTTAAAATTCTTAATGGGAGATTTCCTCGCAATAATTCAGAATTTTTAATTGATTATACTACTGCTTTAAAATATGGGGTCAAAGTAGGTGAAAATCGAAACTTTACTTTCCGAACTGGAAATATTTGGCAAGCTGAACAAGATTTAGTTGTTCCAAATTTAATAGATTACTCTCTTCAAAATGCATCAATATGTGGGATTTATTTACCTCGGTATTATGAAACCAAATTTAATGATGAAACATTTTACTACTCATATACATTTGAAGATTTTCAGAATGGTTGTATATACAAACAAAAGATGGTAGAAAACCCTATTATTTTTTGTTGGTCCAATTTTTCTTTACCCAATTGGAATCATCAAGTAGCAAGTTTAATCCAATCAATGGAGGATGATCCTGCTTACACCTTGCGTTATTGGAATGGAGAGTTTTTTATTAATGGGGCTACAGGTTCTTCGTATGTAATTTTTTATCAGCGAGAAACTATTGATTACAAAAAACTAAATCAAGAATCAGCCCAAATAGTTCAGCAAATTCGATACATTGGCAAATATTTACCTTTTCATTCAAGCATAAGAAGTTATGTTGAATACACAATGGGAAAATATTTGACTGATATCCAAAATTTTCGCACAAATCTTTTTTTAATGAGTATTCCGATGATCTTAGGTTCCATTTTAATAGGTTCAAGCTTTCAAAAATCTTTAGAAAACAAGCGATTAAGGGAAGTCTTTCTATTAAGATGCAAAGGGGTTGATCTAAAACATATTAATAGACAATTATTGATGGAAATTATTTCTTTAATTGCAATATCATGGATTTTTGGTGTTTTACTTGGAAATCTCACTTTCTATTTATTTTATGCCATTATGGGTGATTTGTTTTTAGATCCGACTTTCAATGGCATTATATATCCCAATATCTCAGCAAATCCTTTAATTCTATCCGCGGTAATATGTTGCCTTGAAACTATAGTGATTTATTATCCTTTACGCAAAAAAATTAAAAAACAACACTTTAATGAGCTAAATCATTCCCTAAATTCTCCATTTGCAAATTCAGACGGTTTCGAGGTTCTTTATGATAAAATCCAAAAAACAAGTAGAAGTAAGTGCTTCATAAAACAACTATTTTATATGAAGAGAAAAAAATCTCAAAATATTTCTGAAAACTTGCGTAGAGCGGATTCTGAAGATGTTATATATGATTATGGGCCTGATCATGATTCTAAAATTGATCTTTTTAAGATCAAATCGATTTTTGTCAAGCGATTGATAACTTTGGCACTTGTATTCATCCCATTGTTTTTCATATCAATCACAATATATAGCTATTTTTTTCCAATCCCTGATAATTTAAAACAGTCTGCAACATTTTTTAAACAAAATCCATTCATGCTTGAAATTATTTTGATGAGTTCTATGGTATTGATGACCGTAAGTTTTTCAAGATTCATATTTCAAGACAGTCCATCTCTTTTTATTCGAGTCGTTAAGTGGATTTCGCATATTTTTGTAAAGGATTATGACACTCTTATCTCTATGGAAATAATTGGCAAAAAGAAATGGCTCAATAATTTAATTCTATATTCCAGTTTTATTAGCCTATTAGTATTCACAAACTTTATGTTTCAGAATAATGTTATGCTCTTCAATACATTCGAGTATTATGCTAATCAAAAGTTTGAATTTGTCTATGAATTGTTGCCCAATGATAAAGACGCATTGAAATTCTATAATTTTTTCTTCAAATTTTTAATTGTATCAAGTTTTTTTATCTTAATTGAATCTGCAATTTTGCAAATCCTCCTCTTTAAAGAAAATCATATCATAAACCAGAGTCTAATGACTCGAGGGTTGACAACTTCAAAGTTATATAGAATTCTCCTTTTTGAATCCATTATCATTTTTCTTTTAGGTTCTTTAATAGGCATAATTATTGGGGTTTTCTATGGGTTATTGACTTCCTATAATAGTTTTTTAAGATGGAATATTGTATATCTGCAAGATTTGGATCTCATTATTGATTTTGTGTCTCTAATTTCTCTGGAAATTGGGAAAATCTTGGTCATTATTTTAGGTGTTTTTGTTTTAAGTACTTCCCTCTTCTTTATTTATGCAATTAATCGAAAAAAACTCACATCTCATCCAAATGCATTGTGAGTTAATTTTTTCCTTTTTTTTCCGGACTTCCCCTATTTCGTTTAAATCAATTTCTTTCATGTGGAGAATGGATACTTTTATAAAAATCACAAAACATGAAAATTGAAAATACAACAGATTAGTACCTATATATAAACCGAGCTAATGTTTTTTGTGAAAGTTCATTTTTTTCTCCATCAATAAGTCAGAACTCAAGCAAATCTTTTTTTAATTAAACACCCAAAATAAAATAATCTTTCAAAAATGTGAACATCATGTCAAATTTTTCTTCCCTAGCTTCAATTAAAGATAAAATTTCCATCCCCACTTTAGTAGGAGTTGTGATTTCCATCTCAATGTTTGCGGGGTTAAATTTTTTTTTTGAAGCAAGCCAAAAGGCAAATTTTAATGAGGCTTTTACGAATTGTAATGATATCGAAATCTATCATGAGCATGAAATTTGGTATGATGGAGGAGGGGGACGTCATTGTTTTCCAAACCTTCAATTTACTGAGACATTCAAGGCAACTGATTCAAAAGTTAATTCTTTAATAAAAAATTCGTCCTTAAAAATTTCAAATGTGAGTAAATCTGCTTCAATTGTGTTTGACAAGGGTTATCTTGTGATAGACCAATATAATCTCACGGGATGTGAAAATGCTATGAGTAAGGAGGAATATTTGTTGCTAATGAATTCTACTATTACAGGATTTGAATTTTTTGAGTCCAATTTTTATCAAACAGATACTTTTCATGATTGTTTTAAGGTTATTGAAGGAGAAACACCAAAAAATTATTCACAATGTTTGATTGACTATACAACAGCTCTAAAATTAGGTTTAAAGGTGGGCGAATGTCATAATATTATAATGCGGGAGGGAAGCATTTGGAAAAATCCTTTACTTAATTTTCCCGTAAATACTATGATGCGAGATTATCTTATTGAAAATATGACCATTTGTGGAATTTATCTCCCCAAATCCTATAAAACTCAATTTAACGAAGAGTTCTATAAATTTTCATACAATTATGAGGATTATCAAAGTGGAAAAAATTATTCTCAAACATTTATTGAAAATCCCGTGATTTTCTGTTGGTCTAACTTCTCGATGCAGGGACAAAATTCTCCTGCTCACTTTTTAATTGAATCCATGATGAAGGATCCCGAAAATTTTCAATGGAGAACTGGGCGATTTTTTATTAATGGGGCTACAGGAACGGCATATACTTATTTGTATGAACGCGGAACTCTTGACTATCAAAATATAAATCAGGATTCAAAACAAATTTATATGCAAATCTATAACATTTCAAACCATCTTCCCTTCTATACTGGAATCCGAAGTTATGTGGAGTTTACAATGCGACAATTTTTGACAGATATGCAAGATTTTCGCACCAAACTGTTCTATATGAGTCTTCCAATGATGATTTCTACTATTCTTATTGGTTCCAGCTTTCAGAAATCCATTGAAAAAAAGCGTCTTAATGAACTTTTTTTATTACGTTGTAAAGGAATGAGCAAAAAAAATATTAGATCCGTAATTGCTACAGAAGGTTTGATATTTATTCTAATTTCCTGGGTATTAGGAATAATATTCGGATGTGTGTTTTTCTATCTTTATTATTTTTTTATGGGAGATCTCTTTCTTACCAATAATTATGGAAATTTTATGGTTCCATCAATATCTTCTACTCCTCTGATCATTTCAGGGATAATTTGTAGCCTTGAAGTTGCCCTTATTTATTTTCCACTTTGGAAAAAAATTAAAAATCAACACTTCAATGAATTAAATCTAGCCCTTAATTCTCCCTTTGCAGATTCAGAAGAACATTTTGATGAAGTTCAGCATAAAATTGATGTAAGCTTAAGGAAAAATCGCACAAATAAAAAAATTTTCACTTCTAAATCCAAAAAAAACTCTTTTCAGAATGATTTAAATCATCATCCAAAAAATGATTCAACATCCAATCAAACCCCTAAAGACCTTGGTTTAGAAAATGAGATGGGATTTCAACTTCCTAGAATAAAACCCATTTTGTATAAATCCATTAAATTTTTAGCCATTGTATTTCTCCCGCTAATTTTTTGTCTTTTAACTGTACTGAGTTATTTTATTCCCATGCCGGATCAATTTTCAACTTTTTCTCATTATTTTAAATCCAACTCTTTCATTCTTGAATTAATAATGATGAGCTCTTTAGTATTAATCACTGTCAATTTTTCTCGAATAATATTTCAAGAAAATCCCTCTATTTTTATTAGAATTGTACGCCGCATTTCTCATTTGTTTGTGAAAGATTATGACAATCTCATCTCGTTAGAATTAGTCGGTAAACGAAAATGGGTGAATTATTTAATTTTGGTCTCGAGTTTTACAGGTCTCGTGGTTTTGACAGATTTCATGATGCAAAATAATTTGAAAATTCTCACGATTCTAGAGAATTTTCTAAATCTGACATACAATGTTGGACTGGATGCACTCCCAGGGGATAACATTTTTGATTCTTTCAATTTTTATCAGCTGTTCTTTAGATTTTTAGTCGTTTCCAGTTTTTTCATAATCATTGAATCAGCATTGTTGCAAATATTGCTCTACAAAGAAAATCACATTTTAAACCAAAGCCTTAGTATACGGGGACTTACCAATTCTACGCTATATAAAATATTATTCTTTGAATCGGTTATTGTTTTTATTTTTGGAATAGTAATCGGATATATCATAGGAATTGGATTTGGTCTACTTCTATCCTTTATCAATTTCTTGAAATGGCAACTCGAATATTTCCAGCATCTTGAAATGACAGTAAGTTTTGAATCTTGTATTGGGTTAGAAAATGGGAATATTTTGTTACTCCTTCTTAGTATTTTCATATTGAGCATTTCTCTTTTCTTTATTTATGTAATTAATCGAAGGAAGCTAACTCCACGGCCAAACGAATTGTAGAATTTTTTTTTTGTGATATTTCAATTTTCATTATTGTAATAATTTTAAAATTGAGACTGAATTGATAAGTTCATGAATATCAAGACTAAATAATGGACGGAGAAAGATATTTTTTTTAATAATTATCGCAAATTATATGTATCAGAATATCGTGGTTCACAATGGTCAAATTTAGCGGAATCTTTAAGTTAAAAAGCAAAATCTATCTCCCAACCTTAATTGGGATTGTCCTCTCAGTTTCAATGTTTGCAGGATTAAACTTCTTTTTTGAAGCAAGTCAAAAAGCCAATTTTGATGAAGCTTTTTCCAACATATCCGATATTGAAGTATATCATAGCCATGAAATATGGTATGATGGAGGTAGGCATTGTTATCCGAACACGAAATTCAGTGAATTATTTACAGAAAATGATCAAAAAATTCAGTCACTAATGGAAAATTCAACTTTGAAGATTAAAGAATTTTCAAGATCGAGTTCTGTCATTTTTGACAGAGGATATTTAGTCTTAGATGAATATCAGCTTTATGGATGTCAAAATGCTACCGATGTTCTGGATTATTTTTTTTTGATGAACTCTACACTGTTAGGTGTTGAATCCTTTGAATCAAGTTTTTATCAATCGGAGTATTTTTCGACTTATTTCAAGCTGATTGAGGGACATGTTCCTGAAAATTCATCCGAATATTTAATTGATTATATTACAGCTCTGAAATATGGTCTAACCGTTGGAGATATGAAAAATTTTACAATAAGAGAAGGAAATGTTTGGCGTAATCCTGATCCTACTATAAGAGTTGCTCCTCGGATGCTTGATTATTCCTTTGAAAATTTGTCTATATGCGGAATTTATTTGCCGAAGTATTACAAAGCCAAATTTAATCAAGAATTTTTTTCTTTCTCATATAATTTTGAAGATTACCAAAATGGAAAAAAATATACTCAAGAATTTGTTGAAAAGCCCATTTTTTTTTGTTGGTCAAATTTTTCGAATCCTACTTGGGATAATCCAGTGAATTCTTTAATTCAAGCAATGAAAAATAATTCTGCAAATCGTAATTGGAAAAATGGTCGTTTTTATTTAAATGGGGCAACAGGATCTGCCTATATATATCTGTATGAACGTGATACTCTTAAATACAGGAATATTAATACTGATTCAAAACAAATTTATGTGCAGATGCGAAATATCTCGAGTAATTTACCTATTCGTGTGGAAATCCGCAGTTACGTTGAATTTACAATGAGACAATTTTTATCCGAAATACAAGATTTTCGCACTAAACTATTTTTCATGAGTATTCCAATGATATTTTGCGCGATTCTAGTGGGATCGAGTTTACAAAAATCGCTTGAAAAAAAACGACTTAATGAAATTTTCTTACTCAGATGTAAGGGTATGAGTATTAGAAGTATAAATCTTCATATTTTTAAGGAAATATCTATTGTGATAATTTTTTCTTGGATTTTAAGTATTCTATGTGGTGTTTTGACATTTTATTTATATTACTTATTCATGGGGAATATTTTTATCAAATCAACCTTTGAAGGTTTCTTAGTGCCTTACATTTCAGTAAATCCTTTAATCATCTCGTTAATCATATGTACCTTTGAAGTATTAATTATTTATTTACCGTTGCGCAAAAAAATCAAGAATCAACATTTCAATGATCTGAATCAATCTTTAAATTCACCCTTCGCTGATTCTGAAGAATTTTTTGACAATGTACAACAAACCATTCAAGTAAGTATAAATAGAAGGAATCGTCTGAAGCAATTTTTTGTAAAAAGAGCACGAATAAAGAAGAAAATTAATTCCATGACTGGAGAAAATTCAACTAATTCCCAAAATTGGAAAGACGTTGACCTTTATTATGATCCTGAAGAATATCACTTCCGATTCAAATCATTTCTTTTTAAGACAGTCTTAATCTTTGTTATTGCGATCTTCCCATTGTTTTTAATAAGTGTAACAATTCTCAGCTATTCTATGACGTTACCAGATAATTATAGCGGATATATTACGTTTTGTAAGAAAAACCCATTTTTACTTGAAATTCTTTTGATGTGCTCGATGGTGTTAAATACGGTGGGGTTATCTCGAATTTTATTCCAAGATAATCCATCCTTATTTACACGATCTGTAAAATATTTCTCACATTTCATTGTAAAAGATTTTGACACGCTAATTTCAATGGAATTGATTGGCAAAAAAAAATGGTTAAATATTTTAATATTATTTTCAAGTTTTATTGGGCTCCTAGTTTTTACGAATTTCATTTATCAAAGTAATATTATTTACTCAACTCTTATGCAAAATAATGGTAGGGTTCATTATTTTGTTGATTTAGAAGCGAATCAAAGTGTAGTGTTAACTTCTCTTGAATTTTATAACTTCTTCTTTAAGTTTTTAATTTCTTCAAGCCTCTTCATTTTAGTAGAGTCTGCGATTTTACAAATGCTTCTGTTCAAGGAAAATCATATTTTAAATCAAAGCTTGATGATGCGAGGTTTAACCACTTCAATTTTGTACAAAATCTTGTTTTTTGAATCTGCCATAATTTTCCTGTTTGGAACCATTATAGGGATTATAATTGGAATTGGTTTTGGGCTACTTGTATCTTTCAATAATTTCCTCAAATGGCAATGGGAATATTTCCAATATATGGATCATTCAATCGGATTTGGATCCATTATCCATCTTGAGGTAGGAAAAGTATTGTTAATTATTTTAACATTATTTTTCCTTAGTGTTTCACTCTTTTTTATCTATGTCATTAACCGGAAAAAGCTTACACCTCGTCCAAATGAGTTATAAACATTTTTCCCCATTTTTTCATTTCAATATCTAACCATATCAATGCTAAGGAGCAAAAAAATACCTAAATTTTAATTTCAAAAAGAGTTTTTCTTTTAATCATGTGAAATTTTTTAAATTCTCTCTCCTTCAGACCCACCGACTTCAATCTTGACTTTAGAATTCTAACTTGGTTAACAATTTGGATATCAGTATTGAGTCTTGGTAAAATGCTGGGTCAGAATTACTTATCATTATCAAGGATTTGATAAATGAAAATAAAAGGATTTAAAAAAAAAAACTCTGAATTACAAAATGCTTTTCAAAATTTTAATAAATGAAATAACTTCTTCTCGTTTAAAGGATCCAGTTCCTTTCTGCTTCATAAGCAAGATATAAAGAGGGTCTTGGGTTTTTTCAATATTAAATTGATCGATATAAAATTCATTATCACCCCGTTCCACTATCATTTCAGTTACACCTTCATCTTGCTTTTCCAAAGTATCACTTAGGGTTAAGAAATATGGCGTACTGTTTGCAAGAATTTGTTTTGAGGTATTGTCTGCAAAATGTTGTCCAATAACCAATGAATTGGAATCCAATACTATTGATGCATTAGAATTGATCTTACCTGAAAATTCTTTAATCGTTTTATCTAAAAGTTCGGATTGGGGGTAAAGTTGGAGCAATATTTCACTAAAGACACTGATAATCGACCATAGATCAAAGATCGTTGTTTCTGTAAAGGAAACATTAAATTCTTCATTAACAATTTTTCTAACGTTCTCTTTAATCTCAGAAATAAATCCCTTTAAGTGAACACCTTTTTCCTTGACATAATCTGGATCATTTTTATGGAAAAGGATGTAAATGAAAGGTTCAATATTCAAGGTTTTAAATTGTTTTATTACATCAGCAAAATATGACAAAGATTCAGCAATACGTGGTTTATCTTGAACATCTATCATATAGATACACACCGAAGTATTATCGAAGTACTTAGTTGGTTCTTTCAAATACGCTATACGATATCTCTCCTGCCCCCCAAGATCCCATTCCGATATTTGTTTTCCTAAGTAATTGAAGATCGCTCGTTGGGCTTGTCGAGTTGGCTTTAGCATGGCAATTTGAGAAATCTCTCTCTGAAGTAGTTTGATTATTGTCGTTTTTCCTGAATTATCCAACCCTGTGAAAAGAATCTTTTCTTGTACTTGGCGAATCTCTGATTGTTTTTGCTTCTCTTTCAGTGTTTCTCCTAAATCTTGAGCAAACTGTGCGTCTTCTTTATTATTTTTCATTTAATTTTACACCGATAAACTATTTTCTATTTTGAAGTATAGTTGATTTTTAGGAAATTTATTTCTATTGATTTTGATCATTTTTTTTAACAAATTTTCTAAGATGTGAGAAATAAATGAGTAGAAATCAAATTAGAAGTTAATAAATACTCAACATAACTTTGAGTTAAAATCATTGTATAAATCACATTAGGAGAATTTAATATTTTACAACCAAATTTGAAGTTAATTTTAATGGGAAATCCATCTTCAGGTAAAAGTTCAATACTATATCGATTGTTTTCAAGAGAATTTCAATTGGCGTACATGCCTACAATCGGAATGGATTATTATGAAAAATTTTTCTCAAAATATAATATTCTTGCTAATTGTCTCGATTTTGGAGGGATTGATGTGATTGATGTCATAAATTCTCCATTTTTTAAGGAAGTTGATGTTGTGTTATTTGTTTGCGATATATTTGATAACTACAATCAAAAAAGTTTTTTGAAATTATCTCATTCAATAAAAAATCAGAATTCTCAAAAGGTGCACTTTATTATTGTTCGGAATAAATGCGATTTAAATCCTATAACAAATGGAGAATCTCAAAAAATCGACCGATTTTGTGGAGTTAATGAATTTAAATATATTCACTTATCAGCTAAAACTATGCAAAATTTTGATCTTCTAAAGAAAGCATTATTTTCATCTTTTTCAGACCAAAAAGAACAAATTTCTTGTCTAAATTGTTCTACGATTTCAGATTACAATTAATCGGAGATTATTTTGCTTTCCATGCACCGATATCATAAAGAGCTTTTACTATATCTGCTTCATGAAGAGCATCATCATACGCGCGGTGTTCTTCCATATAGTCCTTTTTATTTGGAAAGAAATACTCCCAAGCTTCTTGTACGCTAGGCCATTTATATTCATCATAAAATCCCGGAATTTTTAGCACCGGAGTGGCTTTAATCATGGGACAATCTAACTCTTTGTGTATTTTTATCCCTCTAGTTTGTAAAAAACCAAAATCAAACTGTTTATTATAAGCTGTGACTGGAAATTTTAAAAGAATTTTTTGAATTTTTGGTTTGACGCATTCCCATGTTGGACCATTTCTAACATCTTCTATTGTTAAAGAAGAATTCTGAAATACCCAAGCATTTTCTAATAATTTATCTTCATGCAGAAAGTCAAAATTCACTTCCCTGCATGTGGAATCGAATAGTTTTGATTTAAAATGTGACTTTAAATCGAGCAAACAAATTCCAATTTCTACAATTGTTCCTGTTTTTGGTGTTCTTCCTGTAGTTTCTATATCTAGTACGGCTATTTTCAATCTAAATCACTCTCATTAATTCAATTAGCTGTTCGACGGCCTTCTTCGGGGTTTTTGCTCCTTGAATTATTTCCTTTCTGCTTTCATCAATCCTTGTACCTGCCAATTTTTGAGACCAACCACCCGAAGTTGATAATGAAACAATTGGTTTTTTTAATCGCCAAGCAAAAGCAATTTCGCTTAGGGTTCCAGCTCCTCCGGATAAAGTTATTATTCCATCTGCGCTAGAAACCAATATAAAATTTCTTGCTTCTCCAATTCCACTTGGTATGATCAAATCTACATATTTATTTGCCTGAGATTTTTCATAGCCTGGCAAAATTCCAATTGTAAACCCTTTTTGAGATTTTACTCCTTTACAAACAGCCTCCATAGTTCCTCCCAAGCCTCCACATATGAGAATGTATTGTTTTTTTGCGATTTCTTGACCTAATTGTTCTGCTAGGTGATAATTCTCTTCAGAAATATTCGATGCTCCACAAACTGCAATTACTCCATTATAGGATTGAAAAGATGGGATATTGATCATACTTTTTTTTCTCGATTCTATATGTAATATATTTAAATGATTTTAAAAAATTCATCTAAAATATTTCTAAAATAATTTTAAATATACGACTATTTCAATCGAATTGAATTAGTTCTTTTGATATATTAAATTTATAAGGAAATTATCCATATATCTTGAGTTTAAAATGGTTTAATTTTCATTAATAAAATTCATTGTGGTAATATTAGCTGATTAAAATGGCGAAAAAGAAATCCAGTAAAAAGAAAGCGTCTTCATCTTCGAAGAAATCGACCGTCAAAAAGAAACCTGTTCCAAAAGCAAAAAAAACTTCCAAATCTAAAGCTGAACTAGAAGCAAAGAAGAAAGCTGAACTTGAAGCGAAGAAGAAAGCTGAACTTGAAGCGAAGAAGAAAGCTGAACTTGAAGCAAAGAAGAAAGCTGAACTTGAAGCGAAGAAGAAAGCTGAACTTGAAGCGAAGAAGAAAGCTGAACTTGAAGCGAAGAAGAAAGCTGAACTTGAAGCAAAGAAGAAAGCTGAACTTGAAGCAAAGAAGAAAGCTGAACTTGAAGCAAAGAAGAAAGCTGAACTTGAAGCGAAGAAGAAAGCTGAACTTGAAGCAAAGAAGAAAGCTGAACTTGAAGCAAAGAAGAAAGCTGAACTTGAAGCAAAGAAGAAAGCTGAACTTGAAGCGAAGAAGAAAGCTGAACTTGAAGCAAAGAAGAAAGCTGAACTTGAAGCGAAGAAGAAAGCTGAACTTGAAGCAAAGAAGAAAGCTGAACTTGAAGCGAAGGAGAAAGCTGAACTTGAAGCGAAGGAGAAAGCTGAACTTGAAGCGAAGGAGAAAGCTGAACTTGAAGCGAAGGAGAAAGCTGAACTTGAAGCTGTCGCTTCAAAACAAGATAAAGAGAATAAAGGTGTTGATAAAATGGGTCAATATAAAGAAAAAGAAGAAAAACAAGAATATACTACTAATGTTATTGTGAATTCTGAGGATTTGACTACAGAATTCTTAACTGATTGGAGATGGCATGTTACCATACCTTTCCATGAAATTAACGAAGAAGTTGCCTTATTAGAAACTAAAGGTGATAGATTAAGCGAATATATTATTCAAAGTCTTAAAATGCACGCTTTCAGTGGTTATAATAAAATTGGATATTTCCCTGAAGATACTCATGCTATATTGTGGAATGAAAAAGAAAATCTTTTCTCTTTAATTCTAACAAAGGATTATGAAATTATAGACAAAAATTATGACATAAATAAATGCCACATCTTTATGGATGAAGAAAACATGAATGAATTTATCAAATCTCAAAAGACAAAGAAGAAAATTGTCCATAAAAGTGAACGTACATTAGGATTACGAGAAAAAGAAGCCTATGATCTAGCAGATTATATAAAAACACTACCGAATATCATATATGGTCGTAATGATCTGGATTTAACCGAAGATGAGCGTTTTGCAATTAAAATCTTGATAACAAAATTGCGTCCAAAGATACTAGGGTTGTATCATTTAATTGATTAATTTTTTTTAAAAACTAAATTTGATGATAATCATGAAAAATGTACCCATATCCGATGAATTATTCAATAGAGTTATGAAATATCAAGAAGATAAAAGCCTTGAAGCCTTTGAACCCGTCGCAAAACGAATGATGGGGATCTATGATCTTTCTCCGACTCAAGAAAAGAAAATAATGTTGATTGGGGAAGCAGGTGTTGGAAAATCGACTATCCGACAAACCTTTTTCAACTATGACGATCCAAAAAAAATGCTTGAAAATTCTCTAGAGCCAACCCGTGGAGTTGAAAATTTCAACTATATTATTTCTGACATTAATCTCCTTGTGTTGGATACTGCGGGTCAAGAAATAGAAGAATTACTTGAAAAAGATCCTGAAATGCATTTTAGCGACGTTGATGCTGTAATATATGTCGTAGATGCTTCCAAATATCAACAAGAGAATATGAAAATCTATGATTTACTCTATAGAATTAACAAAACTGCGAAATTTTATTCTCCTGAAGTGAAAATTTCGCTATACTTACATAAAATCGATTTGATCAAAGAAGATGCTGTAAAAACCTTTAAATTCCGTGCGAATTCTCGTCATAAAGGATATGAGTTAACAGAAAAAATTGAAATTCCCATGTTTTTTACTAGCATTGAAAAGGAGTTTATTAAGCAATTAGAACTCGCATTCTTAAATCTTTTTTATTTATAAATTCCATTTAATGGTAGATATTAAATCAATTTTTTTTTTTTTTGCTCGTCTTGTAGATATATTGAATTTCCTTCAATTATCTCTCCGATTTCATAGAAAATCATTTTAGATTTTTCAATTTCAGCTTGACAATGAGACTTTGTTAAATTACTACCAGTGATTATAAATCCAGAAGTTAGAAAGAGAAAAAGAAATTCTAAAAGTGTATAAGGCATACGATTTGAATGATATTGTTGGTTAATTTTTTCAATATCTAAAATTGCACCTTTCTTATTATACTCTAACAATTGAAGCAAAGTCCCCAGAATTCCCCCATTAGATATATCTTTACATGTTGTAATGAGTTTCCGGGCTATGCAATTGCGAATAAAATCTCTTTTTCCATAAAATTCTTCTGTTTCTTTCATTGTAATCGTGTCCCAATAATACTTATTGGCTGCTGCGGGTTTTCCATCTATATCCCATACGATTGCAATAAAATTTCCAATTTGCGCATTTTTAGCGGATAAAAAATGAGAAATTTTTGCAGTACCGATTATAGTAGTTGTTAAATGAGTATTTTCTGAATCTGTAGTAGTATGGCCTCGAATTAAAGGGATGTGAAATTTGTTCGTTGCTTTAAGCATGCCTTTAAATATTTGCTCACCTAATTTTGGATCAGCATATTCTACTGTGCTAGTGCATGCAATTGGAATTCCACCTGCAGCCATAATATCGTCAATTCCAACATATATTGAGGAAAAGCCAGCGCCATAAGGGGATTTTATTACAAATTGAGGTAAAAGAGCATCTGTTGAAATTAGAATTAAATCTTCAGATTCAGGTGTTAAGCGAATTGCTGCAGAATCTTCTCCAATGCTCGCATAAATTTGTTCTGATTTATATCCTTGTTCTCGAATCTGGTTTAAAATAGGTTTGAGTTTTTCTTTTTCTTGAATATTTCGCGAATTTTTAAACCTTTCAATAATGTCATCAAGCATTTATAATCAAATGTAAGTTATATATCAAAATTAATTAAAATTGAGAATTTCTCAGAAAAGAAACAAAGGATTTTTAGATTTGAAAATCCAATATTTTCCTAATGATTAATAAAAATGAGAGTGAAAAAGTATCTTCCTATCCCTTTAATGATTTGCTTGTGAAAGGATGTGTATTCTCAATCTATTCTGATATGGGTCCTGAAGCAATTTTGTGTTATCCATTACCAAAAGATACATCTTTTTCCTTACTTGATCTTTCCTCTCATATATCATCTTTTTCTCAACGTAATTACATGCAAGTTGCTGTAAAAAGCATTTCATTGTTATTGACGGATTATTCTTTCGAAGATAAATCAAATAACTATCTTGAAAATATTCATATTTTTGGAGTTTTACCCTATCCAGATATGAAATGTGTCGGTTTGACCTATTTTTGTTATTATTTTTCTTCTAAATCTGATCAATATATACCTGCTACCATTACATTATTTGTACATGAAGATCATAGAAATTTTATTTATGATGCTTTTGATAGATTGAAGCAAGATATACAAAATTTTACTTCATCTCTTATTAAGGTGTGTCAAGATCACCATATTTCGTCAGAATTGGGGGCTCAAGATTTTTGGGTGGAAAATTTACCTCGATTCATTAATTTCTTTCAAAAAATTGAAAAAATCCAATCAAAACCCATTTCGCCTATTACCCAAAAACGGCGGATCAAAATATTATTTACAGGATTAGAAAATACGGGGAAAACAAGTTTCCTTTTAACAATAAAACGAGAATTCAGTGCATTGCCCAGTTTACTCCCCACCACTGAACCAACAAAGGATAGTCTTGATTTTTTGGGAACAACGATTATGAAATGGGATATCCCAGGTCAGAAAGTATTACGGGATGCTATTCTTAAGAATGCTGAACGCTATCTCTATGATTCAGATGTTATCTATTACTTTATTGATATTCAAGATCCACAAATTGCTGATTCTAAGATATTTTTAAGTCAGATTGTTTCTAGTTTAAGTCTATCAGGAATAAAAGTTCCAATTATCTTCATCTTAACAAAATGTGATGAAGATATTATTCATTCCAGTAAAATAGCAAACCAGATCCAACACGTAAAAACAATTTTTTCTAATATAGTCAAGGATGTTCCTCATAAATATTTTGAAACCTCTATTTTTTCTGATTATAGTATTTTAAATGCTTTTAGCTATGGAATTCGTCAATTATCTCCAAATAAAGAAATGTTAGAGCATCTCATGTGGGAATTTATTGGTAGATTGGGTATGATAACTGGTCTCCTATTAAACGAGAACGGAATTGTAATTGCTTCTGCCGATATCTCAGATGGGGATACGACAAACAAATTTCCCCATAGTCGAATCTTTGAAATTGCTGCACCTCAGTTTACCACAATCGCTCGCCAGTTTACCCAATATAATCCTCACAAGAGAAATGATCTTATTAAATATCAATTTTCAAATGATGATATTGTGCTTCTAAAGAAATTTAAAATACTCGATTTTATGTTTTTCTCCTTATTTTACACAAAGAAACTTGAGTCCGTGGATCAGCTTGAGCAGAATTTTCCTGTTTTTATAGAAAAGATAAAAAATTTAATAGAAATGTATATTTCTTAATCGATTTCTTTCAATCAATTTTCTCGGTTACATTCTCGTTTTCTTCTTCAGATACAATTAGATTATCGTCGGATTTTGTAATAACATTCTTAACTTCATTTTGAGGTCCACTGATGAGAAATTTTATTTCCTCTCCAATCCACATCAAACTTATAATAAATTCAGGTACGAACTTATGAACAATTAAAACGCATGCAACAGCAATAAAAGAACTTGCACTTGAAATAGGATAGTGTAAATCATCCCAGTTTGAACCATTATATAAGGACAGCTGAATCACCATTCGAAGGATATTAACGATATAGAATACAAGGGTAGTCCAAAATATTGCGAGTAGTTTTCTTCTCCAGATATTATCTTTATTGTTAAAGACTTCCTTAATCCTAGCAAGAATTTTTCTGATAGGTGATGTTTCTGCTGGTAATTTGGTGGTAGAATTGTCCGATGTATTGTGAGGTATTACCAAAATTACTCCAACAAAGATTGCTATTGCTTGAATTCCGGTACACAATGTCTCCATATTAATCGGACCATATCTGGAACCACTTTCAGATACTATTTGATAAACCCATGGATTTAAGGGTCGTGATTCATAAAAAATTAATTCATTTGCATTTCCTGTTATTAAATTGATTATCGGTAAGGTGATTTTTGCCGAGATTCCATGTAACCATACCCAATCATGCGAAAAATATATGCCCAATGCAATTACTGGTGCTCCAATAATAAGTATTAGAATTTTGATCCAATCAAACTCATATATTTTTCCATCATAATCTATTTTTCCCATTAGTAACTGTAAAAAAATATTGTTTTATTAAAATTGTGATTATACTCCTTTGTTTCTATGGACTAAGATCATTTTAATTTCTGCATAATTAATTTTCCAATGAAGAATTTTTTAAGAGATTTAGTACACATGTTATATATAGAATTTGTAAAAAATACAAAGTTTTTATGAAAAAGAAAGCAATATAAAAATATTCAATTCTGGATGTTCTAAAATTTACATCCTCACTTAGGAAGATATCACAGTGCCTGAAACAATTAATGTTGAAAATAAACGCCATTCTGCTACATACAGTATTCAAAATATTGTTGTTTCAGTGGAATTAAATCGTGATATTAATCTTAAAAGTATTTGCGAAGCATATAAAGATGCAGAAGAAAATTTAAACAAGTTTCCGGGAATTTGCCTGCGCTTGAAAAAGCCAAAATGTGCAATCTTGTTGTTTTCCAACGGTAAAATGGTAATTACTGGATTAAAATTATCAAAAGATGCTCCGGTTGTAATAAATCGGGTTATTGATCGATTAAACGCGATTGGTATTGAAATAGTTGATGATCCAGAGTGGCGCCTTGTTAATTTAGTTTTAAGTTTAAATTTTCGGCAATCAATTCCTTTAGATGAAGCTGCATTACTTTTATCTCATAGTATTTATGAACCCGAAGTCTTTCCTGGTTTAATTTTCCGAATTCAAGAACCTAAAGCAGTTTTTCTCATTTTTAGTTCTGGAAAGGTTGTTTTAACAGGTTTGAAAGCCGAAAGCCAAATTTTACCTGCAATTAAACTCTTGGGCAAAACATTAAAAGAAAATGGTTTGCTCAACTAACTTGAGTGCAAAATCTCAAAAACCCTAAAATTTTAATTTTCTTCAGTTTTCAAGTTCATATACAAAAATTATTCACATAGTGAAATTTTATGGATGCAAATAAGCCAGCTGTTTATATTCGGGGGATTTATTCTACTGCCCTAACAAAAATATTCATTGACGCGGGATATCCAATCATTTTCGCATCAAAAGAAATTCGAAAACGCTTTAATCTCCCATTTAGGCCCAAAAAAGGATATTCAAAAGATATAACTATTAGAGATCGGCTTGATAAACAAGGAGTATCAATCATGTTTAAAAAGCACGTATGGGAAAAACTTGAAGCTGAAGAATTCAAAGATTTTCCATTGTGGCAAACCAATAATGCTAATTTAATAGTATATAAAGCACGTTTTCACAAAAATGCTATTTATCGCGGGTTGATTGTTAAATCTAATCGCAATTTTAATTATTCTTATGTTCGTCTTGCCCCAGAATCAATAAATAAAAATGGAGAGCTGGATTCAGATGATTTTAAAACAACAGTTGCTAGATATGCTCGTTACATCCCTGATTCAAAGGAAGGTATTTTTCAAATCACGCATGAAGATAGCGGTGAAAATTATGCTTCACTTGGGTCATTTTATACGATTCCAGGAGATTTGATCGTAATCGTACCCTACAATAATAAAGTTATTATCAGCAAAGAAATTACGTATGGGAAGCAAAAAAAACGTTTATTTGATCTTGGTAAAGAAATTCAACAAACTAAAAAATATGGATTCATATTTCGAACTGCTGCGGAATTAGCAACTAATGACGAAATACTCGAAGAGGTAGATCGCTTAGAAAAAGATCTAATTCAAACACAAACTGATATTACACAATTCCCAGATCGGATTGGAGAAATTTATTCTAACTATCGTTCAATTAATGTTATATTTCCAGCTCAAATGAAAAATGAGTTGGATAATATTCGAAGAACAATCTTACCTACTCTTGAGTCTCACCATATTATTAAATCGTTGCCAGTGTGGAAAAAAACTGCAAGTGAGCCGAAAAAAGATGATAATAAATTCCAAGACCGAAGAAAATATGATAAAAAGCAATCATTTCGTGAAGAAGATGAAGGACAATCTTTGAATTTTGGAAAACTCGTAGATTTTACCGAAAATTTGTTGAAAGGCGTAGACTCATCCCAACATGACACAATACATCAAAATTTCTTGCATGAATATTACAAAGAAATATTAAAAACCCGGAAATCCTTCTCTGTTTCTCATCAAAAATTAAGTGGAAAAACAATCCATCTATCTTCTGGATATATTAAAGCAGTAGAGCTTGAATCTAATCTGCAAAATAAAGTTGTTTTAAAACGAAGAATGCGTGAAGGTGGATTGTATGATGGGCTAAACACGCCCATTGAATATGGGGATTATGCTATTGGTGAATATACTCAAGGAAGTTGGTACTATGTGAGTTCCTATTATTCAGCCAACAATGAACTCAAGGGAAGATATTACAATGTCAATACTCCGATCGAAATTACCGAAGCTGGGATTCATTACATCGATTTAGAGGTGGATGTGGTGGAAAACATGGTTGGAGAAAGAAAAATTATTGATAAAGACATTTTAGATCATGCTTTGGACATGGGCTTCATTTCTGAGGAAATGTATGCTAAAGCGATAACTCTCGCCGAAAATATTGTAGAAGGACGGGTTGTTTAATCGTTTACACGTATATACCCATTTTTTGCCCTTTTTATCAATTTTTGAAAGGCGGTATTTTTTTTAGTAATCTTTCTTTATTGTAATTGATATGGGAAAAGTACTTGCTTTCACATTTTTACAGATTGAGCGCCAAAAACGCAATATGGTTAAAGATTACTTGATTAACTTACCCGAAGTTAAGGCCTATTATCGTTTGACGGGAGCCTACAATGGATTAGTCGAAATTGAAACTAATGATACTGAAGAGATGTACGCTCTCTATTCTGAACATATTGACAATTTGGATGGTATATTGGAAACCCAAACACAAGTTGTAATTAAGAAATTTTCCGTTCGATAATGATCTTGGAGATTTTTTGATGATTTCAACAATTTTAATTTTGGTACTTGTAAATGTTCTCGTTGGATTAGGTCCTTTATTCATCAAGTTCTTGCCTTCATTGAGCCCATTTTCAATTACTTTTGTAAGATTTTTTATTTCTGCTCTGTTAGAGCTAGTTATTATAATTGTTCTTTATATCCGTCTGTATTTTCAATTTAAAAATAAGGATTGTGTTTTAGATTTTCGGACGATTGTAAAACAGTCCTTGAAAAACTATTATGGAGGGAAAAATTCTCAATTTCTAAAAGGAAGATCACAATTATTATATCTGGCCTGGGTAGGCTTTTTACAAGTTGGGATTGTCGTTCCCTTTTATTATTTAAGCTTTGAATATATGGGTGTGGTACTAAGTACAATCACTTCTTGCTCAATACCAATCATTGTAATTGCTTTTATTAATTGGGCACAAAAACATGAGGAAATGGGGGCTTTTAAACTGATTTACTTATTTCTTCTAGTTGCGGGGGTCATTACTATTGCTTTTAGTAGAACTGGTAATGAAAATCAAAAACTAAGCTTTATCGGTGTTTTTGTTCTTATTCTCAGCACAATCGCTTACATCAGTTATTTAGTTTCTGTCGGCCGGGATTCTCAGTTAAGGGTAAAATTATTTGACCATTTTCGAGTCAGTGGGTTTCCCAATTCGAAAAAAATCATCCAAACAGTCAATTTGTTACGTTCATTTCTTAAATTATTTGGAATGCATTTCTTTGGAACTCTTTGTCTTTTGATTTTATCCGTGATCCTAAGTTTTATTGCTCCAAATGGTGAAATTGGATTAAAGTGTCATCAATTTTTATACATTGACATAAAATCCTTTGGATCTCTTCTTCTTAATCCCTTTGTTCTTTCTATAGCATTAATTTGCACTTTACTCCCCTTCTTCTTACAATTATTTGCTTCCATGAAATGGCCTCGCTTTACTCTAAGTTTTGAATCTTGGAACAGTATTTTAATTGTAATTCAACCTTTAATGGGATTGTATATTGGTTTAATTATATGGGGTGAACCTATTCAGAGCGATTATGTTATTTTCACAACAATTTTCCTTGTGATTTCAATTCTAATTCGTTATCTCCATGAAAATTCTAATTTTATGCTTGTTCTCTTTACTGTAAGGGTAATAAATGTGAATGCGAAGAAATTGATCACATTCCTTCATTCAATTAAAGAAATTGATGAGATCAATTATTCTTTAGGGAGATATGGTTTGTTAATTCACGCAAGTGTTCGCTCTCTCCCACGATTGTTTATTATTAAAAAAAGCCTTTTAGAATTTCCTGGAGTACTTGAAGTAAATTATTACCCTGAAGTGGCGATAAAAACCGATTCTACATGACGGAGTAATTAATTTTAATTCAAACCTTTTTTAATAATCTATTAAATGCCAAGAGTGCTCATTTTTTAATTAATTAAAAAATAACCCTTCATAAATTATGTCTGTAACTGATAAGTTCATTTCTCTTCCGAATAAATCTCCAAAGTGTACTTTTTCCTTAGAAAATTTTCCTGGAATTGGAAAAAAAATTCGGGAAAAACTGTTAAATTACTATTCTAATGAGAATGATGCGTTAAAAGCTATTCAAGTTGGTGCTGTTGGATGTGTTCCTGGAATTTCATTTAAACAAGCATTGAAATTTGCTCAAACCTATTTCGAATTAACTGAAGAGGTTTCATTGATAGACGTTCTAGTTACTCCAGATATTACCGAAATTTATGACAATGTTATTGGGCATATTGAAAAATATGCCAGAACTAACTACTCTAAACTAAAATTACGCTTATATTTTCCCTTACCTTCACATAAAATTCAATTGATCAAAGAAAGACAACAATATTTTTATAAATCGATTCAATTTGTCCAAAAACACAGTCAAAATTTAAAAGAGCGAGGGTTTTCTAAATTGCTTTCTGCTTTGGATAATTTAAAACAAGGTGAGGATTTTCCGAAAATCCGTTCACGCATTATAATTACTGATTCTCAAAAAGTTGAAAATTTTCTAGTTGAAGAAGATATTATTTCTTCAATTGTGTTTGAAAAAATTAATTTCAGCAAGATAACTGATAATTTGAAGTTTTTCCAAAATTACAGCCGAAATTTTGATGTGGTAATTTATTGTGGGGATCATTCAGAAAAAATCCCTGCTTTTTCTAATTTAATAACCATTCCATCAAAAAATATGTCTATTGAGACACTTGTTCCCGAAAAAATAATTCGTGTTTTTGGATTTAATAAAAATATTATCCAGTCTATGATTAGGATCGTTGTCAATTTAAAAAATCTTAAAGAAGAAAAATTAATTAATCATTTTTTATCTCACTTCGATATAAAAAAAATAAGAACCCTGAAAGAAAATACATCCATCTTGGATGAAAAAGGCGAAATTCTCTCGAAGATAGATTCTACTCTAGATGAATTCCGTGCGATTGCCGATGAATTTTCTTCTTTGGTTGGTGAAACAGAATCTTGGATCAATGACCAAATTCAAAGTGAAATAGGTCAACGTTCAATTCAAATTCAAGGTAAGCAAATTTTAGATTTGATCCGGACTGATTTATCCATTGAACAAGTTCGCAATTATATACCAGCTGAAGTCGATGAATTAATCGAAGAAACCATTCATAAAGGACTTGAAACACTCTGTAAACAGTTACATTTAGGAAAACAAGATCAGGATTTAACATTGAATTTAATTCCCGAAATCATTGAATTTCCCATACAGCTTAACACTCAAGAATGCGATGTGTTAGAAAAGAAAATATCAGCTCGTTTAAATACACATAAATACTCTGTAATGGTGAAAATTGCAAGTCAATTGAGTGAAACTTATGAATATCTCCTACAACTTCATCAAATTTTGCTTGAATTCGACTTTTTTTATACTATCGGGACCTTTGCTCATCAATTTGGATTATCAATCCCTCAAATTCTAGAAAAACAATATGGTTTTTTTGGGACCAATTTGACCAATTTAGAGTTAAAATCTGAAAAGATTTCTAACCAAGATTCAAAAAAGAATGATCCCGAACCAATTCCAATTACTTATCAACTAGGATCTTGTACAGATTCTAAAATTCCTGAAATTACGCCTGCGACCCTCTGTCTATTGACGGGGAGCAATTCAGGTGGAAAAACAATGTGCATAAATACTTGTTCACAAGCAATTATATTAGCTCAAATGGGATTTCCATCTTTGGGAGATCTAAAATTTCATCCTTTTGATGAATTATATTATTACAAAAAATCAAGTGGTCAACTATCTGCTGGGGCTTTTGAGACTACGCTTTTGCAATTTGTTCAATTAGCTCAATCCCCGAAATTGAAGATTGTTTTTGCCGATGAATTAGAATCTATAACTGAACCAAATGCAGCATCAAAAGTTCTTTCTGGAATCTTCTCTTTATTGCTACAAAATCCCAATAATTTTGGTATTTTTGTCACTCATTTAGCTGAGTTGCTTCAAACGAATTTCACAGCAAAACAAAAGAATTCTATCCGTATTGATGGAATTGAAGCCACAGGATTGGATAAAAATCTCCATTTAATCGTTGATCGAAATCCAAGATTCAACTATGTTGCCAAATCAACACCAGAATTAATCCTAACTCGATTGGCAAAATCTGGTTCCAAAGAACAACAATTATTCTTTTCAACTATTCTTAAATTATTCAATCATTGAGAATAAGATTTTTTTTTTTGTTTTGTGAATTTTACATTCACATTTTTATTCTTTTAAGATATAAGATGTTATATAGGATTGAAGGTAAATTTTAATGACAAACAGCCCTAGTCTGACTGAAATCGAACCAAATATGGTTAAAAAAATATTTCAATGTCCTATTTGCAAAAGAACCCATCAAATCTATTTTCCTCCAGAATTTGCAAAAAATCGGTCAAAATACCCTTTTACCTACATTTTCATTCATTCTTTTCAAAATGCAGATTCGATTGAGGATAAAGACAAAGATGTATTAACCACTCTTTACATCGATGCTCATCTCAATATTCGTGGAGTGGAGGCAATTATTGCAGAAGATGATACTAATATTCTTTCAAAAGAAGTCTCAAAAGCAATGGTTAGCAAATTGACCAAAGTAATAATGGAGATGCAAATTGAGCATGATCAACTCGCAGAGAAGTATGCAGTATTGAGAGATAAATATAATGAACTTGTAAAAAAGAATTAAATAAAAAAAGAAGGAAACGTTGTTTATGCAACTATTACCTTTTCAATTTGTTCTAATGCCCAATCCAATTCTTCTTTGGTGATAACCAAAGGTGGAGCAAATCGAATGGTTGTAATATGGGTATCTTTTGCCAAAATGCCGTTCTCTTTGAATTGTTCAACAAATTGTCGAGCATTTCCTTCAAATTCCATAGCAATCAACAATCCTTTGCCGCGTACTTCTTTAACGGGGATTTTGGTGTTTTTAGTTGCAATCTTACGTAGACCTGCTTGGAAATATTCTCCCAATTCTGCAGCTCGATCAGCTAGTTTTTCATCTACTAAAACGTCTAAAGATTTTGAGGCAATTACACTGGCTAATGAATTTCCACCAAAAGTGGAACCATGGGTTCCTGGTTTAATTACATCTGGACCAACAACATCTTTATTGGTAACAATACCAGATACGGGGTAAATTCCTCCTCCAAGTGCTTTTCCTAATAAAAGCATATCTGGTTTTACATTTTCATGATCTACTGCAAACCATTTTCCAGTACGACATAAACCAGATTGAATTTCATCAGCGATCATTAATACATTGTATTTAGTACAAATCTCTCTAACTTTTGTGTAAAATCCTTTTACTGGTACTTTTACTCCAGCTTCTCCTTGGATTGGTTCAAATAGAAATGCTGCGACATTTTCTGGACCTAATTTTAGTATATGGTCTTCCAATTCTTGAGCATCACCATAGGGAATGATGTCAAATCCTGGTGTAAATGGACCGAAGTTACCATAATAGTTTCCACATTGTGTGTCTGTGCTAAATCCGACAATAGTTATTGTTCTACCATGGAAATTGCCATCGCATACAATTATTTTTGCTTGATCTTTAGGAATTCCTTTTTTAATATATCCCCATGCACGGGCCACTTTTAATCCAGTTTCAACTGCTTCAGCACCTGTGTTCATTGGTAAAGCCATGATACCCGAATTTTTTGGATCATTGATGTGAGGTCCAACTATTCCACATAATTTCTTTAGGTAAGGTCCCATCTGATCATTACAAAATGCTCGAGAAGTAACTGCAACCTTTTTTAATTGTTCCTCGGCAGCTTTAACAATTTCAGGATGACAATGTCCCATATTCTGGCTAGAGTAAGCAGAAAGACAGTCTAAATATTTTCGGCCTTCTGGATCCCATACCCAGCAACCTTCGGCTTTAGAAATAACCACTTCTAAGGGGTGATAGTTGTGAGCCCCATATTCATGGTCCATATCGATATAATCTTGTGATGATGGCATAATTTTCACGTTTGTTTTTTTTTAAAAAATTAGAGATGGAAATGCGTTCCTGCGGTTCCAGCAAGTGCTTCCGTTATGTTGTCGACAGATGTAATTATTGCTTGTTCCCCACCTGCTTCAATGAAGTTGATACATGCTTGAATTTTTGGTCCCATGCTACCTGCTGGGAATTGGCCTTCTTCTAAATATTTCTTTGCATCAGCAATAGTGAGTTCATCGAGGCGACTTTCGTTTGGTTTCCCAAAATTTAAGGCAACTTTTTCTTCATCCGTAGCAATCATCATGATATCTGCATGGATTTGTTCCCCAAGTTTAGCAGTTGCAAGATCTTTATCAATCACAGCTTCCACACCCTTCAATTTCATATTCTTCTTAAAAACTGGGATCCCTCCTCCACCACATGCAATAATTATGAAGTTATCTTGCATTAATCGTTTGATTTCGCGATATTGATATATTTTATATGGTTTTGGTGAAGGTACAACTCTTCGCCAGCCTTTCGCGGTTTTTACAAATCCTGGTTTAGGATCTGGATATGCAGGACCAACCGGTTTTGTCGGGTTTTGGAAGGCTGGATCATCTTCTTTTACTCTTGTATATGTTAGAATTGTTAAAAAGAGCTTTTCATCGGCCATACTTAACCGCATTAGCTCCTCATCTAGTGTTCGTTCTATCATATATCCAATTTGACCTTGAGTTTGAGCTCCAATAACTGATAAGGGCATTTTTGGAACTTCATCACAAGCTTCTTGTTGTAATAAAAGATTTCCCGATTGAGGACCATTTCCATGGGTGATTACGAGATGGTAATCTTTTGATAATTCTGCCATCTGAGCAACAGGTTTGCGAATGTTACTGAATTGCTCTTCTGCAGTTCCTTTCTGACCTTTTTGAATTAAGGCATTTCCACCAAGAGCAATTATGAGCTTTTTCATGTGATATTCACCGGATTTTTATAGAAAAAAAATTAATCCATAATTCCTAACAAGAAAAGCATAATTGCTTTTTGAGCATGTAATCGGTTTTCAGCTTGATCGAATACAATTGATTGCGGACCATCAATAACTTCGGCAGTTTCTTCATAGCCTCGTTTTGCAGGTAGACAATTCATAAAAATGGCATCCGATTTTGCCGCTGCCATAACTTCTGCATTCACTTGGTAAGGCATGAAAGTTTTTACACGTTCTTCTTCTTCATCTTTAGGAATTCCATAACTCATCCAAGAATCTGCATATAAAATATCTGAATTTTTAGCAGCTTCCAAAGCATTATGTACAACTCGAATTTTAGCTCCAGTTTTTTTTGCAATTTCCTCACATTCATCAATAACTTCTTGTTCTGGGGCATATTTTGGATCATCTGGGCAAGCTACATCTAAATCCATTCCAAACATTGCACACATTCGCATCAAATCATAAGTGACGTTGTTATAGCAATCTCCATAGAAAGACATTTTCAAATTATCAAATTTGCCTTTCTTTTCTTTAATGGTTTGAAAATCGCACATGATTTGGCATGGATGAGCAAAATCGTCCAACATATTTATTACTGGTACGTCCGAATTTGCTGCAATATCTTGAATGTCTTTTCGTTTGAATACTCGAGCAGAAATCATATCAACATATCGAGAAGCACATTTTGTGGTATCTTGAATTGTTTCTTTAATTCCTAAGGGAGAGTCTTTAATAGAATAGAAAATTGCGTGTCCTCCCAATTGGGTCATTCCTGTTTCAAAAGAAACACGGGTACGGAGGGAAGGTTTTGCAAAAATCATTAAAAGTGTCTTGTTTTTCAACTTTGTAGTGTATTTTTCATTCCATAAATCCGCTTTCATTTTAATTGCATAATCAATGATAGCTTCACACTCTTCGCGGGTGAAATCGGAAACTTTAGTTAAATGTCGTAGTGTCATTTTATTATTACTCCTTCTAAAAGATATTTTGGTAATACAAAAAAAAATGGAAATTAATCCATATAATTTATTCGTTGTTGGATGTCAGTTTAATTTTTTGGAAATTTTACAATGAATTCTTCAAGCATACTTTCAATAGAAGGTGTTCCTAAAGATTTGATATCATAATCAACGCGAACAATTGGTTTATTGCATTTGATTAATTTTCCTAAATCTATTGGGCTTCCATCAATTACAACATCAGCAGGGACTGCATTAATTGTTTCTTCCATATCCTTGATTTGTTCATCATTGTATCCCATAGCTGGAACAATATCATCTAATTGTGGGAATTCTTTGAAGACTTTCTTCATTCCACCAACTAAATATGGTTTTGGATCAACTACTTTTCCGTTGTGTTCTCTGGCAGCAATCATACCTGCACCATAAGCCATGTTTCCATGAGTTAAGGTTGGACCATCTTCAACAACTAAAACATTTTTACCATCAATCATGCCTTCTTTTCCTGCTTCAACAGTAACGAGTGAATTTGTTCTTAAAACTGCGGCCTTTGGATTCAATATCTTCATATTTTCTTCAACAATTTTAACATCTTCAGGTTTAGCAGAATTCAATTTGTTTAATACAAAAGCATGGCACATTCGGGCATTTACCTCACCAGGATGGAATTGAACTTCGTGGCCTGGTCGGAGAGGATCTACCACAGTGAACATTAAATCTGGAACGTAGAATGAAATTTCATTATTTCCACCGTCAAACACAATAATGTCTGCTTCCTTTTCGGCTTCATCTAAGATCTTTTGATAGTCAACACCAGAATAAATGACCAAACCTTGTTCAATATATGGTTCGTATTCTTCACGTTCTTCAATGGTGCATTTATATTTGTCTAAATCTGAATATTCTGCAAATCGCATGCAAGTTTGTTCGATTAAATCGCCATATGGCATTGGTTCTCGAACAGCTACCACTTTATATCCTTTTTCTTGTAAGAAGCGATATACTGCACGTGAGACTTGGGATTTTCCACAGCCTGTTCGAACTGCTGTAATTGCAACAACTGGTTTGTTTGATTTAATTTGAGTATATTTTGGGGAAATAATTCGATAATTTGCTCCATAGGATAAGGCTCGTGACCCTTTGTGCATAACTTCTGCATGTGGAACGTCCGAATAGGCAAAAACTACTTCATCAATGCCATTATCTTTAATGAATGCTTCCATTCGTGGTTCAATAATCATAGGAATGCCATTTGGATAGAGTTTACCTGCTAATTCAGCAGGATATTTACGATCTTGTTCTTCCAAAGTTCCAACGTTTTGTTCACCAGCAATGGTAAAAGCGCAAACTTCGTATTCTTCATTATCTCGGAATACTGTATTGAAGCAATGGAAATCAAAACCTAATGCTCCAATTATAACAACTTTTTTTTTGTTAGCCATTTTTATCGACTCTTATTTGTATGTTGAATGATATGGATGAAAAATGACTCTCATGGCATCACCAATAACCGGACTGCCCATCAGAGGAAATCTATGATCTTTCATGAAAAACCTTCAACAATTTTCAACGAAACTGCGATTTTAAGAATTTTCAAAATGGAAGATCACACTTCTAAAATATTCAACTTCATGACTTTTCATATTCCCAGCTATTTAAAATTTCGGATGTTTTTTCTCCGAAAACTCTAAAATCTCCTATAATTATGTTGGAGGGATCAGTTTATTCTATAATTCTACATTCAAATCCGACATGCAATAGCAAGCGGGGATAAAGGTTCGTGCAATTATAGGAAATCATTTCTTCTTCTTTTTTCCTATAAATCTGTATTGGTGGTTAAAATTTAAATAATCACCCACATTTGCTGAATTGTTCTCAATTTAATCAACATTATGAATGTTGAATACAAAAGAAGGAACTTTTTTTTGTTGATCAAATTCCTATGAAAAATTTAAAATGTCCTTCACCCCTAAAAAATAAATATTAGATTGGACAATGTTACTCAAACAACAAAACAATTATGAGGCTAGCAGAAATGTTAAAAAGAGTAGGAACAATTTTCATAGTGTTTACTAGTATATTTTTGGGGGCTTTACCAATTATTCAAGGTCAAGGGCCGTCATATAATATTAGTAGTATACCATTTGTCGCTGCTGAAAGTCAAAATGAAGATGTCTATGTTGACATTAATCCAGAAGGGGATATTTTTACTCATTTTTATTTTCAAAATTCTGAATTATTACCAAATATTGAGGGTGTATCTGATTATCTCTCTTCCTATATCCCTCAAATGAATTCAATTGCTTGGATCGACTGGAATATTCAATACAATAGTTCAGAAGAAGAAGAAAATTCTTGGATTCAATTCTATTTCTTCACCACCGATTCCAATCTCGCCCAAGAATACGCTCAATGGTTCATGGATATTATAATGACTTTTGAGGTAGATGATTATAGTTATAGTAATTCTTGGGGATGGAATCATTGGGATGGGTATACTGAACAAGAACGATATGTTACAGGGGTCCAATATAATGCTCATATTGATTGGGATGGATTGAAAGATTCAGTTGAATCCAAAATAGATCGAACTAATGGAGGAATATCCGCTCAAGTTGACTTATCCGAAATTGATCTTGTCATGATGAATTGGGATTTTGGTGGAGAGTCTATTTCTCAACGTTTGGGTGTTCGATGGCATGAGGAGGTGGAACATTTAAATGGGGCTCATCAATTCTCATTAGATTCATTGTTGCATGTTTCTTCACTCGAAAAGCAAAATGGGATAGATGCCAACACTCACGTTAGTTTTAGTCTTCCTAATATATCAAATTTATGGTCGAATCCATCAGAAAATATTGATTTTTATTCTTATGTGGGTGAGGATTGGAAATCTGAGTGGGATCGTAATGATTGGGCTGGTTTGAATTTCAATCTCGACAATTCACGCCCATCTATGGATGATTTCATAGTTGGTTTTGATTATGATTTCACACCTTGGGATATTGTACCTCAAGAAAGTGCTTGGATTGATGTAAATGAATATGGTTATATGAAGAAAAATATGGAAATTCGCGATATTAATACGACTTTACATGAGTATTGGCCTCAATCAGTATTAGTGGATCCTCATTTTAACAACCTTCATGTCTCTTATTACCCAAAAGCAGAAAATTGGGATAACCCGCATTTCACGATTCGAGTAAATTATGATTTAAATCTTCTTGAAGATGCGATTCCTTTATCAAATTATTTTGAAGATCAGGGCTATTTTGATGACAATATCAATGATTGGATTAACTGGACAACCCACGAAACAGAGAATTTAGATCTTTTTAATTGGATTAAATCAAATCTTGGATGGGAAAATGTGTCAAATTTTAATGAGATGAAAGAGTGGGGATGGTCTTGGTGGCATCATGATTGGGATAGAAATTTAGCCATTCCTATGAGAAGTTATGAACTCAAATTTAATCATACCTATGATCAGAATACTTGGGATGCATTATGGATAAACAGCGATATCTATCAAAAAAGTGGAATGATGCAAAAGTCTTCTCTTATTGATGCCTCCTCAATACAGGAAAATGCTCGCTTCCACACTGAAAAAGGCGGGTATCAGTCTTCTGATTTATATATTGAATGGAACCCCTTACATCCCGATATTCTTAATCCTCAAAAAGCCTTTACGGATACCGTAAGTGACTCGCATAATTTTGATTTTGCTAATCTTTTTGGATGGACCGATATTACTCCTAGTGCTGGATTTTATCAAACTCATTTATCAATTAGTTTTCCTGCGAATTCACCCGAGGATCGAATTTATCTCACTTCACCAGGGGAAAATGGAGGTTATGGATTTCATACTTGGGATGGCAATGGACAGGGATGGTATGATTACTGGCGCCAAGATGTAGGGATGAATATGTATTGTGAAGCTCCATGGTATGGAAGTGACAGTTATCCGATATATTTTGATTCCTTTGAGGGAAATTTTAATTATCGATTTCACGAAGATACTGACGATATAATTCCGCCACGGATCGATGATATTGGATATTATGATGGCACGTATAGATGGTGGGATACAAGTTCAACCCATGCGAATTCTACACGATTAATTGTTTCTGCAATGGATGCCGACGATAACCATTATGGTCAATGGTGGAGTTATTATGCCTACAATACCACTAATCATGAGTGGTACCCTCGCTTTAGTAATTCATATGTTGATTCTGTAAATTTATCATTTGAATATCAAGATTTTAAAGATATGGGGATTGATGAATCTGATTTTCCATGGGGTCCATATTCTATGGAGAACCTAACACTTTCGGGTACATGGTCATATAACTTGGATACTAATGCTGAAAATCTTCCCGATGGAAACTATATTGTGCATGTGACTGCTCTGGACTCAGTGGGAAATACTGGTTATAGAGTTTGGGATGATTTTGACAATGATGGAGTTGAAGATTATTTTCAAATTGATAATTATAATGATTCTCTTTTCACCATTGTCCCAGAATTAACATTTAATACTTCGATGCCTGAAAATAATTCAAAAATTGAAGGAATTATTCCAATTGGAATAAATGTGACTGATGACATCGGGATCTTTGCAGTTACTGTTCAAATTGGACAAAACCAAAATGAAGGTTATGGTTACATTTTAGAAGAATCGAGCACACCTGATATTTATAATTTCGATTGGGATTCAACTATCAATAATTTCCAAGAGAATGAAGCATATTGGATAACTGTATGTGCGTGGGATATGGAGGGTCATAAGAGCTATCTTTATTATAATTTATCTGTCGATAATCAAAAAGCAGGCGATCCTCCGACCATAGAGTTAATTTCACCTCTTATTGTCGGTGGAGATGTTCCTGTTCTTGAGGATGTTGTATTATTTGAAGCCAATATCACCGATGATAATTTTCCTCCCCTTGCAGTGAAATTCCAAATAGATGATAGAACATCATTTGATATGATTTTTAATGAAACGTCGGGTTTCTATTATTATGAATATGATGTATCTACACTGTTTAACGGAACACACACATTGACAATTACAGTTACTGACAACGATGATCCTCGAGAGGGAACTGGGCAACATATTCGTTCCGAAACCTTTGAATTCTTTGCAAACACAACAATTTCTGAATTTGAAAAAACAAATCCTCCTATATGGCGCAACGCTTTACCGGGCAATTTTACTTCAGCAGAAGATATAATATCTGATTCTTTTGAAATAAAAATTGATGTATTTGATGATCAAGGAATTGAAGCAGTAAATCTGAAAGTTTATCAAATTTTGGGCTACAATCTCTCAGCTATCCCCGATTCTTACTCAAATGTCGATTTAACCAACATCCAAATCATTAAAGATGTTAATATTCCAGAAACGGAAGAGAATAACGGATGGCATACTTATACATATCAAGCCCAACATCGTGCTGGGACAAGTTCCTTTTTCTTTACTGTGGATGATGGTCTTATTCTGGTTGAACTTGAAATTGGGGATACCGGACCCATACAAAATAAAGTGAAGGTCTATATGATCTTGTTTATTAATATTTCATCGAATGCAGATTTTAATAATAATCCTTTTGGGGAAATACCTGGATTCAGTATGGAATTTTTAATGATTGCCTTGAGTCTTACAGTGATAGCATTAGCAAAGAAAACTCGAAGACATGCATAATTCCATTCCTTTTTTTTTTAAAATGTGTTTTAAAATCATGACATTTTTTTTATATTCCATCAAAGACGCAAAGAAAGTAATAAATTTGGGAGTATTTTCAATTGGTTAATTATGTAACCTTTATTTTTCCCATTTTTAATAACTTTTTTTATCTGTTCTCGTTTTATATGTATAGGGATCATACCAACACCTGAAGCTCCTTCTACATCATGTTCAATTGAATCTCCTACATATACGACTTCTTCGGATCTTAATCCTGTTTCGTCTAAGGCGCGGATAAACATCTTCGGATTTGGTTTGCTGACCCCTTCTTCCCCAGAAATGATGATACATCTAAAATATTGATCTAAATTATATCTCTGAATGATTGAATAAATGAAAGGAGGGTGATCAAAATCAGTAATCAATGCAAGCATATAGTGTGAATTCAGTTCTTCTAATACTTCAATGGCCTCAGGATCTAAAGGATGATGTTTTGCCCAAGCATTTATGGATATAGTTGCTAAATCATGTAATTCTTCCATTTTTAAGGTTACTCCCATTAAATGGCAGAATTGCTGAAGTTTATATTCAAATAGGGTTTATTCAGGCGCTATCGTTTTTGGTTGTTCAATGTTGAAGTAATTCTGTACCCCTTCATCAAAAAACTCACGAGAAATCGACATACCATGCTTACATAGGAATTGATAAATTTGCTCTTCATGATCCTTTGTGGCTTGCGAAAGATCACCATATTTTAGCAAAGTGCCATTTAGATCAAAAAATACTCCTTTCAATTCAGTGTTCATTTTGCTAACCAATTATCTTGTTTTGATCTTCTAATAAAAACTTCATATAGTAGTTTGCTGTTTGGGTGTTGATAAAAAAAATCAGAAAAAAAGCAAGAAAAAAACTCGAAATTGGTGAAATTAATTCAATTTCGCCCCACATGAATGACAAAAGAATTTATCTCCCTTCAAAGGAACATTACAAACGGGACAATTATTGTGTGTTTTTAGGGAGGGTTTGCCAATGATTCGAGGTCCATTTGCATTGATGTCTAAGGTGAAATCCCAATGATATCCATAGGCTACTAAAGCACTCAAGAATTCCGGTGGTAAAGTCATGTTGCCTGATTTTGATACAATCACGGAACGACTTTCTTTCAAATCATAGATATCGCTTCCTGCATTATGTTGACCAATAATCATTCCATCACTTAATTCAACACTCCTATCAGCAAAAGATGCAACATGTTGGCTATGAGTGACAATCAAGAAGGCTATATTTAATTCTTTATGCAGATCCCTGAAAAGTTGCATAACTTGTTCTGTATTTTTTGCATCTAGGTTACCTGTTGGTTCATCGGCCAAGATTAATGCGGGGTTATTTGAAATTGCGCGTGCGATTGCTACTCTTTGCAATTCCCCTCCACTTAATCGCTGGGGAAGATCATGCATTCGGGACTCCATTCCTAACTTTTTTAAGAGTTCTTTGGCTCGTTTTCTTGCTTCACTTATTCCAACGCCAGAATATCTTAGAGTCCTAACCACATTATTATAGGCTGATAATTCTGGAATTAAATTTCCTTCTTGAAAAATGAACCCAATGGTTGATCTTCGAATGGGTACCAAAGCTTCTTCAGTCATTTGGGAAATATCTCTTCCAAAGTACCGAATTTCTCCAGCACTTGGCTTTTGCAATCCTCCCAAAGTTCTCAAGAGGGTTGATTTGCCAGCACCAGAAGTTCCTACAATGGCAACAAATTCCCCTTTTTTCATATCTAAATTTAAACCTTTCAAAGCTACAACATTATTTGCTCCTTCCAATCCTTTATAGATGGAATAAAGCCCATCTGCATCCAATAATAATTCATTCGTTTCCGTTGCCATTTAGACCACCTTTGTTGCTAAACTTAAATCTTGATTTGCTGCGGATTTGACCGAAAGCATCGTTGCAAGTAACATTCCTATAAAAGTGACTGCACTGATGAGCAATAATTCTAATCCTGGAACGATCACAGTTCTTCCTACTACAACAGATCCTCCAGTAAACAAATTCATAATAATACTAATAAACTCAAAAACTCCATTGAAAAGATAACTGACCCCTATTCCAATAAAAATTCCCCACACTGATGCTGTTAACATCATTAAAGCATTTTCTCCAAGGGCCATTTTATAAATATGGCGTTTTTTGGCTCCAATCGATCTTAAAATTGCAAACTCGTGCTTTCGTCTCTCCATTAAAATTGCAGAAAAAGAAAATGCACTAACTAGAGCTGCAATTAAACTGATTATGAAATTCAACGACAATAAACCTGTTATTCCATATCCTTGTTTAGTTGTATTAATATCTCCCAATTCGTCTTGAAAAGATCTATGAGTTTTTATCCCAGTAGTGTTTGTATCAAGTTCCAATTGAATTTCACTAATTTTTTCTTGGGATATTGATGCCCCATCGGTTGTTCGGACAAGATATCTTGTCCCATTTAGATTACTATTTGCAAAATAATCAGAAGACTGATTTAAGCTCTGAGCTAAAACTTGAAGGAATAATTCTTTCGAAATAAATGTTGTTCCTGAAATTCCTCCTGGTAGCTCGTTTACTATCCCCAGGATGGTAATGTCAGTCACTGTTATTTCAGAAGAATCAATTCCTGGAAATGAAATATCTATGCTATCTCCTACTTGTACATCGAGTTCAAATAAAACATCAGGATAAACAAAAATTCCTTTGGGATTATCTTTTAATGCTTGTAAAGCTTTCTTTGGTGTGAATTTGTTGAAAGTATCTTTTTGCCATAAAGCAATCGGATTACCATTTTCTATATTCTCCAATTCTTTTAGATTATCTATTGCTGAGATTGCAAATTCGGAGCTATATGTTTGGACTGAAGTTTGGCTTATCGCGATGGAATCGTCGAAACCTGAAATATTTTGAATAGTTTCATAATAATCACCTGCACTTTCAAAATTAACTTGCCAATCTGCTCCAATTTCCCATTCTATTTTTCTTTGTGCCAAAGTCTCATCTGTATTTCCTTGTATCGTCGCTAAGGATGCAATCGATAAAGTCATAATTATGATAACTGCTAATCGTTCAATATCGCCACGACGTTTTAATCCAGATTTAATTACATTTTTTACATCCTTAAACATAGGAAGTCGCAAAAATACACCTTCTAATTTAAGCGGTAACCATTTAACGATACGGGATCCTACAGAACTACCTCCAATCCAGAAGAGAAAAGGGGTGGTAATATAGATCAAAATATTGATTCCGATGGGGATTTGGACTTGAAGATTAAGTAGATCAATTGCTACTAAAACAAGTCCAGATAAACTGATAATAAAGAAAACAATATCCAATTTATGGCGCTTGAAGAATTTTTGTTTTTTGATCTCCCGGCGGGATACTCCTTCGGTTACTTCTTGATTGATGAAGCGTTTTCCTTTTTTGAAAGTCACTATGATCAGAATTAAGCTAACAAGACAAAAAGGTAAGAAAAATGCCGTAGAATCGAACCTGAGGTAGTCAAAGAAGTTACTATTTGCGGATAATTGTATTTGCATAAATCCGGCGATGGAGCTTATTATCCACGCTGAGATAATGCCTAAAATATATCCTAATACCGATCCCACTAATAAAGTTAGGAATATTTCATTTTTTAATTCTGAAAAGATCTGCTTCCCACTGGCCCCTTGTACCTTCTTTATTGCAATTAGCCTCCTTCTTTCTTCTAAAGACATTTCTAGACCAAAATTTAAAAGATAAAGAGATAGTAGTATTACGGGAATTGCTAATACTATATAGAGTATTGTGATGAGTACACTAATCACTTGGAAGAACATGATTGTACCTCCAATCAAATTATTTCCATAAGTGTCAAATCCTTCAATATCTCGTGAAATTTGGTTAATAAACAAATTGAGTTCTTTATTGAAGGTTGCTGGATCACCAACTGAAAATTTAGTCACATCGATTTTAACCATAACATGAAGACTGCCTTCTTCTATGAGAATTTGGTTAATATCTGTCATATTTGATTCCGTTAATAGATCGAGGGATAAATATATATTGTTTCCATCAATGGGATTTCCAAAACCTATAAGATCGTCGGGAAATGAGGGTTTGTAAGATCCTACAATAGTCAAATTGGCTAAAGTCCCTACTTCATTATATGACTCTTCTGCTTCTTCATCCCAAACCCACTCAGAAAAGTTTAAAGTATGGAGTTTGTCTCCAATTTTCAAACTGAATTCATTTAATAAACCTTCGGAGACAATAACAGATTGACCTGACAAATTTGCATTTCCTTTGAAATCCATTGACAATAAGGTTTCACCAATCGATTCGGTGAAGTAATCCTCATCTACAAAATATGTTCTGAAACCACCATAAAGAAATTCACTCGAGTTCTTAGGATCTATTGAAAATACATCTGCTGAACTTCGTCCAATGATTGTGGCATCAAGTGTCCTGTCATCGTTTTCTATTGCAGCTGAAAGTGTCGCTAAATTTTCATATGATGAATTTGAACCTTGAATACTGAAATCTACCTCATAGGGATAATTTTTGACCATGCTTTCATAATTATTCTGCTTCAATTCAGCATTATAGAGAATAATTCCCGACAATAGAGTCATTGATAGCACAATTCCAGAAAGCATTGCTAAAGATCGGCGTTTATTTCGGAATATAGCGAAAAACGTGTTGGGAATTGTTTCTAAGGGAATTCGTTTGTGAAATTCTATTTTTTTATCATTATTTTTCATGAGATTATCACCTAAAGAGCTGTTATTTCCTCCAATTCTTTTTCTACTACTCCGTCACGCAAGATAAAGACTTGATCTGAGGCGTGGGCTAGACTAACATCATGGGTTACCATTAAAATCGCTTTTCCCATTTTTGCGAGATCTTTAAAAAGTTCAATGATTTCTAAACCTGTTTGAGTATCCAAATTACCGGTAGGTTCATCGGCAAATAAAATGAAGGGGTCGTTTGCTAAAGCACGAGCTATTGCAACGCGTTGTTGTTGTCCTCCTGAAAGACCGTCGGGAAAATGATCCGCACGATCTTCCAATCCTACAATTCTTAGTAATTCTTTTGCCCGGTTTTCTGCCTCTTCTTCATATACTCCTGCTAAATTGAGGGGGATAATAACGTTTTCCAGCGCGGTTAGATTGTCAATTAATCCGAATGACTGAAAAATCCATCCGATGTGTTTCGATCTCATTTCGGTGAGTGAATCATCATCTAAATCATTCAGTATTGTATCCTTAATAGATACGCTTCCCGTTGTACTTTTAAGTAATCCTCCAACAATGTTGAGTAAAGTTGATTTTCCACTCCCAGATGGTCCCATCAGTGCAAAAAAATCACCGAGTCTCATCTGAAAATTAATTCCCTTCAAAACGTAGACTTCATTTCGTTTTCCTTGATTGAAGATTTTCTCGACATTTTGAACGATTAAAATATTATCGGCGGGTGTTGCTGTATTTTCCATGCTACACCGACCTGTTATTCCCATTTTTTATGTGATACATTTCCGTTTAGAACTCCAAAGTTCAAATTAAATTTTTTTGGCATTTTTCATAACTTGAAAAATATAACTATAATAAATCGAGGTTATTAAAAAGTATTTTCACCAAGTGAAAATATTTGCAAATTATGAATATATTTTTAAATAACGAAATAATTAAAACAAGTACACCCAAATTTAAATAGTTTAATATTTTTTAGAAAGCTAGTGGTGAGCCCGTGGACGCAAACATTGAACAAAACTCAGATAAAATATCTTCAAAAGAAATCCTTTCATTATCCTTTGAACTATTACGAGATTATTTTAAACCCTTAACTGGCACCTTTATGATTGCATTTTTAGCATCAATCATAGTTTGGATATTATCTTTCCTTTTATCTGGTAGTTTGGGCATTTTACTCTATTCCGATTCCTTTTATTCTTTCAATTATCTTTTAAGTGGTTTGATCACATTTGCATCTATCCTGCCGGGGTTTTTTGTGCTGTTTTCTTTTATTGGGAGTGGGTTTGGAATGACTTCTGAAATATTAACTGGAGGAGATTATTTTGTAGAACTCAAATCTTCTTTTTCCTACTTTAAAAAGCATTGGTCAGGATATTCTGGATTTGCAATGATCTTTATCTTAATTTCGATTTTGATTTCGTTAATCATACCGGATTCATGGTATTTTTCTGGTAGAATTGTTCATGCCGTGTTAGCTTTTGTAATTACTTCGATTGCAGAACTTCTTACTATTTCAATTCTGGGCTTTGCTCCTGTCGCTCTTTCTCAAGATAATTCTTTTATCAAATCAATTTCTATTTCACTAAAGATATTTAGGAAGTATGGATGGAGCATTATCAAAGCTGTGGCTTTATTAATACTTCCGATTGAAATCTTCAGCTTTCTTTATGGGGATGTTGTTGTTTTATTCCTTCAGCCAAACATCTGGGCAGAAATTTATTTCTTTTCTTGGTTTGTATTGCTCCTTGGGTTATTTTTTATCTACCTTCCATTGCTGATAATACATTTAACGATTCTATACCAACGATTTATGAAACCAGTTAAAGAGATGGAAAATACTCTCGGAAATACTAAAAAATAATAAATGTGATTTAAAAATGGCGGCTTTTGAACCCGAATTACAAAAAGAATTCACCGAACCGGATGTTGTTACTTGTTTATTTCATGATAAGCGGCAGCAGATTTTATCGGTTTTAATCAGTGAAGAAATGACTGTGTATGATTTGAAAACAGCATTGAAAATGAATCCGGGAGTTGTTAAACGTCATATAGATTTGTTACTTGATCGCGGGTTAATTAAACAAACACGTACGGATCAAAATAAAATGGGTATGACACTAAAATATTATCGGGCTGTGGCAATCAAATATATTGTTCATTTAGAGTGGAAAACTCCATAGGTGTTCTATTTTTTTTCTGTTCCCTTTAACATGCCATCTAAATTTTTCAAGTTGTTTATTTAACATTTGCTCCCTTAGGTTTTTTATCAAATACTATCGTGTAAACCTTTTTGAAGTTGGACTTTCTTAAATGTAATTGGGGTGGGTAACATGACTAAAACCGTTTTCAAAATGAAACCAAAACAAAGAAAAAAGGAAGGACTACAGAGATTAAGTGGAAAATTAGCTGAAAAACTAGGTGCAGATGCACACATTCTTCAAAATCTCAGTAATACTGCTTTGAAGAATTTTGAAAAAAAAACTCATGTGCGAGTTATGAATCTCTTCTTAACAGAACCACATCAAGTTTCGTGTGTCATACCTCTCATGATGAATTTTTTTGAAACTGAGTTTGAGCAGATTTTTTCAACTAAAGGAGATTTAGATCAAGCCTTGATTATCACCAAAAATGGTTTGGAAGAAATGTATGGAATTATTTGAAAATCTCGAAGGAATTTCTTGCTTCAATTTTTCTTTTTTTTTCAGTTTCTCGCATTTTTAACTAGATCATGCTATAGAATGATCAACATTTTTTTTTCTACACCTTTCTTATTTCTCTTCATTTCGATCTTTATCTTGGGATCTTAGGTCCCAAGTAATAACGTACGGAAAGAAAAGCGTTAATTTAATACTGATCGCAATCTCTAAAATTGATTGTTCCTTATTCTTATTTGAGCATTATGCCTGAAAACCTCTCGTTTTATCCCCGCAAATTGAAAAGTTACCATTACGATTTCATTCGTCTCACCAATGAAAAATCTGGCAGTGATTTAATTGAAGTTATTAGGGATATTATTAAGGATATTAAAACCCGTGGATATGACCAAGCGGGTTGTTTTAAAGAATACATTAAAACGCTCGAAGGTTTGATTCATGAAATTGAAAGTAAGAGGAAAGGAAAAAACCGAGAGTATGATCCCTTTGCTATCAAAAGATCAGGGGATGCTCGCATCGCATTGTTTGGAATGACAAATGTGGGGAAAAGCACATTAATGAATGCCATTACAAATTCAAAATCTAAAACAGGGAATTTTTCCACAACCACTATATCTGCCTTGGGGGGAACGTGTATTTATGAAGGAGTTCAGATTCAGTTAGTAGATTTACCTGGATTTGTATACGATAGGGATGATTGGAGGCTCAATAAACAAATCATTCGGGTTTCAAGGACTTCCGATGCAATATTGATGGTAATCGAGTTATCTTCCGAAGTGAAGGCGCAATATGATTTTCTCGTGGAACAATTACAGAAAGCCGAAATCATCATGGATGGTGAACCCGTTGTTCCTATTAAGATTATTGCTACGAAAGGGGATTTAGCATACTCCAAAGATTATTATGAACTCTTGAAATCCTTTAGTGCATATGATATTCTCCCAATCACCATTAAAAATGAAAAATCACTGGAAGACTTGAAAAAGGATTTATATGACCTCATGGAAATCATGAGAATTTATACAAAACGGCATCACCACAAACCCGATTTAGACAGTCCGATGGTGTTCCAGAAAGGTGCAACTGTCGGGAAAGTTGCCCGAAAAATTCATAAAGACTTCTTCAACAATTTTGATTATGCCATAGTTTGGGGAAAATCTGTCGAATTCGATAACCAACGAGTGGGTATTGAACATGAACTTATGGAAGGTGATATTGTCGAAGTTTTCTTAAAATCAGAAAAATAACGTTGACTTGTACTTATATAGGCTAAACTTAACATTGAATTCTTATTAATCTAACTAAAATAGAAAAAAAGTAATTTATAGTGATTCTACATCCTTTTTGGAATTTCTACAGTGGGTGATGTGTGTGTTTTTGCTTTCTTATTCATTTTTATTAACACAAGTGCTGCAATGGTTCCAATTATGGCATTGACAATCATAAAACCAAAGACTAATCGATATCCTAAGAGACCCGGATAGTTATCAACAAGAGCTCCGACAGTGGAATATCCATAAATTTCTGGAAAATAGCAAAGGAACGATAATAGTCCTGCTGCAGTTCCCGATAATTTTTTGGAAATGTTAAATTCATCAATAAGGGCGAACACGGAAGAATAAGCGCAGTAATAAATGAGCCCCGCAACTAGTATATTAATTAAGAAAATCACTAAGTACGCTGGATCACCTGGAATAAGTAAATAAATTCCACACGTGAGAATTAAACCTATTAATCCAAATAATGCATATTTGGTTTTTGACGAAAATTTATCTGAGAAGAATGTTGCCACTAAGCCTCCTAATAGAAATAAAATGGATATGCTAAATGTTCCAACTAACGCTGCATTAGTTTCTGACAGTTCCATGATTTCCGTTAGGAACGGTACCATCATTCCCGATCCAATTCCTATAGAATATAAACAAAGAACCATAATACCAGCGATCCACATACGAGGCATCTTTAATATTTTCTTCATATCTGCAATAGTAAATTTATTTTCTTCTAAGATTTTTTCATCTTCCGCTGACTCAAAAGTAGATTTTGATCCAATTTCAATCAAATTTTCATCTTTTAGAACGAACCAGCAGATTACGCCGAAGATAATATTTACGCTGGAATAAAAAATAATGGTTGCTTGAAGTCCGACAACTCCTTCCCCGAAACCACTGAAAATGGGAATGGAAATAAAACCAAGTATTGTTGCTCCTAATGCTTTACCTACCTGCCACAGACCAAATAATTTTCCTTGTTCACCACTCGGTCCAAGTGCATGAACAATTTTAATCACTGCTGACCAAAATGTAAAGACCGTCGTGACTGCCCATAATGCGTGAAGAGCCATGATCATGGCAAATGATGGGAATGTTGCATAGTAAAAACCGGTTATTCCTGTGATAATTAGCGAAAAAGTAATCAATTTTCGTGCAGAAAACTTATCTGCGGCCCATCCGCTAGGTAAATATAAAATCATATTTATCAGCCCATAGATCCCCATGAGCAAACCTAATTGTGCATTCGTTGTTCCTGTGGCATCAATTAGTGCGTCATAATATTGTTGCCGTATGTATGGTAATAAGTAAATGGATTTTGCAACAAATCCCAGCAAAAAAAGTACAAGGTACTTTTTAATAATTTCATTTTTCATTTTTTCTCCCCTTGAAAGGTTTTTATTAATATATTTACTGCAATTTACGAATTAACTATAAATTTTGCCATGAGTACTAAATTCAATACGAGTCACGGTATGTATGACAGATTGAATTTATCTTATTTAAGTCAATTTAAATGATTTTCCGTGGAAAATTTTTCAAACTCCTTTATTATCCTCCGGTAAATAGCGGTAAAAATAAAAGAACATTTCCTAAATCCTAAGAGAAAAAAAAGAAATATTTTGAAGTGATTTTTGGTATTCAATATGTGGTATTGATGGATATGCAATATTTTCATTCAAATACTATCAATTTTTATCTTGCTTTTTGGATCTACATCTTTGCTTTTATCATTTTGAATTTTCTGCACCAGACCTACAATTGCTGAGGTCCATAATACTCCAGAAAGTAATACTCCCGACCATATCGGTTGATTAAAAAAAATTATCAAAATTATACCACTAAATCCTAGAAGGAAAACCAAAATAATCCCAGGTGTGGATTTTGGTGTATTGAGTCTTGCCATAGGGAATATGTTTTTTTAGTAATATTTAAACTTCTAGGTGTCCAGCATATTGAGAAAATACTCATTAGTAACTCTTCCATATTGGAAAGGATATTATTAAGCCAAAAAAATTATAGATCTTAGCCAATTTCTGATTGAAATACGAGAAAGAAAAAATAGAAGGCGCGATTTTTAGCTTGGAGATAATATTCAATCAATAATATTCAGAGAAGCGACCATGGAATCAAGATTCCAGGATGCAATTCCGGAAATCCGCAGAAGAGCTAATAAAGAAAGATTATCTTCAAAATATTTTCCTGATCCCCCAATATTACCTTGATTGGCCATTATTGTGTCCCATCCGTTAGTAAGTTGAATTTCATTTCCAAAGTAGATATGGGTGGTCAATGCCATAACAAGATGTGAAAAATCATCCCAATTTTCCTCAAGTGGGGGTATTCCGGTTTCGATATCATAAAAACCTTTTAGGTTGCTTTGGTTTTCGAACCAAGAATGGTAGTCTCGAATATAGCGATCCACTTCAGAACCATTTACTTTTGATGAAAAATCCATATCTAAGATATTCCCGATTCTCCAAGGACATCGAACTGCATTTTGAGCTAAATCCCCATCATGGTTCCATTCTTCCCCTCCTTCCAGGAAATATCCTACTGATTCATAGGCTTTATACAATCCTTCACCATTAAAAGCTGGACCATTAGGTGCAGGAATAATAGATGTTCCATTATTCAAATGGTCTATCCACCCAAAATCAGGGACCATTGCGGAATGTATACCTGATGAACGTACATCTTCCAAATTGGAAATGGAATCTTGAAAGAGTTTTAGATACAATGATGCTTCATCAATAAATTCCAGCTTCAATAATATTTTGTGGAAAAACAATAAACGATCTAATCCATAATCTGAAAATCGGGTACTATATTTCAAATGACTGTTACTTAATAACTGGGATTTAATCCAGTCCCCAATTGTCAATACATATCGTCTATTTGGGGCATCGTGAATAATATTACGTGGTAATCCACGTATCAATAAATTCATCGCTGCATCAAAATATCTCGTTGTATTATCCTTTTGCTCCCAATTGAGATGGGCAAGCAACAAAGCATAACAGATATCAAGGTCTCCATCTGTGGCACTTCCTTGAATTGATACTTTCCCATATTGCGCGGGTGTAGGTACTAGCCATGCCATTAGCCCACTATTTGCAGGACTATTCTCGGATTTACATGCAAGGTATGTTTTAAATAATCCATCAAAATATTGGCGAGCAGAAATGTTGTTTACTATAGTTCCCGCCATGTAAACTGAAATTAACATTCCATAGGAAATTCCTTCGGAAGTAGAACAGTAATTATCTGGATCCAAATCCCCCGGAAAAATACTTCCTGTTTGATCAACATAATAGGCTCCCTCCATCCCTGAAATGGACCACGGTTTAAAATAAGCATTTACGTAATTTGTGTACCAAGATTGAAGATCTGAAACTCTCTTGTTTAAGGAATAGGGATAATGGGATATTCCTCTTTTCTCCCCAGTCATAGTCCAATTTTGTAGTGATTCATGATTTGAAAATGTGATAAATGCATCTGTGCTCAGAGACGAAGGAAGATCATCTTTTTCATTTGTCATATAAATATACACCGGGATTACTGTGCCAATAATAAGTAATGAGATGATAAATGCTCTAATTTTCCCTTTTTTTTTTAAAGTCATATTCCCATCTCTCTGATTTCAAATGACTCATTGTTAAAAAAATTTCAGTGAATTCTAATTTCAACATAAATTGTGATGAATTCTAATAATTTCATTCAAAATGATTAATCGATACAATAAATGGGAAGTTTCATTCAAGAAAAAATGATTCGTGTATAGTAAAATAGAAAAAAGTCAAATAATTGTCGATTTGATAAATCGCTAAGCACTAAAGTTTTCGGGATCATCGATTTCCATGAGTGGTGAATACAGTTTGCCTCGTTGATAATGGAGAACGATATTTCGTATATCATCCTTTTCTTGTGAGGCATTCTCAATTCCTTGGATACAAAGCAAATTACCCAATTTAGACACGTTTTCAAATCCTTTTGTGCCTATTTTCACTTGTCCAAAGTTTGCTACCCGTCCTACAGCCATCTGAAATATGGATATTTCACTTATTTTACCCATAATTGCATCCCGCTGGCGGATTGTGATAAATTTTTTAAACATAATTATTCTCCGGTCGGTTACATAGTAATCAAAGCCCTTTGAATGATATTTACTCACAACATACATGATGATAATCAAAGTTCCTATTAAAATCCCTACTGCTAAGAGAAGATTATCTACTGAGACCAAACCAAGTAATTCTGGGACAGCTTGAAAAATATATAGTCCCCCTGCCGCCAGTGGAACTAACATCTTGAAAAAGGAACTCGCCCGCTTCATTTTATAGGACTTATAAACTACTTCATCTGGATATAATTGAAGTTCTTGGGGATGTTGAATTGTTGTTCTTTCCAGCTCTGGGATATACAATTTCGGTATTTCCATTTCTGGATTTGCATAAAAGTCCATGATTCTTTTTATGAGTTTTTTCACCCGAAAAGGTTGGTGGATATTTAAAAATCCTCGCATTTGAATAACATTTTTGATATTTCCACCTTGAACGCCTCCCATCATTCCCTCATTGGAGCCTGTGATTATAAATAAATTTCCGATGTCAAACCATCTTCCAACAAATCCTTTTCGAAGAATAATATCAACAATATTGGTATAATCCACAGATCTCGCCCAACGTTGAAGAAAAGTATACCCGACAACAATACGCTTATTAGTAATTAAATATCTAAACGATGTGGCACCAATTACTTTAAAGATTATCATCACTATCGCTACTACCCCAAATAAAATAATTGATATAATTGCTACCAACCCATCGAAAACGGATAAAGCAAATGGAATTCCTATTGAAATTGCTGCAATAATGATGAAGGGTAAAGACACTTGAAAAATAGAATACTTAATATTTTGATAGCTTAAATATAATAGTTGTTCACCAGGTTCAAATCGAAATTCCGATTTGAAGGCATTATTATTAAAGAATCGCTCTTCAGCCTTTGGATTCCGTAAATCCATAAATTCTTGACCTAACGATGAGAAAAATTGCTCTTCTGTCTGCTCCATATAACATTCTCTCTCCAAATCTCTTATTCTTTAATATTTTCTTGATGATCTGGATCTTTTAAATTTTCTACTGTATTTTTGGCCCTTCGGTCATAGTATTTCTGGCGCATTTGATCTTGGTTTATACGAATTTGATCTAAAACTATATTTCTCACTTTAAAGACATCCATAATTCCTTCGATGGAAAACATTCCAAACTTGGTTGCCCCCATTTCTACTCCCGCTGTTACAGGTAATAATACGCCAAAATTAAAGATACGCCCCCAGAGCGACTGACGTAACACTAGATCAGTGATTCGTTTATATTCGATTTCCCTAAATAAGATGCCCAAAAACTTTCTTTGCATTATTATGCGTTTATTGGTGATGACATACATGTGCCCTTGCACAAACCATTTACCCACTAACATTGAAATCAGAAATATCCCTAACCATACATAGAAAAATATTAGGACAATAGTACCCATTACGCTCTTTATTGTGGGGAATGTCAACCCTAAAACTATTTGGATAACCAAAATAATGATCCATAAAATGCTATTATGTGCGATTTTTGGAATAAAATAGGAGTGGTTAGTTCTTTGAATTGTCTTAAAAACTTGTTCATCTTCTTCTAAATCAACGATATGATTTATTTCTGTTAAAATGGGATCCGCTTCTTCTGTCATTTTAATATTTCACTCAAAAGTTTCTCGTAATCACTAAATAGGATATCTCGCAGGAATATATGAGTGTTTCGCTAATTCATATAAGATGAGAAAAAAAGAGTTCCTTTTGATGAACTGAAAATCTTGGAAAAGGAATCAAATAATTTCGATGTTTTCTACCAAATACCCATCATTGAAGATGATTTTTAGCATTTTTCAAAATTGATCTACTTGAATTTCAATGAATTATCCTTTTATCATCCACCAGATGTGCATAATCCAATGTCTATTTGATGGAAATCAAAGCAATAAGTGAAGTAAGGAGCAAAGCTTTATAAATTGTGGGAGTTTGGTCTATTTATCAATAAGAGAAAATGAAAACCATGAAATTTTTGTTTCCTTTCTACGTGCGCTTATCACTTCAATGGATAAAAAAATCTTATCTTATTATTATTTCTGTAAGTGTGACGCTGTCCATGATTTTAGCAACAAATCTCGTCATTGAAAGCGGTATTTCTGAAGATTTTACGGCTCATATGGAAAATTCATCTGAGTTCATTATAGGGTCCCCTGAATCTACTACTATTATTCCCGAAAATATCGCTGCTGAACTTCAAGATTATGAAAATCGGGTTTTGTCAATTTCGCAAACTTCGGAAAAGAATTCAAAATTATTTAGTGACATTGATTCTTATAAATTTTTTATGATTCATGCAGGTTGGGGTAGTTTTGGTTTACGGGAAAACTATCCGATTTCAAAAGGGAGTTTTGACTTTGGAAGTTTGACATCAAGAATTAATTTTTTTGTCTATCCCGAAAATTATTATCGGACGGAGAGATTTGCCAAAAATTTCATATTAATGGAAGGCTCTTATCCCAAAACAGAAACTGAAGTATTAGTCCCTTATACCTATAATTTGCTGTGGAATTATCAAATTGGTGATGACTTTGATATGACTTATTTTGTTGGGGATTCATCTGTTACGGAATTTCGTCTTCAAGAAAATGGTTCTATTCAAATTGCATTTCCCAATCCAGATATCATTCAAAGAATTCATCTAAATTCCGTTAAAATTGTTGGATTTTATGTTTTTTCTTCCAGATTGATAGATATCCTTGGGGAGACCTATCAAATGGATTTAACCTATGAAAAAATTATGGGAGATGATTTAGGATCAAATAATTATGATGATACACCTCTCTTTTTCTATTCTAATTTTTCCCAATCAAGCATTGCGAACCATCCTGCTTACCATTTCTACGATACCATTTTCCAAAATAATTCTCTTTTTAATGCAGTTATGCATCAAACTTACAATATATTGGGTGATAGCAATATTTTTCATTCTGGAATTACATTAGCACGAAGTTTGGATGAGATAAATTATAATGATATCACTTCGTATGAAAATCAATTAAATCAAATTCATCAAGTCTTGCAAACGAGCTTCAAAACAGAAACTTATTTGAGAACTTATAGATATTCAATTAATAACCTTCGTTCTTATGTAGCCACTATGCGATTATATTCTTTTGCTATTAATCTCCCATTAATGATTTTTACTATCTTTATTGCTTTTTCCAGTATGCAAAATTGGAAGAAGTCACGCTTGGATAGTTTTTTACAATTGTCTATTAAAGGAATGACTAAAAAGCAAATTAGATCTCAAATGATTCTAGAAATCATTTCAATGAGTGTGATCTGTGTACTGATCAGCATTTTATTGAGTTTTATTCTATTTTTCCCTATAAGATCTACACTAATATCGTTGTTTTTTCCAACTTTATCTGTAAATCAAATTCAGATCACCATAAGTCCTTTTTGGAGTGCTTTTACCTTCTTATTTGCGTTTATTACTATTAGCATATCCTATAAGCATCTTTTTAAAACACTTAAAAAAACCGAAATACAAGATATTTATGAAAATCAAAATCAAGAATATCTTCTGGGAATTTATAATGAGAATACTACTTATGCTGAGAAAAAACCAAAAAAAAATTCAAAAAAACATAAAGAGAGTCAATATGAAGATAGTGTTGAAGAAACAGAGAAATCAAATCGAAAAATCTCCTACTTTCTCTTTCCCTTTATACTTGTTCCTTTATTTGTTTACGGTTTAGCCTTGTATTCTGCCAATCATGATCTTTCGAACGATTTATCTAATTTTGTCAATGATATTTTCCGTAGCGCTGGAGTGACAATGGTTTTTGCATTGATTTTACCTATTCTGATTGTGCTTTTTGGGATCTATCGGTTTTTGATTGTCGAATCACCTCGAAGATATGCTAAATTATGTTGCTTTCTATCTAAACCCTTAAATCGGGAGTTGAATTATTTGATGGGCTTGGAAATGATACGGAGGAAGGAATTTCGGTATATTATTATTATGCTGGTGGTTTTTCTTTCATCAACTTTCATTTTAAATCCATATTCTACTTCAAGTGCAAGTTATCCCAAAGTGATTGCTAATAGTTTGATTGGCGCCGATATCACTATCGAAATTCAATTTGATGAGACCAATTTGGGGAGTCAAATCAGTCATACTGCTTTTGATTCTCAAATCCAAAATATTTTCGATGAAGAGAATATTTCATTAGAACAACCTCTTTCAGTAGTTACTCAAAGAGCTGAAATTTATGCAAAATCAGGAAGCGAAACATTGGTACAAAGAAGGATTCACTATTTTAACTTCTCACAATTTCTCAAATTTAATTCCCATCAGAATAATCACTTTCCAAGCACAGTTTTGGATCAATCAATTGAAGATGTTGTTGAATACAATAAAGATCCTAATAGTTCGGATGTCGGGATTGTTTGTGGAAGCGCTTATGACTTCTATAAGGATCTGGAAGATTTTCCTCCCTTCGTTGTAAATATGACCTATTTCAATTCAAATTTAATGAAAATCGAATCGATCGAGTTAGAGTGTAAATTATTAGCACGAACGGATTCATTTTCACCTGTTAGTAATTACGAATCAGGGTATGATTATGGATGGGATCTATTTATTGACATTACTCACGTTTTACCATTTAATTGCACCCTTTTAGCCCAAGAATATGTTTTTTTGGGAAATAAAATGGATAAAAGCGACGATTCCATTTTAAACAATGATAAATTAACTGAATTCCTTGAAACGGAAACGAAGCAGTATGATATTAATGAAGTGGATTATCAATATATGCAATACAGCACCTCTTTTGCTCTATTTAAAACAAAATTAGGATATTCTCTTTATTCGTTATTATTACTCGCATTTAGTTTAACTATCAGTCAGGGTATAATGTTTATACATAGCACACGTAACAATTTTGTGTTTTATGGGCATTTACTAACTCGAGGGGTAAGTAGAAAACAAGTATACTTATTTGGTTTAGGACAATTACTCCTTATGTTCTTTTTGGCAACGATAATTACTCTTATTACTACTACTCTTCCAATAATACTTGCTTTAAAGGTGTTACCCGGGCAGATCGTAGCACAAGATACCTATAGATATGAATGGGCAATTGGAAAATATCCTGTTTTGCTCAACTGGCCCTTATTAGGGATCAATGTTTTCATTATTTTCTTAGGAACCATAATTCTTTATTCAGTTTTTATCAAATCCCATAAAACAGAATCCTTTTTTGAACATACAAAACAACAAAACTAACATGAATTCTAAAAAAAATCAAAATAAAAAATGATGACAATCATGGAAGATACAGCAATAAATAGTCTAGAAAATACCCCAAAATCACCCATTGCCCAACTGGACGAGGTCTACAAGATATTCAAGAGTGGATCAAATGAAATAATGGCTTTAAAAAACATTAACTTGAAAATTTATCCCGGAGAACTGATAGTTATTATGGGCCCGAGTGGATCTGGAAAAACAACCCTCTTACATGTCTTGGCTGGAATAACTCGCCCATCATCTGGCACAATCATAGTAAATGATTTGGAAGTCCATCGATTAAAAGATCAAGGTATACAAGATCTCCTACAAAATCATATCGGAATTATTTTCCAATTCTTCAACCTAATTCCTACTCTTTCTGCAGCAGGAAATGTTGAAATGCCAATGATTGTTTCTAAAGTGAATAAAAAAACGCGGAAAGAGAGGGTCAATTTACTATTAGATGAAGTTGAAATGCTTGATCGTGCCAACCATCGTCCTTATGCCCTTTCAGGTGGGGAAAAGCAAAGAATTGCCATTGCTCAGGCCTTTGCTAATGATCCTGAATTAATTTTAGCCGATGAACCAACAGGTAATGTAGATTCGATTTCAGCCGAAAAAATAATGAGTTATTTTAAGAAAGTATTGATCGATAATCCTGAAAAATCAATGGTAATTGTAACTCATGATAGTGCTTTCCGCAAAATTGCAGATCGAACAATGATCTTGAAGGATGGCGAGATTGTAAAGGAATATGGGCGTTTAGATCAAAAGCCCCTTCAAGATAATTTTGAAGGGGAAAATGAAACAACTATTGCTTCCATTACTAAAAAACAAGAAGAAGCTAATTTAATAATAAATGGAGCGAAAAATTATCCTTTATTTAAAGATATTAAGGATTGTCCCCTCTGTCATTCGAAAAATATCTTAAAAAATTATGATAAGGACGGAGGTGCTATGTATTATCAAAATCAGCAAATTGTAAGTCGAATTTCGATAGCTTGTCGTGAGTGTAACGAAATATCCTATCAATTTGGAGGGATTTTTGATCTTAAACGGGATCTCCATGACCCAAATAAATAGAAATCATTTTTTAGGAATGAAGTAAAAAAAAAATCTGATCACTATGTCAATCAAGTTTAAATACACTTTATCTCAAGCGCTTCAAGCCATTCGACGTTCTCCTCTACTTATTATTGGTTTAGCTTCAATATTGGCAATGATAAGTGTTATGAATATTTATGTATACAATGCAAGAAATTACCAAATTGAAAATTTTGAATCTAGCTATTTTGAAATAGGAATTTACAACTCTACTGAGGATGCCTCCCATATTGCTTTCAATCATGATATTTTTGGAAGTAATTTTATTCAAATCGATCAACAGATTAAATCTAGTTTTTCGATTGAATCCAGCAATCCGCTTTATTATTTAACCAATGATAATTTACAATTAGCCATCAACAAAAGCGGAAATTTAGACAGATCGGATGATTTAGCATTAATGTTCTCAGATATCAATTTTTATAATTCAGATCATTTTGATCGATATTTTGAACTTTATGATGGAAGAAGACCGCAAAATACATCAGAATATATTATTGACATTGTTTCAGCCGTAAAACTTGGGTTTCATGAAAGTACGGAAGATTACTTGCCATTTGCTTTTCTAGATAAACAAAATGCTTCGATAATTGTAGATACATTGAATATAAATCAAACCAATGGAAAAATTGTTGGTATTTTTATACCTAAACAAACCTTGGTAAAATTTTTTGACTACTCCCCTGCAAAGTTGACATATTCTCAAGATTATAGTTCTGTTGACTCATTTCAACATGCTACTCTCCAAGAATGGAAAAATGCCATCATTATGGGTCTGATCGATTTTGATTTCAATTATAACAATCCAGTAATAACCCAACTTAATTCATCATATAACAATTTACCTATTAATTCTACGCAATCTTGGGTGTGTGTGAGTGCAATGGGCTACCATTATGACCGGAGTACAATCAATATTAATAGCATTTCCCGAGAAGAAAAAGTTTTTCATGATAAATGGTTTCAATTGTATAATTTGTTTGAACATGATACAAAAATCTTTACGACAAGTATGTATGAGCTATTTTATGATTCATTAGAAAATGCACGCAATTTATATGTTTATCAGATAATGAATATTCCGTTGTTGATTTGTGCGGTGCTAATAGGGCAGATCCTAGTTAAGGCTTCCTTTTCCTCCCGCTTAATTTCTTACAACCATGCTTTAATAAAAGGATATCCCCGAAAAATGATCAATAATCAATTAATCTGGGAAATCATCTGTATGGGTACAATTGTCGGGATTTTAAGTGTTGTATTTAGCTGGATAATTTACAGACCGGTTCAAAATACTTTGAATCCACTCATCGGATCAAGTACATTTACAAGTTTTGGAAATGATACTGGATATTATGAAAATGTTCGTTTATTCGCCCCAGAAGCATATTTGAAGTTTTCTTTAACTGTTGGTTTGGTTCTTGGAATCATAGCTATAGGAATTCTACTCTGCGCGGTGATTTATGCAAAACTAATTTATCATTTCAATCAAATGAAACGGTATGAAATCGCTGATTCCTTGGAACAATTTGAATTGAATTCTCTATTAAGTGAAAACTTGTTAATTTCTCAAAACAAAAAAAAGAAGAAGAAGCAAAACAAGGCTGAGAAAAAACTCCAAGAAAAGTCTAACGATTCCCCGAAAATTGAAGAAAATAAATATAAATCTGTTGATTATGAATATTCTAAAGGAATCAAAAAATTTGGATTAGTTGTATTTTTAATTGGTTGGGTTCCAATATTATTAATTCTTTTTATTCAGCTGGGATATTATTCTGAAATTGATCGGATTGCATATGCGGCTCAAAAAATGAATGAATATAATAAGTATTTTGTATTTCCCGCTTTTTTCAGTCCATTTGTTATAATTTATGGCATAGTTCGATGGCTTTTATTTGAAAAACCTCTCTTTTATGCGAATATTTGTGAAAAATTCACCGGGTTGTTCCTAGGTGAAAAAGGGGTGCTAAATGCACTTGAAACACTGCGATTTAAAAATCTTAAAAAAATATCTCTAATTTTAGCTGTGATTTCTGGATCTTTTATATTTTGTAATTTAGCATTGAATTCTTCAATGATCTCAAAACCCACACTACAAAATGTCATAATTGGAGGGGATTTTAATATTCAAGCTACTAACACCCGGAACTATATGGAAGAAGGAAATCAAACAATCCTTTTTGATGATTTGATCACCATTGAAAAAATAATTTCGAATCAATCCTATTATTCTGATGATTACATGGATGTGGCTACCAATTCTCTGATATCTTTAAGTGATATTAGCTCCGCTAATTATGGATTTGATACTATTGTTTTGACTAATTTTTCCAAGTATTGTCATGTCGCTCAATCTCGGCAAGTTCAGTCAATTATTCCAAATTTATATTCCAAATTACAGAAAACTCTTCTGTATAATGATCAAAATTCGGAATACATTGGAGTATTAGTTACTGATAGATTTTTAAATTATTATCAATATGAAGTTGGTGCTATTTTCACAATAAACCCAGAGTTGTTTCCATTTAGCGAAAATTTTGCTTCGCAAGAATTGATCTCGCTAAAAATTATTGATTCCATAGAAACTATCCCTGGTCTATTAAGGGGTTATTCTTATGATTATCAAATTTTGGCTGATTTTTCCAATTTTGTGTCCATTGGGGAAGAATTAACTTACGATTCATTGAATTTTATTGGAACCCTAAATTCTACGAATACGGATAGTTATAGGGAAATCATATTCCAAGATGTTTGTCCCATGGAAGAAGTTGCATTCCGCTATTCTGATCCTCTTTATTTAAATGTTGCTACTGAAGTTGATGATGGAACTACACGTATCTTTTCTCCTAAAGGTGATACAAAAGAAATATATCTTCTCTATATCGAATCGGCAATATTACTTATTTTTCTAGTAATTAGTATTGTAATTTTGATACTGCAATATCGTAAAGAAAATCGAGGTTATCATGGTTTATTGCTGGTTCAAGGATTCGGAAAAAAGAACCTATCAATGCTTGTTATTGCACAGCTGATATTTGTTATTTTTTCCACGCTCTTTATAGGTTTACTTGTCGGTTTTTCTGCAGGTGGAATGTGGACTGTAAGTTACTTAAGGTTAGAGTCATTTAATGGTGTTTCCAATCTCAATTTACCAATAGTTTTCAATTTAAAAGAATTTTTGTTTGTAATTGGGGTTCTTTTAAGCGGTACTTTCCTTTTTATGGGTGTTTTACTTTTTACAGATCGGAAGAAGGAATATGCACAATATTTATCTCATGAAGAATAGTTAACATTTCATGAAATTTTTTCATTTTATCTCTAATTTTTCTTTGAACTCGATGGATGTCCATTCAAATAAGATGAGAAAAAAAGAGTTCCTTTTGAAAAACTGAAAATCTATAATGAGGATTTAGATGATCTCGATGTTTTCTTCTGAATAACCGATATTAAGAAGGAATTTTAGCAATTTTTGCCGATGGTCACCTTGGACTTCAATGGTGTGCCCTTTTACGGTTCCACCCGATGCACAATAACCTTTGGCTTTTTTAGCTATTTTTTTGAGATTCGCACCACCGAAATTAGCGAAGTTAATAACGCTCATGGCCTTACCCCATTTTCTTTTATCCACATAGATTGTGATTTTCTGCTCTTCTTGCGCAAGCGATTCGCATACGCACAGTTCTGTTGGTAAACTGCATTTTGGACAAATTCCAATTAACGATTTTGGCATTATAAAATATTAGGTTTTTATCCCTTTTATAGTATCGTGCAATATTTGATGCTTATATGTAAAGAAATACATTGGGATGAAAAAAACGCATTTACTTAACAAGAAAATTTTAAAACTTAACTTTAAAAATCTTATTCAATTATTTCCATACTTCAGCAATTTTAGTTAGAATTCCCAATTCTTTAGGATTGATAATATGTGGATCAATAATTATCATGAGAATTCCATTATTTATTGTGGCTTGGTCACTTAGCGATTCCAAGAGTTTGCATACCATGGAAAACGGATGGTAGTTCATCAAGTACTCAAGACCTTCAAATAGGACGAGATTGATCTTATCATTCGGGTGAACGGACAATTGTTGATCTTTGAATGTGGTAGCTCTTATCTGAAGGACTTTTTTAGTCATGTAAAAAATAAGCTCTGGTTTGGGAGGAAGGAATAGTTGAGTTTCATCTATAATACTTGTATTCATCCATAAAATTCGCCCACAAGATATTCCAAATTTCGATTTGAGATGATTGGGGGCTTTTCGACTAATGATTACTTTATTGAAGAATTCATTAGAAATTTGGGAGAAAATGTGCATAGGTTTTGAAATATCATTTTTTAAGAAAAGATATGTCTTTCCAGAATCCAGTTTTTTGTTAATATCAGCGGATTGGTGTTTTCTCACCTGAGAAAGAATTTTCTTACGTTGAATTAAAACAGTCGAACCTACAATTCCTATAAGGGATCCCCATAAATAATTGAATTGCGATCGATTTTCAATTAATGCTCCTGAATCGGGAGAATTATCTGATATTGTTGTGTTTAATTGAGTTTCTGTTGAGGTTGTCATAGTCGAGTGAGAATCTGTAATTGATGAAACGAAGCCATCTTCAATTACGAAACTTCCCATTGTTGGAGGACTCATATTTCCTCCTTCATCAACTTGATATAACCAGAAGTAAAATTGCCCTTCAATTAGACCAGTAATGGAATAATGACTATTGTTTCCATCCAGATTGAGGATGGTAATATTGAATAATAGGCTCTCTGTATTTGCCAAATTTCTATCTGTGGAGATAATTAGAAGGTAATGATGTATTCCTCCAAGATCATAACCATCTTCCCAGTCGAATTCAATGATATTACCTGGTTGGCCTACAATGTTCATTGATAATTCTGGTGAAGGTGGGGGAGTAGAATCAACTAGTTTCAGTTGGTTATTATAACTTCTCCATGAAAAATCGATATATTGGACAAAAATAGTAAAATCTGAAGTGCCTATTTTAATTGGGATAACATCAAACCATTGCCATAACCATTCTTGTTCCGTAGATTCAAGGGAATAGTTTTGGTTTTCAAATTGAATCTTCAATTGGAGGACTGTTGATAGTTCCGCTGGAATAATGGTAATATTTTGCAGATTTTCAATCTCCTGGTCTAAATTAGAGATTTGGATTCCATAATTTATGGGTGGATGTGTTTCCTCATCACCAAATTCATATGATAATATATAGGAATTGTTACTTGGAATGGCGAAATTGTCAAAAACGGATTCAGATTCACCGTTACAAAATATTCCAATGATTCCGGATTCTAAAATGTATGTATTGGTGATATTGAGTTGAAGAATTGAATCGAGAAATATTTCTATACGTTCTTCTTGGTACTTGATTGCGAGATTATACCAGACATTTGATAATAATTCCGATTCCGGTTTTCCATTTGATGAAACAAATTCAATTCCACTGGAAGTTCCTTTACCTATGGCAGTGTGAAAATTCCACAAACCTAAGCCTGCTATCAAAAATTTATTTTTATTTATTCCTCGAAAAATGATTCCAACCTCAAAATCATCCCCCCTACTAAGAATATCCAACTGAATTTGTCCATTTTGCGAAGAATAATCTTGATAATAGGATATTCGTTCATTTTGATATGTGTCTAAGTTTGCGGGATTTTCATGATATTGTTGTTCTAGCACATACCAGTTTTCTTCTATGCCGGTCCAGTCCTCAACCACTCCATCTGGTTGACTAAAATCATCATAAACCTCTGAATCCATCTCCAATAATTGGGGAAATGTCATAGCATGTGGATTTCCATAATAAAGATAATGATTTTGAACGGGATTTTCTTCTTCAATTGTGGTTTCAATTTGAAAAGCAATAACAGTCTTCGTTGTATTAAATGCTGTCTGATTTTTATACTCCAAATTATGGTAATATGAATTCTCGGCATCAAACCAAATGATACGTAGATCTAATCCCTTGAAATTCATTTTTCTATCTGCAATTAATTGTTTAGTATTCAACTCGATTTGAATCAATGATTTGTTTGGAATTTGAAAGGAATTGGGATTATCTAAATTTAGTGCTTGTCGATAATTGAATGAGTAATTCCACCATGCTGTAGGTATATTTGATGCTATTGGAGAAGATGGTTGTGGTATATAAGAAGAAGTATTTATCGATTCCGCTGAATTATTTTGGATAAATGGAGAAACCATACTTAGAAGCACACATGGTGCTAAAAGTAAATACACTAGTTTGAATCGCTGAAAATCCATATCGACATTCTCCAATGAAATTAATAATCCGATAGTGGGCAGCTTAGGGAGATTTTCTCTCTTTATAGGACATATCAATATGGTTGATCGCTATCAAGATTTAGGTCACTTACCGAGATAAAGAATAAATAGGTTGACTCTTGGAATAAATGCTATTTTTTTTTGGAATAACTTTCAATTAAAAGGATGACTGATTTGTAGGTTTTCTTAAGAAAAAAGACGAATATTTCTGTAGATTTTGTTTAAATCCTACGTTAAAATGTACGTTAATATCTCATAAAAGGATTGCAACAGAAGAAAAAAAATAGTCATTATCAATATTATTTTATAAAAATAAATCCGTATTGCACTGATCTCAATGCGACCTAAAATCATATATTGTATCCTAAAGCCAAAACTGAGTGTTATAATACTTTTTTTATTAACTATTAATTTGATTTCAGTCTCCTTTGATTATTCAAACAATTCTCTCGGGGAAGAATTTCAAGATGAATTTTTAGATAATAATGAGAAATTGAGTGAATCTATGTTATATTCAAGCAATTCGTTTCATGATCCCATTTTTATAAATGGGAGTGACTGGAAATCATGGTGTGATGCTGTGACTGGAAATGGGACTGTTGAAAATCCATATATAATCGCAAATCTTTCCATTGTAGCGAGTGAGTCCGATGGGATATCCATTCATAATTCAAACGCAAATGGGAAAATATATAATTGCACAATTATGACTGCAAAAATGGGTGTTGTTATTAATAATACTTCAAATTGCTATATTTCTCAGAATAATATATCAAATTGTATGGAAGATGGAATTTTTTGTTATAATTCTTCATTTAATTGCTTTATTGAAAATAATGTTGTTCAGAATTGTGGTTTTGGTGGCATAACAATTGTTCTTGCTTCTTGTGTAAGTTTGGAGGGTAACAAAATTCAAAATAATCCTTCTCATGGAATTAGTCTAACTTATGTATCAAACAGTATTGTTAGAAATAATAACATTTCTCGTATTTCAGGTTTTGGTTTCATTTTTTCCAATCTAAGTAATTGCTCAATTGAAAATAATGGAGTTGTTGAAAATAATGGGGATGGTTTGTTAATATTTGATTCAATATATGTTAATATTTTTCAGAATATTGTTTCAAATAACATCGGGGAAGGGATTGGTGTTTATACATCTGAATTTTGCGTTTTATCAAACAACACCGCCAAGTATAATTATTTTTCTGGAATCAAACTTGGTTTTTTTGTAAATCACAGTCAAATCTATAATAATACACTTCATAAAAATCGAATTGAGGGAATTCCAGTTCGAGGGTTTAATAATACTTTATTTAGCAACCTATTTATTTCCTTCATCATCCCTTCCTTTGTGATGTCAAAAACTATTGTGGTTATTAATGAAAAAGTAAGTTTTATCGATACATCTCGTTTTGGCTATCTACCTTTTCAATATTTGTGGGATTTTGGAGATAACTTTTTTTCTTCAGAACAACATCCATATCATACCTATACAAAAATTGGGGATTACAATGTTTCTTTAACAGTGGTTGATAGTGATGGGGATGAAGCATCTTTTCAGATGGAGATCCTAGTGATTAATGATGATATTTCTTCAAATTCTGATCCGATATCTAGCCCATTAGGTAGTACAATGGTAGGCTACATCGTTGGAGTGTCGCTTTTAGTACTTTCATTTATATTAGTAATGTTGTGGAGAAGAAAAATGTAAGTTCAAAAGGATTAAAAATAATAAAACTACTTTATTTTTTCGTGCAAAGGTACAAAAAAATAAATGATTTTTAGCTCAGTTTTTTTCTATCTTATAGTGAATTGTCATTAGTTTTTTTATTCGAGTAATTGGTAAAAGATGATTGATATACTCTCAGAAATATGTGAATTTAAAGATCACTGTTATTTAACTACTTCTTCTGAAATTTTGCAATAAAAAACCTGCAGTGTTGTAGATGTGTGGCTGGAGTTGGCTCATTTTTATTGATGAGCGGTTCATTTTTTTATAAGTTGGAGAAAACCAAGAAGGTAATTTCAAAAAGTTAATTTTTTCTTGGATTTTTTCCATTTGCAGTTCTCTCTCTTCTGGATATAAGCTGCATGTGGAGTAGACAACGATACCATTTGGTTTGTAAATCAAAAGAAAGAAAAAGAAAAAAAACTAGATCATTTTTATTTTTCGATAAATGATTATGGATTCAATTCCCACAATTCCAATAGCAGAAAGTGCCACAATCATCCAAATGATTGCGGGAGTATTTCTTTCAGATATATTTTCAGCATCCATTTGATTTTGATTCATTGTAGTAAAGGAATACCATGCTCCATATGAAGGATCACGCTCATGAACTGTGTACATAACAAAGGGATTTAATGAAAAATTTCCTATATCCACTCTTTTCATCAATATAAATCGAGCATTGAAATGAACCGATTCTCCTGGTTGAAGAATCCCTAAATTCAGGTCTGGATAAACATCAATTCCACTTAATTGTTTGACAAAGAAAAGTTCATCTCCATCTCGGTAGCTTGTTAAAAATTCAACATTATATGCTGGACTGGTTCCATTATTTTCGATAATGCAATCCAACGTGATAATTGTTCCAGTGTGGTTTGTTTTCATATCAATGTTGTAATTCATATTGATCCTTGGTCCGAAGAAGGGAACTTTTTTTGGAAAAACAGTATATTGTGCAGATCCTGCATCATTAGCATAAAAATTATCCGAATCCATAACTATGTTTTGTGTTCCACCGATTTCATCATATTGCATATCCAAAGAAAATTCACAAATTCCTCCAAAATAGCGATTGTATGCATCAACGGTATAATTCACTTCAATTTCTGCAGTATTTCCTGCATTTAATTGAGTTATTTTTCCTGAATCACTTGTTAGATTTATTCCTAGATCACAAGAATATCCATAATCTGGAAAAGCATTTAGTTGCCAATCCAAATTTTCAACATTTGAAACTCCTTTATTGGTAATTCGCGCTGAAATTGTGATGTTATCTCCTACTTCAGGCGATAAATCTGAAATGGTATAGTCAACATTCATCCAAGGGTAGTTTTCTACATTATTTTGAAAAATTAGGAGTTCATTTGATGATTTTTGATATCTTCCTCCTCCAAATTGTGGTTCTGACCAATGATCTGCTAAACTTGGGTTTGCAATCGCGTCATATTCTACGTAATATTGATATTCTTCAATTTGGTTTTCATTATGATTGCAGCGTATTATCATAGTTTGAGTATCCACTTGTCCTGAATCTAGTTGTGTAATGGTTTGATTAATATTTCCGCTTATTAGATCGAAATTATCCACGTCAATGAGATATGGATCAAAATCCATGTATTCTAAATTATAGGCTGAAGCATAACCGACATTTTGAATTATCCGGGTTATCACAAGATCTTCTCCTTGATTGATAACACTAGCATTTGAAAGTAATTGGCAAGAAATAATTGGTTGAGTTATATTTGAATCGGTGAAATTAAAGAAAGCTGCATCTGATAAAGTTCCAAACATATTTCCTTCACGGTCCATTTGTCGTTCTATATGTCCCATTTCTTGTCCATCACCTGTGGGGGATGGATAAACGTTTGTAATTGCGGCTCCCTTATATAAGAAAATGTCTAAATTAGCATCATCCACCCACTCTGGCATCAAGAAAACTTTTGAGAAATTTAATAGCGTATTGAAGAATACTTGGTTATTAGCATTATCTCTTAGAGAAAAAACTTGTGGACGAAATAATTCCAAATTAATATCGTATTCCCATCTTAATTCACTTTCTCCTTCTCCTGGCGTTGGATCAAATTCATCCCAACGTGCATGGATTCGTGTTGCCTTGTTAGATGAACTATTCAGTACTTTTTTATCCAAAAGCATAGTTTCTCCGCATGGAATTTCATCTAAAATGTTTTCCCATTGGGAAGCTTGATCTACAGGAAATGCGCGATACTCGGAAGCCCACCATCTATCCCCGGCTCCATAAGTATAATTATTATACTGAAGAAAATCTAAATGGAATGTATTTTCTATCTCATGAACAATATTAGTTACCCATGAATTTCCTAAAGATATATTTTGGTTATCATCAAACTGAATATTAAATTCCAATTTGATATGTGAGTATCCATATTCCCATTGGTCTCCTGAGAGATCTTCATACATGTAACCACCATATTGGTTCGCAAAAATCCCCATTTCAGCTTCTTTTGATGTGACCTCAAATAAACTAAAATACAAATCCGCATCTAATATCGCTTCGGTTGTTGAATTGGGTGCAGGTAAATTTATTGGAAAAGCGAATTTAACACCTTCATCTGTAATATCCCAGTGATATACTGCATCTCCTGAATTTAAAATATAAATTGTCAAGTTTTCATAATAATTTTCTGTCAAAACTGTCTCATCTTGAGCTTTACTAAATGATAATTCAGAAAGAAATACTGTTGAGATAATGCAGATTAATAAGCAAATCGTTTTTTTTTTCATAATTTCCACTTATGTGATAATTTTGTTAGTAAAGAACTTCTCCTATACGTTAATAAGTCTATTCTTAGTGATGCAGAGAAATAATCAATTATATATCACATTTATGAGGTAAACGTATATTTAGCCAAGTGATTTTCATATATATCTTATTGAAGAAACTTAATACAAAAAACTTCAATCAATCCGTTAATTGTAATCGACCATAACTCCTTTTATGGGAGTACTATTTTTTTTTTTTACTTCTTTTGCATTTTAGCAATAAAAAATCCTGCTGTATTGTGTACATGAGGCTGAAGTCGGCCAATAAAAATCGAATCAATATCTATTATGGTATAACCTGGAGAAAACCATGATGGTAATTTCAAGAAATTCACTTTGTCTTGAATTTTTGATATTTGTGCTTCTCCTTCTTCTGGATATACGCTACACGTGGAATAAACTAGTATACCCTTTGGTTTCAAACATTCTAAGGCATCTGATAAGATTTTTTGTTGTAAATTGGTAACTTGTTCAAGAAAGGTTGAATTCTGTCTCCATTTAAGTGCTGGATTTGATGTGAAAGTTCCACTACCTGTACAAGGGGCATCCAAGAGAATTTTGTCAAATTTTAGTTTTCCTTGAACCTTACGAAAAGGTGTCTGCGTGGAATCCGCATGGATAGTATGGGTATTTTTTATATTTAGTTTATTTGAAAGATAATTTAATGAATTCAATCTCGTTGCGTGAAAATCGGTGGCCACTATTTGGGCTTGATTTCTTGTAAATTGTGCAATTAAACTGGTTTTCATACCTGGAGCTGCACAAAAATCTCCAATTAAGTCATTAGATTGGGGATCCAGGCATTTAATGGTTGCAATCGAAGCTTTATCCTGGATTATAATTTGGCCTGCTTTATAAAGCGCTCCTTGAAGTATTCGCGATTTGAATTCAATTGGGATGTGATACAAAATTGGATAATGAATATCTTGAGAAAAACGGATCTTATTTTGGTGCAGAAATCGTTCTAGTTTTGGAATAAATTCATTTACATCATTAGAAACCAATTGTAAAGCATTTATACGAATTGTGAAAGTACAATTTCGAGCCATCTCATCCATCTTATGAAATAATGTTTGTATTTCCGATTGTGGCAGTACTGGTAATAATCGATCAATACAAAACGATGGGATTGCATATTTCAATGATATTTTTTCCTTTTCATTTTTGGATTGCAACGCAATTTTCCAATTGAAAGATTCAATTCTTTGAATAAAATGGTGTAGGAATCTCTTAGGTAGGGTAATTTTAGATATTTGATATTCCTGTGTCGCTTTGGATAAAGAAATCCGTTCAAAATGAATTCGATAGGCCAAATAAAATAATAATCCATTATGTTCCAAAGTTGTAGGGTTGAAACGGGGAGATATTGAACGCAGCACTTTTTGAATGAGATAATTGATTTTATTCCAATTTCTAATTATTTCCAAGCGATAATGTTCTGATTGGGCTCCTTTTTCCCATTTTTTAAAGAACTGATTTTGATCCTGCCCAAGGTGCTTGGATCGAAGTTGGGAAACTTCCATTCCAATAATATTAATGGTATTCTTTAATGAATTAGATAATTGCTTGCTATTCATGGATAACAACCCTATAAATTATCCATTTTTTGTTCGGGGGCATTTCGGAGCATCTTTGTCCTTTTTATTAATATTTGATTCTTATTCTTTATTTCTGAAGGTAGATCTTTGGTTAATTTGATCCACCATATCACGGGAGGTATATAAAATACTAAAGAGATTATCAAAAGAACTTTACCTTTCACAAGATGGAAGAGAAAATTAAAAAGTGTAAATTGAAAAGCCAAAAACATCGAAGTAAAACCTCTTCCAAGTTGATTTGCACAATTAAGTAACCCTTGAGAACTTCCCATATGTTCTGGGAGATTAATCTCTAATAAAGCGGGGGTTCGATTGATGGAGACTGGAGCGGCAAAAATCCCACCGAAGAGTAAAAGTATAAAATAGAAAATATAACTTGGATAAAACTCCAAAATTGCAGTGACTATAACGACATATTTTAGTAAATCGAGAGAAGTATCATTTGGATCAACTATCCCGGCTAAATTGAGTGACTCATAGTTTACTGGAGTAATTGATAAAAATCCAAAAAATAAGAAAGGTATTGCAAGAATTAAAGCAATCGATGTGTATTTTGAACGTAAATGGGGTGATTTTTTATGTAGTAGATCAAAAATTGGGCCTAAAATAAATGTTCCCAAAATATATCCTGTTCCTGCACCCGCCGCAAATATTTCTGCAACTTGAGTTCGTAAGGCTGCGGGGAAAGTAGCAAAAGGTCCATCTGTAAAATAGAAGATAAGAAAAGATCCCATGGTGGCACCGGGAATAACATAAAAGAATGCCATATATAGCATCCACCGGTTGGATCGAATTTGCCATAAAGGTTTAAGATCTTCTGTTTTTATTGTATAATTATATGCAATTAAACCTTCACGAACCTCTTCACCCAATTCTTCATCAATTTCTTCAATAGAGCTGGCTCCTCGATTCGGGAGATGCCATCCAATGATGAATTTCGCAAGAATGGATATGATTATTGCTAAAATTGCCATCATTGCTAATAAAAGAAATGAAATGTGCCATCCTAAACCCCAGATATTCATGGGGGAAAGGAATCCGGCCATAAAATTCCCTATCGTATTACAAAAGGCCAATAAAAGTGCTAATCCTGCATATAAAGTGGACCAATATTTTGTAGGGAAAATATCTGCTAAAACCGAATAGGATGCGGGAATCTGAGCTCCGAATCCAATGGCTGTGATAAGTCGGCCTAATATGAAAATGAAGAAATTTTGAGCAAAAGCAGTGATGGTTAGACCAATAGATAGGGTTAAAAGTGCCATAATCAATACTGTTTTACGACTTATTTTATCAATCCAATATCCCCAAAATAAAGCAACTGCCGCTGAAATGATAATGAAGATTGCCTCTTCAACCATAATTGGAGCCACTGTGGCTAATCCATAACTAAGCTGAATTCGATCGTAAATGGAAGGAACAAGGTTTGTCGAAATTGCCCCTATCAAAATAAAAAGATCTAAAATTAGTACCGTAAAAATTTTCTGGGCTAAAATTCTCCGATTATGTTTGGCTTCCATTAGTTTTCATCCAAAGTGTGATAAAAAAAAACTATTAGTTGTTATTTTACGTAGATTAATTTAAAAAGTTGTCCACATTTGGAGCATTTTTTACTGGAAATAGGATTTTTATTCCCACATTTTCCACAATAATAATGATTTTGGCCTACCTTCACGGCAATTTTCTTCACTTTTACTTTTTTAGTATTATGGGGAACAGGTTGACTAACATCTACTTTAGTGGATTTTTGAGAATTCTGAAAGGTTTTAACTTTAATTTCTTGAAATTGTGAAAATGCAACAGATATTACAATGGGAAACCAGAATAGTACTATGTTTTGAAAGAATTGAAAACTGAAATTGTAAAGAAGTAAATTGAAGCCATTCTTAAGAGGGTTTTGAATCCAATTTTCATAATTTCCCAATGAAAGATTGATTAAATTCATCAAAGGATTTGTGTAAAGACTACTTAAGATCATTGGGATAAACAAACTAAGTGTAAATAATATGATCATAAAAGCAACATTATTTCTTGCGTAAAACCGACCTCCTTTCAAAGCTTCTGTTCCGTATTTCTCATCTATCAACATGGAATGAATGGAAAAGATAAAAAGGATCATTAAAATCACTCCGGGTATTATTAACAAGGTCAATCCTGCTGTGATTAAAATAGATCCGCATAGGAGGAAGAATAATGAAGTAAAAACCCGTTTTCTATTATTGAATGGTTCTATAAATGATTGATTCCATGAGATAGTATGATTTTTAAACTTGTTTTCTTCAAGATCCACAATCTTTCGGGCCGTAACTAGCACTACAAATATTAGCATGAACATTTGAGATGAAAACTTGATTGTACTAGAAAGAAAAAAAAGAATTGGATATGTTCTTTGAATTTGCAAATCTTCATCAGTTACCAAGAAATCTTGAATTTCTTCAACATTTATAATTATCTGATTGTATTTTGCTTCTAAATCCAATAACATTTCATTAAATCCAGTTAAATCAAATAATAGATATTGAATTAATCCAGACAAGATGGATAGTACGAAAATGTACAAAATTATTGGAAGAATTGCTTTTTTAATTAAAATTAATGAAGATTTAACAATTTTTGAAAGAGAAGGTGCGTCATTTGATTCCAAAGGTGCTCACGTAATTTAATAGATATTATTTATTTTCTAATAAGGAAGAAAATTTTTTCAAATTATTCATTTTTGATACAAAAAAACAACAAAAAATGAAAATTGATCAAGAAATTTGATTAAATGGTTTCTAAGAAGATACGCATTTTTTCAATGGCTTCATCAATAATTTCTAATGATGTAGAATAAGAAAATCTTAGAAATCCTTCTCCACATTCTCCAAATGCTGGTCCAGGTAAACATGCAACACCTGTTTCTTGCAAAATGCGATCTGCCAAATCAATGCTGGACATTCCTGTTTTGGTAATATTTGGAAATGCATAAAAAGCACCTTGAGGAGTAACGCAACTCACATTTGGGAGGCTGTTCAACCCTTTAACTATCGCATCTCTACGTTTTCGGAAAACCGTCATATTTTTTTGTATAAATGTCTGGTCTCCTTTCAATGCTGCGATTCCTGCTTTTTGAATAAAGGGTGGAACACAACTATAACTGGTCACAACAAATTGGCACATTTTGTTGATAATTTCTTTTGGAGCAACCAAATATCCTAACCGCCATCCTGTCATGGCATAGGCTTTTGCCATCCCATCTAACAAGATCGTACGCTCTTTCGCCGAATCCTGAACAGAGCAAGAATAATGCTTTTCGTCATACAACATTTTTGAATAAATCTCATCAGAAAAAATGAAAATGTCTTTTTCTTCTGCGATTGCTGCGATTTCTTCTAATTCCGCTTTTTTGGTTACTGCACCTGTTGGATTTTGGGGTGAGTTTATCACAATTAACTTTGTTTTATCTGTAATGCGTTCTATAATATCGGCAGGGCTCAGTCGAAAATCATTTTTTTCTTTTGCAGGGACAAATGCATGTTTTGCATCTAAATAATGAGCCGCTAAGGCATATGTTGGGAAGCTAGGATTCGGATAAATAACCTCATCCCCCGGATTCAGAACAGATGCCATAGCTAAAAATATTCCCGTGTTTCCTCCCGGAACTACAAGAATTTGATCAAGATTTGGGCGATATCCACGAGTGGTCTCGATTTCATCTTGTATTGCTTCTTTGAAATCGTATATCCCACTTGTTCCAACATATCCTGTATATCCATCTTTTATTGCATCAATCGCAGCTTTTGATATGTGTTCGGGAGATTTATAATCTGGTTGTCCTATTTCAAAGTGTAGAATTTTTTTACCTTGTCTTTCCAACTCTGTTGCTTTTCCCAATACAGCAAAAGGACCACATTCGTCTGGAGGAATGCGAGACATTGCATTTGCTAACGATTTCATTTCTTTCTCTTTTCTCCTATTTGTAAAAAAAAAAAGTAATCTATTTATGTAAATTCCTGGCTGCGATAACAGGAATTCCATTTTTAATAAGTTCTTGGGCTGTATGATTTACTGAATCGTGTTTATCTAAGTAATTGAGCTTCACAGCATCCCACATCCCTTGATCAATAATATCTTTTTTATCTATGAAATAGTCAAGAATATCTGATGGATGATCTCGTGTAGTATCAAGTTCGGGAAGCGCCCCTTCATGTTTAGCACTAATATTTTTGACTTTAGAAGATATTTCAACCAATTCTTTGGTACGATCATAAGGTTGGCGAACGATGCTTTTATAAGTCTCGGTAATATGGTGTTCAAATCGAACCACATCCTCTAAACCAAAATCTTTACGAGGTATTGCACTTAATTCAATTGTTTCGTTATTTACTGAATTTGAAAAATTAAATCCTATCAATGAGGTGGTTCCATCGGGACGTGAAAACAATTTAGCTGTCATCAAAGTCCATAAGACACTATAAGGGTTATCATTACCCATAAAAACTGAGATTTTAAACTCAATATCAACACCAATTTTATACAAGAAATATGCAAGTATGACTGTTCCAGGATTCACATTCAAAACTTGCCGAACTCCATAGGTTGTATAATAATAGAGAAATTCATCTATCCATTTTAAAGCGTAATCATTAGGTTGACCAACTCCTCCGAAATATCCTGTGATAGTTTCTGGACCTCCTAAATGTACGTTAGATCCATCTGTTCCTTTAGTATCTAGGGTTTCAACATAGGATGCTCCAATTATGTTCATTGCTGCAGCTACCGCTAAAATATCATGGTCTTCTTCTTGCTCCTTCATTTTTCGTACTCGAATTATTCGTCCAGGCATTAATTCTCCATGCTTGATTGCTTTTTTTGCTTGTTCAATAAGAAATGGGAAATATTGTAGAGCACTTAATTCAAGCGTGACGGCAAAATCATCCGCAAATTTGGTTGATTCATATTTATCACCCAATACTTTCTTATAATAATCTTGAATTTTTATGAAAGCTCCAGAATCTCTTTGCTCAATCAGCCATTCTAAGTCTTTAATATAAGGCGAATTAAATTCCTTCAATTTTCCCATAAGATTCTCGATTTTCCGGGCTTCGGAGGCTTTTGCATTAATTTCCTCTGGTGTTCCATACTTTTTAACAACATCTAAGAATTTCTTAATTAGCGGGTTATTTCCATCAAGTAAAAATTTATTTACTTGATCGTAAGATTCACTTGATATTTTCAATTTTTCTTGCAAATTTGTCATTTTATCACCAATATTAATTTATTCTCAAAAAATGTCCCAAATCCATCATAATTTCCATGGATCATTTTAGAATCAGGAACTTTTTCGGAAAAAATGTATTCATTTTAATAAATGTAATTAGGTGTTAATCTTTCTGTCTAAAAAAGATGGTGATTATTTACAAGATTTTGTCTATTGTTGTATAAAATGTTGGATCGATATATGAATCAGATTTAAGAATATCTCTATTTTCTTAAAAAATGGAAAATTTTATGAAGATGAGAGTAATTTGGCTACCTTTATTGATGGGGGGTGGATTGTGGGAATAATTTCTTGCATAACTAACGTTGTGTATGTCTTATCTATATGGTAGATTTGATATAATGAGAATATAAATTCTTTAAGTTGATACAACCCTTTTACCCGGAATGTCGCAAAAATACACGATTCTGCGTCAATTCGAAATAAATCAACTACATGTGGGTTATGACATAAAGATTTTGCAATTTCGCTAAGATCACGGTATTTTTTTGGTTTTAATCGAAGAAAATATTTATAAGCAAAATCAGGGGAGGGTTTTGCTAAAGTTATCGAAAATGCACGGATTATCCCTTTATTAAAGAAGGATTCACGATTTTTTTTCATACGGCTGGACTCGATTTTTTCTTTTTCTTCTTTTGTGAATACAGGGTTGTCATCCTTTCGGTCTACCCAATGTCGTAGGCTACAATTTTTTCTAAGTAATTGTAAATCATTCCATTGATTATGGTCAATTGGGAATATATCTGTGGAGCGGTTTAAGATAAATCCTCCTAGCTTATAAAATTCTAAAGGTCGAAATATCCGGTACGCTGTAAAAATCCGTTTGGTAACAGCATGATCAATTAAAGCTAATATATCTCTGAATCTTTTTTCCGAATAAACCCTTACTTGAATTAGCAACGAATAATCTCCTAAGATCAAATCCAAAGATATTATTTCAGGTATTGGTAGAAATAATTTTAGAATTTCTGAATTCGTCGGATTTCCTGTTAGTTCAATAAAATAATGACATAGTTCTACTTTATTGGGGTTAAGAATATAAGTTGCAGAATGAATTATACGCTTGTTCCACAAATCTTGCTTTAGTTTTGTGATTGTCTGCCTTGCCATAGGGAGAATTTTAGCAAGATGATTCACACTCAGTAATGAATTCTTAAATAATTCTTCAACTAATAATAATTGATTCAAATTATTTTCCATCTATATCACGGGGTAATAAACAATTTCATTTTTTAAAAAAACTTAAACGTTTTGAAATTTCTAAAGTGGGGGGAGTTATTGAGCGAATTAATTCTTCAACAATTAAATCTATCGTCGTTTCTTGTATTTCATATTCTTCATAAAGAGAATGGACAATTTCTGGAACAGAAAGTTTGTCTTTACAACAATATATTCCTAGTAATCCAAGATTATTTCCTGTTCTATAAATTTCTATGAAATTAGGGTTCATTTTTAATTGATTAATTAAGGAAGAATACTGCGTATTTTGCTTTGGTTTCATACGCACTAAATATTTAGTATTAAAATTCGCTATGGGATTATTTAATATAATAGTAAAATTTTGAATAATCCCTTCTTCTTCAAATCGATAAATTTCTCGTAAAAGATTTATCTTTTCTAAAAATTTAACTTCTTCAATTTTGAAGATCTGTTCCGAAATCTCTGTTAATGGCCATTTTCGGAGATTATAATTTTTTCTAAGAAGTTGTAACAATTTCCATCTTCTTTCTGTAAGGTGATTAATTTGAGAATCGTCGTCTAAAATAAAACCACCAACTTTGAAAATACCTAAGGAATCCGTTATTTCGTACGAACTAAGCATTCCATCATCAATGAGACCATCAAAAATATGCAAAATTTCAATAAACCTTTTTTGATTTCTTACACAAAATTGGGTTAGAATTGTTTTTTCTCCTAATAATACGTTTAACATTGTTAGTTCTGGAATTTCTAATAAAATCTCTCTCAATTTTGATTCTTTGAAGCTGCTAATTGAAATAAAGATGAAAAAATTATGGCTTCTAAAATTATTGGGGTTTACTAATATTGTAGGTGAATAAATCTTTCGTCCTACCCACAAAGATTGTCTTAAGGATGCTGCAGACTGGCGGGAAATTTGGAGTATCCTACTTAAAGTGATTGAGCTCACGCGAGAATTTATGAACAATTCTTCAATCACTTTCTTCTGCTTTGCATCTATTTCCATGGAATGCCTTAATCAATACACAAAGAATAAAAAAATTAATTATTAAAACTTATCCATCTTTAATTGTATGTTTCTCGCATTTCTTTAGTGCATAGGGTCGGAGCTATAAATTGTTGCCATTTTTCTCCCTTCCATGTCTTCAATTTTTCATGATTAAGGAAATATTTTTCAGGAATGGGGTGTGTTCCTATTACTACTTCCATTCCAAACTTTACTTCAATTGTACTTTTAAACTGACTAATGCGAGGGCATGGAGGGTAGCCTACAATAAGTCCTGTTGCTAAATGAATTATTTCTGCCCCATTTTTCTTCATTTCTTCTGGTGCATATTCAATGTTACCACCTGGACAACCTCCACAAGAGGTGAATCCCACTAATTCAACTTCTTCATCTTTGTATCTTTCAAAGGCACCTTCGCGTGATTTGAGTGATTTGAAGCATTTTCCACCTGCACAAGTGCTATAACGATTACAAATAATGATACCTACCTTTCTTTTTTGAGACATAGGGAAAGAAAGAAAAATTCATAAAAAAATGTATTGAATATCTATTCAAGCAATATTGATAAAAATATATTAACAATAACAATTTTCAAATTTAAAGTAGGTCAGAGATAGTTTGTTTGAAGTCTTCATATTTTGTAACTACCGGAAATTCCGGAAACTCATCAATTACATTTTGAGGAGGTCGAAAAAGAATTCCATTTGTCGCTTCTTTTAGCATTGCTGTGTCATTATAAGAATCTCCTGCTGCAATAACTTCATAGTTCATCTTCATCAAGGCCTGAGTGGTTTTCCGTTTTTGATCCGATATTCGAATTTTATAATCAGAAATCATTCCCATTTCATCGATAATTAAATTATGGCATAGGAGGGTGGGATAATTTAATTTTTTCATAAACATTCCTCCTAATTCTAGAAAAGTATCCGAAAGGATAAGCACTTGGGTTTGGGTTCGTAACCAATCTAAAAATTCTTTAGCCCCAGGTAAAGGATCCATTTGATTGATAACTTCTTGAATATCCTTTAATGTTATATTGTTTTCTTTAAGAATTTCCAATCGACGTTTCATCAATACATCATAATCTGAAATATCTCGTGTAGTTAAATTTAATTCATCGATTCCGGTGGATTTTGCTACATTAATCCAGATCTCGGGCGTCAACACGCCTTCCATATCTAAGCATACTATTTTCATTCTATATTCCTCTAAATATTTTGACTTCGTTTTAAAAAAATTATCTTGTTAGTAGCATTTTTTTGAAGCTATTGTAGTCATTGTCCATTTTCTGAATATATTCTTGGTTATTTGACTGTTTTTTCATATTTTCTGTCATTCCTATTTCTATTCCTAATATCTTTTCGATTTCTTCTGGAAATTTTGCCGGATCTGCTGTTTCAATGCTTATACAAGGGAATTTTGATGGAAATTCTTTCAAATATTCATTTAAACCATACCATGCAACCGCTCCATGGGGCTCGAGAATATAATTTAAGGAATCATAGGTTTTTTTGATTGTTTGTATTGTTTGATCATCTGAAACGCTAATGCTCCACATATCGTTTTTAATATCATCCATATTCGGCAAAGCGTGGAGTTCTCCTTGATAATCGAGATGTCCTCCATATAAATCTACTAATCTCACAAGGTTACTTGGATGACCAACATTCATCGCACTAGAAAGGCATGCTTTTGAAGGTTCGACTTTCTGATATTTACTATTTTTTAAAAATTGTGGATATTCGTCATTTTCATTAACCGCCACTACAAATTTCTCAACAGGAAGCCCCATTTTTTTTGCGATTAATCCTCCCATCAAATTTCCAAAGTTTCCAGAAGGCACCGAAATAATGCACGGTTCTTGAGGTGAAATTTTGCAAGCAGCATAGAAATAATAAACAATTTGGGGTAAAATTCTTCCGAAATTGATACTATTGGCAGATGAAAGGTTCAAGTGTGTTAAGTCTGCATCTCCAAAAGCTTGCTTCACTAACTTCTGACAATCATCAAACTTGCCATTTAAAGCGATTGCTGTAATATTCTTTCCTAAAGTAGTCATTTGTTTCCTTTGTCGTGCACTTACTTCTGTTGCAGGATAAAGTATTATTACTTCAATATTATCTAAACCTAAGTAAGCATCTGCGATCGCACCTCCCGTATCTCCCGATGTTGCAACTAAAATGGTAAGTTTTTGGCTTTTTTTTTTTAGAAAGTGTTGCATTAATCTACTCATCATTCGAGCGGCAAAATCTTTGAAGGCAGATGTGGGTCCTTGATCCAATCTCATGATATAATGATTTAATTCAAGTTTAACGAGTGGAACTTCAAAGTCATATGCATCTTTGGAAATTTTAAGTAAGTCTTCCTTTGCAATCTCTTTATGTAAATATAAATTACAGATTTCAGTGGCTATTTCGGCATATGACATTGTGTTAAATTTGTTTAATATCTCTTTAGATATTTTTGGGATAGATTCTGGCATGTATAAACCAAAATCTGGTGCTTGTCCCATGAATAGAATTTCTTCGAAATTTTGTTGGGGGACAGTTTTATTCGTGCTATAAAATTGCATCATAATCATCAAAGTTCTCTATCATAAAATTATATTTCTTAAAAAAATCAATCAAATTCTAAGTTCTCTTGCTCCTCGATGATAGATTTTGATTATTTTTAAGTGAAAATATACTTTTTACAATAAATATAAGTAGGTGACACATTTTCTGTCTAAAAAAGATGGTGATTTTTTACAAATTCCAAATTATCCATGTATAAAATGTTAGTATCTGCTTTCAAATATTAAAAAAGGTTCTTTTAACAGAGGATCATTATTCCAAAAATACATTGCTATGGTTTAGATAGATAAAAATTGGAAAAAATTTCACTTGATTTTAACTTCCCATCCTTCACAAGCTTCAGTAGTGACACGTTCACCATCCCATAATGCACAAAATCCGACACATTCGGGATTTGTAGAGCAATATCCATGCGGATCTTCTCCATCCACAGCACAATTGTGGAAATATTTACAATTTAAGCAGCTTTTTTCCATTTTTTTTACACCATAAAATTGATTTAACTTTAAATTTATTCTGCGAGTTTATCTTAAAAAAGTTGTGGCAAGTAATCTCTTTCTATTTTAAAGAAATCTATTCTATAAAAATAATGTTGACACATTGTATTGAAAATACAAGCAAATTTTTTATTTTTTTCTGTGTTCCTTTTCTTGTAGATGATATCTTATTCTAAAATTCAAGAGGCTTATGATCGAATATCTAAGGAAATCAATCATACTCCCGTAATGACTTCACGCACTTTAAATTCTTTATTGGATGCTCAAATTTATCTAAAATGTGAAAATTTTCAACGTATTGGGGCGTTTAAATTTCGAGGTGCTTATAATGCAATTAGCCAATTAAGTGATGAACAAAAATCTCGAGGTGTAATTACTCATTCAAGCGGAAATCATGCTCAAGCTGTAGCACTAACTGCAAAAATTCTCGGAATTAATGCTACAATAGTTATGCCTAAAGGATCGCCACAAGTTAAAATAAATGCTACACGTGATACTTATGGGGCTAAAGTTGTGCTTTGTGAAAACACTGTTAAATCTCGTCATGAAACATGTGATAACATTATGACCAAAGAAGGACAAACTCTGATTCATCCATATGATAATGATCATATTATTGCGGGGGCAGGTACTGCAGCATTTGAATTATTACAGGAAGTTCCTAATCTTGATATGATCATTGCTCCAGTGGGTGGAGGGGGGTTATTAAGTGGTTCTTCCATTGCAGCAAAAGGTATTAATTCACACATTCGAGTTATTGCTGCTGAACCAGAAGGAGCTGATGATGCGTATCGATCTCTTCTATCTGGAAAAATTGAATCTAATCAAAATCCCAATACTATAGCGGATGGATTACGCACTAATCTCTGTAATCGAACATTTTCAATTATTAGGACTAATGTTGAAAAAATTATAACCGTTTCGGAATCAGAAATCATTCACGCAATGCAACTTATTTGGGAACGAATGAAAATCATAATTGAACCTTCCAGTGCTACTCCTTTGGCTGCATTACTTTCGAAGAAAATTTCTGTTAAAAATTTAAAAGTAGGGCTAATTATAAGTGGTGGGAATATAGATCTTACCGATTTTTTTTCATTGCTGAAAAAACAGATTGTTTAATATTTGGGTTGTGAATACATGAAGAAAAAAATTGGATATGTGCAAAATTCTCCCCAATTTGGAGATAAAAAAACAAATTTCTCCCAATTACAAGATCTTCTTAAGAATATCTCTGCTGATTTGATTGTACTACCTGAATTATTTGCTACAGGTTATACATTTACATCTCGCAATGAAGTTGAGATGCTTGCTGAATCGGATCAAGGCGAAACTGCAATATTTATGAAGCACTTAAGTCTTCAGACTGGAGCCGTGATCGTTGGAGGTTTTATCGAGAATTCTGAAGAAAATTACTATAATTCTGCAATGATTGTGGATGGTTCTGGTGTTAGAGGTATTTATCGGAAGGTGCATCTTTTCAATAAAGAAAAACTCTGGTTTAAGCCGGGAAATGAAGGTTTTAAAGTTTTCGATGTCATGGGCATGAAAATCGGGGTTATGATATGTTTTGATTGGATTTTCCCTGAATCTGCAAGATCCTTAGCCCTGAATGATGCAGAAATTATTGCTCATCCTGCCAATCTCGTGTTACCTTACTGTCAAAAGGCAATGACCACTCGATGCATTGAAAATCATATTTTTGCCATTACATCCAATCGTATTGGTGTTGAAAAAAGAGGAGAAGATAAATTTGATTTTACTGGAGGGAGTCAAATAACTGATCTTAATGGTAATATATTATCTTCTGCACCAAAAAACACCGAATTTGTAGATATTGTGGAAGTTGACTTATCTCTGTCTCATGATAAATCACTCAATCCTTATAATAATTTATTAACTGATCGAAAACCAAAATTCTACACTTCACTCAATAGATAAACTAAACTTTTTTTAGTTTCCTTAAGATAGAACATCTTAATGGAAGAATTCAAAACGAAGATCAATGCGAATAAATTATTGGTTACTATTGCGGATTCTAAATTTGAATTATTTAAAGCTAATGAGTCTATTCAATTTTCTTTTTATTCTGGAGATTTGCATCTAAAAGAAGTAACATCTTCAATCCTAATCAATTCTAATAATAAGATCATTCCTCTTTTCCCCTATATAGAAGAAAAATCTGAAATCCGTCCCATAATTGTACCTTTCGAAAATCAAATTGGTTCAGGAAAAAATATTGTTATTAAATGCATGTTCAAAGGTGACATTGATGGAGATTTTATCCAGATTCCTTGTAGCATGGATTTTAATTTTTATTCATCCTTTAAATTTCCATTGAACACTTCCAAGATGTATCATTTTCTTTCGATTCAAATTAAAATTGATTTTATTCCCCAAGATCTTAGTGATGTGCGAATATATGGCTTTTCTCCTTTATATGCGAAAAATATGGGTCATCTCAAATTATTTCCTGATTTTAACACTTTTAATCCAAGAAACATATCCTTTTATTCAAATGGCTGGCAATCTTGGTCAATTAATCGTTTGTTGAAGTATGATGATAAATGGCCATCCTGTCCTGTGAAAATTGGGAGAATAAATATGGAAAATCAAGATCAAAAGTTATCTGGGCGATATCAAAGCGAATGGCACAGCGTCATAACTGATATGTCATCAGATTCCGCTCTTGTTATGGGATTTATAACTTTGAAGGACCAATTCTCCCGAATTTTAATGGATCCAATTGAAGAGGATGGATCAGTGTCTTGGCTTTGCGCGTATTCGCAAACTGATTCAATTCCAATTTTACAATTAAATTCTGGTTTATTAAAATCGGAAGTATTGATGCTTGTCTTGGTGAATAATCCTGAATCTTACGATGTTCTTGCCCATATCTGCCATTTTGGTGGAATTAATGAAAAAATTCGTCCTTCACCTGTTGTGAAATCTGGTTGGTGTTCATGGTATTATTATTATACTAAAGTGAAAGAACTAGACATTATCTCTAATCTCGAATATTTTAAGAAGAATAAAAATTTGCCCATCGGTTTAATACAATTGGATGATGGTTATCAAACTTGGATTAGCGATTGGGGAGTTGACAATAATACCTTTAATGAAAAATTTCCCCATGGTTTAAAGTGGTTAGTCCAAAAAATACATAAGGCGGGATTTAAGGCGGGATTGTGGGTTGCTCCCTTTTTTATTGCTGATAAATCGCAACTTTTAAGTAATCATCCTGATTGGATTTTAAAGAATCAAGATGCAAAATTAATTAACACTGCTTATAACTGGGGACACAAAAATTATGCTATGGATTTAAGCCAAGATGAAGCGATTCAACATTTAAATTCGTTATCACAAGTTATTGGTCATGAATGGGAATTTGATTTCTTAAAAATTGATTTTATTTATGCTTCTGAAGCTTTGGGAGCAATTTATAAGAACCCAAATTACTCAAGAGCTCAAATATTACGTCGTGGGGTACAAGCAATTCGGGATGGATTAGGTGAAAATAAAATACTCCTTGGCTGTGGTGCTCCTTTGGGACCATGTGTTGGTTTGGTTGATGTTATGCGCATTGGGACCGATACTGCTGCAAAATGGTCTCCTCAAGAAATTCTTTTTACTAAAATTGGGAAATTAGCTATGCCTTCTCTTAAGGCAACTTTGCGATCCACAATTCAACGTTCTTACATGCACAATACATGGTTTTATAATGATCCGGATTGTGTTGTGGTTCGTGAAAATCGTTCAAAGTTGACAATTGACGAGATTTTATTACAATTAACCGTTTTTGGATTAAGTGGAGGGCAAGTTCTTATTTCTGATGATGAAAACTTGGTTTCGAAAGATCGTCTTAAATTGTTAAATAAAATTCTTCCTCCTGGTTCTTCTTCTCCTTTAGATTCTACCAATTCTATGCCAATTCCCTTGAATATTTTTAAAGAAAGTATACCTACAATATATTCACGAACTGTAGAAACAAAATTTGGAGAAAGATATCTGACTTCATTAATAAATTGGACAAAAAAGAATGTTTCACGAACTATCACATTAAAAAAAATGATTCGTTATGATGATGTATCCAAACTTGAACCAGAACAAAAATTTATAATATTCGATTTTTGGAATGAAAAATCTGTGGGTATTTATTCTATAGATGAAATTATTGAAGAAATAATCATTCCTCCTCGTGGATGTAGATATTTTTCAATAATCCCAATTCCTCTACATGTTAATACAAGGCCCATCTTTCTTTCCTCAACGATTCATATTCTTCAAGGTTATTTAGAAATTAAGAATATTAAGGAAAATCAACAGAATATTCAAATATTTTTGGATCTACCAGGAGTACATTCAGGTGATCTTTATTTTTATTTGCCAAACTCTTGTAATCTTCAATCAGAGACAAACTCAATTAAAATGATTGAAACAAATATTGGTGCTATTGCTAAAGTTCATTCATTTCTATCTGAAGAACAAATCGTAGAATTATCCTTTAACTAGACGTTTTTTTCTTGATTTTTAAGATGTAATTTATTGGCAGACTATTTAAATTACTTAACAATGTTTTTACGTTAATTCCGCATTATTATTGTATATCTGAAGTTTAGATATACAAACGGGGTTGAATGACAAAATAATCAATATAGTTGATATTATGTTTTTTCTTGGGGGAATCATATTTTGGTGTTTGGGGATTTTTACTTTTCGTGAATATTTTAGGTTGAAATTTAAAAATGACTTATTCTTGGGGTCATTTTTTTTAGCGATTGGTTGGTTATTCCCACTAGTACTACTGATCCCATATTCTTCTCCAACTATTTCGACTCAAATTATAGGTATTGGAGCAACCCTTCTTATCCCAATTGCAATTGTATGTCTTAATCTATTTGTTGATTTCACTGTTGGGGATAAAATTACCTTCACAACTGCCCTAACCATAATATTATCCGGTTTTATTGATGGATTACTTATTTCCCAAGAAAGTTTTCCAATGAAACATGTCAATTCGATTTATGGAGATGCTTACCTATTAGACTATACGTCAAAATTCGCAAATTCCGCATTCTGGTTAATTTTTTTAATATGTGTGGTCGTGATTGGCCGTATAATTATTCATGCTCGGAGATTTGAAAAGAAACAAAATCAAACCATCCCTTCTAACAAAGAGTCAACAACAATTCTATATTTGATGAGTCTTGGAGGTACTTTTTGGGTATTATTTGCATTATTGAAGCAAATATTTCCTGAATACTTGATCGGCTTAGATATGTTCTGTATTTCGATCTTCTATCTGATAACTCTGACTTATTATATAAAAAAAAGGGAATTATTATATTTTCTTCCAGGAACTCTCGATTTGCTTATAGTAATTCATAGAAATGGATTGCATTTACTTGATTATAATTTTAAGACAAAAGAAATCTCCCAAAAAACTCATTCAAAAGACAGTTATCGCAAAAATAATTTACGAAGTTTATTGTATGGAATCACAACAACCTTACAGGAAATAATCTCTGAAGATGTTCCTGCTGATGATCTCAGTAATATTTCGTTTTCAGAATCTGAGGTATTAAGAAAACAATCTAAGTCTCTAATTTGGTTTTTAATCTCTCATGAAGCTCCAAGCGATAAATACACCTTGCTTTTTAACCGATATATTGAAGAAATTGAGAATGAATGCGAAGAAGAACTAAAAAATCTTGATGAGGGATTAATCTATGTGTCAAAGAAATTCTTTACTTCAGTTCAAAAAAAATTTTCGAAAATATCTTAATTCTACTTATTTTACCTTGAGAATTTTTTTGATTAATGGGACAAAATCATCAAATGCATACAGATTACCATCCCAAGCATTGATTTGTTCGATAGTATGAGTACTTTCAAATGCCTCAATTATTTGGGAAAGCATTTTATCAATTTTTTTTTCTTTAAGTTTAGTTTTTTTGCCTGCAATGAAAACATAATACAAAGGAAGGTTACCCATCTTCAACATAATATTTAATTTCCCTAATTCAAAGGTTGAAATGATATCTCCACTTGCTGCCTTAGCAAATTGAAGAATTCCTGTAAGATAACTGGCAGTGAGTAATTTCGATTGCTCTTCATTTTCTGCTTTTTCAGTTGCATTGAAATAAAAGACCATTTGACCGCCCTTATCCAAAATATAAATTTCCTGTCGTTTTTCCATGTGGGATTTCTCCAAGATTTGGCAACAATACTTACAAGTTATTAGATGCTGTATTCGATAAAAAAGATTTTTAATTTAATTTCTATATTCTAAAAAAAGACATTCATCAGCCATTCATATAGATTGATATACAAATCTTTAGTTAGGAACCAAAAAAAGCCTAGCTCAAGATAAGCCTCTATTGTGCCAAAAATCGTATCACTTGGAAAATGGCATCCTAAAATCATACGGGAGTATCCAATGGCTACGTTATAAGCTACTAATATGGGAATAAACCAAGGAAATGGAAAAAACACTATTCCAATAAGTCCCACCAAAATGGTTGAATGGTGACAGTGACCACTAGGAAAGCTAAACCCATGGCCCGTTTTATCCAACCGTATAATATCGTCATATTGAACAAATGGTCGTGGTCGTTTAATGAAATTTTTTATAATGAAATAAATTGCAAAGGATTGGAAAAAGCCTGAGAGAAATATAGTTAATAGAGAGAAACTCCATTCATTAATGATGCCCCAAATACTTAAAATGACAAATGTTGGACCCCACAATCGAGGATCTCCTGCAAATGAAATTAATTTTGCCCATTTTCTTACTTTTGAACCTGAAAATTTATGATAAATTAGTTTGCTATTTTTAGCATCCCATGTGTCCAATTTTGGAAATTTGTTTTTGATAAAATCGGGTTTTTTATCGATTTGAGATAAATTTTTATCTGAATTAACGTCTATCATACGCAATAATAAATAAAAGAGAAAATACCTTAAATTTTTTTCTTTAGTTTGTATCAATCAAGATCATTTAGATAACGCATAGCGATTCCATGCATTTTAATGACATGATAGGGAACACTGAGTGCAAAACCGAGATCTATATGTAAATTTTGTCGTAAGCTCCGAAATCTCATGACAAAATCTCCTGTTTCACCTATTCTTTCATAATTTGAGATTATTGTGTGTAAAGGTCGAACATATCGAAATAATGTATAGCTACAACTCTTGAGGGACCATTTATAGGCTTCTAAGAAATATTTCATAAATTTTCGATTCCATGGGATTAGTAGAATGGTTCCTGACCATAAAATCAGATTCATTAGCATCGATTTAATTAATTGTCTGTGGGAAATAGGAGTTTGATGATTTGCAATATTCGCATTGCCATAGATGACTCTGGCTCCTGCGCGCATGGAATCCAGAACTATTTTATTGGGTGCCAGCATCTTGGTTAATCCGGAAGAAGTAGAGAATATCTTTGCAAAGTTCTTTTCTTCCCAGGCTTGATGGCGACAAATGAAATGGGAACAAAACATACCTGTATTGCGATTTACTATCTGTATTATTTGTGACAGAGGATCATAATGATATTCTGCAAATTTATGCTTGATTTCGATGGTAGTTAAAATTGGTTCCACACTTTTGATTTTTTTTGAGGAAATGGAGTTATTTGCAATTATTAAAATATCAATATCCGACATTGGAGAAACAAAATCATGAGCAACTGAACCGAATAAAATGACGGAGTCAATCGAATTCCTTCCAAGTAATGCTTCTGCGGTTCCAATTAATTCTTTTATGTAACTTTTATGGCGAAGGGATAGATTTCCAAAGACAATTTCTGAAATGATACTTTCCTTAACTGAGGAAAATTCCTTCCAGAAAAATTTATTCATCATGTTATCTACTTCAGTGATTGTTTATTAATCCTTCTTTTGAGAAAATATCCTTAATTGACTCCATACGCAAATCCAGCCGATTTTGGATGATTTGAATAAAGGCATCCATCATTTGATCTTTTTCCAATCCTATATCACGACTGACTTTAAAATTCAATTTTTCATAATCCAATTTTCGCTTAGTAATGTACTTATTCATAATTTTGTCCATAGCCCCTTCTTTACCTATAAAACCTCTTAGTAAACCCATTAATCCGATCCGATCTAATGTATCTGCATCGAAAACGGCTTTTTCTTCGGGGGTTTCAGGAGAAATCATAGAAGTGGGTGTGTGGCGAATTACCACTCGACAAATGGCATCTCTAACATTTTCATCAATTTTTAGCCCATCCAAAAATTCTTCCGCTAAAGAACCACCAAATAAGCCGTGGATGTGCGAAAAAACCGAATTTGTTTTTCCAATGTCATGCAATAAGGCTCCTGCACTTAAAATGAATGGATCAACAGATTCAGAGATCGATTTTCCAATTTGGATTGCATATCGACAAACAGTCAAAACATGTGCATAATCATGGCTATTGCTTTCAGCATGAGCGGATCGAACAAATTCTTGTAGTTTAATAAGGATTTGAGTTTCTTCGTTAGTGAGTTTTCGTGAAAATACCATTAAAATTACCTCCTAGTCACTAATATTTCTTATCCATACGGACTTAAATAAGGTTAGTTTGATTCTGAATTTGAAAAAATAAAACTCTTTTAATTAAGTGAAAAAATGGATCTTAAAAAATATTATTTTTCATTTCGGGGTTGTCTTGAGTTATCTCTGCGCGGACCGTCTCTTTTAGGTGCACTTTTATTGGGGGGTCTCCGATCAGATCTGCCATCACGTCGCGGGAAACTTCCTTCTCGTCGTGGAGCATTTCTTCGAGGTGCATCACGTCGCGGGCCATCTCTATTGTAAGGGCGTCGCGGGGAACTTCCTTCTCGTCGTGGGGCATCTCTTCGAGGGCCATCGCGTCGGGGGCCATCTCTATTATAGGGGCGTCGGTCGGAACTTCCTTCTCGTCGTGGGGCATCTCTTCGAGGACCATCACGTCGCGGACCATCTCTATTATAAGGGCGTCGGTCGGAACTTCCTTCTCGTCGTGGGGCATCTCTTCGAGGACCATCACGTCGTGGACCATCTCTATTATAAGGGCGTCGGTCGGAACTCCCATCTCGTCGTGGGGCATCTCTTCGAGGACCATCACGTCGCGGACCATCTCTATTATAAGGGCGTCGGTCGGAACTTCCTTCTCGTCGTGGGGCATCTCTTCGAGGACCATCACGTCGCGGACCATCTCTATTATAAGGGCGTCGATCGGAACTTCCTTCTCGTCGTGGGGCATCTCTTCGAGGACCATCACGTCGCGGACCATCTCTATTATAAGGGCGTCGATCGGAACTTCCTTCTCGTCGTGGGGCATCTCTTCGAGGACCATCACGTCGCGGACCATCTCTATTATAGGGGCGTCGGTCGGAACTTCCTTCTCGTCGTGGGGCATCTCTTCGAGGACCATCACGTCGCGGACCATCTCTATTATAGGGGCGTCGGTCGGAACTTCCTTCTCGTCGTGGGGCATCTCTTCGAGGACCATCACGTCGCGGACCATCTCTATTATAAGGGCGTCGGTCGGAACTCCCTTCTCGTCGTGGGGCATCTCTTCGAGGACCATCACGTCGCGGACCATCTCTATTATAAGGGCGTCGCTGGGAACTTCCTTCTCGTCGTGGAGCATCTCTTCGAGGACCATCGCGTCGATTATAAGTGCGTTTTTCTGAATAATCAATTTTTTTTTCAAATTTGAAAGGTTTTTCTTTCCTTTCTCGATTCATTGGTCCACGTTCAGAAGTAATTTCTCGTCGATCCTGATTACTTCTAGGTCCAAATACTTTTTTCTTCTTTTCAGGTTCAATTTCTGAGTCAGAAGATCCTAAAGTTTCAGAAGAAGCGGAAGAATTAGTTATTGGGGTCATTTTCTCTGTTGATGGTACAATTTCAGGTTTGGCTACAGTTACAACTTTTTTAACTTTAATTGGTCTGAATGTTGTAGGGTATTGCTTTCCGTATTTATTATGAATCGTACTTCCCTTGATTTTCTTCTTTGAAATTATAAAATATGTGTCTTTGATGTCTAAAATGAATACTTTCATGTTATTTCTAACATTTTGCAAATAAAATTTTAAATTACGGGGACAATCATCATTAATTTGGACTTTAATCATTTTATTTTGATTAAAATGTGTGAGGATCAACGCAGTCGCATCTTCGAAAGAAAGTGATGCATCAATTATAATCTTTGGAGGTTCTTCTTGCGTTTGCTGAAACAATTTTTCCATTATATTTCATAAAAATGAATGCACCATTCCTTTATTCTTTTGTCATTAAGTTCGATTCAAGGGCGTTTTCACTTATATATTTTGCAATCCATTTAATTTGCTATTGGGGAAATTGATCTTTCGAAAATTTTTTTTTGCTCATTATATCCAAACGATGAAATTATGGTGTGGTTTTTTGATGAAAATTAATTGTTATGACAACCTTTTGTTTACAAAAATTTAAATTTTGTAAAAACTTATTTTACTCAACAAAATTTACAATAGGTTAAAAAAATATGAGTCCTGAAGATAAATTTGAATTTAAAGCAGAAATTAAGAAACTCTTGTATATTCTTTCCCAAAGTTTGTATAAACACAAAGAAATCTTTATTCGGGAATTAGTGAGTAATTCTGCCGACGCATTGAAGAAATTACATTTCTTAACTCTCCAAAAAACGGAGATCGAAAATCCGGATCTAGAAAAGCGTATAGATATTATCGTTGATGCGAAAGAGCATCTCTTGACTATTAGAGATACTGGAATTGGTATGACTAAGGATGATTTGGTTAGTAATTTGGGGACCATCGCTGGTAGCGGTTCAGAAAAATTCATGGAAAAGATAAAAGAATCCCAAGAAAAATCAGAAAATGGTGGTGTTGATTTAGACATTATTGGGCAATTTGGAGTTGGTTTCTACTCCGTTTTTATGGTAGCTGAAAAAGTGGAAGTCATTACTAAATCCTATCTTAAAGATGAACAATCTTATCGTTGGGTATCGGATGGATCTGGAGAATTTACTATTACTGAAGCAGATAAAGAAGAACGTGGAACGGAAATAATTATTCATTTACGTGAAGAAGAAAATGACTACAAAAACCAATATCAAATTGAATCTGTTATAAAGAAATATTCCAACTTTGTTCCTTTCCCAATTTATGTCACCGAAATCAAAGAAGAAACTGAAGAAGAGACCAAAGAAAAGACAAAACAGGTCTTGGATGCTGATGTGATTGATGATCAGGATACAGACGATGAAACTAAAACTGTCGATGTGGAAGATTCTGAATCTTTGGAAGAAGATGAAAAAGAAGATGATACTCCCAAGCCAGTAAATGAATTGCGACCAATTTGGGGTAGAAACAAAAACGAAATCACAGATGAAGATTATACTAATTTCTACCATTTCATTTCAAAACGTTTTGACAATTATCGTCATGTTATCAATTATAAAGTTGAAGGACAGATCCAATTTCATTCTATAATCTACATTCCAGAAACTAAATCACAAGATTTAATGCGTCCAGAAGCCGAACATGGATTTGGTTTGTTTTCAAAAAATGTGATGATTATGGAAAAATGCCAAGATTTGATGCCCCAATGGATGCGTTTTGCAGTTGGAATGGTAGATTCTGAAGATATTCCATTAAATGTTAGTCGGGACACTATCCAAAGTAATCGTAAAATGATGAAAATGGAAACCATGTTGGTGAAGAAGTTCATCAAAGAACTTGAATCCTTAGCAGAAAATGAAGAAGAAAAATATCTCAAAATTTGGAATGAATATGGTACATTCTTCAAGGAAGGCGTTGTTTCCGATCAGATTCGCAAGGATAAACTACTTCCCCTCCTAAGATTCAAATCTTCAAAAACTCCACACGATAAAATGATTGGTTTAGATACATACATCAAAAATATGGCTGAAGATCAAACAGAAATTTACTATCTTGTTGGGGAAAATATTGATACAATGCGGTTATCTCCTCATTTAGGGTATTATAATCAAAAGGGATATGATGTATTATTGCTCAATGAAGTCATTGACAACTTTTTAATGATGAACGTTCCTGATTATACTACTACAATTGGCGAAGGAGACGATGCTGAGGATAAATTATTCAAATTTACTCCTATAGATGTGACCGAAAAAGATAAATCTGCCGATGGGGATAAAAAAGAAGGTGAAGACAGCAAAGAAGAAGAAACAAAAGAAGAAGATATTGATTTACCTGAAGAATCTAAAAAATTCTTAGAATTTGTGAAGGAAACCTTAGGGTCTAAGATTATAGATTCAAAAATGTCTAAACGTTTATATTCCAATGCTTACCGATTAGCAAATCCTGCAGGTGGAATGACTTCTAGCATGCAACGAGCAATGCGTTATTGGACTCAATCGAACATGGGAAAAGATTTTCAAGTACCTCAAAAAATTCTCGAGTTCAATCCCGACCATCCAACTGTGCAAGGATTAGTGGAGTTATATTCCAAAGATCCCGAAAATGGTAAATTAAAGCCGATTATTAATCAATTATTTGAAAATTGTTTGCTTGCAGAAGGTGATTTGCCTAATCCATCATTAATGGTACCCCGATTGAATCAATTAATTGAAATGATGATCACCGGGAAAGATGATGTCGAAAATATGGCTGAAACTATGGCTCCAAAAGAAGAACCTGCTGGAGAAAAACCTTCCAAAGAAGAACCAACCAAAGAAGAACCAACCAAAGAAGAACCAACCAAAGAAGAAGGGACAAAAACTGAACAAGAGAGTTAGTTTCAGTTCTATTTTTTTTATTTCTTTTTCACTCGCACCTCATAAAACGATATTCAAACATTTAAATTAGTTTAGTATAAAATCAAATCATGAAGATATTATATTTGAATGGAAGTCCCAAAGGAGATAATAGTGTTACATTGCAGTATTTATTATATCTCAAGAAAAAATTTCCAGATCATGATTATAAAGTCTGGCATATTGCCCAAAAAATAAAATCGATTGAAAAACAGCCCGATTTATTCCAAGAAATTTTAAAGGATGTGAAATCTGCTGAAGGTATAATCTGGGGATTTCCACTCTATTGTCTTTTATTGCCCAGTCAGTTTAAGCGATTCATTGAACTTATTTTTGAAGGAGGGAAAGATGTTCAAGATAAATTCAAAGGAAAATACACTGTAGCGCTTAGTACTAGCATTCATTTTTATGATCATACTTGTCACAATTATATGCAAGCAATTTGTGATGATTTAGACATGAAATATGTTGGGAAATTTTCTGCAGACACATGGGACATTTTAAATCGGAAAAATCGACCCACATGGTTAGCTTTTGGTAAAAAGTTTTTTTCTGCGATCCAAGATACAAAACCAACAATAAAAAGCTTTATGCCTCTTCTTTCGAGAGATTTTTCCTATATTCCAACTAATTCATCCAAAAAAATTCAATTGAATGGAAAAAAACTTGTTCTCATTGTAGATAATCAAGATTCAACTTCGAATATTGGAAAAATGATCGAACAATTTCAATCATCCTTTGGTACCTCAATCAGTATATACTCTCACGAAAATATCGATTTAAAATTTCCTTGCATTGGGTGCATGAAATGCGGGTATGATAATAGATGTTCCTATGATGGAAAAGATGGATTTAATGAATTCTGGAGAAATCACCTTATGGATGCAGATATTATCGTGTTTGCGGGAGAAATGAAGGATCGTTATCTATCATCTCAATGGAAAAAATTTTTGGATCGAGCTTATTTCCGGAATCATACCCCTTCCTTTACGGGAAAACAATTTGGCATGCTCATTTCAGGACCTCTTTCCCAAAATCCAAATCTCAAAGAAATAATCCAAGGATTTGCAGAATTTCAACAAATGAATCTTTCAGGTATAATTACCGATGAGTTTGGAGATTCTACGGATATTGATGCCTTAATTCTAAATTTTGCAGAAGAATTGATCTATAATGTTAAACAAAAATTTATTGCTCCTCATTCCTTTCATGGAGTTGCAAGTCAAAAAATTTTTCGTGACGATGTTTATGGAAGACTTCGTTTTGTATGTCAAGCTGATCATAGGCATTATAAGACCAATGGTTATTATCAAAGTTTTCCCCAGAATAATAAAGTATTCAAAAAAATAAATCGAAAAATGATGTTTTTATCCCGTTTTAAAAAATTTCGGACTCAACTCTATAAAAGGATAGCAGATGAACTAGTACGACCCTTCAAAAAATTAGTAGCTGCTCCTTATCGATAAATAAAACGTTTTTAATCTCAAAGAAAATAGAAGAAAAAAAATTAAGGTGAATATAGCCCTAAACGGTATGCCGTTTTAAAACCTGCATGGATGGCATCGAGAATGGTGCCCACTTTTTTGGCATCTCCGATAATTTTAATATCTGGAATAGTTTTTAGCTTTTCTTTATGATCTTTGATATAATTTTTCAAAGCTTGGGACATATCTCGGTTTGGTTTGACACCTGTGGCGAGTATAAAAGTGTCCACATCTGAAATAGAAGATTCTTCAAGGTTGGCTTCATCATCAGGAAGATTTCGTTCTCTGAAATAAACCGTTCCATCTCGAAATTCTGTTATATCTATGAATGTTTTGACATTAATTTGGAGTTTCTTTAACTCATCTAAAAAGACCCACTTGGTAGATTTTCCAATAGAATTGCCAATCTTGGGTAGATATTCCAACAGATGAACTTCCCGATCTCCGCGAAATGTTCGTTGCATCGCATCCTTAGCAGATAAGCCTTCATAGAATGCTAAAAATTTGGCTACTTCTGGATCCATAGCTCCTTTTTTGGCTGCCCAGAGTGCTGTTTCAACACCTGTTGCTGCCCCTCCCACAACCACTACTTTTTTTCCCACTGGAAAATCTCCTGCCAATGCCTCATCGGCAAAACATACTTGACAATTTTGGCTGCCATCAATTCCTTTGATTGGTGGAATATTAAAATGTACTCCCGTTGCACAGATGATGGTGTGGGGGTTAAAATTGAGAATTTCTGCCGGGGTGGGTTCTTTTCCAAGATGAATTTCTACTTCCAATTGCTTGAGTTGGTGGTTATAATATTTGATAATATTAAACAAATCTTCACGCCCAGGAGGTACTCCTGCCACGTTTATTTGTCCTCCCAATTTCATCTCTTTTTCAAATAAAATGACTTTATGACCATTCATTCCTGCAACGCGAGCTGCTTCCAATCCTGCAGGACCACTTCCAATGATAACAACATTCTTTCGAGATTCACTTGTTTTAGGGGATGCATATTTCAATTCCAACATTGCAGTGGGGTTTACCATACAACGAAGTGTTTTTAGTTGAAAAATACCATCAAAACATCCTTGATTACATCCCACACATTTTCTAACGTTTTCTAGTTGATCGTTACGAATTTTTTGGGGTAGGTCGGGGTCTGCGATTGATGCTCTCCCAAAACAAATAGCATCTGCATAATCATCTTGCAATAAATTTTCCGCCAAAATTGGATCATTTATTCGATTACTTGCAAAAACGGGAATTTCAACCATGGATCGGATTTCTTTTGCCAAATACGTAAAAGCACCTTTAGGAGTATCCATGGGTATTTGAGGGACTCGTGTTTCGTGCCACCCGCCGGTAACATTAATATATTGGATCCCTGCTTTTGCATATTCCTCGGCAACTATCTTTTTCTCAACGTAAGTATTACTTCCCGGAACAAAATCATCTCCTGAAAGACGGCATCCAACGATAATTTTATCGCCAACAGCAGATTTCACTTTTTGGATTAATTCTAATGGAAATTGAAGACGTTCTTGGATGGTATTTCCACCATATTTATCAGTGCGCTTATTTTTTAAAGGGCTTAAAAATTGATCAATTAAATATCCTGCACTGCTCAGTAATTCCACACTATCAAATCCCGCTTTTACAGCCCGTTCTGCTGCGGCAACAATATTATCCTGAACTTCACCTACTTCTTCAGTAGTTAATTCCCTAGGGGTCTCGTGAGTGAACCTTGAGTATACTGCTGATGCTGAAACTGCCTGTTCTCCCGTGATTTTACTGAAAGAATAAGCTCCTGCATGATATAGCTGCGCACAAACTTTAGCACCTTCTTGATGCACAGCATCAGTTAATTTTTTTAGTTCTGGAATATATGCATCCTTATCGATAGAAATCATTGCAGGGACACCTTGTCCACGTTTTGATACACCAATTCCTCCAACTATTATAAATCCAAAACCTCCTTGAGCCCGTATTCGGTAGAATTCAATGATTTCATCTGTAATATGGCCTTCATTTGCATCTCCTAAATGCATAGCTGGGATAACCATTCGATTCCGAATTTCCAAATTCCCAATTTTTAGGGGTTTCCAAATGTTGAAAAACTTCATATTAGCTTTCTATCCTTGTCCAAATATTAATCTTTTACTCAAATTTTTTTAAAAATCAAGTGAAATTGACAAAATAAATCACAAGATCAATTAAAATTTTTGCTGGATAATCACTAAAAATTTCATCATAAGAAAAAAAGAAATGCAATATTTTACTATTGTCCATGTGAGTTCGACAGAAAAATTAATTCAGATTTATTACATAAACCCGATAACAAATAAACGCACTCCTCTCAAAATTAAAAGATCCTTAATAGATAATTCTCCCAAAACGCCTGTAGCCATTACCACAATGAGCGATGAGAACTCACTAACTCTATATGTTGATAAGCAATATAAAGTTCGAGGGGTAGAACAATCAATTTTCCTTGAAACCTCTGAAACTGAACAAAAACCGTTAGAAAATATTAAAAAAGATACCGAATGTTATTCTGAGCCTGACAATTTTGGGAAAGTTCTTGTTCTGGGGTTATCAAAAGCTGGTAAAACTTCAATCATAAACAGATTAACTAAAAATTTCTTTGCCAAGACAAATCCCACCTTAGGAGTAAATATCATGAAGGCGGTTCTAGATAAAACTAGATTTGTTTTCTATGATGTGGGAGGTCAAAAAATGTTACGAAAGAAATGGACTACTACTGTGTCTAATCCTGATGCGATTGTATTTGTTTTTGACATAAATAGTGAGTCAGATCAAGTTGAAGAAACAAAAATAGAATTTCAACGTGTTATTCAACACTATTTCATTGATACCAATCGTTCCATCCCCGTACTTATATTAGGTAATAAAATAGATATCATGGCAAAGCAAAATATCTCAAAACAATCGATAATGTCTGCTTTACTCAGTTTATTTGAGCCTGAATTATACAATTTTAACTATCGCGTTGGTTTGGTTTCTGCTTTAACTGGAGAAGGGATAAATTATAATTTTAAGTGGTTAATTGCTAAAAATATCATGATTTAATATTAAAAAATAGTAATAAACGAGAATCACTTTTCTTTTTGATTACTCAATTGGATATATCCCAGTATGAGTAAGCTGAATTATTTTTCCATTCCGGACCATAAAATCATTTTCAATACGTAACCCGCCAAAATCCTCTTTATATGTTCCAGGTTCTATTGTAAATACATGTCCTTCTTCGAGAAGAACTTCCTTCCAGTATTTCTTCTGAAAATCGTCAGTAGGTTTTTTGGAAATAAATGGTGCATCATGTTCTGATAAACCCAATCCGTGACCAAGTGCATAGGGCATTGAAAAACCCGCTTCAGTTAATACGTCCATTGATGCTTTATTAATTTTCCATAGTGGTATTCCAATTTCCATTGTTTCTACTGCTGCATCATAGGCTTTTTGAGTGATATCGCGCATTCTTTGTTGTTCTTGATTAATATCTCCGAAGGTGAACGATTGCGTAATATCTGAATTATATCCTTTGTATTTAGCTCCGAAATCTATTAGTGCTAATCCGGGAAGTGCAAATTGAGATTCTGTTGCATATGGGTGGCAATGAAGTGTGTGAGATCGATTAGTATTTGCAACTAAAGAAGGAAAGGCTAAATCCTCCGCACCTCTTTTTGCCATCTTGGTTTGAACTAAAAAGCTCAAATCTTGTTCCGATTCGGTAGTGGCATTTTTTGCAAAGTGAATTATATCTTGAAGGGTATCTTCTGCAATTTTGGTTGCTTCCATTAAAAGATCCATTTCATGATTGCTCTTAGTGGCTCGTAATTCTTCAAAAAGTCGAGAAATTTTACTTGGTTCCTTTGTGAATTTTAATTCTGGAAACATTGTTTCAAATCGAATAATCTCCCCATATAGCATTCCACGAGAAACTCCAATGGATGCATTTGGCTTTTTTAAGATATTTTCAAAATAATCCCTTGAAGTTTTTATGGTGCTATATTCATATTGAGTATGATCTAAAATACGATCAACATCCGCCTCCGTTTTTGCTAAAGCTGTATCCCAAGGTATTAAAGTTGTTTCTCCCCCAGCAGTTATAAAAAGAATACCATCAGTTGGATGTCCACAAATATATTGAAAATTTAAATCACGTGATTGTTCACTATCGGTTATCATGATGAGATCTAATTTCTCAGTTTCCATGAATTTTAACAAAAGTTCCAGTTTTTCATTGGTAATTGATTTCATTCTATCATGAAACAATGTGATTTCCATTATAAATCTTCAACTTTCATTAACCTAGGGGGTTTGCATATAAAGAGCTGCCTTTTTAGAATGAAAATATATAGATAAAAAATGTAATCTCTTGTTAAAAGAAAATATTGGTAAAATCAAATACATTTTTGAAGATATCCTCCAAATTACCAACCAAACGAGCACCTTTGTAATATTCCATGAAAGTGTGTTTATCTTCAATAACTCCTAAATTTGGTGCTAAAGAAAACCAATCCGCTTGCAATTTTTCTCCTTTGAATCGAAATTTTTGAATTAATTGCATCATTTCGTTATTAAGGCCCATAGCAGGGGCCCGTTCAACCACATTTTTCCTTATATGATCCGCTAATTCGGAATAAATTTCAAGCAAGGATTTGAAATATTGAATCAAAAAGTCCCGTAATGCGATTTCATTAAAAAACTCATTCATTTCAAAAAGTGTAGATGCAATTTCCTTGAGTGAATCTCCTACGTCCTCGATCAATTTGGCTAAAAGGCGCAAGTCTATAAGTTTTTTATGTGAATAGTTTAGAGGTTTAGATATTTGGGGATTTTCAAAAATTGTTCGAATCTGTCGCACTATGAAGAAATAGTATCGATCAATTTTTTGATCTTGTTGCTCAATTTCTTGTAAATTGGAATAATCTTCGTTCTCCATCGCTGTTAGTATATCCTCTAACATCCATAATAAAATACTAAAACTTTCACGCAGATAACGGGGAATTTCTTCTTGAAAAATATTTTCAGGGGTTTCGGAGAATATATTTTTTATCAATAATTTACGGCTGGAAACTCGATTTAGATTCCAATTAAATAACAAACGAGTTTGAGTCTTTTCTATCTGATCAATAAATTCTTTAGGGATTGGCTGTTTGCTTTGAATTTCAATACCCGATGCTCCATTCATATAATAACTAATTAAAATAAGGCTGATACCTTTTTCATTTATAATATTTGGATTTTGTTTGAGTAGATCATCCAATTCCAGAAGAAAGATCTGCTCTTTGGATTTAATTTTTTCTTTTAATGGAAAAATACCCAAACTACCATCGGGGTTTTCAAAGATATTAACTGCTGGATCCTTAGAAGAACCATTTTTTTCTTTTTTCTCTAAATGATTTTTTTTGATCCAGTGAATTGGGAGAGTTACAGCGTAGGAATATTTAGCAAAGCTTTGGATTTTCCGTTGGTGCATTTCCATTATTAATAAATTATAGTACATTCTTCCTAAAAAAAGTATATTCTAGATTAAAAGAAAATGACTAATTTGTAAGATCACTATCAAAATCTAATAATAAGAAAAAAAAGAGATTTTTACTTCTTCAAAAGAATTTTGTGGAGTTTTTGGGCCATTTCTTTAGATTCTGCCCAAACCGAGCAAATCCAATCTGTTGTGTTTTGAGCTGGAAAAGTAATCATTTCTCCTAATGATTTATTATCTTTATAGGAAATTTCAATGATTGATTTAATTTCATTGTTTTGATCATTCAAGATACCATCAGAAATTTGTCCTGATTGTAAATCTCGATTTTTTGCATCAATAAAATGCTTTTTTTCTAATTTATACTGAAATTTTCTTCCATCAGCATTGTAGGAGTGGATACGGCTCAATAATGATTTTTGAAATTGCTCCTGCTCCATTTGGCAATAGATTATTCCACCATAGATAATAGAATCTGCCTCTTTTTCTTCAAACTCGATGGCGTGAAATCGAAAATTAATCTCTTCTTTTCGTAATGCAATTATCACATTTGTTTCTACCTTGAGTAAATTCCAAGCATATTGCCCTAATATTGAATTTACTAAGTTTTTTACAAATTGGGGTGCTTTTTGTGGAATTTGAAGGTTCTGTTGAGGTGTATCTCTCTCATTTGCATCTAGTTTTTTATAGATATCCAGAACTTCATAAAAATTTGCTTTCTGTTTCTGAAACTGGTCTTGGGACTGAATGATAATACGATCTAAATTTTGTTGAAAAATTCGCTTTGGTACCTTGGTATATATGAGGGGATCTTTAGATTTACATTGTATCCAATTGTTAGACACGAGTTGTTTTAATTGTGAATAAATCCATGGTCCTTTTTTTCTTAATTGAGATGGAAGTTCTTTTAGTATTTCAGAAGCTTTCAATGGCCCTTTTTGCATGGTTATTAGAATTATTTCTGAATGAGTTGGAGAGAGATTATATGCTTGTAATAAAGTTCTGAAATGATCTAGATTTTTCATAATTTCCAAAAGAATAATCAATTAATCTACCAAAAAACTTTATGAATTTAATAAAAAATACCTTCTTAGTTATTTTTTGCAAGAGAATCTATTTTAATTTTAGAAAAACTAAATATATCATGAACATAAGTGAAGCTAAAGAAGTACTTGGGGAAGGTTTTCAACGTGACGCAGATTTTATCACAAAAATCCTCGATACGTTGGTACTCTCACCAAAACAAAGAATATTGGATATAGGAACGGGACGCGGATTTATGGCAATCCATCTTGCATTAAAAGGGTTAAATGTTGAATCTGGGGAGCCAGAAAAAGATAATTGGGCCGATTGGCGGACAAATGCTAAAATGGTTAAGGTGCAAAACAAAATTCATTTTACGCCTTTTAGTGCTACTGCAATTCCATTTGAGAATGATTTCTTTGATTACGTCTTTCTAAGTAATTCATTTCATCATATTGACGAAAAACAAAAGGCTTTAAATGAAATTAACCGGGTACTAAAAGATTCTGGAAAGATTGTGATTCTTGAATTCAATAAAAAAGGGGTAGAACGTGTTCGATCCCAAAGGCCAAACCATCCCGATGCTGTAGATCCTCTAACTATTCCTGTAGATTTTGAGGTTACAAGTGAAATTATCGAAGAAGAGTTCAGCAATGCATATATCTTTACTGTTCACAAGTAAATTAATCCTTACACCATTCGCGCATTGAAAAACTCATTTTTTCCAACTCCGGATCAATTAACTGTCGAAATTTCCCATTGACCACATTGAAAATGGAAGGAGATATTTTTTCTAAATGGGCTCTCGCCTCTAAAACGTTTGCTTTAAAATTTTCTTCTCCTAAACCGAACACCATCATTACAGGAAAAACTTCCATTTGTCCGGGACCAATTGAAGGGATGTGCCATTGTAAACCAACTGCACATTCGGCAGGTCCTTTTCTATTGCAATCTTTTAAATTTAATCTCTCTGGTGTAATCAAAAGATCTTGTGGGGCATTACACTCGAAATGTGTTGGGATGTTATCGTTTATTGTCCCAATACCGACAATGGGACTTAGTTGTTTCCCTTCCTGGGCATCATATTGAAATGCAATATTCAATTTTTCATCGTACTCGGCGCTATCTGTTTTATATCCTTCTTCTCCATTAATATCAAAATCATAAAACTGATAGAAATTAAAATTCCTAAGAGGATCATGAGTTGAATTCCTGAAAGAGTAGAACATTAGAATATATGGTTTATCATGATAACGATAAATATCAACGTATTCTAACACTCTGGGATCAGGACGTTCTGGTTGAATTTTTTTTTTAACAATTTCGGGGTGATATTGAGGAGAATAGAGATAAGTAAAACGAGTTATTGTGCTATCATTGTTGCGCTTTGCATTAATCATTGTAAATAGAGGTGTTTTCTGAGCCACCCCCAAATGATGTGAGTTTTCTAAACTGCGAATTAAAATTGGAATTTCCTTATATTCAAAGGCGATACATGGACCATTCAAATATCTCGTAGGGATATCCATGACTGTTCGATTTTTGTATTTAATAGTTTTGAAAGTATATCCAAAAGAATAGCCTTTTTCCTTACAGTTAACGCAAACTGTTTCGTAATCAACAAGAACATCCATATTCCTTCATATGCTATAATGGAAAATCCAATAAAAAGAAATGAGTTTTAAAAAAACGTGTTATTTAAAGTGTTTCACAGAACTTGTAGCCAGCATATTGAAAAGCATCGTCTACATTGTCTCCGGTTTTAGCTGAAGTTAAAATATAACCGCATTTAAGTTCATCAGCTTTCAATTTTATTTCTTCTTCTGTAACTTCAATGTTTTGGAGATCTATTTTATTGCCTAAAATGAAATAATTAATATTCTTCTTCATAACGGATTTGGCATCTTCCACCCATTTATCAATATTCTCAAAGGTTTTTTTTCTCGTCATATCACAAACAAGGAAGCATTGATTTGCTCCAAAATAAAATCGTTTCGTGAAGGGTGCAGCCGATGCATGTTTCATCTGTCCCGCTATGTCCCAAATTGCCAGATTTATTTTACATTCTTTGTTTAATTCGACAAGTTTCCGAGAAATATCTACTCCAATTGTACTAATATATGAATCTGCAAACTTATTGTCGACGAATCTTCGAATCAAACTTGTTTTCCCTACGGCAGGATCTCCTAACACAATTATTTTTGAGTTATATTCTCCTTTTGGAAGTTTTCCGCCCCTCATCTTGGCTAAAACACTCACAATAGCTGGGATCGATATGTCGACTTCTTCTCCTTTCAAAATATGTTTTATTTTTCGAGCAACATGCTCACCATATACTTTTAGTTGATTATCATCTGCCTTCAAATCTGCTATCAATGTTAAAATAGCGTTCTCGCCTGCATCAGCAAAAACAAATTTTTTATTCTCCACAGACATAATACTTACAAAACTCTCTGTGGACCCAAAATCCTTTTTAACTCGATTTATAAAAGTATCAAAAACCGCCGTAACAGTGCCAATAATGTCTTCTTCTGCTGCCGGATCCCTCAACATGCTTGCAATGATTAAACCATCATGATCCACAATTGCTGCAGCTGTAATTTCTTCAATCGTTTGCATGATGTTAGAAATTAAACTGCTAAATAATTCATGGGTGCTCATTTTTCTTAAATCCATTTATTTTAATCCTTTGTATTGCTATAAACTTTATTCATTACTCCCTTGTGAATTCTTATAATAGAAATTTAAATTTTGCTTTTTTATTGAGTTTTCTCGATTAAAACGACCAATTCTAACAAATGTTTCCAACCATATACCTAATTTTCCTACCATCATTCCCCAAAACCGACGATTGTGAAAACCATCATGCCTCGAAGCTATGGTACGGGGAAAATATTTGATTATTCTCTTTGGTCGATCAAACTGATCAAAAAGACCTCTGGTGTCATATAAATGTTTTGAATTTGCTTTCTCTTGAATTATTCGATGATCTCGAAAATTGGCTAAAAACCAACCTGCAACAAAAGGCTTAGCGTTATAGAGTTGAATTTGCTTAAGCACATGTCTTAATGGATGCTCATTTGATTCATTCTTGTATGATAATCCAAATTCTGTAATTATTATGGGTTTTTGGTAAGAAGAATAAAACATGGTTTCCAAATACAAGTTAATGATTGAAGGTAATGATTTTTGTCTATTTCTTGGAAAAACTATTCCTGTGCAGTCCGTATTCTTGCTTACGGTGTTTTTCGTTATTCGTTCAGTAGGGTTGATGATTAAACGCGTAGGATCGCTCTGTCTAATATAATCTATCAATTGATTCAAAAATTGATTACAATTTCGGTTTTCGATTGGTAATTTATATCCAATTGACCAACAAATTATGGAGGGATTATTGAAATCTCGCATTAAAATGGCGTCAATGGCTTGTTTTACTAAAATCTTGGAAGTTTTTAATGCAAAATTGATATTTCCATAAAACGGGAGTTCTTCAACTATTAACATGCCTTCTTCATCAGCTATCTCGCATAACGAAATATCGTGAGGATAATGTCCTGTCTTTATTGCATTGAACCCTAATGCTTTAATGTTTAAAATATCTCGTCTTCTCACTTTTTTAGGAATTGCTCGTCCCCATTTATCACTTTCTTCATGGAGATTTATACCTCTTAGTGTAATTGGATGGTTATTCAGGTAAATATGTTCCTTAATTCGTTTGATCTCCCGTATTCCAAAGCGAATGAACTTATCTTCATCTATTCCATGAAGTTGAAGAACTAATTCATATAAATCTGGATGATCAGGTGTCCAGAGAGCGGGTTTTTTCACATTTATTTGAAACGAGTTTGATAGTTTTTCTTCTTCTTGAAATTTAAATAATCCATCATCTGTCTCAGAGAAATCTCCTTGTAATTTTGTTGGTTTCTCAGAAATTGACATCTTTGCATCCGAATATTCTTCCCGACCGGAGAAATATGTTTCCAAATCAATGGGTTCATCAAAAGATTCTTCTGAAATTAATATATCCGAGAAATATCCCGATAGAGCTTGGGGATCATGAGCAATTTTTTCTAAGGGTTTTAAAGATTCTGGATTAATATCTTGAATACCTGTTTGGATCAAAACTTTGTTAGATTGGCGAGCTCCCCCAAAAATTCTTCCTAAGTAAAATAGTTCGTACTCTATTTGAGGCTCTTTTTGTTCTGCATAACATCGATCTAAAAATTCTTGAGGATTTTTAAGTATATAATCTACTTTAATGGTTGCAAAATCAGCCGATCGATTTGGGATGGAAGATTGAATTTTAATTTGTTTCACTCGGGTTTTTTCCAAAACAAGAAGTTGCACTCTTCGATAAATACCACTCCAATTAAACCACGGTATATTGTTACTTGGAATCCCATTTGGGCTTAAGGATGTATCCACACGAACTGTTAGAAAATTGTCATGGGAAAAGGATAACATTTTTGGGGTAAAACCAAAGCGAAATGGAAAAAATCCTCCCTCATGTGAACCAATTTTGTATCCGTTCAACCAAACCTCTGCAAAATTATTCACTCCTTCAAATTCTATTGAATACTCGTGAGATTTTGGGCGATAGGGCATTTCTGGAAGTTTTAAATAATACCAAATCACTCCTCCAAATTGTTCTAAGCCCTTGATTATGTTTATGTTGGATGGAATCGTTATTTTTCTTCCCTTGTTCATATTTTTTTCGATCCAAGTGGAAGAAAACCACCGTTGTTCATTTCCTTCATTGTTTTCATCAATGAAAAAGGTCCATGTTCCATCTAAGTTAATGTCCAAAAAATCATCCCTCGTTATGCAAAATGTTTGTTGTTGTTCCTATTAAATTAGTAGGTAATGGTTTAAAAAAATTGAGCGAAAATGTGAAAAAAAAAGCATCAGCATCTTTTAATCCGCTGAAGGTTGATCGGGAGATGGTTCGGATGGTGCATCTTCTGGATTGCCTTCCTCAGCTTCAGGGGCAGGCATCTCCCAAGGCGCCATTGGAGGTTCATAATCTGCCATCTCTCCAAGTATTTGTTCTGCAATGATTTTTCCTTCTTTGGAAGGTTGTTTTATGGCTTGTTGAATCAAAAATTTGGCCGATTCTTCATTAAATTCATATTTAAACATTTTTCCTTCATTCTGGGATAATAGGGATGTATATTTTGCCCCACCAGTCCCTTCAGGAACAATTAATAAGGCGACATCTACTGAATTTGTTGAGATTGCTTGGGTTAACCGTTTTGCGGCATAAAATGCTGCTACTCCTCCGCTTTTATCAAAAGACTTGACTGCGGGGATTTCCAATCCGTATTTTTTCCCTTCAAACTCGATCACTCCTGCCAAACTATAGGATCGTTTTCCGACTTGAAATTTGAAATCCATATCAATATTGATCTTTTTATTAAACTTCTCGGCTAACACTTTAATGGATTTCAAGGCTGCTCCTGCTACAGATGCGGGATTCGCTTCGATGGTGTAATCCTCATCCTTCATCATTTCTTCGATCTTATCAATTATCGATTTCTCTTCTTTCGTGCTTGGCGCTGTAGCTGGCACGGCATCGGGAATTGCTGTGGTTGTTCCGACTGGCACTGCATCGGATTTGCCTGATTGAATGACCTCTTCCAACGTCATCTCATCATACACGATTTTATCGACAAATAATCGGATTAATTTAATGATGGATCGTTGGTTGCCATCTGTTTTATCAAAAATGACTTTCAAGACCTGTTCATTCAACGGAAAGAGTGGATAAATTGGCGGGTTTAGGTTATTTTTTGCCCAGAAATATTCCATCGCTTTAGCAAAATAGAGTTTTAAATCATCAAACTTGAAAAATTCCAATTCTCGTTCTTGTTCCATCCTAGATTTCATGGCTTGATCGGCGGTTTCCAAAACTCGCGGCCAGATTTCTTTTAATACTGCAAGCACAATTACAACATTTTTAACATTATTATATACTTGTTTTAAGGTTTCTAAGAACTTCTGTTCTGCTTCTGGTCCGTGCATCCTGTAGGGACTCTCTAACTCATCAAAATAAAGAACTATTGAACGTCCTGCATTTTCGCAAATAAGTTTAATCATTGCTAGGCAGACATCATCGGATTCGATCACGGTGTTGATACCGAGGACATCGAGTTCATCTTCATCGAGGTCTTCGCCAAGCAACCATCGTTCCGCGAGGCCTTGTCGTTCTTTATCAAGGGCAAAAATACAAAGGGATTTAACGCAATCGGCGAAAATACCGGGGTATTCACGAATTCCGTTCTGGATGGTTTCTTCTAAATCTTGGCCACCGAAGATACCGAGTTTTTTCTTTTTATGACCTCCCCAGCGGGTAACAAGGTTATCCGAAACAACGGTGAGGATATCGGCGGTAAGTTCATCCAATAAACAGGTATAAACATGTAATAAGATACGGACAGCGGCAGGGGGGCTGGGGACATAGACAATAGTCCATTGTTCGGGATAATTACCTGCGACATTGGCGTCTTCCTGATCTTCTTGCGTTAATCGGCGTTCAATACTTTTATAAGCCCAATAGGCGTGAGTTTTACCGGTACCGGCAGAACCAAGGATAGGAAGCATGCGGGCGGAGGAATCGGATTGAGTTTGTCGAATGGATCGGAATAAATAGCGATCGATATTAATCCGGGGGCCTGGAATGTCTACGGTATCTTCCATTTTTCCACGGGCGACAAATCTATCAAAGGGGGTGGTGCCATCCCGCAAAACATCAAGATATAATTCTTGCTCGTCTTCATTCATTTGAGAAAATGCCATTTTTTTTTTTCACTTCACGTAATGTAAGTAACTTCTCTTTTACTATTATAAATATATTACCTTCCTTCCTCTATAATTGTTTTGGCCTAAAAGAAAAAGGATAAGCTTTGAAAGACAGTATTTTTTTTGGGGAACGATACAATTCAACGATGAACAATTTTTGATGTAGATGAAATGACAAGGAATTATTTTAAATTGAGTTTTTTTTATTTAGAAGAAAAAACATTTCCACCAATCCCTTAAAGAAATGAAATATAGGAAGAATTGGTGAGAGAAAGAATGAAATGCGGAGAGTACAAAAAGATCTGATGTAGGTGAAGACCAATAATTATAGAAGAATAAAAAAAAGAAATATTCATTTAAAGAATATTTTTTGGTAATGAAGAACCATTGTTCTATGAGTAAGTTCATGACACCTGATCACAAGAAAAAGAAAAAAAATGACGACGATGATATCGACGATAATGATCCCTTTGGCCTGGGTGAAGATTTCTACGAAATGATGAATGATCAGTTGAAGAAAGCCTTTTCACAATTTCCAGGTATGAATTTTGGGAACATGAACTTTAGTTCTGATTCAATGAAGAAAATGTATGCAGATATTTTACGAAAAATGAATATCGATCCAAAAAAAATGCAAAATATGTCTCCCGAAGATATTCAGAAAATGATGGCCAATAGTAAAATGGGATTTCAAGGACCTTTCGTTTTTGGTATGAATGTGGGAGTTGGTCCTGATGGAAAACCCATTGCAACTCCTTTTGGGAATGTTAGGTCTGAAACCCGTGGAGAGCCGGATCTAAGGGCAGAAAGAGATCCATTGATTGATATTTACGAAGAGGATGGTGAACTTGTTGTTGTAGGGGAAGTTCCTGGGGTTGATAAGAAAGACATTGAACTTCGGGCTTCGGCTCACGAATTGGAAATCATTGCAGAATCTCCCGATACTGGTTCACATTCCCGGAAATATCATAAAATTGTTGCTCTTCCTGCAGAAATCAATCCCGATATTGCCAAAGCGCGATATAATAATGGAATTTTGGAAGTCCGTTTGGAAAAATTAGAAAAAGTAGCCTCCAAGAAGAAAATCCATATCGATTAAACAAAGAAATAGATTATATACTGGAACATAACATGCCATAAGTAGATTTCGAGTGAGTATTTACCAATTGTGATAATTGGCCAGAAAATTTTTCCTTTTTTATTCCATTTTCGTTTTAGAACAACTTTTGAGTCTTGTTGTTCGAGGATTTCGATATCAAAAAATTTAATAGATTCAAATTTTGGGATTAAAAACAAGATTAATGCAAAATTTAATATATAAAAATCTAAGGTTGTGATATAATTAGTTTGAGTAATTTGAAGGTAATCTGTGATCCGATAAAAACTCAAAGTAAATGCCCCCCATCCCACAACCTTTTTCAGAATTTCATCCTTTTGAGGTTCGAGTTCATTAAGAGAATATCCAAAAATGAAAAAAGTGAAATAGTGAAGCTTATACTTTAAAAAAATCAAATTAAGTGTTTCATTGCTCCAATCATAGCTAAAATCAAAGAAAAGGATCCAAATCAATGAAATAAATAGTGATATAATGAAAATTACAGAATTTTTCAAATGAATTTTTTTTAATCCCCAAATGCATAGAATATATAGAAACATAGCGTAGACATACCATAGATGATAACTTGGGAGAAAAATAATTCTAAAAAGCGAAGAAATTGAGAAAGTTGTCCATCCATAGATCAAATCAAAGGTATAATAACAGAGACACGCGATTAACCAAGGTTTGAGCATGCGTTTGAAGTATTTTTTAAATACTTGAGATAATGTTGAGTTTTCAATGAAATGATGATTGACCAGATAACCGGATAAGCCTAAAAAGACAGGAACTACAAAGCTATGAAGAATGTAGGAGTTTAAATTAATACGCCAATCTCCATTTACGGCATGAATACCTATCACACCTAAAATGAGTAACCCCTTCAGTAAATCGATTCCATAATTAATTTGATTCTGAGGTGTGGTTACTTTGAAACCCATGGAATTAATAATCTTTAACTTATATCTTAATTTACCGATGTGTTATTGTGGTTTCAAAGATGTAATTGTTATTTCAAAATCAAAAACGTCGAGGATAAACAAAGTGAAAAGTTAACCTTCTTGAAAAAAATCACAAACTGCAAAAATTATTGTGAACTTAATTAATTTTGAAATCAAATTCTAAATTTGGGATGAATTATTTAAAACTATTCCCACATATGTTAATCCCGCAACAAAAATCACTACGCCCACCAGTAAAACTATTTTCCAGTATTTCATTTATCCCATTCCCTTAAGTTCTTATTAAAAAATATAACACGTTTGAAAGAAGATAAAAAGCCTTAAAAAGATACTTGAACCAATGGTCCATAAAGATACTATTTTTTCAATATGTTATTCACATATTTCTAAAAATGGAAGGACTTTATCTTGATTTTTTGCTTTCGACAAAATTTCATTATTTAAAATACGTTTTAATCGATAATACTCTGCAAGAGCTTCTTCATAGCTTTGATTTGGATATCGTCGGGCTAACGCGATATCTCGGCGTGTGCACCCGCCTTGTCGCATGCAGCAATAACTCAAAGATCCAAAGCAAGTTTCGCTATAATCCCATTGATGTTTTTGCGAAAAATCTTCTTTGATTTTAATAAATTCTTGAGGGTCCATTCCAATTTCTTTTAACTTAGTATCACGCAGACATTTGTAGCCAAAAGTTAGAGAATGGCCTGGTTTGCAACAAAAAGTTAAAGATCGAACATCTCCGCCTAAACAAGCGGGTACTGGAGCCATTTCCCAGTTCGGAAGATCTCTTAAAAACTTCTTTGAAATCTTTGCGATTGTATCATTACTCACAAAATTCCTCAGTGTTAATCCCTAAAAAAATATTTTGGATATAAATTTCGGGAATTCGGGAAAAAGAAACTAGGAAAATTGAAAAATTTCCCAAGCTTATTCGAAGTGATTTTAATGGAAGATTACAAAAAAGAATTTATTGAATTTATGGTTCAATCAAAAGTGTTGATTTTTGGGGATTTTATGACCAAAAGTGGACGCAAAACACCCTATTTTGTTAATACAGGCAAGTATCGAACAGGTTCTCAGATGAAGAAACTAGGAAAGTTTTATGCTGAAGCCATTCGTAATAATTTTGAAGAAAATGTTGATGTTTTATTCGGTCCAGCCTATAAAGGGATTCCTTTAGTAGTGACGACTTCTATTGCTTTATCTGAACATTTTAATCAAGATGTATCCATCTGTTTTAATCGAAAAGAAGCAAAGGATCATGGAGAAGGCGGAAATTTCATCGGGAAAAAATTGGAAGATGGGGACAAAGTAATCATTGTTGAGGATGTAACTACTGCGGGGACTTCTATTCGTCAATCCGTCCCAATGTTAAATAAAGCCGCTTTTGTTCAGTTAAAGGGACTTGTAGTATCTGTTGATCGTATGGAAAAAGGAAAAACTAAGAAAGGGGCATTAGTTGAACTTGCAGATCAATTCAACATGAAAACTTGTGCCATAGTAACTTTAGATGAAATTATTGAACATTTACATAACAATCCAATCGAAGGTAAAGTAATTATTGATGATAATATGAAGCAAAGAATTGATGAATATCGTGCAATTTATGGCTGTCAAAACTAATAACCTACCTATAAAATTTAAAATAATCAAACCATATAATGATTAAAATGGCAACAAAGCCCGTCAAGAAAAAAAAAACTCCGTTAACTAAGAAGCAACAAATTATCCGCGAAGTTATTTTTTTTGCGGTAGTTATTGCACTAACCTTTTCTTTCATGCCAATCATGAAAGCTTCTTTAAAAAGTGATTATCCCTTGGTAGTCGTTACTTCTGGATCGATGGAAACCACCATTTATCGAGGTGATTTATTAGTCATTGGAGGAAAAGATCCCGCCGATATATTAGTAGGTGATCATATAGATCACGGTGGAGATATAATTCTTTATAATGCAACGGGATTGAATTGGGAAAGCAGAGGGTCTGATGAACCCATTGTTCATCGCTGTGTGGGAAAAGAATTAGGGGATGATGGAGTGCTTTATTTTACCGCTCAAGGTGATAATCTTGACACAAATACGCGTCCAGATACGGATGATGATGGAAATACCATTCGTATCCCTGAAGATCATATTTTAGGGGTCGTTAAAAGTATCATTCCCAAAATAGGATATCCAAAATTATGGATGGCTGAAAATAATATATTCTCCACAATTCTCGTAATCGGACTTGCAATCCTCTTAGTTGTAAGCATTGTAGATGATTACTTGCATCCTGAAAAAGAAGAGAAAAATGAAGCCAAAAACCGTGAGTCTGCAGAATCTGAAATCGATGATTCTGAAAAAATTTCTCGTATAAATGATGGTCAAGTCAAAGAAGAAGAATCTAAAGATTCTGGTGATTCTGAGATAGACTTGGGCATCTAATTTTTTTCCATTAATCCAAATTTTTAAAAAATTCATTTCAAAATTGATAAAAATGACAAAAAAACCCGAATCTGCAAAATCTCCTGCAAGTCGAAAAAAAGAAATCATACGCGATGTAATTTTTTTTGCTGTGATTATTGGATTCACCTTCGCATTCATGCCAATAATGAAAGCTTCTTTGAATACTGATTATCCCTTAGTTGTGGTTACTTCTGGATCTATGGAGCCTTTAATTTCAAGGGGGGATTTATTAGTGATTGAAGGGAAAGCTCCTGAAGATATTGAAGTAGGAGATCATACTACTTTGGGAGGAGACATAATATTATATGATGCTGAAGGTCTTGGTTGGAGTCGTTCAAATAATGAACCTATTATTCATCGTTGCGTTAATAAAACTGAGATCAATGGAACTTACTACTTCACAGCGTTTGGAGACAACAATAGTCAAGAAGATCCTGTGTTAATTCCTGAAGATCACATCCTTGGTGTTGAACGGCATATCATTCCAGTTGTGGGATGGCCTAAAATATGGATGGCTGAAAATAGTCTCTTTTCGACCGTTCTTCTTATTGGATTGGCTATTTTACTTGTTGTAAGTGTTGCAAGTGATTATAAAAAATCTGAAGACGAAAAAACCACAGAAATTGAAGAAGCTAAAGTAGTGCCAACTTCTGATTCTGAAGTTGATTTAGGCGTTTAATTTTTTTTTAAGACTGTTAAATAATATATAGGAACTAATCTGTCGTGGGCAAAGGAAATACTGAAAAAAAAACTAAGAGAAAATATATTCCAGGGCTTGCCCAATTGAAATTTGAATTGGAATATGATTGGACTGCTTCTGAAGCAAAAAAACTTTTTACTAAGACAAAATCTTCTCTTGCTCTTGATTCTATCAAATTTGAGGATTCCATTGCTGGTATGAAATCAATGCCTCCTTCTTCCGTTGATTTAATCATTGCAGATCCTCCATTCGGTATCGATTTCACTGGCAAAGGTTCTCAATATAATCGAAAACGTGCTTTAGTGGAAGATGGCTATGTTGAAATTTCAAAAGACTATACGACTTTTACTAAGAACTGGATTGGATGCCTTTCCCATATCATGAAGGAGAAGGCTTCTGCCTATATTATTTCTGGATGGACAAATCTGAACGCGGTTCTTTCTGCTATTGAATCTTCTGAATTGAAACTAATTAATCATATTATTTGGAAATATCAATTTGGAGTTTTTACCAAACGTAAATTTGTGTCTTCTCATTATCACATCCTTTTTGTTGTAAAAGAAGATAATTATTTTTTTAATAAATATGAATATTATCCAGAGGATGTTTGGGAAATTCCCCGAACTTATCATCCGGGCATGAAAAAAAATGGAACGAAACTACCGGAAGCATTAGTTTCTCGGTGTATTCAGTTTTCTTCGAAACCAGGGGATATCATTTTTGATCCTTTCATGGGAAATGCAACCACGGCTGTGTGTGCAAAAGGATTATATCGACACTATTTTGGATTTGAGTTAAATCTCAACATGGAAGAAATCCACCAAAGTAATTTGGACAAAATCGCCCTTGGGGCTTTTTATCATCCTCTAAAGGAGTTTTTACCTACCCAAGAAAAATTGCTGGAAAAATATCCCCACTTAAAAAAGCATATAGAATGAGAATTTATGCATTAAAGAAATTTCAAAAATCATTTGTTCTTTTCATGCTTTTTTTTTTGGAATAAATTGAGATTCCCACGATTATTACCAAACTTCCGGCGATTAAGGAGTATATGAGTATTTCTAAACTAGAATTACTTGAGAATTGAGGGGCTTCTTTATTCGATTTTGAATAATAATTTTGATACACGAATTGCAAAAGGGTTTTTCCCGTCAGATCTAAGCTTTCTGGAGAAATATTTTCTATGTTATCCTGGTGTGTATGATGATATGGCCATCCATTATCAAGATCCCAAAATTTAATAATTAAATCCACTGTTGGTATTCCTTTTTTAGCGAACGGAACATGATCATCAATAATAGAATATCTTGAACCATCTAAATTAAATTCACTTGTATATCCCAAAGAATTTCCTACTTGAAATACATTTTCCAGAAGATCTGTTGATGAATGGCTTTCTTTAATGAATTTAAGGTTTGTTCCTCCAACCATATCTAACAATATGAATGCTTGAATTGAATTGATGCTCTGATCTGGTTTAAAATAACTTGAAGGGTTGGTTTCCATATCTTCTGCTAGCCACTCACTCCCTTCACACCAGTTCCAGCCTTCAATTCCTGATAATCCATTACTTGATCCTTGATCTTCAGCATCGATAAACAGGAACCAAAAATCTGTATTCCATTTCATTTGGGCGGTTGCTAATACACGTGCCATTTCCATCATCACCGCTACCCCACTTGCTCCATCGTTAGCTCCTTGGATGGGCAAATTTTGAAGGGATTCATTATTATCTTTTTCTGCTACCGCCCGACTATCATAATGGGCCGCAAATATTACAATATTGGATGAATTACTCTCCAATTTTGCAATTAAGTGTTGGCAATTAACCCCACTGATTGAAAAGTTAATAATATGGGTAGAGTTGAGAATAGACATTTCTTCCTTTATTGCCTTCAAACAATTGCGACTTTCATTTGATCCAGGTATACGATATCCAAAATTCAATTGTTGCTTGATATAATCATATGATTTTGATTTATTGAACTCATCACTGAACGATGTATCAACTTGTGCACCAATTGGAATAGATGTTTGATTTTGAGTATTCAACTTACTATTTATTGGGTAAAAGTTCTTGTTTACAACAAAATTGGACAGAATAAGCAAAATAAGAAAATAAACAAGTTTCACTTTAGTTGATATGCCCAGCGAATAAAACCTCAAAAAATTAATGGAAGAAGCTAAACATAAATCTTATGGGCTTATCTTGAATAATTTATTAGAATTCAGAACAAAATAGAAATAAAAAAGAAAACATAGAGTAAGGGTAAAAATAATAAAGATGCCGACTTTCGTCGGCCGCGGAGGATTATTATTTATTATGGCTAAATTAAAAACCCAAACTCTAATGTAACATAGACATTTTTACTATATAAAATTATCTGTCATTTCCATTTAGTTGAAAGGGTATGGTGCAATAATCTCTGCTTATTGATTATCTTATCCGATAAAAATTGAAGGATATTTCAATTAGATTGTAAATTTTACTAAAATTTTAGATTGAATGCTGAAAATTCGAAATTTAATCTTACAATTCCTTCAAGCAACTAATTTAGTTAGGGGTTAATAATTCCAATATGAACTATAGGGCGGTATTTTTTCATGGAAAAATAAATATAGAGAAAAATTTTCTTCGTTACTTATTGTCTTCCAAGTAAAATGAATTGGTTGGAAACGGGGCTTATCGCTCTCATCTTCAAAATTATCTGTCTTAATTAAGATATGGATTGGTAAATTCTATGAAAAATGTGAATCTCACTAAAATTTTCACATGAACATTCGTTTCTCCATTTCTAACTTTTTCTCTTTTATCCGAGAAATTTGATGAAATCTATCCTATCCATATCACCCTTCCTTAATTTATAGCTATTTTTTTTGTCTACTTCAAAGAACTTTTGTTTTTATCGTATTTATTCGGACATCCAAAAAGTTGTTTTCTTTCTATCAAAAATGTTCACTTTTTTTTCTGTAAATTCAAAACATAAGTTTTTTTTAAGAAAATAAGTGATAGCTAAAATGGAAATTCCATAAATTTCTAAAACAAACTTAAAGTTAATTCATCATGGCAGAATATTTTGATCCCCAAGTTTCACTTGCGATAGACATGATCCGTTACGCAAAAAAAATCGTTGTTTTTACTGGGGCTGGAATATCTACCGATAGTGGTATCCCCGACTTTCGATCCCAAGGGGGTTTATGGGAAAAATATAATCCTTTAAAATATGCAAACTATAATGTTTTTTTAAAAAAACCGGAATTTTATTGGCAATTAGAGCAAGAATTACAACCCATATTTAGCAATGCCAAGCCGAATAAAAGCCATAAACTTTTAGTTACGCTTGAAAAGAAGGGAAAATTGACTGCAATTATCACCCAAAATATGGATAATTTTCATCAAGATGCTGGGTCCAAAGTTCCTATAATTGAAATTCATGGTAATGCTCATAAAGCTCATTGTATGGATTGCGGTTTCATTATAAAACGCTCTTATATCACTAAACGTTTAAAAGCGGGAATTTCTGTTCCGAAATGTTCGAAATGTGGTGGTCGGATCAAAACCGATGTGGTTCTTTTTAATGAACCAATTGCTGAAGATTTATTGGAAGAAGCAACAAAATATGCTGAACAATGTGATATATTCATGGTTTTAGGTTCTTCTTTGTCGGTCTTTCCTGCAAATCAAATTCCATTATTAGCCAGAAAAGCAGGTGCTAAACTTATTTTTATTAATCGGGATCCTACATATATGGACAAATATGCATCACTACGGCTTTTAGGTGAGCTAGGAACATATTTACCATTAGTTATCAATGAAATTTAGTAACATAATCGAGGGCAATTCTATGGAAAAAAAGAAAAAACAACCTCCCAAGGGAAAAGTTGAAAATTATTTCGGAAGTGCTTCTTATGATGTGCTTTCTGATGAAGATATTTATGAAATGGAGCCATCCAATTCTGATAAAGAAATAGAAAAATCGAAAGCAGCCCTCATGAAAGATGAAACAACTAAGGATTATGATTCCCAATTTCGAGGTAAATTGTTACGCATGTTTAATCGCGTCGATGCCAAAGAAATGATGATTCAACAACAAACTTCTTCCACTTCCGTATCAGAAATTCCATCTACCCCCATATATGAAACAAAAGACTATGTCTATATTCAAATGAAGCAAAATATTGAACACCTCTCCGAATCTTTTCAGGAAGAATTGGAAGAATACAGATTAAGTGGAATTAACGTTCGAAGAGCGGATGTTAATGATTTGGATATATTTGTTAAGCTTTATAACAGAGCATTTATGAGGGGATCTGATCCGTGGAGTCCTGCCACAAATGAGCAATTCTTGGAGATTTTAAATAGTAAAAATACTGTTGTTTTAATTGGTTCTTCTCATGGGGAAGATGTGGGATTTATTATTACTGATTTAGAAGGTGAAAGTCTTGAAATTGGTGTGATATGTGGATTAGGCACAGATCCAAGGTGGCAAAGAAAGGGGATTGCTCGCTATTTAGGAATTGCCTCTTGGGATTATTTTCGCGAACTGAATGTCAAGGAATTACGTTGTGAGGTGTATGAAAATAATATACCATCCTATAAACTAATAAAGAGTTGGCATTTTGAAGAATATGGAAAAAAAACTTATCAATTTTAAATATTTATTTGTTCTTTTCTAAATTTTTTTACAACTTGGCTGGTTCGAGATAAAAGTTCTGTTGCGAGTTCAACTGGCGCCCAGGCATTTAAACCACAATCGGGACCTACATATTTCAAACGATCTCCATATTGTTTATGTGCAATGCGCAAGTTTTTTTCTATCCGTTCTGGGGAATCAATTAGTTTACGTAATCCTTCAAGTGAATTGAACTCTTGATATTCCATTCCTGCATCTAATGCATCAGCCATAATTGCATTGAAATTCGTTCGACATACTCCCACGCGGATAAATTTATCAAAATCTTCTAAATATTTGCGATCTATTACGTTTTGATTGTTGCTGGCAAATTCACAAGTCATTATGTTAATATGTTTCGTTTCCAAGGGTATCTTAAAACTATTCAAAGAATGAAGATGGATTTGAACATCACAATTTAGTCCTTCAACACTTTTGTCATAAATCTTGACGAGATCGTCATGCTCTGCTCCACTTATTGACACATATCCCAAAGATGGTTCATCTATTGCTACAATTTCTGTTTTCATATATTTTGAATCTACAATCGAATTTTTTAAGAAACGATTTACACTTTTAGAAAAGTTCATGGCCATATCGGTATAAACTGAAAATCCAATTTCTTTGAAATATAATTCTAATGGGCCTGTTACACAAACTTTCAAACGAATTTGTTCTCCTGATTCTTCATAATTACGCTTCGCCCATTGTTGTAATATATCTACTTCTAACAATCTGGCAAATCTTGGCTCTATTAAGTGGGGTTCATTTTTAACTTCATATTCTTTCATAGGTGTAAGAAATTGGCTATACATGTCGACTATTTGGGGATAATTGATAACTTCCATACCGGTTTGTACCTTCAATTGAAAAGTATGTTCAATAGGATGAACAACATTAGTGTAAAGACCTTGATTCTTGTGAATATCATAGTTTTTAAGAATTGCTTTGAAAGCATCCCAATAATATTTATCAAATCTCTGATTGGATGTGTATGATGGAAGCGGAAAAGAGCCGACATCATCTAAAATAGGAAAATTGGTTATTGAAGCCATTCAAACTCATACTTATCAATCTTTTCAACCATTTCAATTTTCTGAAATACTTCCAATATTCTCAATTTTGGAATTGAAAAGTAAAAACAGAAAATATAAAGCAAAAAAATTGTTAATTAGTACTCGATATCTTTCATGGTTAGTCCAAGTAATACAATTTCAAGGTATTCCGATGCTTCACTTGTAGTCGCTCCTCAAATCGGTCATCCCACCATGATTAAAAGTTCCTATCAAAAAATTGCTAAAGAAAGAAGTTTCAGGGTGGAATTATGGATTGCTGCGGGAAAAACGAACACAATGAGAGGTTTAACTGAAGAAATTTCAAATAATCTAAATGTTTATCCCTTACTTGGATTAGAAAAAAAAACTTTACAATCAAAGCGCGGTAGGATACTCTCTGTCTGTCCATTAGAAATAACAGAAAAAAAATACAAGCGATTGAAAGATCCTACCATTTTAGATGATTTTCTATCACCAAGTAGTGGTGATCAAATTTCTGGATTAGGTTCAGAGCCAATTCATAGGTTGATCTATGATTTAAATGTTTTTCCTGAAAGAGCATATTTGTATCGCTGTTTATGCAAAATTGATTTAAGTGATGAATGTATTGCGTATTTGGAGCATAATAATTTTCTTTTATTTGATTTAATCCAAACTTTTACTGATCTACCCCAAGAAATACGTGAGTTACCGCATTCTATTTGCTTAAATATGAGGAATTCTTGGAATGATCTAAATTTCATTCAGATTAGTGATCTACATATTTCTCGTAGAAATGATTATTTTTTAGGAATGATCAAACACAACTTACGCACCAGTGCTTTGAAATCCATAAATAATCTCTATGATAAAACTTTGAAACCTTTGATTGATAAAATATCTTCGTCAGAAAAACCGCTTGCTCGGAAATTTAAAGAAAATTCTTTAGAAAACCGGTTAATTAATCCCAACAATAATTTGAGGTTATTTATCAAGAAAGCAAATAAACTTGCTTGTGAAAAAAAATTAGACTTTATTGTGATGACTGGAGATTTAGTAGATTTTTGCACTAGTGCTGAAAATCACTTATCTTCATTACCCGAATATCGCTCCTTTATTAATTATGAAGACTCAAATTGGGTCCGATTTCTTGATATTCTATTAAATCGTCCATTACCTCCACAAAATTTTAGTTATCTTGGAATAGAACCATCTGAAGAATTACTTGTGCCAATATTTACATTACCAGGAAATCACGATTGGCGCATTTCACATTATAATATTCAATCCATTGGTATTTTTAAAAAATTAGGACTCTCTCGCGTAGAAGCAATGAATTATCGTGAACCTCCTGCAACCTCCCCTCTTTCAGTGGGAAAAAAAGCTTTAATGCCTTATTTTCAGTATATTAATCCTTTTTTAGATTATTTTATCAAATTGGGAGATCATACATTTACATTTTTAGATTCTGGTCCAGAATCCATTGCTGAAATTAAATTTTTATTAATGGCAGATCCTTCTACAACGGGATTTTCAACAGAACAATTAGAATATCTCTCTTTAATTGCCAAGAAATTCATAAAAAACGAATCTTCTGAATTATCAGAATCGAATGGGATACATTTTTTGCTATCTCATGCCCCAATTGTGAATCCTTCAAAAAAAAAAGTGATGAAAATCAAGTTCCTTCAATCACTAAACCTTCTTCCAAAATTCCGTTTGGATGATTTCAAAGCATCTAAACTATATGAGCTAGGAGAAAATGATCCTCGCTCTGATATAGATTTGGAATATCGAAGCGGGACCATTTCTCAGAATTGGGTAAATACAATGGGTGTATTAGAACGCAATAATCTTATTCATCTTGCAGGACATACCCATAAATGGCGTGAATTCCGCTTAAAACGAAGTGATCGTCCCACAAAAAGTACTACGGGTTATGGAAAAATGATTCTAAATCCTTTTGCTATATATTGGGATGATTATACAAAATTATACGGTGAAACCAATCCTTCTTTTTTTGAAGAAAATCGTCCGTTTCTCTTGCAGGCACCTTCTTTAGGTATTCAAAACAAAGAACTTGGGCTTCCTGCTGGAGGTTATCGAACTTTTTGCATACGAAACAATAAAATTCATCAAGTTCGCATGGATTTTGTGGGTAAAATTCTAAGTATAGAAAATAGTTTGCTTAAGGATAGAACGAATTCCAATGATAATCAAAGCAACTAAGATAATTAGTCGGAATGTCTCCACAGGTATTTTAGGTGTTAATTTATGACCTAATTTAGATGCAAAGATAATTATTGGAAGACCAATCAAAAAAATGATTAATAAATTATCTTTGGGAAAACTATCTGTGGCAATATACAGAGATATTTTTAATATTGTTAATGGAAATCCAATTGCTGCAAAATTCCCTATGAAATTTTCTTTGTAGTGTCCCGTTCCTTCCAGTAATGCTACATTAATGGGCCCTGATGCTCCAATCAATCCTCCAAACAACCCATAAGAAAAACCTCCAATAATAAGGATCGGTTCTGATATTTCTTTAGAGATAAAAATATCTTCCGTCTGGATTTCTTCTTTAGTTTTAAGAACTGATCGAATTTTTAAAATAGAATAAGTAAGAATGAAGCATCCTAAGAGTAACTCTACCCAACGTAAATTGATGGATAATAACAATAATAATGAACCAATAACAGCGCCTGGAATTCCCGTTAATATGGCTCTTATAAGAAATTTCTTATCCATGAAGTGTCTATATTGAATTAAATTTAGAACACTTGGTACGACTCCCCAAATAGTTACTAAAATTATTGCTGCTTGAATTCCAATTATAGGACTTGCTATGGGAATTAGGATAAGAGCATCCCCAAAGCCAATTAACCCATACACGAAACTTGACAGAAAAACAAAAATTAATATCCAATACTCATTCAAGATAAGGAAAAAAATTAAACATGGTTAAAAAAATCTTGTAATAATTCTGAGAAATTCGTTACGGGTAAAATTTGGGTAAATAATGATGGTTTATGGGCTAATATTAGATAGTTTGCATATATAGCGGGTTTGTTTTCTTGAATTGCCATATTCGTAAAATCCTTTTCGATTATTAAATGATCGGGAAAATCTTGTTTGAATTGGTTCAATCGCTCATTAATATCTGGATATGATTTTATATCTTGTGAAAGACTACTTTTAGGGATGAGTTCATGGTTATTAACTAGTGTGATCCCATTTGGTCTTAGATATTGGAGATTTCGTAATAATTCTAACGGTTCCAAAGCGACCATTAGATCTATCTCTTGAATTGGAGGGGAAGGAGATAAAAAAGGTATGGTTTTAGAGGGATCTAGATTGTAACGAACTAAGCAAAAAACTGATCCTTCTCGTTGAGAGACTCCCCGTGATTCCATTGAGACTAATCCATGAATTTGAGATGATTTTAAGGCCATTTCTCGGAAAAATTTTCCTAAAGTCATGACACCTTGACCTCCGACTCCGACAATCATAATATTGAAAGAAAATTTGTTCATTTTGATGGATTCTCCTTTGATGGATTTGGTTGAGTAAAATGTAAATGGGGGTTGATTACTGTTTTATAAATTGCATGGTTTGGACAAACCTCCAAACAACTAAGACAGTCTTCTCCTAAACATCGGGATGTATCAATCTTATATTTATCTTCACTCATTTGGATGGCAGTACATCCTAAGACTGAAAAGCATTCATCACACTTTGTGCAGTGATCCGCGATCTGTAAAAATGTACATTGATTGTTGGCTTTTGTCTCCTTTTGTATTCTGCGTTTATAATTTAAAGCACATTCCGCCTCTACGAGAATAAATTTCAAACCATCTAGGGAGAAAAACTGCAAAAAGTCTCGAGTCATTTTCTTTATTGAATACCCATTTAAGGTTTTGATTGGATAAGTGCCTAAGGTTTCTAAAAATTGTTTAATCTTAAATGGTTGAATATTTACCTCAGAATTCTCTGTATTTAATTGTTTAGGTGTGGAGGGTGATATTTGATGGCCAGTCATAGAACAAAAATAATTATCTAGTATTACAACAGTGGCGGGGGTATTGTTTTTCGCTAAATTATAAATTGCTTGGATACCTGAGTGAAAAAAAGTGCTATCCCCAATTAAACTTACTACATGCTGCGTTTTTGGATTAACAAATCTTCCAACCCCATTAGTGATACCTACTCCAGCTCCCATGCATATTAACCAATCCATTACGGCGTAGGGTTCTGACATTCCAAGCGTATAACATCCGATATCACCACCAAAAATGGCTCTTTTATTTTGTTTTTGATAGAATTTGTCCGTGGCTTTTCGGAGGGAATAAAAAACATTTCTATGTGAACATCCTGGACAGAATGTTGGTTCACGGATAGGTAAACTCTGTTGGATATTTTTTATAGAGTTTGGAATTTTTTTTAAAACTTGATGAAATGCTTCGAAATATACAAGGTTATCTTGCAAGAAAAGTGGTTTGGACAAGAGATCTATGATTTTTTGAGGAGATAAAGTTCCTTCCCTCGGAAATATGTTTTTCCCCAAAATTGGGACCATCATATCATAATCATAAAGAATATCTTTAATTTGCATTTCTAAGAAAGGTTCTTGTTCTTCAATAACTAAAAGTAACTCAATTTCATAGTCATCAACAAAATCCACAATGATCTGTTTATTTATGGGGTATGTTTGAAGTAAACGTAGTCGAGGAATATCTTTTTCAATAATTGCACATATTTCATGGGAGTATGTCCAAGACAGACCACTAGTAATAATTCCAACGGAAACATCTTGTTTTTCAATAATGATTTGGTCTTCATCCTTTGATTTTTCTTGAGTTTCTTCTTTTTCTTTTAAAGTACATTGAGTTAATTTAACCTCACTTTTTCCCTCAATTGAATGCAGATCTTGATCTTCTAACTCGAAATATCCTTGTTCTTGTTTAAAAATAATAGAATTTAAGCGAGTCTGATTATTTTGGGCCCAGTGAATTGCATTTAAAAATTTATTAAAATCTTTTCTGAAATATCTTTGTTCTTGCTGGACAAATTGGTGAGAAAGCTTGCTAAATTGAACGATACTGGACGCGTGGTTTAAAGAAGCCGGAGAATAAATCATGACTGGAAGATTTATCTTTTCTGAAAGTTCAAAGGCTATAGATACAAAATCTTTGCATTCTTGAATCGAAGCGGGTTCTAAAATTGGGAGTTTGGAATGAAATGAAAAAAGTCTAACATCTTGTGCATTAGTAGAGGATTTTATGCCGGGATCTCCACCACAAATTATTACTAATCCCGCTTTTCTTTGTCCCTCTATTCCTGAATACATTACGGAGTGGAGTGCATCAGAAATTAAATTCATGCCTAAATGTTTGAAAACGACTGCTGCTCTTATCCCGGTCCAACTAGCGCCCACGGCTGCTTCAAAGGCGACTGTTTCATTAATAGATAAATCATAATCGATTAGTACTTCTCTACCGGCATACCATCTCCACATATCTCCGATTTCAGAAGTTGGAGTTCCAGGGTAATTTGCTAAAAACTGTACTCCTGCTTCATATAAACCTCTTGTAAAGGCTTCATTGCCAGTCATGATGATGGGTTTTATATAATTTTCTAAAAAAATTTGTTCCAAATGGGATTCTTTAACATTCATTCCTATAATCATATTAAAATTCATTCCTAATTAACTATTTAGCCAAAAAAAAATAATATCATATATGGATGCTGAGGTAATAGTTGTTGGAGCGGGACCTAGTGGAATAACCGCTGCTAAAAATCTCGCATCTCATGGTATTTCTGTTTTAATCTTAGAAAAATTGTCATTCCCACGAAAAGTTATTTGTAGTGATATAATTTTTTATCAAGCAGTGAAGGATTTTCCATACATAGAACCTATGATTGAAAGCTACAATTATTCTGTTGAAATTAGATCCAATAAACAAACCAATCGGGTAGTAATTGATTCCAAAACTCCATTTTTTGCAACATTTTCTGATCGAGCTAGGTTTGATTCCTTTCTTTTAGAAAATGCTCAACATCCAAAATTATCTATAAAATTTAATGTTGAAGTAAACAATGTCAAATCTTATTATAATTTTATTGTTGTTCATACAAATCAGGGCTGTTTTCGAGCTAATATGGTAATTGGTGCGGATTCTATTAATTCAATTGTCGCTCGGCGATTAAATATTGGATTAAAACCTTTTCCATCACAGTTTGGCCTTTCCATTAATCAACTATTTCCTTTAGATAAAAAAACCTGCATTGAACATTATGGTGATCGTCTAAAAGCAACTTTGTTACTCAATTATAATCAAATTCCCGGTATTACAAAGATTGTTCCTAAATTAAATTCTGTGTTGGTTGAAATTTCTACCCCAATTTCGCGTTATCCGCATATTCGGAAAGATTTTGAAAAACTAATCCAAGATCTTATTGAATGGAGGGATCTCCCAAATTTAGAGTTTGATCTTCATCCTACGATAGGAGTTTTTCCTATTCAATTAGCTGAAAAAAGAACTTATGGACCACGTTGCTTGCTTGTTGGAAATGCTGGGGGGTTTTGTTCTTCTTTATTTGGAATGGGCATTTATCATAGCATGTTAAGTGGTTTATACGCATCTCAAGCGGTGCAGAAGATGTTGAACTCGCCATTATATGCTTTCGGTGTGGTCCCTCCATATTATCGCATTTGGCAAAAAAATCTAAGATCTAATTTAAAACTTCATCAACGAATTCGAAATTTAATTCTCCTTAATCCCGCAGGATCTGTTAATTTTGTGAATTGGATTAAAAACAACCCATCTCTGCATAAAAGAGTTCTAAATGTCATCCAATGCGATTTATCTGCAAAAATATCACCTGCCAAATTAAGTTGGCTTTATTATCGTTCCTTGCGAAAAAGATAATTAACATTTTCACCCCAAAATAAAAAAATCGCATTTTTACCAAAACATTTTTACTCGGTTTTAATATTAATAAAATAATTTATGTCAATTTGGGATTCGAGTTTTAATACTCTTTGGCTTTCCTTATGTGGTGCATTTTTTGTTATTTTCCGGATTTGGCTTACCGAAGTTAAATTGCATAAAGAATTAGGAAGTAAACGCGGTCATACTTCTCGATTTATCTCTTTATTTTTCTTCATTGCAATGTTGCTGAATTTTGAGAATAATGTATTTACATTGATTTCGGTCGTTGGAGCTCCTGCAATGCTAATGGCTTTTTTTGCATTCGATGTTCCGTATTATATTAAGGATGTTCCCCAAATAAAAGAGAAGAAATTTTGGCTAATAATAGAGCGTTTAACAATGCATCCACCAGCAGTTTTTTTTGCTGTGTATTTTTATGCTTACGCTCGTCTTGATTTTTATTTAACATTGTTTACAATCCCAAAATTTTGCGGTGCCCTTATTCTTGTGATAGGTCCATTATTTCTTTTTGATCCTCGAGTTATTAAACGTGAGGATTGGCCTCGGGGTCCAGCATGTATTATTGGTGCGATCTTAAGTATTGTGGGCAATCTGCTATTTTATTTCCAAAAAAAAATGGCTAATATCGATATAATAACAGAGCTAGGAATTGAAGGTTTACTCTAAAACAGTATATAAAATCAATCCGATCCCAATAGCAACTCCTCCACCGCCTATCCAAAAAGATACACTAATAAATGTGTGTATTGCATCTGGTAAGGGATTATATAGTGTCAATAATTCATATCTACCCCAGAAAGACATAGCGATCCAAGTCAAGGAAACCAAAAATATAAAGACAAGGTGTTGTAATTCAAGTTCAAAGTCAAGAAAATTTACCATTATACTCCAAATACATTTATGCTTGGAATGTTTAAAAGGGATAGCATTGCGAAGACAAAAGTGATGCAAATTGGCATGAGTAAGTTATCTGAAACTTTTATAGGTTTTGGTGTAACCAGATCTAAAACTGCGAACACTGTTGCGCCGATAATACTGTAAATTGGTCCCACGAGGGCACTCATTGTTAAAAATGCTGCTAATGATCCTCCAAGTGTTCCTTCAAGGGATTTCTGATTCCATGAATATCTTTTTTTCCCGAATTTCATACCAATCATGCTTGCGGCAGGATCTGCGAAAGCAGCTAAACATAATCCTGCTAAAAACAACATGGGAGGCAAAACCATCGCCGAAGCCAGATATCCTACGGCAAAATGGCTATAGGATGCAAAAGTATCAATTTCCTTGTATAACAATTTTTTTTGTGTCTCTTTATGAAAAACACAATGCAAGAAATTAGATAATCGGGTGATTTCCACTACCAGAAGAACCATAACCATCCCGTACATGACCATTATAAGAATAGTTTGTCCTAAAGGAATAGAATGTCGAATAAAAGCAATTTCAAGATATCCTTCTCCTTGACTATTTCCCCAAAAGCTCTCAATAATTGTTCGAAATTCTGCTGAATCTTTAGATCCAACGAAATTTTTAGTTGTATTAATACTTCCTAATAATAAAAAGGTGCTAAGTAAAATAAACGCAATAAAATGCCAAGATTTACGTTTATAATCAATCGTTCGCATAGTTTTATGGGAAATTGTATGGTTTTCGTTTTCTAGTCCATAGCGATGTTCTTTTTTTTGCCCTCTTGCATACATATACACGTTGTAACCTATGAATAAGAAACCTATTATAACTGGAATTATTGCTAACAAAAGTCCGGGTAAGTCGCCAGATGTACCATTGAAATCAAAGCCAACTTTAATTTGAATCACAACTAATTCAAAAAGAAGTAATATCATCATTCCAACGAGATTAAATGGTTCTTCAATAGTATGAACCCGTTCGGTACTGTTTGGGTGATTTTGGCTCCACAAGGCAAATACTTTAGATGATTTTAATAAAACTCTTAGGATGGATAAAATAATGACTCCAAAAATCGTTATGATAAAAAATTGACACAAAATTCCCGGATTGATTGCCATCGAAGTGTACAATCTTACATGTTTGAAAAAATTTCTGTTTGCCCTTAGATTGGAATTCTAAGAAAGAATTCACTGAAATAATTCTTGTTTTGCCACTGAGAAGGTGATACTTCTCCAAAAATATCATGTTTTTAGGATAGTAGGATGAAAATCTAAAAGAATTCAAATTGTTTAACCATATATTAATTTTCATTCCGCTTGGTGTTTTGAGCAGAATCTCATCTATTTTTGATCAAAAATCTAATTTGACTCATTTTTCCAAAGAAAATATTCCCATTAAGAATGGCTTATGACATTGCTTTTATTTATTGACAAATCTATTGTAAGATATTCTACCACAAATCGAATTTTTACCACAAACAGAATAAGAGAAATATGAGAGATCAAAAAATAATCCAAAAAAGACGATATATACAATTTAATTAATGGAAGAATCTAATTGATAAATCTTTATTAAAATTTTTCGAAAAAAGGAAAGCTTCAGCACTATAACTTAATTATCATCGATTTAACTAATGTTTTGAGCAAATCTCCACCAAATACCTTGTCATCATCAGCTTGTAATTTTGATAAGTTTTGAAATAAAAAAAATTTATGTTTATTCTTTCTTCCCGATGTGTGGGAGAGTATCCCTTTTATTTAGGATAAACACACCAATTCCTAGGAAAACTATGTAGATTGAAGCCATTATCAACCACTTCCACCAACTAAAACTAGATGCCCACCCAAAGCAAATTAAGGCAACTGAGATGCACATTAAGAATGTAATTGGTGCTGTTTTTTTAATAATTTCACCTTCAATCCCCACTTCATCGATGGTTGCTGCTGCATTTTGAATTTTTGCGGGTGAAATTACTGATGCAAGGCCACCTCCTACTCCATTGGCCGTACCAACAGCTATTGGATTCATTCCTAAACTTACAGCGGTTTGAGCGTGGAAATTTGTAAACATTGCAATTGCTGATGTCTCAGATCCAGATATAAATCCCGCAAACAAACCAACAAACGGAACCACCAGAGGGTAAAATCTGCCAAAAGTTTGGGCTGTTCCCTCCGATAAAATACTCACCATATTATTAGAATTTACTTTCTCCCATGCCCCATTGATGAGAATGGTTCCAGAATTTATGAATAGAAATGCAATACCGAAGAAAATCGCTGCAGTAAATACCGGGCGAAGAGATCTTTTTATCCAAATTTGTGCCGATTCTTTTAAGGATCCTTTCTTATATTTTCTCAGAATAGGAATAGAAAGCAATGTTGAAATCAATACCCAAAAATATGCATGGGAAAATACTTCAGTCTTCACAACAACTTCACCAATGGTGACTGGTAAAGCTAAATCCTCAGTTAAAAATTGATGAATCGCTGGAATTAAATTGGTAACAATAGCGAATATAATAAGGAGAATCCAAGGGAAAAATGCTTTCCATAATGGCATAGATTGATCCACCAGTTTCTCTTCTTCGGATAACACGGAAGGATCAAATATTTTAATTTTCTTTATTTTTGCAACTAGCAGTAAAGCAAGAGCCGTGGCCAATCCAGAAATAACACCTGTGAGAGTAACAATTCCGAAGTAATTTGTTACAATTGCAGTTCCTCCTGCTACTAATCCTGCAGTGATTGCAAATACCAAACTCTCTTTATTAAATAATAATTTTTTTCCTCCCGCTAACCATAACATCCCAAAAGCAATCCCCAAGGTGATTATAGGCATATAGAGCGAAAATGCAAATCCTGCTTCTTGAAGCGGAATTCCCATAAATTCAGCAAAAAAGACTGCTGGAACTGCTAATAAGGCAAAGGTGCATAAGGGGTCATACCCTATTGCAGGTAAAGATACTGCTGCAAATGCACTATACCCCATAGCAAGCAATACTGGGGGTAGCATAGTTACTGGTGTGGCACCAATTGAGACTAAAAATGTTCCCAAGGCTAAATTAATGAACATTATTTGGAAAGCTTGATTTCCTCCTCCGATTTTTTTAAAATTTACCACAATTTTTTGAAGAGAACCTGTCTTTTCTTGATAGGTCATCATGAAGATAGAGGTCAAAACCATCATGGATATGGGAAATGATTTAAGCATGCCTGCAAGAGATGCTAAAATTCCTACTTTCCAATTTGTTTTAAATATGATTATTGCCAATACGAACATGATTGCATAAATAATAATACCAACTTGATGAGCTTTCATTTTAAAATAGATAAGCAAGAAAACTCCTACAATAAATGGCAATAAAATAAGAACAATGTTTAGAAATAACCCCATAATAATGAACAAGCAAGTCAAAAAGAATTAAAAAGATTCGGAATGTGGGAAAAAAGTGGATGTATGAACACGATAAAAGGTGATTTCAGGTCTATCCTTTACCATGTTTTCCCGCATAAAATGCCATTCCCAACTGCGCGAAGAGAAAAATACTCGTTAAGATCCAAGGGAAAATTCCCAGTTCACGAAGAGAGATTGTCATCATCAGCAAACTGTAATAATAGAAAATTAAGAATGGGACGAGAATTTTTAGTTGTTTGGGATTTCGAAATTCAATTTTTTTCCAATAATCGACGATGAAGCAAAGAATACTGAATAGAGTATAAGTGAATGCTCCGATAGTGTGATAAAATTCGTATTCCTCATTTAAAATAATTGTTCCGAGAATTAAAGTCAGTATTCCCAATGAAATACTAATTAATCCTAAAATATGTTCTATTTTTTTTCCCCATTTCCCCCCTTTTACCCTTAGATAGAAGTTAAGTGATTGCGAAAGATTTACCCAATTCACAATAATGAAAAATAACCAAAGAATTGTCATAAGTTCCATGGCTATTAGATAGAAGTCAAGCTTTATAAAATTTCAAAAAGTATATTGAAATAAAAAAAGGGATAAAAAAAAGAAGATATCATAACCTGAAAAGAAATGCTTGATTTTAATTTTTCTTCCCATATTGTTGTTCTTTGAAGCCATTTTTCATAATATTGGAGTTATATCCCGTTGCAATGGATTTTTTGTCTGCATAAACAAATAATGCTGTATTATATACTGATTCTGCGACTCCAAACACTAAGGATAGGATAATCAGAAATACTATAAATATCCCTATTCCGATCAGAATACCAACAAAATCGAATGCTAAATATAGGAAATATGATCCAACTGCACAAGCGATGAATCCTAAGAATCCGAAAACAAATTTTATCAAATTCATACTGAAATATCTTACCAAACTTTCTCCCCAGGTTTCTCTTAAAGTTGCCACAGATTTTTTTATAGCTTTTCCTGGACCTAAATCATAGTATACCATTCCTGGAACAACGAAAATTGTCATTATTGACCATGCTAATCCAAGAATGCCTCGAATCGCATCCAAAATGAATCTTCCCCATTTTCCTGCTCCTCTAGATGCTTGCTCTAAAATATAGAAAATCAACCCAACAGTGGCGGATAAAAGACTCCACATAAAGATTAAATGGATTTTTGAAAAAGCAAATTTAAGACTTTGACCAAAAGTTGCATTTCCCCCTTCAAATCTTATTTTTGTTGTATAAACAACACATACATTAAAGAAGGTGGCGATAAATGCTAATCCAAGATATGTGAGGAAAACAAATACATACTCCAATGTATCAAATGCACCGTAACTATTGGGATCATCAAGTAATTGCGTAATTATTGTAGGAAATAGCAACGCAAAGGAATAGAGTCCTGAGAATATCGCTGATAAAAATGGAAACCAGAGCATTTCTTTATCCTTTCCAACCGTGCTGAAGGAAACTTTCGTAATTTCCCAGCTTCTGCCAAATACACCCATAATTTTTCACGTTTTTTTTTTGAATAAACACATCATATTTTCTATGATAAATCATAATTTTTTTTATCTTTCTTAAATATATCTCAACTATACTAAATTGTGAATTGAGTAAACATGGCTGAAGAAAAGAAAAAAAATATTTTAACACAGTTGAATGGAGAAATCCTAAATTTTAGCGAAAAAGTCTTTGGAAAACAAGGAAGGGAGTTTTTAGAATCTACCCAGAAACAAATTCACGATTTTAATATTGGAGCTATTCGCTCATTCGTTAATTTTACTGATCAGTTAATAGCCGATACAAAACTCCAAGAAAATGAATTGGTGAAAAAATCCTCCAATACGGTGAAAGATCTGTTGCGCCAATTTGGAGTAATAGAAGAAGATTCTGAAGATGATTTTTAGAAATAACAATATTTAAAATTGATTCCATCGAAATCATTGTTTTTTTTGCTCAATATTATATATTCTCAGTTATTTCTTATGATTTTTACTATTGAAGGTTCAAGCAACTTTAATAAAGTAGATTTCGATTTTTTTTCAAACATGGTATATCACAAAATTCAACATTAAGATTTCTACTTGTGAGAACAATTGGAAGCTTTCCTAAAATTTTTATTAATCCAAAGAATTTAGTCACGTTGTTTCTTAATTGTTTTGATTGCTAATGAATCAAAATAGAATCATCATAGAAGTCATTGGTCGGACTTTTATTCTCCCGATGGATGCTGTTTATAGTTTTAATAATGCCGTTCTTGATGTATATGCTCCAAATTTTGAATATAAGTTTAATAAAGCAGATATCCAACAAATTTCGTTATTGGACATGAATACAAAAATCACAACTGAGTTGCTTATGCTAAAAAAACTTATAGATCATACTATACCAAAAACAAATGATCCTTCTAACCAAGAATTCAAAAAATTGGATGATTCTAAGCCCAAAGAACCCAAAAAAGAAGTTAAATTAACCTCTGGAATGATTTAGGAAATCATTTTTATAAATTTTTTAATCCTTTATAATTCAAATCAATAATCTTATCGATTTTTTCAGCAATTAATTTTTGCTCTGGCATTACATTACGAAAAGATGCTTTAGCTTCCATAAAAATACGAGTTGAGAGGGATCTTAATTGCTTTAAATCAACTTCTCCACGAATAAAGAAAACAAAGAAGATTTGTTTATGTAATGAAAATAATTCTTTCGATATTGTTACAATTTTACTTGTTTGAATGCCCATGTTTTCTCCAAAGGTGATTGTTGCGATATCCTGGTTAAACAGCGATTTACCAATAGTTCCAATTGCGGATAATAAGCCTGAAAGTAAAGCATCATCAATTTTGACGAAATTATCGAAGTCGCGACTATAAAATGGGATACCGCCATTATCACAGATGAGCATAGATTTTAAATTTGACATGGTTCCAATTTCCAATAAGGTCTATCTATTGTACTATGTCTAGTACCTTCTAAATATTCTTACTTTTATACATAAATGTACATCCATTGGTTTTTAAATTTTCTTTCTTCGACATTCAGATAATTCTTATGATTATTTTTCTTCTTCTTCAATTCACTTTTGCAGTGGAAAACAAAAAATTATATTTTATAAACGTAAAAAATTAAATTCAAGTACTTAAGTCCGAAACATGTATTTTTTCTCTTAAGTGTTGACGACTTACGCAAAAAGTTATTAATTTATTTGGTGAATATTGCAATGGAAATTAAAAATTGGTTCTCAGTCGAAGAATGTAAGGCTGCGATGGATGGGTTCAAAGCACGGTTTGAAGCTAAAGATCTTGATGGTAAAGCCGATGCTGCTTATTATTTCCAAGCTTGCTTCGGAACAATTGCTGCTTCTCAAGCAGAAGAAGATGACGAAGATAAACAAGAATTGTGGGAAAATTTAGCCGATAATTTAGAAGAATATCAAAGTATTGCTTATTTCATTGAAATTCGAGATAATGGACCAAAAATCGTTTTCTTGATGACCGAAAAAGAACAAAAAGTAGGTCTCTGGGATGGGGTCTACAGCAAAGAAGAAGCAGAAAAAATATGTCCTGCTAAAAATTATGTATGGATGGATTGGACTCCTGCTTGTCAATTGAAGATTATGATGGGTAACCCAAACACTGATGCAGAATTCTTCTCTGGTGATTTGAAGGTTGATGGATCTTTGAAATTAGCATCTATGCCCCGACAATTAGGGTATGACTTCTTTGAATTCTTAGAAATTGAAATTGATTAAATCTCTTTTAATATTTTTTTTTCTTTTCCAAATTTATCATTCAGATTAATTTTGTCGCTTCATGAGGTCATTTTGAAGAGATATTTGTATGCAACTGCAAAAAATGCTTGGTTATTAAGTTGTTCTTCTAATTTTTGTCCCAATATTATCACGATCTAAAAATAATATCCTATGATTCCAAATTCCGCAGATTTTTTACTCAAGAAGGTATTCTTTATTATGAAAATCAATGATAGAAATTCACAATCTGGACTTAAGAAATAAAACCATTTTGGAGGTGGGCACAGGACGAGGTGGCACCACATTGGAATTGATTGAGTTACTAAAGAAGTTTCCAAGTGCAAAATTGATCACTTCTGATATAATTGATGTAAAAGAAGAACTGATGCAATTTTGTCAAGGATTTATGAATGTCCAAAATCGCATTACATTTATCCAATCAGACGCAACTGATTTGAATTCAATTCCTAATGAATCCATTGATATTATTATTGTGAATTATACCCTCTGCGCCATTAATTCTATTATTGGAAAACTTACTATGGCAATAAATCGCTTTTTTCACTTGCTAAAACCAGGTGGTATATTGCTAATCGAAGAAGAATACCCAATTGAAAGCGCAAAAACTGAAAATCAATGTATTTGGGCGGACAAATGGCGTATGTTAAAAACAGCCTTGATTTCTTCAGGAAATTTACCTTTCAATGAAATCCATCCTGATCAATTAACACAAATTCTATCTCTACTTAATTTTATTGAAATTGAAAAGGAAGATGGCCTTAATATGTTACATCATTCCGAAATTCTCCCTCTCTTCGAATATCAAATCTCTGGTAGTATTTCTTCTAATGGAGATTCTTATCTTGAAAAAGGATTACTGAAGTGGGCTGGTAAAATCAAGAAAAAAATCGAAAAATTAGAGTTTATGGAAATTCCTTACTATAGATTGAGTGCAAAAAAGACTTGAACAAATTATTCTTGAAAAATTATTGACCCCTTCTTTTTTAAAAGGTAATTCTGGAGAATTTACACAATGCCGATTCAAATTGATGATCTTCCTACCATATCCAAATCTCAATTACAAAAATTGTTCATCGTAGGTACCCACTTACATAAATGGCAAAATGAATCATCTACTGGTATAGAAGATGTGTTTGTGGAACAAGGTTTTGTCCAAATTGATCCTTTAAATCCTGCGGGAAGAAATCATGATCACTTTTTTTTGTCTCGAATGCCTCAATACCTGCAAGGAATGGCAGAAAAACAACTTTATTCAAATAATGTACTTTTTGAAAGTTATTTTCATTCTTTGAATATGATTTCAATGAAATATTTTCCATTGTTCTATTGTCGAAGATCTCGCCAGTATCTTCATGATTATTATTTGCGACAACTCAAAGTATTGGAATCGAATCATCCCCAGCTTATACCCAAAGTTAAAGAATATATGCAATCCAAAGGTCCGTTAAAAATTGATGATGTTAAACAATTTGGGAAACCCGCATCAGGAGATACAAAATGGACGACTAATTCTTTTCGGGCAAATATTCTGGAGATATTGTGGGCCTTGGGGGAACTAAAGGTAGTGAAAAGAGATGAAAATTTCCGCAAATATTTTGATTTTATCGAAAAATATGTTGATCCTCCCCAATTAAAACGAACCCAATTGTCTGATAAATTACTTTACAATAAACGAATGTCCCTTTTTCTTCATAGTTTTCCTGTAATTGCTTCCAAGATAACTGTCGGAAAAGCAGATAGACTTCGCTTACCTCGTGGAAAAAAAACATGGGTCAAGCTTTTAGATTCTCCTATTGAAAATTTAATAGAAACAAAGTCACGCGGAAAAAAAGCTCGTTTTACCCCCAATCTTGTATATTACAAAGAAAAAAAGCGGATTTATTTTGTTCCTCAATCTTGGGAATCTATGTGCGAACAAGATTTCGATTCAGAAATGCGTGCTATTGCTCCCTTAGATCCTTTAATTTGGGATCGTGATATACTTCAAGATGTATTTAATTTTGAGTATAAATGGGAGGTTTATACACCTATCGCACAGCGAAAATGGGGTTATTATGTTTATCCGCTATTATTTCAAGGAAAGTTCATTGGGCGTTTAGAAGCAAAAAAACTTAAAAAATCCTCAGAATTAATGTTGTCAAACTTTCAACCCATTCCACGTTTGAAATATACTTCACTTCTGAAAAATAAGTTTGCTGAACTTGCATCTCGATGGCAGATTATGATTGGGGCCGATTCTGTAAAATTTGATGAAAGCTTTTCCAAATTACTAAATTGAAGGTTATTAATTTCATTTTTAATAGTATTTAAATCAATTACTACATAGGTAATTCTGAGACAATTAGCATCTGCTCTCTAATTTATATCCAAAATATTGACTTGAATTGATATTTGGTGGGATATCTGGGAGTTCAGTGTCTGGAGTGGCGAATTTATAAGAATTTGATAATGGACTCTATTGGATTTTTATCCTCTTACTTTTTAAATGAATTCACACTATTGAGTATGTTTTCAATTTCCCTGAGATATATTTCTAGTTTTTCTCCACCGTTCGAAGTTATTTTGACCATTTTCAAAGGTCGAGGGGAAAAATAGATAAAATCATTTACCCAACCTTCATTTTTTAAGATCTTTAGATGATGATCCAAATTTCCTGAGGTTGTTTTTAAAAGTTTTTGCATCTTCGTAAATCCCAGGCGATCGTAATTATACAAGAGAAACATTATATTGAACCTCAATGGAACTTTCAATATTTTATCTGAGCTAAGAAGAGGAAGTGAAATTTGATCATCCGTTTCATTAGAATTGTGCGGAATGAAATCATTGATTGATTTAGATTTTTCTTGCACTTTATTACACTTCCTTTTGATTCCCTATTTCCGAAATATCGGTTCCAATTGATGAAATTTTCTTCCCTATTATCCCGATTAATAAAAAGAGTAATATCATTAAGAAATTAAGTTCACTGATTATATATCTATTAAATATCAGGAATAATAAGTAAGATCTTCTAAATAATCCATAATTATTTATTGAAGATATCAGTATGAAGAACCCTATAAGAATTACTATAATGATGATCAGCATTCTTTTGGTTATTTTCTTATCAAGGTTTGAAAGACTTGAAGAGATAATATAGAAAATTGTGAAAATAACAATGATATAGAAAATAATATAGGTGGAAAATAAGCCGTTCACAATTGATTGAATAACAATGAAATGTACTAAATTTAGAAGAATAGAAATCCCAAAAGTTTTCCCAAGCAGTCTTTTTGAGTGTTTAGGATTATTAAAAGTAATACTTTTTGGGATTTTTCTTAATTCTATTGTAGAGTAAATCGCTGCTAAGAGATAAAGTGTGGCCAAAATCCATTGAATTGTATTCAAAACAGGGTATGTTTTGTTTTGAAAGGTGGAAAAGATAATGAAATAATAGAGAATACTTCCAGTGATTAGTAACCAATAAATCACTTTTTTAAATCGAAATTTTTCATACAACTCCAATCTTCCATAATTGTCGTAAATAAAATACCATGAATCACTATTTTCAAGATTAATTACTTCTTTAACTTGATTTATACGAAATTGTATCAAATTCAATTTATGACGAAATATTAATGATATATTCACAATTAGGGGAATAACAGCTAAGGAAAAGATCATTAATATCAAGTATCCTGACGAAATAATCGTAGAATTGAAGAAATAGAAAAATTTCAATGAAAAATTTTCTGAAATCCCATATTGTGAGAGATAAAAACAATTATGATGAACGTGAATTTTATTTAGAATACTCCCAGAAATTTTCTCAAGTACAGAATCACCATGTTCGATTCTTAAAAGAAAATCATCGAAATTTAAAAAGTAATTATCAATTATCCAAACTTCATAACACATAGAGATGAAGACTGGATACTCACTTCCACTAAAAATATTGTCTAAAATGGTAATATTTTGTCCGTCATGAACTCCAAATGCGTAGGATAGATAAAATATTTCATTTTCATATCTTGCCTCCAATGCAGAAAATATATTTCCAGATAATTCAGCATTTTTTACCTTTTTTAAATATACATTTCGAAGTGAATTCTCGGATAAAACAAGATTTGAGATGTTTGAAAAATGATTCGCACCCCAAGAATACAAGCCACGATTCTCTATTATTTCACAATTTAAGGAATTCGTGAAAAAAAGAGTATATTCAGAAACACCTAAAATGCTATTGTTGAACATGCGAATATTTTGGCTATTTGAAACAAAAACTAAAGAATAAGCATATCCACTCCTTATTTCACAGTTTTCTATCCGAATATTCGAAGAATCTTCAATCCAAAGTACTTTCTCAATATCATTTTAATTTGCCACCGAAGTATGAAAATAACAATTCCGAATGATCAGATAATCCGTGATATTCTCTATCCTAAGTCCATGGGTAGTATTATCTGAATAAAATCGAAAATTCTCGATAATGAAAGCCGATTCCCAAGATTTCCCATCTCCTGTCTGCGAAATATTCTCCAAGTCAGATAGATTAGTTATATTTATTGAGAAGAAATCAATCATATCGTCTTTATCGTCGAGAGTGAATGATTTGATACCGTCTATACTCTTTTGAGCTAGAACTTCAGCTTCTATTTCATTGATGCTGGGATTGATCAAATATTGGGATAATCCTCCAAGAAACACTAACCCTACGAGAATATAAAGAAAAATGAATAAAAATGTCTCAAAATTTCCTTTTCGAATTTCTTTCTTATTCGTTAATTTTTTATGCATAGTACAAATTTAGTTTGCCCCTATTTAAATCGGGGATATTCTCTGTACTACAGAGAAACAAATAGATCTATATTTTTATTATTATTGATATTTGGTCAGTAGGATTATTTGATCTAAAGGAAGTGTGAGAAAACTGAAGAAATGAAAACAATTTGAACTTTTTATAATGCGGATGAAACTGTTGTTGATACCAGTGGTGAAATTATTAAATCTAATAAATGGGAGGTTAATACATCAATCACACAACGAAAATGGGGTTATTGTGTATATCCTCTATTATTTCAAGGAAAGCTCATTGGACGTATAGAAGCAAAAAAACTTAATAAATACTCAGAATTAATGTTGTCAAACTTTCACCCCATTCCACGTTTGAAATTAACTTCACTTCTGAAAAACAAGTTTGCTGAACTTGCATCTCGATGGCAGATTATGATTGGGACCGATACCGTGAAATTTGATGAAATCTTTAAAACATTACTTGATTAATGTTTTAAAATGAATTAAAAAATACTGTTGCCACAATGATCGCAGTAAATGGAGGCTAGGTTTTTTATATTCTTCCCACAAGAGGGACATTTTTTTGAAGTTTTTGCAGTGTTTAGACCCGCTTTTGAAATTCTAACAGGATTAATTATCCGAGTTTCTTGTGAATTCGAGATCGGGTCAAAGATTGGATTTGTTGTTGTTTTTGGGGTGTTATTAAAGATTGGATTTGTTGTTGGTTTTGGGGCGTGGTCAAAGATTGGATTTGTTGTTGGTTTTGGGGTGTGGTCAAAGATTGGATTTGTTGTTGGTTTTGGGGTGTGGTCAAAGATTGGATTTGTTGTTGGTTTTGGGGGGTTATTAAAGATTGGATTTGTTGTTGTTTTTGGGGTGTTATCAAAGATCGGATTCGTTGATGTTTTTGGTGCTGGTTTGTATGCTGTTTTCTTGCTTGATTTGACCTTGGGACTAATTTTCGGAGATACGGGTTTTGTTTTATTAGGTTTTGCAATGCTGTTTGTTTTAAAGGTAGGGTTTCCTATGGCTACTGAATTAATTTGAGGTGGAATATTTGCACTTTGATTAGAGGTTTCAGGATATAATGCCTTAATTCGTTTCTGGGATATGATCATTGCTGGTAGAAAAACAATATAAATTATTAATCTTGCCATGGCTGTACCCGCTGATGCGCCTCCGTAGACTATTCCTCCTTTCATTGATTTTTTAAAAGATCTAAAAGCAACCCAAGAAAAAAATAATAAAACAAGGAAAAACCCCACATACATTCCGAAATGACCAAATATCAATCCACTCATAAAAATATCAAACGAAACAAAAATTAATTCCAAGATTAGCGTATTTATGAAAAAGTTGGAATAACTCTTTGAAATGGCTTCATCTTTCGTCATATGCTATAAGTTGTTGGAACTAAATAATAAATCTTATTTTTAGAAACTTACTTCAATAATTATATTTTTATAAATAATTATTACAAAGGCTGATTTTATTATAAAAAATCATATGTCCCATATGAATTTTTATTTTCCTCATATGATACCATGATAAATTTGGATTTTATTCAAATGCTTATTTTTCTTATTATCAGATAGGGTTGAATCGTTAGTCAAATTAAAGCCTTGGTAAGAAACTTTAATTTGAAACCAGAACAATTCACCTTTACAGTATATATGAGGAAAAAAAAATGATATTACAAACAGCTGGAGATATTTTTGTTGGTGTTCTTGTTGGAGGCCTTATTTTAGGGGCCATTTTGTTAATTATTTATTTAAAGAATATGATCGTGGTCCCTTTTAACGAGATCCACGTAATCAGTAGAGGAAAGAAGATTAACACTCTTGACGGAAAAGGGCGTTATCTTTATCTTAAACCATTGATGGGGAGAACGATTATTCCTAAGCACGTGCTCGATATTGAACCAGGTCTTTTGGAAATGCACGATTGTGATAACTTACCCTTTGGAATTGAAATCAGTGTTAAGGTACAAGTCACAGATCCACAGAAAGCGGCAGCTACTTTAACTCGAATTGATCATACAACTGTTTCCAAAGTTGTAGAAGATACTGTCATGTCTGCAGCTCGCTCTATTGCAATGGAACGAACTATTTTAGATATAATGAAAAAACGGGAGGATGTCGAACAATCCGTATATAGCATGGTTTCCGATGCTCTTGGAAAATTAGGATTATCGGCTATTATCTTTGACATTAAAAATATTCGCGATATCGATCAAAGCCAAGTAATATCCTCAATGGAACGGGTTAAAATTGCGGAATTACAAAAAAATGCTCAAGTTTCAGAAGCGATTCATAAAAAAGAAGCCACTGTTAAACGAGAACAAATGATGCAAGAAGAAGCTGCTGCAAGATTAACTCGGGAACAAGAGATTATTACACAACAAGTTAAAGTGGACCAAGAACAGTTGATCCTCGAAAAACAACAATCTTCGAAAAAAGCAGAAATTGAACGTGAAAAGCAACGCATTTATGCAGAAGCTGCTAAAGAAAAATTGATGATAGAAACACAAGCTGCTGCTGATGCTATCAAATTAAAGGCTGAATCTGAATCTCATGCAATCAAAATCCGTGCTGAAGCAGATGCGGACGCAATTCTCAAAAAGGGACAAGCTGAAGCGACAGTCTTAGAAATGAAAAATAAAGCCATGGGAGGTAATTTTGCTGCCCAAATTGAATTATCTAAAATAATGTCTGTTGCTCAAATTGATTCAGCCGGAAAAATTGCCGAAGCGTTAGGTAAAAATAATAAAATCATGTATCTACCTACAGGTGGAGATAATGGAATTCTTTCCAATTTTATGCCTAAAATGGATGCCATAATGCAATCTGGTTTACCTGCAGAAATCATGGAAACTCTTGGGAAGAAAAAATCGACCAAAAAACAATAATAAGATTTGTTTTTATTTTTTTGTTATCATTACTCATAATATATTTTTTAATCAATCAATCATAGGTTAAACAAATGGTAAAAGTTCCAATTGGAAAGGAAGTTGAAATTAATCTTTGGGATTCGAAGAAAAAGCACGGAATGGTCAAGTATTTTACTGACACAATGGATTTAGTCCGTGCCGAAAGCGAATTTTCTTTAAAAAAAGGTGATTCTGCCATTGTGGTTGAATCCTATGATAGTTTTGTAGTTGTTGTTCCTGAAGATGAATATACTCAATTGCTACATGGTTCACATTTAGATGGGATTGATATTCAAGGCTTAAATGAATTAATTTATAAATTATTAAAGGAGAGGATAAAAGATACTGGAGGAATTCTTTCTTTTGATGAGTTATGGTCAATTTTTAAGCGATCATCTATTCAAAGTGTTATTACGAAAAAGCATTTAAAAAAGGCTATAAAAATTCGACAAAGCTCATTTGATCGAATTAAAGATGATGGAGATACCATTGTCGCTCTAAAACCTCAAGAATGTTTGAATGATATCACTCAAATCGTGCGCCATTCTTCCAATACTTCATATGTTACAAAAGATTTTTTACAAAGCACTTTGCACTGGTCTGATTTGAGAATTGAACGGATATTGGATTATTTGACTAAAGAAGGGCGCTGTAGGGTTGAAGATTCATTTCGAACAGGCACCCGATACTATATGAAATTTTCATAAAGATTACTTTTTCCAAATTCTAATCGCCCAACAACAAAGAAACTTTATTAATATCTATGGTTTTCTCAAGATCATGGTTGTATCTAATGAAGAATCTCTTATTGAAAATAAAATTGAGTGTCATTCTACCACTCTTCTTGTTCAAAGGAAGAAAGGTATTCTTCTATCCGTCATATCACTACTATTTTTAGGGTTTTTGCCCATAATTGCAAATAGTCGCCCAACTAATCTTTCTGCCTTGAGTTATGCCTTCTATCTCTCCTTTTGGGAACTTATATGTTCTTTACCTTTGCTATTTATTGAATTGAAATCTCATGATAAAGGAATTTTTACCATGGATATTGAACCACTAGTAAGAAAGAAAACCTACTTTATAATGGCTATAACTGGTGTAATTTTTTCCGTTTCGACTTATTTCTATGTATTTTCTTTTGAAAAAGCGGGAACTGTAAGTGCTGCTATTGCGATACAAACTTATCCCCTTTTTTCAATTGTATGGGAAAGTATTTTCTTGAAGAAAAAAAAAAGGTGGGATGAATTGTTTTTTACGGGATTAATTATTCTGGGAATTTATTTCATTGGGACAGAAGGAACTTTTGCCATCCATGATTTTTCAATTTGGTTTGGTGTTGCTCTAATAACTCCGTTCCTATGGAGCATCGCCCATGTAACCATCAAAAATACCATTGATCAATCTCCAATCTCTCCAAATCAGGTAACTTTCTTTCGGGTACTAATTTCTAGCTTTTTATTGTTTCTATTATCAATGTTCATAGATGGTCCACAATCGGTCTTCGGAGGGTTTACCAATTTTGAATTCCAAAAATATGCCTTCTTAATGGGATTAGTTTACTATTTGGAATTAGTCAATTGGTTTTATGCGGTGAAATATGTGAATGTTTCGGTCGCGAGTACTATAACCACTCCCACTCCAGTGTTAACTATGATCCTTGCAGTTATATTTTTAAGCGAGAAAATTTTAGTATATCAAATTATTGGTATGGTGGTAGTTTTCATCGCTCTCTATGGTTTGATTTGGCGAGGTAATAAGAATCTCGAAAAAAAGAACAAAATATGAATGTAATTTATTTTTCATTCATTAGGGAAAAATAACCTCTTTTATTCTTAATGGATCCAAAAATAAGTTTTTTAGGGTTTGAGTTCTTCTTTACCTGTTTAGCGTTTTTTATCTCCTAATTCTTAACTCGTCGAGATTTCTATCAGACAGTACAATTTATTAACACAGGAAAATGGTCACTATAATAGTGAGCTAATCCATCTTCTGCAATATAGGTTTCTCGTGGAATTTCACAAGCATGAACTGTAATGGCTTCGCTTACAAAGATGTAATCTATCATGTTTTTGGGATCATCTTTACTGTCTGAAAACCCATTATAGGTTTGCAATTCATGAGGACCTGGACCATAAATATCAGAATAACTGCTGTGCAATGGTTTATCTCCGTAATTTTCTAAATATTCAAATCCTGCCATCGATACATTCGCATTAAAATCGCCTCCCAAAATAAGCGGGACATCTTGGGACACTTGGGCAAGTTTATCATTTAGCAACCGACTGGCATTGCCCGTAAAATCTGCTCCAAAATCATAATGGACGCAAGCTACTACGATTTGATCACTTGAAACTGTGTCAACAAATCGTCCCCAACTACAAACTCGTACATTACTTGCTCCCCAAGATTGCAGCGGAAGATTGGGATTTTTTGACAGCCAAAAGGATCCCCCTGTCAAAAAAGTAAATCGATCTTGATCATAAATGATAGCTGAATGCTCTCCGCTCAGTGTTCCGTCTTCTCGTCCAACTCCTGTATAACGGTAATTACGTACATCAAGATTTTGGATCAGATAGCGGAGTTGAAAATCATATGCTTCTTGCACTAAGATAAAGTCCCGATCCCAATGATCAATATATTCAACCAGGTTAATTTTTCGAACATTCCATGAGTCATAAGGATTTGATTCCGGAGTGTTTCCCTTCCGAATGTTATATGTCATCACACTCAAATCTAAGTTTCCTGAAGGAGAATAATTGCTTGAGGGGAGCGCAATAGGACGATATAAGCCACTAAACGCAAATATAAGTGTAAATCCAAGGAAGATTCCGCTTTCCCATCTAATTATTTTGTGTTGATGGTTATGGGTCGAACAATAAACCCAAAAATTGTGCCAGAGATTGGATAATTGCAATTTTTTAAGTAAAATGATGCCATAAAATATGAAAGATACTCCAATTCCGATTAAGAATAAATTAGAAATCCATAATCGCCAGAAATAGGTAAAAATAAATGCTCCTACGATTTCAACAGTAAGTCCAATCCCATTCACACAAAAAAGGATGATTCGGTTTCTTCTTGTTTGTTCTTGTTTTGTGGTTATTAATGCAAAATTAAAGAGAAAAAGCGTCCCGATTAGCGCACCCGACAGTAGTGGGAAAAACAATGCTATGAATGTGCTCAATATTAGGATTACGCTCTTTTTTTCCGCCTTTATTTCTGGAATTGTGATATCTGTGCGTGGTTTTCGATAAAGAATCGCATGAATTAAGAAATGGAAGAATAATCCAACAATAACTAGAATTATCCCATATCCCACGGTTAAGAAACCCGCGGGGAATATAAATTGGAATATCCATTCCCAAGATGAACTAAAGGTTCTAACTCCCATAGTTATTGTTATATCGATATACAGATAAATGTTTACCAGTAACAGAGATAAAGTTTAAAAAAGAAATCAATGTTAGAATCGCTCAAACGATCGTTCCTATTTTTAGGAACGACTTGAGAGTAGGTTTTTACTTGCTCTCTTTTTGTAAAAAAGCAATAAAATATCCGATACTATCATTAAGTCCGGGATAAAATCGGATCATTTGTTGGCATTCCTCATCAGAGAGATCCATGCGAGAAATTCCTGGTTGTCCTATTTTTCGATATTTTTTGGGGATTGATACCACTTTATATCCCAATTTGTGAACTGCATAGGCAATTATGTCCTCGTTTTCTTCTTTTGGAATTGTACATGTATTATACATCAAAAATCCCCCCGGTTTTACTAGATTGTCTACAATTTTTAATAGACGACGTTGATTAACCGGATAATCTAAAAGATCTTTCATAGTTTTATCAAGAAATATTTTTGGACGTGTTCCCAAAGCACTACATGGTGGATCAAACATCAAAAAATCTGCACTTTTTTCGAGTTCAGGGCGTAATTTTAATAATTTTCGTAAGTTACATGCCAAAACCTCGATATTTTGAAGTCCCAACCTTGTGATGTCGTTTCTCAAATGTTCTAATCGATTTGTTGATCTATCAATAGAAATTATCTTTGGCCACTTAGGTTTGCCTTGACTGCGTGAGAGATAAAATCCCCATTCAGCTAAAGCAGAAGTCTTATGCCCAGGAGCAGAGCAAGTATCAATAATTAAACCAGTGCTTTCAGGAAATACTTTTAAGTATTTCTCCATAAAAATTGCGGATGCTAAATTTGGAGGGAGATTTTGTTCAGTAATCCATCCTTTTTTATATAAATCGCCATCACGATAATCGGGAATAGAATATAGTGGATTATGGTTTTTCACAAAAATTCCTTTCAAATATTTGGGAAAATCTCGTGAAGAGATCATTGCTTCTCCATTAGCAATATGAAAATACTTTTCGAGCTCATCTGGGGTAAAATCAGAATTTTTCACAATCTCAGGATATTTTTTTGGAGCAAGCGTTATTGAAACAGCTTCTCCTTTCGGAAATTTTCCATTGAAACCTTTAATTCCAGGTACAAAGAGATTTGCGCCAAGCATAATTGATTCTGCAGCAAATTTATCACAATATACAATTCTATCATGAAGCTTTCCAACTTCTTTCTTTGTAATAGGGATTTGCAGAACATTGGGAAGGGATCCGAGTTGACTTAGGACAGTGGGGAATATATTTTGAGTAAAAGAAAGAGCATTTTCTGGACTTATTTTTGATAAATTAATTCTCAAGTTATAATATTGAGGAGGTGTATGAATTGCCTGAATAATTTTTAACATATCTTCCGGATCGGTTATTGTTGCACTTAATCTTTCAATTACTGCTTTACCTATGAAATTTTGTTGTGCGTATTGGAGTACTAAGGAACTTTGAGAATCATCATTAGCCATGATTTTAAATTGTTTAACATTGCATTCGGAAAAAAATTTTCGTAAAGATTTTTGGCTTTTAATGACTTTATTGCCTATAGTTCTTCATATTAGATATTTTAAAGGATTCTGGAAAAATGAATTTAAATACTGTACTTGCAAAGGAAATAATGAGTTCTGCAATTTCAACAACAACGCCAATGGAAAAAGTGTCTAATGCAGAAATCTTGATGATTAAAAAGAATATTGGGGGTTTACCTGTTGTTTCTGCTGAGACAAATCAATTGATTGGAATATTGACCCAACGCGATGTCCAACTAAGCCGTTCTATTATAGGTACCAATGTATTCCATGTTGATGATCTTTATTCTAAAAACCCTGTCAAAGCCCTATTAGATGACCCTTTACCCGATATAATTAAAAAAATGAATGATTATAACATTGAGCGAATTCCTGTTGTTGATGAGAATAATTTCGTCCAAGGCATTATTGTAACTCAAGATATCATCTCTCTTTTAGGAAAATATTTCGCATAGAAATAATATTTCTCTATTTTTTTTTTGCCAATTTCTATTTTTTTTTAAGTTGTCGTGCCCATAGAAATTTAAGAGCTATTTATTTTCATTAAGTCATAAATAGTAGATCATTAACTGGAGTTGACTAGACAATAGGGCACGGAAAAAAAAAGTATATCCCCCATTCTCAAGATGTATTTCCTTATATTTCTGAAGTAAAAAGTCCTGATTGGGTTCCATTTACTACACTGTGGCCTATACCGGAAGCCTATTATCCTCATGTCTCCATTCCTGCTCTACGATCCTTATCTTATGCATATCAAGAATCATCCCTAGAAACGATTTTTTGGTTCTTTCTATTAAAGAAATATCTGAAACTTCCGATTGAAAAACATGATTACGAATTTTATGATGAATTATTAAAATGTGAGGTCATTGAGGAGAAAAAAAATGGTTTTAAGGCAAATCCATTACATTTATGGAATGTAACCCGTGATAAACAAAATATTCGTTCTGCTCCTGATTTATCTTCAACTTTTTATGCGCTCCACATTTTAAAATATATCGGTAGATTAAATGAATATCTCCAAGATCAGAATGGAGAAAAGCGAGATTTTTTGTTAAATTATATCGAAGATTTTGAAGAACATTTAAAAAATCGTCAAAATAAAGCTATATCGGAATATAAGATCCTCTTTTTTATAATTTCAATTTATGATCTCCTTGGAGTTCCCCCAAAGACACTTAATAGTCGATTTATACGAAAATTGTCCCAATCTTGTAAAGGGACTGATCAGATTTATCGCCTACTCTGCCTACAATACATCGGTAATAGAGATTTGATTAATGATGTTGAGTTATTCAAACTCCAAAAGTATCAAAAACCAAACGGCGGTTTTACCATTCAAAATTCTGCTTATGCTGATGTGAATGATACATTTTGGATTGGATATACTTTAGAATCTTATAAATGGCTCCTTCCTTATAGGGCTGGACCATTATATTCGTTTATTGTGGCTGTTTTTAGACACGTAAATCTTTCTCAAAAAGAAAATTTTGATCAACAAATCCAATATTTGGCTCAAATGGTGGTTCTCCAGACAAATATTTTTAATAGTTTGATGAATGAAGCCGAAAAATTGATTTTTTCTAATCTTTCACCCAACGGATTGTTAGATTTGAAAATTCTATCCATTCAAGGAGGATTTTCAGGTTCCGAACAAGATATTATTCGTCATATTAACAATAAATATCAAATCCAGTTGGATATTATGGATAATAAAATCCTTTTCCGACGATTTTTGAATAAAATTAATACATTTGAAGAAAAAATTGCTATCAAATTGAAGGATAAAATTCAAACTCACTCGCAATTAGACATAACTGAATTTCGAAAAGGATTTAATCGACGAATGGCAAAAAATTTGCGAATCAAGGATGAAGAACTGATTAAATTGCTTCAGAGCATGATGCAAGAACACTTTTTTACTGGTAAGATAAATAAAAAGAGTCGGTTTCCATTTTCTCACAATTTTTATTTTATCCGGGAAAGTTATTTAGAATATTTAATTGTATGCAACAAACCCGTCTCTTGGGAAAATATCCGTCATGAAAAACGTCGATTAGACGAAATTTCTAAAGACATATATAGCATGACTCGGGAAATGGAAATTTCTACCTCAAATATTATGAATGAGATTGAATCTTTGATCATTGTAGGAATTGACCCTGAATTCATTGAAGAACGCCTAACTTTCAATATAAAGAAAACTTTGATGGATGCTTCTTTTTTCAATAAAACGATAGAATCTTTTGAATCTGAGTTTGAATTAATTAAACCTCAAGTTGCACTTGAAACCTTATTTAAAAGATGGAATTTTATATATTCATCTCTTCAAAAGAATTTTCAGAACGTAAGACGTATTTTGACAATTAAAATTGGAACTTTGCGTGAAGAAATTGATCAGCACCAGTTAACTGTGGATTTAGAAAAATTAATTTCAAACAAAATTGGTTTCTTGATGGAGCAATTTGATGGATTCGATAGAACTTTTCGAATTAAGTTGGAGAGTGAATATTCCCGAGATAATGTGAATAGACTTGAAATTTTTCTTCAAGAAATTGAAACAAGTACAGAAGATGCAGATCACCAGGTGCGGGCTTTATCATTGCGTATATCAAGTAAAGAAAAAAATATTGCTTCTTTCCGTAAAAAAGTGATTTCCCGATGGATCTCTCAACTTGATGAATTTAAAAACGTAATTTCTTACTATAACTTGGGAATAAGCTTGTGGAACAAGAAAATTGGTGAGATTGATATTAATTTTAACCAATTTACTTCAACTATTGAAAAATTCAAAGATCAAATTAATCAATTTATCCAAGATCATGATTATTCTCAAGCTTTGAAGAATACAGAAACGGGATTTGTAGAAATATCTAAGAATATTGGCAAATTTTCTAAAAATTTGAAGAAAGATATTGGAAAATATTATAAAAAAAATCGGAAACTCGCCCCCTTGATAAGAACTATCCAAAATGAATGGCTAGAAATGCAAAACATTCTGGAAGAAGACATTCAAACAACTCGAGATCAATATTCACAGTCCATACAAATGGATCTTAAAACTCATTTGCGAGAAACTTTGAATTTAAAAGTGACAAAGGTAATTACCGAAATGAGACAAGAAATCATAAAGGTCGAGAAGCAGATTAATTCTGAAATTCTTAAAGAAGGAGACTTTCCGAAATCTCAATATATTACTAAGATCCAAGACTTAAATGAAATTGTTATTGATAAATCTCAAGATGTATCGCAAGCGGTCAAGTCTGCTGTAAGTAAATATAAAAAATTCGATTTTTCCCCCATTATTTCCAATTTTGAAAAATTCAAAATTGATTTTCTCGAAGAAATTAAGAATTTGGAGAGAAAATTTCAAGGTGATGAATTAATTTATTGCATTTTACAACATGCAAAAAATCAGAAGTTAAATTTTATCCCAATGTCGGAGATAAGTCAATTAGTTAAAACCGATGAGAAAGAACTTCTCGACCAGTTGTCATTATTAGTTACTGATGGAAGATTAAATGCGAGAATTTTCGGAGATCCTATAACTATTGAAGTTCATAATGAATCTTGGCGGAATTATAAAAGATTAAGGGCCCACAATTTAATTCTTCTCCGTGAATTAAATTCTTCCACAAATAAAATTGAAATCTTTTTTGAAAAATCCATCCAAAGTAATGAATTTATGAGTTCTATCGTCCAAATTCGTCAACTTTGTCTGAATTTTAAACAATCTATATTCCAAACTTTAGAATCTTATGAAATTTTCATCCAAAAGAATAATATAGATATGAAAAACACGCTGTTGGAAAAAACATATCGTGACTTTTACTTACAACTAGAGAAATTAACCCAAAGAGTTGAATCTTTTGCTAAAAATTGTGACCTTGCAGAAAAATATCAAGATTTTCTAAATCAGAATACAATTCTACTTGAAGAGAACATCAATTCTGAAATTAGGCGTTTGCATCGTTATGTCGACTCTAGGCCAAAAACTTCTTCTTCGAAACAATCTATTGAATGGTTGAACTCTCAAAAAAATGCTTTAAACAATGGAATTACTCTAATCGACAATAAAATTGAAGAATTTGCACAACAAAATGTGATGGGTGATATCCATTTAGTGGTTCGCCATCTTGATAATTCATATCAACAACAAAAACACAATTTATTAAACGAATATCAGAATGCTCTTGAGGACCTTCTTGAAAGAATTGCTTTACAAGAAATAAATTCAATGCAAAAGGATATGGATAAAATACTTCTCGGCCTCCAAAATTCCTTGAATGATTTTATATATAACTATGATCTTGAAATAACAAATAAAATTCGCAGCAAAGAGTTTTTGCTCGCTTCCAAAAAACTTAAGATAAGAACTCAATTAATCGAAGAACGGGTTAAAAAAATTGAGAAAAAAATGGCAATTTCTAATAAGTCATTATCAAATAGGTCCAAAATTTTTTCAATCAAATATTCTAATTATTATAAAGAACAATGGGAAGAATTCTTAAGTGATTTTATCAAAACTCAATTGCAAGCTAAGTTTATAGCACTTCAAACCGAAATGATTCTCCATTTCACTTTTTTTTCTATGAAATCTCTCAAAGGTAATTATGTTCCTCTTCGAGTTTTTACAGAGGATTTGAAAATAAAGCACACGGTTGTAAAACATGCCTTAATGACCTTGATTTCAGAAGATATTTTACCTGGAAAAGTAGATCTTTCTTATGATATATATTTTGAGGGATCTGATGAATTGGATGCTGAAACTATTGCATCATTGGATATAATAAAAAAGACAAATGTAAAATTTTACATGGGAATTTCGCGTGTGTCAAATGTAATGAAATTATTGTATCCCTTTCTAGCGTCAATTCCTCCAATAATTACAATAATTTATCTAATTGGTGATTCTACTTCAAGAGTTCTTTGGGTTCTTGCCCCAATGCTCATTCTAATTTTTATAATCTCCGTTGTTTGGATTAAAAAGGGAAAAGACAAAGTCAAAAAAGACCAACTTTTAAGAAAGTCACGGCAACTAAATTAAAATAAATTTTTGAAGAGAGCATGTAAAAATATATAGAAAAGCTAATTTAAAAATAGTTAAATTAGGAAAGATTTTTCCAGTGTTGATAAAAGGAGAACATTTTAGTTAAGCGTTCATTTTCCAACGAATAATAATTAGATCGACCTTTCTTTTGGATCATTATTAATCCGCATGTTTCCAAAATACGTAAATGGTGGGATACTGAAGCTTGTGATTTCTCTATTAAATTTTCAATCTCTGGGATCGTACTCGGACTTTTTCGCAGAAACTCTAAAACTTTCATCCGATCGGTATTACTTAAAGCATCGAAACATTCCGGATAATTTTCAGCATTTCTATCAGAAAGGAAATCCAAATTTTTTGTTAGAGAAAAGTGAATATATTTGCCACTTATTTTTCCAATTATGATTCCTAAATTTTCTAACGTAGTAAGATGGTGTTTAACAGTGGTCCTAGCCTTATTTAACAAGTTTTCCAATTCATTAATCTTTCTTGGTTTTTCTTTAATATATTTTACCATGTGAAATCTATCGCTATTCCCGAGAGCATTAAACCATTTAGGGAGATTTGGATCTTGAAATAAGTCCTCAAAATCTATTTTAATTGATTTATTTAGTGAGCTGGAAAGTGAAGTTTCTGTAGAAGGACTATCAATTTGCAAAAGTTGTTTAATCTGGTCGAATTTCTTTTCACTTTTCTCAAGTCGATCTTCAGTTTCTTCGAGAACTTTTTCATATTTCTGTTTTTCTTCTTTTTTTTTTTGGTGATTATGTAATGTTAGTTCAATTGTTGTTCGCAAATCATTCTCGTTTGTCACAGGTTTTACAATATAGCTTGAAGGCTCTGTATCTTTAGCTTTTTCAAAAGTTTTTATGTCACTGTATGCAGTAAGGAAAATTATCGGAATGTCCATCGTCATATTAATTGTTTTTGAAGCTTCAATTCCAGTCATATTGCCTCGCAACATAATATCCATCAGAATCAAATCGGGTTGGTCATTCTTTGCCTTTTGTATTGCTTCTTCACCTGTGACTGCTATACCAATTACTTGATATCCCATTTCAGATAGCATTTCTTTAAGATCTTTACTGGTGATGAATTCATCTTCTACAATGAGAATTTTTTTTACTTCCACATGACTAATTTTCTCATTCTTCCATAAAAATGATATGGAATTTCGTACCAAAATTTCGATATACTTTTATCGTTCCACCTAGTTGTTTTGCTAAACCTATAATTAATTGAAGACCTAGAGTTTCAGTTTTTTCTAAATTGATCTCCTTCGGTATCCCTATTCCTGTATCTCCGGCAATTAATTCAATTTTATTGTCGGTTCTCTTCTTTGCTTTGATAAAGATGGTTCCTCTACTCTTTTCTGGGAAAGCATACTTCAATGCATTCGAAATAATTTCATTTATGATCAACCCGCAACTAATCGCTTGATCTAAATTTAGTTCGAAATCATCAATATCTATCTCTAAATGGATTAATTCGGGTGATTTTTGATAAGTTCTAAATAAATTTGAGACTAAATTTTGGATATAATTACCAAAATCCAGTTTTCCCAGATCATCCGATCTATACAATGTTTCATGAATAAGTGACATCGTTTTGACTCGATTTTGAAAATCTATATTTATTTGAAGGGTTTTATCATCAGAGATTTTAGGTTTTTGTAAACGGATTAGGCTTGAAATAATTTGTAAATTATTTTTAACTCTGTGATGAATTTCTTTTAAGAGTACATCTTTTTCTTGCAAAGATTTTTTTAAATCGTTTTGTTCTTTCTCTAATAGGATTTCATATTTTCGTCTTTGAGTGATATCAATTCCATATCCAACAAAAAAATCTAATTCATTTTCATCATTAAAAATTGGTTGTCCATGCCATTCGGTCAGATATTTTTTTCCATCTTTTGAGATGATGTAATTCTCACTCAAAGTTGGGTTAGGATGATTTATCATATTCTCAAAAATTTTACTGACATATTGTTGCTCTTCTTTAGGTATAAAATTTTGTAAATAATTTTTTCCAACAACCTCTTCCAACTTATACTTCAATGTTTCCCTCATTTTTCTATTCATCATGATAGTTTTTCCTTCTTTATTAATTGCAACAAAAAAGGCTGGAGATGCTTCGATTATGAGTTCATTGAAATCTCTTTGTTTTTTCAGCTGGTCTGTAAGTTTTTTCTGATTGGAAATATCTTGGATTGTCCCAAAAATTTTCACTGGATTATTATTCTGATCCTTGTACAACTTAGTCATGGACCATAAAGTCTTAACTTTGCCTCTGGAATCAATTATTCGATATTCCGTTATATCTGGGACATTCTCTCCATTTATCATTTTTTGAATAAGGCGTGTTATTCTTTCCTTGTCATCAGGGTGATAAATACTAAATAACAATTCTGGTGTTATCTCCGCCTCTGTGTTTAGATCAAAGATTTGATTAAATTCTTCACTTGTTTTTAATTTGTGTGTTTGAATGAAATATTCCCAATACCCAAAATTGGCAATTGCTTCAGCTAATTTTAAATTTGCTTCATTAGTTTTGAGTTTTTCTTCAGCAAGTTTTCGATCTGTTAAATCTATCCCAACACTTAATAAACCAACCTGATTTCCTTCATGATCAGTTATCGGCTTATTAGACCATGCTATCCAGACTCGTTCTCCATTTTTTTTCTGATTTTCGTTTATATTTTCCGTGTATTTTTCAGGATTTGTCGACAAATCAGCGATCATTGGTTTTAAGTTTGTTCCTGTAGAATCGATGTGTGGAACTATTGTGTCCAACATATGTTGACCAATTAGTTCATCTGGATCAAAACCAAAGAATTCCTCCCCGAATTTATTAATAAACGTAATATTTCCGTCCGGATCTGTTTTTAATATGATTGATTTAACAGTATTTACTATATCAACAAAATTTGATTCGTATTCTCTTTCTCTTGTAATGTCAATTACAGACGCTGCACGTATCATTTCGCCATTAAATTCTACTCTTCGACCTTCAATTTTTACGGGAAATGTGGTTCCGTCTTTCTTTTTTAGAATTGCCTCATATCTACCATCAATTTCTTTTACCATATGCTGGTGGACTGTTTTGTTAAATTCTGGGGAAATAAAGTCAACATAATTTTTTCCAATGAGTTCAGATGACTTTTCATACCCGAGCATTCTGACAGCTTGCCGATTTAAAGAAAGAAAAAAGCCATCTTTAGAAAGAATTATCCCTTCTGTGGAGGCTTTATCTAGATAGGCTAGTTGAGTCTCTCGATATTTTACTGTTGTAATATTTTCACATGATATTTGAATTCCTACAAATTTTCCTTGATTGTCATGGTATTTTTTAGTTTGTTGCTTAATCCATCGTATATTGTTGTCCGAACCAATGATCTGGTATTCAAATGGATTGCGTATGTTTCCTTCTAAATTATCATGGTGAAATTTGAGAAAACCTTGGTAGAAATCTGAATGACAAATCTCCTCAATAAACTTAGAATTTTCTAAAAATTTTTCTTTAGGATGACCAAATACTGAGAGAACTGCATCATTTGCAAATAAAATTAGACCTGAAGGAATTTCTCTGAACATCACTGCACATTCTAGTTGATTTACCAGTGTTTGGAAAAAATTCGTCTCAAATTCCATTAATGGTACTTGCTTTCCCAACGGAAAAAGCTTCAGTTTTAGGTAGAAGAAATGTGAAAAAGATCTGTTTCATTAGAAAAAACTGGGATATCTCTAAGTATTTTTTTTACTACTTTGAGAAAATCGTTTTCACTCGTTAAAGGTTTCTGAATTATTTCAAAAGGATAATTATCTTTATTTGAAGTTTTTGAAGGATATAACCTTGAACCAGTCAGAAATATTATTGGAATTGATAGATTTTGATTAATTATGCGAGCAGCTTCGATTCCAGTTATTTTTCCTTCCAAAATTATATCCATAACAATTAAATCCGGCTTGATTTCAGCTGAAGCTATAATACTCGCTTCTCCTGAACTCACACTCTTTACTACATGCATATTCATCGAATTAATCATAATTTTAAAAGCGGAACTCGTAATATAATCATCTTCAACTAATAAAACTTGAATTTGTCTCCCTTGAATCACAGCTGTTACCATTATTATCATCTGAATCTTATATTTATTTATGTCAAGGTGCAAATTATAATTGAACTGCGTGGAATTTTTATTGCTGATAAGATAAAAGGGATTTCAATATCATTCGCAGTTTTTATTTGAACATTCATTTTGGGAATTTCTTCAAAAATTTCAATTTCTTCCATAACAAACTCACTATCTTCGCAAGAAAGCAAATCGTCAAGCTGTAAATAATGTTGTTTTACAAGCTGAACTGTGCCATATTCAATTAATTTAGCAAATTTCTCAGTGCAATCAAGTATTCGTAAATCCGAAATCTGAATCTTAAAAATATAGTCAATTTTTTTTGAATCAACTAATGTTTGAATATGAAATTTTAAATTAGTCATTGAAGTTTCTCGTTTAGAAAGTAACTTTCGAAATCTATCCGATTGGGTCTTGATATTTGGATCATTCACATTTAAGTGCATATATTTCCATCACTTCTATCAAACCATTTTCCTTTACGCGTATTCTTGGCGTTGTTTTAAGCTTTCTAATTTAACTTGAGGAGAAATTTCGTGCGATTCTTCTGGTACAAAGTTATGGGACTTAAGGATGGTATAGTATTCGTAAAAAACAGCCCCCGAAGGGATATATTTATTAAAATCTATTTCTATATTTGGCATTGGGAATTCACTTTGTTTTGTTGTTGGTTGGTTTTTTGAGGGGTTCGGGTGTATATATTAGGTTGGGTTGAAATTATTAGGAACTTAATTTTAGAACTCTATACCTATTTAGAGATTTTTTGTAATTATTATCCCATTAGGTATTTGCTAATGGAATTAGTTATCTCCATATATATATTAGTTGTATATTATATGAAGTAATTGTTTTGTAATTTTTCCAATTTTTTTTTATTCAAATGACAATTGAAAATCAAATTTCCTCTTTGTGAAATTTTCGATTTTATAAGGATCGATTGAAAATAAAATATGAAGAGATGTTGTTTAACTCGGTGTGATTCTCATGAAAGCTGACTGCACAAATTGTAAAAGACAATATGATGAAACAGAATGGTCACAATTTGTATCATTTTTACCATCCATTCAACGCGAAAAGTATTTTACTCAACAATTGTGCCCTGAATGCTATAAATTGCAACATTCAATGGAATTAGCTCAGCTAAAAATCGAGTTGAGTTTAACTACAGGAACAAATCTTTAAGATATCTTGTCTTTAAAAGTAATTTTTTTTCTTTGGTAAATATTTTCTTTTTAAAGGTTCCAATTTTTCTTCTCCAAAGCAATTGATTTGTGGAAAGGAAGATTAAGAAGATTTTGATTCTGGCGAACAAATTTCGCTCCGAATCCTTTTAGATCTATGAAGCGCCCTGAAGTTAATTTTACTTTACCTGAAGATAAGATTTTCGTTTCCGATTGCTGTATTGCTTGAATCACATTCCATGGTGTTTGAAATTCATCTAGTAACACTTTGGCTTTAATTTCACTTACTCCTATTAATCCCTCAATAAAATTCAGCTGCATCTTAAGACCTATTTCTAAAGAGGGGATGTCCAAGGGTTCGTATACAAACGGGTTATTTTTTTGTTGATATTTCGCAAAACTCCAGATCGTTTGCGCTGTTTCAAATTCATCAAGAGTTGTGATTAACGGAATGTTTTCTTTATAAAGAGCATAAATAATCGCTCCATAAATTGAAGCAGGCGCAATTCCGGTCCGATCAAACATTTTTCCTGGATTTTCTAAAATAATAAGCGATTCTGGATAATAGTATTTCATTTTTTGGATTTGGGAAAAAAACCGATTATCACAGATCGATGCAACTAAATCGTCACCACGCTTGCGTTCGATCCCCATAGTTGATGAGATAAGGTAATCTGCTGTTTTCAAAGTTTCTATTTGAAGATTACATGGAATATTGCTAAAATTTCTCCGAATTTCTCCTCTTTCCCGCTCGTCCATAATAATGAGTGGCTTAAATGTTTCCATTTCATTTCACCCTAGTTTTTGAAGAAAATAAACATCCTAAAACAAGCAAAATGATTATTCCAACTTCATATGTGCCCATAAATGTCAGTGATCGAGTTGCCCATGTGATTTTTGAGTTAAAATAAATAGCACCGAGGATGAATACACCAACAGTCAATATTTTTCCAAGATCAATACCTCTCCCCATAGGATTTTTTATTTTTAAGATATTTAAAATCAAATGGATTTAGGAAGATCTTAAAATTATGTTACTTCATTAAATTTGAATCATCAGTCTCGATAGACATAAAAATTAATTAGCTCGCTAGAAACGTGTTTAATGATGTTTGAAATCGTAAGGGTTGAATTTCTCCCGTAATTTCTTTTATTTTTTCCAACTTAATTTTCGATTTCTGAGCCACCTCTAACGAATTTTCATTGGTAATTTGAGAGGCTTTATGGTAGCCCGCTTGGAATAACTTTCGGGCATTATTGCGACTTAAATTAGATAAATTTTCAAATAAGTCGACCAATTCTTCTTTAACCCCATGTTTAAGACGAATTGACAAAATTTTGAGATCATGAACAAGATTTTTACAATTATCGAATATATCTGAATAAATATGCAAGTGGTTGGTTATCGATTCAAAAATTGAAGCTTCTCGGGCTAAATCATTGGTTAATGAAAATAAATCTCCAAGGCCAAATTTAGGATGATTTGCAATTATAGATTCTACCGTGGTTTCCTCAATCCATTTATTAGCAATGGACAGAATAGGAAGAGGATCGCGAGAATGATCAAAGCAATAGCTCATAATTATTTTATCTAACATAAAAGAAACCGAAGAAAATGAATATTGGCAGAGTAAATTCTTTATTCGGATTATTTTATGAGGGAAAATATAGAGATTGATTGCAAGCTGTCCCAATTTTGTAGCAGTAAAACGATCATTAGATTTTGTTATGGCAATTAATCCATGTTCTTCTAAGAAATCATAAATGGACTCATGTTGAACTATTAAAGGTATTATAAGTTTTAGGTATTTATAGGCGGGATGAACGGGATTTCCTAAAATATATTTCATCAATGTGGTTAAATGGGTGCAAAGAGTCGGTGAATTGATTAGATCATATCCCGCATTAAAATATTTTTTCATAGGATTACAACTGCATTGCATCCCCACATGAATATCAATCCTACAGTGATAACGATTTTTTATTATCTTTTTCTTCGATAAGGAACTGCTGATTGATGCAATAATACTTTCTGGCGTGATTTTCGAAAAATCATAATTGAAACGAGTGATATCACAACTTGGAGCTCCAAATTGATCCAAAAAATAATCATAATTTAGGGAATCTACGGAAAAAAATTGCGATAATTCCAGGAAGGAACTTTTTTTGTATCCTTTTTGCAATTCCCCCGAATAAAGTTGAGATGCAAAAAAAGTTTTTTGAAGTAATTTTGAGATATCTTGTTTAGAAATACCAGGATTTTCATGAATTATAAGCAATACTAATTCTTGCAAAATGGGTCGATCTTTCAATTTTGAAGTAAGTTGCGCATATTTTGGTATCATTGTTCCATCATTTGCCACTTTTTCTTGAAAGTACTCCGATCTTACAAAATTTTTTTCTTCTTCATTTCGAAGCAGAATAATCCCCTTTCCTGCTTGATCATATCCCAATCGTCCCGCTCTTCCAAGCATTTGATGCAATTGGTTTGAAGAAAGGGGATGAAATACTCCAGATGAAGTTAAACAATTTCGATAACCATCTTCCAAATAATCGGCATTAGATACTTCCCATGTTTTGCGATGTTGGACGATATCTGATATAATGGAAAAACGAGCAGGTGTGTTTACTCCTGCCGCAAGTGTTGACGTTGCAATTAATACCTTGATATTGTGCTCCTTATAAAGTTTTTCTACTATACGTCGGTCCAACACGCTTAAAGAAGCATTATGATATGCAATACCAAAGGGAATGACTTCTTTTAATACTGTTGCAACAGAACGGTTTGCTTTAAGATTTTTTACGCCTTTTATACATTGATCTTTTTCAATATCTGATAAATAATTAACTACAACAGATTTCAGCAATTGGGTGAAATTTAAACAATCTTTGCGTCTATTGACAAAAACAATAACTTGTCCCTTTTCTTCCAAAGCAAACTTTACAATTCGTTTAATTTCTGAGAGTTTATTTTTGTAAATGCGAAATTCATAATCCAGCTTAATTGGTCTTTTTTTTGCATGTAATAATTGGAATCGTTTTCCAAAACTGCTCAACCATTTTGCAAAACTCTCATAATTTGCTATAGTGGCGCTTAAGCATATAACTTGGAGAAAGGACAATCTATCAAGAATTCGAGTAAGCAATATTTCTAAATGGGCTCCTCTTCGGGAAGATGAAATTTCATGAACTTCATCAATAACTAGCAATGATATCTTTTTTAAAATTGGATGATTTTGGCGAACCAAAGTATCGAATTTCTCGAAAGTTGTGATAATTAAATCAGCTCCTTCAATTATTCTATCTTCAGCCTCTGTATCGGAGGTGATAGTTTTAACTAAAAAAGAATTTCCAATCTTTTCTTTGGTTAAGATCTGGGAAAAATGATATTTTTTTTCTGTTGCTAGAGCTTTGTAGGGTACTAAGTAGATTGTAACTCCTGATCCATTTAATAAATGCTTTGCAATAGCTAGCTCCGCAATTAATGTTTTACCTGATCCTGAAGGGGAACAAACTAAAAAATTTTGATTAAAAAACAATCCTCGTTGGATGGCTTCCGTTTGGATTGTATGAAGGCTCTTAATCTGCTGCACCTCCAAAAGTCTAATTAGAGATCTATAGGGAACTATTTCGTTAATTTCAGTCATCATTCCGCCTGGTATTTGTCCGGTTTAAAATTAGGTGTCATTATTAAAAAACGCCCTTGATCTAAAATATATCGGCGAGATTTTGAAACTCGCTGTAGTTGGGATTTTCCTTTAGATGTTCTTTTAATAATGTTTGAAAATGTTATTTCTCGTATCCATTTTTCTGGAGAATATTGTGTGGATTTAAGCGATATCCAACTGCCTTGTAACATTTGGATAAAATCTGCATAATAGGGTACCTCACTATTATAAATTGGATTAAACGTTATATGATGTATAAGAATTATCAAGAAGTTGCCTTTTGTTGTTAATGTTGAAATTTTTGGAAATAAAATATCACTAAAAGTGTGGACAGCATGAATATAGTCGGCATAATTAGAAACAGAACCAATTGTTGATTTCAAAATCCGAGAAAATGAATTTATGATTAATATTGGTCTTTCTTTCTTTACATTTTTATTCATTGGTAGAGATTCAATTAATTGAAATAAATCTTGGACGGATTGACATGAAAAATGATACATTCGTTCCAATAATGAATTTTTTGAGGAAAACATATTTTGAAGGATACTTGGAGAAAGCCCACCTTCATTATCTGCGATATAAATGGGCTGAGTTGATATAGGTAAATGATATCGGATAAATTCTCGCAATAACGTAGATTTACCTGATGCATTTTCCCCATTTATATGAATTATTGAAGGAAGTTCTTCCCGATATGAATGGGCAGACATCAATTTAATAAATCCATTAGTGTATGAAGGATTTTTCAGGGGTTTATTAAGTGCGGTGCTCTTTGAAATCATAAGTAATCGTTTCCTTAATTTTGTGTGCTCGCAGAGTATAATAATTCTGATCTTTGTTCACTTTTGAGTAAATTTCTTGATATATCCTGAGTATTAGTTTTTCCTGGTAATAATTCAAAGAGTGTCTCGATAATAGCTGCTTTTATTATATTATCTTCGATCAATTCTTTGGAATTCAAGTGTTTAAGTCGCTTTACGTGGATTCTTGTATAACTTGAAATTTCCTTATGCATCCGTGTAAATTCGTTAATTAAATAAATTAAGAAATCATCTTCTTCCAATATTCCTTTGCTAAGCTGGGATACTTTCTCTCGAAGTTCTGCTCGATTCTTCTTTATGGTCTTTGAGATCTGAGATTCCAGCTCTAAACAATCTTGCTCTGTCATAAACTTGACCTTGAAAGATATTAAAAAAATCAAGCTAAGGGATCTGCAATTCCTTTAGCCTTTTTCGCTTGCGATTTTTTTGTTGCGGGTTTCCTTGATGTGCTTTTTTTTTTTTTGGAAGACGTGCTTTTCTTTACTTTCACTGGGTCTTTTTCCAGCTTTTCAGTGGCGATTAATAAGTTCTCTTCTTCGTTCAAATCCGCAAGTGTCTTAAGTTCGCCTTCTTCCATGTATGTAATCGTTTCATCGTCGCTTATCCCCGCTTCTGTAATGTAAAATACAGCAGATTCAGGTGGTAAATCCGGAGCATCAACGACTGTTGCAGTCCGTTCTAAACTCGAATTTGATTGAAATCCTTTTGTTTTAAAAACTATTCTGAAATGGCATCCATGGGCAACAATATTTCCTCCGATTGCTTCGTTTGACGCAAAGGAGCCTTTCATTTGAACCCCAACTTGATTGGTGACTAATACTGCTATATTATGTGTCTCCGCAATTCTCGATAGATCATGAATCAATTTGTTCAAAACTTGTTGACGGGCAGCAAGCATCCCAATTCCGATGTATTCTGATCTCATTAGAGCCATTAGCGAGTCAACAATAATGAGTTTCGCATTTTTCTCTTTTATTGCTTGTTCTGCCGCTCTTATCATTTGGAGTTGGTGATCCGTGGAAAAAATCCTTGCGTGGTAGATATTTTGAAGTGTAGATGTAGGATCCAACCCAAAACGTTTAGAAATCCGTTCTACTTTAGTCCGTGAAAAAGTATTCTCCGTATCAATGAATAAAACTGAGCCATCCAAACCGCCTTTTGATTTTGGGAGTTGACAAGTGACACACAAAGTATGGGATAGGTTCGTTTTTCCGCTTTTGAATGCTCCATAGACTTCAGTAATGCGACCAGTGGAGATTCCCCCATTCAAAATATTATCAAAATTTTGACTGCCTGTAGTACAATATTCAAAATTTTCTTCAATCGTTGATACTTGCTTAAATGTCGCCAGATTAAGACTGTCTCTTGCATTCCAGACTAAATTTTTGGATGCTTTTGCAGAGATTCCGTCAATTTCTTCTAAATCTTTAGGTACACTCATAGCTAGAGCTTCAAGTGAATCGATACCAGATTCGGTGAGTAGTTTGATTTGACGGGGTTTGATGGATTTTAGAGCTAATAATTCCAATTTAATCAATTTTTATTAAATTAAGACTATTTAAAGTCGAAAAAAGAAAATCACAAAAACCGGTTCAAAAGATTTTATCCTTCTGCAGAAAATTCAGCAAGGATTTTTGAATTATTGAAACATTTCATTTTTCCTGTAAATTCTTTTAAATCTTCTGCATGAATCGCTAAAAAATGTTCACGTAAATTGTTTAAATAATAATTTATTTTTAGTTCAGAAGTGGACACTGAGGAACGACAGATAAAAATCAAATCAGGATTCGAATTGTGAAGAAGAGATAGCTTGAAAGATGCCATTGTTATGTTTTGACACTTTTCTATAAATATATCTGTGGCAAAGCTTGTTATCGCAGAGACGAATCCTGCAAACAAATCTCCATTTATATCTCGAATGTGTGCTGAATGGAGCAAAGGGATCCCAGTTTTGGTCATGATCCAGATTTCTTTAACAAATTTTGGAGGTTTCATTGGAAATTGTTTCCTTTTAATAGTATGGTTTGGAAGATATTGCTTCCTCATTCTGTGATACTTTAGTTAATCCTTGATCTTCAAGATAACTTGGATTATCGGATTTAGGCGAGTAAAATTGATAATTCTCGATTAGTTGAGCAATTACAATGGAGAGTTTTTCAACATTTTGATTAATTTGATGCAGTTCTCGAACCTTTGCTTTTGATGAATGATTGGATCTTTTCATAAATTTACGGGAAAACCAGATTATCGCTAAGATCACTCCAAGTGTGGGGTATTTTCGAAATAATAAGACCAATGCAATAACAATAAAAGCAAACCCCAGTTGTTTAAAAATTCTCATTATATCATATTCTTTTTTTTTAGAAGTATTTAATGGCGGAAAAATTTCGATTTTAAAAATATAAGTTCGATACCATTGATATGGAAAACCAAAGCGATTCAGAATTAAAAATTCACAGGAGTATTATCATAACTGAGGGAGTTATAGGATTTCTTAAATATTTGAACTTGATTCGGGAACAAAGACCTTTTAATCTCACAACAATTTCTGAATCTCTAAACTTACCTCATGAAGAAGTTTCGGAATATTTTTCTATAATTCTACATGCTTTTCGCTTATTTCACAATATCCAACATGATAAAATCATTCAAGAAGATGATATATTTGCCCACAGTCAGAAAAAAACTGAACATATTTCATTAACTTATATTGAAATGGAGCGATACTCTACATTTGCTTACTTGTCCAGTAAAAAACCCTTTTCTTCACTCTCGGAGCAAATAATGTCGCTTTTTCATAATCATAAGGACCTATTTCATGAAATTAGAGAAGAAAATAATATTTTCTTCAAAGTTTCTCCTGTTGGAAAATATTTTGCTACAGAATTTCGGAAGTTAAAAATGTTAAATCTTCCTGTGGATCGAATTGAGTATAAAAATTATGAATTAATCATCAAAAATTAAAAATATTTTTAAAAAAGGAATGAAATTTTAAGTCAGTTTCCTTCTTAACACCTCTACTAATAAATCAGAAAAAATTCGAGATACATCGCCCGGATTTTTAGTGTCATTGGCTGTAGATTCATAGGGTATTTTCAATAGTTTTGTTGGATTCTGAGTTGGCAATCCCATTTGTGTAACAAACTCATTGATTGATATTGCATTGGGAAGATCTCGTTTATTTAGCAAGATATAAATTGGAATTTGTGATTTTTGAGAAAAAGACTTCAATTCTTCGAAAGATCGACAATTTGAAGCCATTTTCTTTGGATCAGAGTCTGCCACAAAAACTGCTCCATCGGCATTTTCAAGTACATATTCTCGAGTCGCTAGAAAACGTTCTTGTCCCGTAGTGGTTGATACTATCGCTTGCACAACACAATTTATACTCGGGAATTGAAATTCGAAAGTCACACTATCACACCAGAGTGTTCGTTTATCTGTGGTTTCTATAGAAATTCCTTTACTCACCAATTTGGTAGCAAATTTTCGTTTTAAACATTCAAAATTTGTGGTTTTTCCTACTTCTCCCGGACCCCAATACATGATTTTAATTGGGATGTATTTTGGTTTGAAAATTGGTTGGGTGTCAAGATCTTCCATTTTAATCTACTCCTAAAGATTGAGATGTAAATAATTGCTGTTTAATTTTATCAATGTGCTCTGAAAATTCTGCTTCGCTCATTTGCATTTCTTTTTGAATTCGTTGGTTTTTCTCGATAAGATTTTTGATTAAAGGGGCAAATTTTTTCATATGATGAACAATTAATCCAATTTTGACATCTTTAGAGGCTAATGAGAGTAATAATAAATCTCTTTGTCTACCTTCTGAGGTCTTAATTGACCCGATGTAATGACAAAAAAACTGCGTCGAGTTATATATTAATGAAGCTCGATTTAAATCTGAATTTGCAAAAAAATCTTTTCCTTGTTTTGATATTCCATATAATGCAGCTCCAATTGCTGCTATGTCCCAATAATTATACTTGTTATCAAAAAAATGATTAACTGCTAAGACTTTTGCATCTTGATCAATTATTTGCAATCCATATATACGATCATTTGCCATCCGATTATATTTTCTAACCAGTTCTTGCAATAAATTAGATAGCTCATTGTCACGGATCAGATCTGGAATTTGTAACATAACCTTTTTTCAGATGAAAGCATAAAAAGTCGAAAAGAACATATCTAAATGAAATAATTGAATTTTAGAGTTGATAAACTTTTTTCAAATATTTTTGAGTCAATGCTTTAATATCTGTAATTATGGTTGGGGAGTGAAGGTCCAAAGCCTTCCGAATTTCATGGATCTTGCACTCAATTTGTGTTTTTATTTCAGAATCTTGCATTTCATCTAGATCATGCTTACCTCCTGAAAATGTATCGATCAGATCTGTTGCATCTTCTTCCGTCAGTTCATCTTGTGCATTTATTAATTTCGGTAGTTTGTCAAGGTCGGGCGGAATATTTGTATTTAAATTTGACTGAGAATATGGGAGATGAATTTGATTATATTCTTCGGGAGCCAATCTTTCCTTAATTACAGTATCATTCAAAAAAGTGGCTTTATCAATGTTTGAGAAAAATTTGAATCGGTTGGGAATTAAATTTGAGAAAATATCCTTCAATTTTTCATGTTCTAAACGTACTCTGTCAATTAACCCTGATTTTGAAATTTTCTCTATCTTTAAGTATTGTTGTATCAAATGTTGTAACAATCGTGTAAAGAACGAAATGGGGATTTCTTCTTTCCATTCATTTTCTCTTAAGTAGCAATAGACTGATTCTGGAGAGTGGTGAGGTCTTTTTGGGCAAATTTTTTCTTTTTCTTCGAATAGAATCACATCAAAAGCTTTTTTATAATCTGGATTAATATCGATTGTTTCAAGTTCCTGCATGAATTGTAGGTTTGAGTTAATTGCTTCAATTTCTTCAATTTCTTCAGTATAACTCTGTTCTTCTGTTTGATTTAAATTAGAAGACAAATCAGAACTAGATTGGTCTATTCGTTTTGTGAAATGAGTACAGAATTCAAGAATATTGGTTGGAATGTGGGTTGGAAGGATTAAATCGTGATATGAACTGCATAATTTCAACAAAAAAGTGTATTCTGCTTGATCAAAATCCTTCATAAGCAAGTAGAACTCATTTTCATTAAAATCGAAGAGAAAATCTTTAACTATATATTCCATACTGTCCCATATTTTTGAGGTTAAATAATATGTAACTGTCAAATAATTTCCCGATTGGAGCTTTTGGATTATATTTTCCTGAATAAATTGGAACAAAATATCTGTTGTATCAATTTTTGAGAGATTGTCGGAAAAATGAACTGAACGAGTTTTTTTATCAAAAATCATAACCTGTTTGAATTTATTGTATGAATTATCATTAATAGAATCCAATAGAATGAAACGAAATTTTCTCTTGGGATTAGTTTGGCAAAAATTTGCCAGAATATTCAGAGCTTCTTGGTTAAAATTGCGAAAAACTTGTATTTTACGGCGGGCTCCTTCATTTTCCTCATTTAACATAGGAAGAAATTCTTCAAACAATTCTAAATTATCTAATCCAGTTTCATTCAAATCAATAGTATCTGCTTCTTCAAAACTGTATAAACATTTCAAAATTGCAAGTAATCCATTCAAATCTTTTTCGTATGCAAAGGGTTTTATAATCAAATCATTTTTCAAAAAAAGAAATGAATATAATAATTCTGGGGTTACAAATTCCGATGAATATTCTATAATTGTCATGTTCGTTAATTCCACCTTTTGCTAAACTATTCTATTTCATACCAGACTTTTTTTTGACAAAAACCGAGACTCCTCCAATCAACACAAAGCTAGAAAAATAAATTATCGGATTAACAAAATTGGTCTGATCCAGATCCGAATTATTATTTGATACCGCTGAGGAATTGGAATTTTCATCCGAGCTTAAGTCTTCATTTAAGTTGTTTTGTGTTTCAGTGGCAGTTGATGAACTCGATGTTGATGTAGAAGAATTAGAAGATGAATTAGTCGTTGATGTGTCGGATGTTGTCGAATTTGAAGTGGTCGCTGTTGTTGTAGATGTATTGGTTGTTGTCGAATTTGAAGTAGTAGATGTTGTTGTAGATGTATTGGTTGTTGTTGAATTTGAGGTGGTCGTTGAAGACACATCCGTAGTGGTTGTAGTAGTCGTGGTTGAAATGGATGAATTTATCATGAAATAATAGTTTTGAAAGGGCGCCCAATCTTCTTGAAATATGGGTATGAAAAAAAATTCTTGATCGAATTCGATAACCGTGTTTAACAAACAAGTAAATTCGACTCGATCTTCGAAATAATCTGCCGAAACATTTGATTCTGTATATTTTGCAACTAAAAGGCCATCAATATCTCGGATCTCAAAATTGGGTGTAATTTTTGATATAATTGATGGTTGCGACTGAATGCAATATTTTATAGTATTAAATTGGTCTCCTTCAATTATTTCAAAAGAATATATCCAAGAAAAATTTAACAAGACAGATAATTGGCAACCATATCTAATATTTTTGTAAGAAAAGCTCAAATCTGGTTGCCATTCTTGGGGATGAGATTGATTTGCTTCAGGAACAATTTCACATGAATATTTTCTTCCCATGATATTCCAATCATTGAATGTTGTTTCTTCACCCCGTAATTCAATTTCACTAATAGAAATTTCAGAGGCTAAAGAAAAACTTTGAATTGAATAAGTATAACTTGAATCAATGATTTGGTCCGGAGGTATTTCGATAGCCACGCAAATCTGATCATTTTGCAAAATTTCACCAAGATAAATAAGTTCCATGTTATATATCGGAACATTGGCAATAAGATGGGCGCAAAGGATTCCAATTTCTGGATGAATCATTTGAAAAAAAGACAAATCAAATTTGATATTAAGATCATTGCATAATTGAATGAAGATTGCTTTATCTTCATAGGAAAAACCATCGAAATTTTCCACCTGTTCATATAAAAAGTTCGAAAGTTTCGTATAATCTACTTGATTTGTTGCAAGAATTTCATTTATGCGTAGAATGTAGTAAGTCATTGCAATTTGTGTTATTCCAGCATTTTCATTCGAGCCAGAAATTCCATGCCATAATGTGTCTGTTTCTACCATAGATTGATTCAAATTACCTAATATTGTAGTTAAATTTGCAATAGAATAATAATTAGCAAATGATTGTCCACGATCGAACTTAATCAAGATATTTTGGGCTTCAAGAGCATAAAATGTTGATTTTATATTTCCTGTTTGAGTTTCCAAGTGAGTATCATTGAGAAAATAACCTGTAGACAGAAGCTGGTCTGCAATCCATTGTTCACACTTTAAATATTGAGTAAAACCTATTTCCTCATACATTGCTTCTATCAAATTTAGATCATTTATTGTATCTAAAATGAAATAATTTGTTGCTATAGGAAAATGGCTCCATTGTCCCCATAGAGACAGTATTTTTTGGGAAGGGGATTGGTTTGTGATGCTATAATTAATGTAATCGGAAAAGTAACCATCCGTTGTTAGTCTTGATAGGGAAGAATTCAGTACTTCTTGTTCCTCAAATTGTTCTGGAAAGTGTTTTAAATAAGAAAATTTCACTTTATCTCCAAAAGCGCATTGATCCAATTTAGTTATGTAACTTGCACCACCATCAGAGTTGAAATAAGTCAAACAAAAATCTTGTAACCCTTTCAAATTATTATTGGAATCATCAAGTTGTGGAAGTAATGAAAAATTATCAAGAATAGGTATAATAGTAGATTGAATGAATAAATCGTCTGAGAAAAATGAAGAAGAGCGGAAATAGAAATAATTGGGCCCCTCTTTTTGATCCGTACGATTATAGGTTGTTGAATTTAGCAATACGCCTAATACTGTAGATAATTCTGGAAAAACCATCTCCATTTCTAGTAATCGAATACAATCAGCAATTATTGCTGATCCAAAATAGGTGACAGTTTCTGGAGATAAATAATCATTAAACTCCCCATAATAGCATTTACTCTGGCTATTGTAAATATTATTGTTAACTAAGAAATTTATGAAAGGATCACGAACTGAATTAAAATCCCCATCAATCATTTCAATTATTTTTAAAGCTTCCCAAGAAGCATAGTAGTTTTCCCAACCTAAATAAGCAGATGTGTCATACTCATTAAAAGCGCCAGCCATATATCCTGTTCGTTGAGTACTTTCAACATATTCTTGAATTAAATTTCGTTCTATTGGAGAAAAAGCTGTTATCTCATAGTTATTTAAGGCTTTAACAGACCATATTGCATAATAAGTTTCTAAAAGCGTGGAATGGGGTGCAAATATCGATCCAAAACCTCCATCGGAATTTAAACCTGCTAAAATTTCATTCTCCCAGGCTAATATTTGCAGAGGATTAAAATTTGTGGATAAGCGTCCAATATTTGCTAAAAGAATTATTGCCATTTGATGGGTTATATTGTATGAATACGGTGTTTTAAATAAATACGCTCCATCTTCATGATACATTGAATAATTCAGCGTTTCCTCAAAATGATGGCTTTTGACATTGAACTTTGACATGATATATTGTTCTAATCCATCTTTATACTCGCCATAGGAAGTAGGGTCTAGTACTTCCAAAGTAGTATAAGCAAAAAATGTAGAGTAAATAGAACTGGGTCTATCATACAGGTTCTCAGGTTGCACTATTTTCTCACTTACTGAGTTTAATAGAGGTGTATTTTCATAAATATCCAGAACTGGTAAGGATGTTCTAAAAGACGATATCGGCATAAATGGTGTGTTTGCTTTAAGATTAGGAAGATTTTTTAGGTCACTGTTTCTAAATTGATTGGTTTCTTCTTTAAATGTAATCGGCATTATAATGATCATAAATAGGAGTAGTGACAGCAAGATCCATGATTTTTTTTTTAGAGTTTGACAATTCATAACACTTTATAATTTCGATCCTAATAAAGCCAAAAAAATGGAATTTAGTCTAAAACAATAAATCGGTAGAAGAAATCCATCAACAAATCTTTGAAAAGCTGAGAATGTAGGCATTATTTTCAACACATTTATTTAAGAAATAGTGATTTTTTCAGACTTTTTAAGCAATTTTAGCAATAATTGGACTAAATCTGGTTCATTTAAAACTTCAATGGCGGAAGAAAATCCTAAAGAAGAGAATATATGCAGGTAAGCTAAATAAATTCTCGGGGATGGAAGAAATTTTTTGAAATCAACACAAATGTCACCCATAATCTCTTATACTTCCATCTTATATAAAAAAGAAATAATACTCGACTTTTGATTTTAAATAATTTAATCAAAAAAAAGTGTATGAAAAATGCTAAATTGATTTATCTCACATTCCCATTCCTCTGTTTTCTTTTGATAAATTGCCTCGATATAGTCGATAATAATCCTATGGGACAAATTGAAGAAGTAACTGTGTTGTCCGCTTCTACCACCTTGTATGATTCTGTGGAATTGTTTCGCCCCCCTCAAACATCTCAGATTTTCAATGTTTCCTTCATCAAGAATGTAACTTATTTCTTTTTTATGGAATCCTATGTGCCCTTCGCTGATGATTTTTCAGTTAATATTTATTGTACCAGCCCATCAGCCCGGCAGTATCACTTTTTCGATTATACAGCTGATATTGAAAACAATGCTTCAAAAATTTTCTTTGAGTTTGGATCGACTGAAACTGGCGTTTATAGCATACGTTATGATGTACTAACTACTGCGAACATAAATCTGCATCTTTACTTGGAAGAATATCTCTCAATTGACACATACTATGAGAAATTTTCAACGGATTTAATTAATCGGAATATTTTGTTCTTTAGCAGTATTGATCGTTTTAGTACCAATCAACTCAGCCATACATATGAGATGTCCTTTCAGGAAGATACAGAATATCATTTCAATTTCTTCCGTGTCAACCCCATTTCACTCACTGATATTGAGGTAAATGGATTCACTAATCCTCAGGTTTCAATGCAAGTAGAATTGAATGGTACGCAATATATTTTTTATCCTTCTGTACCGACGCTTGAATATGCACTTTATTCAAATATAGAAAACTTAACTCATATAGGTAATCCAAATGAGCGGAATTTGTATAATAACTCCTTTTTGATTCGGTTTGGGGCTCATATCACTGGAAATGCTACGATAACTCTCACATTAAGTGATTACAACGGGTTTGATCTAAATTTTGCCTTCGTTGCATATGGGATTGGAGATATTGGAGATGGGCCTGATACTATTGGTGATAAGCAAGACCATAATAATAATTTCATAAATGTGACAATTATTGATGATTTAATGGCTCCTAATGCAACCGATCTTCAAGAAGTCGATCCCACCGTAGATGATAAAATAAATTATGCTTTGGGAGAAGTTGAAAATTTTCTGGAAGCTCAATTTTGGATACTTCTTCCTAGCGTACTAGGGGCCGCAGGAGTTTTTTATGCCATATCCCATTTTAAACCAAACTTGAAAGTCCAAACCCAAGTTATCCCTGATGGAAGGGAAATTTTGGAGGATTAAAAAATGGGTTATTTCATTTATTTAGTGTTATTGTTTCCTTTGCGAAGGTTCCTTTCCAGAGTTCTTGAGTTAGTGGGCCATTTCATTCCTCCCTTATTAACAATCAGCTTGAAACTGGATCAATTTTCTACAATTTTTCACGAAATATGTCACTATGGGATGAATAAACTTATGTTCATACCAGTATCCTTGGAAGATATTTCTTTTTCCGATAATTTACAAAGTGGATCTGTGAGAATCAACTATGATACCGCAACTCATTATCGATTTTCTTTGATGAAGTGTTTTCTTATTTCTCTTGCGCCATTATTTATCGGGACTTGGATAGTTTTATTTTTGGTGAGCAAATGGGATGGAACATCCCTTGGGGGGAAAATTGGGCTTGGACTCGCCATTTGTTGTCTCATACTTGGATTACAGCCTTCAAATGCAGATATCAAATGCATTTACATTTATGGGGTAACAAAAAGACCATGGCTTGCCTTACGACAAGTAATCTGTATGGGGCTGGCCTCTTTGTTTTATTTGTGGCAAGCTGATTTTTTCATGCAATTCTATGTTTTAGTTCCAATTCTATTTGAAATTACAGTGATTTTAGCAATTTTTATTCTGTTAGATCTAATATGTTATGGATTAGATGAAGTTCTCCGTTTTCTGAAGAATAGAACAATACAAATGACGTTCAATCGAAGCTTGCATATTCGAAAATATAAAATACCTCTCTTTGCAAAACCTGTCATAAAGCAAAGTAGAATGAATAATTTGCAGGAGAACTCGCAATGAGTCAAGTTTATTATCCGAGGTGGAAACTTCCTTGGAATTTACCCACTTTTTCCGTACAATTACCTTTTCTTGCAATGAAATTGAACTGTCGGGTGATAAATTATCGCTCCGATGAAACCTTTCATTTACACTACTTGAAAGAAAAGATGCTAGTAGTCGAGATTAGTCCTACCTGCGGTGTTCTCATTATTGATCCGCAAGCGTTACCCTTGGAATTTAGTGAGATCCCTATTTTTAAAGATCGAATTGAAGCATTCATGGAAGAATATTCTTTTTCTTTAGTGATATGGCAAGGATACCAAAATTCTTTAACTCAAATGGCAAAAAATCTTCCCAAAATTGCTTTAGCCTTGCGCGGGATGTTAATGCGTCATGTTCTTACCTATCACCAAGCCATGATTCCTACTCGTCATTTAGAAGATACCGCCTTATGTCTACGAAGTTTAGCAAAACGAGTCCAGATTGTTGATAATCCTCCATCAAACTCACGAATAAAAGCCAAAGCACGAAGGTTGTATGATGCACAGCAGACATTAATAGAAGGGTTTTGCCTTATGGGATTAAAAAAATTTAAGCTTTTAAGTACCGAGTTTCAATTTCCTTTTGAAATCATGGAAGAAATACGTTCTTCAGAGCTACTATACACACGCACGGGGAATCCCAAAGGTATAACTGGAAGATTAAAGAATATCAAGTTATTTGATTTTGAATTCATTCGCCAAAATCAGATATTACTAACTAAAAATAATACTTTGGATAACTAGCAGTATTTTTCCAGAGAAGTAGATCAATTTTTTTTGATTTATTTCCATATAGCAATTCTTTTTTGCGAATCAGATAAAGGAATCCTAAATTGTGACTGCAAAATCTTCCAAAGCTTCTATAAGTGCTTCTATTTTTTTAGAATCTGATATAGCCAAATGATTGATTAAAATTTGTCTATCTTTTAATAAAAATTGTATAGATCGAGCTTCAGGGATTGAATCGAGCGAGGAAATTCCGAGCTGCCATTGATTCTTTAAATAGTCAATTGCTTGACTCCTTTCTTGATCTTGTAGCTTAGAACGTGTTTCAACCAAAAGATCAATTAAAAAGGAACGCAATTCATTTTGCCAAGCATAACTTTCTAAAGTTAAGGATGGTGAAGGAAGGGTGTCTTTAGAACTAAAAGATTTTTCAAAATAGGTTTTAACATCTGAATTATGCTCTTTAGAATCCATTCTTTCTGTTACAGATGAGCCTATAGGTATTCCATCATTTGAAATCAAAATTTTTAACTCTTCAGGATCCAAAATTTTTGTCCGACTTGAAGAAACACGCTGCAATTTTGTAAATTTTTTAAAATCCTTTAAACATTTCTCTGCTTTTGAGGACAGAATATATCCAGTTATTTCAATGTTAGAATTTGCTTGATGAGTTTTTTTAATAAAATACTTTCGATTAATTAAATCTTCGAGAATGGATGCAGTTTTTTCTTTCCGATGTTTTACATCTATTGGGTAAAAATTTCTCAAGGTACTATCAATAATACTTTCTAGATCTTCGAGTAAGGTGTGTTTTGGAATGACTTTGGAAATAGTTAGACTCTTAGCACAATCATTTAAAAAAATATGAAGATCATTATGTAAAGAAGGTTGATTGCTAAATTCTATGGTCAAAGACGTAACCAAAGGTGGATTTTCGGGTTCAGCAGGTGCAACAATCTTCGAAAATTGGAGATGTGAAGGAATGTTTTGTGGGAGTATGAAATTTAATCTTTCTGTGTCGGTATCAAGCTGATCAAATTGAAAAACATAGGATTTCTGATATAATGTTCGATATATGATGCCTTTATTAAGATCTAAAGAAGTCAAATATTGATATTGATAACTGGATTGCCTCGCGGATTTTTGGGATGTATTGGTAAATTGCCCATCAAATTTCAATAAAGATCCCAGTAAACGTCGATGATTATATTGAGCTGTTCGCAAGGCGATAATTGTATCAAAATTAGCGTGGATGGATTCATGAATTTCTGCACATTGACAAGATTCTGCTAAGATTGGCATTTGTAGTGCTAAAAATTCTGCAAACATTTCATCTATGGTTGTATGGTTCCGTTTGTCTATCCGGTTATTAAATATTAAGTGTAAATGAGGAAGCATGATCACTTTAGGAAGAATTGAGGCTTCATTGGTATAATCGCTAAGTAAAAATTGTAACTGGGTTAGAAATACCTGAATAAACAAATTTTTATATTTATTCACCTTTAACCGAGAAAGATCCAAGATGAAAGGTGAAGCCGATTCTATAAATGTGAGTGGATTAAGAGAGACACTCATGTCTCGATCAAAAGCTATAAAATATTGCTGAGCTTTGAATAAATTCATCATGGTAAACACTTCACTTTTGTGTAAGGTTGCAGGAGATTTATCGAAAAAGGCTTCAATCCGTTCAACTATTAACGATAAATCTGCTTTTCCAGACTCATTTTTCGTTATCCATGCACTGCGTAAAATAGATATTTGATCATTATTCCAATGAAATATTCGCCCGAAAATATCCAAAACCTTTTCAATGTAAGAGATTAAATCTTCTCCAGCCTCCGTTATTGGAAGATCAAAGAGTTTCAATCCAAAATCATTACCGACTTCTAAATACTGAATTGGGTTTGATTCATTATCTGAAGCTGAACCTAATCGAGATTTCCAAGTACCATCCCAATCAAAAATGATTGCGGGGATATTATGTTTTAATAATTCCTTAATTATACGAATTGAAATGATTGTGTTTTGACGGTGATTATCTCCTGCTAGCAAAATATTTCCCCATAGTTCAGCAATATTTATCCCTCCTTCACTTTCTAACGTGAAATTTTCTGGATTAAAAGTACTTCCCAAAAAAATTTCATCGTTAAGATAGGGTGTGGAAAATTCTCCAGCATAATACATAGGAAGCACCCGATGAATTTCTTCTGGAATCATTATCAACTCCGATAATTGGATCCCAGCGGCACAAAATAAAAATAAAGGTGATGAATAAGATCCCCATCGTCGATTTTTACAAATAGATTGGAAGAAGACTTTTGAAGACACTTGTTTTATCTCACAAGAAGGATGAGCTAAGTTTAAAATCTGAAGGTATTGTTCCTGTGCAAAGATTTTCTTAATATAAAATTCTTTACCAAAATCTTCGATTTTTTCCAGAGGCATTTCTGTGGCTAAAGTAAATTGATTTTGAAAACGATAAAAGCCACAATATTCGCGTTCTAATGTTTTACGTTTACCTGGAATTTTTTCAAAGAGTGCATAATCCTTATCTTGTAAAAAGTCTCGAAATTCTGCAATCATTTCATTGGGAGTAACCCGATCTAAAAAATATTGATGGCTGAAGGATGTAGATGTATTATTAAAATTGTTCATTAAAGCTCGATATAGTTTTGTGTTATTTTGATGGTAGGCTCGGTTTAGCTGACGCATGGAAAAATGCTGACGACATGTAATAGTGTTTCGTTCAGGAGTGTGGATCCAAACATCTCCATCTGGATCTAAATAAAGAAGTTCATTAGTTGGAAAAAGATCGATGGGTAAATAAGAATGAATTGATTTTTGAGTCCGAAAATAAAAGGTAGCGCGGAACCGTGCAATCATATTGATCAGAGTAAATAAAACCATTCCCACGACTCCATAAATTACGTATGGGATTGTGGAAAACAAAAGCATGCCAACATATCCCACAAGGCTTAAATTGAAAAGCAAAGGAAAATAATGTCTGATTAAGTATTTTAAGCCCTTTATCGGGGATAATGTTTCAGTAAATTCATAATCTTCTGGTAAAACTTCTTCTTGACTCCAAGCACTTTTAATACTTCTGATTAAATCTATACCCTGAAGCATTTCAAAGTGATAATGGGGAAAATTTACCTCAATGATATCTTGAATACACAAAGCAATAAGTTTCATTTTCGAGACAAGATTGGAAACCATTTTGTTTGAAATATTTTTAACTTTGCGAGTAAAAAAGATGCGATAATTTAGTTTTGTTTGTTTTCCTATTGTATCTGGAATTTGCGATGTCTGAAATATCGTGGAAGTAGTTTTTTCCTCCGAGTTGGAAAAATCGACTTGGAAAGTTAAGGGTGCAACTTCTTTCAATTCAGCAACTTTCCGTAAAAAATCGTTAAAATTGGCTTGAATATGGAATGGTACTGCTTTGAGTTCAACACCCATCGTAGCTATAGCATGGTTATTGTGCATATTTTGGAGAATTAGCATATTACTTTTATTAAAAAAATCTTTTTTATCTCGGTTGGGGGGTTGAAACATGGCTTCTGACATATAATTCAAACAGCTTAGACTCGCTACCATAGATTTTGTATCGATCTGTTTGATTCCTGTCTTTTTGTGGAAAAAAGTTCGCATTTGAAGGGAAGGATCATATGAGAAATACACAAGATTTATCCCAAAGCAGATCGAAAAACCAATAGAGATATTTGTTCTGTTCTCAATGTCCCCAAAAATGAAAGCTAATGTAGCCCATCCTGTCAAAAATCCCATTAGGATGAAATACTTCCATAAATTTTGCTTAAGGCTCACTTTGAAGTGATCCAGTTTAAATAACATATCATATTTGAAAATTTGTTTAGGTCCTGGGGAATGATCCATATTGTTTGTTACTTCGTATCTTTATAATAGAGGAAAAATTATTGCTCAAAATACAAAGCTTTCGCTTTTATATAGATTGAAAAAAACAAAGATCAATGGCATCAGAAACAATTTATTCAGAAAAACGAAATGCTATGAATTCAGTTGAAGCGGATAGTTATTCTCTAGTTGATTGTAAACCAGAAAATATTGTATGTAAGGATATTGAAAATGGGTTTGATTCCAAAAAAACCGATACTACATTGATTTTAGCCGCAGAAAAACAACTTCGTCAGATTCTACAAAAGAGTAATTTTCACGAATTTTTTTCTAATGCTTTACCCATTTCAATAGATCTAGAATGTTTTGATCTAGTTTATTATCGAAAATTCATAGATTCTGCAAATCCTAAAGATGAACTTTTTATCCTGCTGTGTATTTCGTATTATTCAGAATCTCATCAATTTTCTTCCCGCAATTTGACTTCTTTTAAACCAAGTGCTCATCCTCCCAATATTATTTCATACTCCGTAAATATCTGCTTAAATTCCACTGATTTATATGTGGGAAATAACCTAGATGAATCACTTCGCTCACAAATTTTTACTGGATCAATGATAGAATTTAAGAAATTTATCTTTATTCTTTCCTACATCTCTCGACATCACCTACGTACTAAAGCAAATTCAAAAAAGGAAATTCGAGATTCACAATCAAAACCTAAATTAATTAAGTTTTCTTGGTATGGAATATATGGACTCTCATTTTTTTTATTATTACTTGGTTTTCTTTCCATTTCAAAATGGTTTAATCCCGTTTTTAACTATGGTTTTATTCTTTTTGCCATATATTTTACTGGAATCTTGTTTTGTTTCAAGTATATATTACCAAAAAAGATTTTAAAGGACTCTGAATGGAGATTTAACCACTATTCTAAACAAGTTGCAAAATTAATTTTCCATTCTATAAGAGATAAAGAGGTTAAAGCTATCTTTAATAAAATGTTTTTAAGCAGCATTAATCATCCTGCTACAATTGATCAAAAACCAAAAAATTACTCTCGAAATATTCAGAAACGTCCCTTCAGCGAAGAAAACGAAATTGCTAAAAAAACAATAAGAATTTCATCCAAAAAGGAGGATACCGAAAAGAAAACTGATAAAAAACAAATTATTGCCGATTTTTTTAATTAATCCATAAAGAAAGAAAAAGAAACAATTGGTTTTTGTAAATATATTTCATTCTAAGAACTCTTCTTTTGCTTCTGCTAAAGCTTCACAAGTACTTCTCTGTGAACAAGTAAAACAAGGTCCCATTGTCCAAAAGTAGGTTTTTTTGGATTGAGATCGAAAGGTTCCAGTTTTTATGTATTGTTTTGGGATTACTGCTAATAGCTGAATATGACTATGAGGTTGAGGTTCAAGTCCCTTTCTACTAGGAATTGGTTTTGGACAAAATAAGGCAGTTATTTCCAAATTGCCTTTTTTGGGAATTCCATATCCAAACTGGGCAGGACAACACTCATTTATGCATTTTGCCATCCGAGAACGTGATTGTGTTCGAAAAACAAACATTTCATCTCCACAATACGGACAATCACCTATATTCAATTCAGTACTTATCATTTGTTTTCCTCCTAAAAGGGATTACTCCATTTTTTGATTAGCTGACCAAAAGTATCTTGATCGCGCTTTATTTCAATAGAACTGGCGGATTCACTCCCCCTAACTTTAAATCCAGCATCAATGTAAACAACTAAGCAATGAACAGGGTTGCCATGAATAATAACATGTGGGAAAGGAAAGTGTGTTTGTTTCTCTAAATCTTGTTGTTCTATTCCAAATTTCAACATTTCCCCACATTGGGGACATAATTGCATAAATTTCCCTGATTTTTTAATTTCTTGGGAACGTTCAAAAGATCGTGATGTTGTGTTGGATAAATTAGTTTGACTGATCATTAAGTATAATTAGTTAAAATCAAAAGTATTTAAAATCAAAAGTGATCTTTGGCAAATTTCTTAAGAATCGTCCGGATTTTAATATGTAAAGTTGCAATATCCTTGAATAAAACTAAGTTGATCTGCAGCAAATCTCTAAACTCTTTAACTCTCTGTGCCAATAATTTCTGTTCTTCAGGTAGAATATTAGAAATATCTAAAAATATTAAATATTTGTTCACAGAAATCTGTTTATTTTTAATACTTTTCAAAAATAAAAAATTATTTGCATCAATTTCAATTTCCGAGGCATTTAGGATGTCGAATCCAATTTTGACTTTCTTCGCGGAAATATATATGTCAAATTCACTTGATTTTAAAATTAAACCAAAATTTAGAGATAAAGATGATTCCAACTCATAAAGATCATTCACCTCTGGGGATATTTGAATCGAATGAGTTTTATTGCTTCTAATCTTGTTTTCCTTTACTTCAGATAGTGAAGTAATTTCTTTTGAATATAAAATAGGTAATTTTCCATTTAATTTCTTAGAGACTTGTTTAGCCTTTATTTTTGAATCCAAAACTGGTTTAATCTCAAATTTTTTTTTGAATTGATCCTTTTTTCGTTTCGCAATTAAGTGATTCCGTTCATCCGATGTTCCAATAGTATAAAGATAAATTACCTTTCCTTTTCCCGATCTTCCAGTTCTACCTGCTCGTTGAATTAATTGTATTACTGATGCTGAATTATCAAAAAAGACCACTACATTGCATTCTGCAATATCAAGACCTTCTTCTGCGACATTGGTTGCAATCAATACATTGTATTTTCCTGATTTGAAGTCATTGGTCAATTTTATTTGATCCTTTTGTTTAAGCCCCTCATCTCCCTTTTTTGATGCTTGTCCCACAAATTTTTGTGGACGACAGTGGGGGATAGATCTAATTTTTTTAAGGATACTCTTTATAGTAGCTCGTAATTTAACAAAAATTAGAATACGACTGCTAGAATTATCTTCAAATTGTGATTTTAAAATTGATCGCAACTGAATTATCTTTGGATGTTCCAATAATTTTGGGTTTTGATATTTTTCAATCTGTAATGCTTGGTAAATTTGTGAGATCTGTATTTCTGAACTTAAAAATCGATCAGCCATTGATGCTTTACCCTTTTGGATTTTTTCATACATTTTTTCGAGTGTATTTAGCACCACTTCCAATCCTTGGGATTCCAGATCATTTATTAATTTAAGGATTTTCATAAGCCGTGCATTTGTAGAAATTAAAATACGAAGTTCCCTCTCATTAACGCCTTCTTTTTTTAATGCTGATGGGAGGGATTTCATTTTGTCGGCACAAAAACCTAAGTGGTATAAATTTGGGTTAGTTGGAGCAGATGAATCGTAATTTAATAGAAGTTCCATATATCCTGCCACTGTGTGATTTTTTAGTTCAACAAGGCTTGAATGAACTTTCATCATAAAAGGGCTCATCTGAACTCCAATATCAATTTCCTCTTTATCAAAAGTGTACTGTTGTACTTCTGCGTGTTTTAGATCACGAAATTCAATATTATTCTTTGAAATGTGCAAATTTTCCATTATTTCTAACTGCTTTTTATTAGAAGATCCAGGAGATGCGGTGAGAGCCATAATCCTTCCTTGAATATTTTCTTTAACATAATGATCCGCTATACTACAATAAGCATAATTTCCAGAAGCTCTATGCGCTTCATCAAAAATAATTAGATCTACCTTAGATAGTGTATATAACTTATTTTCGAGATCATTTCGGAGAGTTTGCGGGGTCATAAAAAGAATTTTACCAATTTTTAATTGAAAAACTTCCTGACGTTTTGTTGGCTTTATTTGCCCTGTTAGTTGCAATAATGAGATCTTTTCAGTATCGAGAATTTCAATGTGCGATTGATAATGTTGATTGATTAATGGTCGCGTAGGTGCAAGAAATATAATTGTGGGATTGGGATATGATGGATTGGTTAAAAAATGTAGCATTGTTAAAGTTCCAATAAAGGTCTTACCTAACCCCGTTGGAATAACTACCATGAGATTTTCTTTAAAGGCACGGTCAGATATTTTAATTTGATATTCACGTGGATTTATTTTCTCGTTTTTCAAATATGGGATAAATTGAGAGTGTAATTTGGTTTTTGGATTGGTTGGAGTCAGAGCTTGTTGAATCATAGATACTATTTATTAAATACCCACTTTATAAAATCGAAATTTCGTTTTTATATGGATTCGTAGTATAAACGACTATGGAAAGGAAACCAAATACATTTCCAAGATTTGATCCGATTGCATTAGAAGGTAAAACTCTAAGACCTAAGCAAAAGAAAGCTTTTACTTTACTTGAACAAGGTCAAAACGTTGTTGCAAATTTCGAGATGGGATATGGTAAGACCTTCCTAGCTTTAAAGTTAGCACAACTAATGAAAGATAAAGGAAAAAAATTTATAATGGGTGTCCCCCTTCGGGCCGTCGCTTCACAAATGTTTGATGTTTTTTTTAAATATTTTAATGTTCTAATTGTTTCAGGGGATCACGTTGAAAATAAAACAAAAATCCTAGATCCTGATTTTGACGGCTATATTATGACATATGAAATGATGCTTCAATATTTAATCAAAGAACGGCAACGTCAGATATTATTTGACAATATTGGCGCATTCATTATCGATGAGGTTCATATTATGGTTTCAGGAAGACGGGGTGCCACAATTGAATCGAATATCATGCTTGTTCAATATTTTTATCCTCACATCCAACAGTTATTATTATCGGCTACAATTCAAAATAGCAAGGAATTTGCAACACATTTTAAATGTTGCCTTGTAAAAACAATTCCTGAAGAACGTCCTGTTAAACTTATTAAAAAAATAATCACTCGTCCTGTTTTTTCAAGAATGGATGAGGAATATGAACAAATCACTGAAGATATTAAAGAAATAATCATAAAACATACTACTCCTTCTGCAAATTTTCCTGGAATGCTCGTATTTTGTAATGCTCGGTTACTTTCAAAAAAGCTTGCTAGCGAGCTAAACAAACACTTTTCTCACATCCAAGCAGAATATCACAATGCCTCACTTAGTTTGAAAAAGCGAAAGGCTGTTGAGCAAGCTTTTTCAAATCAAGATATTAATGTTATTTGTTGTACTCCGACTTTGGCAATGGGAATAAACCTTCCCTCAGCAATTTGTGTTCTTACAAGTGTTCGTCGTCGTTCTGGTCTTCTAAATGAAAAAATATTTCTCGATTCTAATGAAATCATCCAAATGGCCGGAAGGGCTGGTCGTCCGGGTCAAAAAGGTAATCTCATCAAAACCAAAAATGGAATTACTCAAGAATACGGGATTTCTTATACTATGTGTGAATATACCGACTATGAGGAAGTAGAGATTATGATCAATACTCCAGTTAAAATTTGCAGTCAAATTCCAGACTTCATGAAATGGATGTTATTAACATGGATTGTGGCCGGGATATCTCAAAAAGTAAAATTAAAAAAAATTTACTCTCAAATTTTTGTATCATCGGTTGATTTCATTAAATTTAAGCAAGAATTCTCTTGGTTGGTTGAAAAAAACTTCATTTCTGTTGATCCGATGGGCCAAATCATTGCGAGTCATAAAGCTCGCATGACTGCTTTCTTTGGAATTAAGTGTGAAACTGCTTTACATTTTCAGTATATTCGGGAATGTTTGAAACAAGAATTTTGGGCTGGAAAAATAAAATCGATACATCCAGCAACACTTTTTTGTTTACTTTTAGCATGTGAAGAATTTACTTCGAATATAAGAACGTCTGAGAAAAATGATATTGCATCAATCACGACAGCCAATAATTTTTGTGATAATTCTTATATCTACCATCTTTTGGGTGAAACGAAATTCCAACGATCACAAAATGAAGCTGTAAAAAAGGGCTTTTCTATCACTTATGATAATTATTTACAGCAGAGATATTTAGAAAACTCATCTCCTGATAAAAATGAACAAGTAATTTTCAAAAAATTTGATATTGGTGACAAAGTTCAAGTTCAGACAATTGCTGCTCGTTTATTAACTGCAGCTCATGCAATTTTGGGGACATCTTGGATATTTGGAAAAATTTTACGAGAACTTACCGATGGTATGAGTTTTTCGATGGCATGTTTTGATTCAGATGTAATCGATCTTATGAAAATAAACAATGTTGGTCCACGAAAAGCCATATTAATCGTAGAAGCAAAAATAAAATCACGAGCACAATTTTATCGCTGTGATACACATTCACTTTATTACAGCATTAAAAAAATTGTGCATCACCGAAACGAACGGGTAAAAATTCTTCAGAATCATTTTTCCGAAAAAAGGGATTTATGGAAAAGTGTTTCCGAAAAAAGTTTGGAAAAACTTAGGAAGGGTGCTATCACAAGTAAATTTCCTTCTATTAAAAATATTCAATCTAAAAAGAGAAAGGAAATAAAAAATAATGCTAATTCCTTATTGAAACACATGTGATATTCCATAAAAACTATCCCCCGGAAATATGGTGTCAACTCGGTTTTTAATTTTCTATTTTTAAAAGTAAAAGAATAAAAACCCGAAATAATTATATTTTATAAATAGGCTATCAATCAGCTTGCATACAAATAAATTGGTTATTTTAGTTATTCTTTACAATTAATTTATATGTCTTTCGTTTGTGTGAATAAAATGGTTTCAACTCGGAAAATTTTGATTGTGGAAGATGATTTTATTACATCTAAAGGTTTAGAAGCCCTTTTAGATGAAATTGGTTATATTCCTTTAAAAACTGTTTCGACTGGAGTTGAAGCGTTGGAAGCAGTAAAGGAACTTAATCCTGATGTAGTTTTGATGGATATGTTTATTAAGGGGAATATGAATGGTTTGGATACTGCATTGAAAATAGTTAATAATCATGCTGTTCCCATTATTTTTACAACTGCCTTTAAAAATTCTGAGATGTTTAAAAAAATCGAAGAAACTGGTCTATTTGATTATGTATTAAAACCTTATACAGATGGAAATGAAATTATAAAGGCTATTGAATCTCACTTTACAGAAGCAGAAACATTACATTATTCGAATGTTGTGAAATCTCCCGACCAAAACCTTTAAAAGTGTAACCCTGATCTAATTTGGGTCTTAATTGCATTTTAGTTTATTCTTCTTTCTAAATTTCTTGCCTCAATTAATTGCAAACCTTGTTGGGCTAAATCTCTTATTTTTGGGTTTGAATCTCGTAAAACAAATTTAAAATGGGGTTCATTTCATAAGAATTTATAAATTATCATTGAGTTTTTTGAAGAAAAATGTTTCATTTTCATTCCAAACTCAATTTCTTTGTCCATTTTAAGGATTGAAAAGTTTTCCTCGATTGCTGCTTGATGTAAATCATCTAAAGAACAATACAATCGATTACCTACTTGAGTTCCTAAAGTTTCCATAGTATTTATTATCCAATCAAAGATCCATTTCACTTGAAATTGTTTTTGGGTAATTTTATTCCTACTTATTTCTTTTTCTTTTTTTTCAGTAATTAGCTGTGAAAACGAAGAGACATATTCAAAACCAGAATTTGCACGTTGATTTAAATGATTAGATTCGTTTTGTTTAATCAATTCTTCGATTTTCTCTTTTGTTTTTTGCTGCTTAGAATCTTTTAGCTGTTTATAGCGGTTTTGAATCATTTCCAAAGGTTGAATTTTATGGCTCGGTAAAGATTTGGAACGGTGTAAGGATTTAACCGTGTTTATTGCCTCAGGTGATTTTAGCAATTCACTCATCTTCATTTCTCGTCGATGGGATACATGGTGATAAATCTCGTCCAAAGTATTTGAAGTGACTAAAAAATAGCACCTTCCAATTTGATGTCTACCAGTTCTTCCTCTTCTCTGAATTAATCGAATTTCCGATGGAACGGCATCATAAAAAATAACTGCATTTACATTGGGAATATCTAATCCTTCTTCTGCAACTGATGTGGCAACAAGGATGTTAAACTTTCCTAAGGAAAAATCCTTAATTAGTGCATTTTGGTCCTTTTGAGACAATCCCTTATCGTTTTCCCTACTCGCTTGACCTACAAATCGTTGAGCTTTTATTGAAATTATATTTGAACTATCTACTGTAATATTACGACTTAAATTTTCAACTAAATATTGCCCCATTTCTCGATATTGTGTAAAAATAATAATTTTAGCTTTTGTGTCAGTTGAATATTCTTGATAAATTATTTGTTGGAGTTCTTTTATTTTTGGAGAAATTTGAATTGGTTGAAGAATCTGGATTACTCCTTTAATATATTTTGAATTTAGCAGTTGTTTTATTCGATAATTTCCTGTTTGTGCACGATTCCTTAATTTCTGGAGGTAAGTGCGAAATAGTCGAACATCTTGAGTCGTGAGAATCTCTTTTAAATGTTCCAGGTAAATCCCATTTATAGCTTTGCTGAAAATGGTGGAAGTTTGCTTCATTACAATTTCTGATGTTCCTTCCTGTTGAAATAACTCTAAAAGGTGGGGGTAATTCAGTTCTTCTTCACCAGTGGACGTATGGCTTGATTCTACTGATTCATGAGGAATGTAGTGAGGATCCAAAAGAATTTCTAATTTTTTTAGATCTTGAATCAATTGAATGAATTGAAATTTAGAAGTATATCTTCTTGGGGGTAGCACCTCTCGTTCTACTAGAAAATCTCGAATCTTGCGAATTAGGGTATCTAAAATTAACTTGGCTTTGGTGATTTCATCTGGTAGTTCTATCTTATGGATTATTGAATTAATTCCGTGAGTGTATTCTTGTACATCTGCACTATCTGAATCTCTAAAGATTATTCGTTCAATTTGAAGTGTTTCACAGAGTTGATTGATTTTAAATAAATCTTTTCCAGGGGAAGCGGTTAATCCCAAAATTATTGGATGGGCGCACTGTTCTAAATAAGTACGAGCAACAAACGTGTAGGCATATCTTTTTTGAGCTTTATGTGTTTCATCAAAAATAATTTGACTAACTCCATCTAAGGAATATAACTCTGATTTGAGGTCATTTTGCAAGATTTGAGGTGTTGAAAAGAAAATTTGGTGATCGTTTAAAACATAAGCGCGTTTGATTGGAGAAAGATTACTGGAAAATAAGCAACATTTGATTTGAGGTACTAAAAATGATTGAAATGACTGAAAATGTTGCATAACCAAAGGTCTAGTTGGTGCTAAAATAAAAATTTTTGAATCTGGAGCACGTTGGAGGATATGAGCAATGGTGAAAAGGGCAATGATCGTTTTTCCTAAAGCAGTTGGCAAGACTACCAAAGTGTTTTGTTTTGATGCAATTTCAGCAATAGTAACCTGGTATTCTCTCCATTCTATCAAGTTTTCTTTCAATAATGGATGATTGTAAAATTGTGGGGGGGAATTAACAACTTCTAAAGTATGTGAGAATGCCATATTATGATAATCTCCGAACTATGCATAAATTTCCATATCCATACATGAAGAACACTTATAGATTCTTTTTAATTCTTCGTGCTCAATGGTTTAGTTATTTTTTGTCAAAGGAAAAGATTTAAGTTTGCATGGGAGATAATTATTTCAATATTATAATATTAGACAATAACGTGAACATATCATGAATTCAATGTTTTATATCAATTTAGTATTTATTAGTTTTTATGTTGGTCTATTTATTTATTGCTTTATGAAAATAAATGGTACTGCCCTAAATGAAAACTGTGAAAACAAATTAGTTAATATATATCTAATTAATTTAGTTTTTTCAATAATTGGAGAGGTTCTGACTTTACTTTTGCAAATCAGAAATTCTCAAAGTGAGTATGGGTATTCAATTTCATCTAATCCAATAATGGTGCTATTAATTTTGTCGGGCTTACTGGGATTTATTTTAAATTGCATTCTTTTCTTCAAAATTGATGAAAAATTGACTTATAATTTAACTAATGGGAAATTAGGAATTGCTTATGTTGTTTTAAGTATTTTGGGTTTATTAATTTCCTTTATAGGTTTGCCCCTATCATCAGTTATTCAATCTATACTTTATTTTGTTTATTATTCAAAATTAAGTCAAAATGGATCCTTAATTCCTTCGACGCAGTCCTACACTCTCTGGTTGAAAAAGGCGTTCATTTTTTTAGGAATAAATGGGATTGTATCGGTAATCAGTTTTCTAATTAATTTTAGTTATATGTTTACTGAAAATTATACAGACATTATTTTATTTTCAAATATTTTCTCTTATATTAATAGAATTTTATCGTATATTGGTTTTGTTTATCTCGGTTATGGGTTATTACTAACCAGCCAAGTTCCTCTTGTGACTGCTAAAAATCGTAGTATTTATACTAGTCAACCAGGTTATATAAATGAACCAAACCTGAATTCTGGCGCATCTAATTATCAATTCGGAGCACCTCGTCCTTCCATAATTAATCCAACAAATACTAAATTTAATTCTTCTACAACCACTATTTTATCTTCTTCAACTTCAGATCCTTCTTTTTGCAATAAATGTGGGAAAATGCTTGCATCTGATGCCCAATTTTGTCCAAATTGTGGGCAATCAAGGTAAATTTACAAATGAATCCTTTTTTTGGTGAGAGTTTTTTCTAAATCTCTTTTCTTCCTTTTTTATCTCATCTCTATAAAAAATGAATTATTTCCCTTCTTTGGTCGCTACATTTATAAAGATTAAAACAATACTTATGATATCAAGTTAAAAGGCGCAAAAATGTATCCAACATTCATAATCGATGTTCTTCTCATCATTGGATTTATTTTCTATCTAGTTTTCCTTTTCAAAGGGTATAAAATATTTCACCTTGGTCCAAATTGTGAAAAAACTTTCTTTAAACAGTTCTTAATTTTTTTAGTACTGGAATTCTTATGGGTTATTGCCAATGCTTTGAAATATATATTAGTATATTTTGAAATCTATTCTTCTGGTGTAGACCATTATTACAGTCCGTATTACTACGTTTATGATGTTGTGAATAGGGGGCTTGGCATTTTTACATTACTTACTTATACCTACTTTACATTTAAAATAGATTCCAAGTTGTTATATAGTCTAACCGAGGGAAAATTAGGGCGGGGGATCCTTATTTCTATGGGAGTCTCCCTTTTGGCAATGTTCGCATACTTTCCGCTATTTGGGTTAGTGATTTCAATTTTAACCATAATAATTATGTTCAAATTGCGAAAAGGCTCAAAAATAACCCCAAAAACAAGAATCTATTCTAGAATTCTCGGATTTGGTCTATTTTTGTACACATTAGCGAAATTAGGTTTTCGTTTTCTTTCATGGGATTATTCTTATTACGGTTTGAGTAGGGCATTTTCAGATTACAGTTCTTATTCAAGGGATCCTTTTATACTAATTAGGACTATAAGTGTTTTAATTTATGTCCTAAGTTTAATTTTCCTTGGATTAGGTGTTATAAGAACTTCATATAATCCATACTATAATGCTAAAAATCGTAGTATTTATGGATTTAACAATCAAAACTTGGATATTCCTGCAATTTCGAAACAAGCGGCTCAATATCAGTTTGGGTCTCCAATTATATCTTTTAATTCGATGCCAAAAAAACCCAGTCATCAGAATACCAATACTCCCTTGATAAATAAAGAACCACAACAAGATCAAAAGCAGAATCTTGGAGTTATTACAAGAAACCCAAATGTTTCATATTTCTCTCCAAAAAAAATACAAAAAAATGTGTCATCGTTCAAATTATGCCCTAATTGTAATATTTCTCTTGAGACAGATGTTAAATTCTGCCCTAAATGTGGGAAGCAAGATTTCTAGATCCGATTTTTTATTTCATATATAAGAACATGAGATTTTTCGAATTTACTAATGCTCGCCATCTTAAACTGGAAAAAAAAATGGTATATCAATAAAATGAATAAAAAAGATTTGAAGAATTAATTATTTCAACATTTCAACAGAACCAAAATCTCGATATAACGAAAGTTCATCTAAAATGATTTTATCGTGGTCATTTAATTCATCTCTTACTAAACGTGAAATTAATTCCCCTAATCCTGGGCCGAGCATATATCCTTGTCCACACGGTCCCGCTGCATTTATGAATCCTTCAATTTCTTTTACTTTCCCCACAATTGGGGCTCCATCTGGTGTATCTGGATAAAGACCTCTCCATGTTCGTCTCACTTTTATATTTTTTAGACGTGGGACTAGCTTAATCATTCTTTTGGCAATTTGAGGCAAGAAACTACTTGTTTCTTCATGATCGTGGCCATAAAAGGGTGGTTCCGGAGTGATACAAAAGATAATTTGTCCCTCATTATTCTGATAAAAGTAGTAATTTTTTGAATGCCCAAATCGATTATCTTCACACGGACGAATATCAACTACCATAGGATCAAGAAAATGTTTCACTGGTTCAGTAATTGCTGCTTCATGACTTGTTGGATTAATTGGGAGATCTAATCCAACCATGTTTCCTATTTCTTTTCCAAAACCTCCTGCTGCATTAATTACATATTGTGTGCTATAGGTTCCTTTATCGGTTGTTACACTAGTAACTTTATGGTTGTCCACGGATATTCTCGTTACTTGTTCATTAAATTTAAATTCTGCTCCATTTTTCACTGCTTGTTGGTAAAATGCATTTAGGGCTAAAAGGGGTGATGCGCTTCCATCTTCTGGGCTAAATGTACCTCCTAACAATCCTTCTTGTTCAATCCCTGGAACTAATTCTATTATTTTTTCTGGACCGTAGTATTCAATATTTAATCCTAAAGATTTTTGGAGTTTTACATTTTGCTTAAATAAAGCTTCATGTTCTTTGGTATAGACAACGTAAGTATATCCACCTTGAACCCAACCAATGTCGTCTCCATATTTTTCTTTCCACGTTGAAAATATTTCTATACTACGTTGGCATAAGTAGATTTTCGCTTTTTGAGTATGAGTTGCACGAATTCCACCAATTGCATGTTTGTTATCGCCTTGTGAAACTGATGGATATTTGTCGATTACTAACACTTTCAGTCCGTCGTGTGCGCAAGCCATGGCAATAGGGGTTCCAATACTACCTGCTCCAATCACAATTACATCATAGTCTGTCATTTATTTTTCCTCCTCATCAATCATTCCTGCAAACTTACCTAAGGGTACTTCGACAAAAATCGGGCGCTTTACTCCGGGTGTTATTTTTTCCATCGGAATACCTTCCTCACGCATCAAGCGTTCGATTAAAATCGTGCATGTCTTTCCTCCACAAGCACCCATTCCCGCACGAGTAATGGCTTTTAATTGGTTCATATCGGTAACTCCTTTTCGTATCCATTTTCGTATTTCCGACGCTGTTACACGCTCACAACGGCATACAATTGCATCATCTGGAACTGGAGCTTTATGATACATTTCGATTGGTTCATATTCCACTTTTATAACTGGGCGAATACCAATGGCACGCTGAGCAATTTCGAAGGGTAACGAAAGAGTTATCAATTGAGTACGAGGATATTCTTTCAGAATACGAGCACGTACTACTTCAAATTCCCCTAATTCTCCTGCATTATCCATAACCATGACTCTTTGACCTTTGTTGATTTTTTCTGCAGCAATTTCATATGGAAAAGTGACTCTAGGATTCTCATTGTCTTTCCGATTGTCAATTAGGGTCACAGCTAAACCAGGACAAATTGCGACACATCGACCACATCCGATACATTCTTTTTCTCCCTGAAAATACGGAATATTTGTGATTTTTTCATCAATGTGAATTAACTCTTGAGGACAAACGGTGCTACAAGGATTACATGGGATTTCTTGATCACAATGAAAAACGGGCAGTATAGTTTTTTTAATTTCAGGCAAGTCCAATTCAAATGGGGCAGGAGGGTGCGCTTTCATAATGGCTGCTTTTTCTTCCAATTCTTTTAAGTTTTGTTCTACTGAAATTCCCATATCTTGAAGCATTTTGACTGCTTCAACTCTTCCAGTAAATATTGCTGCTGATGCTTCAGCGATTTCCTGAGCATCCCCGGCAACCCAAACTGGAATTCCGTAATCTTTCGCCTTTCCATAAAATTCATCAACTGGTGTTAAACCAACTGCGATTAAAATGGTATCACATGCAAACGTCTTTTCAGTTCCTGGAATGACTTTCCAATTTTCATCTAATTGTCCAATCGTTATTGATTCTGCCTTTCCATCTCCATTTGCAGAAATAATCGTGTGGCGTGTATATATTGGAACTCCCAATCTTCGTAATTTACTTTCATGTACATGGTATCCTCCACATCGGGGTAAGGCTTCGATCAAACCTACAACCTCGATTCCTGCTTGAATTGCATGATATCCCGCAATTAATCCTACATTTCCGCCCCCAACGATAAAAATTTTTTCACTGCATTTGACTAAATCACGATTCACCAGCGTTTGAAATGCTCCTGCTCCATATACTCCTGGAAGTGTATCTCCGGGAAAAATTAACATTTTTTCTCTAGCTCCTGTGGCAACTAACAATCGTTGAGGTTTAACTAAAACATATTCTTGATTATCTTTGAGAATTCCTATGATACCATCTCGAAAGACCGCTAAAGCATTGCTATTCAACCATATTTCCACATTTTCTAATTTTTTCGCTTCGTTTCCCAAAATATTCCCAATTGTTATTCCACGTTGACCTGCATATACATCTTGTTGGGATCCAAAGAATTTGTGGGTTTGTAAAACCAATTTTCCTCCAGTACGATCTTTATCATCAACCAAAAGAACTTTTACTCCATTTTCACCTAATAATCTAGCAGCACTGAGACCTGATGGTCCCGCTCCAATTATAAGAACTTCAGTTTCAAATAATATAGGATCTTTTGTTTTTACTTGTGAATCGATTGGTGGTAAATCTGGATGCCCTTCACAACTATTGACTTTCATTCCGTCTTTTAAGGCAGTCATACAAGATTTAACTGGTTTACCGTTTACTAAAACAGTACATTGGGAGCATTGTCCGTTTGCACAATAAATTCCTTGTGGTGAATTATCTTTATGATGGTGACCAAAGATCTTGACACCATTCATGAAAAGAGCTGAGGATAACATCATATTTTCAAAGCCCTTTATTTCATTTCCATTAAAACTGAACGAAACAAGTTTTCTTTTCGGAATGTCCAGAATTGGATGGGATTCAATTGATTGTAATTTCATGATTTCACCATTACTGGTATTGAGTTTTACTATATTACCTCTATTTCTTCCTTTATTGAAGAAACAAGATTTTCATGGGATAATAAAATATTCCCCTCTTAATTGCAAAATAACGAATCCTAAAATTAAAATGATCTTTTTTTACATATTCAGTTAACTAAAACAATAAACAATTGGGAAGTTTCACCCATTTTATTGATATATTCTATGATGTCTTTGATGAAAACAAACAAATTTGAGGGATTACAAAATATTCAAAAAGTATCATATTTTAAAAACAATTTTTTCATGTTTATCATTACTATTTGGACACAATTCTTTACGTAAATCTTCAATTTCTTCCATTAATTCAATGATTTTTTGATTATTGAATAGATCTGAATACATATTAAATAGTTCCATATTAGTTAAGACGATATTTCCTGTCTTTTTTATTGATCTTCCTGATGAATCAACTGGGTTTATTTCAATTCCTAAACGTTCGGGGACATCTTTCTTAGCAGGAATCTTTATGATTTTTACTCCCGGAACATTAGTCTCTGTTTTTCCCCAATCTTCTAAAATATTTAGAAGATTTTTGAGTTTTGAATTGATATCGATATTATCTTCCATTTTGTATCTCCACCACGAAGAAATTGAATCCCATTATATTTTAGATATTCAAACCTAAAGGGATATTGTATGGAAAGAATTGAGAACCTAAATAAAATAGGAAAAGAAAGGCTTTTAGGTAAAAAAAATAATAAAGCGATTTAGTTAATTTTTCCAACTATTTATGATGTTTTTTATACTCCTTTCAACTGAAGTCAGCTTTTCGACTAATGAATTTGCTTGAATTATTTTTTTCTCAAGTTCTGCTAATTCTTCTAATTGAGCATCATCTTCTAATACATCCGCTAACTCAACACATCGATTCAATTTTTTAATTTGAGCTTTATAAGGAAGATAATTCACAAATTTTCCCAAATCTTTGGAAATACTCATCATTTGGGACCTGAGTTCCTTATTTGCTGAAGGAATTTGTTTAATATCCTCAATTTTTAGTTTAATATAGTATTGTAACGGAAGATCACTAATTTTTCCGGCTAAATCATAACATTGAAGGAAATTTTTTTCTGCACCTCTGTAATTTCCTGTTTTTGCATCTCTTCTTCCTTTTTCATAGAATTCAACAAATTTAGCGGGCAAATCCTTGGCCATCTTGATCAATTCTTGTGCTTGCTCAAAATCCCCTTCATCAATCAACTTGTTTGCTTTGGCACTTAGGTTTTTAGTAAGAATTTCGGAATTTAATACTTTTTCTAAGATATTTACTTTAGCATCATAGATATTATGCAATTTAGTTTTTAAGTACGCTTGGTCCTTATAATTATCAAATAAATTGCGTTTGATCTCGGATGAAATGGTTTTTACAATTTCAAGAGATTCTGAAATCTCAAGTAAACTTATTAAATGGAAAGAATGACCCTCTTCATCTGAACCTAATGTTGAAGCATGAAATTTCAAAGGAAATTGGCGAACATTCACTTCTGTACCATTTTCATTCATATTAAGACGTTCAATTATTGAATCAATGATGGTTTTTTCAGGTACATCGCTTGGATCTGGGACATATTTAGCAATGATTTTCCAAGTATTGGTGTATCCTAACCCATTTTCTTCTTCTGAATCGTCTTGTTCGGTTTTTTTTTGCATTTGATCCGACTTGACAATGATAAACCCTTTGATCATTTTTTCAACTCCATCATATATATTATCAATAAGGCATTAGACAATTTAATACATGCCATGGAAAGGATATGAAAAAGTAGAATCAACAAGAATGGAATTTTTCTCAGGTATTAGTTCTTGCCTTCTTATAACTGGACCTTCAAAAAACCACGCAAAACAATATGCAATGGAATTTTGCGCTCAATCCTCATTGCCTTATGTTGGTTCTGAGGCTGGAATTCATTCCATAATTCAGCCTTCAGAAACACCGGACCATCGTTGGGGTGTTTCTTGTAGCGTTTGGGTTTCTTTAAATTCTAATTCGATCGAAAAAACCATTGTTAAGCTTGAAAAGCATCTCTTTAGGCGAATTCGTTCTTCTATCATTCCAAAATTAGATGTACGGGTTTTTGGATGGGATTCTTTCAAAAAGGACAATGATATTCCATTGTCAACAATAAAGAGTTCAAATTTTCTTAGTGATTTTGGGGGGAATTATGCAAAAATATTGTCCAAATTTAATAAAAAAATGTACTGTATTCCTTGTATGGCAGGAGATTTTTTAATAGAAGATATATTACACGTTTATTCGGGGTATATGGGTGCGAATCTGTTTATTTTTTTTACTTCTCTACAAGAAGCTCTTGAAGCTGAACCTCTGTTAAAAAAATTACTCCTTTCATATCCAAGTGTATGTCAAATCTATGGGTTTGCTGCTTCTGGAACAAAATTTTATTCTTCTGACAACAATACTCTACCAGATGCTTTGAATAATTTTAAAGATCCCAAGAATCAAATCCAAAGTAATTTCCTATACTGTCCTTCTCTCAAATCTAAGTTAAAATCTGTTTCCAAAGTACCTGCTAATGTTAACTGTATCCCTGAAGTAATATTGAACGGTTTTTCGGTTGAAACTCTTAAAATGGTATTGAAATCAATTATTGATTTTTTAGTAAATAATTCTGCTGTGATTAAAATAAGTGCTGGATATTATAATGAAAAGCTCGGAACCTTTACTATTAAATTGAAAGACTTAATTTCTTTGAAATAAAAGATTAATTAAATAAAGATCGGTGAGAAAAAATCACAAAACTTCAAACCAATTTGAATCGAGCTCAAAAATCACTTAATTTAACCAACATACTTGAAATAATTTCTGCTACTAAGAACTTAATCTTGGAAAATCCCACTTCTGATATAGATAATTCTCAACAGACACTTGATTTAATTGAAAAGATTACTTTACAACAAATTAAAGATCGAACAGAAGAATTAGGAAAAATTTTCTCAAAATGTGAAGAGCTTTATTTAGCTGGTGATTTAATTAATACTCAGCACATTTTGGGTTTTTTACTTTTTCAAGTATCCAAATTTGGGATTTCATCTCTTCAAAACCAAGTTAAAATTTTTGATCGAAAAGTTAGTCGAAGCTTGCATATTTTGGAAGAATTGTCCAAACTTGGTTTGGAATCTCCTAGTGAGCTTCCCCCGATGATTATTCAGATACGTTATGCAAAATTAGAAACGCTATGGGAAGAATGCCAAAACGAAGAATCTCGAAAAGATTCAATTCATCCAGATATCGTTGCGAGAATAGAAAATGCACAAAAATCACTTGACGTCTATATGAGCAAATATGGAATCAGTAAAATCGATCCAGCGGATAAAAAGTATCAGAAGATGTGGTCTACCACTAAAACTTCATTGGATCTGAAAAGTAAAGAAATTCGTTTCAATCACCATATATCTACTGCTCAAAAGATAGAATCACTTCCATTAGCAAAAATAGAACTTGAACGCGCTTATAAAATGATCCAAGAACATCCATCCCATTTTGCCTTGGAAAAACAGCGAAATCTAATAGATATGATTGCAGAAATTGATAATCAATTGCAAAACGTTGAAGAAGATTCAAAATCATTTTTAAATTCCACTTATCAACTTTTACGTGAGTTTCAATTTAAAAAAGCCCGGCAGAAACTTGATGACTATAAAATTGACCTTGAAAGGAAAGGTTTTTTTGATCATGATTCAAAAATTAAAGAATTACTGGAAAAATGTACTGCTAATGAATTTTTGTTTGAAAATTTATTGGAGGTTGAGAAGATCTTTGAGCAAAATGATCTCTTGGGGGCAAAAGCTGAAATATTAAAATTAATTGAAATCATGCAAGATATGGATAAGGCTGAGTTATTAATTGATACTTTAAAGACACGAATTCTATCTCTGCAGCAAAAAATGAACAAGAATGCTTCTACTGGAAATATTTCTTCTAAACCTTTTGATCCATTTGATGAATTAGAACCAATCAAATCTGCTATCCCTGAAGAAAAAGATGAAAAAACCCAAATTCATTCCAAAACATCTTCAAAGCAAATATCTAAAAAAAAAACATCAAAAACAGAGAATTCAGAACAAGTTAAAAAAGAAAAAGACGCGTTAGACGCATTGGATGATCTATTCGATCAAGACTTGTAAAACCTTCAATTCTAAAATGCTTTATTTTTTTTTAGAAATTCTTCAATAATTTTAGGTTCACGATTAAAAATCTGTGAAATAACGGCTAAAGCAACCTCTTTTGACATACCCATACCAACGTAATCTTTAAATAATTGAATCCATGTACTTTTATCACTGCGATATTCGTCTGGGTGTTCGGATTCAATATGGCGCCAATAAGGATTTTTTAATGAAATTCCACAATAGGGACATTTTCGTTCTTCTGACATTTTCATGATTCCTTTTGTTACGGTTTTTTTTTATTTATATATTTTTAATATAATCTGTTTTTCTTAAATGGTTTGCTATAGTTTAGGAATTTTTACAACTATTTTTTTTTCTTCAATATTTCTGAACCACGTTTAAGTAAAGCAAATTCTTTAGAATCAAAAGCATCAGGATCTATTGTAGTAATCGATGTCCCGTTATAAATGGTGATATTTTCACTTAAAACTTCATAAAATTGGATTATTTTTTTAAATTCATTATAAATCGTTAGATATTCCAGACAATCAATCAAAATAATACTTTTTTCATTTTTAGTACTAGCTTCCTTCAAAAAAGCTTTCAGCAAATGCAATATAATCTGGAGGTTTGGTTGGATATATCGTTTATCTTCATCAACAATTGAATTATTCACCCAAACGATGGGCGTTTCCTTCAGAGAATATTTTTTCCGGATTTTTTCTGGATGAAGACGGGAAATTACTAAACCCAATTTACCCGAATGTACTTGGTTAATAAAAGAATTATAGGGTATGTCCATATCAGAATCCATGAAAATATATGATGTTCCTAAGATTAAATCGGTAAATTTTTCCACTACTTGGTTTTGTTTGGCTTTAATTTGAGGTTGTTTAATTGGTTTTTCATGTACAGGTGTAATCTTCATTTTAGTAATTTCTTGTTGAAGTTTTACATTTTCTTCTTTCAATTTTTTCTGATATATCGTCAATTCCTTTTCGTATTCTTTTTTAGTCGTGATATCTGAAAATCTCATTAAAAAAAAGTGTTGTTCCGTAACCATTTGGAGGGGTATAATTGATAGAAGAAAAGTGCGTAATTTTCCCATTTCATCCAATAATTCCACTTCTTCGTCTCGAACTTCTTCATTTAAATGGATCATTCTCTTTATTGGACATAAATCTGTGTTACATTCGGGGCGTTGAAAGATTTCCGAGCAGAGTAAAGCTATAGGTTCTTTAATTCGCAGAGGGTTTATTCCCCTGAGATGAACAGTGGCATGGTTGATTAAACGAGTTTCCAAATTTTCATCAACGATCAGCATCGGATCAGGAATGGACTGAATTATTTTCTCTAATTGATTCGCCAAATTAATTTTTGCCCGAAATTGAGTTATTTCGCGAAGAGTTACCAACATCAATCTATATGTGTGGGAAAAATCATTGATGGGAATAATATTTGCAAAGTAAACTTTCACACCAGATGAAAATCGTGCGATTATTTCTTTATCATTTAGAGGCATCATATTTCTGGTCGATAAATCAATGAGATTATTAAGATGAGGCCAATTTAATTCAGGGAAAAAGTCTGTATATTTTTTATTTTTGATATCATCTTCATTTTTTCTTAAGAGCATTAATCCTCGCTTATTGATATACTGAAGATAGTGATTTTCTAGCGATATCACAAAGAAAATTTCATCAATCTGTTCCAACATCTCATAAAGAAGAAATTCACTTTTTAATTTATCTGAAATATCCGTACAAACTAAAAGAAAAATCCGATCTTCTATTTCTGATGCTGGATTTAAACAACGTCCAGAAATTAACACAGGTGTATACTCTTCATCAGAAGAAATTAGTATGGTTTCAAGGGGTTTTTCTAAGGAACTTAAAGACAATAAGTATTCTCTTAGAGATCCTCTGGAATTTCGCTTAACCAACTGATAAATATCAATTGAAGGTGGATTTTGGGGCATTGGAAATTCTTGTGCATCATCTGGTAAGTAAAATTCCCAAAATGATTGATTTGCCCAAACCAACTTATGAAATTTGACAATGAGAACTGGAGACGGTAAGTTTTCTAAAATTTCATCCATTGTTAGACTATTTCGGGTTGGTTTGGACATAAAAGCATCTCATTTAAAAATAAAATTGGGAAATTTCTTCCTAGATTAAGGTGTTTCAACATCGCTTTTATGAATTGACTTCAAAAATAAAATAAAAATTAATGTGAAAAAGATTCCAATTTCCATACAACTAAAAAATTCATTTATATACAAAATTTTTTCACTAATTATCCAAAAAAAACATTAAAAAACAATAAAAGTTAATTTAAAAATACGTTTATTAACTAGTGAAGGCAATGTTCGTAGAAAACAATTTATTTAGTATTAAATCTTCGAAAAGAGAACAATTCATATCAATTACTGAAGATATTAATAATCTGGTTTTAAGATCTGGAGCTGAAGTTGGTGTTGTAAAAATTTTTATCCCTCACACAACTGCTGCTGTGACTATAAATCAAAATGCGAACCCTGATGTTATCAAAGATATACAAACTATTCTTGCCAGTAGCATTAAAGGACATCGATTACTAAATGCTGAAGGAAACTCGGATAGCCATTTCAAGTCTTCATTGTTTGGAGTATCTTTGGAAATTCCTATTGAAAGAAGAAAAATGATCCTCGGAGAATGGCAAGGTGTTTTTTTCTGTGAATTCGATGGTCCCAGAACACGAAAGGTTCATGTTCAAGTCTGGGGGCACCAAGAAAAACGATAATTATTTTCATTTTTTAAAAAACCCAAAAATATGATCATATCATGGACTGTCCTCGATGTAGGATTTGTGGAAATCGAATTAGGATGAAATCCATTAAACGAAAGGGTGGATTTCATAAACATACTAAATTTCAATGTCCTCAATGCGGGTTTATTCGAATGAAGAAGAATCAATGAATGATTTTAATCAAGAATATCTCTATTCTTATATAGATCAAAATCTTAAGATATTTTATGCTTCTTCAAATGAAGAAATATTCGGGAAAGCTTTTATCTCCTTTGGGGAAAAAAATTTCACATGTTCCTGCGAATTATATAACAATATGTAGCTTGGTCTCATGTATTGTTGTTTGTATATCACTTGCTTTTCAAATATTACCCCTTGCCATAATTTTTCTTTTCTTAATTGAATTTTTTGATCAACTTGATGGAGTTGTTGCTCGAATTCAAGGGGCTACGAAATTTGGTGCTTTTTTAGACTCTACGTTGGATAGATATGGTGATATTTTCTTATATGTTGGCATTATGCTTGGAAACTATACAGAACCTTGGATCGTCATGCTTTCCCTTGTAGGTGCATTTTTAACATCTTATACCCGAGCTCGAGTGGAAGCTTTAGGAATTTCATCTTTAGGTGGAATTGGGTTGCTGGAAAGAACAGATCGTGTACCCATATTAATGATTGGAACTATATTCCAATTTTGGTTTAATAATGCATTAGAATGGACTGTGATAATTTTGATGATTGGTGGTCATTTCACAGCGATTCAAAGAATTTTCTATGCAAATCGCCATCTCTCCAAAATTCGAGATAAAAAAATCGAAAAAGATCCTGAAACTTTATCCCCTAACTAAAACTCTTCAATAATATCTAACAATGTTTTTTCTATCCAATTCCAATCTGGTTCATTCTTGTGTAATTCAATATAATGAATTGTCTCATGAAAGAGAGGGTAGTAGAACTTGCTTAATGAATTTAGTACATTGGTAGTATTAAAAGGAATCTTTCCATTTTCATCATAATAATTCCCTGAAAAACTACATTTGTAGGGAAGGGCTGAAACCCATTTTTTTCCTAATAATGTAAATATCTCTTCATCTTTAGTGATTGATTTAAGGGGTTGAATGAGATTTATTCCTTCTTTCTCCAATAGGATTTTTAAAAGATCTAAAACTTCGGGCAATTGATTTAATTTTTTCCGGGTTCCATGAATATCCCGTTCACCAGTAATAAATTTTGCGACCTTTAGATGATGGGCTATAGGAACTCGCATCATATGAAAGAAAAGATGGCAGGCGGGACAAGGAGAGAAATAGTGAAAGTGTTTTTGAACAATAGCTAAGGTTCGCACAATAAGGAGATCAAATAATGAACTGACATCTAAATACATGAATTCCGTTTTTTTTATATTTAAAAGTGCTTTATCGTTGCTAATATATTCAAAATGCTCTGTTGGTTCATCAATATTTCCATAAAAAGACCGGTGGTTAATCCCAATACCAACTAATTTTTTGATACTCGATTTTTTCGCAACTTGAAGAATGGCTGCAATACTATCTTTTCCAGCAACCTCTGCAATAATTGTTTCAGAAGAATCGGAAGAATTTTTTGAATTTATTTGATAAAAATCACTAAAATTAAGCATCACGGATTTAGCTGACTGTAATTTTCCCATAATACCTTTTTATTTGGATATCAATTTTAATCTTCTTCCCAAACGGTGCCAAAAAGAAATTAATTCCTTTTTTGTGAACGATGGGTTCACTTCAAGAACAAAAAATCGCTCTTCAGTTTTCCATTCAGCTTCGCTTTCTTCAAGCCAGTTCATTATTCGATGACAATTCTCAAAAAACGCTTTATAAAGAAATGGTAATCTTTTCAACGGAGGATCTGCTTTCGTGTAGGGTAGAAGATGTTGATCTGATGAACCATCATTGGAATGAATATGAAAAACAAGTACATGGGGTAGGAATTTTTCAGAATGATTCATCCATTCTTCTTCACCATTTCCATCCCTTTGTTGATATAAGAGATAATGTCCGGTATCAAAGCAAAACTTGAAAAATGAAATTAAATGACCCTTTCCAATTTGTTTCAACTCTATTTCTAAGGATTCCCTAAGAATTATTAAATTACTAAGACTTTGAAAATAGGCTCCACTTTCTTGGGCATTTTCAATGCAAAGATAAAGTGGTGCATCTTCTAGTACTTTAAGCACTTTCTGATCAGTTAACTGACTGATGAATTGCTCGGTAGTATCTTCAATATTTGAAGGAGGGTGCAGTATGATTCCTTTTGATTTTGATAAAGAACACAGCTCCATTTGCTTCAATAATGTAGGAATAAATCCTGAATTAGGGGGTAATTGATCTTTTCGATATGGAATATGACATAGGGATTGAAAAGGTATTTTACAGTTCTCGATTACCCTCAAATATCTTTCGCGAAAAGTCTGATTTACCAAAAATCCATTGCATTTTTTAAAATGAAAGCTTGCTCCAATATGCTTTGGTATTTGAGCTGCTTCATGGATTTTTTTTACCCATAAAACCAAATCTGTGAAAATATTTTCAAAGGAATAAGTTTCAATTTCAAATATTGATATCCATGCTTCATCACCGACAAAAACCCGGCTGTCCAGTTCATAACCTGCAAAATATTGACGTTTATCTTTGAAGTACATTGAGATCAACCAGGAAAAATTTTACGAGAATTACTAAAATTCATTAAAATAATGCATAAGCAATTTTCTCTAATAATGTTAGTTGTGGTTTTTTTTTATCCTTGAAAAATTGCGAAATTTCAACCGATTGGGAATACATTTCCGAAAATTTATTTGAGAAAACATCAATGATCTCTTTTTGTCGTGATATAAATGCCCCTAAAAGAGTATTGCTTGGATCTACAGAATATTGCAGTAATTCTTCATCTTCCTTAATAATAAAATTTCCTATTGTATTTTGAGAAACCCTTACCTCAATGTTTGGGTTCATTTTTTCTGTGAGAATTTTTAGTTCTGAAGGGTCAATTTTAGTTTGTGCAATTTTTAGAATCGTTTCCTCTAAATATTCTTCTGAAAGAAGCACATTGAAGGTGTGATTGGGAAAATCTTTGTTCCATTTCTCAAGAATTTCACCAAAATTAGCATATCCATTTTTCTTTCGATATGCTTTTGATGAAAGAAGGCTATATAGGTGTTCAATGAAATCAATCTTTACTCTGAGACCCTTAGAGATAAAAATATTTTTTTCAGGACCCCCTAACAGTTCATTGTTAATAAAATCAATTGGTTCATTATCACCTAATATATTAATATATTCTACTGGTGGAAGACTCGGTTGTTCTGGGATCAAGTTATAAGAATCAATCATGCTTTTAAACTGCATTTCACAATTTGTTATTTTTTCATTTGATTCAATTCGAATTTGTTTAATTTTATCTGAAACGATTTTTTCCCAAGAAGTAATAGGATCATTCAAAATGACTTTCATTGGTCGTGAATAAACTTGAACAAGTTCTAAATCCTTGAGAACACTAAATATTTTGTAAATACGTTTGAGAGAGAGTCCTAAAGTTTGATAAATGGACTTTGGATCTTCAATAGTATGGTTTTTAATTAAATAATCATAAACTATTTCTATCCCTTTTTCATTGATATCTATCGCATCAAAAAGATCGACTAATTTTGAAAAGGGGTTTTGATTTTCCATTCTATTTTTCTCCCAATTTTTTTATACTTGATTCTAATGAACCTAGTTTATAGATGCCCTATCCATCATATAATTTGTGATTTTTGAGAAAACTTCTTCAACATTTTCTCCCGTAAGGGCACTAACTTCAATATATTCTATTAAGTTATTTTGCTTCGTCGTTTGGAGACCATGTTCCTTTGGTATTTTCCGAAATTCTTCTAAGTCAACTTTATTTCCAACTAAAAGAATTGGTATACTGCCATTACGTTCTTTTACAATTGAGATCCAGCTATCTAAAGCTAACAATGTATCTGGTCGGGTGAGATCGAATAAAAAGAATGCTCCCGAAGACCCCAAACAATATGTTGGTAGTAGAAAACGGAAACGTGATTCTCCCCCTAAATCCCAAATTTGTAATTTAACCCGTTTATTTTCCCCTTGTTTATTAATAACTTCAACAGTTTTTACATAAAATTCGACCCCTACTGTTAATTTGATTTCAGGATTGAAAACTCCAGAAATGAATCGATCTGAAAGGGAGGTTTTACCAGTTGATGCTGAGCCCAACATTAAAATTTTAAATGTGTAATCAATTGTTCTTGCCATTGTTCTTCTTCCGGATTATGTACTCTTTATTTTTTAAATTACTTTTTTTTTATGTTGATTTAATGGGTTTAGGGGTATTTTATCTTAAAGCAAACATATTCATTAATTTTTGTGTTCTTATTATTTATTATTGTGAAACGGAAAAAAAAGGCTTCTGTCTTTTCGAGCGAAAAGAGTATTTTTTTTATAGAAAAAAAAATTGGTTCTAATAATGGTTACAATAAAATTTCTTAATGAAGCATCCACCACAGTCGCTGTAAAGCGAGAATTTTCCGACCATAAAGAGCATTTGCTAATAATTTCTTCATTTTCATTAATCACAATTGTTTTGATGATTGCAAATTATATTTCTACTCAGAAAATACCTCGTTTCTATTATTCATATTTGGTTATTTTTCTATTAATTATATTGTACTTCATTTTTCCCACATCGATATTGATAATAGATTTGGAAAAAAACCGGTGGGATATTAAAAAAATGCTTTATTTTATCCCATACAATCATCAAATTGGAAAAATTTCTGACATCTCAAGATTTGTGAGTTACGAAATGGTTGATCATAGAAAGAAGAATCCAAAATCAAAGCTGTCTTATCGAAAAACAAAATATTATTCTTCTTTTGAAATTTGGGGTTTTAGGGATTCTGATGGGAATATCCTAAAAAATATCTTTTCTAGCAGAACTGTTTACATTTTTTCCAGTCATGAAAAAGAACTACGCGAAAATAACCGAATTGGGCTTTCCTTAGAAAAATACTTTACTACATTGAAGATTCCCATCGAATATGAAGCAATTCGGGAGATTGAACATTAATTCTTAATTTAACTCTATTTAAAATTTGAAATGATTAGTGCCCGAAGTGGAAAGTGTGTTTCTTTTAACAAATGTTCTTTTAATATTTTTCTCGCTTTTTTTCCACCCAAACGTGTGATGCCTTCAATGACTGCTTTCCGCACGGATATATCTGGATCATCTAACATAGTTTCAAATTTTGATACTAACTTCCTATCTTGTGTTTCAGCCAAAGTAGAAATTGCTTGGATTCGCTCAAGAAAATCGGTATTATTGAGTTTTTTCTGTGCAACCTTGATATTTTTAGGATTGATTTGAAAAATTAAATTTTCCGTCAATTCACGTCGCTTAGGATTTCTATCTGAAAGATTTTGCTCTAATATATTTTCAATATTTCCTGGATTTGCAAGTAGGCATCGAATTGTAAGTTGTCTTAAAGGCTTGTGATTAGAATAAATAAAAGGTGCAATCAGTCCGGTGTAGGATTCATCATGAATTTTTTGAATGAGTTGGACTCCAATCATGCAATAGAGTGGTTTATTGGATCGAATAAAAAATATTATCATTTTATGAATTGCGCCTTCATCTTCAATTTCATGTAATGCTTCAAAAAAGAATGGTAGGCACTCAGAAGGAATTTTTTCGATAATATCATCAAGATAAGTTTTCAAATTTGCACTTGTTATCCGATGTAGATCCTCCACAAGAAAAATCATGATTTGTTTAAGTTCAACCGAATTAATCTTTCCTTGCGAATTCTCTACAATTTGCTTGATATATTCCAGTGTTTGTGCATTTTCAATGCTTTTTTTATCAATTACTGTCATTTTTTCTCAAATATTCAAAGATTATCGTTATTATTTTAATAATTTTGTCGGAAGATCGATTCATTGTTAATTTACTTTTTTCATTCTTACGAAATATAAATTATTGTCCATGAAATTAATATCCAAATGAAATTAGAGATATTTGGTTAATAAATTGAATTATTGGGGGATTGTTACTATCTCCAAATTTGTATAGATTATTATCGCATTTTTTATTGTTTTCCAGAAAATCTGAATAGGTGAAAATAATCACAATTCAACCAGTTTATGAGAATCCATCCTTAAGAGTTACAAAATATAATTTAAAATCTGAAAACGAAACAAAAGAACTAGAATCGTTCATAAAACTTACTATTCCAAAATGGTACAATACATCTTTGAAATCGTTTCACCTCTCGTCTGATGAAAATTGTACGAGTTATGTATTCCGTTCCAAAAAATGGAACAACAATCAAATTTTGGCGATATTTAATGTTCAATGGATAAAATACCCTTCCGATTCTCCTTGGATCAATCAAATTCTCCTTTATCCACTAATTGATCCTGAAATTTTTGTTAAAAAATCTGAGATTTTTACAGAGATAATGAATAATGGCGGAATAAACCAGCTAATTGAGGCACATTGTCGATATGAAAATATCAATTTCTCTTCTATTGGATTTACTATGTTAATACTCCCAGAAAAAAGTTTTCTAAAATCATTTATTAATTCAATCTCAAATATAAATTGGGATACTCATTTGAACTTGGCTGATTACTTAGGTTATGATGCTAATTCTGATAAAACTCTGCTAAATTCTACCTATCACTTGATCAACAGAAATGATCAATTTAATGAGGATTTGTCTATCACTAAAAAAATGAAAACTAAAATGGACGGAAGTATTACTCTTTTTGAACAATATTTGCAGAATAAGAATCCTTTCCAACTTGAGAAGATGGGTAAATCATTTCAAAAGCTGCTTGATATCAAGTTATATTATGAGTACCTTATTCCATTTTTTCAAAAAAAGTTAAAACACTATAAACAGAGTAGAAAAAAAATTTGGGCCAAATATTTTATTTTCAGTAAATTTCAATTTACTCCTTATCTTCATAGATTGTGTTTTGCCCAAAATTTTAATCTATTTAAGAAATCTGGACTGAGGATGCGCTTTTTTAAAACTTCTTCTCACCAAGGTCAGCAAGTTATTGAAGATTATCAATATTCCATTTTAATGTGTCTTTTTGAGTGTCTTGTTTCAGAAGGTAGCAGTTTCCCAGAATTAACTGACGATAATGGGAATTTAAGATCAGAAATATTTAATATTTCAATTTTAAAGAAATTCATGGGTGAATACTTTGGTATCTTAGAATTTAATATTGCAAGTAAAGGTAATTCCCCAGAATGGATATTTATTGGCTTATCTTTTGTAAAAAGAAAGAATCAAACACCTCATATCTTATCTAGCACATTGCTCTTTCCAAGTTGGTTTCGTGGATATGGTTTTGGCCAGTTTCTTGCTTTGATTGGTATGTTTCAATGTGAAAATGTGGGTATTGGGAAAAAATTTGAAGTTCTAGGAACATCAAGGAACGTAATGACAAATAGATTAGTGGACAAAATTGGGTTTTTCCGTTATGGATATCTTCCTAATATGTCATTTGATATCACCGGACATAAAACGGATCTATCGTACTCAGTAGGAATGAATCGAACATTCAAATTAACCACAAAAGCATTAACTCAATTATCAACTGATGATTTTAATAACAAATTAAAAAGGAAAATTAAAAGAGCATATAAAATCAATCAAAAAACATTCAAATATTTTCAAGATGAATTGATAAAAAAAAAAAAAATTTCTCCATTAATCTTAGCGCCATATTGAACTAGATAGTTTTGTTTTTATCTTCACAGAAAGCACAATTTTTTAAAACTTCTAAAAATAGTGATAGATAATAGAAAAGATTAAAAATCGATTCTTACGCAAAATAATTTCAAATAAGGAGGGAATATCTAATTGAATACGGAGTGGAGATTAAACAATATCGACCCTAGTATTTTCGAAAATATGGGCAGTTTCGTGTTCATTTACTCTCCAAAAGGAAAAATTCATTATGCAAATTCTTTGGTTTCTCAGCGATTAGGGTATTCTTTAAATGAGATTGATAGAATGTGGATTTATCAATTTTTCTTTGATGAAGATAATTCAAAACTCATAGATTTATTTTGCTCTCCCCTTATTGATGGAGAAATCCGATCAATTAATAAGCCTTTGAAAAAAAAAAATGGAAAACTGGTCCACATTGAAACGTGGTTATCTTTAGTCCGCAAAAATTCTCAAGAAGAACCATCGATATTGGCTGTTGGAAGAGAAAAAACCTCACGAAATGCTGAAGAAGTGTTATCAGAGCGAGAGACTGAATACCATGAAGAACGCTTGATGCTTGGTAAAATTATTGAAAATAATCCTTTCGCTATAGCTATTTTTGATGCTGAAGGTTATTATTTACATAGCAATCAGGCTTATAAGAAGATGTGGGAATGTGAACCTCCTGATGATTATTCTATTTTTACTGATCCTATAATAAAGTCTCAAGGTCTTCTGGACGGTGTTAATCGCGCGATATTGAACGGGGATGTTTATCATTCTGATGATGTTTACTATAATACACATGAACTAAATCCAAATTTGCCCAACAAGGAGATGTATATTCGAGCGACCATATTTTCAATTTTTGATGCTTCTGGGATCTTAAAATATCCTGTATTTCTCTATGAAGATGTAACCGAACGGAAAAAAGCGGAAATCGCCTTGTCTGATTATCAAGATCATCTGGAAGCTACAATTCACAAACGTACTCAAGAATTAGAAGCAAAACACTTTCAATTACAAGAAAAAATTGTCAATGAACAGACTATATCAAAAATTATTTCCAGATTTACGGGGGAGTATAATCTTGAGAGTTCAATTGAAAAATCCCTCGCTGACTTGGGAAAATTATATCAAGCAGAGAGAGTTTTTTTAACTCATATAAATTGGGATAACAAAACTGCTTCCACTAAATATGAATGGGTGAGCCAGAAAAACCTTTCTATTTTAAGTAGTTTTAGTAATGTTCCATATGATGAACAAAAATGGTGGCATCGCCAGTTATCTGAACACAATTTCATAAATATACCAAATTGTGACTTATTACCTGAAGATGCCCAATTTGAACGCGATTTATTCAAAAAAGGACAAATTAAGGCCGTATTCGCGTATGGGATTAAGAGGCAAAATAAAATTATCGCTTTTGTTGGTATTAATAAACCAAATCCCATTACAGAGTGGTCTTCTTCAGCATTAACATCAGTAAGTATTTTTGCTGAACTTATCAGCAATATCTATGAAAAAGATGCCATAGAGAATGCTTTGATTCAAGAACGGTGGCAATTGAACAATATTATTAAATATAACCCTTATGCTATAATAATATTTGATAAAAAATTGAATTTCTTAAGAAGTAATGATGCACTCCATCAGTTGATAGAAACTGATGTAGGATTGGATTATTCCGTTTATGATGATGGCAATTTTAAAAACCGTGGTCAATTAAATCAATGGTATCAGCAATTAGCTGCAGGAAAAACTCTTCATATTCCAGAATTTAATCTAAATCCCAAAAATACTCATCCTGATTTAATAGATAAAAATATTATTCTTAGGGCTGTTGCTTTTCCAATTTTATCTCAAAATGGGGAATTAGATTCAATTGTCGTTATGCTAGAAGATATTTCCAAGCAAAAAAATGCCGAGATTGCTCTTAAAAAAACGAAGCAATACTTCCAAGAAGTGATTGAAAATTCATTGGATATATCCTACCGATTAAATTTCAAAACGAATAAATATGATTATATCAGCCCAATCGCGGAAAAAATAACCGGACTTCAACTTCAAGATGTATTGGTGGATGAATATTATAAACATACTAATCAAAAGGATCTTCGTCGAAATCAAGAAGAATTGGCGGAAATTCTGAAAAATTCTGATTCCTTGGCCGTTTCTCATACTGCAGAAGCAAGATTTCATTGTAAGGATGGGAAATGGATTTGGTTAAGCGATCGATTTACTTATTTTAGAAGTGAAGATGGAACTCCTCTTTATAGTATTGGGACAATTCGAGATATTACACAAAAAAAAGAAGATGAATTATCACTTATAGAAAGGGAGCATAAATTCAGACAGTTAGTGGAACATTCTCCTTTTCCAATTGTCCTATTAAGTCGATCAAATCTCGTCGATTACATTAATCCTGAATTTAATATTACTTTTGGATATTCAATTGATGAAATTCCCACTGCAGAAATTTTATTTGAACGTACTCTTTCGAATATGGATTATAAAAAAGATATGTTGTACACATTTCTCCACGATACTAAGGGATCTATGACTCGTTTAATTCCTCCAAAAAGGTATTTGTTTCTGTGTAAGGATTCATCTGTTAAAAAAGTCATCCTTAGATTATCAATTTTAGACTCTGGGTTAAAATATTTGATCTATGAAGATATAACGCAATCGGCTGAAATGATGGAAAAACTTTCCAATTCCGAGATGTTGTATCGTAGCGTGGTTGAAACATCAAATGAACTTATTTTTATCCAGTCAATTGATGAAAAAATTGAATTTGTAAATAAAGCCACATTGAATAATCTCGGATATACAAAAGAAGAATTTATGGCTCTTAATCTCGGTGAATTAATTCATCCTGATGATTTCAAGCGTGTTATGTCTGAATTGAATTCACTTACAAACAATATATCTGTGAATTCTCTTGAATATCGTGTAAAAAAGAAAAATGGCCGTTATCTTGAATTATCTACAAATGCTGTTCCGCTACATGATGCTTCAGGAAATATTACCTCTTTTCTGGGTGTAGCTCGAGATATCACCGAATTGAATAAAGTTCAGAAAACTCTCAGAGAACGGGAATTACAAATTCAATACTCTAATGTAATTTCTATGATTTCTTCAATGTTGGTTCCGGATTCTGCAAATACAAGCACCAAAATTGATGGGATTCTACGTACTTTAGGTAATTCAATAGGTGGCTCCTTTATTTTAATCATGAAGCATAATGGTCATTTTCATCAAAATAAATACCATATTGAAGGAAGTTGGACTGCTTCAAATTATAACTTAGTTCCAGAACAAATTGAAGAATTCTTTTCTGAAGGACTCTTGGATACTTATGCTGAATCGGTACCTCTGAACATATTTGCTACGATGAATTCTGCAAAATTTTCTCCAAAACTTAAGATTCTCGCAGATAAATTAGATATTGCTTCTTTATTATTACTTCCTGTATTTATTGGTAAGGATCGCTTCGGCACTATGATTTTGAATTCATCAGACATCGATCGCGAATTTAGTCAACGTGAAAAATCATTATGTCTAAATGTTGCTATGTTGGTTGGTTTAGGTTTGAAAACGCAATATGATCGGCAGATTATTAATAGTTTTTTCGATGCTTTGAGTGTGTTGGGTGTTGCAATCTTTATTCTCCAAGAAACAAAATCAAAGCAATACAAATTTTATTATGCAAATAATTATTACTGTGAGATGACTGGGTATTCAATTGAAGAGTTACTTGCTTTGGATTCTTATTACGATATTTTTCCAGAAAACAAAGAGAAAATTAAGATTGATTTTGTTGAAGCTAGAAAAAAAAAAACTCCATTACCACAACAAACGCATATGCAGTTCCAAACTAAAAATGGAATTGAACCAAAATTAGTTTCGCTTCAATATGGAAAAGTGGAAAATATACCTGCGATTTATGGAATCTTGTTTCCTCCTGTTATGGATGAGATCATGACAGCCGAAGGGTTTTATAAGAAATATCATGAATTATATGGTAATAAGTAGAAGGTTTTAGCTTTCCTTAGGCCATCATATGGTCATCTGATTAAAGAAATTAAGAAAGAAATCTTTAACTCTAATCTTGTTACCAAATTTTATCATATTGATAATTAATTAAAGTTTGAAGAAGAAATATTATTTATGTCACCAAAAAAGATCTCTCCTGACAAAATGGAAGAGATTTCACATTTTTTTTTCAACTCTGCTAGAGAGATTGAAAAAGCACAATTCAAGTTTACTTTTCTTAATGGTTCTGCTAATTCTGTTTGTAAAGCTCTTGAACAGTACCAAAATGCAGATGGAGGGTTTGGTCATGGCCTAGAACCCGATTTCAGATTACCCCTCTCCTCTCCAATGGCTACTAGCATCGGTTTAAGAATTCTTGATTCCTTGCCAGAATCTCCAAAAAAACGAGAAATGATTTCAAAAACGAGTGATTTTTTATTTGATTCCTATAATCCTGCGCGAAAAGGATGGTTTGCTATTAGGAGTGAAGTTAATAATTATCCCCATGCACCTTGGTGGAAATACGATCCAGATATAAATATGACCATTATTGATAAAAATTGGGGCAATCCAAGTGCAGAAATTCTTGCTTATCTTTTAAAGTATAAAACTCTCATTTCTCCAAATATGCATAAGATAATACCGGATTGTGTTGAAAAAGCAATAAACAATATTGTAAACAAAGTAGAATTTGGTTCCGAAAATGAAATTTTCTGTTATCTTCATTTATTTCCCATCCTCGATGTTGAAGATCAAGAAACTATAAGAGCTAAGTTGAGTTTAGCGATAAATAAACTTGTTATTCTGGATGATTCTCAATGGAATCGTTATGTTCCTCAACCACTTGAATTTTTTCCATCCCCTTCTAATGAGAGGTTTTCATTTCCTGAAGAGCATATTTCTCACAATCTAGATTTTCTAATTGAAAAACTCTACAAATTTGGTCATTTTTCCCCTACATGGAATTTTGATTACCCATCAGATATGAAAAGTGTACCCGATGAATGGAGTGGGCAATTAACCTTGAAATACTTAAAAATTTTGAAGAATTATGGTAGGATAGAATTTTAATGAATTAATCTGGCTTAAATACACAAAATTTTTTTTTTATATCATATTTTCAAACCAGGAATAAGGATAAACACTCTTATTCATTATGATGTGAATAAGATAAAACATATATAATCCGTTCTCCCATTATGATATTAATTCTTGGATAAATATCCACTCCAGAAAAACAAGTTTGTTGATTTAGAAGAATTTAGATGCCCAATTTTTGATTCCAATTAAGATGAAAAATAATCCGGTCATGACCTTTACCCAGAAAAGATTCATTTTTGATTTAATACCCCCAACATAAACTCCTATTATCGCAAAAAAGAAGTTTATAGTCGCCAATAGAATAAAAAACATAGCAATTGAAAAATCAAGTTGAGAATAGGTAATACCTATTACACCTTCATCGATACTCCCCAAGATTCCGATTAAAATTAAGATCCAAAAAGAAAAAATGTTTTTTTCTTTTAGTTTTTGCTCATTTTCTCCTTCTATGGCTTCTCTGATTATCCAAATTCCTACGAATACAAATGCAATCAATACTAGCCATGAACCGATTTTTAATAAGAGATCTGTCAAAATAATTCCAACAAACCATCCAAGGAGTGAGATAATAATCGTGGAAATAGTAAATGCTCCAGCAATACGAAGCGAAAACAACAATTTCTTAACTCTCGATTCTTCAGTTTGCATTATTGCAATAGCGAATGCAAGCGTAAAGTCATCTATACTTAAACCTAAAACAAGAAAAATTAGTGTGAACACATCCATTTTTTCAAATAGTGTATTTATTGCTTCTGATTATAAATTTTTGGAAATTGGCTAAAAAGAATGCAGAAGAACATTATTGAAGGGTTGTTTTATTTTATTTTTTAATCTAAATAGAGGAATATTCACTTTTTCGATAAATTTTCCATTATTCTAAGTAAGACAAGATTGTACACAATAGTTTTGTTTTTAAACCTTCTTCTTTTTTAGTTTGGAGATAAAAATCACAAAGCTTACAATCACTTTCCCCCCATCTTTCCATCAAGTATTCCATCAACTTCTTTTTGCATTGCAGCTTGACAAATTCCAAGTTCCTTAACTTAATTTCCACCAGGTGCTCTATTGCATTTTTTAATTTCCCAACAATTCTGTTTGCTGATATATATCCTTTCTTGAAATTCGATTTAATTTGAAACCTTTAAAAAAAAATGATTCATTCTAATAATTATTCCAATTTCTTCTATTTCAATAAATCACCAAATCCGTTTTTGAAATAAGATTGGAGATTTAGTACAATTTTTCAGCATTTTTAAAAAAGAGAATAATAAAAAATCAACTTTTAAATTCGAAAATCGCACTCATTTTTACCTTTTAAAACATTTTTATTCCAAAGCTTGCTTAAATACATAATACAGGGATTCAAATGAAAAAATGAGTAAAATATAAAGATCTGTGAGAGTATTACTCATTTTGAGAAATTAGAATGGGTTCTGGAAAGAGAAAGGATTTTGCATTAGAATAAGCTATTTTCTTGAATTCACTTTCTCCAAGATATCCCCGCAAATCTAATCCAAAATTTCGTTCAGAAAATGCAATTTGATTCATATAGTAATCAGATCCAAAAAGAATTTGTGAAGATATCCTACTTCTCAATAGTATGACTTTTAGTAAGGAATCAAATCGTCTATCCCCCCATTGAAATGATATATCGGTATATAGTGATTTATGCTTTATGAGCATCTCTCGAATATACCAGAACCAATTATTAATAACATCTTCTTGAGGAAAAGGAAACAAATATTTATCGATTTCATCTGCTCCGCCGAAATGTGCCAAACAAATCTTCAATTTTGGCCATCGTTTTAAAAGATGTAAGTAATTAAATGGATGAGAGAAAATAGAGCAAATTTCTTTTCGAGTCATTTTTCTTAAATTCTTTGGATTTATTTTTATCCCACAAGCTTTCAACTTTTGAACATTTTCTTCAATCCGAGCGATTAAGACTTTTTTTTTTTCTTGAGAGTTAATTATTCCTGACGAACAATGTGTTATCACAGGAATTTCATTCTTCTCAGCATAATCATATAAATAATCAAATCGTTCATCCCAAGGAAAATACCCTAAGGGTGGGTAGAGTTTAATTCCATGAAAATTTCGTTTCTCGATCCAATATTGGACGAAGTTCTTTAGTGCAAGTTTAATATTTATATTGGAAGTATTTTCGATAGTTTCACCATTTTCTTTAAGAAATTCTCGCCTTCTTGGATCAACACAGAGAAATGGTAGAACTAAATCCTTATAATCTTTTTTTAAATTGATCAATTTTTTGAGTTGAACGTGATATTTCTGAATGGGTTTTCCTGCTCCCATTGCAGCTAGATCCATAGAAAGAACAACAAAAGAAGTTCCAGGGGCATAAAACTTGATTGCATGTTCAAATATCTTCCGAGAAGATAATCCTCCTATTTCTATAAATCTCGCAATTCTTTCTCTCTGATCGAGTCTGGATTTCTTTTTTTGAGACCATCTATTGATTAGACGATCAAACCTTTTATTTTGGTAGATTATTCGTGCAATCCCTCCAAATAATTTCCTTGGGACACATGCTGTTTCAAAAATATGGATGTGACAATTATATATAGAATAATGATTAGACATATTTCTAGATCTATATGGGATTTCAATGCTTTTTAATCCATATCTTAAATCTAATGAATAATAATTCTATTTTTAACTGATATCATCTAGGATTTAAATTTTTGTTAATATTTTGAAAAAAAAGGTGTGGAAATATCAACCAAATCTGTTTCCTATGAAACTTGTCAATTTTGATTTTTTTTCAGTTACAAAAAAAAAGAGGTGAAGAAAGAAATTTACGTCTCTTTCATTTCATTATCGACACCTAATTCTTTTTCACAAAATTTAAGGATGTATAAATCTATGTAAAGTGCATGGTTTTGATTTTTCTTATTGGACCTCCTGCTGTCGGTAAAATGGCCGTTGGACAGGCCTTGGCTCGTTTGACTGGCTTTAAATTGTTCATTAATCATGATACCATTGAACTTATCCTCAAATTCTTTAATTACGGAACTCCGAGTTTTAAGAAGTTAGATTACCAATTTAGGATGAGCATCTTTGAAGAAGTTGCAAAGTCGGATCTTTCAGGATTAATTTTTACCTACGTAACTGCGTTGGATGAGCAATCACGTGAAGCAGAAAAGGTGTATTTGGAAGAAATAACTCATATTTTCACATCTCAAAATCGGAAAGTTTATTATGTGGAATTAGAAGCTACCCTTGAGGAACGTCTTCGGAGGAACAAGCGCTCTTCTCGCCTTAAAGCAAAACCTTCAAAGAAAAATATTCCTGAATCTGAGAAACGCCTTATTCAAATGAACAATAAATATATATTAAATTCAAGCAGTGAAAACCCTTTTCATTTCTCTCAGAACTTTTTAAAAATTAATAACACCAATCTTTCAGCCGAAGAAGTGGCTCAAAAGATTCATAATTACTTTGGTTTATCGAACAAAACCTAAAAATCACTATGTCTTTTTTGTTTTATTTCGAAAGATTTACAGAAAATTCTTCTATCTCTCAAATAGCTATTTTACTAAAAAAAAGGGAGAAAAAACAATAAGTTTTAGTTAAATAGTATATTTAAATAATTAGGTAGGAAGATAAATTGGGTTTCGATTCGATTTTTGTTTTTATCAATTTGTTTTTGACGAAGTCGAAACAAAAAAAAAAATAAGTGAATTAATATGGCAACAGGTTCTGTTAAATGGTTCAATAGCTCTAAAGGCTTTGGTTTTATAACTCCTGACGAAGGAGATAAAGATGTATTTGTACACCACAGTGCAATTGTGGTAGAAGGCGATGCTTTCGCTAGTTTAAATGAAAATGATAAAGTAACTTTCGATTCCGTGCAAGGCGAAAAAGGAATGGAAGCTAAAAATGTCGTCGTAACTGAAGCTGCCCCTTTTCAACAACGAGAACGACGAAGTAATCGTTATTAAAACGTAAAATTTCTTTAAACTTTCGTTATTTTTTATTTTTAGTAATTTCTTTTATTTTCTTTAGTCATTTATGGATAGAACTTCTATTTTCCCTAGCTGTAAATCGATATGATTCGGTAATATAGAGTGAACATCCGTCCAAGCCATGCATTATGATATTGTATAAATAAGCAAAATAATTGGCAAGTTTAATATTCCACCCTTCAATTTTTTAGAATAGTCTTACATCCTCATTGTTTTTGACTTTTTGAGGGTCTCCTTCTACTCTGTGAATTTTTTTCCTGAAATATCAAACCCTAAGACCAAATCGTTTCAAAGTTCAATGATTTCTCATATTGGCACATAAATCCTCAATATGTGAAATGATTCTAACCAAAATAGCGATTTTATTAATCAATATAATAGAATTGGGTGATTTAGTCACAAAACGTTTATATACTCATGTTAATATACCATTGTTGGTCTATATTATTTGGATGAAAATTAAAATGGTGATTGTATGACAGAAAAAGAGAGCGTAGAAGGTAATATACCTGAAATTCAAGATATTTCAACCTTAAAACTGCTAATTTCGAATCCAAAGGCGGTTCAAAAGGAAAAAAATCTTGCCTGTCAGAAGTTGATGAAAATTAATACCCCCGAAGCTAAATCCATTTTGGTTGATTATTTTATCAAAAGTATCAAGCTGTTAAAGAAAAAAGAAGCAAGTCGCGATGTTGATAAAAGACGTGACAATTACTTCATTGATTTAATGAAAACCGGAACCAAAAAAGCGGCCGAATACATTTATAAAAATAAAAGACTATCTTTATTTGAATCAGAAAAAAATTTTGCATATTTGGATGATAAAGCTCAAGAAATTATCATTCAGAAATTCATGAAAGAATATTATGGAAAGAAACCATATCTCCCTCCTTCCTTGTTTAATTATTGCGAAAAAACAGATTTTAAATCACGTAAACAAGTATTACAAGCCCTCGCGGATGGTTTTCTCAAGAAAAAGTATATTCAATCAAAAAGCCCTGAGTTTAAATATATTTTAAAATATCTTAATGATGAGGATTTTTCATTCAAGCAGGAAGTTTTAAAAAAAATGAAATCCTGGCTCGTTCATGAAGTTTTAGCCCTAAATATTGACAAAGCTATTGGCTTAATCAACCCCAATGATAAAGCTCTATTTGAAACTTTACAATATCTCTATCAGAAAACCGACTTTAAAGACAATCTCGCAATAAAAGAAAAATGGACTTTACTTCTAGAGAAATTTGCAACATAGTTTCAATACAAATCAATTCTAACTTTTTTCTCTTCATTGATTTCAAATAGATGCTGATTTCTTTTAATTTGTCAGTCAGTAGGCTATTTTCCCACTATTTTTTGAGAAATGCTTAGATACATTTTCGTTCTGATTCAACATTCCAACTAAGATATTGATTAACAAAGATCCATGGAAGATACTTGACCTAGATACTTCCTAATCCCGCTCCAAGGGAATCAAGGTGCATTACGAACAGGGATGACAAGCCTTTTTTTGATATAAGCGGTGGTAGGATCACATAAAGTTACTATTGTTCTCCAGAATCTTCAGAATTGGCAAAAATGAAATATTAACCGCAATTACATTTTTATCGGGAGTCTATTAAGCTTTTATCTTAAGCAAGCAGTAGAAACATCCTTGGGGAATGGATGCCTAAGCATGCCTTTGATATCATCTGTTTCTTTTATATTTTTTATGATAAATCCATTTTAAGGCAAAAGAAAGGGAAAAATCAAATCTTGAAATATTTATCTCGATATAAACGCGTTGTAGGTGTTAGGAAAAAAGGTTAAAAAAATAAACAATTAAAGTAAAACCAATAATTAACTGGAATATTTGGGTAAGATTACTATTTTTTGATTTTACTCAATTTTGAAATTAAGACAACTATGGGTAATGCAATTGTTGCCATCCAAACTGAAAAGGGTGCAATATTTTCTGAGATGGCGTTAATTGGTGATGGTATGAACACTTTTGCACCATCAACCCAGTAATTTATCACTCGATAGCGAACTCCATTGGTTCGATTCACATCATATACAAATAATCCAAATGAGTAATTTAAATCTGACCAAGTATCAGCGTTTTCAATATCCCCAATACTTCCTTCAAATTTGGTTGAATTTCCATATGTTACCGTGAACCCGGTAGTTTCACTGCTTCCTGTTGATTGCTGATAACCATTTCCCATAACCAATCCGAAATTTGTCGTTTCAGACGAATGTGTTCTAGACATTCCTGATCCCATTTGTGCTGAAATATCAATTGAAATTGTATTTTGTGCTGTTCCTTGCCCCACAGTTTGTGTTGTAGAATGCCAATTTGTAGGTGCAATGCTCCCCACATCTGATATTGGATGATAGGTCCATGGTTGGCCAATTGTGTGGTTAAATGTTTCAGAACCTATTTGCGTTGCATTGGGGTAAGCTCTATTAAACCAACTGGCCGTTGCTTTATAAATAAGAGGTAATTGGGGTATCCCAATACAAACAAATGCACCAACTAAGGTTGCATTTGCAGGATAGGTGGTAATTTCATATTCATAATTTTTGTAAGTTGTCACTTGAAATATCACTGCATTATCAGTTGCGCCGGAAGCATACCCTGAAGAAACGGCCACAACTTCTGTGACAGTTTGTGTTTCAGCAAGAGCTTCTTTTACTAGACTATTTGTTCCTAATTCGACTCCCAATTGCGAAACTTTAAAACCTGTTAGTGCACTAGCGGAAGTTTCGACAGTGTTCTCAGATGATGATCCATATGACGTTTTATCCCCATATGATGTAAAACTATGTTCTAAATTCTGAGAGATTCCATTATAAGTGGGAGGGGCGGCCATCACCATCATAATACCTGGGGGTGTTTTTTCTTCCCAATTCACCCCCGTATAATTTAAAACTGCTCCATCACCATCAAAATCACCACAAACTACTAATGGCCAATCATCTGAAACGTGTTCAGTATCCGAATACAATGTTCCAAACGGAATTGATGAATTTGCATCATCTAATACTGTAAATGAAGCAAAACTTCCAATAACTATTTCATCCCGACCATCACAATCGATATCACCTGCATCAAGTGATCCTTTGTTGAAATAGGGAACATCACCCGAGAAAAATAGTTCTGCAAATCCTGATCGTTGATCATCAAGAACCTTGATATATCTGTCCCGCTGATCACCTCCTTTGAATAAAATAATTTCTTCCATTGGATCCGAATCAATATTTGCTCCGATGATGTTGCCAAATCCTGGCATGGCGTAAGTAGTTTTTTCATAAGAAGGAAAATGGAGCGCATCCTCAAATATGATAAAGTTATTTGAATCAGAAACAACAATGATTTCATCACGTTGGTCTCCATCAATATCAATCAATGCTAGGTCTGAGCCGGAAAAGAGAATCCATTGCTCCACTCCAGGTAAACCAATATATCTTAATTCCATAAATGGTGTGGGTGCAATCGCATCATCATAAATCCATATGTAATGATTTCCTCCTATTATAACTGTTTCATCTGCTCCGTCGCCATCCACATCTCCTGTATCTATTTGAGGGCTAAAAGCAAATGCCAAATCTCCTAAATCCCCATCATTCCAGACTAGAGAGTTCATAAATCTATCCTCTGCGATATCATACCAAGTAAGGTTGAAGAAGTCATGAGTGCCACTTTGCCAGGCTTGCAAACGAGCAAATTCATCAATACCGTCATTATCAAAATCTCCAACTGCCAATTTACTTCCTCCGTTGGGTTGATCCACAAAGGAATATTGCCAAGAAATGATATAACTATTGTTTATATTCTTAATAAGAATAACAGTTGAATTTGAAAGGCCCATCAGAATTTCGTCAGCACTATCATTATCAAAATTTCCAGAAACACAATCTTCAATTACAAATCCAGAACCGTACTCTTTTACCTCCGCAAAATTGCTCATATTATCATTCAGAATCCAACCTTGTGCAATAGATGAATAGGAAGGGAAGATGGCAATTTCGTCTAGGGGCATAAAAAGTGTAGATTCTCCTCCAAGAGGATTAGAATAGTCTGAAGCTACTGGTTTTGAAGATTTTGAATGGTAGTTTGCAATTTCTTCTCCTTGATCGCCCCCTCGATATACAATATATGTAGAATTGAGCAAAACCGATTCGGGAGTGCAGTCTAAATTAAATTCTCTTTGGTTATCAAATGATTCATCAGATAATGCTTGTGAAATTCCAAACAGATAATTGGTTGTGCTAAACACTAACATAATTGCTAGTATTATCGAGATCGACTTTCTATTAAATCTTGAGTTATTCACATTTTTTCCTTGATTACTCACTTTTTTGCCCTCCTTTTAGATTTTGGTACTCCCAGTGCCATGATATATGTTCCAGCTGCACAAAAATAAAAACCCATCCATAATCCGATGGAATAAGTTCCAGTTTCAAGTGTTTTATTATAGGTAAAAAGAGCTGATAGTTCGTTTCCTTGGAAAATAAAATTATTTTTGTCAATAATTTGCATGATCAAGTAAATTGATAGTGGAACCGTAATCATTCCTATTGTGCTTCCGATTAATGCGAGTAAACGATTGTTTAGAATACTACTGACAATCCCCAGTACACTCACAATTAAAAACAATAAATATATTAGCAGTGCTAATGTTTCCGAATAACTGTATTCTTGGAGGCCCGTTAAATGTGTAGTAATACTATTGAACGGTTGAATGAATATGCTACCCTCAATTATTGTAGGTACATTTCCTTCAAATTTCCAGAATGCAAAGAATTTTGTGAAGAATCCTCCTACGATTGCCACTAAAATTAGTACAGAGCCAAAAGCACATACTAAATTAATGTTTGTTTTATTTGATTTCTTCTTTTTCATTGTAAAAACCTTGATGATCTCAAATGTTAACTAAAATAAAAGCAATTTTGTTTTTGATATGAAATAATAAATGAGCCATGCACAAACAAGGAAAAAGGTAAAATACCTCCAGAGGAATTAAAATTTGATGAAACAGATCTATTTATTCTTAGACAAATATGTTTTCACTATTTGTTTTATGTCATCTATGAGAAATTGGTAAAAATGGATTTTTATAATTGTTGGACGAATTCTGAAACTTTCTGCTGAATTCCTACTTAATTTTATTATATTTTTAAAATAATTGCCATTTCTTTCCCAAACCGGTCTCGATAATCATAAAATCCCATTTTTGAATAAAATTTATGTGTCGCTACATTTTTAGGTTGATATCCAACCGCGATACGAGTACATTCAGGTAAAGTCGTCATTAGATCGATGAGTTTTTTTAGTGCAATTACTCCCAATCCCTTTCGTTGATATTTTTTATCTATCATTATCCGATAAATCCAATAACTGTCTAATTCTTCCTTGATTGAATTAAACATGGCAAATCCGATCATATTGTAATCTGAATTGATTGCAAAGGGCTTTAATGTGGGTTCAAATTTGGATTGGAGGATTGAAATGGCATCGACTCAATGTCGCATTTCTTTCGCTTTTCACAATAATAATAGAAAATGGAAAATAAAGTCTTAAAATTCATATTTTTTTTCATCTTCTTCTAGTAATTGTTCATCATTATAATTGTCTAAAATTTTCATGTATTCTTCTGAAAATTCTCTACTATACTTTCTTGGATCATAATCATCTATTTCAAGTGCAATAGATGCTTTTTTACTTATTTCTTTTAAAATAACTTTATTACTCTTAATTTCCTTTATGAATAAATCCCATTCGCAACCCAAATGAGGACATTTTAATTCCATATCTTCTATAATTTCTCGCTGAAATTCTTCTTCATTGAAAATAATTTCCCCTTGACAAACAGGGCAGATTCCTGTAAATTGGCTCATTTTGATAAACACTCATTTCTTTTTTTTCAATACTAAAACTTTTAGGAAAATTAAAGAAAATTTGAAACCCTTTGCAATATTTCTCTCTCTGTTTCTTTTTTGTAATTGATCCTTCATTAAACAAGAATGATCATCTATTAAGATATTCAAACTTGATAAATATTGTCTAATTCTCAAAGTGAGTATCTAAATTTATCAAATAATAATTTTTTCCTTCTTTAACTTAATCAATCGTGCTATATCTTTTCACTTCTTTACTTTATACCATTTTTACATCACAAAATACTTTTTTGTCATATAAATTTAAACTTCTATAATTTCATTTATTACTTAGAAACTCAAGAGAATTAGATATGTATGAGTAAAGGAGAATAAAAAGAAGAAACATACAAGGAAGAACGGTTTTTGGAATCTTTCTTTGAAGCATTAATTGGAACAGTCTGTTTCGATTCCAATATTGATAGATCAATATACTTCATCAATTTATTTATCTTTAATTTGCTAATAATACTTATTAGTTTTCAACCTCAAATGTTGTATTACTGAGTATTCAAAATGAACATTACACTGGGATAAAAAAGATCCAATGTTCAAACCCAATCCCTGTTTTGAGTGAATTATGGATGGAAAAATTATACGATTATCCAGAATATTCATTCTGAGATGAAATAATTTGAAAAATATTGTGTATGTTAAGCAACTCTTTGATAATCCCATAATAATCGCAATCAAACACCAATTATAATGTTTCGATAATTAGTACGTGAGATTTTCACAGTATATATTTAAACTCAAAATAGAAATATTAGGCATGATAAAAGATTTTTGGCAAATCACATCAATGTGCTGGAATGATGAACACACGGATATCGTAATTCATGATGTTGAGTATGATGATAAGGATCAAGCTGATTTGCAATTTAAGATCATTCAAGAATTTGAGAAGGCAAATAATCCTAAATATCTCGCTTCACACATGGAAAAAGTGTTCTATTGTGAAATCTGTCAAAAGTACTATTTACAATACATCAGCAGAGAAATTATATTGAATTATAAAGGATTCAATATCCCTATTGTGTATTGTAAACATAATTCTATGGATGAGGTTTTGGAATTATTTGGAAAGAAATTGAACGAATATATGTTTGAGATGCCATAATGCTTCCTAGCATTCTGATTTTTTTTGTTGATAAAAATGAGTACATTCCAAAAATTTGTCAAGCACTTGCTCTTATATTTAAAAGATCTTATTCACGTAAAGATTGAAGATTCTAATTTGAGGACATCCAATGCTATTGATTGAATTTCTCTTCCAAACTTGATCTTTCTTTGAGTGGATGTATTGATGATGCTCCTATCTTTAATCGTTGCGATCTGCATTATTTTCAAATTTATATTTGTTTTACTAGGCAAATGTATTCTAAACTAATTGGAACACTTCATATTTCCATTGAACTCCATAATTCGCCTTTCCTACATTCCGAAATGTCAGATTATGATCACTCGGAAACCAAAAATTTTGCGAACCCCCCGATGTAATGTCGCATTTCTTTCGCTTTTCACAATAATACTGGAAAATGGAATTAAATCTATTGAAAATAAATGATTTATTTTGAATTTATACATTCAGCTAAATAATTTAAAATTTTAACTGCTATTTGCTTTTTTCTAGCGTTTATTTCTTGTATCATGAAGTAATTGACCACTATGTTGAATGAATTTTCTATAAATTCTTCAATTTCAATTATTTCAAAGTTTCTGAACCTTTTTGAAATGAAATGATCAGATATTATATCCTTCAAAATTTTTCCATATGCGATCTCAATTTCTGTTTCATTTTTTTCCAAGAATACCGTTTCCCAGTCTATTTTTAGAATATCAGTAGTCATTTGGACAAAATCAAAATACTTTTCAATTTTTTTGATTTTTTCAGGATCTACTTTTCGAAAATTCATTTCTGAAACTCCAAAACAGCTTTCATGAAAATTGAAGTAATTCCTGCAGCTCACAGTCATATTTCTCAAAATATTTCTGGTATTTTTCAACGTAGGTTTTTTCTGTAATAAGTCTTACATTATACAATATTAAAATACAGTTGAGACATTCAAGCTTAACTGGCATAGGCCAACTTTCAAATGGAGAATCTCGGTCAATCTCATAATTCATTTTTCCTTCTTTACCTAAATCAATGGTAATGTTTCGTTTTTTGTTATTGTTTTCTACCATTTTTACATCACAAAATACTATTTTGTCCTCTTCATTTAAAGGTCTACAAATTCATCTTTTGCTGGGAATTTCATTGGAATTAGATATGTATTTATTTTTGAAAACAATTAAATAAATGAAAAAAATGGAATTAGACAAAATCATCAAGGATCCAGAATTGAAGCATAAATTCTATCAGATTATTGATTCTATTCTTATTTCAGGGATGAAATTTCTGAAGGCAGCCATAAATTCTAAAGAATTCTCAATGGCGGAACAAAATTTCGATGGCATGGATTATTATAATTCTCTTCTCTATAGGAAGAAATTAGTCCTTAGCATAACAACTAATCCAAAAGATGAGAATTCTTCCAGCTCAAATTTGATTTCTATTATCTCTCTCTCTTTAAGCGGACTAATTAAAATATTAAGGGAATATAAAACAGATCCAAAAAATAATTCTAATTGGAGTTTTTTAATTGAATACAATTTATTACCAGAAGAACTAACTACATTCTCCCAACCTCGAAAAATTTTCTTTTCCCACCTAATTATGCGATGTTTTGATCTAATTTTTGAACCTGCATGCATGAACCAAAGTGATCTTGATATCTTATCACTTTTTCAAGATTTATCTTATAATTTTTCCGATTTAGAATCTTCAATTGAAGAAATAATCGATCTAGAATTATCCCACGAATGTATTCTTGAATATTATTATTTTTTTTATGGGATTGGTGTAAATGGGGACATAAAAATCTTTAATCAAGAGTTAAAACAAAAAATTGTCTATCCTACGGATAAAGATCGGGAACTTTTAAGTCGAGATCTTGGAATTCCTCGGGATATTAAAGTCCATAATCGCCAATCTGACTATGAATCAGATAGCTTACTGAGGAACACAACAGGATGGATTCACTCTTCTGTTCGAGTAAAATTGTCGTCTTTGGATAATTCTGATGTAAGAAAATCTCCCCATTTAAAACCTCCAGAATTTAATGAAGAAGGATTACGATTACTTGGATTTACAGGTGCAAACGTTCGATTTTATTGTAGAACTTCTGCAAATTCAAAAATTAATTATTCCATCGACATTCATAATGGATATTGCTCTTCAGGTTCTGGAGGGATAGTTCCAAGATGGATTAATGACACTATTGTTCACAAATGGCATTTTGACACATCCATAACTTTTAATTACGAAATGATCTCCTTTCTTAGTCAATTTGTTGAAAATCGTTTTAATCAACGTAACAACGCATCATTTGAAACAATTTTCGGCAGATTTTATCGGTTTACCAATTTTACCCGGTTTTTTGACAAAATTATTGAATCTTCAATTATTTTTGAGGTCTTATTTCCAAATAGAGAAAGTTATGCCAAGAAACAGAAGTTAGCTAACAGAATTTCAAATATTCTATCCAAGAGTCCAGATCAAAAGCAAGTCATCCAAAATTTCGTTGAAAAAATATATGAAGCAAGAAATAAAATCATTCATGAAGGAGAATTTAACTTAAGATCAGATTTCTCTGAGTTTATTTCTTTATCTAAGGCATCCCAATGTCTTTATGATGTTCTTCGTTTATGTATCCTGCGATTTGTCGATTTTGACACTGAAAAACTTCTGATCAATAATGATGATAGAGTAAAAATTGCTGATAAGTCTCCTAATTTGGAAGAACCTCATTTCTTTAAAGTGGCTCTTCAAGAATTTTGGAATTCTTATCCTTCCAAATTGAAAGATCAAAACTAACAAATCTAGATTATCGAACTCGAAAAATGATTTAGAAGAATAAAAATTAAAATCCAAAAAAGGAGCCATGGGTAGTTATACAAATATCTCAAATAATATATTATTTTGAATGTACCTTTAATAATTAAAACAAAGACAAAATTAGGGAATAAAATTATGAGTTTTCATGACGAATTGGAATTACTGGTTGGGGAGCATCTCTGGCGTATTGATAATTTACGAATTAATTTGACTAATATGGGTGAAAATTACAATAAATTTGTTAAAAATGTGGAAAAATCTTGTTTAACTTCGATTTTACCAAAGAAAAAGAAGAATTCTCTTTTTAAAAAGAAAAAAAGAATTTTTAAAAAAACAATCCAACCTTTAACAATTGAAAATTATAGACAATTCACACAAGATCATTCAAAACAAGATATTTTTGAAGAAATTTATGAAGCAAAAATGAATTATATATTAAAATATCCTAATCATTTGATTGAACATAGTATGGATAATCTTCCAATAAATAACATTATTTACGAAATTGGATTTATATATTCCATTTCTATATTTGAATCTTTTAATCATGCCTTTTTTAAGTTATTACAATCAAGAAGTGAAGATTTTAAGAAAAAAACAAGAAAAATTCAAAAAAGGAATCTTACAAATATTGATAATTTTGCAAAAATCTTGTTGAAGTATGGCAATCTTTCCTTATCTGATTTCATTGCTTGGGGAAAATTAAGGCTGTATTACTACATCAGAAATTTAATCGTTCATACAGGTGGTGTTATTGATATGAATTTTGGTGAAAGATTTCCTCACTACAATAAGAATGTGAATGAAAAATTTAAGATGAGTTATCTTTTATTTGAAAACCAGATATATATTATTTGCAAATATTTTCTTTTCATACAGGAATTAAATTTGGAAGAGAATAGGAAGTAAAATCTACTGTTTCATTATTTTTTTTCTTTGTTCTTGCGTTAGAATATCAGTATGCGATCCAAATCTGTACCACGCTGTTGTCTTTTTTAAAGAAAATGCTTTGGAAAAAGAAACATCTCGAGAAACTTCATATACGGTATTTTTTTCACGAAAAATTTTCAAAATTAGTATATGCTTTTCTTTCAAGTTTAATATTTTAGTTTTGTCTTCTAAAAAAAGAAAATTTACCCCAATTCTTCTTTCAATCTTCAATTCTTTAATATCCTCAAATGTTTGAGCTAATGGTAAAAAATTTGGGATTGGCTCTACGTAGTTTTTAAGAAGATTGGTTATGGTATCTTCAATTTGACCAACATTGCTGATAGAAAAAAACTGATATGTATTTTCTTCTTTCTCTTCAACACCAAAAACAAGATATCCTTCATTTTGATCGCTTGAGTATAAGCCGATTGAATTTAAGATCGCGATTACATCTTTGATAAATTCGTACTTATATTTATCAATTTTGAGATCAAGTGTTTTTTTGTAATCAAGGAGGTATTGATTATGAATTTACAAATATGGAATTATTAAGTCAAGCACTAACTTCAAAAGGGTATTCAAATGAAAATGGAAATTGTCTTTTTAGAGATAGCCTATCCTTATTTGGCGATGAAATTCATAAAATATATTGGCTTTATGAAGGGATTAAGCTTGGATTATCAGAAAGAGGAGAAATATCTAAATACAGAGATTCCTGGATAAATCATGAAGCTCAAGTTGAGGAAGTACGACATCTTTTTTTAGACATGAATATCAAGCCAGAATACTTATTTCGTATGAGTAAAGGAGAATTAAAAAAAGAAACATACAAATAAGAACGGTTTTTGGAAACCTTCTTTGAAGTATTAATTGGAGCAGTCTATCTAGATTCAAATTTTGATAGATCAATAAATGTCATCAAATATATTTATCTTTAATTTGCTAATTATGCTTAATAGTTTTCAATTTCAATGTTGGATTACTGAGTATCTAAAGTAATCATTTCACTGGGAAAAAAAATAGCTGGTATTCAACCCAAATCCTTGTTTTGAGTGAATTATGAATGGATAGTTGGGTGATCATCCAGAGTATTCATTCTGAAATGATATAAGTTGAAAAATCCCTAAATCATTAATCAATAATAGTTCTTTTAATTGATTGAACAAAGAACTTAGGGGGATTTTAGAAGATCCATACAAATCCAAAATATCTTTACTATATCTCCTAGTTATAATTTGGATAATAATTGTCACTTCTTATGATAGTAATTGAGATGATCATCCAACAAATTAGTGTATTAAAAAGAAATAAAGTCGATAAGGGAAAAAAAGGATAGTAAACAAAAAAAATTGGTATTATCAATGCAAATACAAGAGACAAAACTTTGGAATCATTTAAATGATGGAAGGACAAAATTGGAGAAGATTCTTGCTATTAATATTTTACAAATAACTCCCAGTTTGTTGAAAAGATCAAAACTAATAAGGGATACCTTTCCGCATTTCACATTGCACGATGAAAATCATCTTATCAAAGTAATATATATTATGGGAATTTTGCTTGAGGATCATATTCTAAATGAGCTGAATCCAATTGAAATATATCTTCTAATTTTAAGTGCTCTGTTTCATGATCAAGGGATGGTTGTAGAAGATCAAGAAAAACACTCAATTCAGAATTCGATTGAGTATATTAATTCAGTAGAAGTTTGGAAAGAAAATAATCATAACTTAAAATTATCAGAAATTGAAAGAGATTATAAATTTTTAATAGAATATCAAAAAGATATCTCTCCAAAAATTGAAGATGTCTTATATTTTTCACATTTTTAGAATTTTATTCGAATAAGACATGGAGAACGGGTAAAAAAAGTAATATGGGATGAGATGATCTTAAAAGATCCATTTTACATTATTGAAGGTTGTGATATTAGGGCACTATTAGCGAAAATTTGTATTTCTCATTCAAAAAAGGCCTCCGATTTAAACAATCAAAAAGATTATCCATATGATATTCAAATTGGGCATTTCCAAATCAATTCAGTTTTTATTGGAATTCTTCTTCGATTAGCTGATATCTTAGATTTTGATAGAGATAGGACACCTAAAATTATTTGGGATACAATTTCAATTTCTGATACAAAATCCATCAAAGAATGGAAAAAACATCTTTCAGTAAATGGATGGAGTATCAATTCTGAAAGGGTTAGGTATTCTTGTGAATGTGACCATCCAGACTATCAAAAAGCAGTATATGAATTGATGGAATGGATTCGAATCGAACTTGTCCAATGTAATATTCTTATTCAAAATTTCCCTGCGGATTATTCAAAATATCAATTCAAAATCCCACTCCAAGTAGATAATTGTAGAATATTTCCAAAAAATGACTCATATATTTATCATGATCTAGTATTTGAAATTAATAAGAAGAAAATAATCGATCTATTTCTAACCGACCAATTGTATAAAGATCCTTCTCTGTGCATCCGAGAACTGATCCAAAACTCCTTAGATGCTTTGGAAATGAGAAGGTTATTTTTCTTAAGTGAATCTGGAGCTATTTGGGAACAGGGGAAAATTGAACTTAAACATTATTTTGATGATGACGGAAATGAAATTCTTGAATGCGAAGATAATGGAATTGGTATGGATGAAAATGAAATACTAAACTATTTAGTAAAAATTGGTCAAGGATATTATCAATCCTATGAATTCTCAAAAATAAACCATATTTTCAAGAAAAAAGGGTTTGAATTCAATCCAATTGCTCAATTTGGAATCGGTTTTCTTGCATGTTTTATGATTGGCAATAGGATTCAAATAACTACTCGAAAATCATATGGAAGCAATAATGCGCAGATTCCATTGCAAGTCGAAATTGATGGGATAATAAACAGAATTGTAATAAGGAAATTATCAGAAGATATTGAAATTGGTACAAAAGTAAAAATATTTTGCAAGCAAAAACAACTTTATTACCATCCAAGCTTAGAAATAATCAAATTATGTACTACAATTCTCAGATATGTACGAGGAACTAATTTTTGGATTTATTCTGAGTGTTTTATTCCAGAAATTGCTAAAAAAGTTTCACTTCCACCAGGAATAAAATATCATAAAACTCATCTTCAAAAAGCAAATATCGAGCAAATTAAAATCATCGAGCAAGACTTTTGTGAAATAAATTCGAATCTGGAAGGAAAAGTATATGAAACCTTTTTAATTAATGGAGAAAACAATTTTGTTTTAGAAAATGAAGAAGCAAAGTGGATTTTTGATGACAAAGGTCCTATATTGGTCGATTCTGAAAATGAAAAAAAAATACTTTATAAATTTTACGACCATAACGTGCTGATGCAGAATAAAATTCTGTGTTTTGATGGAATTTTAGTTGCTGGTTCTCCAGATGGATATTCGTATAGAGGAAAAGCTATTTTCCCTCCTAGTACTAGTAGCTGTATCATGAATATTAAAAATTCACTGAAAACACAATTAACCCCTAGGAGATTTATTGATGAAAATGCAATAATCAGCAAAAATCCACGATTACAGTACATAATTGAATGTCATAATATCGCTGAAGGTTTAATATGGGAAAAAATAATTAGAAATGCCACTTCTCGACCTAAAATGCTTTGGAAACTTGTATTTATCTATGGATTTGATTTAAAAAATATTAGAAAAGAAATTTTATGGGAATATCTCTATATTCCAGCTTTGGATGATAAAAATAAATTAAATTGGATAAAATTGAAAGAAATTATTATAGAAGGCATAGAAAATGTATCTGTTAGCAAAGGAAATCACTATGTTCGCTTTTACTCGTCCAAATATAAGTATGATTTTCCACATAAGAAAGAGTACTATTCAGTAATTTCAAATGATCCTAATAATACTCTTCTATGGCTTATAATGGGTTTTATGAAGCTATCGTATGATGTAAGTGGATTTATATATAGAATGACAGATGATTTTGATAAAAAGAACATTATTAGCATATCAGATTCCTGTTATAGAAGTAAAACAAAATTGCAAATGTTTTTCCCTCGCTCAATAATCCTTTTTTGTAGTGAATGGCCTATCGAAACTGATTTTAGATCCTCTCTTGCAAATGTTTCTCACCAATTAATTAAGAAGATCCAAGAAATTCGTTATAAAGAGAATTTAACAATAGGAGAAAAGATCGTTGTTTCTCTTGTAGAATTTTTGACAAGAACACAAGTTATAAAGATCCTGAAGTTGAATCACCCAAAACTTACAGTTGAGTTCAAAGAAATAGGCATTCAGTTCAAAATTTTCGAAGAATCCCTAAGTCCGGAATTTAAACCTCCATACAAAATATTAACACGGGAATGCACAGTTTTGGAAATCACACAAGAACATTTCTATTCCTGGGCAGAGTTGAAAAATGAAGAAATGGTCTGATTTCGATTTGAAATCATCATTGACCTTTATTTGACAACCTTTTTCCGTTGAAACTAATGTTTTGTATAAAATTTTGCTCGTGTGGGAGAATTTATCCCAAAATTCTTATTTAGAAATTTGGTATTCTCTGGACTGTTTTTTTTTTTTGTAAAAAACTATGCTAATAAGGAATTAACTTCTTCTTGGTGTTTGAAGTAGATTTCAGAGTGTTTCTCGTCCTTTTTCATCGTTTTGATCAAAATTTTTGGAGAAAACGGAATTATGTTGCATAAGTCAGAACCAAACAAATAGATGGCATAAGCATTTACTCTTAAACTATCAAATTTCTTATCAAGAGATTTATCAACAAGTATTTTTTCCAAAATTATTTTTAATTTATCTTTATCCACAAAACTAAGAAGAAAAAATAGATTATCCCCTGGTCTCTCCTTCTTAAAATCTAACATCCAAATCCTTGATATTATTATCTTCCATTGTTCAAAAATAATTTTATTCGCAATTTCACTAAAATTTTTTTCTATTAGTTCTCTAATTTTATGATTGTATGCAAAAATTACTGCTGATAGTTGATCAAGCAATATATCAATTCCATTAAGAAAGTTTTTCTGAATTAGAAAATTAATGATAACTCCTAATAGAGGTGAAATCAGAATTCTTGGGTGATTGATCAAAAAGGAAAATGAATCATAATCCAATTCATCATCTGAATTTAATAATTTTTCCAATACCTTTAATATTGAATTATAGCCGCATTCATTTCTTACATCGTACAAAAATTCATCATAATAGAAATTCGAAAATTCATCAGAATTATTGCTGTTTGATAAATTGCTAGATATAACTGGAAGTCCTTCATCATTACTCCATAAATCTGGATTGGCTAGCCATGTTTTTACATTAATAATACTATACAATGATTTCTTTTTGTAATAGAAGAATAAAAAAACTGGCAAAGGTTGCTCATTCCAGTATTTCAATGTATGTAGATTTCTCTCAGATTTTGGTAATAAAAAATGAGCATAAGGAATTCGAGATGATTTTTGTCTAAAAAAAGTCTTACCAGATTTAATTTGAAAAATTGCCATTTCTCCCGTCAATCTCTCATCTTCATCAACAATTTTTACATAATAATCTTCTCCATAATCATGTTCTAAAGGAATTTTATGCGAAATTAAGCCACAAACATTAATGAATTCTTCAAAAAATAATTCTCCATCCCGCATTGTTTTATTATTTGAACGTACTTTTTTACTTGGCAAATCTTTTAGTTTTTCAAAAAATTTTTGTTGAACTTTGTTGACCATAAACACCCCCATCACCCATTTCTTCCTTGAAAAAAAGCTATTAACACTATCTAATCTCCTACCGTAATTATCAAAACAAAACCATAATATGAAGAAGATTACTATGTGTTTTGATCTTTAAATATTCTAATTACTTATAAAGTCGTATAGTTGTAAGTTTTTCTTAAAATTAAAGAGAGATTTTAAAAGAATATATAGATAAAAAATTTTGGACATGATTTTTCGATATAAAAATGATTTATTATCTGCAGGCTTAACAGAATTTATAAAAGATTTGTATCCATAATTATAGATTATGATTTTACCCCTAATCCCTATTAATTAGTAATTAGAAAATCAGTTGATCAAAGATTTACTTGTTTCTACACCTACATTAGGTGATCAATAAAAAAAATTGATGAACACTTGGATTATGCCAACAATACCGAATATTTCATACAAAGATTTTATATTTATATAACATTTTATATGCTTCTCAATAATATTTTGATATTTTTGATAATACTCTCATCTAAATGAAAAAAAAATCTCAATTTTTTTAATTTTTTCAGAATTAATTATTCCAAAATTTATTTTTTGAGACTCCACTGAATTACAGTTTCATAAAAAACTCTTCAAACCAAGAAAACAGAATTTATCCCTGATTTATTTCCAAAAAGGAAATAAATCAAAAATAAAATGGAATATTTCTACTATCCGTCCTTCATCAGTTTTATATTTTGAAAAGTAATATTTTTTAGATGAACCTTGGATATTAAATTCTTCAAAAGTTCCAGGTATACTTAATCTATGATTTTCAATTAGTCTATTCTTATATGTTGTATCTATCGAATTCAAATTTTCATTAATCATATAAAGGATACCTATTTTATCATTAAATCCCATGTTTCCAATTAATTCTTCAATCGGAGGATATTCTTTGAAGTTTCTAGGCCATATTTTAAATTCAAAAGAGATTCTAAACATATTATGAGATGTTTTAATATTTAGATCACATTTCGTTTTTTTTATAGTTTCTTTTTCTCTCTCAGAAATCCAATAATTTGAATGGAATTGATCTAAGAAATAATCTCTAAAATTCTCTTCCTTATATTGCTTATTGATGATTATTTCTTGCATTGTGGAATTAAATTCAATCATGTTTTGAATGTCAATAGTTTTTCCAATTAATTTATCAATAAATGAAAGAGGTATATCTAATGAATAAGAATTAAAACTTGTAATGTATTCTTTTTCTATTATTTCATTTCCATAAATACTTGAGAAGAATTCAGTCATAGCATACCTAGGTATATTATTCCAATATGATCCAGTATATTTAAATGTATTATGTGCTTTTTTTGCAGCTGCTACAATAGATTGGTATAAAATTTTGTCATCAATGGAAGAATAAAGAGAATAACCCAAGGATTGAAATTTTGTCAGTTTATCTAAATTTCTTAGAATTTCTTGTCTTAAATTTTGATTTTTAGAAATTAGTGCTTTTTCAATATCTGAATTATTTTGAGAAATATTCAATATAAAAATCCAAAGAGATATTGCATTTGGGTAAATCTGAATAATTTTTTTTTTTTTTAAGAAATTTGATAATCTTTTTATTGAAATGTTCAAACAATTTCTTGCAGTTTTACGATAAAAAGCATTTTCCATTGTATTTTTAAGATAATAACCAAAAAATTCTATTGAGAGACAATAACCATAACATACTAACGATCCTAAATATTGATCAGTGAATCTTGAACCGAGGTTACTTAAATATCGATGAATTCTTGTAAAAAAAGTTTTTAAAATTGAAATATCAGATGGAACATTGAATAATTCCATAGTTTTAAACAAAATTAACATTTGTGCAATTAAATTATTACTATTCTTGAAATCATCAATGCTTTTTTGGTTTAATAGATATCCATAATAATAAGATGATATATTTTGACCAAAAAGACTTCCTAAATGATACAACCAATTTTGAATGCTCTTATGGTTTGGATCTTTTTTATAGAAATCATTTAAGAACAATAAAAAATTTCCAGAATCAACAAAATATTGCTTTACATGCTTCAATGGTTCTTTCTTTGATTCTTCATACTTTCTTAATCGATCGGAAAAATCCTTTATCCATAAATCCTTATAAATTGTGTCCATTCCTAATTCTTCCTGAAATTATTCTATAACCTTTCTTTAAAGACTCATTTAGTTTACTTTTTTTCTGTATATTCGAATAAAATTCTTCTTCAGTTAAGCAAATTACATCTACATTTGATATATTCTTATTTTTAAAGATATTTTGGATCATTTTAATACGATCAAAAAATATTATTCTAATGAAGTAATTACTAACAACGATTAAATCAATATCTAAATTGGGATCAAGGAACTTTTTATTTACTTGAGATCCATGTAAAATAATCAATATTGGTTTCAATATATTAAGATTTTCCAGAATTTTATTCATTTTTCAAGTCTTTTCTTTTTTGGTTTTATAATAAATTACAATTAACATAATCGGAAATTTGAGTTTTATCTTTCTTGCATTCAATTCTCTGGTTTGAGTTCATAAAAAACTATTAGCTGGAATTGGGAGGAAATTGAAAAATTTTTCTGCTTTTACAAAATTAGCCATATCACTATTTCATATGATTCTAAGTTAATAATAGTGTGCTGTTGTGAATGTTGGGCAAAGATAAAAAATGGGCCAATTCTGGAGAATATTGTCATCATTGTGGTCAATCACACCATAGCTCTATTGAAAAATCGGTATGTTATCCTTGTTTCAAAAAAAAATAGTGCTTTTTATTCTGATAAACTCCTCAAAATACTTTTTTATTATTTATATTAGAAGCCTGGGGTAGTAAAAAGTGGGAGACTTATGAGATGGCCTCTTTCTTTAAAAATTTGCTTAGTCATTAATGAATTATTATCTAAAGTTTCTTTTTTATTTAACTTATGATCTATTCTTTTTTTTGAACTTGAATCATAGATTTCTGAAATCCATCTTCCTTCAATTTTTGATAATTTAAGTGAATAATGATTTATCTTCAGATAAGATATACCTTCAATAATTTTTAGGGGAAATAACTTCTGAAATTCATAAACATTATTTTCATACATGAATGAAATATGACTCCATCTTTCCTTCTCAATGGAATCGCAAAACTGATGCTGAAAAGATTCAATCCATTCCTTCTCATTTTTGTGAGCCATTTCTGGACAAATTTGATCCCAAAGTTGGTTTAAAACTCCAATACGATGTAAAGACATTCCTTGAAACATTTTTTTATATAAATCTGGTTGTTCTGATTTAATATGATCCAATTTACGACCAATATCATTCCAACTTTCGAATTTGAATTGTTCAAATATATTTTCTGTGATATCAACCCGCATTTCAACAATTTTGTCTTTATCATTCATTTGGAGATAATATTCACCAGATCCAGTCTCAATACACAATGTAACTCCTCTAATGGCAAACATTTCTAAAATTTTATCATCTTGAAAGATTTGTTGGAGAATTTCTTGAAAATTTTGATTCCGTCTGTAAGCTTCGCTTATTTCATCAAAGTACAAGTAAAATCTCTCTAATTGGATCATTTCTTGAGTTTTTATAGAAAATTGGTTGTTGATATAATTACATAACTCAAATTTAAACTGTAAATAATAATCTAAGATGAATTTTCCCTCCGCGTGAATTGTATTCTTTCCGATACTCCCATTTACTTTTGAGATCTTTTCTGGATTATAGGATATACTTATATCAAAGTTTTTTTCATTTTCATTTTGAGAATAAAAAAGAAATTTAATTAAGGTTCGAGCTGATGTGAAGTATCCAAATGTATTAGTTCCACTTGATTTACCTTCTTTTTCATCAATAGTTGTAGTTAAGTTTAAAAAATCTTGCAAATTAGATTTATGATTTCTAATAAATTCTGTTAATATTTTTAGTTGATTTGGATAATTTGGCCCCAAATCTTCATTTTTGGTAATGAAAGCTAAATCCATCAACTTCATGACTTGATTATATGCTCTAAATATTTCATTATTACTTTGTGTTTCATCATTCTGCAACTTTTTAATTTGTAGTAATTCATTGAAGGTTATTTGTTTCTTACTTCCGGATCCTCTAATCCAAAACTCATGTAAATCAACAGTTTTATTATGACATAGTTCCTTTTTATGATAAAGGGAGTATATTTTGTTTTTTGGTGTTTTTATTCTTACGATCGTAATGAACCGAGAATTTTGAAAATAAATAGGTTGAACTTCAATATTATTTATTATGTTTGGTGAAATTCTTTCATTTAGGATATTTACAAGATGGGTTTGCAGCTTATCTCCATTAAATGAATCTTCAGTTTTCATTCCTACTATTTTTTTCTCCTTATCAGTAACTCCATAAAGAATGATTCCAGTCTCATCAGTATTTGCGAAGGAAACAACATCTCTTAGAAATTCATAAGAAAATGCATCATTAGCACTCAAAAATTCTTTGAAATCCACGCGATGGGATTCATTTCCAATATCATTAAGGAAATTTTCAATATCATCAATCTTAATTCTTTCAATCTCTTTGCTAAACAAGGTCATTTTTAGTTTATTCCTCTTTTTTAGTTGAGATTTAATTTTTGGGATATTTTGTCCAGTAATTTCTCTTTAACAAATCCTTTTTCCTGAATAATGCGATAGTAATTATCTTTTTCATATATGAAGCCAAATTTTTTTGAACATTCAGCAAAAACTCTGAGTTTCAATTCCTTCCCAGGAAATTCTTTCCATTCTTCCCCTTTTTTGATAATTAATTCGATTTCTTTAGCATATGTTGCAAATCTCTCTTTGTAGAATTGTTTATCCAACGAAATATGTTTATGTTTTGTGATAAAATCTTCAATGGTTTTCAAAAAGGAATCTACACGAGTTTCTTGACTTCTTGTTTCTCCCTCTTTGTTTTCCACAAACGTTTTCGATATTTTTTTTTTGTCTTTTTCACTGAAAACCTTTGGAAATTCGTTGAAAAAGAATTTTATTTGCTTCTTTCTGATCATCTGTTCATCAACAGCTGATTTGATAATTTGTTTTATTAATTCCAAAGTAGGTTCGATTACTAAGGGGTTACTTGAAGATTTTATCATTTCTAAGAGAATTTCCGGATTCAGATACAAATTTTCAATTTCTCGAACCGGGAGAAGAAGAATCTTTTCTTGAATTTCTACTGCTCTATTCTTAAGGATCTCTGTATTTCCTTCATCATTATCGAGTATAATTAAAAATTTGAAGTTTTTATTGGTGAAATGTTGTATCAGTTTTGCATTTGCCCAATAATGTACATCTCGTTTACCTCCCAATTGCTGTAAGACTATTCGATTATCTTCCAATAACCCTGGGATGGCATTCTTGAAGAATTCAATATCATCCTTTCCTTCTACAAGTATCATTCCGTTATTCATTAGATAATCTGATGGTTTAATGCCAAGATCTTGAAAGAGAATGTCTAAGTTTTCTTTGCTATCATTGAACACTTGAGTCACTTTATCAACTCGTTTCACACGATGAATACTCCAGTCCTCCTCTGAATTGTCGATAAAATAGGGTGAATGGGTTGTGATTAGGACTTGGTATTTGCCAAGATTTTCTTTGATTATTGATAAAAGAATCTTTTGGAGTTGTGGATGGATGAAAAGTTCCGGTTCTTCAATCAGTAATATTCCATCTTCTTCAGTTTCCAAAATAAAGGCCAAAATAATAACTAGTTGCTGAATTCCTTTTCCAAGTTTGTCAAAAGTAAGTTTGTAATCAAGCTTCTTTTCTTTAAGATAAGGTATCGTAATTGGAAAATCTGAAATATGTCTATTAAGCTCTGAATTGTATTTAGGATCAAACAATGCATAATCGGGTTTTACTAAAAAATTTTGATTGATTTCTAGGAGACTTGGATAAAATCTAAACAAATAATTACATAATTTATCTAATTTTGACCTTTGATTAGTGTCATATTCTAAAATCAAAGTTGGAATTTTATTACCGGTTGCGTCTAAAGCCTTGATATCATTTGTCTCCTTTATTTTAGAAAAATGATTAAAAAATCTGTCTTCTTTAATACAACGCATTTTAGAATGAAAATTTACAATGGGTTTTAAGAAAAAATAAAGAAAAGGTTCCACTTTCAATATTTCAAAATAATTTTTATCATCTAACATATTTTTTTGAGAATTTGGAAAGCTTGTATGAAATATATTTTCAGGTATATATCTCCATTCTTGATGTTTTTCAATTGTTTTTGCAACATGAGTTGGATTACTCAGGTCTAGAATTCTGAAACTGTAATTTGACCCCAAATTTTTTTTTTCACCAAATGAGTGAGAAAACCACTCATTTTGAAAGGAAACCTTCTTGATAAAAACTCTATTATTAGATCCTGGCATTAAAATTAATTCGAATATAATATTTGCAAATGCTTCCTCGATTGTTAAGCTCTCTTTTTCATCATATTGCCTATTTTTATAAATTTTAAAAGATTCTGGATCTAAAATATAGTCCTTCGCTCTCGATCTAAAGATGTGTTTAGAATTCTTCACAAAAAACTCCCTTAATTTCAATTTTTCAAACTTAAAATTAATGATGATTTTTGCCAAAGCTGGATTTTCATCAAACATGATAAATTTATGATTAAGGTTCTGGTTTGGTCTTATTTTTTCAAGAATTTTAAAAAAATTACTCTTACCAGCGTTATTTGGACCAATTATTACCCCTAATTCTCCAATATTCTCAAAAACTTGATGATCAAAACTGAGGAGGTTGAAGATTTCTACTCGATGCAAACGAGAAATTGTCATATAATATTACTCTTGGACAAAGGTGTAGTTAAATTTTATCTAAAAATCCAATCGCCATATTTAACTTTTAAAAAAAAGGGTTAATCTTCTTGAGATAGATTCAATGAAAACATAAAAAAGTTGAGACACAATAAATCTAATGAAGATCTAAGGTTTTTCAAATCATGCATGGCAAAACAGTTTTATTGGATAAATAATCAATCTTAAACTATGAGTAGTCAAAAAGGCTTATTTACAAAATTGAAGGATAATCTTAGGAATTTGGAGATAACCTATGATGGAGAAAAAATATTCTCAAAAAAGAAGAAAAAAAATCTCCCGCTTTCAGGAAGAAAATTTAACCACCGAAAATATATTGTAGAATTTCCTGAAAGAAAAAGATCTATTGGTTTGATGGGCATTTATAACTTGATATTTTCAATCGTTCTGTTTTTGATTTTGTTAAAAATAAATAATGTATGGATGATATTAGTTCTTATTTTGTCAGTTTTCATGTTATTTTTATTAACCGGATTAATTGGACAAGAAGAATCAGAATCAAGATTGAAAATAAAAATTAAAAACCAAAAATCATTCGATGAGCAACATCCTGATTATCTTCTTAATAGGACTACTCGAGGCAGCAAAGAAATAAAAAATATCAAGATAATCTTGAACGGAAGGGGTTCTATTTTGAAAATTGGACACTAATTAATAATTGTGCAATGTGGATTCTATTTCCATTTCTTATCATTTTAGTTATTATAGGTTTGGCTGGATTATTAGATCCCTCGATTTTGATTCAACCCGAATTGATAACTGCGTCAATTATATTCAATTTCATTTTTACCCTTTGTATTTTTCGTTTAGCACATGTCAATAATAAATGTCTAAAGGGATATAGAAATATTAAGAATATCATAGAAAACAATATTTCAGAGATTAGACGGGAAGTTGTAAATTTAAGGTACATTGAAAAAATGGATCCAGGAGAGATTTCTGAGATTCTTGATAATTGGTATAAGTTTTATAATGCGCTTTATTTTGATGGGGAACTATCCCCGTTAAATTCGATTATTAAAGATTTTAATGTTCTTTTTTTCCCCATCGACAGAATATCTTCTATTATCACCACTTTTCAAAAATTAAATTCCCGATTGAAATTGCTTGATTGTTCAGATGATAGTAATCAAAATTCCAAGATATTTCGGAATACTTTAGAAAAAATTAATATTTTTAAAGAAGAACTTGAATTTGATTTAGCAATGCTTAAATCAAACAAAGTTGAAAAAAGAGCACGGTTAAATTCAACTCAGATTATAATTACGCTTATCTCATCATGTATTGTGTCAATTATTACGGTATTAACAATTCGTAAATATGGGATATAAAAAGCAAATCGTTTTAACTTAGAATTTTTTCTTGAATCATTTTGTTCTTATCTATAAATCTCATTTTTTTTCCATATTCCATTTTTTGCTGTTTCAAAACAATTAATAATTCAGAAATCAAGTATTCACTAGGTGTTTTACATTCCAAAAGATGAGTTGAACCAAGAAAAAGTTGATTACTTAAAAACCGTTTTTCAGCACAATCGCAGTATGATCCAACTGGCAGACAATAAAGCAAGTATCCTAATCCGGATTATATCTGTCCTTCTTCCCATTATGTTCGGGGTCGATTCCTATCTTACCACCATCGTGAAAGTTCAAAGTCTGACAATTTTGCAATATTCAAGTTTCATTTTATGCATTGTCCTCTTGATCATTTCCTTTTATATGTCCACAGCCGTTCTCATGGCACGCTTTGAGCAATATGATGACCATATCTTCTTTTTAAATATTATTAAGGAAAAACTCGAAGAATATCAGGATACCATTGAAGAAATGGATGATTACGTTATTTTTGAAGATTATATCAAGGAAAATTATGCTATTGCTGGGATTAATGAGAAAAAATATGCCAGTTATAAATATTCCTTCTGGTTTTTGAATATAGGGGTTCTTCTATTGGTCATTCGTTATATTGTGTTATTTTCTTTTCTTGTTTTTTAATTTATTTCTCTATTTAATTCTTTATCTATATCTACCTTGAAATTCATATATTTTATATGGTGATTTTTGACCAAAATGCGATTTTACACCCTTTAAATAATTACAATAAGGAAATGGTGGAATTATTATCTTGGAGTTATTTTTTCTTTTCGCAGAAAGTAGATGAAAAATATCTGAACCAATGCAAATGGTTGAGTTCTGATCAAACGTTGCGTGTTTTTTTCCTATTGATTCTAATCGTTTTGCTGTAATTGCAGGGCGACCAACGATGATCAATTGGGGTTTTGTCTTCAAACCTATTTTTTCAACTTTAATTAGTCCGAAATCAATTCCTATTCTTATCTTAAGGTCTGGAAATTTATGCTCTTTTTTCAGAACAATTAATAATTGAGACATTTCTAAGGCAGCATTCAAGGCATTTTCACAAGCTAATTCATCTGGTTGATTTTTATCACAGAAACTTATCATTGCACCATCCCCTGTATATTTGTCAACAATTCCTTTCTTTTCATTCACAATATGAAAAACCATATGTAGAAATGGACTTACATATCTTATGAATTCATTCTCTTCTAACTTTGATGAATTAGCAATATCCAAAACCAAAATTGCTGCTTTTAGTGTTCTTCTTTCTCCAATGGCCATTTCATCAATATTTGGAAAATGATTACTATTCTTTTTACCTGGGTTCTTTCTTTTGTTTAAAAATTTATTTAAAACTTGTTTATCTACCACTATCGTCTTTCCCCCTATTCTTAAACTACTAATACATCACTGTATTTGCTTTTGAAATTTACTCTTTTATTGTCATGAGTAAAACTTTGATTTTAAAAAAAAACTATATTTGTATTAGGTAAATACATTTTTTTGTTCGGGTTAGAGAAGTAAAACAGATATTATCTTCTTCTGATTTTAATCTGGTTTTTTTTTTTGACGGATTATAATCATAATAAAATACTATATCAAATTCTAATCCTTTTCCTTTATGATGTGTCATAACTCGAATTTTATTGGAGTCGTGTGGCAAAATTTGGTCTATATTTATGGCAATTCGCAAATGATTAAGTAAACTGCTTAATAAAGCCCTGCTATCGTCAGATTCATATTTATTAAAAACAATAAAATTCTGTACCTCCACTGATATTTTTTTTTTAAACTCGGAAGAAAAAAAATTATCATCGTAATTGAAAATGAAATTAATCAATTTTATTATATTAGAAGTACGTTGAAAAATAAACTTATTTAAATAATCCTGATAATCATTGGGTAAATCTACAAGCAGTATGGGATTGTGGTTAAGATAAAATTGTAATGAAAAGCAAAATTTATCGAATTCATTAATTTGATCTTCACTAATATCTAATTCAGATATAGGTATTCCATATTTAATGAGTTCTTTTTTAATTTTCAATACAATTGAATTAGTCCTCGCAAAAATAACGATTGATTCTGCTTTTATTCCCTCCTTTGTCCAAGAAAGTATTTCATTCTTGATGAATTCTATTTTTTTTTGTAAATTATTTGGATTTATTTCTTTTTGTATAATTTTTGCATCATTTTTATTTCTGAAATCAACATTTTTAATTAATCCCATGGATAAAGTTTCATTTGTATACTCTATGATATTTTTAGGATTTCGAAAATTTACTTCAAGTTTCAAAAGATTCGCATTGGTTTTTCTAATAAATTTATCAAAAATTGAAGGAAGACTACCAATCCACTTGTAAATAGATTGATCTTCATCCCCCACAACCATAAGATTTTTTGTTTGTTGAGCTCTCCATAATAACAAAATGAAATTTAACCGGTAATAGGTGCAATCTTGAAATTCATCTACAAGAATAATTGGAAACTTGATATTCAATATATAACGAATATTTTTATATTTTTTAATCATCCAAATTGCACATAACTCCATCAATTCAAATGGTAAAAGCCCATTTTTTATATAATATTTTAAAACATCTTTAAAATAGTGATATTCTGCTTCCCATGGACAATCTTTTGGACATTTTAGTTCATCTTCACATTTCTCATGAAATTTCCAAAATAGACCATTTTTTGTTGAAACATCCCCCATCGTAAATTTTTTGCATTTCTTCACAAATTCAGATAATATATTTGTTCTAAATTTCTTTAATTTATTTTGATCACCTTGAACCATTTTTTGAGAGGGTACAATTAATTCACTTATTTTTTGATTTACTTCTAAAAATTCATTAAATAATAAGTTGCCATGTTTGGATATTAAATAATAATAAAAAGCGTGAAAAGTTCCAATCCAAATTCTCGATTTAATTGTTTTTTCATCAAATTTTTCATTAATTTGATCTCTCATATCCATTGCCGCTTTGTTCGTGAAAGTCAAACACAGAATTTTTTGATTTATGTCTAAGTAATTATTTTGAAGCAAAAATTCAATCCTTTTAACTAAAGTATAAGTTTTACCACTTCCTGGTCCCGCTTTAATTACATATGTTCCAGAAGGTGATTCTATACATAAATTTTGTGATGGAACTTTGATAATAACATCTCCTAATCCTTGCAAATGAATTCCAGAATGGCTCTTATTTCTTCACGAATATCTTCTTTTACAATAATATTGCCAACAACAAAACACATATATTCGGTTTTATTTTTACTTAAAATGGAAATCAAGCCCTTTCTTAATAATTTGACTAACTCAATTTGATCTATTTTCTCATATTGATTAAAAATTTCTTCAAGCATTTCAAAACTATCAATCTGTTTATCAAATTTTTTGTTGTGGTATGTAATTATTTTTGAAATTATTTTGCTTACATTAGAGAATTGAGATTGATTTTCCGCAATATCTTTAATAATCTTGAAGAGGGATGGTATTGTAAGAGCTTTCCCAATAAGAGATTCAATTGCATTATCTATTTTAAAAACTTCCACTTTTTTGGATTTTAATCTTGCTTCAATTTCACTATTGTCACCTTTATCATCATCAATGATCACTTTTATAGATTTTTCAAAAAAATTGTTTGCTTCTACGGCATTTTCAATTTCAGAGCAAGAACCGACATAACGAAGGGAAATACCTTTATGATTTAAATCATATCGTTCATCTTTCATAGAAAAATATTTAATATACCACCAATCTGTTTTTCCTTCAATAATAATAATTTTTCTCGCAAAAATTATATCTGGGAATATTTGAAGAGTATTCAATATCCATTTTTTTAATTTCTTATCTTTGTATTGCTGAATTGATTTGGAATTTACGGTCGTCATATTGTTTAAACTTTTATGATAAAACAGATAATTCGATTCTTCTGTTGGAAAAGGAATATTTGATGAATGAGTGGATACAATTAATTGATAATTCTCCGAATCTTCCCCGATCAATTCTTGAATAACATTTCTCCAAAAAGAGATCAAATACCGTTGGCTATGGGGATGAAGATGGATTTCTGGCTCATCAATTAAAATTGAAAAAGAATTACTATTCGATTTATATTCTGATTCTAAATATATTTGGAATAAAGTATTTATAAAAAAATTTTTCAACCCATCTCCAATTTCAGTTGGCTGAAATTCTTTTGATTCTTGTCTTAACAATATTTGAAAATTATAGAGCAATTTTTCCTCAGTAGATAATCCAAATTCCAAAGAAGGATCAAGAATGGCTAATCTTGTATCATATTCAAATAAATCTCTTAATTTCTCTTTCAATTTATGATTGAACTCTTTTATTGAACCTCTTTTGTTCAAATTTAAGTTAATTTTCTCAATTATGGCAATCAATTCATCTTTCATTGAAGAATCAAGAATTTTCTCTAAAATTTTAGTGAATATTCCTTTTCTATTTCTAAGATTGATTGTTGCTTTTACATCATTAGTTGAGCTTATAAGCATGAAATAATAATTTTCCAGTAATCTTTTGTAAACTGCGAAATTTTTTTCTTCCATTTCATCAATTATAACAAAAGGATTGATCTCAATTTCATCTTCGTGATTTTCCACTTTGATTTTTAGAATTAATTCAATATCTTGTGGGTTTGAAGAATCTAAATTTGAGAAATAAGCTTCAAAAGCAGCAATTTCTTTAATATTGAAATTTTTAAAAGTTAACCATAATTCAATAGGCTTTTTTTTATCAATAAATTGCTCTAAATTAAAGAAACGATATCTTTCTTGCTGATTGGAAAAGAATTGCTCAATTAGTTGAAGTGAAAGAGTTTTTCCAATATTATTTTGACCTATTATATAATTCAGGGTATTAAATTTTATAGTGGCATCTTCAAAGCAAACAAAATTATTAATTTTTAATTGGTTAATTTGCATATTTACACTCTCCATTTATGTATTAAAATTTATAATCTGGAAGAAATTTATTCCAACAATCGAAAAGCTGGTCAATATAATATTTCAACTTGCCATATTTCCGTAGATTAATGATTTTCTTAACATAGACCCTCTGAAAAATATTAATTTTATCTACCACAAGTTGCTCATCGTCTTTGAATTTAGAAGAAATCTTGAAATGACCCTTTTCCCATGCTTCCTTAAATTTTACTTCCAAATCGCTCTCCATATTAGAAGGAATAACTCCAAAATCTGCATTTCTTGGCAAAAAGTACATCCAACCGAAATTAGGGTTTGCATTTTTACCATTTTTGGTCAATTTATTAAGGTTATAATACGAGACGTGCAAATTTTTTACGAATAATCTCACCGTATTCCAATTTTTTGCATACATTTGATATTGAAACCAAAAACTATCAATTAAATTTGCTGTGGTAATAAAATGGGCTTCCAGTTTAGCAATTTTTAAGTTTGATAACTTGAATTCAAAAAGATTAGGTTTTAATTTCTTTTTTTCCCAAAATGTCTTTAAAGGGATTTCCAACTTATTTATCAATTCTTCATCAATTATTCTATCGGTATATCTAATTTCTTTATAGTATGTATCCATATTTAGATGCAGGAAATCTTCAAGCAAGTGATTGAGATTTTTAATTTTTTTTTTATCTTTCATTTCTTGGATTATAGGATGATCTAAAAATTTCTTTTCTAAGTTTCCCAATATCATTGAATCGTTATTTACCGCTTTTTCTTTGTTCTTCTGAAAAATGGGAACAATTTGAACTTTAGATATTGACCACCATTCATCTAAAAAGTGAAAAAGGTGCCCTTGAACTCCTCCAAAATGACGGGTGATGCGATCTTTAAAATTTTTCGTGCTTCCAATATAAAGCATTTGTTCCTTTTCTTCTTGAGGAGGCTTTCCCCAAAATATATAAATTCCTCCTAATTTCTCTTCAGTTTTCTGAATTGGAAAATGTTCTCTAAGCTCCCTAAACATTTCTTGTAAAACATTGGTGTACACAAGTTCATTATTTTTTATTTCATTTTTTTGATTCATAACTGGTTCATTCTCTTATTTCTTTCTTTCTATCCAATTGATCCAATACTGATATTGTTCTTTTATCATGAAATTAAACCATTTTTTTGATTTCGCATGTTCTGGTTTTTTTAACATATCCCATAGATCTTTACTGTTTAAAGTTAATCCCTTCCAAAGCTTTCCGATCTTCCTTTCATCAAATGAAAGCCCAATAATTATGTCAACCATCCCAATGGTTTCTTTTCCAAATTTCTTCCAATCGGATTCCAGTTCTTTAATGGCAATTCTTTTATGTTTGATTTGTATGGTGATTTTATTTTTTGCAGGGATTATTATTTCCTTTGTGTTTGTTAAATTAAGTTTTTTATCGCTTGAATTTGGATTATATACTAGTAAATCGATACATTGACGGGAACCTCCTCTCATTCCACTTACAATACAATCAAAATCGGAAAATAACTTAAATATCAATGTTTCAAACTCAATAGGTCCTAGATAATGAATTAATTGCTCTTCTACAGGAATACTGAAATCTTGGAAAATTTCCGGAAATAGTTTTTTTATTGCATATTTTATATTTAACCTATTGATAGGAGCAATTGTTTTATATGCAAATTCTCGGGATCCTGAGAGAGTGGCAAGTATTTCTGGTGCAAAAAGAACTTCTTTTTTTTGTAAATTCTCAATTTCTATAAATTTAGGAAAATGTGTATCATCCCAGCAAGCATATTTTGATTTGGTTTGGGAAGATAACCAACCATTCCATTCATTTTTATTAATTCCTTCATCATGGAGTATAAAGATTGGACCTTTTAATTGATAAATATATATTGTTTTTGAAGTAGCGGTTATACAATAGGTTTGTTCATTATTTATTGTCTCCTGAAAATACTTGATCTGATTCCATTGCATTGCTTTTCTTTTTTTACTTTCACTAGCAATTTTTTGATAAACAGTTGGAGATCTTTCTGATTCTGGTGTATATATCTCTTCAATGTTTATATTGCCAAAGAAGAATACAATAACTCCTTTTTTTAGTGGATTATTTCCAGATAGAAGCGGTTCAGCTAGCGAATTCTTTTTGCTGACCTTAATGAAGCGTAAATTAATCTCTTCCAAATTTTTCAAACTCATGATTTTGCCTCTTTATTGCTATATATTCATTATGATTAAGGACAATTTAAATATTCTATTTTGAATTCGATTGATTTTTTAATTCTGTTTAAAAAAATAATTTTACCCCGTTTTAAAATATTATTTCATGTTTTTTTTGTAGATTTTTGTTTAGTATAAAAAGGAGTCAACTATCCATGATGGACTTTATACAATTTCACTCAGGAAGATCCAGAAAGAAAGTGATGGAAAATCAGTAATATTTAGATTTGGTGAATTATGTGTGAGAATTGTACAGATAGGTGGTTCACTGATTATGAAAAAGTATATAACGCAGAATTTATATGTGATAAGTAGATTTGAACTTGTTGATTGTCAATTAATTTTGTAAAATCATAGAAATTAAACATTCTTAATCAAAAGATAAAATTTTAATTAGATATGATGAAATTCAATCAAAAATGAGCAAATGATAGTAATTTAAAAGTAAATTCAAAGGAAATGAATGTGAAATATGAACGTTAGTATTATACATAATAATGAAGGAAAAGTGAAACCTTGGATTAAATTTTTAAGCGGTACGGTATCTGCTATTGCAGCATTAAATTTATCCTCCACTATTGCACGTGTAGCAAAAAAGAAGAGATTTGGGATAATTTATGTGATGTTTTCAATTCATCCCAAATGCAACTCAATATATGTTGGGCAGACCGCTCAACCAGATAATTATGCAAGATTCTCAGATCATATCAATGACGCAAAAAGAAAGGGTTCCCCTGAATATGATTACAAATTAAGTCGGGCAATTAGAAAATATGGTGAATCTACTTGGAGAATACTGACAGTTGATAAATATCTGGAATACTTGAAAGCTAATGGAACACCCCATATCGTCATAAATAAACAGCTTTTAGATAAAAAAAAAGTAATTTTTAGAGCTGACAACAAAGAAACTCTATCATTATTGGAGATCCTTTGGATTGAAGAATTCAACAGTTATCATGATGGATATAATTCAACTTTAGGAGGAGAAGGTAAAAGATTAATTGAAGGTTTTTCTATAAGTGAAATTAATCATTATATCGATCTGCTAGAGAGAAAACATATGAAGATGCAAATTGTTCCACTCTCAACATCACCCAAAGAGTTAACCAAAGCTGAAAATCCATTTCATGAAATGTCTTATTCCCAATTCAGTTTGAAATTGGCTTATAGCAATTTTCCTTCTGATATTTTGCAAAGGATAGCAGACTTAGAAATGTGGAGCCGTTTTTACAACAATAAGAAGAAGCAAATCAGTCTAGCCAATATTATTGTCGTTGAAAAAATTTTGGGGATGGATCATTTTCGTTCTTTTGATTACAATCGCAAAAATTTAGATCAAAATTTAACTTTGGATGAAATACGTGATGAATTTAAATCTAAATTAGATATTACTCCTATTCTCGAAACATATGGCATCGATCCATCTTGGATTCCTTCCATTAAACCAAGTTGCAGTATTTCATTAGGGAGAATTGGTGATATTCGAAATTCAATATTGATAGATCTATTTGAAAATAATCGGCAATTTTCAAAATCTTATTTGCTTGAGAAATATAAATCAACTCGTCATATTATAACATCTTCTCCTATACAAAGAGGATTAAAACGAATTTATAATAATTCAATTGCTATAATATGTAATTGGGACGAGATATCACTTGAATCTGATGAAGAACTAACCTTTCGGGAAATAGCTTATATCAAATTCCGTTTTCCATCTATTTCGCATCAATTAATGACAGAGGGTAAAAAATTGAAAAGATTCTTAGGAGAAGATTTAAATAATGCTGGAAGTGGTAGGAGAGAATTACAAAATTACCTAAAAATATCTCGTAACCATTTTACTTACTTTGATGAAATCTTTTCTCCTGAAATTTCAATCAAATTCAATAGCAAAATGTGGGAAAACTATAAACGATTAGTTTTCATTGAAAATATCTTGATTAGGACTCCCTTTATCTCCCCGAAAGAATTAGCTTATCTCTATTTTGGATCAGATTTTTCTGAAAGTGAGAGAAAAAATATCTCGAGAAAACTGAATGCTATTAAGAAGATGGCCAGAAAAAATTTGAGACTTTCACAACTATATTTGAACAAGGAAATTAGTCTTATTTAATCAGTAAATCATATTTTTTTTTATTAATTCCATAATTGGAAATGAAAAATTCAATTTTACTTGTATTTAAATCAGATTTTTCACTGAGAATTAGAAGTAGTATAATCGTAATTATTACTGTTAACCCTCCTATATTCTTAATAAATAAGGGTGAATCTTTTTGGATTTTGAACTTAGCGCAAGTGTTCTCAACAACGCCATAAAATTAAATTTATGGTATTTTTTCATTGAATCTTAATATTTGATTATTATTAGCAATACAAAAAGTCTAATTTTTAACTGATTTTATAAAATATCCTTTCCTACATTCCGAAATGTCAGAATATGATCACTCGGAAACCAAAAGTTTTCCGAACCCACCACTCCAATGTCGCATTTCTTTCGCTTTTCACAATAATACTGGAAAATGGAAAATAAAGTCTTAAAAATCCCCAAAGTCAGAACTTGAATTAGTATAAATTTTTGCGTGGGAACGTTTTGCCACACAAAAATTTTCCTCTCTCGAGGTAAATTAGTTATGGAATATAATAATTGTGAAAAGAAAGATGTCGAACATTTCGAATCTATCGTTGGGAAGACCTATGTCTCCGCCAACGCAGCCATTTGTGCCAGTTATCTGTCCAAGAGTGTTATGGGGTTGGAGTCACAAATTGGAGATTGTATTGTTCGTCCACGATATACCGAAGAAGTCCGCAAAATTTTGATCTGGTGTTCCGAACGACGAATTCCAGTCTCACCATTGTCTGCGGGATTGTCGGGTGGGTTTGCTTGTCCAGTCATTAAACCGGGTGGCGTTGTACTTGATTTAGGTCGTATGAACCGCATCATCGAAATTGATGAAGATAATCGTTATGCGATTATTGAACCCGGTGTGACCAACGGAGAATTATGGGCGTATATGAAAAAGTACCATCCCAAATACATTCCTCCAGTCGCTGACGGTGCTCCTCCTGCCGCTACGGTGTTAGGGGATGGAATCGACCGAGGATTCTCGTTAGTCACCAGTTCTATGGGTCCTCAAGGAGAAGTTTTCATGGGTGCTGAAGTCTGTGTGCCTAATGGGGATATTTTAAATTACGGTTCTATGGCTTTAAATGGTGCGAAACCCTTCTATCGTTGGGGCTTAGGTCCAGAATTATTTTCCACCCTAATGGGTTCCCAAGGGACCATGGGTGTGGTCACCAAAGGTGTTGTGAAAATTTTCCCTCACCCTCATTTTAAAACTGTTAAGGCATGGGCTATGGGTAATTCTCATGACATGCAAGACTTAACTCTTGAAATTGGTAAACTCGAATTCGGAATTGCACATAATACGGTGATGGTACAAGGCGGCAACTACCCTCTTGTGATGACTCGCTTCCCAAAAGATAAAATCCCAAACGATTATAAGTTCTTTGAGAAAATTGGAGTACCACGATGGTGGATGAATTGGGAGATTTGGGCTAATACCCAAGAAGAGTTAGATTTTGTCTGTAAGACCATTGACGAGTATGCAGAAGACTTCAAAAAAAATCGCGCACGCGAACCAGAAGCAATCCGAGAATGGAAATTACATCCAAAACAAATCGAATCTCGGATGAAAAAACCCAACAAGATTGCTATTCCTTACAGTCAATGGGAAGCTGGGTTCCTCTTCATTACATGGTATACTCCATGGAACGAATGTGCCGATTTTGCGGAATATTATAACGGCGTTTTGAAGAAATATGGCTTCCCAGAAGTCATGTGGATTGCTTCCATCGAACGCTGTCGACAAGCGATCTGTATGCCTATTGTATGTTTCGATAGTGCCAAACCGGAAGATTTCCAACGGGTACAAGACATGAATCGGGAAACCACCGAATATTGTTTAACCAAAGGTTGGATCAATTACCGACCAGATCCATATATACATGCCCCAATGACCTATTCCAAAGCGGGAACTTATTTAAAATACCTCCGCAAAGTGAAGGAAATGTTTGATCCGCATTATATTATGCACCCAGGGAGATTAATGTTGCCATAAGGCACCAGGAGATGAAAAAAAGATGCAACGATTAAAAGAATTACGTAATGATATTTACAAATGTATCCACTGTAAAGCCTGTCGATTTGCCTATTCGGGTGAACCTGATCGCGAAGGAATTGGAGAGCATACTGGAGTACAAGGAGATAAAACCTTTTACGAAGGGATGGTTCAAGCCTGTCCTGCAGGAATTGAATTCGGATGGGAAGCCTTCTGGAATGCGGGTAAAATTTGGATTGCACGTTCCGTATTAGAAGGGGACTTGGATTTGAAAGAACATGGGCAAGAGATTGCTGATGTGGCTTTCCCATGTATCACCTGTGGAATGTGTGGGGCTCAATGTGAGAACAATGTGCGCACCGTAGATGTTATTGAAGCTCTTCGGGCTGCAGTGATTGAAGCCGGAACTAAACCTTTACCTGTTCATGGAATTATGGCAAAGAACAGTGAGGTTAAGAACAATCCATATGGGGCAGTGAAAGACGAACGCACCAAATGGGCAAAGGATGCGGGAGTTTTCGATTCTATTATTGATAAAAAAACCAAAATTGGCTACTATGTTGGATGTACTGCCAGCTATCGCCAAACGAATATTGCAGTCGCCACGGTGAAACTGCTTCAAAAAATTGGGTATGATATCACCATTTTGGATGAAGAATCCTGTTGTGGATCCCCCTTCTTCCGAACGGGATTGATCGATGAAGGCAAACGCACTATGGAAAATAACTTGAAAATTTTCAAGGATTTTGAAATCTTAATCTTCAGTTGTGCCGGATGCTATCGAACCTTTACCATTGACTATCCTAAATGGACTGGCAAGGCTAACACCTTCAAAACAATTCATGCGATGGAATTGATTTCTGAATTGGTTCGTCAAGAAAAAATCAAGTTCAAGGAACATCCAGAATTGACGGGCAAAACCGTGACCTATCATGATCCATGCCACACCGGGCGACATTATGGCTCCTGGTTCAAGGAAAGATTGATTGAAGAATCTACGAATTTAATGATGGATATGCGCGCCGCGGGAAAAATCGAACATGAATGGTTTGAAGTCCCACGACGCATCATCAAAGCCCTCCCCGGAGTGACCTTTAATGAAATGTATCGAATCAAGATGGATTCCTTCTGTTGTGGGGCCGGTGGTGGTGTGCGAGGGCAATATCCTGAATTCAGTATTAAAACCGCCCACTTACGGATGGATGAAGGGGATGCGGTCGGTGCTGATATCATGTTAACCGAATGTCCATTCTGCTGGCGAAACCTCGATGATGCCAATAATCAATACAAGCATGGGAAGAAGGTTATGACCATTTTGGAAATGATTTCCACTTATGATTTAATTGAATCGGCGGAAAAAATCGATGTCGAAGAAGCCCTGCGAGAAAATCATGCCGAACAACACTTCCCTTCCAACAAAAAGAAGAAGTAACTCAAATTGTAATCTTTTTATTTTTTTACTCCATTTTTATTTCTTGAAAATCCTTTTACGATGCACCTCAATTCTTCAAATTGTTTTCAGTTTCTCCAATTTGTTAAAATTAATGATGCGAACTATATTTCTAAATTGATTTATTTGATTTCAATTATCATTTTCATCAAAAACGCTTTTGCTATTGTTTTCTTGAAATAGTGTATTAATTTCTGATAAATCATTTTCGGTTAATGAAGTAGGGACGAATTGTTTGATATAGTCTAAATATCCTGTTTTTCCATTTTCCACTGTCCAAAAAGATGCAGAATCATAAATACATGCCAAACATAAATTTAATGTTGAAAATCCTCTACAATCAGACATTTGGATAAGTTCGGGGATAATTTTTAAGATGTTCTCAAATAGATCTAATTCTATCGGTTCCAAGCGAGTAGTGGAATTTATATCCGAAGAATGCTGTAATATATTGGCATTCCATTGTTTTTGACTATATAACAAACATCCTAATGTATTCAATACATTATAATCATTTCCTAATGGGTATTGGTCTGCCCATGCCATGATTTGATGTTCTAAATTAAATAGAATATATTCATACTTCCTTTTTGCGTATGCCATTTTAGAAGACGAAGGCAATTTGGGGGAGAATTTTAGAGTTTGGGCAAGAATTTCTCTCTTCTTTGGGGTCCCTTTGCTTTTTTTTATAATTTTATTTCGGGCATAGCGGACAAGATGTTTTTGACTATGCTTTGGGTTTTGCTTTGGCATAATTGATTTTTAAATTTAAGAATATTAAATTATTTATTATTAGAGCCCTAATATCTCAAAGAGAACTAATTTTCTTCTAACAACCAAGTAGCAGAGATTTTTGGGAAATAAGAAAAAGAATTTGGAATGAAATCTCATTGAAAAACGTTTTTTGTAAAATCATCATCAGATTTTTTAAAACAAATAGGACTTTACATGTAAGTGGGGGATTTTTGGTAGGATTTTTTCTGTAGTGTGAAATGTGGCTTTCTTTTGCAGAGCGATAGCAATTGCAATACAATCATTGTAAGATAATTTGGCTCGATGCTGACATTTCAACCTTCCTGCTTGAACAATTAACTCATGAGATAAATCCACAAAGTTGATATCAAATGCTCGATAAAATGATTGCAACACAGATTCGGCATAATTGTGCCCTTTTAACACACACAAGTGTTTAAACACTTCAAGAAGGATTTCTTTAGCAATGAATGTGTTAGCGGGATTTGTTTTGATTAGCTCCATTAATAAACTGAACTCTTTTGGAGTGTTTTGTAAGAAATAAAGAGAAAGGACGCCTGCATCCAAACAATGAAAGACCATCTTAGAACTCCAAGTCTAATTCTTCCCGCTTAGATTTTAAGTAAATTTTTTTAAATTCTTCTACTGTTGCCGATTGTTTTTTCAATTCCTGGAGTGGGATTATAGGTGTGATTCGCATTGTCCCATCTTCATTTTCATTAATTATAACATGATCTCCATCATTAAAGTGAAATTTCTTGCGTAGACTAGCTGGAATCGAGATCATTCCCTTATTGGTTATTTTCACGGTTTTTTGAATCATTATTATTACTAAGAATATTGGGAAAAACTAAGTATATGAATTTTATCTCAGTTTTTTATTTTTCTATCTTGACTATTCTGGAAAAAAGTTACCATTGATTGGGCAGAATTGATTTACGTGTGAACAAGTTTTGATGAAGTTTGTCTATCGGTGAGATCACCAAATTTATGAGTGGGTTCTGCTTCCAAGTCTTTTGTGCTGCTTTTTTATCTGGGGCAATTCGGCAAACGGCAAATAATCTGCATAATCAGAAACAAAACGCGTCTCCCCAAAACCAAAATACTGAACCAATTAGTGAGACATCATCAAATCAAAATTTTTCAGGGCAAGCTAAAAAACTTTGTTCTGGATGTGGAGAATTGATTGAGATCCTACTAGTAAGATATGTGCTTATTGTGGGGCTCAAATTAAATAGACACTGCTCATTTTCTACAAGTATTTTTCCTAATTTTTTTTCTATGTCCTAATTTACAATAGAAATGTAATACAAAAAATCTGCGTGAGTAATTTTGTGAAATAAATTACACCGCCCCAAAAATACTAACAAAAAAAATTACTTATTGGGAATTCGGGTGCACTGAATGAAGTCAAGAGACCTGCGAAAAGACTTAATTAATAGACATAAAAAAATAGAATTAAAGATCTGGAATCATATTGATTAAGGTGACTATTATTTCCCCATTTTCAGTTAAATTTAAGTGTTCATCAATCAATTCCAGTTGTTGTAACCTCAATATGGATGGAATTACAACCAAAATTTTTGTTTTATTTTCTAAGTCTTTTTGATTTTTAATTCCTTCTTCTATTGTTTTTAAAACCAATCGTTCTTCCTTTGAAAGTTGTTGGATAAAAGGTTTAAATTTTTCAGCTAAGGCTTTTGTCCGTGGATTAACAGCAAACACAACTCCTTCCGCTCTTAACTCGTGGATTGAATTAAAAGTAGTGATCTCTTTTTTACCGTACGCGGCTAAGGCTATAATCATGTCCCGAACTTTAAAGCTGCAATCAAAATTCACTTTAGCTTCTTTAACAATCAATGATTGCACTGATTTCTTTCCATAAGACTTTAAAAATCCGGGCACTTTGGATAAGATCAGATTATGGGGATATAGTAAATCCACATGCAGCATTTCTTCCACAATTTTCATAATGGGTTCTCTTGGAATTTCTTCCCCGATCCAATTATTAAAAATCTCCTTATGGGTATCTTCAAGTTTTTGATTGAATTTCTGAACGCTCTTTTTCATAGATTCACCTGGAGATTTTAGAAGTAAAACGGCTGTCCGAATAAATTCCCCATCTTTTACCACAATTTTAAATTGCTGGTATGAAAGTTCTTCCAATCCTTGATTCCCATCCATGGGTGTTGAGTTACTTTCTAAATTCATTTCTGGCTTCAAATTTGATCCAATTTCCTTTCCAAAAGAAGAAATTGCGGACAAAAATCCACTAATTAAATTGGCATCTATTGGAATATTTGAAAAGCTTTGCGAAAATAAAGATAATCCATTTTGTTTATGTATTATCAACATATATTGGATATTTTCAATATCTGCAAATTGTCGATGAATTTCAATCATTTGAAGTCGACGTTTGTTTCGTTTCGGAACATAAATTCCTCGATATGTTACCATACTTAAAACTATAAGACTAACCAAACTAATAGAAATAGGGAGAACATTATCCCAAATTATGATCCAAGTGTTGATAACTCTCACATTGTATAAATTATCTTGATTAGCGTTAAGGTTTGTAGTTTCATAAATACTGCTCGCCTCAAATATCGGTACTATTGTGAAACTACCTACTGAATCTACTACTATTGTTGTAGTTGCAATTCCTTCAGCGTTAGTGCTAGCAGTCGTATCAGAAATGGATTCTCCAATAGAATTTCTTAAAATAAATCGAATCGTTTGACCTTGAAGTTCTTTTCCATTTTCATCAATAAGTTTGACCGAAAATGTAAAATCTCCCGAAAAATCCTCTTTAACTTTAGTGTCCAATAGAATTAAGGTCGTTTTTAATCTTGGTAATATCGAATAGCTAATTACTTTTTGAAAACTTGATATTTTAGAAGTTCCCGAAAAGCTAATGCTAATATTCATCCAATCCCCACCATCATCAAATGGAATTTCATAGGAAATGTAGATCGATGAATTAATGATTATGGTATCGGTTAAATAGATCGAAGAACCTGCAAAATAGATGATTATCGTTGTTTCCAGACCATTCAATGTCTCGACACTAGATGAATTTGTGAATAATGCTTGGATGTTGTAATCGGTTATTGCCCCATGTCTAAGATCCTCTTGGATATTCACAATTTCGAAATTAACATCCCACTTATCCCAAATATCAATTGTATAGACTATCATGAAACTTTGAATTGTCGAGTTTCCTTGGAAATTTAAGGTAATATTTAGCCAATCGCCACAATCTTGAGGTATTTCATAATCTATGACAATAATACCTGAAAAACCGAACCAAGCTTGCCGAATAATGGGATCCATTCCTTCATATTCATAGATTATGAAAATTGATTCAGTATAAAATGAAAAGTTACATGAAGAATCTAAATATTTGGCTAAAATGTTTAAATCAAATTCTTCTCCAATTCGGTACATCGATTTCAAATTTGTAATTTCAAATGAAGTTTCCCATTTCATAAGGATTACTTGATCAACTATACTTGCACTTGCATAGCCATTTATCGCAGTTCCTGCATAATCAATAAAAAAAGTAATATTTTGATACCCATCAGGAATGGCTGGGGTAAGATATTCATACACTCCATCTTCATTAACATAAATTTGTTGAATAAAAACTAAGTTTTGATTATCCCCATCTACCCAAGCAGCTACAGTTAAATAAATGTCAATATAGTCTTCATATGAACTAATTGACAAATTTCCCGATAATATTACCTGATATCCTACCCTCAGCATAGAGTCTGCATCTAATTCTATGCTTAAGTTGACTGAATTTTTTCCCTTTATGAAATTGTTTAAGTCTGCATAGGATGAATTTTGAATATATGGAGTTCCGAGATAAATAACATGAACATCCAGTGTTGTTTCAGCATATTCACTTGATATCATCTGCGAATATGAAATCATACCAAATCCATCAGTTGTTTTAAAAATTTGGAGGGATTCGAATCCATCAAAGTTCAAGATAATTTGTATTTCTGCATCGAAAATCGGGGAACTATTTAATATATATGATAAATTAACAACTAAATCCATTATTTTTCCAATTTGGAGTGATTCTGTGAGTAGGATGTTTATTTGAGACTCCTTTTTCTCCAATATTTGGAAATTTGATTGAATCCAAGATGCATTTTCACAATTTATCAGATTTGCTGTTATTTCTAGTATATATATGCCTGGTTCTAAATGAAATCCATCTTCGGTAAAATCAATTGAAGAAGCATACACTCCTGAAAGCAAATTTGTCAAGTTTCCATAAGCAAGCATTTCAAAACTTTCATTTTGTATTTTCCACGATAAATCCCCCCCACTTAATGGCAATGGGCTTTCTATTTGGTTTATATTGTCAAATGTTGCATAAATATCTACTTTCGATTCTTCGTATAAAGGTTCCAAGGTATTACTCACTAATTGAGTTGCAATAGGGAGAATCGCCGTTGAGAATTCGATGTAAGTACTATTGTATCCATCTAAAGAAATGGTAAGAGATAGGGTATAATTAAAAGTATCCATTCGAGATGTAGTATTTAAGCCATAGGCATTAAGATTTATATAATAAAGACCTCTATCTGATTCCTTTTGAGTTTGCTGGTAGATATCTACACCATAAAAAATATTATCTGTCCCATTAAATTTCCCCGTTAGTTGTCCATTTGATAATGGTGCTCCATTGGAAGAATTGGTCACATTAACTTCAATTGTACTCTTTTGATTGTCATCAACCCTCGGCAAATTATTAGAATGGATCAATCCTGTATATATATCAGTATTAAATGCCCCAGAAATAATATTCATACTCATAGGATATCCAGATATTTTAATTATTGAATATAATTTAACTTCGTCATAAAATGGATATGTTACTTCAATAAATATATCATAATTTCCAATAGGGACAGATCTCGTTTTGAATTCAAGGGTATAATTCCCTTCAGATCCAAAACTGGAATTTTCGTAAACTTCTCCTATCAAGTATTGATTTGGAGGCCAATCAATCCCCCACAAATTTTCAGAATCTGACCAAAATATATTCAAATAATTCTCAGCCCCCGAAATTGGAAGTCCTTTTTCATGAGATATGTTTAAATAGAAATTGCCTACATCTCCAGAATTCAATTCGTTCATTTTTTGAGTAATATTGGCATTTAAGGAACGCCATACTTCAAAAGTACCTCTGGCAATCCCCAATTGTGTTGTTTGACCACCTTCTGTATTGTTCCATATTGCATAAATTGAATATTCTCCGACTCCAGTATCGTTAATAATCCAAGATGAGTCTGTTAAATTGCCTGATATATGTGGAAAGTATGCGGGAAATTGAGGGATTATTTCATTTGATGCATCAAATATTGTGATGTTATAATTTCCTTCAACTTCTTCAATATTTGATTGGTTTACCTGAAGAATTGTAGAATTTTGATCATAAAATCTTGTGTTTTCGGGGGCATCATCATGAATGAGAAATACATCGGCCAAACAATTTTTTGAAGAATATGTAAGAATCCACGTCCCGTTGATATAATTAAAATCATTCAATTTTTCTGTTGCCTCAGCTATAGTCAAATTTTGACTATTTGGGTTGTTTTGACTACCATTTGTTGAAAATCCCTTGGCATATTCTGGTGTTACCCCTGTCGGATCAACACCTCCCGTCCAAAGCCAATCTGTTGAATTTTCTCCCAATCCATCATAAGCAGGTAAATCCACTACCGTAAAGTTGTAACCTCTGGGATTGAAATTCTCATACTCATGATTGATTAGTTGATCGAAAGTATTTGCATTATCGTACGAGACATTCCAAAGAATCCGTTCAGGTGCAATTTCTGAAAAACTCGGAATGATGTAGGTTGCCGATGCGTTATTTGATTGATTCCTTGAAATAATTAGGTTATCTTCAAACTCAAGAAAACTTGATGCATATAATGGGTTAGTGATGTTAAAAGCCATGGTAAGGTTGTTATTTTCTAGTGGAACTTTAGAATCAATGCCAAATTCTGTTTGGTTTATCCAACTTGTGCCATTCCACCGTTGCAATCCTACCTTTGTTAAATTTGGTTGATTATAAATGACCTCCAAAAAAATATCATCAAAGGATACCGAAAAATCCCAAGTGTGAGGTCTCTCCCCTCCCAAATTTAAAATCCCTAAATGAAATATAAATTGGTCAGAATTTAGGATTGATTTGTGGCGAGTTGATAAATTATATTGTAAATTTTTTGATTCTTGCGGTGCTGTAAATATATCATCAATGAATCCTAATGGGACAAATATTTCACTCCCAGAATTATTAGCAAATACTGAAAATAAATACCAATTTCGCATTTGAAAGGTATTATCAAAATTAATCTCGCATTCAAATTCTAAATTTCCAATATCATATTGATCTTCCTCAATTGCTCTTATAAAAACCCCGCCAAACGACACTTGAACTTCATCACTTGTATCATTGATATTTTCAAACCAAATCCCAAAATCTAAAGTATGATTCGATTTTTGAGAATCAATAAGCTCAGTAATATCAAAAATTCTGACTACATAATCATGACCTAGCGGTTCTCCAATATTTGCTAGTGAATTTTCTAAGGTCGTTGCAGTGGCATTTGGATAACTTACCCCATTCGTGTCTGTTCTTCCATCAATATATTGACCATCAATTCTGGCTATTATACTCAAATTGTCTGAAGCTTCGAAACTTAATGCTTCTACTTTCCAATATGTGATAAACTCATATTTTTTAGGGATAAAATCTGGAGCAGTTAGTTCTGGAAAAACAACATTCCAGCCTATCGAGGGGTTACCTAAAGTAAGTAAACTACTTCCCGCATGTATATATGCTTGCAATGATTCGTCCACATCATTATATTCAAGTCTTCGATTTGAAGCTTTCTTGTCTCCTCCATATGGATTATCAAAGTCCCTTTCCCAATTACTTCCTGATATTCCAATCAACTCATCACCCCAACTTGGTTCCTCATTAAATTGATTATATAATGCAAATTCTGAATTACCTGTTGATATAAGTTCCGTTTCATGAATTTCTGCTTCTGGATCTGGTTTTGTGATATCTTCTTGTGACCACACTGCCAAGGCGTCTCTTGGTATATATGGATTGATAACTCCATTATCAGCTGTACTAATAATTCCGAGCTCATTTGAATAATCACCACGGAATCCCCATGAATCGTCAGAAACATATTGAGATGCAGAAAAATCCCATTCTCTTTCCATGGATGATGCCTCTATACTCCCATCTCGAGTGATGTTCCATTCTTGAGCAATTGCGTCAATATTCATAGTGTGTGAATTTATATTCCAATTTTCGGGAATTCCAATCGTGAAGTTTTCTGTGGAAATGTCTAAACGAGATTTCTCAGCTGTACTTTGAATTGCTTCAAGAACATCAAACGTGGCGACATTTTCCATCACATAGTCATTTTCAAAACTTGTTTCAGGGTTTCCTAAAAATTCCCTTAAGATATCATCATCTTTCACTTGAAAATTGTCCTGATTTGTTGATTTATCCACTAAATCATCATCTAAGTTGAATTTATTATCCATAGAGTTGCTCTCATTAGAATATGAAGTGATTAAGGAAAATAAAATGAGAAGAACTACAAGTATTTTATTAAATTGATTCCATTTTTTTATTCGAGCCACTACTATAAACCCCTTTTAATTTATTACATTCAAACATAATCTGTTTGATGGAAATTTCTAAATATGTTTTAACTATTAGTTTTTCAAATTTTAAATATTGACTGTGAAATTAAGGAAGAACTAAAATTAATAACACAAAGTAAGATCTTACGCTTTTTTTTTGATTACCGTCAAGCGACTTGGGTCAAAAATGGACTGATTTTTACCTTCCATTGTAGGAATTTCAATTTTAGATTTCTCAAAGAATAGGGTTCCCGCTGCAACCCGATAATGGGAGGTCTATTATTTTCCGAGAAATCTGATGACAAGAAGGTAGAAATGTTCATTTTCAGGAGTTTTATTTCTGAGTTATTTTTCATCCTCAAGATTTCTTAGAATGTCTCCCTCTTGGGCAGCATCATCTGAGAAAAATGACTTTGTGTTGAAAAAATCGGTGACCGCTAGTAACTTGACTTATATTTTGTTGTTTTACGTTATTGATACATCAAGAATTACAACCATCTTCACTTGATGCTAATTAATTATTCTCGTCACAGCTATATAAGCGATGGAGTATGCTTCTCCCCCAGTTTTATTTATTATTTATTATTTTTTTTGCTTACTGTCAATTATTATTAGGATCATAAGTAAAATCGCTAATCCAATGAACATTAATAGGATGTGATTAAAATTTAGGCTAACAAAATATTTTCGGACCATTTTTATATAATGAAACAAGATTGTGAATAGGAGATTGTGTGTATAAAAAAATATCCATGTTTTTAAAAAGCCATTTCCAACCAGAAGGAAAAGATCGAAGGTGAGATCTTTCCTAGAGGATGAATAGATTAAATCTATTTTTTAATACAGATCATGGCTACCTAAAGATTTCTGCGAGTTCCCTTATATTGAAGACACTCACCGGAGCGAAACCATTGCTTTCTTGTCTTTTTATAATCTCTTTGGCATATTTATGTCGAAAATTGCGCAAAAAATTCTGTAATTTTCTTCTTAGGGTAATTGAAGATCGATCTGCCACGACAAACGCTGTTAAAGTCCCATGGGTTTCTAACATTATCACAAAACGATCCTTTTCAATCAGCCGAATATTTCCCGATTGTTTTAATATTTCGTTGGTTAAGATCGATATTGCTGATAACGATCCTCCTAATATGGTGACAAAACCCGCTGTGACATCTTCTTGTAAAAAATGTCTCCCTAAAACAAGTCCAGTATCAATTTCCATGACACATACTAAATAGGGGGTTCCTGGCGGAAGAAGAATCGAGTTCCATTCGATAAGATCTTTTGTGGAAATCACACCGATGGGTTGTCGTTTAACATTTCCCAAAATGGCTCTTTTAAACCCTGTTTGTTGTAATTTACCAATTAATTCATCTATTGGAGTTCCCATCCGCATTATATCGATTGGGCCTCTCATAATTTCTTTCGCTCGAGTATCGTGTAATAAATTTTTTCCTCCTGCCAGTAAACCATAAAAATCTAAATGGTTCCGTTGTTTTACAAGAAATCGAATGATATCCGTATGAGAAATGATGTAATATTCAGTTAAATTATTTATATCTTCAACTACTACTGCAGAAATTTGCTTCGTATCCATGATTTTTAACACATTGATCAATCGTTCATTTTTTTCCACTAAATGAACTCCTACATGGGCAATTTCTTCAACTGACAATCCATAACTATAACTTTCTATTTGTTTAATCTCCATTCTCTAGTTTAGATTAATTAAATATTCACAAAAAAAGAATCCCATCAGATCAATAAGAAGGTTGGAAGGGAAATTATCTCCTTATAGTACCTTATGGTTATTTATTTTCTTTAATTTTTAAAGTTCTAAAAAAAGAACGAAAAATTTGAAGCTTAAGGATTATTACTAGATAATTGAGAGGTCTTTCAGGATTGGATTAGTTTTTTATATATAAACAAAAAAAAAAAGAATATCGGAGAACTCGTGTTAAGTTCACACACATTTTACATTCCAGTTTCGCCAGGTTGTAACACTCCTGCAAAAACAAACCAGGCCAATAACGTTTTCGCCACTAAACTCAATATAATATAAACTCGTTCTCCGAATACATAGTCTTTCCAGGGACCGACTTTAAGATATTGCAAAAGCATATTGAAGGCAAATGACATAAACAGAGCGATTTCAAATCCATAGATATATGGAACAAACCATGGAACTCCATCGACTTGCATGGCACTATAAAATACTGCTGTGATTACGATCCATGGAATAATTCCCGCAATCCAACCATAAATATAACTGGTCCAATTGGTTTTTTTGGTGTATTGATTATGTAATTCCATTGTATGGCCAAAGAGATTCATCAAGGCGTTTAACATGAATATGAGAAACAAAATCCAAAATTCCTTTACACCGAATAAAACTGCGATGAAGAAAATCATAATGGAACTTGAGATCGCATATTCAAACCATCGAAGTGGATTCATACGTTTAGCTAAATTTTTTTTGTAAAATTTCTTCATTGGTCCAGCTAATAAGAAATGGGCAATGGCGGAGAAAAACAGAAAGGATGCGACAATTGGGCCTACGCTTTTCAGTGTCCAAAACACATCTTCCGAAAGCACAAAATTGGGGTATTCGACTTCCAAAATATAGATAGAAGCTTGAAAATTTTTCAGATTATCGATAGTAAAACCCATGATGAGCATGAGAGAGGCTTGTACAAAATGCAAGATTCCCATGATGAGGTTAAATCGCGTCAATTTATCAAAATCCACAGGAGATTTTGATCCATCAGTGTAGATGATCCCATGGGAATCATCTTCCTTTACATTGGATGACATGATAGGTATTTACACTTCTGTGGATATATAGATTCTTATATCAAAAATTAAATTATTTTACATTTATCCTAATATTTCATTATTTTTTTTTTTCAAATACAAATATTATAATTCTTGGAAAAAAAATACATCTTCCTATTTTATCAAGAGAGAAACACCGAATATCTAAAAATTTACACCTTTAACATTGAATCGGTTTAGTTAAAAATTAATGTAATAAGATCGCTATCCATCTTTTGAATTAATAGGTTGAAAAAATTGAAGATGGAGTTTTTTTTTTATATTTTGGAGTTGCAGCAAACAAAATTAGTAAATTGGTCTCAAAATTAGCAATTTCCTTAATTTGGCATAGAAAATTTTTATTTCTATTCCAAATCTAACTATTTATGAATAAAGCTCGGGAAGAAGTAGAATATAGTACCATAATTCTAGAAAACACTAGAACTGAGAAACGATCAATTCACTTTAACAAACACAAATTGAGGCATATTGGAGGTATCATGCTGTTTTTAGTGACCATTATTATTCCCGCAGTGTTTGATATTCAATTATTAACTCATGCCGCGGATTTAGAAGCATTTACAAGGTTTGATTTAGTGCAAAGTAAATATATTTTATTGATCTTTATCTTGTTTCTAGGTAGTGTGACATTAATCAGTTTAACAGAAAACGCATTGTCTCACAAATATCGGAAAATAAAATCGATATCATGACTTGCTATTGGAGGTCTCTTCCTATTAATTGGATTCTTGAGTGAAAAAGAATTCTTTCAAAATTGGTTTTTTCCAACAGATAGGGAAAATTACTCTAAAGACCGAATGAAGTTTGAAATATTCTTGGATCGATTCAGATTGATTGGTGCTTTTACTATATTCTCCGCTCTTGCACCTTACGGAAGATCAAGACGATATCACTATTAATTGCTTTTTTCGGTAATGCTGCTTTTGTAGTTCCTTTTTTTGTTTTATCATGAGAAAAGGGTTCTCTTTTGACACGCAATTCAAAGATCACAATTGATTTTATATGTATATCAAGAACTAAATAGTTTTTTTATATCAATCCAAATAATTGATTCATTTTTTTTTCAAACTCAAATATTATGACACTTGGAAAAAAAGTATGAAAAAAAATGATTCTTAATTCTTATTTTATTCAAGTAAATTTGAAGAAAAAAGTACTATATTGTTATTTATTCTTCATTTTACTCATCATAAGCACCATTGCTGCAATTGCGATTAGCATTCCTCCCGCTCCAAGCCATGTTCCGGGGTTGTTAAACCAAGACGCAAGGGAATCTTCGTCAGGAGAAGTGGAACCTACAAGAATGTAAATGCTATCAGATTCGACAGAATATCCATTTTCATTTACAGCCTTTATGTAGACATAAAACTCCCCATCATGATCGAAACTGATTTCAATAGAAAGATCAGAGGTCGTATCATTCAGGATTCCATCAACATAAATCAGATACCACAATGCACCTTCAACTGGATTCCATGAGATTTCTAAAGAACTTGTGAAAATATGTTGACTTTCTGTAATCAAAAGAGGTATCTCTGGTAAAAGCTTAACTGTGATTATCACCGGTGCAGAAAAACTCGATTCAGTTAAAACACTTTCAGAAGTTACGGTAATTGAATAATTGCCGTCAGATCCCAAAGAGAGTAATGCACTTGTCAGTTGAGTCGTTAGAGTGAAAATTCCATTAATGTATACATTGTATTTTGAAATATTTTGAACTTCATTCCATTGGATTACCACATTCTGGGTATTTATTTCTTGATTTACGGTGATTATAATAGGTTTATCAGGATATATACCAGATATTAGGGGATAGTTATCAACATCTCCAGATGTTCCAGAAATTGCATAGGATATTCCCCACACATCTCCAACTTTTTGTGTGACGTTATAATACCGTACATAATAATCATCCCAATAATTTCCATAATTTCCATTATCCCAATGATTATTTGTCCCATCATCTATAGCTTGAGTCTCACCATTTCCCACAAAATTATTCATCCATATTACATTTTCCGATGAATCGAGTAGTATAGAGACTCCTGTTTTATTGTTGTTTTGAAGTATATTTGCATTAATTTTATTATTATTCGAATCTGTTAATAAAATTCCTTGATTACTCATATCAGATAAAATATTATTAATAATAAGGGAATGGTTTGTATTTGTTAATGCAATTCCTATTGAACAATTAGTAAAACTGTAGTTAGTAATTATGAAGCGATCACAATTAATCAAAATAATTTGTCCTGCACTATTGACTAACCCATTTAGTAAAATTTGTTCTTGATTTTCATAATAGAGCAAGGGATTGTTATTAACTAAATTTGATTGGAATATAGAATTATTCACTGAACTACCAACATAAAAACCACAATTTTCTAAAATGTTTTCGGAAAATGTGTTGTGACCGCTGGAAATTAATCGAATCCCAAATTCCATGGAATTTTCTATTGTATTCATAGTGAATGTATTATTCTCTCCGTATAAGATATAAATACCATTTTGTGAATGATTGCTCAAAGTATTGTTAGAAATAGTACAATTTTTTGATTGATAGATATATATTCCATCCCCCCCATTTTTATCAAGTAAATTACCATTAACCGAAATATTGAGAGATAAATAGATCATTATGCCTGAATATTTATTGGAATTGACCTCATTTCCAATTAAATCGGTAAAATCAGAATTATATAAAATTATACCAACGTTCCCTAAAGTTGCAATGTTGTCCGAAATATTGTTTTTATCTGAATCGAAAAGCGAAATTCCACTTCCATCATGATCCTCTAAATTATTGTTAATTATTTTATTTCTATGTGATTGTGAAAGAAATATCCCATCCCCCTCTATAATAGTCGTTGTACTAATAAGATCCAAATTATTGCTAATGTCATTCCCAATAATTTCATTATCATCGGATAGGAAAAGAAAAATACCCTTATTTTGATTAGTAGATGCTTCATTCTCAAGTATAGAATTATTATGAGAATCAAATAGTGAGATACCTATTATGTTATTAAATTCGAAAACATTGGTGGAAATATTATTTTCATCAGATTCATGAACATATAATCCTGCATTGTCATTATGGCCAACATTATTCATATAGATCGATGTATTATTGGATGAAGAAAGATAAACTCCGTATGAATTATTATTTATAACATTGTCAGAAATAGAGTTGTTAACAGACGAGGTTAATCTAAGACCATCTAAAAGATTACATTCAATACTATTATCATAAACGGTGTTATTATTGGAAATTTCAAAAATCATACCATTTTCATTATTATCTCTCAAAATATTTGCAGATACTATACTAATGTTGGAATTATATAGACGTAATCCGCTTAAAGTATTATTAATAATTGTGTTTTCAAATAAAGTGTTATTTAATCCGCTATATAATCGAATTCCATATAGAGATTGATTAAATACGGTATTTTCTAATATATCATTATAATCTGAATTATAGAGATAGATTCCATTTTCACTGTTACTATTTATGGAATTATTTGAGATAATGTTATTATCTGAACTTTCAGCATAAATCCCATCCTCATTTTGATTAAATATATTATTTGAAATATTATTTTTATTAGAATGATATAATCGTATACCATTATCAAATAGATTTTCATTCGCAGTATTACCAGAAACGTTATTATTGTCCGAAATGAATAAATAAATCCCAGAAGCATGGTTTGCATTGACTTTGTTTTCAGTAATGGTATTGTTCTCTGAATTATTGATATAGATTCCATGATCTGAAATTGTATTTGAGACATTATTTCTATTTATGGAGTTACTGTGCGAATTATCTAAGGTTATCCCATAAATTTGATTTGCATCGACATTATTTCTTTCAATGCTGTTATTATTGGAATTTCTTAGGCTAATCCCATGATAGCTATTTGTTTCTACAATATTATCTACGATAGTGTTATTATGCGAATCATCCAATATGATTCCGTGTTCATCGTTTGAAGATGTGGTACAATTATTGATCAATATATTCGTACTATTATACAAACGAATACCTCCATTTCCCGATTCTAAACCGCAATTAATTATAGTGCAGTTGATTATTTCAGCATAAACTCTTGAATTCGAAATTAAAATTCCATTTCCAGCACCTAAACAATCAATTTCAAAATCCCTAATTATATAGGGATCTCCATAAATACCACTTCCCGTTTTATCTGCAAAATTTGTCCAATTCGAAGGAGAATTCTCAGTAATATAGATCGGTAAATGAGTGATGCTTGATTTGGGTTTTAAAGTAATTGGGTTTAAATCAACCTCATCAAAATTATTTGAAATTTTCAATAATTGTGCTCCTCCTCCAAAGGAAAAGACGCATATTATTGATAACGAGAGTAAAATTGTTTTTATTTTTATCTTTTTCATTTTAATCATGAAATTCCGATTTTTTCTGATAAATTTAATAAGAATTTAAAAATATCCATCCTCTTAAAAAATAAGCAGAAATTATTTAATTCTTAACTCTCACTTCTCCCTTGTTATAATAAATATTTTCTAAAAATCGAAAAAGATTGTAGCTATACACTTGCCATCTCAGGCACTTATCCATCTTTAAATTAACTTAATTGCCGTTTTTGTCAATTTTTTAGGCATAATTCATAAGTGATGCTCTATTTTACCATAAAACCATTCTCTTAGTGAAAAACAATTCTTTCAAAATTGGTTTTTTCCAACAGAGGGAGAAAATTTTTATGGGAAACGAATGATGTTTGAAGTATTCCTCGATCGATTTCGATTGATTGGGGCTTTTACTTTATTCTCTGCCATTTCACCTTATGGAAGATCAAGGCGTTACCGTTATTAACTTCAATGGGTGTAGACATATCAATCCATTTTTTTCCTTGGCTCAACCATAAAGTATTAATGCGATTTCATCTCATTTCAATTATAAATCTTTGAAGATTTAAGAAATATGACAAAAATTCCTGTAAATTCGCATAGCTCTCCAGATCACTCACAAGTTATGGAAAAGAATAGTCCCAAAATTAATTCTCAAGACCAGAGTTATTCCATTTCCATGAAATCCGATTTGCAACCTCTTTTCTATTTGGGTTTAATTATTTTCGGGATTTTTTCAATTATTTTTCTTGTGGATGACTCCTCAGATGTACTCGTAGAATTACCGTGGCTTCCCACCTTGCTAATTTTCTGTTTGGTAGGTAGTTTTATTGGACTTTTATTTTGGAAAATCACAAAGGTACTCATATTTTCTGCTGAAACGGGGAAAATAAGATTGCGCATCCAACGTTTTAACATTACTTTATATTCTCGTAATTTTTTAATTGAGGATTGCATCAAATTTGATATTCAGTTTTTTCCTCAAAGGAATGCTTCTTATTTAGTTCTCCAAAATATCGAAAAAAAACCAATTAAGTTGCAAATAAAAAAAAAAACCGATGAAGTCAATATACATTTAATCGCTTTAAACAACATTCTTTTCTCAATTAAAGGTGAAAAATATCCCTCTTCTGTTCAAAAGATTGAAAAAATAGCAATTGATGAAGAGAATTGTGAATTTGACCGAAAAAGAAAGATCAGTCGGGATTTTAATAACCAAATCGTAATGTCAACAAAATATCATAAATTTGTTGCCGTTACACTTCTTTTCATTCCTTTCGCCGTTGCATATGCTACTTACTTAATATACTCTTCAGAACCACTCAATGATGCTTTTTCCTTATCTTTCTTTTCTACAAATCTCTTGTTTGCCTTGAATTTTATGGTCATCATCTATGTACTATTTATAGGGATTCGAGTTACAGATCCTCATACGGGAAGCCAAAACGAAATTTTAAGTGGTAGTCCCCTCTTTAATACTCCTAATTTTCTACAAAATATTGTAAGTGTGGTAAAAACAACATATATTGAACCAGAGCAAGTTAAAACATATAAAAAAATTAGATTGGGGCTAATAATCACTGGGTTTATTCCCACTTTTGCATTTTTTGTGTTTTATTTGTTTTACCTATTGTAAAAATCTTTTTTTTTCTTAAAGTACACATTTTTTGACATTTTTAATTTGGAATTATCCTCCTCTTCAGTGAATTGCAATTCAACTGCACTAAAATTTTCTTATAGGTCAACATCGAATATGTTTGTTATAGGATTGAAAATTATGAAATTCAAATTCACATACATATTCGGTTTAGTGGGATATGGTCTTTGGTTAGTCTATTGTATTGTAATGACTGTTAATTCCTCAGGAGACCCTGTTGCATTTTGGCATCTCTCAGAAAAAGTCACTTCATTGCTTCTCTTGTTAGTGTGGCCTTTGTTTGTTTCCGTTGCATTTTTGTTTTTTGCAGTAAAAGTGATCGCCCCTATTTTCTTAAAAATTAAGATGAAATTTCAAAAACAGCACTCCTTTGCCTATTTGCCCCAACAAGATAATATCATGGAACCAAAAGTTATGTACGTGCGATTATTCCAACTTTTTTTGTTGACCTTAGGCTTGGTAGATGCATTGATCAATGTAGGGATTTTGTTACCCGAAAATTTCATCACTCAAGTTACTATTGATGAGTGGATATTCCGTGGGATAGATCCTCGTTTTCATCCAGTCGTTCTTGGAAAAATGCTTTCATTAATTATTCCGATTGCATCGGGACTCTGGATAGTAAGCTGGGTGTTAGAAGATTTAGGGGTCCTTCAATTTAAATTACCCGAATCCAGCACTCAATCGGAACTCTATGAAATCCAACCTACACATAAAATTTATTCCTCATTAATTTCTGGATATGGAGGATTTTCATCTCTACTATTCTATATCGGGTTTATAATTTATTATTTCACCGATTATTCAGAAAGTGGTGGCAATTTTGCCGATTTATTTATGGTTTTGATAATGGGATTAAGTGCTTTGTCAATTTTGCCTGTCTATTTCATTTATTGGAAAATTAAAAAGGAATCCATCATTGTTGGATTGAAACAAGCCCCACAATTGACACAATCGATTCTTTAAAATGAAATATTTTTCTTTCTTCTATCAATTTTTTAAAATTATTTAAGTTATTTTATTAGTATAGGCAATTTTATAGTCTATTTTTCCTTCTGAATCCTTTTGAACTTCAATTTTAGTTATCGAATGAAAATCAATCTGAAACTTGAAGGAATCTTTTAAATGAATTTTGTTCAAATAAGCCAATATCGAGCGAATTGAACCTCCATGGGCAATCACTACTATGTTTTTTTGTGTTTCTTTACTAATTTTTTCCCAAAATTCAACTGATCGAGCATATAATTGAAGGTAAGATTCTCCATTGGGTGTTTGAACTTCAACAAAATTGTCTGCCCAATTTCTGAACGCTTTGATTTTTTCCAAATCTTTCCAAGGGATCATCTCCCAATCTCCAAAATTCATTTCACAAAGTCTTGCATCCACGATTGGTTGGTCTTTTGTTAATTGGTTAACCAATTTAAGACATCTATGGGAAGGGCTAGAATAATACACAACATTTTTTATATTGGCCAAATGCTTTTTAACAAATTTCACTTCATTTTCAAAAGAACTTGCAAGAGGAACATCCGAAATTCCATAACATGTGGATTCCTTAAGATCAACTTTAGTATGGCGAATTAAAAAAATGTTCATGGGTAATCATCAACCTTTTTTTTTTCATCTAAGAAAGATACATATCGGTAATAATCATCTGCGGTATTAATATTGAGCAGCAAATCCACATTTTCAGTGATATACTCTATCTGATCAATAAAGGATTCTCGGATTAATTTACCATTTAATATGTTTATGCCGATTGAGAATAGTTTGTTTCCATATTTATCAATAAATGCATTATTTCTATCCGTTGGAATAGTACTATTTTTTATGGCTCGTTCCCAATCCATCATTACTGCCAATGCGGGTTTCTTTTCCTCAAAAAATTTTTGAACTATTGAATTCAAGAAGGAAGGGTGAATTGTCGGTAAGTCCGCAGTTAAAATTAATACATTCGAGAGATTGTAAGTCTCAATAATAAATTTCAAATCTGAATGAAAATCTTTGCCCGGTGTGCTTAGGATTTCAATTTTAGGATTATTTTGTGATTTTAAATATTGGTATGTTTTGGGAGTGTGTGGAGAGGTCGCAATATAGATTTTAGCAAGACTTTCGGAATTTAATGCAACTTTGATGATCACATCGATTAATCGCGTTTTCTTTACTTGGATGAGTGGTTTTTCTTTGATGGCTTGATCAATCTGATTGAAATCAAATCTTGAGGCTTTCCCACCTGCCATAATTATGCAATCGATTTTTTCCATTTAATATCGTGCTCATGTTGTAACTAGTGTTTGAATAATGATTATGGTAATTAGGTTTGCTAAACGGATTATTTCATGGATTGCCCCTAAGCAATCTCCTGTTAACCCCCCAAAATGCTTGTTTGAAATCTTATTTAGAATGAAAAGAACACCATATGTTGTGAGTAATGCTCCTCCTAAAAAAATTAGTATTTCAGAGATGGATAATAGCGCTATAGTATTAGTGATAGGAAATATTCCTACGATAATAAATAATATCGAATTGATTCCTAAGAGGGCCGCTATGATCAATAGAACGGAAAGCAAGGTGGAGTAGAGAAAATATTTATAATTATTTAATTCTATGAATTTACTTGCTGTGGTGGTGTGGGCATTTTTTCCAAAAGTACAACTTACTTGAAGGGCATATTTTGCCATGATTTCAGTAATACAGAGTAGGACAATCAAATTTTGATCAATAGAGCCTAGGGCAATTCCGGTTGAGACTACTATAATTATCCCTAAAGATAAGCCTCCTGCTCCAATGGCGACATCATGCATCACTTTGATTTTTTTCTCTGGGGTGCCCATTACCATGAGTCCATCGCCAAAATCAAACAACCCATCTGTGTGATGAGCTCCCGTAATCCCAATGAGAATTCCTAAACACAAAAATCCTGTTAATAAGGGCGGTAAAATCAAATTGAGTAGAAATCCTATGACACCCACAAAGAGTCCGAGACAAAATCCAACAAAGGGAAATAGCCACATTTTCTTGGCAATTTGATCGAAGGAGGAAAAATGGACCTTGACAGGAATTCGGGTTAAAAATCCAAAGACCATTTGAATATCCTTAAGAATCATCAATATATCCTCCTTTTATTAAAGACAATTTCAAATTTCGCATATATGCTTTGGAAACGAGCTTTCCAAATTCGGTACTTAAACCAGACCAATTAACTTTATGCAAACGTCCAGTAGTAAAAACACCTATCGCATCTGTGGTGGTGCCGGTGGCGCAATGTCCTTCTTGAGTTGAAATCTTTCCCTCTCGTAGCACAACCGTTTTTGCTTCAGTTAGCAAAATAAATAAATTGGAATAAAGGTGGGGTGGAAAATCACAATCAAAAATCACAATGGTGTTTATTGTGTTGTGTTTAGGATTATACTCATGATTCCTTAAATCCTCTTGAAGGGAAAAGTAGTTGTTCATCCCATCTTGAGGTGATGCTGCATTTGTGGTTCCCGCGGTAACAATTAGCAACATTTCTATTGGTCCGAGAGATACTTTTTCTATTGCAGCGTTTTTCATTTTTACAGCAGTCAAAAAAACAACACTATTATCTGATAAGTTGTGTCTTTTCTGAAGATTGTCAAAAGTCGAGTTAAATTCTTCTAAAGTATAGGATTTGGGAACGTAATTATTTACAATTTCACGGGTTATTAAATTCCCTCCATTTAATGCTGCGTTACTTAATCCATGAAGATCTAATGTTGAGCGAATAATGATTTCTGATTCAGTCCAAGTATAAGAAATTCCTTCAATATTTGTTTTCGCGTGTTTAATTAGCATAAAGTGATAACCCCCAAATGATTAATAGTGAAATCAAGCCGAAGAGAATGATAAATAATAACATCGATAGTCGCGTGCATTTATATGAAAGGAATATATCTGCTGGTTTAAGGTCTCGATTTTTATCTCCCAAAATATATGAGCCCGGTTTTTCTAGTTGAACATCTAGCAATCCTGCCATCAAGCCCATTGTCCATCCTGCATTCATACTCTCTAACGTGCGTGCATCTCGCTTGAGAATAAATTTCGCGTTACTTATATTTAATTTCATTAAAAATCCGATAATAAACATGCACAATACCGTTAATCTTGTGGGAATAAAATTCGCAACATCGTCGGATTTGGCTGAGAACCATCCAATATTGATATTTTCTTCATCCTTATATCCAACAACGCTATCTCCCGTGTTAATGATTCGATACAAATAGGCAAATCCGATTGGTAAAAAAAGGAAAAATGAGCCATTCGTAAGAATACTGAGTATAAATCCTAGTAAACCTCCCATGAAATAAAACCAGAAAACACTGGTTACAGCATCGGTAGAACTTTCTGCAATCACTTCAACGGATGCTGATATAATATGTTGCTCATCTAATATTTTTGTATTTCGACGCACGATCCATGATAATTTTTCTTGGGCTTGTTCAAGGGCATCATTTTCTAAGAAATTTTGAATCGGTTTGGTGACATCACCCAGATTTTTAATGGCAAAGGTCCATTTCAGGAGAAATCCCAGAAGAAAAGTAATAATACCTAACTCCCAGAATTTGGGAGCATAGTTTGGATCGATATTTTGGAAATTCCAGAATTTCCAGACTCCAATTTGGATCCCAATAGATATTGAGCAAAAAATCAAAATTACGATGAAAATGAGTAAGATTCCATTCAATTTATCCCTTTTTTGATTCCCAGTACGTAATTTGGACTTGAAAAAGGAAATTGATTTTCCAATTAGCATGACAGGATGGAATTTAAAGTTCGGATCTCCTATGATCAAATCAATAATAATTGCCCATATTGCCGTTAAACTAATAAATGTAATATATACATCTTGAATCAGTAATAATTCCATAATTTATCACTTTTCTTTATTTCCCATTTCTAATCCAACGATTTTACATAATTCTTGTAAATCTAAATGCTTGCGTACAATCGTAGCAACTTTGTCGATGTTCTGTTCCACGATTTCGTTATGGGAGGTTTTTGTTTCTACGAATTGTTTATTGTGGTGAGAAGCCACAAAAGATAGAAATTCCTTTCTAAAAAGATCATTTTCCCAAATTCCATGGAGAAAAGTTCCGAAAGTACTCATGGATTCATTATAAATGCCCAAGGAATAATTCTTCTTTAAAAGATTTTTATCTTCATATTCTAGAAACGTTTTAAGATTTGGACCATTTTTAATAATTCCCATGTGAATTTCATAACCTTTAATAATTTGCCCTTCTAAATTTGGAATATTTATGACTTTGGCACTTATTTGGTGTGTGATTTTATCATAATCCTTAAACTCTGCTGTGGTAGGAAGCAAACCTAATCCATTGTATTCTTTAATAAGATTTTCTTCAATTCCTTTATCAATGATTTTTTGCCCCAACATTTGAAAACCACCACAAATCCCCAGTATAATTGCTCCTTGTTTTTCTAAGAGAGATACTTCGTCGAAAAATCCATTTTCTTTCATCCAATTCAAATCTGAAATAGTATTTTTTGTTCCAGGAATAATAATCAAATCTTTATTTTTCAACTGATGTGGTTTGATACAATACTCTAAGGATACATCATTTTCTGCCAAAAAAGGTTCAAAATCTGTGAAATTAGAAATTTTTGGTAGTCGAATAACCCCAATATTAATATTTCGTAATTTTCGAGTTTCTTTAATATCAAGAGAATCTTCCGCGGGAAGATAGAGATCATTAATGTAAGGAAGTACTCCCAAACAAGGCATATTGAGTTTTTCACTTAACATTACCAACCCTGATGTCAATAAACTTTCATCTCCCCGAAATTTGTTGACGATATACGCCTTAATTAATGGTTTCTCATCCTCCTTAACTAACTCAACCGTTCCATAGATCGATGCAAAAACTCCCCCTTTATCAATATCCCCCACAATTACTACTGGTGATTTTACCAATTTTGCCACAAACATATTTGCAATCTCATGATCTGCTAAATTTATTTCTGCTGGGGACCCCGCGCCTTCAATGATTACAACATCATTGGTCTGACTTAATTTTTCCAATGATTTTTTAATATGGGGTATTAATTTAGGAATATATATAGGGTAATATTCACGTACTTTGTAATCCGCGAAAGGTTTGCCCATTAAGATAATTTGAGATGTATTATTCCCTTTGGGTTTTAGTAAGACTGGATTATGGGCTGGTTGAGGTTCGATTCGGGCTGCTTGAGCTTGCAAAACTTGCGATCGTGCAATTTCAAAACCTTCCTTATTTACAAAGGAGTTTAAGGACATGTTTTGTGATTTGAATGGTGCCACCTTATACCCCATATCTGCGAAGATACGGCACAATGCCATAACCAATGTGGTTTTCCCAGAATCCGATGTGGTTCCTTGAATCATTAAAAATTTAGCGGTCATGATATGCTTCATCTTGGTCAATTATTTTTTTATGGATTTCCATCAATTGCATGTGTGTTATTTCTTGGAAGGAACTCTTAAGATTGATTAGCTCAGTTAGAATAATGTCTACATTACTCGCTTTATGGGATAAAATACAATCTGCACAATTCCATATTTTTTTTCCAGTTTTTTGAGAGGTTATGAAGTTTCCTCCACTGATTGGATTATGGCAAGGATAAAAGGGACAATAGCAAAAAGTGCAATCTTCTAGCTGTTTATGACATGGAAAATACGGACAACTCAGATCTTTTCCTTTTCTATGTTTTAAAGCCAATGCTTGGTTTATTAAATCGATCCCTTTGGGGTGCATCCCTCCAGAATTGACGATCTTTTTAAACTCTTGTATTATCTTCAAATTGCTCTCATGATCCTTAATCGCAATTCTAATGAATTTATCATTTAAGCCCTTGAGGGTTGCACAATCTCTTATGAGGATATTTGATTCTACCAATCGAGTTTTTACATCTGCACTGTTCATCCCAAGATTTTCGAGATTTACAAGTAAAAAATTAGCGTTTGAAGGGTATGGCTTGAATCCATATAATGAGTTTATTTCATCGAACATAAACTTACGTTCCTTGGTATAATATTCTCGAGATAATTCTTGGAGATGAGTGTTTCCAATCAATCTTCCCATAAGTTCTTGGGCAACAGTATTAACAGACCATAGGTTTTGATAGGATTTCATTTTAGAAATCATTTGTTGGCTTCCTAGTCCATAACCGATTCTAAGGCCTGGAATTCCATAAAATTTTGTAAAACTTCTACATATGAAGAGATTGGGACACTGCTCTAACATTTCGTTTGTTCGAGGTGTTTTTTCAACGAATTCTATGAATGCTTCATCGAGGAACACCAATGTTTCCGAATTCAACGCTTGCTTTAGGATGTTTTTAATGTCATTATGGGCATCCAAACTCCCATTTGGATTATTTGGGTTGCAAATGAAGATTGCTTTTGGAGACTGAGACAGAAATTCAAATATTTCTGCCATTGGTAACTTAAAATCATTCTCAGGTAATCGAAAAATATTTATGATTTTTGCTTGGTTTTTTGTAATGGCCCATTCGTATTCTGTAAAGGTTGGTTGGACCACGATTATTTCATCATTTTTTGTAAAGAAAGCATCGGAAAAAACCGTAATTAGGTCCATGGCTCCATTTCCCACAATTATTTGATTCTGGGTAAATGCATTATTTGAAATTTTGATCAATAATTCCTTAAGGCGAGTTGAATTGGAATCGGGATAAAGATCAATGGTTTCAAGTAAGTCTTTAAGATCCATGTCGACAATTGATTTTTTAAAAAGATGGTTGACGTTGACACTGAAATCGAGGATTTTTTTGTTATTTAGGTTTTGAGAATAGACTTCTCCTCCATGGGAAGCGTGATTTGGTATTATTGGTAAGTCTGATTGCTTTCTATCCATTTTAGTAGTTCTCCTCAATTATGCAAAAGGCGCTCCTTAATTTTTAACATTTCTTCAATCGAAGATGTTTTATACACATCTTTTTTTTGCGAAATGCGGTGATATAATTCTGTAGCTTTTCCGTCAGTAAAATCACGGTCTTCGATGGGGGTTTCCTCAATAATGATTATTTTCCCCGAGAATTGATCTAAAACTTGGAGATTTACTAAATTTGCGTTACCAAATGGAACATTGGCAAGAATCACTATATTGGATTGATGGATTGCAGTTTCTAATAATTTTAGTGTTTTACTGGAAATAGGGGAAAATGGGGCTTCAGAAATGGTTTTTATTTGCATTTTTTCTGCCATCGTATGATCATCATCTAGTACATGAAGAACTCCAATGGAAGTATTCACATTTGATATCAAGGATAAGAAATTGATCGCGGTTCCGCCTCCAGCGATGATGTGTATTTTTTTTTCATCGGGGACTTGTTTGATTTTGAATTTTGAATTGAGATAGTTACTAATCGGTATAACGTATGTTGATTGCGTGATTGGGTTACTTTCAATTATAACATCCACGTTATAAACTTCTTTAACATTTTGCTCTGTGATCGTTTCTGTTACATCTCCAAAAGCATGGATTTTACCATTATTAAGCAAAATAATTTTATCACAAAATTGCGCCGCCAAATTAAGGTCGTGGAGAACGATTAAAATAAGAATCCCCTTTTGAACAAATTTTTGGAAAAGTTCCATGAATTCCAATTTGTAATTGATATCTAAGTGGGATGTTGGTTCATCCAGTAATATTATTTTGGTTTGTTGAGCTATGGCTCTTGCAATCATTACCTTTTGTTGCTCTCCACCACTAAGTTTATTATATTCTCTGTCTCTTAATTCTTCCAAATTCAAATCTTTAAGTATATCATTTACTATTTTATGATCCTCTTCACTTTCACGAGAAAAACGATCTATATACGAGTATCTCCCCATGAGTACAATTTCTTCGACTGTAAAGTTGAAATCCAAGGTTTCCGATTTTTGTTGAACATAAGCTAGGTTTTTTGCGATTTCCTTGATTGACATCTGTTCTAAACTAATTTCATTTACAAGTATGTCCCCATAATTTTGTTTTAATAATCTCCCAACAATATTCAAGAATGTTGTCTTTCCACAACCATTTGGACCGAGTATTCCGTACAAATTACCTTTTCCAAATGAAAGGGAAATATTTTCAAGAATTGGTTCCATATTATAGGAAAAATGAATATCATTAACTTTGATGGATGGCATTTTCAATTTTCTCCGTTTACTTATTTGATCGTTTTTTTTTAATCACCAAATATATGAAGAAGGGTCCTCCCATAAGAGAAGTGAAAACTCCAACCGGGATTTCTTGCGGTGAAATCAAGATTCTTGCTAATACATCCGCCCAAATTAATAATATTGCTCCCACAATTCCCGAAATTGGAATAATTTTCCGATTATCGCTTCCAAATATTAACCGGGTTATATGGGGTACAATTAATCCAATAAATCCAATGGAACCACAAAATGCTACTGCAGTTGCAGTAAACATAGTCATACATAACAATACAATACTTTTAGATCTTTTTACGTTCACACCCATAGTTTGAGCGGAACTATCTCCCATCAAAAGGAGATTCATATCTAATCCATAAAAAATAAGGATTGTTGTAAAAGGAATGAGCAGTAATCCAGCAATTTTGACTTCCACCCATGTGATTCCCCATAGTTTTCCAAGTAATATTGAAAGTATCATGTGAGATTTATCTTCGGATAGAAATAGAATGAAACTAATCAAGGCAGAAAAAATATATGATAGGGCAATTCCTGAAAGCAATAACGAATAAATGTGAATGGATGATTTACTTCTTGCAATCATGTATATTAAAAATACTGCTCCAATTGCAAAAATAAATGAAAATAATGGAATTGTAAATTGTCTGAAGAAGAAGAGTTCAAACACAATGACGAGGGCTGCACCAAATCCCGCGGCGGAAGAAATACCAATGACGTAAGGATCTGCTATTGGATTTCGGAAAACAATCTGGGATATTACTCCAGCCATACTCAACATGGCTCCAACGATGACTGCCATCAATATTCGAGGAAGGCGTAATTGTAAAATAATTACTTGCTCCACTTGTGTGAAAGACTGACCTGTTTGGATCCCAATTTCATTGAGAAGTATTGCAATACTATGGCTTAAAGGTATTTTTACGCTTCCTAATGTGCATGACATGAAAACGCTAAAGATTAATAAAAAAATTAACACCTGTAAGGTAATTATTTGCATCGATTTTTTCATATACATCCTTTCGCTTCAAATTGTATTTTTATAGTTTATTTCCCGAATAGCAAGATTTATAGCAAGTTTGGATATAAATATTTTGTCATATTTTCTAACGCTTGGATAATTCTTGGACCCCCCCGTAAAAAGATATCATCATTGACCGAATAAATTCGATTGTTTTTTATTGCATTAATTGAACTGTATCCTGTTCGGTTACTTATGATTTGGGAATAAAAAGGGGCTGAATGTTCCGTAATGAAGATTGCATCGGGATTACCACTTATAATATTTTCATTACTCACCATGGGATATTCTTCGTTAATATCTGCGAAGATATTTATCCCTCCGGCTTTATCAATCATATCATTTAGAAAAGATTCATTTCCTACAACCATAGGGGATTCCCAAATTTCAAAATAACATGTCATTTTATCGGTGGCACTTATAGTTGATGTTTTATCTACAATAAGATTATAAGAATCAGTTAACTGATCCGCGAAATCATTTCCTTCCTTCGTGTAGCCTGAAAGTTTTCCAATGTCTCTAATTGAATTGATCACATTCATGATTGTACTTCCTGGTTCCACAATAACTATTGTTAAATTCAATGCTTCTAATGTTGCAGTTGATTCTGCATTAAAAGTGGGAGATATAATTAAATCTGGCGCTAAAGAAACTAATTTTTCTAAGTCCGGTGTTGAAAATCCTCCAATGCTCTCAATATCGAGTGCTTCATTGGGATAATTGCAGAAATCCGTGCGTCCAACTAAGATATCATTTGCACCTATTGCGAAAAGAATTTCGGTTATTGATGGGGCCATGGAAATGATTCGTTCAGGGGTGGTTAAAACTTCAACTTCTCGCCCTTGGGAATCGGTATAAATCCATTTATTTCCGAAAGAAAGGAATACCGTATCCGTGACTGAAGCATAAATGCCATATCCGGTGAATCCAAAGATACAAACTAATATAAATCCACCCAGAATCTTTTTATTTTTTTCGTTCATTTTAAAACCTTATTTTAGAATAATTATTCAAAAATCGGAGTAGGAAACTTATCCTATAGGTTGTTCAAGTCTACGATATTAAAAAATTTTTTCCTTTTTTATGTGGTTGATTATCCGCTAAAATTTTAAATGAGTTTTGTTAAATGATGGCTTTAGTAATTGAAGACATTAAATTTAATCTTTTTAATCCAGAAGAATTTACAGAACAGATAATTCTTTACCTAATTGAAGCTAAAATGAAATTTATATTTCAAGATATTTTTTCCCAAAAATAATAAAGTCACCACCGAGAGTGTTTTTATGGGAATAGTCTTCCTTCTCCTCCTCACCCATGCAAACCGGAACCGATGTGCTTCATCAAATTTGTAGTGAACCTCCCCTTTCGACAGGCCTTCTCCCCCTTGACACTCTGCTGCATGGGGGATTAACGCGGGATTTAGTGACCTTACTCATCGGGAATCCGAAAATTAATGCCCAAATTCTCCAACAGATTGCCTTAGAGGCCACCGTTCGTCTCCATCAGACACACCCCGAGACGACCCAGAAAATCTTGTATGTTGATGGGGCCAACCGCTTCAATCCATATCATTTGTCGCAATTAGCCATTCATCACGGGGTGGCGGCCCAAACGATTCTCTCCACCATCTTAGTGTCACGGGCGTTCAATTGGTCCAACATGGTTGAAACCGTGGCCGAAAATTTAGATAAAGTGGCTGATACTCCCATTGATATGATCGTGGTGTCAGGCCTCACCAAGTTTTTTGAAGAAGAAGCCGTGATCCCCCGCACCGACACCGCTTCCCCCCAATTGCGTCCCAAGGCTTTCGAAGGCTTGAATGCCATGTGTGCCGGTTTGAAACGCTTGCAAGCCAAGCATCATACTCGGATTTTACTCTCCACCACCCTCAATACTAAATCCACCGTCAAACCCGCAGGCGGGCATATTCTCACCCATTTTGCCAATGTCATCATCCGCATGCTCCCCTACCTAAAGTACCTTTTTCAGGTTAAATTTTTTCTTTTCATTTTCTATCCCCCTTAGTATTACCCAAGATTCCCATGATTCCTTTCTAATAGCAAAACTTCTTAGGGAATTACAACTAACCCTTCTTTGGAATTGAATTCGCATGGGATACATCACAGAGAAAACAGACACCCAATGGATACCACCAGAAAAATATTGGGAGTTACTCCAAATGAAAACCAAAGTTCAATTTCTGCTCGACGATCGATCCCAACCAGGAAGCATAGAACAGATTGTAAATTTGAAACCGTATATGCAATTTTTTTCACTCAATATCGCTTCCGGGGATGAAAGAGCGGAAAAGGAAATGCTAAAACGGGTGTCGGATACTGTAACCGATTTTTCCGAAGTTCGCCACTATCGACTCACCTGGAAAGGAGATACTCATCCTACCTTCAATTTCCAAAAAACCCTGCGTCCCAAAATTACGGTTGGGCGATTACCTATTACCCCTCGGGTAAATTTTTCGGCGCTCCGGATAGAAACGTTAGAATACGCTGTTCAACAAGATCGTCTTCACCGATTTAAAGCCGAGTTTGGTCGCTCTTATCATGAAATGCGGTCGATGGCAAAAGAAAGGGATCCGAAAATTCAATCGCGAATGGATGAAATTGAGAAATATTCTATTACTCTGCCCGATTCTTCGGCTTTCGGCGATTGGATATATTATGATTTGGCTTTTTATATGGATTCTTCCCGCAAGTATTATATAGAAGGGCGGTTTTACGAGATCCAAGATCAACGGACTGTGGTCTTCTTTGCTCCGATGGATCCTTCCCTTCTCGGCAAGTTCCTCAATTACGCGGAACAATGCGGGTTATATTTAGGCTATTTTGTGATTAATCCTCTCTTTCTCCTGATTCTAAAGAAAACTAATCATCTCTATATCGATTCTTTTGAGACGGCGAGTCGGGCGTTGAATTTTCAGCCATGAATCTTTGCAAAGCCTCTCCATTCAAAGATTAGAAAATCGGAAATATCTTAAAAAAAAATATCCAAGTTAATACCTTGGGAACCTTCAAATATGGAAAAATATGTTTTTTCCAATAAAATAGCTATAAATAAGCATACCCATTTTTTAATGCAGACACCAATTTTTAGAATGGGAGAATGTGACTCCATCGGAAAAAAGTAAGCCAGAAATCCCTTGGATCGAGGGCTCTTCTCTATCCAAAATCGGAGATTTAACTCAAAAGCGAGAAAAAATCGTCAAAAACGATCATCTAGCAGTTATTTGTGATCGTTGGCAACTCTTTGAACACCGTATTAAAAGAGTTCACGAGGGAACGACTGCCCCGAACAATTCAAAAAAGATCATTCATGAGAAAGGTACACTTGTTGAAGCCATTTTTGGTGTAATTTACCTAGAAATGGGATTTGAGGAAGTATTACGTGTGATCCCTTCGATTCAATAAGTTTTTAATATTAATTCATTTTAGAGAGAAGATCTAAGAATCGGGAGGAAATGATAAAATGAGTATCGGAATTTCAGGATATTTTGAAGTAAAAAAAAATGGTAAATGGGTTGGTATCGAATATCTGTACAAAAGAACTCTACAAAATTATGAAATGTATAGTATTTTTTTTGGAATGAGATATCATACAATCGAACCAATTGCATATAATCGAGGAATCCCTGATTTCGCTTCAGAAGAATTTCTTGCTGATTATGAAAAATGGGGATCTGATGCTGGGGGCGCAACATTTCTTTCTGCAAAAGAATATGCCGCAATAGATTGGGAAAAAAGTGATGAAGATGAATATTTGATTGTGGAATATGAATTAATTGATAACCAACTAATCTATAAAAGAGATGATCATTCTTGGAATTTGAAGATTCCTTCTCAAATGAATTTTGATGAAAATCTTGAAATCCATGATGGAAATAGAGTATTCAAAAAAGAATTTGTGTCCCGCCAATTCTATATAGATCATTACGCAGATAGCAATTGGTTAGATCTTCTTAGAGATTTTGGAGAATTAGGTGAAAAGCATGGATTGGAAAACGTTCGTATGGTGGTTTTCTTTATGTGAAGATTGATATCCAAAACGGTACTTTAAACACCTGTGCCATCCCAATCACTTGAAGCAATTGTAGACTAAATTTTATTTTTTTTAATAGATTTTTGATTCCACTCTTCAAATAGAAGATCGATCGAATCGAGTTCTTTGGACACGTCACTGGTGCACCGGATTGATTGCTTTAACCGGATAAACTTAAACCCCGACACGTTTTCTCCCACAAATTTGAGAAAATTTTCAATAAAGGTCGGAAACTGGGGAATGGCGTGACCCGGGTATTTGAGGGCTGCTTCCTGCGTAACAATTTCAATGGCTTTTTCCAGTTCCACTTCATCTCCTGGAATCAATTCAAATAATAATTCCTTGATCAATGCTATCACCAATTTGCGGAGATATTTCTCCATCGTTTCGTGAACTAATTGAGTAATTATTGAAAATATAGCAGGATGCACCCCAGTTTTAGATATGTGTTGCGCAATTCGTTGATCATATTGTCTTGTCATAGAGCCCTGTTGTATCTCGAGTTCAGGTTTGAGGAACGGAAGCTCAATTGTCTTGTTATCTGGGTATCTGATTATGACTTTATCTTCACTAATTTGAATTTGTTCTCCAAGATGGAGGGCCATTTTGGTACCTCTTGGATTAGTAAGATCCCCTTCAAGATTATCTTTCAAGCGCGGAATAATAAGCCCTCCGGGTTGGAAGATAGATTGCTTTATGCAGATTTCCATCATTTCTGCCCGTCTTTTATCTAAATCTAATTTGATGACGCTACGTTTCCAGTTTTTAGGATTTGCTTGCGATTCGTTATACAATTCAGTCCAATAGTTATGTTCTAGATCCAAGAGACAATTTTTATCCATGCGAATACCATGCCTTAATTTGTGAATGACTTTGGCAAAAGAAAAGAGGAAGAAAATCACCAAAGACAAATACTCGGGTCCGCAAACCCTTTCTCTCAATCTTTGATGTTCACGATTTTCACCCGATAGTGATCCCAGCAGGACGTTCTCTGCCGACGAAAGTCGTGAATAAAATTTTCTAAAGAAAAGAAAGACATTTTTCTATTTAAAGTCAATGGAAGGTTGTTTTTTCCAATTCCTTATAAGGGCGCAAAACATAGCTCAATTAGCGATCCTTAAGAATACGAAAAGGAATGGCACATCCTCGTGAAGAAGAACCAAATGGGAAGGAAGATCCCTATGATTTTTGCCTAATCCTCCAATGGTATTCCAACCAAGTGATGGTGTGCAATTAAAAAAATTTTTTTTCATTCTCAGATTGCTTCAGGAATTCACTATTGCTTGCAACATCTCTTTAATTTCACTAAATATTTCTTCTTTCGTTTGCAACTTAGTTATTCCTCCTAAATCCCGATTCTTCTTATAACTTTTTCCAACTTGATGAAATAGGATATCTAATACTTCCGCACCTCGTATTATTGACAGTAGTTCATTATCAATTTCAAAAATAGATTCTTCTTTTGCCTCAAGAACCAAATTGTTGATTGCTTCGCGATTTTTAATTAAGGTATCGTTTGCCTCTACCTTTCTGTTTTTAATTATTTCGATCAAATTATCACATTGTTCTTGAAAATTATTAAGAAAATCATCATGGTTTTTTGTTTTAAAAATTTTTTTATCATTGAAATATATTGGATTGCATAATTCAGCAAAAACTCGTTTTTGAACTAAATCTGGCCCTGCATCAAATATTGCTTTGTTTAGATCTATTTTCTTACTTTCTACATCAGTTAAGTTGAATTGCTGCACTAAATATCGTGTTAGTATAATTGGATTTAAAACATAGTTTTCCAATTCTCGCCGTTTTAAGATAATTAGGTTAGAATTTTTAAAATCGGATAATTTTTCTTTAAATTTCTGGATTTGATAATCAGAATTTTCATCTCGGTCGATTATGAACCACATTTTCATGCCTTGATCTTGTAAAAAATTCATGGTGGCACTAGCAGCATAATGGGTAAAGGATTTTATTCCGTTTAACACCACAAATCCAATGTGAAGGTCTTCCGGATTCATTCCAAGAGTAAAAAACCAATTATTAAATGCTTCTTTATCGGTGATACCCTCAACAAAAATTAATTTATCATAGGTCAGAAGGTCGGCTGGAGATACTCCTAAACGAGTTGATGTTAAAATAAATTCTTCACGATCTAATCGTTTTACAGTGGAAAAATCTTCACGACGTAAAACTTCATGTACACTTACTTTAGAACGAATTTGACTGAAAAAGAAAATGGAATGAGTTGAAATTAGTATTTGTTTGCCTGGAAGAAAATCTTGAATTACATTGAAAAGAATTTTTTGAAGCTTAGGATGCAAGTTTCCCTCGGGTTCCTCAATTAAAAGAATATTTTTTTCATCAGATTCCAATAAGTGAGTTAATATTATTACCAAATCCTTCAATCCTTTACCTAGAAAATCAAAATTTGTCAGATCTTCCTTATTATGTTCCCGAACAAACGGAATTATTTTGCCTGTGCTGAGATCTTGCCCAATTTCTGTAATATTCGAATAAAATTGCTTTAAAAGCAGATCTAATTTGTCTAATATTGGTTGCTTTTCTCGAATATTATAATATTGAAATAGTTTTTGGGGAAAATTATTACCATTGGGAGATATGGGATCGTGTATCAATTTCATCTCCATATTTGCTTGGAACTGGCGAACGTCTTCAATTGGATGGATATTGTCAAAAAACTGGAATATTTCTCTAAAAAAATATAAACCTAAAGACCACATTTCTTTTTTTCCTAAGTATTGATCTACATCATGAGTAGTTCGCATATTATTTAGTTGAATCATGTCGGTTGTTATGGGGGAGATTTTCACAAATTCATTTATACCAACAAGGTAAAATTTAATGGTAGTCTTCCTTATATAAGTGGATGAATGTAAAAAATTATATTTTTCAGATATTCTTGACTCATCCAATATTCCTGAGCCGTGAAGTGTGATCTTAGGACCCAAATAAGTGATATATGACTTTCCTTCCCCATCAAATTTTATATTCATTTGAATTTTTTTAAAAAATTTCATAAAACCACATGAGATTTCATTCTCATGGTAAACGATATTATGTTCCTGAATATTTTTAGGTGTCTCAGGGGAAAAATGTTCTTCTATTGCTTGCCAAATTTCCTGCAATTTAGCTCCGTTGAACCGAAATGTCATTTCTACTCCACAATCTGTGGATTTTTTCCCAGAACGGAATAAATTTGAATCGACAATTTTATGAAATCGGAATTGTTTTAGAAACCGAAATAAGTTGGATTTACCGCTGTTATTAGGCCCAATAATTAGTCCGAGTTGATTTATTCGATCAAAACTTGCTTTCTGATAACTTAGAATATTCTCAAATTTAATTGCTGTTAATCCCACTTTAGGTGAGTTCATGATTTCCATGTATCATTATCCTTACTCTTATTAAAGTCCTTAGGAAAATTTTCAGAGTTATTAACAAGTTGAAATGGTCCAATCTCAAAAAGCTAAAGATTAAGTCATATTTCTTGCTATCTTCTCAAAATAAATAAGAGATAGAATGCTTATGGCCAAATTCAAGCACTACGTATTAAGTACCAATTTTATTTATATATAGGAAAGAGAAGAAGAAAATCACAAAAGATAAATACTCGGGTCCGCAAACCCTTTCTCTCAATCTTTGATGTTCAAGATCTTCACCCGATAATTGTCCCAGCAGGACGTTCTCGGCCGAGAAAAGTTGTGAATAAAATTTTCTAAAGAAAAATAAGACATTTTTCTATTTAAGGTCACGGGAAAGTCTTATTTTTAGATGGGTAAAAAATAAAATTAAACAAAACAGGTTCAACCAGCAATCTCAAGATGATGCCGCCGGATTACTTCTCTCATGATTCATCGAATACAGGAAGTCCAAGAACTGAACATCTTACAATGCATCAAGTTTCTTGGTAAACCCAACTTCCGCAAAGATATGCATATAACTCAAACACACACTTACCGTAGGTACATAGATCGAAAAATCAATAGTGATCTCCGTCATCTTACCTTATTAGATCAGCGAAGGCTTACAGAATCGGAAATGCCTTAAAAAAAGATCGCCCTCTCCTTGTTTATAGTTCATTTTGCAATGTTCCTGAATATGACGGCAATAAATGCGAAAAAGGCTGAAAAGAGAAAAAAAAATCCCCAAAAAACTTCCTTGTACAAAGCATGCTTGATTCTAGGAATTTTTTAAGATATAATATATAAGATATAATTGATCAAATAAACAAACTGAGCTGTCCAAAATATGGCTACAATAATGAATCGAAAAAAGAATAATAAAATAATATCTTCGTTAATAGCTATTACTGCAATAATTATTAGGATTATGACAGATTACTTAATTAATATTATTTCAAATAATAATGAATGGATATCAACTCTTTTAGGAATAATTAAATTCGTATTTCCCACCCTATGTTTTTTATGGGTTTTTTTAAGAATTTACGGAGATTATTGCGGAAAAAGACAAGAATTTCTTGAAATAATAGGATATTCAGGAACTAAGTGGTATCAATTTATAGATAAATGCTATGTAAAACCTAATGAATATAAATCAATGAAGCACATTTTAAAAACTGAAAAAATTCTTTTTATCATTGGGCCTCCGCAGTATGGAAAAACCTATACAGCGGTAAAATTTCTTAAAGAATTTTATATTAAAAAAAAATTAAATCCTATTTGGATTAAAGGAGATTCAGTCCAAAACAGAAGAGTTTCAAGACAATTTTTGCTAGAATTAGAAACAAAGAATGTACAAGATTCAATCATCTATATTGAAGATCCTTTTGGAAAAACAAAGTATGAAAGAAGAGTTGGGATCGAGAGAAATTTGCTAGAATAATCTCGTATATTAAAAAGACTACAAATTCATACCTAATAATTACTTCCAGAGATGAAACTTTTCAAAAATTTAAGGATAGTCAAATTCTTGGAGAAAAAATAAGAAATTATTACGAAACAATGAAAATATATTATCCTTCTTATGATTTATCAAAACGAAAGAAAATATTAAAAAAATGGGCAAAGATTGAGCATTGTTGGTGGAGGAAAAACCGAAAAATGAGAAATTTTATCTTTGATCAATTTAATAGCCCTATATTATTTCCTTCCCCTCTAAGTATTTGGAATTTTGCAGCTTTCTCGAAAAATATTAAGGAATTCGATGAAATAGAAAAAGAATTGTCTTCCACTCCAAACGAGTTTCTTAGTGATTACAGTAAAATATTTGAGAATTTATCTAGTGAAAGACAAATTATTTTCTGCCTAATATCCATTGCAGAGTGGAACGCTATTGTATTGGAAGCAAAATATGACCATCTATGTTCAAAGATTAATATTTCAAATCCCTTGGATTTTACTAAGTTAATAGAAATGCTAGAAGGGCAATATCTTATTATCTATAAAGAAGATAATGTATCCTATGTCAAATTTATTCATCCAATCTTTCATGAATCCTTTTTATTTAGCTTTTTTAGATCAAATTCTGTAAAAAATGGTTATAAAGAGATGATTGTGAAAATTTTTACTATGATGCTTGATAGTGATTACTCTCTTTCTTTTGATCCCCACGATATTGATAGTGAATGGGATGATTTTGATGATTATCAAGACGAAACGAACGCTAGTTTAGTTAATGAAAAAAAAATATCTGATTTAGATCTTCATTTTAGTAACGAACCCATAATTGATTTTATAGTAAATAATTATAACATATTGCCAAATAAAATTCAACTAATTCTTTTTTCTCTTTCAGAAAAAGAAAATTCAGCAGGGATGGTCGGTAAGTGCTTATCTAATCATTTTTCAGAACTACCAGAAGAATTAGTAAAGCTGACAAAAAAAATTTTAACAGGTAATATTTGGCCTTGGGGACCCATTGAATATTTGATTGCGCAAATTAATTATATTCCTGGAGATTTTCAAAATATCATCTTGGATTTATCAAAGCAGGAAGAGTTTTATGTTGATATTAGCTATAGTTTCAGTCCATATTTTGACAACATCTCAGAAGTATTGCAAACTAAGCTTATTCATAATTTAATTGATAATGATCGTAGAGATCAATATATCTTGCATGCAATCAATTACCATTTTGATAAATTTTCATTATCAAGGAAAAAGGAAATAATTTCTCATATTAAATCCTACCCAGAATTAATCGATCTAATAAAAAATGGAAATATTAATCCTCATGATAATCAAAAATTAAAAGATTATTTACTCTTGGTAGATGGGGCAATATAATTGATAGTCTATAATAAATCTAAAAAAATTTCAATCATCAAATTATTTATCTCCAATATTTACTTATTCGTATCTTAATTATTAAAAATGTTTAAAAAGGCTTTTTTCTAATTCTTTGATGTGTCCAGCAAAAAAGAGGAAATTATCCAACATTATTTTTCAGTAATTGAAAAAGCAGAATCTGATTCCCTAGTTATTATTCAAAAAATTCGAGAATATTATACCACAAACCATGAATTTTCAAAAGAAAATATAATAAGTATTATCGAGGAAGGGGCAATAAGAGAGTGAAATTAAAAAATATTGATATAACCGCTTTTCGAGGTGTGCCTGCAACAAGGATTAATCTTGATAAAAAAAATTTAATCTTGTTAGGTGAAAATGGGTTTGGTAAATCATCGATTGTGGAAGCCTTTGAATTTTTTTTTACCGGGGACCTGGAATTTAGAAAACCTCAGGAAATTCGTAAAGAGCATTTTACTACTTTAGGATTTTCCCCAGATAAAACCAAGCTGGAATTTACATTTGAGAATAATGAAATTCTTGAGAGAAATCTTACTGCCTTTGTTGATTTTGGCTCCAAATCAACAGAATTATCTAACTTTGTCAAAAATTCTGCACTAGTTCGCTTTATCTTGCGGCGAAAACATATAATTCAATATATTGAAGCCCGTCCATCTATCCGATATAATGAGATTACATCTTTAATTGGTCTGGATGATTTAAAAAAAGCAGAAACTACTTTTCGGAAAGTATTTCAACACTATGATAATAAATTGAGGCATATTGAAAACGATCTCTTTCAAAAAGAAAAATACCTGTCTACACATCTACCAAAAACCAAAGATGGTGATTTCCTGCAGCGGATTAATTTATTTCTTCAACAGAATGATGTTAATTCAATTTCTTCTTTTCAAGAATTGGACAATAGATTAAAGACTTTAATCAAGGAAAATCCAGACAATTCAAATATTATTCAGCAATTCTCTTTTTTAAAAGCAACAAAGTCGAAATTATCCGAAGGAATCCGATTGATAAAATTATGTAAAAAATCACCTCTTAAATCCCATTTAGATGATTTCTTTCAATTTGATAAAGTTTTAATTACAGATATGGAAGAATCAAAGCAAAGACTATCATTCTTAATCGAATGTAAAAAACATCTACATATATCTAAATATCAAGGTATTTGCCCTGTATGTTCTCAAAGTATTTCCACCTCAGAAGTTGATAATAATATTGCAAATGAAATTAGAAGGTTAGAAGTCAAACTGGCTCAAAAAACAGAATATAGTCAAAAAATCACCATTTTGTTAAAAATGCTTCAAGATTTTCAAACTTATCTTAGTAAAATCATCTTATTAGATATATTTCCTATTAAAGAGCTGGATATATTGAAAATGGTTAAAAAAAAAATTGAGGTATTTGATCAGAAAATTGAGGATATTGGAAAACCTAGTGGAAATATCTTTAAAGATATTGAATCTGATTTAAATAATCTCGATAAATTTTTAAAAATTCAAATTGAAGGTATAAGAAAGAATTTACTCGAATTAGAGCCAGCGATAATATCTCATCCAAAATTTAATCTAATAAAGACCATTCCATTAATTCAGAAAACCTATCAAGATCTAATAGAATTACAAAAACAAGCAGAAATCATACTTCCAAAAAAGAAACTAACAGAAAAACTATTAACTCACTTTTTGGATGTTGAGAGAAAAAAAATTCAAGAAATTTTTACAGAAATTCAGGAGAAAGTCCGAATATTTTATCGGATGCTTCATCCAACGGATGATTTTTGTAATATAATTTTAGATCATGTTGATAACAATAAATTGAAACTTTTAATTGATTTTAGTACATCAAATGGTCAAGATCCACGTGCATATGAAAGTGAAGGACATCTTGATTCTTTAGCAATTTGTATTTTTCTGGCATATTTTAAAACCTTTCATAATGAATTTCCGTATCTTATTTTAGATGATGTTTTAACCTCTATTGATAGTCAACATCGATCTAGATACTGTGATTTATTGTTATCTAACTTTCCAAATCAACAACTTATCATCACCACCCATGATAAAATATGGTTTGATTATATTTCTGGGCATATTCGAGCTAAAGGACAACAAAGTAAATTTTTAGAAATTCAGATAATCAGATGGGATCTAGAAGGCGGACTTCAATTTAAAAAAGTTATTCCTGAGGAAGATATGATCGATAAACTGATTGAAGATAATTTGATGAGTGCTGCTGGAAACCAGATAAGAATACTTTTTGAGAGAATTTTAAAAGATTTCTGTAAAATGTTTGAATTCTCGCTTAAATACAAGGAGAATAATGATCATACTATTGGTGATCTATTTCCCACTATAAAAAAGCAAATTTGTGGACTAATTTTGAACGAACCTTTAAAATCTAGAGTGGACAATTTGTTTACAAAAATCGAAGCACATAGATGGATGGGAAATTTGCTCTCACATGATAATATGGATAGAAGTTCAATTACAACCGAAGAAGTTCAAATTTTTAAAGAATTGGTATTTTCTCTTAATAAATTATTTATTTGCGATGATTGCAATAATAAAATGGTCTATGCAAAAGAACTCAGAACAATTAAATGTAAATCTCTGGACTGTGTTTGTTCAAACCAAGGTGCAACAAAAAATCGGTAATTTTTTGATTAGGCGCTTCTTTCTAAAATTTACGTTATATCAAACATAAAAATTATATTGTTTCATTTTTTTTATTGTGACCAGTGATTCTGAGTAATTATCTTCTCCAATTTCAAATATAATGAAATTCCTTTCTGAGCCAAAATCTTTGGTCCATCATTAAAGGGAGAAATCCCTTCTATCATAAAAGTTGGAGAATCTTCGACATCATTATCAATTTCCCAATTCGCGAATAAATTTGATTGGGGAGTTTTTGGATGTTCTAATTCCCCTCTTTTAGCAGAAAATTTCTGAATTTCTGTGACTAATGATGTATCTATAAAATCCATTTTTTTTAATAGTTCATTCAATGTGGAAATTCTCCAATATTTCCTTTTATTATTAAAATGGGGTAATTCTCTTAATTTAACAATTAATAATGAAGTCATCGCGGAATGAATGCAAAAAATTGCTCCAAAAAATAAATTTTCATTGAAGCATTTTAAGGCTTCGTTTTTCATTTCAAGAAAATGAAAAGACCTATCTAAGTACAAACCTTTATTTTCGGGAGGGATTTTATCGTTCTTCATTAGTAATACTTCTTATTCTTTATTAAAATTCAAATCTCTAACAAGATATAAGTATTTCCATCAGATCTTTGGTTGGATAAAAAAAATCTGAGTATGACTGAGATTAATTTGACATACCGATATTTTAATGGTCGCTACAAAATCTTCCAATGTCTTCACCAATTCCAGAAATTATGAGCGTAAGTTGCGGATGAATCATCAAATAGCGTCAATCTGTTTTTGAGTTCTTCATTTGAATGGATCCTGTAATATTATCCATTTGACAATTCCGTAATCAGTTGGTGTCTCTTGTTGATGAAGTATGCTAAACATTTTTGATACCGTTTGATCTATTCCCAAAGCGATACCTAAATTCTTATTTGTAATTCTCATATCTTCGATTAATTGACCTAAAACTTCATCCTTCGCAGTATTACTCTCAATTTTTTTTACTTCGATCAGAATATTGTTATCAACTGATATATCAATATGAGTTGTTCTCACTAATTTATCATTAAGAACAACGCTTGGGAAATGATTTCTCAATTCTTCACAGATTCGAGGGTTTATTCCACGATCTTCATGAGGGAGTGGATCAGAAAACATCTCTTCCAATTTCAAATTCGAAAGAAATTTTGATAATTTGTTGAATTGCGGAGTTTTTGTAAATATTGGTTGAAGCCCTAGTTTCCGTCTTGAGGATTCAATTAAAACCAATCCACGTTCAGTTGCAATATCCCGAATAGTTAATTGATTGGAAACAGAAAATTCTTGCAATATTTTTTTTAGCACTGGGGATTCTAATTCTTCGGATTCTAACAAAATTTCTTTCATTGCATCAAGAGCGCTTTTACAAATAAGTTGGCATTCAACCAATTTTTCAGTATTAGGTATCATTTGTTGGGAAACTGGTATCTCTTGCCATTTATTAAGAATCTTCAAAATACCGCTAGGGAATAGTTCCCCAAATTTTTCAATATCTGCTTTAAGTTTTCTAATATTTCTAGTAGTATCGACTACTTCTCCGTGTGTTAAATATAGGAGATCTTCAATAATTGTCCAAGTTGGGAGGCATTTATGAACCTCATCGAAATTTTCATTATATAAATCAAATAATTTGTGAAGTGTCTCAAACTTGGATTTTGCCTTCTTAATATCTCGATTTCCAATAGCCAGCGGTATCTCATGTTGGATAATGTTAATTTCCAATTCTGCTTTCTCTTTTTCTGATATGCTTACACTAATTGCCTTTTGATTATACATTATTACCTTTTTTGAATTTAAGGATTTTTTATAATGTTTAATTAAGTTGATGTAAATAGAATGTATGTCCTGTTGATGAATTTTGGAAAAAAAAGAACTTTCTATATTCGGAACCACTTTTTCAAAATGAATTTTTTCATACAATGGAAGAAGCCTTTCAGCAATTAAGGGACAATAAAAAGATGTCTGTTCAACACAACTTAAAATATCTTGCACAAAATTTGGATTCCATTGAATTGATTCAGGAGGAAGATCTAATTCAGGTACTTCCAAAATATTATTAAGCAAAGGTGTGAAGAAATCTACGTATATCTGAATTGAATTTTCTTGAAAATCAACATAGGATGGAATGGAATTAAGTATTCGCAATAATTGCGATTGAGTTCTTAAATCTTCTGAAGAATTATAATGATCAATAATTATCAAAATCCATTCGTTTTTATATTTCCTTGATTCAAAAAGGACATAATGCAAACCATCAATGAATGTTTGCTTTGCAAATTCATCATTCAATCGATTATAATTCTCTAAATACTTATCAATAATCTCTTCACTCCAGTCCAAATATCGGATATTTCGGGCAAATCGAAGAAAACATTCACCTAGGATTTTCATGGAGTATGCGATTATATACTCATTTTCATTAGTTAAGCACAACTCTTGTAAACGATTAAAATGACCCTCGAATTTCTGGAACAAGGTTGAAGCAAACCTATCTAGAACAATTAATGAAAAAGTGATAATATCCAAATTATCAGAATAAATATTATTAAATAGTAGGGATAATAGTTCATTCATTTGAGAAAAAAAGAGGCGAGTGCATTGGGCTAAAATATGTAATCCCATGAGCTGATTTTTTAAAGAATCTCCTTGAATATTTTCCCAGATAAACTTTTTAATAGCAGATTTCAAAATGGAATTATTTTGGCCATGAAAATCAACAAAAATATATCTAGCAAAAATTGAGGCGGAATAGGAAGGAAATTCTTCTTGATTATAGACACTCTCAATTCCTTCCAAAAACTCATCTAAATATTCTGGGTCGCGAGATAGTTTTTTTTGAATTTCACTTAGTTTCTCTTGATATTCTATGGTTATTTTGTTTTGAGAAATTCTCATATACTCATTTATTAGCTGATTGATATTCACCATGTTTAATCCCATATTAATATAAATGATCATATATCATTTTTAATGTCGAAGAATAAATGCTAAGGAGATTCTGGAGTTGTCCTAGTGATAGATCTGAGTGAGGTTTTCGAATCTCCCTGTCAAGCTCGTTTCCAATTGCCTTACATCGATAGATCAAGAATTTTGCAGTACCTTCTTTTTCAATAGCATGATGATATATTTTTGGATCTTGTACCCCTAAATCCCGAATTAAATTCTCTATATGATTTTTTATTGGATTTTCCAAATTGATATATATATCTGAATGTTGTATTTTTATTACTTCTTTTAAAATAATTTTGAGTTCAAATTCAAATTGGGAAATCTCTTGATGAAAATCAAGAGAACCATGTATTATTCTGAGACCTTCAAATAAAGACACATAATATTGGTCATAATCTTCTTGGGAAGTAAATCGATTATTTTCCATTAAGGAGATTATATCTCCCAGAAGATCTTCACATTTTTCACACTTATAGTGGGGGTAATTCAGAATTCTCCCATTTTTCAACTTCATTGGAAAATGTTTTAATATTTTGGATGTAGGTTGTCTGCAAAATATACAGTATTTTTGACTCATGATTACTAATACTTTTTTCGATTTATATTAATTTAGGTTTTCAATATGCATTCAATATTGTCTGGCTCAAATTAGGATAGGATATACCCATCGAAAGATTAAAAGAAGTAATTTAGTAAGGAAAATCCAAATAGAAGCGATTAGTAGACCAAATAAAATTTTTCAATTTATAATTCATCATTATAACATCGCCTTTTTTGCATATTTTAAGACCGACAACTAAAACGATGAAGTGACCATACTCCTAATTTTTGAACATTATCAGAACGATGCGTAGCATCTATGAAAAAGAATGGGAAATAGAAAATCTCCTGGCCATAATTGGAGAAACCTTATATTGTTGGATAGCTGAGTCGATCCCTGCCTTATATTGCTGGCATTGTACCAATATGGCTTTTCCAAACTCGGGGAGAACTAAGTCTTCAGATACGCTACCCCAAAATTGCTTGATTTGGGCTAGGAGCTCGTGTGGGGCAGTATTCATCAATACCTCATAACATGCATGGGACGAACTGGCAAAAATGGGGTGGTCGATTAATTCGGTTTGGAAACCATCAAATCCTTTGCGATAAAGCATATAGGATCGAGGGCTAACAGGGGGGGGGTTATAGGTATCATGGGATGGTCACTTTAGAGATTTTAAAAAAAAAGAAATTGAGCTCGGGGTTCCAATATAGATCATGGAATATTCGATAAATTTAATGAAGGAAGAGGGTGGAAATAAGGAGATAATATTGAAATGGGGATGTTGAAAGACATCATTAACAACCGTAAGACATGGACTCGAGATGCAAACGGGGATTTATGTGATTGATACGTGGTCCACAAAGGCCCATAAATCGAAAGGAATATCTGCCATACACTCGATTCTATGTAGTTAATCGAATGGAGAGCATCTGCACACAACCGATTGATCCAAGGATCGACGGCGATGATCGTTTTAGTGTGCAAAAAAATGCGTAGGAGACTCTGCCGAAATTCCGCCTTACATAACGGAGGATCCGTTTTGATCCATGCATGAAGACTGTGTCGCGTTTTGAGATAAGTTAGATAGGAAATATCGAAGATGTGTAGGATGAGACGAAGGTTGACGATAAACCCATGCTTGCGCGCCCGAACTATAAAACAGACGGCTTGTTGTGCAAGAGACGCGTGAGGATAACGAGCGAGAAAACCAGCCATGTACACATAGGGCACCCCCAACTCAGAACATACTCTTTCCAGCATCAACTGCAATCCCCCTCCCGATCGAAAGGCGAAAGATATCGACCTGCTAAGTCATCTTGAAGCAATGCATATACTTCAGATGGAAAGTAGATGGCGTGATATAAAGATCTTAACATATCCCAGTGGTGCACGACGGTCCAATCGGGATTGATATTGGCCCCCCAGAGTTGAAAGAGAAATTCAATTCGTTCTTGCCAATCCGCAAAATCCAATAATTCCACCAGCAGATCATGACACCGCTTGACTTCTAAGCGTGGTCCCACACAGGGTTGAAACCGTTCGGAAAGATCAAAGCGTTTTTCTTGGGTGATTAAGAAATTTTGCAGCAAAGTGGCATCCAGCGGAAAGTGTGCCAGAGTCTTAAGAAACCCATCTAAAAGCGTGCCTGTCTCCAAAAATGTGAAAATCGACTCGGGAATTCGTAGATGATCCTTCCCTTTGGTCCCTTGCGAACATGAATCCTTAATCATTGAAGAACGCCCCCTTATAATCCAAAATGGAATTTTCTGAGGGAGAGATAACCTCCCCATTGCGAATGTGCAAATCGTGAAAATCCAGTAGTAAAGTACACTTCCGTGCGAGAATACACCGACGAGGGGCCGCTTTCCCCAAATGGGTCTGTAGATCAATATCAGATTTCCCGCACATGGGACACGTATTCGTTTGGCAAATAATGACATGTTGATCTCGTCCCAAAGGTACGATCTCGAAAGATCCCCGCATGGTCGGATGGGTTTGTAAGTGGTGGATCCGATGGTGAGTTAGCCCCTTGGAAGGGATATATAGCAAACCTTGGCGCAGAATGGTCGGTGAAAATAAAGCTTTCTTATCAAACTCTACCATGTGGCGGAGAGTGCTTAAAGACCCATAATAGCGCGCATACTTGCCAAATAGTATTAATTCTTCGGCATATTTCTCATGAAATAGACATTGATAAATAATCATGAGATCGAACAGTTTTTGACAATCTTGGGGATCAAAGAAAAACTTGGAATGTTCCTGGTGGCGAGAGAGAAACTTTTCAAAACACATTATCCACTTAATCACAAACTTGGTATCTAATTCCACAAAATGTTGAAAGACCACTTTAAGCATCCGGAGAAGGAATTTCACTTCGGCAAAGGGAATCTGGATATGGCCATACTGCTGATACAGAGCAGTCTCCAAAGTCCACAATTCTCGAAAGTATTTAGGGGCAGCTGGAGATTTTTGATTATGGCGAATCAATGTATGTACAAAATCATTCCGATATTGCGCATAAACGCCTAAGGGATCGGTTTCAATGGCATGAGTGAGATCGTCATTTATTTTTTGGCCAAAAAACTGAGTCATCATGAGGTTCGGAACTTTACTGGGATCTGATACTAGGGCATTTTCAGGGGATAAAGGGACGGAAAGCATTATAAAAATTTAACGCAGTTCAACTATTTAAATATTGCGAAAATCACAATATTAATATATTCATTATTAATATATAAATATCGAAAAATTTCGAAATCTTTAATAGGGCTGTCCAGCATGAGATCCTTAGTAAACAATTTGAGTTTGGAACCCTCATGCCCAAGATACGCATTGCCCATCTCTTTATTTTGAAAGAACTTGCAACTCTTCTCCAGATTCAAAAAGTAAAAGCCATTCAAAAACCCACCTTCGTTCACCATTTAGATCAAATCCCCCTTACCACCTTCCAACTATTAGATATTGATAAAAAGGAGAGGGAAAAAGTAGCCCACTTGAAATATGAAACTTATTTCCGGGTGATGCGCGATACGGGGATCATTGATAATGTACGGATGAAAGGTGACGCGCAAACCCCGTCTCTTTATTCTGTATCGAAGCTTGGGTATGAGATTTTGAATCTTTTTGATATCACCTTCTAATTTTTGAATATGATAAATATTACTCGGTCCGAAGAAATATTAAATTTTTTAGGATCTGAATATGTATTATGAAAAACCAATTTGTTGAAATAACATTGAACGAAATCAATGATTTTGTTTTTGCAATTCATCCATTCAAAGAACCATACTTAAAAAACTTCAAAGAGTTAATAAAACCAACGTTTGAGAAAAAAGGTTTCACTTGTGATAACGTCGGTGAAAAGAAAGGACCAATTAATATAAAGAAAGAAATTTGGAAGTTAACAAGAACTGCAAAAATAATAATTGCAGATATTTCTGATCTGAATCCTAACGTTTTCTATGAATTAGGATTAGCACATGCTTTAGGAAAGCCCGTAATTATCATTATTGATTCTAAAACAAAAAATCCTTTTGATGTAAATAGTATAAAAGCGATTGAGTACAATACAAGTGAAAAAAGGTGGAAAAATAAATTAAAAATAGAAATTAGCGAATATATCGATGCAATTATTCAAGAAAATCAATTTCACATTTATGATAATATCTCAGTAAATATTAAAGATGTGGCAAAATTAGGTGATATTCAAGAAAGAATACAAAAAATATCAAAAATACATCCATTAGATCTACTGCCGGATGACTTAAAATCAAAGGAATTAAGTCCTATTGAAATTGCATTGAATAGATTCAGTCAATATTCCGAACAAGAAAAAAAAAAGAAAGAGAAAGTGCTTCAAATTCAAGCAAAAAGAATTTATGATGATTTGCAGAAGATACTTTTTTCAAACGACCAAAATATAGATGATTCAAAATATTCACTTGTATTTAATGAAATTACTCCATTAGTGACAAAATTAGGCTTTATATTCGACACAGAATTCATTTCTGATGATGATTATATATCTTTCTTCAATATAGATAATAAGTATATTTTAAAAAGGTCTGGAGTTCATTATCTTTCTAATAAAGAAGATATAGATAAAAGACAATTTCTCAAAGATTTAAAAGATTATTGGAAAGAAAAAATTGAGTTAGATATAAGTTAATTTATATTTAATTCTCTCCTTTCATTGGTCGAATTTTTGCACCCATTTCTAATAATCTACGTCTAACAGTGGATTTTCCAATACTCATAATTTTAGGGAATGAATCCATCCCTATCTTCTTTTCAATGTATAAGCATTTGATTTCCTTATCTTTTCATTCTTTTTCTGCCAAATAAAACTCCATTTTCCATTGCTCTATCTTATTACTATTGAGAATCTGGTTCCCCTGCAATAACCAAGAAATATTTTTGGTGATACATTATGATAAGAACATGATAAATAAAAGTAAAGTTCCGAGACTGAGGGGTTGTGAATTTATTTGATAGCAATTTGCTATCACTTTTGTAAGTAAATAATCCCTTCTATTTAACAAATGTATAAAACTAGATCATAAGAAATATTGAGCTATTTTAAAAATAGTCTCAAAAAGAAAAACAAATATTTGCTAATATCTAATATTGTTATTATGTCAAAATCTGGAAATTTTGAAAATAAGGATGTAGAAGATTTATTCAATATATTATGTAGTGAATATTCTCGAATAAATAAAATTATTGAAGACCAACCACCTTGTAGTAATCCTCCTCCAAATTTTGAACAGTTTAAGATTCTCCTGGATCATAATGTATTGTTTAAATATGGTCAGTTGGAAGTGATGCAGTTTCATCCAGAGATTTTTCAAATTTTGAAGAAAATATTCCTCGAATTTAATGAGGATTTACATGTAGGCTTTTCGCTTGATTATTATGCTTATAAGATTAAAATTGGGTCACTATACAATAAAATTGTTCAAGAGACCTTTATTGTATGGAAATTTTTTTTTAATCAATTTAAATCTAAATTGCATGAAATAATCAAAGATTGGCGCTCTGATTTTAATGAATTAGAAATGGATATCTCGATTATACTCCCTCTAAAAGGCTTTTATCTTAATAAAAAGGAAATTACACCTTTCATAATTATATCTGATGACAATTCTACAGCAATTTTTCAAAATATACCCAATTATAGTGTTTACACAAACAGAATATTGATTGATAGATCATCTCTTAAATTTGGATTGGATGGAATCTCAAACCAATTTTCACCTTATTGTATTCTAATAAAATCTAAAATTCCATTCGATGTACTAAAACGAGATGAAAGTGGTAAATTTTTTATGGGAGTAGATCATCCTGAAAATCCGATTAAAATATGGGAACATGTGAAACATTTTGTACAAGTATTAGCACTTGAAGGAAATCCAATAAAATTTGGAAAACCTTTTTACCACTTTCCATGGTGGATATCTAAAAGAATCATAAATTTGATGAAATTTATGTATCCTGACTGGATTGACTCACAGTTTTTTATAAATCATGAATATAGCGAGATTGTACCTGATTATTATACATTTAATAATGATATGCATAATTATAATCGAGATTATATATTTTATTCAATCGAAAATAATCCACGACTCAAAAAGGATATGATTTCTCAATACTCATCTAATATATTAGATCCTACTGAAATTTTTGCTAATGAGTTATCTAAGAAAATTTCTCAACCATGTGATTTTGATCATATAAAGGAAATCTGGTATTGCTTAACTAATTATAATCAAAATATCAATTTCTCAAAATCAGAATTTCTACTACACTCTCTCCTTAGAATTGGTTCAAAAACTTAAATATAAGATGTTGTACTTCATGTTTGTCTTCTTCTTGAAGGAATGTTTTTGGCTGGAATTGAAGATGAATTGACTTACCGGCTAAAATTGAATGCGGCTTCATTATTATCATCAAATTTTGAAGAATTTGAAAGTGAAATGGAATTTTTTGGCTTGCTCTATGGATTGAGAAGTCAAATAATTCATGGTACTCCTAATTGGAAGATCTCCAATAAATCAACAACTAAATATAAAAAATTTATATCTCACTTCCAATTAAAGGGTCTTTCTGAATTATACTCACTAGAAAATCCCTATAATATGAGAGTTTTAGAATATAATCTAAAATTGCAACTCTACCAGAAAATGTGCAAAATTTTAAAATTATTGATTAAAGGTGATATTGATTATAAATGCAGTTTTAAAAATGCGGGATTTTTAAAAGAATTTCTTAAGAAATATAAATCAATATTACGGTAAAACAATTAGAAAATCAAAAAGAATAGCCAATATCAAAACAGAATCACTTCTGGAAAATATTTCAGAAGTTTCATTTTGGTTTTTAATATTCCTTAGAGGTAAAATTTTATTTAAGTTCCTCTATCCAGAAAAAAGGGTTCCTGTATTCTTGAGAAGTAGCAATTTTTCCCAGATCCATTTTCAATTATCGAAATTGAAGGCTTCAAGTTTCTACATCATCAAGAATCCTATTCGGGCAAAATTTGGAAGTCCATATCTGAAAAATCCTTACAGAAAGTTCATAAAAATGCTTTCGAGGTTAAATCTCCTTCTATGGAGAATCAAAAACGAAATGAAGAGTGTCAAAGAAAAAATGAAATTAATTTTTTGTTGAAACATATGCAAAAATCTTAATAGAATTGACTAGGGAGGGTTTTAATAAAAAAAATTTCTTAGAATATCCTCGGAAATCGGGAGGAAATGACTGGTCCTTTCAATACTTTTTTTGCTATTTGTCTAAGTTGATTTGATAGGGGATTTCATTTTTATAGTATTATCGCTAACAAGTAATTGAGAAACGTGAATCTAGAAGACAATTCGTTGGTATTGATTTTAAAAGAAAAACAAAGTGATTATTATCATTCACTAATAAAGGTTTATCAAAATTCCAAGGAATATCTAATGCAATATATCCGATATCTCCCCGATTTTACTGATCATTCTATTATCCATTCAGATAATGTACTGAAGATTATCACCCTAATGCTTGAAAAGAGTGGGCATCTTCAAGAAATCGTTCCTGAAGAAATTTATGTTTTATGTTGTGCAACTATTCTTCATGATATTGGTATGGGTGTTCCGGATGAGTTTATAGAGAATCACAAAGAATCTTTACATAATTATAATAATGAAGATGTTCTCTCAAATCGAAGAACATTTCATCATGTTCTTAGTAAAATGCTAATTCAAGAAGAATGGGAGAAACTAAAAATAATTGATGAAAAATTTGCAGAAGCGATTGGTTTGGTTGCTCAAGGTCATCGGAAAGTGAATTTAAACAATTTTTACGAGTATAATCCAAGACAAATTGTCTCAAGCGGGGTGAATTATGTAAATCTTCCATATTTATCTTGGATATTAAGACTTGGTGATGAATTAGATTTAACTAATAATAGATTGAATGAATTGGTGCTATATCATTATCCTCCTCCAACCTCAATAGGAGAAACGGAAATAAATAAACATAGAGGCACATTCCTGCTCCATTTTGGGGAGAAGTATATTACTATTGAAGCGAAAACTTCCGATCGGGGAATTTACCATTCTTTAAAGACGCATCATAAAAAAATAGGTCAATTATTAAAAGATTTTCATAAAACAATCACCTCATTTCCTACCCCAAATAATTATTGCTATGATTTCCCTTATATTTATGTAGAATCGAAAATAGTTCCTCTGAATTTTACTCCTATGGATATTGGGTTTTCTGTGAACAACAATGCTCTTTTTAAATATTTCATAAATGCACAAATGTATTCCAAATCAATATTCGCTGTTCGAGAATGCGTTTAAAATGCAATTGAAGCATGTAGAATCCAAAAATTCAATCAAAATGACCGATATTCGCCAGAAATTACCATTAAGTTAACAGAAAATATTTTAGAAATCTCTGATAATGGCGTTGGAATGGATATTGATGATATTCAAAATGAATTTGCTTGTTTGGGCGAGAGCCATTTTAGAAGATATAAAATAGCGCATCCGAAGTATCAAAATGGAATCTCATTATTTGGAGTTGGAGTTTTCTCTTATTTCATGGTCGCTGATTCCTTCGAAGTAAGGACACGCAAACGAAATGGTAAGTTTTATAAATTTCAAATTTCAAAGGATTTTTTCAATGATTTCTATTTCTTTAATGAAAACGAAACCGATTTCACTGGAACTTCGATAAAATTTAATTTAAGCAAACATTTTTGTCAGGAATTTTCTAAAATCGAGGATTTTTTAAATTTTCTAACAAAATATTTTCGCTTAGTTAAAATCCCTATATACTTTGATCTTGAATCAAACCGAAGGAGAATATCTCAACGAAATTTCTTCTTTTACCCTCTAAAAACAAAATGCATGACAGAAAACAATTCTAAAGTTGCTGAACAATTAATTAAAATGGAAAATATGGTTAGTCTCAAACCATTTACTGCTCCAAATTATAAAGGTACCATTTTTTATTCAAAAAAAAACACCCGAAATACTCTTTCATATCCAAAAATTCAATATTTCTTCAAGAATATTTTTATAAAAGAAGTAACCCTTGAAAACCTTTTATTACCATTTTATTGTATTGGTAAAATTAACATTTATGATGTTAAAGTATTAACTCTAAATCGAAATAATATGTGGGATGCAAAGTTTGAAACCAAAATTCAGTCGAAAGTTCTTGAAGAAATATTCAAATCGGTTCCTGTAAATCGATATGTTTCATCCAAAAACTTTTGTTCGCAGTTTGTAAATCGATCTGATTTTAAACCTTCATTAGTAAAGGTCTATGAACTTAACACAAATGACACGATTTATCTTGAGTTATTGTTTTCCCGAATTATTTTTGATTTAAAACGAGAACCCATGTCTTTACTCCATTTATTAAAAGAGAGGAAAGCGAACTTCTTTTTCGAAGATGATCAACATGTACATTCCAACAGTTATTCCGATGAGGAAAGTTTTACACCCCAAATAATTTTGAAAAAAAAACAGATTTCTAAGTATATATTAGTTCTAATTCTGCTAACTTCAAGATTTCAAATGACGAGAGATGTGAAAGGTTCGATTGTCCTAAAAATATTACATTTTCCTTCACGGGATACCAAGATGATGATCAATTCTGAAGAAAAATATATTCTTGCAACTAAATTTGATGAAAGTGACATTCTTTTTCATTTTGGGAATGGGATTTTGTTTTTAAATACCCATTATGGAGATCGAAGGATGAAAAAAAATATTACGACTATAGCTACAAACAAAGGAGCGGTTGCGTATCTTCTAAATAATTTTGATACGCTTGAAAGGGAATACTTTTCAAAATCTCGATACCAGCTCTTTAAATCAGTCGCCGAGAAAATCAAATCATTTTTTTTGGTTAAAGGCCAATAGTTTCTTTTTTTCTGGTTACTTTCAATGTCAATTTATTCAGCAAACGGAATATAATAGGAAAGGATTATTGGTTAAATATGACATTTCAACTATAACCAATGGCCAACTTGCCTTTAATCGCGTCTGGATAATCGATCAACCCGCCGCAATTCCAGGGATACCTTCCTATTTACTACTATGTGTGGCGGGATGTACAATACTCATCATCCAGGTTAAAAAAAGACACCGATCGAAAAGTACTTAGTCGCTTGAAAAAATCTATAAAGCCCTTCATTTATTCAGTTAAAAGAGTCCTTAGAAAATGAAATGATTTCAATGTTGCTGCTTAGATGGATCACTCTCAGCTGATTTTAATATTCCGCTCTGATCTTTATCCTTTTGGCACATTTTTACTAAAGATAGTTGCTCATCACACAGTAGGGAAATATTTTCCCATTGATATTCCGAAATGTTACCTTGCACAAAGTGTTGCCAAGCTTTTTCTTTGACACATCCATAATCCCCAAGATTGAATTTTTCTTTTGAAGATGTCATCCCGAAGTCACATGGTCCTCACATTTCTTTGTTTCATTTCACTTTTAAGCATTAAAATTTCAAAGTAAGTTAGGATTATTTAAATTGACGAAAAATAATGGCATATTATGCCAAAAGAGAATATAATCACAGAACAAATCGGATTGTTTAAAATTACTGAAAATGAGTTTTGGTTTAATTCTGAAGGGTTAGAGTACATTTATCCCATTCTCGAAGTCAATATTCTGATAGAAAGACCAAAATATGAAGGTCCATACTTAAAAATAATTTATAAAGATGGGAACAGACAACCGAAGAGTTTACAAGGATTCCACTCGAGAATAAGCGTCGCATTTGAGCGAGCGTATGATATTCATGAGAAAAGATTATATTTTAAATTAATTCAAGAATTATTATCTGAATTACAACCTAATGATGAAATCTTACTTGAAGAAGCCATCAAGATTGTGAGAGAAGAGTTTAAATTATTGAATTATAAAAGAAGACAAATTCAAGACCATCAGCGAAAACCAAGAAAAGAAATAAGAGATAATTATTTTGAAACACTATTTCGTTTTATTGACTCCAATATTCCAGAATTTGAATATGTGAGGTTGAAGCGTACTATTAGAATTAAATCAGATATTTCAAAAGTCATAAAAGAAATAGACACATTATTCGAAGAATGGGAATCTAATCCTAAAAATTTCAAAAATAGAGAATAGTATGTGTTTATTTTATCAAAAATGTATACTAATAATTATGACAAAAAAGTTTCAAAAGATTAGAAATTGACCAGAAACCAGGAATCATATTTTGTGACGCAATTCGATAAGAGAATGATCAAAAAAGATGGAAATCATAGGGTTCAAACCGGAAGGGATTTGCTTGAAAACTGAACATATCACCCCATAGGGGTTTTTTCTATTTTCTGTCCATATTTGCGCTTCTTAGAATCACTCCAAGAAATAATATCACGGGGGGTGATGAAATCACCTTATTGTCTAAATTACTCGCTAATCTCGGTATTTTCGTTACCATTTCTTAGCAAAATTAATTGGGAAACGAAATTGGTAGATATTTCGTGAGAAAGGATGACAAATTAACTATTTCTAGAGGGTTCGGAATCGAATAACGATAATCGGAACCGAAAAAAGTTTAAAAAAAGATTATTTCAGAGAAAAATCTAGTATAATGCAAAATACTTAGCAATACGTAAACGTGTTCTATTTTGAGAAAAAACATTAGAAGTTCCCTAAAAATACCATAGTTTACTCTAATTTAAGTTAACCAAAGTTAAATGTCATGAGTAGATTTGCTCATCCAAAAGGTCTAAAGAATTCCAATGGGAATACTATAGTATTCTTAGTAAATGCGAGGTATACTTAAGAAAGCGTAAACGTGTTCTAATTTGGGAAAAGAAAATACAAGTTCCCTAAAAATACAATAGTTTGCTCTAATCTAAATAAACGAAAGTTTACCTACTTAAGATGAGGTATACCCATTCGAACCAAATGTAAACATTTCAAGCAAAACTGTTAAATAAGGGGTTTTCCTTATTATAGATAGTTTAAAAATAATTTGACCTATTGTACCCTTAACAATCATTTTTATAATTTATAGTAAACAGATAACATTCATACAGTTGTTTTCACAAAAAACGATCATATCGTTCTGTTATCTATGCTTATATGTAAAGAAATTGTTAAAAGAATAGGAAAAAAAATATGGGCCAGTAGATTAATGGTATATCACGTCCCAGTCAAGGATGATATTGTGGGTTCGACACCCACCTGGTCCACTATTTTCTATTCAATTTTTCATTGAACAATATTACTAAGTATTACAAGATATATAATAATTTAGCCTAATAACCATCACTATTTTTAATTCAAAATCCTTTATTTTTTTATTTTGTGGGAAAAATAAAAAACGCTAATGTAGTAATAATGAAAAAAAAAGAAGTTAATCTTTGAGAAAATCTGAATCAGGAATCATTTTTTTGCCCACTAAAATCATAATAATAATCGAATTTGTTCAAGGAAATTCTTTACTGAATTTTTACCCTTATCTTTGGGTATTATTTCGATAATTTCTTTGAGTTCTTTCTTCAGCATATAGCGATAATCTAAATCTGTAATTGAGATACTTATATTAATCTCAAATTCGAATGGATATTTTTGAGTCATGCTTTTTGCTCACTCCATTCTTTGATTTTTTCATTAATTGGGTTTGTTTAGATTCGAGGTTTATTTTATTCTCTTTCTTCTACTCATCGATTCATAGTTGAACGAGATATGCACTCAAGTGAATGAATTTCAGAAAATCATCTTCTACTTTCCTTTCTTAAGACTATGATATAAATTTTTAAATACGACTTCTACTAAGTAGGGATATGGATGATGATACTTTGCCCATTGGACTTCATTTTAAGATGGAAGACTCCACCATTGATGAGATCAAAGAAAGTTTTCCTAATGAAATAATTTTTTATGATGTTGATGAAAAGAATTCTACTGAAATGATGCAAAAAATGAATTTAGCGCTATTCACAGCAGCAGGAACTGCAATGATCATTGGGGTCACGACTATTTCGGTAATTGCGGTCTTGGTAGTAAAATATCACTTTAATAAAGGAAAAGGTGTTGTTATTGATACTCGAACGATTCCCCCCACTATTTCAGAGATGGGAAATGTGGCCCAAGGAACAATGGTGATCGTTAATAAAGATGGAACTCAAACTAAACATGTCCAAGGGGATCAATCAGATGCTTCCTTTATAGGTGTTCTAAAAGAAATTTTAAAACAGATATTTACCAAAAAGAAAAAATCTTGATAAAATTGCCTGCAGATTAATTTCCCGATTATTCTTAATATTTCAGTTATACCTTTTCACTTTATGATACAAGGAGGGCCAAATCCTGATGCGTAGATTGGAGCAATTGGATATTTTGGGACTGGAGATAGATAAGGAATGATTGGGACAAGGTAATTTGAAAATATTGAACATAGATCTTTATTGAGTCTCAGTAGATTGCTTTTCCCAACATGAACCAGTGTGGATACAAGGAGGCTTGGAAAGCTGTTTAGGGATCGAGGTTGGGAAATCATCGACTTCTGGGAAGTGTCGGGTAAAGGAGATCGCTTTGGGATTGCCTTGATCAAACCATCAATTTTTTTTTGACAGGTATGAATGGCCGATGAAGATATATGAAGCACCCGGGATAAGGTGACAAGCGAGATTTTGTTTGTGGAATGTTGCGGTTCTTGCCTATCTTGAAAACACCGGAGTGCCGCAGCGACAATGATAGCCGGCTTTTGATTTAATGATCGAATAAGGACCGTATAAAATTTTTTAATCCCTTGATATTGGGCAAAGGAAAACTGCAAAATGTCCCACAGATAGAATAGCACCAGATCACATTCATGCAAAATCGTCCAACGAGTTTTTCCAAAGAGAGCTTTCGCATACTGCAAAATTTCTTTCAGGATACAATTAAACACCGATACGGAGAGAGTTTGGTCCTTTAGCACCTGTTTGACACTAATATAGATATTTCGCTGACGACATGTTAAAATAAACAATACGGTCCCTAAATCAAAGGGATTCCGAGCTTTCGATCGAGCCTTCATTTGAGGATAAATTTTTCTTGCAACAAAGGCAATAAGGGAGTAATCGATCGAAATATCATATAACGCACAAAGATGAGCTATACGCTTTTCCACCTCCAGATACTTTGGGATGGCGGAAACATTGATCTTCGATTGTAATTTGGCCATCCGTTTGAAGCGAGAAGAATAAACATGCACACCCGACTGCGGAAAGGATAAATTACCCGTGTATCTAGTAAAGGTATGTGTATCCTTCCTCGATAAGGTATTGGCGATAGTATGAGGAGATCCATAAAGAGGATCATCGCTCCAAACTAGCCCACACCTCGTACATGTAGGGCTAAATGAGGTGGTCCGAATAATTTCTGCTCCACATTCGTCACATAGCTTGGGATGAGAATGTGTCAAGGAAAAATTTCTTTTTTTCACTCCAACGAATTTGTGATTAACGGTCGCCATTACGACATTGAAAGTATAACCACTATAAAAATTTTTGTGAATGACCAACACTAAATATTGATCCTAAATTATTTTTATCCATGCTGATCTTCTAGTATTATGGGTAATTCCTCTCAAAATCCAAACCAATCTTCAAAAAAATCCTTCTTTCGACTTTATAAGGTGGAAGAATATATGTTTTGTTTGGAAAAATCCCCTTTGGGGCTAAGTTCCCGCCAATTACGTGCAACCATCCCCCTATCTGGTGCGGTTGAGCACACAATCACTCGATTTTTGATAGATCGGGAGATAATCATGCTTTCCAGCCCTGCTAAAGGAAAGAAATATTTACTAACCGATTCGGGGAAATTACTTGCCTTGTTTCTCCACAATATGGATCTGCTTTTATCTATTGGAGAAAATCTCCGGCTTTCAGAAACCGACGAAAAAGAATTTCAGTCTCTCGAGGAAGAAATCTCCTTGTATATCCAAAAAGCCCACAAATATCGGGAACTCTTAGCCTTAAAATCCAAAACCCCCCATTAAGGGATTATACTTTGAACCTTGCCATAATCCGGTACTATATCCTGTGATTAGATAATTCCCTTCAATAACACTTAAGTTAGAGGTTGGTGGGGAGGGATCATCTTTATCGTTAGCAATGAGAGTGATTGAATATGATGAAACAGAATTTTATTTGTATTACTTGAGATGTTAACATTTATTTCAGAGATAATTTGCTGAGAAGTAACCATCAAGGGCGATACCGATAAATTTGTTCTTTTGTCCTGAAAATTCATGATATTGGGAGAGTTTGAACAAAATCTTTTCAAAACTATGAATGCATTTTCCACATCTAACTTTTAAAAAGAATTCTAATGTTTAGAATATACATTCTTCTTCTTCTTCTATGTTCGGACCATATCGTTATGATTTTTTTCAATTAAAGTAATTTGGGCAAAATACGAACATGTTCATACATGATTTTAATAGCATTATTGACTCCTAATAATTTGATAGGCTATGCATTTAAAAATTAAAAATAATATTAATTGGGTGGGGATTAAAGACTGGGAATTACAAAAATTTCATGGAAACGAATATTCGATAAATCATGGATCAACATATAATTCCTATTTAGTGAAAGAAGAGAAAATCGTCTTAATCGATACAGTATGGAAACCCTTTGCAAAAGATTTTGTAAAGAATTTAGAAAAAGAAATTGATTTAGATAAAATCGATTATATTATTGCAAATCACGCGGAAATTGATCATAGTGGAGCCTTGCCAGAATTGATGGCGAAAATACCAAATACTCCGATCTATTGTACAAAAAATGGAATCAAATCTTTGAAAGGTCACTATCACGAAGACTGGGATTTTCATCCTGTAAAAACAGGAGATGTTCTCGATATTGGGAATGGAAAGCAGCTAGTTTTTGTTGAAATGCGAATGTTACATTGGCCAGATAGTATGGCAGTATATTTAACTGGAGATAATGTATTATTCAGCAATGATGCCTTTGGACAACATTATGCAACCAGCGCGATGTTCAATGATTTAGTAGACCAAGCAGAATTATTTCAGGAATGTATTAAGTATTATGCAAATATTCTGACTCCTTTCAATACTTTTGCTCTAAAAAAGATTAATGAAATCCTCGCGATGAATCTCCCCATTGATGTTATTGCACCAAGTCATGGAGTCATATGGCGAGATAATCCTACGCAAATCGTATTAAAATATCTAGAGTGGTCAAAAGATTATCAAGAAAATCAAATTACTCTTCTTTATGATACTATGTGGGAAGGAACCCGAATTATGGCTGATAAAATTGCCGAAGGAATTAAAAAAGCAGATGGTTCTGTAAAACTAGTTTTATTAAATTCTTCTAAAGGAGATAAAAATGATATTATAACAGAAATTTTTAAATCGAAAGCAATTCTGGTTGGATCCCCGACAATTAACAAAGGAATATTATCATCCATTGCAGAAATAATTGAAATAATTAAAGGATTAAATTTTATTAGCAAAAAAGTTGCAACATTTGGTTGCTATGGTTGGTCTGGAGAATCTGTGCAAGTATTAAATTCCTCATTTGATCAAACGAATTTCACACGTGTGAGTGAAGGTTTGAAAATCCTATGGAATCCTGATACTGATGCGATTAAAAAATGTATCCAGTTTGGAGAAGAGTTTGTTAAATTAATAAAAACATGAAACTGAGTCAAATCACCCTCTATTTTTTTTTGTTTTTAATTTTCTCTCAAAAATTTAGATTAATCCGATAATAATCGAAGTCCAAAATCATTTAGAGTAAAAAGACAAGTCAACAATTTTCCGTCCTTTTGCGACCCATACCAAACACTAACAAAATTCTTTCAGAATTATAAAAAGTGACTCCTTTTTGGAGAAAAATGTGGAATGGACAAAACCTGAAATAGATCCAAACCACGAAAATTGTATTTAGCCAATTAAGCATCATAAAGCAAAACTTTAATGGCCACACCGCCACATAAAAGTCAAAGATGAGTACTGAAAAAACTCCTCCCGTCTTCACTACGATTTTTTGGGATTATGAAAATGTCTCCTTTTCGGGTCAAAGTCTAAACTTGTTTTTAAGTGGATTAGAAGTAATCAAAAACAAATTAGGGGGAAGTTTTATTCTTAAGTGCTTCAGTCAATGGAATAATATTCCCGATGAGACTCAAGTTGCTATTATTAGCGCGGGTTTTGAACTATGTCAAGTCCCTCAAACTCGGAAAAATGCCGTAGACCAAACTATGATGGTCTCAGCAGTCAACCTTTCGCATCAATTGGAGTTTTCTCGCTTTATTCTCATTTCCTCTGATGGGGATTTTACTGCTCTTTGTCATGATCTTCGCAATAAGCAAATTGGCATTTCGATTATTTCCCGCAAGCATTTATCCAATGATCTTCGGGAGGTTACTCAATCAATTTATTTTGTGACTTCCAATGGGATCTTGTTTGAATTTGAAGAAACCCTCCATGACAAATTAATTGAACTGATTGATTTAGGTGTTCAAGATGCGAATCGGGCGTGTGCAAATCTTTCCCCGGGCCATAAAGAAATTGGAACAGATAAATCCCTAGAAAATGTTACCATATTTTCTCGAATCGAATGGAAAAAAGCTTATGAGAACTTTCCCCATTGTCAAATTTCGCCGTTTATCTTAAGACAGATCTTTAAGATTGATGATTTATACGAAACTTTTTTGCAAGTCTATGGCTATGGAGTCTCAAAGAACTATGATTATTTTTGCTTGCATGAAAGCGGTAATAACAAAGAGATTATTGACCTAGATATTTTTGTGGATTTGCCCGAATCCATGGAACTACAAATACCCATCCAGAATTTACCGGCTTCGGAATTAAATGTATTCAAGAAAGAAATAAGTCCTAAAAAAAAAGTGCATCCGGAGATCAAATCCCTAAACTTTACTGAGGCAATAAAAAAAGCATTTAAAACGTTTTGTGCGAAATCTAAAGCCACCAATATCAACATGGCGGTCCTTAATCAGCATACGTGCAATATTTTAGGAATTTCTCCATCTCAACAGGCCTATAAAAAAGCAGGCTTTTCCACGTTTAAAAAAGCATTGGAATCCATCAAAGGGCAACTCCCAAAGAAGATTAAAATTAAGAAAAATATTGTTTCATGGTAGGAATATCCCAACCATATAGATCTGAAAAAGGTACTTCACCAGTTTCCGAGATACTTTTTATGAGATAAGATTTAGGATCTTTACATCCCTTGAAAATTTCCTAAAATAAATGTTATAAATAATCTAATGTGAAACTATAATTACAGAATTATTTATTAATTCATTGATCAATATGGTCAAACGAGGAAATGAATATTATACTTGGGAAGCTAGTTTAGAAAAAAATAGAGCTTATTTAACATGTATGGGAAGTGTCCCTTCTGTTGATGCAATTCCGAATTTTGAAAGTGATTGTAAAAAAACTGCAAATGAATTAAAAACGGGGTGGTCCGTTCTTGGAAACTTTTTAAACCAAGAAGGAAAATTACCACCAGATGTAGAGAAAATTCATTCTAAAGCACAGCAATATTGTATGACGCATGGATGCATTGCTGCAGCTCAAGTTGCACCCATAGAAGTAATTGTTCAAATAAATAAATTTTCAAAAGAGAGTGGAATGAAAGAAGTACTTAAAGGTTTTCACACTGTCAACGCCGCAGAATCGTGGTTAGATACAAAATAATTCAATTTTTAGATCATGATTGGATAATTCCAAATTCTAAATGTAGTTGGGAAGAAGTAGCTTTACTGTGGTAAAATCTACCAATGGGTTGTTTATTTTTTTTACTTTAATCTCCAATATCACCAAAATTTTTGAAGATTTTATCAATTGGTAAAAAAATTTTCTGGGAAGAAAACTTTGAAAATTTCCCAAAAGAAGTGTAATGGACAATGCCCAAAAGTGTAATGCACCGACCCCCTCCACAAAAGTACCAATAAATAACATCTCGTGTGATATCAATACAATTATGTCATCTCCAAGTAAAGAGAAAAAACTAGTCTATTCCCAGAATTGTCAGTGTTTGTCTGTATCACATACGGATGTGGTAGGCGGATCCCTCCTTTCCCACTATCTTTCTTAATTATTTGGATATTTTCACCAAAATTAATTTGCAATAACCATCTCTACAAAAGGAAGACAGGCGTAAAACCAAAAAACACAAAAATGAATAGTCCAGATTGTGTAATTCCTAGAGGAAAGACCGTTCAGCTCCGCAAACTCATTTAAATGTCAAGCCAATCCTTCATTATTTCGTTTCCCAAGACCTTGACTCCTTGCGAAATGATGGCGGTCTTATCCTCAGAGGTTAAAAAGGTCTCAATATAGGTCAAAAGATAGTTAAAGGTGTTATAATCCCTAAAAGAGGCCATTCGTTCTTGCAAGAACATAAAATTCTCGCGAGTCACTTGTAAGTCCCAGACATCAAAATCAAGCAGAAAAAAAATTCTGCTTTAAATAGTTAGAATTAAACACATCTGTATGTTACCTCTTCTCGAGAAATTCTCCTTCAAAAGTTTTCTTCTTTGCTGCTTGATGCTGATCCTGATTAACCCGTACGAATCTTTCTTGACGACCAAGGATTCACTCGACACCACTTCCGAACAACTCCGTTCTATTAACCCTATTGTAAGTAATCCCTATCCCCCATCCAGTGCCGCCTTGCCTATCTATTTTGATCCGTCCCTCTTTGGGGAAATAGATGTGCATATGAAAGGTCCTACTATCATGCGAGTGACGGAGTCGTTTCTCTATATCGCCGCCGAATATTATATTTTAGTGTACGATATCGAAGATTTACATAATCCCAAGAAACTCGGATTTTATGCCCTTACTCCCCAAGACATCATTATTGATTTCGTGGTGGGGGAAGATTATCTTTATGCTGTCTCTAGCAGCAATAAATTTTCCATATTTGGAGAAAAAAGTGGAACCAATACCTATCCAATCAAGGAATTTTTTCTGGAAAGTTCTCCCCGTTCAATGGTGCTGACAGAAGATTTTGTCTACGTGAATATGCCTTTCTATGGAATTGCAAAATATAACCAATATGATGGTCTTGGAATTTTCCAATGGGGTATGTATCCCCTTACACATTGCGATGTTTTTGCAATTACCGATGAGCTCCTGTTTACGATCCAAAACAGCCACGATCTTGGAGTAACTAATATGAGTGCCCCAAATGATCAAAATCTGATGGTGAATAGTTCATTTCCTTGGGAAATAACATCCCTTACGGTTGCTATGGATCGTTTATTAATCGGAACAAACTATCAAATTCGGGAGTATTCCCTCCTCCCAGAAGAATTTTTACAAAATCGAGCTACTTTGGATAATATTCCTCAAAATGGGATCGTGGTTACGGAAAAATATATTCTGGGAGTTTCAACAGATTATCAACTGTTTGGATATTATTATCGAAATTCATATTGGAATAAGCTATATTTCCAGGCATTTGAACACCTTCAGATATCCGCTGTCGCAGCAAGTAATAATCTCGCATGTGTGTATGATTGGGAGAAGGGAATTTTCCTTATCGATCTTGGAAAAGATACCGATGCGGATAAGTTAACGAATCTGCAAGAAACTCAATCTTTTGGTACCAATCCTCTGGATCCAGATTCCGAAGCTGATGGGTTGACCGATCACGAGGAATGTATTCTCTATTTCACCGACCCTTGGAACAATGATACAGATGATGATACTCTCTCTGACTCGGATGAAGTCAAGCAGTATCATTCCAACCCATTGTTAAAGGATTCCGATTCTGATCACATAAACGACCCTGTGGAAATTCTAATCATAGGATCAAATCCCAATTTGAAAGACAGTGATGGAGATGCGCTATCGGATGATTTGGAATATTATACTCTCCATACCAATGTCACAGATCCTGATTCGGATGAGGATCAAATGTGGGATGGGTGGGAAATCCAATATAACTATAATCCGCTAGATTCGTCAGATGCGGAATTGGATGACGATAATGACAATTTAAGCACGGTAATGGAATTTTTCGCAGGAACCCACCCGTTACTTAATGATTCCGATGGAGATAAACTTAGCGATGGCGAGGAAATTCTTCGTTATTTGACCAATCCTTGTCTCTTTGATTCGGATGCTGATGATCTCAGTGATTGGGATGAAATTAAAATCTATCAAACCAATCCTTGTAAACTAGACACCGATGGGGATAAATTAAGCGATTACTTTGAAATCTATACCTCAAAAAGTTCTCCGCTTCAAATGGATACTGACCATGATAAGCTGTCCGATTACGATGAATTATATACTCATGGCACCTCACTGACCTCGAATGATACGGATCAAGATGGACTCCTCGATTTTGATGAAATTTATATTTACTACTCGGATCCTACCTTGATAGATTCCGATGGGGATGGATTGAATGATTCGGAGGAAGTGCAATTAGGCACCAGCCTTCAAAATCCCGATTCCGACGGGGATGGATGGCGAGATTCACGGGATCGTTTCCCGTTGGATTGGACTCGTCCTTGGATTCCGTTTATAGGAGCACTTATTGGATTGGGAATACTATGTGGAGTCGGGGTAATGATAGTAAGAAAAAGACAACTTGCCCAGATACAGCGGAAAGAAGATCTCCAGATCAGAGACGCTCAGAAACAAGCGGAAATGATGAAGGAACTAAAGTTACAAAACCAACATGCTTTTGAAGAAGACCATTATCGAAGCCCTCTTGCGGAAATATTTGTATCCGCTTCGAATCATCCATCATCTGAACTTGGGGACCGTCTTCTTAAACTTAAAACCCAAGTTCGAACCGACTTTGCGGCAAATTTAATTACTGACGTAGGCTTCGAACAAATCATCGCAGAGATCTCAAAAATTGACCATCTCTTAGGCTTGTGGCTCTGTAAGGAGATGAATTTGATCCCTCAAAAGGACACCCCACCCTTAGAAATTGAGCCATATTTCTTAGAAATGTCTCCTGTCGTTCAGGAAATCCAAGCTCAATTCAAAACTTTTGATCAACTCTCCAAATCTCAACGCCTCCACATTCTACTCACGGGCAGTGTAAGAAAAATTCAGTATAATTTGAAAAAAATCCGCCAAAGTGCTAAGCAATTTTCGCCTGAAGAAATTGCCCGTTGTCTATCCTTGAACAAAAAGCAAATTCGTCGCTTTCTACAAATCTGAAATCAATAGACTTCATATTTTTTTTTCTAGCCCAAGATTATGGAAATGGCCGATCATTATAACAGGAATCTAAAATTTTATATACATATATGTTAACATAATATATTATTATCCAAAACTATCTTAAATAATAAAAATGTGAACCAATATGACAGAATTCTTGGCTGGTCTTCCCCTTCTCACTCCACCCTTAAAAGATATCTTATTAAATTTAGTAAGTGATGGTATTTATGATGCACTTTCCAAACATTACCCGCAATGTGAACCGAAAGACCATAATTTTAATGATCAATTAAATCGCATAATCAAATTGTGCTTTGAAAAAGCGGAGGAAGAATATATGCCAGAATTTAAAAAATTCGATAAGACAACGCAAGCATTGATTAAATCCTTCTTCCATAATACAAATGTCATTACATCTCTCATAAATCGGCTGTATTTTTTCCGATATAATCAACAAGGTCAAGTAGAAATTCCTTCCGACGTGAAAACCATTTTTGTTCTCCATTTTCAGAAAGTTACCCTTTTAGAGGATAAAAAAGGGGAAGAAATTGGCTTAAGCATTTATGCCAGCCTAATTAATTTAATCCAAAAAGTCTTGGATGAGATCTACCAATCGAGATTCTTAGGAGATGCGGGAACAATGACGGATCATCGAACATTGCTACTGATTGAAGAAATGCGAACTCAATCTCACATCATTCAAAGCAATTTTCAAAAAATTCTTACTGACCGAAAAACAAATATTGAAGCGATTCTCAAATTTGAAATTGAACTCCGAGATACAATGGCAAACGCAATGAATGATATCTGTATCCATGACATCGATGAAAAAAAAAGATGTGAAATTAAGGACATTTTTGTTTCGCCTAAATTTAAAAGTTTTAATCCAGAAAAAGAATTAGAGAGGGAAGAGATATTCAAAGAATCTTTTACTAACAATAACCTTAAATCATCTATATTAAAGATGTCTGTAAATATGTCTAATAGATTTAGATCTCTCGATTTGGACATTAATGGTCTGTTAAAGGATTCTTATTATTCCGTAATTTTAGGGGATCCTGGTAGCGGAAAATCAACTTTGACAAAGGTCATTACCTATAAAGTTAACAAAAATTATGAAAGCAAATTGATTTTCAATAGACATCTAACTGTTCTTCCTATCATATTACGCGATTATTCACCAAAAATGGATGAATTGTCTATTTTAAATTATATCGAGAACAAAGCACAGGTAGATTATAGCTTAACTATTCCAGAAAATGCATTAAATTATCTGGCCCAACAAGGGAGAATTGCAATTATTCTCGACGGATTAGATGAATTAGATTATTCCAAACATCGCAACATAATTATTACACGCATTGAAGCATTTATTCAAAAATATCCCTATGTTCCTGTGATTGGGACATCTAGAATCATTGGGTATCAAAATGCGCCTCTAAAAAAGTCTAAATTTGCTCATTATACAATCGAACCTTTTGATAATAATCAAATTAAAGAGTATATCACTAAATCCTTCGCATTATTAACGAATTCATCAAACTGGAAACAAAACACACCTATTGATGAAATTATTGAGGATTTCATGATACAAAGTCAAACTGTTTCTGATATTCGAAGTAATCCTTTATTACTCGCTTTAATGAGTAAACTATTTCTTAATTCAAGATCAATACCTCAATCTCGTCCCGAAATATATGAATCTTGTACTAAAATGTTGCTCAAACAGTGGTATGTTATTAGAAATATAGAAACAGAATATACACTAGATGAAATCAATGATTTACTTTCCTTAATTGCATACAATATTTATCAGCATGATGATTACAAACAAGGTATCAAAAAAACGGATATAATTAATATATTACAAGAATATTTGCTCGAAATTAAATTTAAATATCCTCCAACGGCAAGAAATTACGCTAATAATTTTATAGAATCTTGTACAGGTAGATTATGGGTTCTAACAGATGTAGGGTTATCGGAGTCAAATGAAAAAATTTACAATTTTACGCATAAAACATTCATGGAATATTTTGTTTCCGTCTACATAAATGCCACAAAGGAAGGAGGAAGGGAGATTTACAAATTTCTTAAACCTAATATTCTCAATATTGTGGAAAATGAAATATCCCAGCTTACTATTCAAATATTGGGACGGAATTCACCAACTGGATTTAATTCCTTTTTTGATAGCTTAGTTTCATCGGTGGAAAGAACTAAAGACAATAAGAAGAAAATCACTATGTTAGATTTTATTCTAACATTCTTACCTATCAAATTTCCAAAATTGACAATCCTTTCCAAAATTTTTAAAGCAACTTTTAAATTAGTGGGTTTAGGCTCTGTTAATTCTGACATTTTAACTAATGCATTGCATTATCGTCAAAATAAATCTTTACACCTGATCTTTTTACAAAATTTATTTGAGGAACTAGGACCAAGTGGTTTGCTCTCAATAAACTCTTTTAGGATATATAATATAATTGACCGATTGGTATCATATAGATTTAAAGAACATGAAAATGATGAAATATATCAAATTAATTGTAAGATTTTCAGAAAAATACAATTAGAAATATTGAAATTAGATTGTGATGTTGTAGAAAATAGACTCGAAATTATTACGTCTCTCTTAGATAACTCTTACATTTTATTTAGGGAAGAGAAAAAATTTGATGATTATCTAGATTATCTAAGAATACCTTCATTTGAATACTACTATGTGCAAAAAGAAAAAATAAGTTTCGCTCTTTTTCTTAACATCCACCATAAAGCTCAAAATTTCATTTACAGGGGGGTAAAATTTCCATCATATATAGAAGAATTTATCTCACTTTTGACTAAATATCCGAAAATTTTTTCATCAGAACTATATAGCTTAGGTACAGTTGATCTTTTTTTGCGAGAAAAAATTACAATCTATCTCTCAAAATTACCATCAGTAAGTTTTGGATTATTTTTGCTTTTATTTTTCATCTATTTTGATCCTTTGAATAAAACTCACAAAGAGACTTTTATAAGATTTGATAGAATCCAATATAAAAAAAGTGAAATTTTCAATACATTTGATCGTACTATCGAAATATATAAAATGAAAATCTCCACAACAAATCTGCAAGTTCCTAAGTCGTCAAATTTATCTAATGATCAAAAGGATATGATTCTATCATTGTTCTCAGTCGAGAAGAAAACTGAGAGTGCGAGATATTTATAAACTTAGCAACATTTAAATGGTTATTACACCGATATACCTGGAATTTTTACTTTTTTTTCCTTTCCTCAAAATCAACTACTACCTACGAATGTAACAAATGCAGGGTGCATCCATTCACTAGATCCTTAGGACATTCTTCTGGATGATCAGCTATTGTAATATCTAATCGAGATAAGATTTTGGAGACCAATCGTGCCACCACCCGTTCCAGTTCTTGGGAGGTCACGGGAGGATCCACGATCCGATCCATTAATAATTCTTCCCCGAATAAGGTCCTTCCATAATCGTCTAAATCTGCCCGTTCTTGAAAATCGATTTGATACCAACGTTCTTTGGCGGGAGATCGGTTCTCTGAAGGGGATCCAAGTTCGAGGAAGTCGAGCTGTAAAAGTTTGACAAACATCTGGTGTAACAAATCCAATCGATGTTCCCCTTCCGAAGTGAGTCTCCCCCATAAGACCTCCCGAAGACAATGATCCGCAGGGCGGGAGGTAAGCTGAACATAGCCTTGTTGGGCCAATTTCCGGATACGATTCAACACGGTTTTGCGATCAATTCGGGTTTTTAGACTAATCGCTAAAAAGATGGCAGATTGGTTAATCACCCGAGTGAGGTCCATAATTCGGCAAGGAGAATTGACAGCCAGCAAATGGAAGAGGTAGAAATCTAAATAATCATCCAAGGTTTTTTTCACCTACATCTAGATCCATCAAAACTATATAAAGCGGAAAAGTTCACCTCTATTTTTCGAAACCCGAGAAAAAGACTCCATGGGAAAAACTTGCCAAATGATGGGGAGAAGTTGCCAAATATAGGGAAAAAGTTGCCAAATGGGGCAAAAGAAGGCTTTGATCCCAAAGAGGAAAAAAAGAGACGAATATGGAAATTGGAAGCGATTCTGTAACGGTTTCATCGGTTTTGATCAAAAGATGGGAAGATCAGTTACTGGGAAGAGACGAATGACAAGCTGAAACGGTACTTTCGAGAGTGAATTCTACTGATTGTCGAATAAAATAGAAATATTGTCTGGTGTATCAAGTATTTCTTCACAGAGGTCTCCGAAAGTACTCGATGCTGACCGTTTTTTTGTGGGAAAAAAAATCAAGCTTACAATAAAAAAATGGAGATCTACCACTCGTTTTTGTGGGATGAAAAATAAAAAAACACTCGAATGAACATATTTGGGGGAATACAAATTAAGTAATTTTCCCCTTAGACGGAATAACGCAGAATTTTGTCGAGATTTTCCCCTATCTATGTCAGAACAGAATAACCATTTTCAACGTGATGGACCCGTTTTCATGAAATTATTGCCCACATTTTGCAATAAATATGATCTCTTATACGATTTGATCGCATCCAGCAAAATTCTTAAATAGATAAAAATCTAACAATAGATCATAAAAATTTAGTCTCCGATAAAAACGAAAGAATGATTCTTGAAGGTGAATTTTCGATACTAGACCTAATGGACATTCTCCAAAACCCTTTCACTCCCGCTGAAGAAAATTTTGGACCCGATCCATTTTTGGTTTTATAAAGAATTGGAGGAATTAGATCTTAAGAATCAGGGTCGTTTCTCCTCTGACAAAAAATCTTACGGGGAAAACAACCTTCGGTCGATGATTAAAAACCTCTGCAAAGTGAACGATATGGTATCTAAAACAACTTGCTCGAAGGGAAATGTCCCCCCATTCTCCCTTAAGGGTCCAGAACCGACCCCCCTCGCCATCAATACCCAAGAACATGACCTTACGAAATTTCGATCTTCCCTTCACCTCTTAGGATGTTCCAAGGATCCAGCCTCCTTCTCCTTGGAAGAACTTGTTCAAGCCTATAAACTTCCATTAGAACATCCCTATTACAGTAAAAAAACTCGCTTTGTCAACCGGGCTTATCTGCGATCGATCACGCCTCCTCTGTCGGAAAACCGCATTGATCGCCTCTTAAAAGTCCCCGTCAAGACTAAACGGGTAGCGAGTCACATTGAATCTGAACCCTATCAGCTCCATTATGACGGTATTGTGGACGAACCTTTTGATCCGGTTCCGTTTCCAACCCTTTCTTCACCTCCGAAAGATCCACCCAAAAAATCACCCAAACTCCCGCCCGACTTGAAGACCAACCTCCCCTCCAGGAAAAATGGGCCCTGCTCCTTTTTCTTAACTCTTTTTGCCGTTGTTCCATTAATCACCATTATCTTTCTGTTTCCCCACTTACAAGGGGCATTTCATCATTCGGTCGGCTACATTGCCTCCCTTGTCCTTGGAACTGCCTATTATGGCACACTCGGGCTCATTGTGTGGAAACCCTACTTTCTGAAACATCAAACCTTTCGACACAACCTCTGGAGGCGTATTTGTTCTCCCTTTTTACTTCTCCGAAGGAAGATTCTTAGCACAATACAGACCATAGGGAATATTTTCTCTCCAGCAATGCGCTATATCGGAGGAAAAATCATCCAAATAAGGACAAATCTGATCCAATGGAGGAAAGTCCAGAGTCACAAGGGGAAAATTTATCTGCAGCAAAAAAAAAATTGGATAATCTCCTTACTAAAATCAACTCGAAGCTATGAAAAGGGACTGGTCATCCGAAGGAGATGCCTTCAGAGCAAGTCCCGTATTAACGATCACATATCATCTCTTACATTCCACACCAAAGAAGCCATTACTACGAAATATGTCCATTTCAAATCCCTTTGGCTTCGATTAGAAGCCAAGTCTCAGCTGTGTGAGGTTTTAGGGGCACAGCTTTGGTTGATCTCCCACATCCTTCGCCTTCCCTATTATCTTGGGAAAGAAGGGGTTTTCCTCGTTCAAGCCATCGGATCAGAATTTCACGAGATCCAGTGTAGCATACAGACTTCCTGGAGACGAAAAAAACGACATCATAAAGTCAAACACACTTCTCAGCGCTCTGATGAGAGAACCGCTCCGAAGTGGATATTATTTTTCCAAAGTCTTTGTGGCCAAACTCTCTACAAGGGATTACAAGTCAGCATGGCAATACTGGCTTTAGGGAGTATGGTCTTGGTTCTTCTTCAGTTCAAACTGTCGACACCCTTGATCCCCTTCTTGGCTCTTCTCCTAGGGGGAGGCCTCCTTCCAGGATTCTTATTGGGGGACCCAAAGAAACATGAGACCTCGCCCGTAGATGTAAATATCTTTTCTTCAAGCTTAGATGAGGATACAAGTTACCAACCGAAAGTAGTAGAACGAAAGACAAAATGGGATTATTACTACGGATTTTTGAAAGCCTTAGAAATCCGCAGGGAAAATATCGCCAGAAATAAACGCAAACAACATCAGACGCCAAAGGCTTCTCCTTCCAAACTAGCCATTCCTCTAATTCCTAAAAAAAATCCTATATCTTCGTCGTCAGCTCTTTCTTCACCGTTTTCCCGACGAATCATGCCCTTCGTGAGCGTCTTATTTTTGATTGCTTGTGTGCCTTCCATTACACTCTCGGACCAACAAACAACAACTGTAAACATTTCTCCTATGGCGAATCTCACCATGGAATTGGGCTCTCCCGAAATGCTTTCATTTGCTGTGGAAACGCATCAGCTCCAATCAGTTTCCTATGCTGTTCTGGTCAATAATGAAATCTTTCAAGAAGGGACCCTTGGACCCTCTCAAGGGTTGGACTTGCCTCTGAACCATTTACCCGAAGGGAAACATTACATTTCATTACAAATCACTACTCCTCGCCACGAATCAGTGGTAGAAGATTGTTGGGTAACCGTCGTGAATACTCTCCCCTTTATTGATCCCAGCCCAACACCTGAGCAATTTGAAGATGACAATATGGATGCTACCTTACGCTGGAGGATCACAGACCCATCAGTACTCACCCCTGTGTATGACCTGTGCATCTACCACGATAATAAAGTGGTGACCAGCGAAAACGGCAACTTATCCCAATCCCTCACCAACCCAGATCAATTCACCTCCCACTATAATATTGCTTCCTTGGGTGTTGGAACCTATCAATACGCCTTTTGTGTGAAGGATGGTTTGGGAGCCCCTATCTGGGATAATGGAACCTTTACCATTGTCATGGATCTGGCCCCCGAAGTGACCACCCCTCAATCAATTCTGTACGTTGAACAAGGGGATGTCGTAGAATTAGATTTCACGATTTCCGATCCCCGACGCACAGGATTTTATGATGTGCGACTGGGTGATCAAGAACTCATTGCAAATACTGCCTATGAAAATTTTGCCCATGTCTCTCAGGAGATCAATACTTCCTCCATGTCCTGTGATGAGTATCAATATACATTGCAATGCATAGCCACACTTTCCAAACTCAAAACCTATCAGACGATCATCGTATATGTCATGGACAATTTAAATCCGGAGGTAACCCATACTAATGAATCCATTGCTACAACCGATGGAACTTTTCACACCCTTCGTTTCGAAGTCCACGATTCGCATTTGCTTTCCAACTTCACCTCAAATTTGACGATTAATGGGGAGGGGTATTCCATAAAGGATCTCCAAAATCGCTTTCCGAGTACGAGTGAGATGAATTCGGAGGCCACCGTTTATCGATTAAATCTGACTCTCCCCGCTCGGTTATTCCACGAAGGTCAAAATGATATTATGTTCCAAGTCACCGATGGTGAAGGCGGTTCAACGATCCATGATTTTCACCTCTTCCAAAATTCAACCCAAACATTATTGGTAGAAAACTTAGCCACACCAAATTTCTTTAAACAAGCCTTGGAAAGTACTCCTTTAGAAAATCAACTCTTCCTTCTATTGAGTGGATGTCTTTTCATCTTTGCACTCATGGCGATGTTTTGGTTTCACCATCGCAAAACCGATCCAAAAATGACCTCGGTTCAGCGAATTCGGTTTCGATTCATCACCTTATTCTTGGTGGGCCTTAACTTCGGTTTCCCACAATTTATCCAAGCTCAGGCTGCCCCTAGTCCCCTCAACCCGATTTCGGACTTATCGTTATCCATGATTTACCCAACTATTGAAAATCAAACCAGTTACACCGATCCCTTAACCTTTGGAATTTTATTGTATGATTGGTTGACTCTCGAATGGACCTGTGACTATGATGCCTATCAAGTCGTGCAAATTAAAAATCTCACCGATGGGACGGTGATTTATGAACATCGCCAATTTCAGGTGGCAGGGGCTCGGTCCCATCAGATAGCCATATCGCCCACCCTCGGATTTTTACCCGATCAAAATTATAGCGTTCAGGTCATCACGGAAGATGTGGGATCCCTCTATTCCACTTATGGCTATTCCGAAACTTTTATGCTCAATGTCTTCAAAGCCCACGCTGTTTTTACCTTTGATCAAACCGTTGATAATCAAGATAAAGGTATTTTTGCGGTGACTCGCCGTCTCAATGAAACCGCCTATTTTCGCTTTGATCTCCATTATAAGACACAGTTGGTGGATGCGTATAATCCTCGACGATATGTCAGTGCGGAACCGATTATCGTCGAATCCCCGTCAATGACAGGCTATGATCCCGTGACGATTGGTACAACAGGACAATTTGGGGATCATGAGTTTGTGACCATGCGTACCTCTCTGAATTTTACGGAAGGTGCTCGGTGGACGTTTGAAGGAAATGATTATTATGAGGAAACTCACGCCAGCGATTACTTGGATGCGCAATCCCTCATTTCTGCCCACGATTATACTCAGCCTGAAGATTTGGCAAATTATACGTCTTCAGGGGACACCTATTCAAATTCCTCCTCCATCGATACGGTAACGAATTTATATCGCTATTTTTCATGGGAAGCGGGAGAGACGGGCTATAACGGGTTTATTCGGAGCGAGACTAATTCCACGTATTATGCCTATGGAGTTAAGGATTCCTCCGATTGTCTCTTTTTTGGATCGACCTCAATGAATCCCCTAGAAACAATGCTTTACAGCCCAAGCATTTATTATTATGCTGATGGGGCGAAATCTGCATCCACCAGTATCACTTTTGGCACGAAACAAGATTATAATTCCTTTGCGGATGTCTTTGAAAATTCTAATATTTTTGATGTGGATATAATCCTTTTTGATGAAGATTTCACAATTTTAGAACAACGATCCTTGTTCGATGGAAATATTGTGGCCATGCAAACAAAGACAATAGACTTCAACCTTGCCCACTTCACGGTTCCCCGTGCATTTCGGCTTGCCCTTCAAATTCGCATAAATCCCCTCTGGCATAATGCGACTTGGGATGATGCTGATGAATTATACTTCTTATTAAGATCCATTTCCTTCGATATTGATTATAATTATGCCCAATGGGGATCATCCAGTTCCCTCGACGATTTTCAATCCATGACTTTGTTAGAAGAAACTCAACCGATGCAATTTCGGAGGGGAGGATCCCAAGCCATGTTTTATGTGCACTCGGGAGTCGATTCTCAGTTCGCCAATGGCCCGATCAAAAGTGAAGGAGAATTTATTTTACCTTCCCCTGTGGATTTTACCGATCCATCTTTGGCCGCATCAAACCTAACTTTAACCACAAACTTCGAGTTGGCCCATTACGTCGTTGAAGCGAATAATGGTGCGTATAGCTATTCGATCCGAGTAATCCCACAGCTCATAGATCAGACGTACTTGTCATCTATTCCCTTAGCTTCGGCCAGCAATGTCCAAGATCTTACCACAGTAGTTCAACTTACCACGGATCTCAACGCCTTTAAAGGCCAGCCTATCGATCACTTTCTCCTTCAAGTCTGGTTCGAAGTACCTGGAGATCCTTTGTCGTCTGATAAATCGGATGAATATCGCAGTTTATTTACTGAAATTACATTGGACGTAAATAATTCCATTATAACCGATCTCGTGGAAGGATCCACGACAGGTAACTCGACTATGTATTCGTGGATGGTAGATATTATGCCTGAAATTGGAGATCAACTCTTAGATGTAACCACCTATACGCCCGATAGTATGGGCTATTTCCGCAATTGGATGACTACTGATGTTCCTTTTGCATGCGGCACTGATTGGAATGCTTACCCTACGATTAACGGAAGTCATATCGATTGGACCCACGATTATGCCCCCGGTGATTATGTGATTCCCCAAGAAGTTCCGATTGCAGGGTCGAATAATGAATCTCAATGGGTAGAATATACATCAGCAAAAGAATTATTTGAGATTGACAAATATTATGGGGCAGATGATTATCTTTGTTCATACGTTATGATGTATGTCTATTTTCCTCAATATGAACCGAATGTATATTTGAAAGTGGGCTCGCAAGACGGATCTCGGATAGTTTGGGATGATGGAGAGGTCTGTTACAATCACGTCCAGCGATTTCTCGGGAAAAATTCCGATGATGAGCAGGATATCATCAATCTTGAAAATGGGGTTACCGCGGGATGGCATCGCCTATTCATTCAAACGGAAGGCTATGATTCCAACTGGTTGCTTCGATTACGTTTTTCGACAATCGACGGGGAAGGTGATAGTTTTTATTCGGCGATTCCTGGATTGCGCTATTCCCACACTCCACCTCTCCAAGAGACTCGCTTTTCATCTAAAACATTGAAAGTTATCCCTACTAAAAAACAATCGTCGGAATCCTCCCGAAATGCTCTCGTGATGGAAATACCCGAACAACCCGTCTCCGAAGGGGCTACGGGTAAGACCTCTATTATAACCCCCATCACCAACGGCGAAGGCCTTGGGGATACATTATTCAACGGAACTCTCACGATTACTCTAAAACCTTCCGTCTCGTCTGCAACCGTCGATTCCGCGACTCTGAATGTAACCATGTTCTTTGATCTGTATATTAAAGATGGGATGAATTGGATTTCTGAATATACCACCCAAATCTATGCATGTGAATTATCCTATACCACGATGTTAAGTCTCTCCCTTGAAGAAATTACCCTCGATTTGGATACCTTGTTTGCCGATTATACTGGGGATGGAGACCCGTCCTTATCCTATTATCGTATGTACTATCGTACAGAAATTCAAGCCACCAGCACCGGTAAATGTCCTGAAGCCCAAGTGGAAATTCTCAACACCCAGTTAACCCTTATTGATCTTCCTCCAGCGGGGGCTTTTGTCAACCTTCAAACTGGTGATATGTTATTTGGCACCGAAATGATTACCATTCAAGCGCAAAGTCATGATGTGATTTCAACCCGTTTATTAGGCTCTCAAGATGGACTCAGTTGGAAATCCATTGCTGAGACTACGGTCCATAACAACTGGCTCTTTACCTTGCAATTCAATACGGCCACCAATCCCGCCTTCCCCCCTAATGATGATGAATTTTATCTCATGGTGCAATTACGAGATCATTTTTCGACGATCAACACCTCCTTAGTGATAGTATGTATTGATAATGAGCGTCCTGTATTAGAAGTGCCCGATTGGGAGCCGATCGATAACATCCTCTGTAATCCCACGAACATTTCTATCATATCCGAAGCTCCCGATATCATGCAAGTCCGGTTTGAAGCCATTAGTTCGGCTACAGGATCATGGACCAATCCCATTTTCCTTTCCAATTATACTTTTACAAATGTGGAAGGGAATCTCACCGAATATGGCTTTCTCCTTGATCCCTTTATGTTAGATGTGGGGACTTTCGATTTTCGCGCCGTTTGTTTGGATAAAACGTGGGATGAAGCCACCGCCAGCATCATTGAACTGGGAAATCTCACCGTCTCTCGGTTTAATCCGGAATTTACATTGCCAACACCTACGAATAATACAGGGCTTGTTTCGGGATTAATTCCATTCAATTTTTCGAGCGGTGCTATCAATCTCGATAATATCACTTTATCCACCCGTCTTGGGGAGTATGCGAGTCTCTCTCAATCTCCCGAAGATAAGTATTATGTGGAACTGGATTCAGCTATGCTGTTTGGTGAATATGAACAGCAAATGGAGACCTTTACCTTCACCTTTACTGTAAATGGCTATAGCCAAGCCTGGACCTATCGGTTGTATGTGGATAATGACAATCCCGAGATCACTTTTGGATTCGATCCTTCCGTTTCCGTGAGTAGCGATTCGATTGAGACTTCTTTGGATGAAATACCCGTAGTCTCGCTTAGTCAACCCATAAATTTAATTCAAGATCAAACCCAGATCTCATTGGATATTTCCCACAATAATACCGCGGATTTAGCTTATCTCGAATATTATGGGCTTTTTTACCATCGGGAAAGTGATGCGGATGGATGGTTGGATTATAACGCCATTTCGTATGACCGTGGGGTTGATGGCTTTAATTGGATCCAAGATATTTCAAATGGTTTGCTCTTTGCCATTGATAAAATGATTGCCAATGGTATAACTTGGAGCACCTTACCTTCGTTATCTGGAAGTGATTATCACTACCTTCAATATGTGACCGAGTGGAATGTGAATGGCCTTTCAAACACATATTTCAATGAAGAAATGACCTCCGCTCAAACAGACTTTGCCTCAAACTTGAGCCTGTTACTTTCCTATTTAACTACCGATCAACTGAGTAGTGCCTATGATCTAATGTTAAGGACTATCAAACCGCATTTAACGGAGCTCGCAACCAATGAATACGATGTACCGTGGGAAACTCCCGAAAAAGTCGTGTTTGGAACCTATTTTTCGGATGATTTAGCAACATATACTCCAACAATTAATCTGGAAGGTTTTCCCGATGGGTATTTTCAGCTCGGAACAAGCATTACTGATCATGTCGGATTACGAGATGAAAGTGTATCGCCTCTGTATTTCTTGGAAAACAATCTCCCCACGTTCCAAATTGTTTCTCCTGCGGATAACGAACAACTGGTAATTTTACCCGATCAATGTAATTATGTGAATTTTTCGATGTATGTGCCTGACCGTGATATTCGCTCGATTGCCTTAACTAATATGGTCATGTTTGATGATCTGGTGACGGAAGATTTAACTTTTGATATGGGGCAAGATTTGCCCAATCATCGAGTCGACTTCGGATTCAATCTCTCCGAAGCCATATCCAATACAATTGTGAATACCTATGTACTCAACCCACAATGTGCATGGACCATCACTACTGAAGATTTTGCAGGACGGATCTATACGCAAACCCGCACGTTTACCTGTGTGCAAATTCCAGATCACATTGGTCCTCAATTTTTGAATTATACGGTTCCAGATGCGTCCGCCCTCTGGACCGAAGGATGTGATATTGTTTTAAATATTACTGATTTTGGCAATCCTGTATTTGATGTAAATATGACTTATGTTGGGGATGATGTGGCTTCTGGAATCCGATACTTGGAAGTGTGGCTTTCAGAAATCCCTCAAAATCTAGATCCTAGGCAAATTTACTTCCCGATTATGGACTTTGAAACCACGGGAGATAGTTCCATGCTGGATAATTTTCTTGGTTTTATCATTACCTCCGAATCTGATGGTACATATATCTTCAATCCCGCGAAAATGAACAAGTTTTGGGCGAAATATGACGGGGATGGGCAATATACTTTTATTGTACGGGCTTTTGATCAGAATTTTAATGCAGAACTTATCACCGTTGATTTAAATATTGTGCAACCTCGCTTAAACCTCCCAGCTAATACTCCGGTGCCAACCATCGGAAGTGATGAATGGTTAAACCTTACTTTATCCAATCTTGGAGATCAAGTGGTGAGTGTTGAAATGCTGCTTTATACAGACATTACGGCCAGTTTCTTAGCTCCATGGTCATTAAGCGACTATGAGGAAGCAACCGAGAATTTAATTGATCATCCGACGGATCCCGATGCCCTTCCAGCCTGGAATTCTTTGCGAATCCATACAACCATTCCCTATCTTGATCTGCCTGATTTGAACAAGAATCTGCCTGCTGCGAAAGGATACAAAATGGATTCCACATGCAATCCCTCGACGTGGAGCAGCAATGTTTATAGCTATACCCGAGTACTAGCATATGAACCCCTAACAATGGGGGAGATTCTCACGTTTTCAGCATGGATCTATGTCTCTGAAGATTTTAATGGAGATTGGGCACGAATATCATGTGAAGGTGTTATTTCTGGGACGTCCTATTATAATTTAGCGAAAAAAGGGACGTGGCAGAAGGTCGAATTAACAGTTACGGCCAGTTCTACAGGAGAGGGTCATGGTTTCTTCTATTTCTCAAAAAATGGAATTACTGATTTTTCCACTTTAACGGGGTATGTCATTTATCTGGCCCCCCAAGTGGAAAAGAAGGCATATGCGACACCTTTTGCTGATGGCTCACGACTACCCATGCGATCCCAGATCTTATATAATTCTACCTCTCAGACAGAATATCAGTTCTCCTTCGCAGGAATTACCGAAGAAACCTATTATGTGAATTATCAAATCATCCAAACCGATGGATCTGTTATTTCCCGTCTACATCAAGTTTCGTATCCCGATCACGTTGTGGAAGAATTACAAATTCCCAATCATCTCCTAACCTCAGACAATACATGGTATGATCCTTATGGACTCGTGATTGATAATCACTTTCCACATGATGCCAACTGCAACTTTACGGAAGGGGATCTATGGTCAGAGATGGAAACAGTAATGATCACGTGGTTAGGGGAGACTCCTACCACGACTTCACCATGCGAAGTCTATCTACGATTTAATGGGATGGAATATCCCCTAGTGAATAAAAGTTATACGGTGGACTGGATCACCCGTTCGGCGATTTTTACTCTAGATACGTATGAACTGCCCGAAGGGAGCCAAATTGTCGAAGCAACGGTTGTGTTTAGTAATGGGTATCAAACCAGCGTATCTCGGGTCATTATTGTTGACAATACTGCTCCCGTATTTATTCAAGATGGTATTTATATTAATGGTACATCCCAATATGCCTTGAACGATTGGGTCCAGTACAAAACAATTATGTATTGCAATAATGTCGTCGAGCTGGAGATTCACGCCCAAGATAGTGAATCGAATATCACAGCCATCGATCTTTGGGTAGAACACCAAGGTAATCTAGTTGGCTCGCTTCTTTCTTACCCCTTCAATTCTCCTTCTGTAATGGAAGCACTACTCTATGATACGACAAGTTTAGGGGATGGGGAAGTGTATGATCTTTGCATAAAGATCAGCTCCGCAGGAGGGAGTATTACTTCCGATACAATCCAATTATTTATCGATCGATCCGCCCCCGTGGGTGAATTTCTTACTCCTGCCACCACCACCACTTTTGGAGGTGACACAATTACCCTAGATGTCCTAGCGACCTCAAATAGTCCAATCCAACAAGTAGCCTTTTATTTCCAAACAGGGGTGGGGGGATTTTCTACTACTGACTTTTTAGGGTATGCCACCTTGCAATATGATTGGACCACAGATCAATACCTCTATCGGTTGGACTTCGCGGATGTCGTTCAGTATCAGGGCCAAACCAATTACTTCTGGTTAGAAATCACCGATGAAGCGGGTAATATGGCTCAAATCCCCACTTCGACACCGTGTACGATCTTACCGCAATATATCTCCTTAACGGAGGTTGAAGCGGTCTATTATATGGATCGGGATGAGAATGCGGTGCTAACTGGAAGCCTTGAAAATTTTTATGAAGATTATGCCAATGCGATTATCAATGTTACGTTGAATATTCAAAATGGAGGCATGTTTGTGCCCATCGGATCGGATGTGATTACGATTGATTCGACCACCGGAAACTCTGTCAATATAGAGTGGGGTGGGAATCTGCCCTTAGAATTTACCGACCTCGAAAATCTCCGTATTCCTATATCTTATGTGAGTCTCGATGGAAGTATCACATCTTGTGCCATCGATACCACTAATATTGCTGTCTGCGGAAAGTTCAACGCGACAGATTCCCATCAAGTTGCTTTTATTACCTGTGGAACGGATCGCAGGATTCATCTTTTCTCCCATGATCCAACCACAGTGTTTGAGTGGAGTCGCTTTGATGATATCGATACGTATGCAGACCTCCCCGCAAAACACGTGGAAGTGGTGGATTTTGATGGAGATGGATATGATGAATTACTCTTACTCACGGCCGATCGGTTGATTGTGGCTTCCTTTAATCGCACAACCCAAGATTGGGAATATCGAGAATTTGAATTTTCCCAATGGGCCGCAGATTTCTCGCAACCGGTGGAAGGCGTTTCCATGGGAACGAATAGTACTCACCTCTTTTTGGGATCTAGTTCTCCTCTCTTTACCGATCGAATCCTCGTAATGGAATCCCTTCCAACGGGCGATTTTTCGCTGGAGCAAGTGATCTATGCTCCGGAAGGAGAATCGATCACGGCATTTTCTAGCCTTCCCCTTGGGGATTCGGAGGATCTAACGATAGTAACTCTCCACGGTATCTATTCCCATAAGGAGGATCACTGGACCGAAATCTTCACCAGTGAATATACCTTAGTGCCAAAACTAGAGGTGGGCAATTTAGATCTAGACTCTTCCAATGAACTCCTCTTTGGAGTCTATGGGTATCAAGGCATTGATGTCATTCAAGGCAACTGGAATCTGAATACACAGTCCTGGGAGTTCATCGCAGCTCAAGCGTATTCGGACATAGCTCAAATTTATGACCTCGCCATTGGTCATGTGAATATGGATAACCGAGGACGGGCCATTATCGCCACCGATGCAGGGGTGGACATGATCGATGTGTTAGACGATCCAACAGTGACAGCGGTAGAAGATATTTCTACCAGTCAAGATATGGAAGGCTATTATACGCAAAATGGTCTCTATGAATATACTGATCTCGGTGCTCTGGATGACACAACCATTACAGAAATACGTGGAGAATTATCCTATACCTCGATGGGAGGTACTCTGGAAAATATATATTCCCCCGATCGGGTGAAGCTGGATGATGGATTGCATTTAGAAAGTGGTTCGATTGCAGATATAAGGGCCATTGATAATGAAGTGCTCGAAATCAGGTCCGATCACCATGATGAAACTTCCCAACTTGGGATCGAGTTCTATTTCGATGAATTGGATTTAAGTCAAGAAACCACCTATACGCTTCAATGGCAATTTGAGGATGGTGGTTCACTGGGCTGGTTGAAAATTAAAGAAATTAAAATTTATGACCTTTATGATGTGGAACGTGTTTCTATCACCGGCACATCAGGTTTTTGGGGTGATGAAGTAGCAGAGACGGGTCTCTATGATATTGCGAGTTCAATCGGCAAAATCGAAGTCCTCATTGACAATGGTAACTTTGCCATGCCGTACATTTTTGAAATTGATCTCATCTCACTCACCCTTCCCGACTTGAAAATGAGTGGTCCCCAAGGATACACCTCGGAGCAATTATCAACTGACACATGGGAACTTGGATCAGAACTAACTCATTGGAAACTTGATGGAAATGCTGTGGATGCTTTGGGATCTTATTCTGGAACCGTTTTAGGGGCATCTCCAACGGTCGATAGATTTAATTGTCCCAATAGTGCCCTAAATTTTGATGGTGTGAATGATTATATTACTGTTCAAAATGTGGCGGGTACATGTATAAGCGATCCTTCGATTACGGGAGAAATAAGTTTATCGATGTGGGCTTATATTGAGGGAGGTCTCTATATGGTTTCAAGCGGGGGTCAAACGAGTAGTCGTGGGATTGCCATTTCTTACCAAAATGGCAACGAATTCATCCTTCTTCATGATGGAAATCAACAATGGATAGTATATCCTGATTGGCCCTTGAATCAATGGATTCATATCGGATTCACATGGAATGGATTTACTTTGGATTACTATCAAAATGGAGTGTTAACGTTATCGGACACTACTCCAACGAGCGCTTCTTTTTCGGACCTTCACACTGAATTGACCTTAGGAGTACCCAATAGTGTAAAAACAGCTTATCATTTCGATGGAAAATTGGATGACTTACGTTTCTACGATACGGTATTATCAAGATCAGAAATGCAACAATTATCTCAAGGTCCTTTTGTAATCGAAGGGGTAAATTCAGAAAATCCTAATCCCCTCATTTCCCTTGCAACCTTGACTACTAGTGGGGATGTGACTCAAATTGCGCGGATTTTGCAACCCAATACGGCGGGATATTCACCCGCAGGAGATCTGCAAGCATTGACGGTGAACCAAGTGACTTCGGACACTTTGGGGTATGATGCTAATGGATATATCACCCAAAGTTTCTTTGCAGACACTCCAGTTACCACTACATCCCTCCTATCGAGACTCGGAGATTATCCTAACAATGCTTTGGTGCAAACGGGAAATTCAATGTATGCAATAGCAGGAAGTACTTTTGATTTCTATTCGGCTCTTCCCGCAACATTGCATATCAGTCGCCATGGAACTCCTGGGTATGGGTATGGATCAATCATGAACTATTATATTTATTACTACAGCGACAATAATCTGTTGAGATCTGTTAATGTCGATTGTTATTCAGAAGGATATGGATCAGGAGTGGCAATTTTTGCCTTTAATGTTGATCTGAAAGAAGGCTATGTGAATGGGGAAGGTTGTAATAAAATCGGAGTAGGGGTTAAATTTTTGTATACCGATTATGGAACATTATCGGTTAAATGCATTCCTAACTTAGAGAATGAAGCGGATCCAAGTAATTATCCCATCGAATGGAATAATTGCTATAACAAAGTGCCTTTCGAAGCAGATATTACTATTAATCGAGGAGAACTTGGCGACATTGAGGATGTGTTAAATTATCGGCTCACCATTCCGATCGAAATTGACATGTACGGTCGTACTTTTGCCGGAACTATCACCGATTTGAATTACAATCCAGCGGTTCTATCAGCACAAAATATATTAATTCATACGTCTATTGATGGGGGAAATACATGGAATGCTTATTCAGGAGCAAATATCGTTCAACAAAGCACACTTGCCTACAATATTGAGTTAAGTCTAACTCCATCTTCCCTTTCGATTTTTTTTTCGCCTGAAGGATCTGTTCTCATGCGCGTGTCTTTCCTTCTGGAATTTACCCATCCCTCGCAATTTGTGTATGACGGGTATGCCCTTATCCCAACCTTAAGAATCGATGCATCACAAATTGAAGCGGAATTACTCTCGCGCATTTCGTCAAGTCTTGAATGCGATCAAACTGGATTTGAGATCTTAGAAATCCCCATTGATCGATCTCCCATCCTAGAGAATGAATTTGATATTTTCCATCCCCCTTCCAATTTTGATGCCACTTATTCGACGAGAGTACTTCTGGATCTCACATGTCCTGACTTGATATATACTGCCTACTCAGCACCTTTGGAAGGCGATATTCAAGTAAGATCTTTGGAAAGTGATTCTAATACCGTTCGATTAGATCATTTCGAAGGCTCTACATCTGCCACTCATACCTCAGGAATTCTTTATACGACCTCAGGAGAGGAAATTGTGGGTTCAAAATCAATCATTTTACCAAGTGCTGGATCCTATGCTAAATACGATTATAATGTTGAATTTACCTATGAAGGAACGGCTGAATGCTATTTTCGCCCTAGCACCGTCCCTATGGACAATACACTCTATGCTATTATGACCTCAGATTCCAGTGGATATCCAGGGTTGATGGTGTATATGTACAATGGAAAAATACAAGCAGGACATTATACAGATGTGGGAAATGTCGGAAAATTCTGTGGTTGGACTTATTCCGATCCAGTATTGAATGAGAATGAAATCTACCATATTGCCTATTCGTGGAAGGATGGAGATGGTGCTTATCTTTATATTAATGGAAATCTTGTGGGTTCAAATCCCGATGATGGTGATCCCGCCAATTTCTTTTTGGATTGTTGGGGAACTTCGACTCATGTGGGAATTGGACAATGCGGATATCGTAGTTCTGTAGGCGCGGCCTTAGGTACATATGATGAATATCGCTTTAGTAATCTTGCTCGAACGGATTTTCCAACAACAATTTATACTGAAAAAACATATGATGCTTTGGAAGCCCTTTACAATGATGATCAAGTAGAAAAACTCCCTATTCGAATTTCCGTCGAGGACATTAGTTCTTCTGCTCCTACAGAAGCATCAGAGATTACGCTAGCACTTCAGTATGATGAAGGGGATGTAATTATGAATAATAATGCCTATATTGATCTAGATTCTGAGACTCATCCCTTCCCGAATGGAGTCATACCCGAGGATATTGCTTTAACTATCACCACAAAATCGAGTAATTTTGCCAGTTATCTCAGTTCAGAGCGTACTTATCGCATTTCCTACTCGTTCTGGAGTGAGACGGAAGGAGTTTGGCATCTCTTGTGTGCGTTACCTGCCTCCACACTCGATTTCTCGTTGAAAGCGGGAAGTGTCCCGACCACCGAAACCACCATTACTTATGGGGAGACGGGTCATGATCAATATTATGAACAGACTTTTGGGGTGGCTTTACCCATCGCCCAATGTGAGAATGCAAAATATCTCCAGCTGGAAATTGATGGGGAAGTGGATCATTTTCTCTGGGATACTGGAAATTGGTATGAGTATAATGCCTTCGATACCGCCGATCACGGGTTAACGTATAATCAATGGATTAGTGATAACAATGGCAAAACCCACCTCCAAATCCATCATCCTACCAACGGATGGACGAATCTGGAAAGCTGGAATTGGACCACCTACCTTGATGGGCGATTTGCCCTTACCTATGCTTTAATCGACGGATGGGGCACCTTTGACCAAAGTCTCAACGACGAATATTATCAATTTGCTTTTCGGTTTATTATCGATCAAGGAGCCTATCCGCAGGCCAACCATCACATGGAGGTCAACATTCGGAAAATTTCCGGAATGATCGTTCATACACGAGATCCGAATGATGTAGAATCACGGGAGAAAGCCTATGAAATGTATGATGGGCGACACCTCTTTAGCATTACCCTTGGGGATACAACTTTCGATCCTAGTGCCCTCGATGCTGTCTCGATTTCGGTGGATATGGGTGTCATCATCAATATTACCACTGTGCCGGGAGGGGTGAAATTACCGATTTTAGATGAGAAGCTTGTCTGGCGACAGTTAGCGGCGGAATTCTTCTTGGAAAGCCAAATTACCACTGCCCAAGGGGAACACCTCTTAAAAAATCTCTTTGGCTCCCCTACGATTACTGCGCAAGTCATCGACGATGACTTAATCTATACCGTGTCCCAAACCCTCACGCTCTATTCCCGCAATCAAATTGCCGAATTTTTGCATTTTGAGGAAGGCGTAGGCTATTCGCTCAGAGGGCGGCTGGTGAGTCATTTTAGTCTCCTCAACAATCGTCTCGGATCGATCCGGGTGAGTGTGCAAGCCACCGACGATTTTATTTCCGCCGCCAAAGTGGTGTATGAACGCATCAGCGAACAAGTCTCCCCCAACCAAGTGCACGATCTCACCTTGGGCGATTTAGATGATGATGGGGATCAGGATCTCCTCTTCGATGATGGGAGTGCGATCATCGTGCAACCGAATGAAGCGACCTTTGCCTTGAAACTTAGTGCGTTTAATAACGATTCCTTGGATCCTTACTTGGATCAATATTTCCTCGGATCCATGGATCTAGGCGCCCCCCATCCCAATTTCTATGGCCAAACGCAAGAATTACCCGAATTTGGAACGTCGATGACTTTACATGTGGTCGATTATTCCTATGATCTGACTTCCATTGCCCTGTATTGTGATGATGTGCTCGTCGAAACGCAATCCGTTACACAAGGCTCCAATTATTTCAGCTTTACGGTGGATACCCTTTCGCCTCTGATTGGGGAAGGAAACCATGTGATGAAAGTCATTGCCACCGATAGTCAATCTCAAACTGGCGAAGCAAACCTCATGGTGATAATCGATCGGAGCGCTCCCAGTACCACCTTACAGATGTTAGGGGATTGGCAAGATCTGGAAGTCTCCCTTCGCACGAATCTGACGTTGGACGTAGTCGAATCAAATACGTTAATCTCCACAGAAATGCTGTTTACTAGTGTGACCGATGTTCCGATTTGTGCGTTTACGTTTGCCCAAGAGGATCTCAAAAGCATTTCTTTGCTGGAGGATGTGATTCTCCCCTCCGGCTTTGATCATGGGGCCTTTAAAATTCGCTTCTGGAGTGTCGATCAAGCAGGCAATAGTGAAATACCTACGGAGTATGCCTTTACCATCTCCTCCACCTATGATCTTACGTTCTATACCGATGAGACTTACTTGGAAGAAGAAACGACCTTATCCCGTCACGAAGGGGAGGTATTGTTTGGTCAGGTCCTCGATCGCTTTGGCGAACCTTTACCTGAAGGTTTCCCATTGGATTTGAAATTTGAGGGCTTGAACTATATTCAGACCTCAATTCAAGGAAATTTCGGTCATTTTTCAGGACAAATTCAATCGAGTAATTTATTGACCGATGATCTCCGAACAGATTTTGCTCTGGCAAATAATGGGGGTCTTGAAGAGGAACTGGTCACTTCTGATACCGTTGAATTCACGTTAGCGGGAGAAAACCGCTATTTTGCAGTGGATGGTCTCCGTCGATTTTATTATGGGAGTGCAAATCCCCTTACCTTAATCTACGATCAAGTGGATCTAAGTGATTATAGTTCCCTATATTCCTTTGAAGGAATCCATGTGGAGGTCATTATTCCGAGTGCCTATCATGACGACATGGGGACCACGTATGAGACCATTGAAATTGAATTTCGGGAGCTCGCCCATTTCGAAAATGACACCGATATCGTGACAACGTACACGGTGCCTTTTGAAACCTTATTGGCGGCCGTTAAAACATCTAATCCAACACCTTGGCAAGATATGATGGTGTCCCGAATTGGAATTGATATTGGGTTCTATAATTTGGTAGCACGGAACTCCTTGTTCAATCTAAGTGCCATTGATCAAATTCGAATTATCGGTCATGATAATGGCATTCATCCCGATTTCTCCTTAGAAGATCCTTCAAATTCGGATCAGCTTCTGGGGTGTGCAGGAATTTATCTCCTCGATCATCTGAATCAGGCCACCATGTTTTATGAGACCAATCCAAGTGGGGTCGAGTCGGTGACCTATGCTTTAACCGCGCAATGCAATATGGGTGTAGTAGGAAACACTATTACAACCTATGCTTACCCCCTCACCATTCAGCCAAAACCATTTATGCTGACGGTAACAAGTACGGTCAACACTACGATGACTTTTGGAGACCTCTATACTTTGGAAGGCATCGAGTGGGATACGGGTTTTAATCCTACCACCACTGAAATCATCGATGATTTTTGCCTCCTCCAAGCAATTTATGAGGGCGACTCCTATCCCACTCCGATCGGTACCCCCATGGATCTTGGGATTGCCTCGGAAATGACCTTTTTAATCAACGCATTACCTGGGGAATATACGGATCTCCACTTAAATTATTCAGGGAATGCATTATATCCCTCAACCCTCTCGGGAGAACTGCTCTCAGACCTCACCGTTACAAAAAAACCCACTCATATTGAATTGGCGAATTCAGTCCTTTCGATGGAGCGCAATAGCTCGAGCTCCCTCTTTGGGCTGGTTCTCACTACAGATCGTTATCCTCTTTTACCGGATACAGATGTATCAGTCACCCAGACATTACTGCGAGAATTTGCTGAAGGAACTCGAGGAGACTATTATTGGGGGAATTATACCTTTGAGAATGTGCTGTTAGGGTTGCTAAACGAATCGGGAGAATATGATTGGATGGAGATGGCTTTCTTGCAAGAAGGGGAAGTCTTTGTCTTCGATGTGGATCTCGCGGAAGATGGGAATTTGGAAGGAATGACACCGGGCCTCTATAGTATGGCAGTAAAATTCGAAGGAAATGCATTATATGATGCAACAGTGCAACCATTTCTCCTCCAAGTCAATCCTTCGGCCTTGGATATTGAAATTCGCGAAGGATTTGCGCAAAATTGGACGGCAATGGCAAATGGGTATGCCAGTTATCTGCAATATTCGGATGAAAAAGTCTTTTCCATGAAGGTTTCCGATGCCTTTGATGCCGATCCTTGTGCAGGGTATCCCTTGTGGTATCAAGTCGGATTTACACCAAATTCGCCCAATTTTCCACTAATGTGTGTGTCTGACAATTATGCAGATACGTGGGGTGATTATATGGAATTCCAAACTTCGGAAACGCCCGATATCTTGAAATTTTGGCAATACATCCAAGCAAAAGATGATCGTCCGATTGCCTATCCCTACTATGATGAAGCCATGGATCAAATTATGTTCATGGCTCCCTTCGCCTATGGAATGGTGACCACCGATGCGGAGGGATTGGCGGAAGTGGTGCTCGATCCCCAAATGACGACCGAAATTGCGGAACTTTACAAAGCGATTTTCAAGGTGACCCTCGGATCCTTAGATGAAATTAATCTCTATTTCCGTGTATTTTATGATGCATCCTTCTCCCCCGACCAAATGAAAATGCCCGATTTAGTAAGTCTGGGGTACACCTATCCTATCGAATACTTTGGCAAAGAAGCCCTTGTCTATGAAGGTGACGATATTCTCCCTACGGCCTCGATTTCCAATGGTTTCTGGACGGGTACCAACTATCAAGACCCTTACCATTGTGGAAGTTGGGGAGAAGGAATTCTCACGATGCTGGCTGAAGATACCATGATTGTGGCGGGGTATCAAGAATTCAACGAACCTAATTTTAACCTCGCCGCCGCCGTGGTTGAAGCCGACCTGATAGCGGAAGGCACTTACTTGCCCGAAGTCCATGGAGAAAGTAATTTCATTGAATCTACGGGGCTTCCCACAGATAACTGGATGGAATTGGGATTGGAAATTTGGAATCAAGCCAATAGTTCCCAAGTACTCGCATATCCATGGGCGGAAATGGTCGATGATTTGGGGATCTCCACCTTTACTTGCAATGAAAATACCCTTGGATCAGCCATTGATCGATTACTCCCAGGGTTCTATACGGCCAATTATGCCTATGAGCGGGGATCCTCGATTTATTATAATGCTCCTCACGCCGGATCAACGTCACTTTTGTTGAAAGGTGTGAACTCGGCTCGGTTGGATTCTCCGACCCATCATCAAACCCTCTCCGAACTTATTGGTCCTGAAACGGTCAGTACGACTTCCTTAACCACGGCCGAGGGGGAGACGATCCTTGGGGAATTTGATACGAATTATCCCACGCTTACAGGGGAATTATCCTTAGATGCGTTAAATGAAATCCCCGATAACTACAATTATACGGATCTGATCACCGTCGATTTCTTGTGGAATGGATGGCGGGTAGGGGGCGAATATAGTTATAATCTGTCCGAATATACTGAAGCCATTCCTTTCGAAGTGCCCTTCAAATTCCAAGACGGCTATCCCGTGAATTTCTCCGTGGAAGTTGCCTTTGACTATAATCCCGAAGCCAATCTGAATTGGTCGGCTGAAATGACCGCAGCGGGGTATGAGATATGGTCAGAATATTACTTGTCGATGGCTTATAATGCCACTCTCGAAAATTGCTGGGCGAATTACGCTCCAATCAGCGATTATGCGATTATTTTGACTGAATTATCCGTGAAACAATCGACTTTATATGATTCGGGAAATGAATGGGATCTCATGGCGGAACTTCTTACCAAATATCCGCAAGTTTCCTATGATGGGTATAATCTAAATCAAAATCCGGGAGCAGGATGGAAATATTTGAATGGGTCAATACAAGATGATATTCCGCAAGTCTCCTTGAAAATTGGAGAAGATAATGTAGAGGAGTATGTTTCAGCGACCATTGATCAATCTGCAATTACCATTTCCTTGGATAAAGACCAAATAAGCGGATGGACCCCTGATCATAGTGAGGAATATAATGTGACCTTATCCTTCCCCGAATTATTCTCTGTAGAACGATATCAATGGAATATGAGCTATGATGTCGATGATCCGCAATTTGAGAAACATTCCCGTTTTACTCAACTTACGGGGATGGTGCTTGGGGAAAATGTAAATAAGTCTCTACGCACGGCGATCTATACCAATTCAACCTATGATGGCACCGAAGCCACCCAAGATGCCACTTATATCGGTTTGCAAGTAGGTGAAACAATGTCGCTGGTAGTGCCCGACGTATATATGCCTTGGCGAGGGGAACTACAATGGCAAGCACTCTGTCCCCAACTTCCCTGGTTAGATTATACATCTCTTGAATGGGAACTTGTTTTAACAGTACACCAATCGGCAGATCCTACCAATATCCACACCCTTTCCTGGATTCTCAACACCTCCGATTTTTCGAAAGTAGATGGAGGATTCTGGCAGGATTTAAGTACGTTCATCCCGTCGGCTTTCTATAGTTGCGATGTCAATCTGGAGCTCAACATCACTTTGCATTCCAGTGGCGATGTGACCGCCATTTATCCGTTGTACTTGATCCATGGGTATTTGGTAGGGCAGGAAGATATTGTCACCATTTCCACCGTCTATCCTTCGGCGCTTCGAGCCAGAATGTTCGGATCGTCTTTCCTGTATTTGTATACATTGTTCGGTAAAGACATGGGTATCACAGCAACCAGTAATGATGACCAAGGCAATACCTTGGAAAATATTAACGATATGTATTTAGAAGTACTCCCCTATACGGGAGATGCCTACGGTGTACAATCAATCACAGATATCTTAAGTGTGAAGGATGAACGACGCTTCCTCGAATATCCCAGTGTATCGGAGGCTAATATGGATTATTGGTTCACCACCGCCTCTGGGACACCGAATTATGCCACCTATCAAGAATTTGTGGCCGAAGATTCTCTGGGGCAGACCATGTTTGCAATGCGCTATAATGAAAGTCAGCTCGATGCGATTGAAGATCCTCGGATCTATTCGGGGTTTGTCAAGCTCTATGATGAAGTCCGAGTAGACGAATTTGGGACAATGCATAATGAAACCACGTTACTCCAACAACGCAAGCTCACCACTTTAGTTTATCCCGCCGTCTGGAATCAATCAAGTACTCGAACGGTTGTGGGTCCTCCGAGTGTCACCGAAGGAGGACGATTTACCATTGGAACTCCTGAAGCCCAAGTCTTGAATTTAGCGATGGATGTCACCGATCCCGAAATGGCCCATACTGCCATTCTTGAGTATAATTTAGCGGCCAGTGATCGGGATCTTGTGATCACCCGCTGGTCAGAACGATTCTATGATCGAGGATATTCGGCGAGTGATCCCGCTTCGATCGATACAGTGCAAAAAGTATGGCCTGTGGAAAGCATATCCTATTATGATCAATCCACCATCTTAACCCATGATTGGATCACGAAAAAAGTAAGTGAGAATTATAATCCCGATATCCTTCGGGATGTCTCCAATTCGGAATTGCAATCGATTAAGATTGACGCCAATGATGGACTGAATCCTGTGTGGAATCAAGAAGTCGAGATTCATTTTGATAGCCATTATGTCATAGCCAATCAAGTCGATACGGTGGCTTTAACCTATCGGTTCGGTCTTAAAAATTACTTTGCTTTAGGGGCCCTTGGATTTCCCGCGCGCGTGGATCTCCAAATCCAAAAAGCGGATGCATCATGGAGTACGATCGCTTCCATCGAGGATTTAAATGTCCCCTTTGAACAGGATATTGCTTGGGTGGACGGAGTGTTTACCATTTCTGAAACCGAACTGGCCACATTTACGGAAATTGGAGGATCAATGCTTTTGGATCTCAACGATCTACGGTTTGTGTTTGACGGGTGTGGGGTACGGGGAGCAGAATTATTTATTGATCAGTTGGTCCTTACCTTGGATAATGATAAAACGCGCCTCTTTTGGGACGATGAACATATTCATGCGTACAGTGATCTGGCGGCCTTGACCCATAGTTCAGATCCGGTCGTGATCACTCAAAGTGATAATCCACAAGCCGGGCAATCGGCCAATGTGTATACGATAGTGGATAATCGCACCCAAATTCCCGAAGTAGTAGGCTATGGTGATACGGAACTATTGTTGATGAATGTGGGTAACTGGAAAAACACCTCTTGGTGGGGAGACTCTCATTATGCAGGAGCTGATGCATGGAATTCGTGGGAATATCTTGTGAATGAAATGGATATTTATTCGGTGGAGGGTTCCCTTGCCGAAACCGACCAACTCCACTTGGATATTACGCCCTTTTACACGGATCCGGTTACCCGCACCCCCGAGTTTGCGTGGATGGAACTTCCTCTCTATGTATTTACCACCCAAGGGATTGACGAAATGACATTAACGTATTCATTCTCCAATGCGGCTGACGAAAGCATAACCTACAATATGACGGAATTAGTGGGTGAGAGTGGATTGTTCATGGAAACTCTCCGTCTTCAACTGCAAGGACGTTGTTTAACGGAAGTCACATGGGATTTCACTTTCCATTCTTGGGTGAGCGCAGCCGACATCTCCACAGTCGGGTTAGGGGGGATTGCCTTTTATACCGAAGCGTCTTTGGGCAAGTTAGTGTTAACAACGGATACTTTGACGCATACGCACGATTTACTCCCCACAGTCTTTACAGGGCCCACCTCCCCCTATGGGGAATATGTGAATTTGTCCTCCCTGGGTGTCTTTACCTCCTTGGATCGCATCCAGATCCAAAGTGCCCAAGGCGTCAGCGATGTCTTACACAATGGATATTATGGAAGTCCTCTCTATCTCAGTTCCTTTACGGTGGTTAGTTATAATACCACATCACTGGCCGATGTCGCCTATCATTATGCCTATAATTTTGATCCGGTGCAAAGGAATTTTGAATATCGCATGGTCGATTGGATGGAAGCGACTCCCACTCCTGAGTCATGGGAAGGAAGCAGTATGACCACCGAAGAAATTCCGTGGTTACGTCATCAAAGCTGGGATCTCGATGGGGATGCTTCTTATGATCTCTATGTGGAAGAATTTGACGGCGAAGGGCTCGGGGAGTTCTCCAATAACAAGTTAGATAATTTTCGGGTGGATTATACGGGCGATGGATACTATGATCTTCAAGTGACCATGGATACGACCTTGACCACTTCTCAAGTAACGACACCCACCCTTTATAATATGGAGACAAATTTGATTGGTGAAGCCACCGGGCATTATTATGTCATGCAAAATGCCAAGGAATTCATCGAAATTTCTGAGGATACCGATGGCGATGGACGCTTTGATCTGAAATCCGAATTTTCCCTCACCGCTTCTACCATGGCCTTACCCGAATATCGAGAATATGTGATCCATAACCATCAACTCACTTCCTTTAGTGATGCCACGTGGCACAAACCGATTGCGGGGGTGGCCTATAGTGTCGATAGTGATGGGGATGGGGTGTTTGAAGAAAGTATATCCCGTACCGATCGCTGGGCGAACTCCGAATCTATTTTGGACGAAGCCTATGAACATTGGATCTATGAATCCTATACCTATACCTATGAGGATTTTGTGGAACGGGATAACATGCTCAAGGAAAATCTTACCTTTACCCTCTGTGGGCCCGATTATTTCAATCTCACCGAAGACGGGTTATTGCAATTTGATTCTGATGGCGAAGTGTTGTATGATCGTCCCAGTCTCACGGCCGAAGTGATTCTGGAATATGATGTGCCTGTTCCTATTGATCCCCGGTATAATCGTACGGTGGATCGTTCTTCGTGGGAGATCGATCGGTACCCCGAATTACTCTGCGATCCCCATGGGGTGCTTGCATGGTGGGATGGTGATCATGATGGCACTGCAGAAACCGCTTTTGTGTTTACGGAACAATCGTGGGCCGAGGATCAAATGGCAATTGCCATTTATTATAGTCGGGATGGATCGGAGCAGGTGCATATTAATAGTTTTGAGTATCAAGCCTCGGGTGATTCGCTCCTACCTTTGTACTGGCTGAGTGCGGCGTACGATTATGAAATTCTGACCAACATTGCGTGGGAAGATTCCAAGGATGCGTATTGGACACAAATGAAAGGCTTTATCGATGGGCAAGGTAACAGCATGACGGCCTCTTACTATTTAGATCTGGTGCATTCAATGTCCTTGATGGGCACCTCCGCCCTTATGGGGGGTGGGTTCGGATTTATTATGGCAGGGTATGCAGTCTACCAATATTGGACTCGTCCGTTGTTGGTCGACTTTCTTGCCGAACATCAATTATGGGGAATGCAAGAACAACCCCATGAATTTGGGCAAGAAGCGGATCGCTATGATTTCTGGGATGGGTTGGATGCGATGATCGAGGATTTCACCAATTTTGGGAATTTCCAAGATCCTCAATACTATGTGCAATCCTTCCCAATAATTACATCCAATCCTTGGTGGGATGATACAGTGTGGCGAGAAGCGGCTGAACCGACCTTTGATACCAGTAATACAGTGGTGTCCTTCAAAGTGCCCGATATGCAAATCAGTGGGGATACGCACGAAGGCATCATTGCTTGGTGGCTCCATTGGTATGAAAACGACTGGGTGGAAAATGATCCTGTGATTCCCTATGCGAATGCGCCCCAATGGTTATGTGATTTTATCACCACCTACCTTCAATATGTGCAAACTTCTTCCGATATGGATCGACCTCCCTCGAGTTATGTGAAAACACTCTATCCTGATATCACTATTCCCCAAGCCGATTTCAATGGCGAATTGGGGCAGGGGCTCTATGCCAATGTGTGGCGAGATCTTGGGGAAGTTGAATATCAACTCCTAGAAGGCAATCAACGGGGAGTTATTGCCACCACCTTGACCACCCATCATCCCGTCTATACCGATGTGATTTTCTCCGTGGATGCTTCGGGGCGACCTCTCTTTACACCCGCTGCGACTGTGTCCCGCAATTTGAGTGATCCGATTGCTCGGACCCTCGATTATATGGAACTCGCCTACTATGCCCAATATGCGGGTGCCTATGAAGACGCCCGTGCAAAGGATCCCACGATCATTGCGTCACAACTTGGATTACAGGTGGTGCAAGTCGTGGCCGGCGTTTTGGCTTCGAATTTGGCTGTGATGAGTTTAGATCCTGTTGGATTCTATACGAATTATGTGGTCCGGGAAGGGTTGCCTGGCATCTTGCTGGATTTAAGTCGGGAAGTGTTCGAAGAATTGGTCTTAGAAGAACTAGTCAGTTCTGCGGCCCGATCCGTGGGGATTTCTTTGGGATTGGCGAACTTGTTAGGGGAATCCTTCGGGAGTTTTGATGTCATTTCCAACATCTACAGTACAGTGGGATCTGTCGATTACAGTGATCTCTATACGGCCTTACAAACGACTACCCCGCATTCGACCACCCAACACGCTTCTTTAAGCGAACATGTGGCAGTCTCGAGTTTTCAACACCTCTCACAGGTGAAACAAGTGGCCCAATTGAAGAGTCTCTTACAAGCTCGATCCAGTATCCATGCGCTGATCCAATTACGAACGAATGCGCGAATGATGGGAGCTTTACAGACCTTTATTAGTACCCACATGGGTTCCAATATTCAGTTGAAGCCATACCTTAGGAATCTCGAAACTATGCCAATTCTGAAGTTTACCAATCACCATTTGACCGAGGAAGCGTTCCGTTTGGAGGTTGAGGAGACTATTTGGGAATATTCGATCGCTGGGAAGTCGGTGCAAGAATTTCTCTCGGATCCCGCTTTATTGGCCAAATGGGGGTTGACGGAATGTGGAAATGAGATGTTCTTCCAGACTGTTTTGAAAGATTTTGGATCTGTGCAATATAAAGCAGATGGTCTAGTGTATGAAGAAATCGATGGAGTATGGAGATCTCGAATGAAATATCCTGATGAAACCTTGGGAAGTTTTCTCTCTCGAGTGGATGGTGTGGTGTTGATTGATCCTCCCCATCAGAGTAATTTAGATAAATTTATAGAAAAGGAATCAAGTAAGGAGATTGGAGATTCTGCGGAGTTAGATCCCGAAATTGTTTTCAAGGCGTTAGTAGAATCTAAAGATCAAGAACTAACGAAATCCACTTTGGAAACAGCTACTTTCTTGATTAAGAAAAAGCAATCTTTGAAATTAGATACTGCTTTTAAAACACCTCAACAGCTAGCAAATTTGCGGACTTATAAACCAAAATCAGATAAATCACTCTATCCTATGAAAGTCTTTAAAGAAACTCATGTTCCTACAGAAGGAGATTTTCTGCATCGGGGTGATTCTTCCTTAAAAGAAATGATTCCAATTCAGATAGAATCGATTAATAGATTTAGGAAATACCTAAATTACATGAAAACTTCGATGTTCCGTACATTAGTTAAGCAGAAGCTAAATAACTACGAGGCTCATTTGAATTCGCTATACTCAAAACTAGAAGTAATCGATTCAACTAATCCAACAATTGTCGATGACCATTTCCGAATATCCGAAGATCTTCTGAAGATCTTTAACACATATCTTGGATCCAACACCTATATGGTCCTTCCTGCATATGCACGTATGAAGATTTCTGGATCATTGAAAGATTTGTATAAATGTTATTGGCAAATCAATATTTTGAAGAAAGGAACTATGTTTTATGAAAATTGTCGAAAGCAAGGAAAAGGGTTTTCTTTGCTCATTGGACCAGTTTCGGGATATAATGAATATAACATTTGGGTAAACCCTACTTCAAACCCTTTAGAACGATATCTCTTCAAAATTACCCCAAGAGGGGGCCATCATGAAGCAGCAACGGTTCTTTCATTCATAAAAACGAAATCTTTGGGTATGCCGGAAATAATCTCTCGTTCTAGTTTTTCTCCTCAAGATTCAGTAATTGATTGTCAAACGGATGCATTTTCAATGATCTTAGGAGACACTGAATTAAATCGTTTATTGAATCATTTGAATATTGAACTCATCAAATCTGATTCTTCAGGCTCTCTTAAACCTGATTTTTATGTACGTACTCAAGCGGGTGAAAATTTTATTGGAGATGCTTTAGATGCTAGTAATACCGAAGATTTGCTCAAATACTCGGTCTCCTTAGAAGGAAGTTTGTTAGGCGGAATGGCTGAATTTGGGATCTCAACTTCCACTGCGATGCAGATGGCCTTTTATCGAGATTTGAACATCATTGGAACCATCGTTCCTAACATTTTGCGTGAAAATTTGGAGATTTTAAATTATATCCATAAGTATGAGACTGGTAATCCGTCGCAATCCTATGAGCAAACTATTAAGGATTTGTTTAAAAATGCCGAGTCTTGGATTCCCACTATCCTGCCCGAGTATGATTCGGAAGGGCGGTTTGAGGGATTGGATATAATGTCATCTGAGATGAAGCGTTTGAAAGCAATCGAAATACAGCAAGAATGGGGGGTGACTCTTGAAGGAATCGAAGGAGTTATCAAACCCTTCGAATATGAGTCACCAGATCTTTATTATGGGAATTTGAGGACAACAATTTCTGTTGTGAAAGATATGCGGCTTTTCTGGTTCATGGTACGCAATCCGAGTGCATCATACCAAAATATCATAGATTATTATGTCACAATCGCAACTGACTTATATGCTGATGCTGATATCGATTCTTTCCATGGAGATACTTTTAAAGATTATTTACAAACATTATCCGATGGTCGAATAAATAATTTTCCAGCACAATTGGCTCAATTTCCTCAAATGGGAATTGTTCATTTATGTCTGGACCATTGGCTTAGTCAAGGCGGATTTAATCTCAAATTGAAAAATGAAAATGTTGATAAGATCAACGATATAATCAGGAAATTGAATGAAATTTTGATTGCAAATGGATACAATCTGCTTCCTTTCAAAGCTAAAAAGTAATCTAAATGATTTAGAAATCTAAGGCACCAAACATTTTTTATCTCGAATTTTTTTTATAATATTAAGAATTCCACCAGATTTTGGAGCAATAAATTATGAAAACTCTTAAACCTACTGTAAAAAAAGTTAACTCCTCAATTTTTTCCTATTATCAAGAAAAGTTGGTGTACTTAGCTGAGTATACTGCCCTAAAGGCAATAGAGCCCTATCTTGCTCAATTTAAATCTGGAGAAAAACAAATATATTTTGTGAATAAACATGTTTCCACCCTCTACTTATCAGATGCGCTGCCTCCCGATCTTTTTCCCGAAATTGGTTTCTTCACTCATCTTACAACAATTCATTTTAGAAATCTTGATTCACTTACATGTTTCACGCACCTTTCCCCAACTTTAGAATGGTTACATATCGAATCCAAACATTTGCTCTCTTTTGAGGGGTTTCCTTCTCACTTAGACAAGCTTCAAGTCTTGTTGATTAAGTGTCCTAGCTTACACACCTTAGAAGGACTTCCCTCTATCTTGGATTCCCTTCAGTCTTTATCTATCTCTTGCAAAAGATTAAAATCTTTAAAAGGATTGCCGGAATCATCCCCTTCCCTTAGAAATCTTGGAATTTGGGATACACCTATTGAGTCATTGGGTACCTACTTTCAACAAAGTTTTTTGTTAGAAGGAATTGGTTTAGAAAATGTTCCCATTAACAATCTTCATAAGTTACCTTGTGAGTTGAATCATTTAGAAAAATTGGATTTGACTAATTGTGCTTTCCCGAACTTGGAAGGATTACCCCTTTCTTTACCCCGGTTAGAAAAAATGTACATTGGGATTGCATCTGATCGAGGAAACTATGAACACCCAACTGATGGTTATGATCTTATTCCATTTCACTCTGTGCAAGGTTTTCCCCAAGAAACCCCTTTGCTTGAAGAGTTATCCATCATTGGAACTGCCCTTACTTCATTAAAAGGGCTTACCCTCGCATTACCCAGACTAAATCATTTGATCATCTCTTATAACCCCCTCCTCGTATCCATGCAAGGATTACCTAATGAGCTTCCAAATATGGAGTGGTTTGATATGGATAACAATGGCTTGCGCGATTTTCAATTTTTTCCTCGATTACCGGGAGCTCTGGAGTACCTTTCGTTCAAAAATAATCCTTTTCAATCTCTTCTAGGCATGTCGGAACATGTTTTAATAGAAAAACACAGAAAATCTGAAATTGATCGAGTTTTTCGGCTTCCTCTTGAGTTCTCCAGGTTTGAATTAATTACTTTACATACCTCTTCCTTTGCCGCTTTAGTAGCAAATATTGCACGTTTTGATCTGATGGATGCTGAATTTGTCGGTAAGCAAAAATTTCCTCGATGTGCTGTGTCGCTCAATCTCACCCCAAAGGGATTTTTTCTTCTCAAGAAAGTGTGGGATTTTCATTGTATGAATTACGAAGCGATTTATGACGAGACCGCCTCCATGGATTACGAAATTGCTACCCTAAAAGTTCCACGGGAGTGCACTCCTGAATCCTTCATGTTTTTTAAAACATTTCCCTCGCTATTCCTACCTCCTGATTATCAAATCTATTTTGATCAATGTGATGCCCATCGGAAAAAGTGTGGCTGCGCAATGACTCGGTGGGATTTTGATGACCCCGCTTATTTCGCCGAAGCATCCGTGATTATCCTTTTAAAAGACGAAACTGGCGAAAATGATCAAATTTTTCTTCATGAAGCCTTCATGCGAGAATTGTATGCCTATTACCAGCTCTCGCCGATGGAATTAGCTCAAAAATATGTGGTAGAACATTATCTGTCCGATGATGAGCGAGAGCGCCTGCTCTATGAGAAAAATACTGCGGTCATCAGATATTTGCTGCGTGAATTACCTGAGACAGACCCCATATTAGTGAAAATTCTGGAATAATTTCAGTAGATAAATATCTTGATAAAAATAATCTGAAGATGAATATGATATTATGTTGAAAAATAAGTTTCATGAATTGATCAAGAATAAGCCTCTTACATTTTTAGCGGGAGCAGGATGTTCAGTTGATAATCCTTCAAATCTCCCCGCAGGTAGTACAATGATAAGAAAAATTATTAGATTTACTTGTGCTCTTGAAGAAACAAATAAGTTACTTTCTCTGAAGGATTTACGTTTTGAACAACTAATGGATATATTACGAGAACAACTAGATCCTGAATTACATATAATAGATTATTTTTCTCTAAATAAATCTCCAAATTTACAACATTTTTTTCTTGCCCAGATGATAAAACTAGGTCATATTGTTATGACTACAAATTTTGATTGTCTAATTGAGCAAGCATTATTAGAAAGTGATATTCCAAAAGAAAAATGTAGAGCAATCATCACTCGTAAAGATTTTAAACGATATTCAAATCCATCTCTATTATTTCAGCAAGGATTTTTTGGAGTTTATAAAATTCATGGTTCCGCTCTAAATCAATTTACTAAGAAATCTACGCGTGAATCCCTAGTTGCAACAATCCAAGCTTTTGGACAAAATAAAGAAGAAAGATCCGTTTTTCAAGTAGAAAAATTCAAAAAAGAATTTTTTACTCATGTTGATGATAACAGGACACTCGTTGTAATGGGTTATTCAGGATATGATGATTTTGATATTGTTCCCACTTTAAAATTATTAAAAGATTTTAATGCAATCATTTGGATTGAATATCAGAAACATGATAATGGACAAGAAATAATTGAAAATATCCAAGATATAGTTCCATCCCCCGAGGATAAAATAGGAAAAATTTTATACGAAATTAAGCAAATTGGTGAAATAAAAGAAATTTACAGGATAAGAGCAAATACATCTCGATTAATTACTGAATTTTTTGAAAATAAGAAAAAACCGAGAGTAAAACAATATGAAATACAAAATTTAGATGAATGGATGGAATCTGAACTGCCGAAACCAAAAAAATTCAAAAACTACTCGATTCCGTTTGATATCTATAATAAATTACTATTTCAAGAAGATGCCCTAAGATGCGGAGAAAAAATCTTAGAAATTGCAAATAAATCCCAAAATTTAGAGCTGAAAGCAACTACATTCAATAATGTTGGGTTAATTTTTCTTAATCAAGGAAAATATGATGAAGCTTTGAAATATTTTACAAATTCTTTGAATTTCTGTAATAAATTGAGTAGTCATAAAGGAAAAGCAGCAAGGTTAAACAATATAGGTCTAGTCTATAAAATGTGTGGAAATATAGACAAAGCATTGGAATATTATAAGGATGCATTTGAAATTGATATAAAGATCGGGGATATTAAGGGAAAATCAAATAGATTAAATAATATCGGACAAATTTTAGAGATCCAAGGTGAAATAGATGAAGCAATTAGTCACTATAGAAAATCGCTAGAAATTGATAATGAAATGGGCGATCTTCATCAAAAATCCATTAAACTAAACAATATTGGTGAATTATTGTTCAAATGTGGAAAATGGGATGAAGCCTTAGAATATAATCATGAAGCTTTTGAAATTGCAGAAAAATTAGCTGATTTAAGAGGTGTTGCTCGTTATTTAAATAATAAGGCGAATATTTTGCTTAATAAAGGTATTTTAGAGGATTCTTTTCAATATTATCAAAAATCTTTGAATATTGCTGAAAAAATTGGGGATATTCGTTTAAAATCAAAAATATTAATGAACTTAGGAGATTATTCAGAAAAGAAAGGAAATTATGTAATTTCGGAGAAATATTACAAAAAATCATTAGATGTTGTTGATAAATTAAAAGATCCACACTTAACCGCATCAATACTAATAAAAATGGGTGAATTGCTAAAAAATAGGGGTATTTTTGACAAATCTTTAGCCATTTTTAAAGAAGCTTGGAATAAAATTGAAAAATCAATAAATATAGAATTAAAATTTTCTTTATTATATCAGATTGGAGATGTTTTGCATTATCAGAAAGAATTAGATATGGCACTTCAATATTTTCAAAATTCTTTGAAATTTTCAAATAAAATGAAGAATAGGTCACATTCCGCTTCAGTATATAACAATATTGGCTTAATTTATTATAAAAAAAAAAAAGATTCTGATTCTCTTAAGTATTATAATAAAGCATTAAAAATATCAAAGGAAATAGGAAATATTAGATTACAATCAAGTGTCTTAAATAATTTTGGCACATTCTATTCCGCTAAAGGGAATTATAAGGAAGCATTTATTCATTTTCAACAAGCTCTATTAATTGATGAGAAATTAGACCAACCAAAATCAAAAGCAGAATTGCTTAACAACATGGGAATAGTTCTTTTTCGATTGGGAAAAAAAGTGGAATCTCTGGTGAACTTAAAAAATGCTCTAGATACATTAAATAATGGCAATCTTGAAAATATTGGATTAGCAAATACAATAAAAAAAAATATCAACAATATTTTGAAGAATAATCAACCTTTCTCGAACTAAACATGATTTTGCATACAATATTGAAGAAAAAAATTCTCATTTCACCTTCATCACCAATTACTATTGCCAAATGGGGTTTAAAATATCAACAAAGTCTATAGTTTTGAAGGTGAAGTCGATTTCAAGGTTGCTCCATATTATTATATTTTTTTGAAGTTGGAAAAGGTAGCTACTTCCTATCTTTTTATCTAGTTCATTTTTTTATGAGTTTCTTTCCAATAGAATTTGAAATCAGACGTAAATTTATTAGAGTAGGTTATCTTTTTTTTTCTGAGACAAAAATGATCGCCACAACTCTTTTAAAAGAACCCCTTACGCCCTCTAAACGTTATCAATTCGAGAAACTTGGGAAAGGATTTCAGTTTTTGCAAAAAACTCGCTGGATTTATATCATTGTCATGGGTATCTTTTCCTTTAAGACACTTTTACAAAAAACTTTCTTTGGTCCTTTCTATGGTTGGATTGTGGATTCAAATTCAGATTCCTATTCCGGAATCCCTATGGGCCTATTAATATTTGGGATTCTTGCTATTTCAGTACCTCGGTTGATAGGAAATATAAATTTCATTGTTCAACTAAAAAGAACTGCCAAAATAATGCATGATGATCACTTCAAAAAAGCCTATCGATATCAACAAGCCCGTATTGCTTTTTATGCCATTAATATCATCTTCATTGCTCTGATAGCGAACCGGATAATTATGTCCTTAAACAGATATTATTATTCCATAGTCGAGTATTTAGCTGCGTTCGCCCAATTTCCGACTCGTTATGGGATGGATGAAAATGTAATTGCGCTGGTAGTATTCTTTGGCTTGTTTTCATTAATGGAAAAATTAGTGAATTACCTTACTTGGCGAGAATTCAGTTTTTGGAGTCAAAAACAGATAGATCAGGATAAAACATCTAAAAATTCCGAAATAATTCCCATGATGTTGAAGGGAAGCAAATGGATGCGTTATAGCATCATACTCATGCTTTTTGAATCTACAATTGGGAATATTGTCTTCAATCTTGGATTGAAAAAGCTTGAAAGGGGTTTTTCCTATTTTCCTAATCAAGAAGTGATGATCACCCCAATGAATTGCTTAAATCTATCAGCAATTTATCCTCACCAAGGTTTTATACCTTATCATACTACCGAAAATACCTTTCAACGGCAGAATATCCAAAAAACCACTATCAATGATCAGCATCTTGCTACAACCTCCATTACGTCATATCCAATTCAAGAAATGGCTCAGTATTGTGGATTCTGTGGTGTTGAACACCGATTCCAGAATGCTCAGTATTGTTGGAATTGTGGAAGAGAATTATAGTCGTGCAATGGCAATTTCTTATCTATTTCTTCAATTTTTTTGATCATTTTTTATAAAAAAGGAAAGTAGGATTATCAACTTCCCTATCTGAAATGTTTTTGCAATACTTGGTGGCTTTCATGAGCTATCGATTTTAAAATCATCTAAAAATCAAAAATGTAAGTGCTTCTTTATTCAAAAAACGACGTGTTGGGATAGGATAAGTTACCTATGTTTAAAAAATGATGATGCTTTTGACAAATTATGGATTCAATTTTAAAAATTGGAAATCAAGGAAGATGTGATCTTTTTCTAAATCACATTGTTGGAAAGAGTCCTTTATTAGTAACTGTGATTGGAAACACCGAAACGGGGAAAATTCCTGGGATTTCTGCCGCTGGGGCGAATCCAAATATTACTGATTTTACTCCCGCAGCTGATATAGAGTATTTATATTATGAATTCTGTAAATGTATCCAAGGTGTTCCAGTAACTCCTACAGGTATTCCCACGCCTGGAATAATTACTAAAGCGATTATTGATCATTTAGATTTTCCTCATCTCACAGTTATTGGAGGTGTGAATATTTTCCCTTCCGCTCCCTTTATTTCTTTAGGGGGAAATGCAGGGGGTGATATTTCAACTGGTAGCGCTGTTGAAAACCCTGAAAAGATATTTGCTAATGGAGAAATTCTTGGTAAAAACCTCTCAAAAATTGCAAATTATCTTGTGATTGGGGAATCAATTGCTGGTGGGACAACTACTGCTCTTGGTGTTCTTACAGCGTTAGGTTATGATGCAAATAATAAAGTAAGTAGTTCCTTGCCAGAAAATCCATCTCGATTAAAGATTGATATTGTGACAAGTGGCTTAAAGGCAAGAAATCTGAAGAAAGGAGATTTAAAAGAAGATCCCCTTAATGCTATAAAATATTTTGGTGATCCGATGCAAGCAGCAGTATTGGGAATCATTTCTGGTGTATCTGGAAAAATTCCGGTATTATTAGCTGGTGGAACTCAGATGGCAGCAGTACTCGCTCTTGCACAAAATCTAAATCCTAATTTAATTTCAAACGTGGCTATAGGAACGACAAAGTGGATTGTTAACGATGAAAGTTCAGATATTTTAAATTTAATAAATCAAATCAATCCTACGGTTCCCATTTTGGCTGCAAATTTCAACTTTGGAGATATAAAGTATGAAGGATTAAGAGTTTATGAAACTGGAATGGTAAAGGAAGGGGTTGGGGCAGGAGGATGTGCAATTGCGGCTATAATGACCGATCCTAAGAAAATGACCATTGACATATTGCAAAAAGAAATAGAAAAAAAATATGAGCATTTATCCCTTTGAAATCCCTTCAGATTTCAGGTAAATTAATGAACCCTTTTTTTAACGTTAATTTTTGATGTATAGATATCTGTCGTAAGTTACACTGCTAATTTTACCTGTATTATTGTCTCTATAAAATTGGATCTTGGGAACAGGTGGTAGTTGGGCCAATCCAAGGGTGAAGGTAAGATTCAAGATATCCTTAGGTATCAATGGAAATTTTAGACTTCCATCATCAATTTGTAGTTTAGCCCAAAGAACTCCTCCTTCTAACAGTATTTCTGCACTATAAAGATCATGAGGGGCATAGTATTTACCTTGAATTTCATCTAAAATGGGTTCCACTTGTAATTCTTTCAATTCTTGGTGTGGATCCTTACCCAAAATGATAGCAAGCGCATATCGTGCGATTATTGAAGGGGAAATATTGCATGAATTTTGGCCTACGTAGATCCCAAGGTTGAGATCAGGGGCTAAAATTAAAGATGTGCAACTCGTTCCTAATCCTCCTCCATGGTGGACTAATTTAGTCCCTAAATAACTATCATCTATTACCCAACCTAAGGCATATTTTCCTTCGGGAGTAAGTCCATAAGGGCATGAAATAATTGGATCCCATAGTTTGGAAAACATTTCATCAGTCAAAATTTCTTTTCCATCCCATTTTCCTCGGTTTAAAATCAATTGGGCATATTTAAGCATATCATTAGCAGAAATATTTAAGCCGCCAGGAGCTTGTAAAAACTCATACATAGAAAGATTTACGCGCCTGAGAGATTGCTTACCATCTTGAGTCTTAGGTAAATATCCAACGATTTTATCGTTCAAAGGATCCTGATCATACTCTTCTTTTGAAAATGTCGCTCTTTTGATCTGTAAAGGCTCAAAAATTAGTTCTTGTATGTATTCAGAATATTTTTTGCCCGTTATGTTTTCAATAATGAAGCCTAAACAAGTGAACATATCATTATTATAGAAGAATTTTTCTTCAGGTTTGAAGAGATTGTAGTCATCGGGGGCACTAATATGGTAGAAAAAGTCATCTTTGGTTGCAACAGGATAAATATTTTTAAAATCGCCTAAATTATAAAACATCTGGGCTAATTGGGCGTCTGCAGCAGGAATTCCAGAAGAATGCGACAGTAAGTGTTTCAATTTAATTTCTGGATGGTTGGAAAAGGGAGGTCGTGAAAGATAAGTTGCCACACTTTCTTCTAAGGAAAGTTTTCCTTCTTGAACCAATTTCATAATGGCAAAAGCAGTAATGGATTTAGTTACACTCGCAATCCCTATTAGTGTGTCTGCAGTCATAGAAAGTCCTTTTTCTAAATCGCGATATCCATAACCACGAGCGTGCAATACTTTATCTCCTTGAATTATTCCTATAGAAAGGCCTGGGACCTTTTTTTTCCGCATTGTTTTCCGAATAAAATTTTCGATTTTTGTAAGGTTTTCAGGTGAGATTGGCATCTTTTATCAATTTATTCTAATCATTTCTAGTAATTAAACAAAAATGTTTGAGAAAGAGAGAGAAAAAAAGGAGAAAAAAGGAAATTAATGATTATTCCCTGTCCATATGAGATAGATAACTGCTCATCCATTTGGAATTCGTCTTAAACGGAGAAATTATTACAATTTGGTTTAAATCAAATATGAAATGGTAGAAATATGGGTGTTTTTTCCTTTAGAAATATCTAAGTTTTGTTCTTTTTTTTTTCCCAATTCTTTAACCTTCTTTTCCTTCTATTGTCTATTTCTTCACTGATTGAGTCTTAGGGAATAGATATTTATCACGGAAAGCTATACGATTTTTAATTAACCTCTCATTATGTCTGATCAAATGGGAGAAGAAAAGAAAAAAGTTAATTATAGGTTGAAAAACTGTGCCTATCGCATGGATACAGTGAGAACTGCCTCACAAACCTCCGTTAGAATTCATTACGATGTACTATTTTTATTTTTTGAACCTTTCCTTCTTATAACAATTCCCAAGAGTAATGATAAAACCATTGGTAATGTGGAAAAACCAGAAATATTTTTTTTTTCCTCAACTACATTTGTTTTTTCTGTGGTCGTTTCTTCTGTAGATGTCTCTGTTGTGTTGGCTTGAATTTCTTCTTTGTTGACAGTCAAGATTACAGTGTTATTTGATGAATTTCCATTTATATCATAAATCAAAATAGTTATTTCATAGGTTCCAGGTTCTAATCCATTTGGGATTGAAAAAGTGATTTCTGCCCCACTTGTCCATATAGCTTCAGATTCTATTTCAGTCCCATTCATGTATATCGAGTAATTAGTTGGATTAAGCTCTACCACAATCCAAGAAATGATAGTGTCCAAATAATTTTCATCAATATTAAAATCTGATGGATATTTTATGATAATTGGTGCCTTGTTATCAATGGAGACGGAGAAAACTAAAGGAAAATTATCAAATCCATCCCCTTCACCTCTAATTTTGTAAGGTATATTCCAGATAATTCCATTATTCTCCGCGTCACTATAAATGGATGTATATTCTTCACCCCAAAAATTTCCAAAACCATTTTTATCCCATTCATTTCCTTCACACATCCCCGTTTCATTCGCTTGTATTAACTGATTATTTTGAATATTATTTCTATAAATCGTGTTATTATTACTGTTTATTAAGATCAAACCAATTTCCAAATTAAATTCGATACAATTATAATGGCATTCATTGTCATTGGAACCAAATAAATACAACCCATATTGATTATATTGAACTGTATTATTGGAAATAGTACTAAAGAGTGAATTAAATAGTGCAATTCCAGCAGTACTCATTGATGCTATGTTTTTTGAAATACTACTCGTATGAGAATACGTTAGTGCAATTCCTACCGTATTGTTCCCAACTTCATTTTCGATTATAGTGGAATTATCTGAGTTAGACACCATGATCCCCATGCCTTGACAATCATTAACATAATTCTCAGATATTGAAATAAAATCAGTCTCTAGGATGTGGATTCCATGATTTGAATTTTTTCTTATAATATTTTCTTGAATCGTGATAGATCGTGATTTTTCAATATAAATTCCATCAAAATTGTTAAGGAGGTTGTTAGATTGAATAAAAATACTTTCACATGAATAAAGCTTTATTGCTTCTGTAGTGTTCACACATATAATCGAGCTAATATTGGTATTATGGCAAAATTCTAAGAAGATTGCATTCATTACATTAGAAATGTTTAGCGCATTAATTCTTGAATTGTTACAATTTACGAGAATTAATTGTCCGAGATTTTCCAAATTTGAAATTGATAAACTTTCCATATTTTCATAGTAATAAATGGGTCTATCAATAATTTTATTGCTTTGATATATAGTATTATTTTTACATTTACTCAGACTTATTCCTGAATAATCCATAGTATTTGCTGCGATTGTATTATTGTGAGAATTATATAATTCTAAATTTCCTTCAGTGTTATTGCTTAAATTATTATTGTTGATTGTAATATTTCGCGATCCTTGAATTTCAATTCCAAATATCTCACTGAATTGAATTAAATTATTTGAAATCAATGAATCTACTGAATTGTATAATTCAAAACCTATATTAGTATGTGAAATATTATTGAATGAAATTATCCAATTATCAACATCATACATTTCTGAACCAATAACTGAATTAGAAATCTTATTGTAAGAAAAAGTGGTGTTTGATGATTGGTCACAAAGAAATGCTTGGTTCGAATTTGAAGTAATATTATTTTCTAAAATTCGATTATTACTTACATTTAGAAGTAAAACTCCCTCACCATTTAAGGTAATATTATTCTGAATAAGATCGTTATCTAATGAATCCTCGATGAATACACCTAAACCATTCTCAGTAAAAGTATTTTGTAAGATAAAGAGTTGGGAAGAAGAATCACTTGATAATCCTTCATTATTTTTAGAAAACTCGCAAAATTCGACCGAAATATTATTCGATGTTCCAATTAACACTCCTCGATTATCATTTTCGAATAAAATATTCTTTTGCATTGTAACATTATTTGTAAAATGGAGTGAGATGCCATCTTGATTTAAACTGATATTATTTTCAAGTAAGGATATGTTTTGAGATCTATAACAATGGATTCCATCAATCAAACTCATAGTCACATTATTATTCCGAATTGCGATATTATTTGAATTAAAAAGACTTATCCCGTAGGTCTGTTCAGATATGTTACACTCATATATATGGGTATTATTGACATTTGAGAGTTCGATGGCTGTTCCATACTCCGAATTTGTTAAAATTGAACAATTTTTGATAACTAAATTTGCGTTTGTATTTCTTATTTGAATTCCATAATTATTATCAACATTAATTGAGTAATTTTCAATAATATAGGGATTTCCTTCAGAACCATCACCGTTCAAGAATTCTTCTGAAATAAAATTAGCCAATTCAATATCTCCATCAATAATTATAGGATTGTGTATTCCTGCAGAAAAAATGATCGTTTGCTTATCATTAATATCATCATTTTGATTATTGTCATCGAAGTCGAAACTTCCAACTTGAATGAATAGAACCATAATTGAAAGGATAAAAATACATGCTCGTAATTGAATTTTTGCGCTTTTCATTAAAACCAATTATATTACATCCTTTTTAGTTAAAAATTTTTTATATAATGAAATAATCCGAAAAATTTTCATAAAAATCATTTCCTATTATTTATGCTTAATAATTCTTGACCGACAAGAGTACCTCACTGAGAGAAATTACGTGCATAATACACATTTTTGATTTTCTGGGTTGAATTTGTTGTAATTTATAATTCTATCTTCTCACTTGATACTATTTAGCATCCAAGATTCACTTTTCATTTTATATTGTATCATGTCAATGTTTTTTTGTGGTTCGAAACTGAAATTAACTCCGAATTGCAAGAACTATGAATTGAAGCCCAATTTCGAATCAGTGAGTAGATGGCAATAGAAGGAAAAAATTTACTCGCAAACCACTCAATCAAAGGATAAAACCTAAATCCAGAGAGCAAGCTCATAAATTTTAACTTGGAGGGTAGGGTATTTTTGGTAGAAGTCGATCCAAAAAAAAACGGTTAAATTTGGGGGGTTTTGAGAAGAAAAAACTGCCTGAATTGGACATTTGTAATGTTGACCATAGCTGGATAGTTATTTATCTTCCATTTGGGGTGAATCCCGAAGGAATGTGTGGTTATTTATCTTTTTTAGATGGGGAATTATATTGCTTTAAATTTTCTCCAAATTTTCTGGCTTGGAGTAATTCTTCTTCTGAGGGATGGCCTAAAGGTTCTTTTGGGGTCGAATTTTTACTCATCCGAAAAGCCCCCTTTGAATAAAAGCGTTCGGGTAGAATTCTTATTTGACTTTTGGTAGTAAGTTTTTTTTCCATCGCTTCAAACATGATATCCTTAATTAACCGTGGATTGGTCTTATCACCCATTGGATTAATGTCATCCGGAGCCCCACTCGTAAAGAATAATGCTACTTTTTTTCCCTCAATATTCTTTTTCCAGAGTTTCTTTATGTATCGAGATCCAGCAAAACTAATTCGTCCTGCAATTACCCATGAGCCTAGTACAACTAAATCATAATCTTGAAGATTTGGAATATGTTTATTATTAAAACAATCTGCTTCAAGCCCTTCTGCAATGTTTTTCGCAACTTTTTCTGTATTACCGCCACGAGAATTATATAATACTACTGCTTTTCCCATAATAAGATAATATCTTTGATGAATTTAATATTAAATATAGTCCAGTTATTGAGAAAAAATGAATGTAAAACAATAGAGAGAATTTCTTTGTTATCTCCCCTTTCTTAACAAAACCCTTCTTTTCTCTTAAAAAAAATGTTCTTGTTGCTCAAAATTCTCACAAGTTCTTGAAAAAAGAATTATCTCTTTGAAACTCATACGAGTAAATCCATATCGACATTGAACTTCAACATCATTCCTATCATGGAAAGAAATATACATGCATGATTTACAACTGCTACAACGAATTGCTAACTTGGATTGTTGTTCTTCTCTGATTATTCCTTCAAATCTTAAAAGATCAGGGATTTCATTCCGATATTTACTAATTTTAGGCTTTTTTGGATTGATTTGTTGCATTTTCTTCACTTTCAACTTAATTACTTATTTTGATCAAAAAAAATGAGTGAGCTATTTACTGCCATTTTGTCGAAAGGCTTGAATAACATCTCTTTGAATTGCTTCTAAAACATCGATCAGTTTTTTTCTTGCTATTGGTGTTTTTTTATACTTTAATGAGGGGAAAGTTGCATTTGATTCAAACCAACTTAATTCATTGGCATTGATCATAGTATTGCTTGATTTTTGATATAATTTTCTTGAGATTAAATGCTCTAGAGGAGGGGTTATTTTCCTTTCAATTCTTTTCTTAGTAAAATTTTTTAGTATCATCTTTTTCCTCGGTGTTCTTTTACCCGAAATAGAAAATAGTCTTATGAATTTAAATTAACAATTTACGATTCAAATTTATGGTCCATGGTATGGGTAACATATTTTAAAATTATTCGACCGTAAATACATGAGTTTTTGGATCTTTTACATAAATAAATATGGAATAATTGCAATTGCTGTAATTATCCAATTGTTCTCTAAAGAAATAAAGTTAAGTCTATTTTATTAGATAGTTGAGTAAAAAATTAATTCTATTTGGAAATTAGTAGCACTAAGTACCAAAGAGTTAAATTTATTGATATCAAAATACCCCTCATGATGAAAAATCAATGGATTCTTATTACTGGAGCTAGTACTGGAATAGGTCGAGTAGCTACTGAATTTCTCCAACAAAAAGGATATTCAATTTATGCTTGTGCTCGAAAAGAGGGTGACCTCCAAGATTTAGGAAGGATTCCGAATGTGATTCCCATTAAACTTGATGTAACTAAGAACGAACAAATTGAACAAGCCTTTCAAGAAATATCTGATCGAAAAACTGGCTTATTTGGACTTATAAATAATGCGGGAATTGTTCATGCTGGACCAACTATGGATCTTGATGTAGAGGAACTAAAACATCAATTTGATGTGAATTTTTTTGGTGTTCATCGGGTTACAAAGCAATTCTTTCCTCTAATCAAGAAATCCAAGGGTAAAATAGTTATGATTGGAAGTGGGGCCGGAATCATCGCTAATCCCTTTTTTGCACCTTATTCTAGTTCCAAATTTGCCTTGGAAGGTTATACGGATTCCTTAAGAAGAGAACTTTTGCTATATGGAATTCAAGTGGTGATAATTGAACCTGGGATGGTAAAAACACCTATTTGGGATAAGGGTGAAGCTTTACTTGGAAATTATAATGGTGATATGCTTAAAAAAGAGGCTTCTGGGATCGGTTCTATGGCAGTTCAAACAGCCCGTGATATTGGGTTACCTCCAGAAAAAATAGCTTCGCTAATCTATAAAATTTTGACAAAAAAAAACCCGAAACCCCGATATGCTATTGTACCTAATTATTGGATGCGACAACTCATGCTCAAAATGCCCACCAGAATGCTCGACCGCTTTATTTTAAAAAAAATGCAAAAATTTCAATAGGATACTCAAAGTTCTTCTATCTTTTTTTGTGCGGATTATTTTTCTTTTTCGAATAGGAAGGTTTAGGCATATATTTAAGGAAAAAGCACACTTCCAATAGAATATGGTTAAAAAATCTAACTTTAATCTAAAGAAATATAAACTGGCTGTCATTACTGGAGCATCTAGCGGTATTGGGTTAGAATTTGCCAAACAATTTGCAGAAAATAAGATTAATTTAATTCTTATTGCACGAAGAGTAGAAAAATTAGAAGAAATATGCTTAGATCTTGAAAAGCAATATCATATCAAAGCCACATACATTAAAGCGGATCTGACTCTCGAAAATGATGTAAAATCTTGTATTAATCAACTGGATCAGACAAAAGGGATTGATATTCTTGTGAATGGGGCAGGTTTTGGGACTATTGGGGGATTTACTTCTGTGTCCTTAGAAGCCCATTTCCAAATGATTCAACTTCATATCAATGCCGTAGTTCATCTTTGTCACGCCATTTTACCTCAAATGCAACAGAATAATAAAGGGATAGTTATTAATATTGCATCTTTAGGTGCTTTTACTCCCACACGGGGAAATTCTGTATATAGTGCTTCTAAATCCTTTTTAATTACTTTTTTTGAAAATTTACAAAAAGAGTTGGATAAAACCGAGATTATTCTACAAGCGCTTTGTCCAGGCTTTACACGTACAGAATTCCATGAAGTTGGCCATTTCTCAGATTTTGACCGATCTCGAATTCCAACTCGATTATGGATGACAGTTAAAGATGTTGTTGCGATTTCACTCGCTGCCTTAAAGAAAAAATCTCTTATTGTAATACCTGGAAGAAAAAATAAATGGATTTACCGCTTATACAGAAGCCCTATCGTTCAATTCTATATGAAGAAGAGAAGAAAAAAAGGATCAAAAAAAGGTTCAAAGAAAAATAGCACAAAGTGAAATAAGTTTTACTGAAATTATTCCATCAAGTTTTCAATCTTTACTAATTATTTCTCCATTTCCAATTTTTTGAACTAAATTTTTAATCAATTCAACTGCATCCTCTAATTTTTCTGGTTTAACCAAATCTATCGTATCTTTTTTACTATGGATTATTTTAGTATCATTCTTTGCTAAGAAACAACAGACTTCTACCTTTTCTTTCTTGAAGGATGCATGATCACTATTTCCTCCTATCGGAGAGTTAAATTTTCTTGCTTCTATTTTGAGTTCTTCAGCAGATTTTTCAATAAGTACATTTAATTTGGTGTTTATTGGTTTTTTCTTCAGAAGTCCTGCTTTATCTAGGTAAGCAAGTTCGGACCCGACCATGTCTACATTAATAGCATAAGAATTGTCTTTATTTTCAACAATCTCTTGTTTATGAGTCTTCACATAGCCCTTCGATCCAAATAAACCCCATTCTTCTGCTGTACACCAAATAAACTTTAGATGTACGTTTTTAGCGGGATGCTCTTTGAAAAATTTTGCTAAGCTTAAAAGTATTGCAGATCCGCTTCCATTATCGCATGCTCCGGGACTCGTATTTATTCGTTTGGCAAACATATTAGATATAATAATGAGAATTACCAAAATGGTGCAAATTAAAATAATCACATTTAAAATTCTAATAGCAAGGTTGGTAGAAATATTATCTCGGAAGAAATATACTAATGAAATGATGCTGGATACTAAAGTAAGTAACAAAATCAATAGAAATCCAAAAAACATTCCGATCATAAATTTAATGTAAAATTTGGGCAAGTTTGATGCAACGCTATCAGAATGGGCAGTTAAATAAATTATTGTGGGTTTTACTTCTTCATGCCTAATTGGAGGAAATTCACAGATCACATTTTTCCCAATTGCGGATTTTCCTAAACATTTGAATTTGTCTGCTTTTAATTCTTTTCCAAAAAGCATAAGGCCCAGAAATGATATTGGGATCAACAAAATTGAAAGGATTCCGTTGGTGGGTGGTATAATTCTGAGGGTAAAATTAATTAAAATTCCAAATAATCCTAATAGTATAAACATTAGTTTGCGTCCATTAACTGAAGCTGTGGACCATTCGATGTTTTCTGTATACGCTTCTATGCTATTTTGACTTAAAAAATCCAGTAGAAATGTAGTCGTTTCTTCTTCTCCAATTGTTCCCATCATTCTCGGTTGACTTAGGATACTTTTTTTTAAGATGTCGAAAGTAGGTTGATTAGATTGTGTCATTTTTTTCTTCTCTATCAAATTATTCTTTATACTTTGAGTACTTGGTGCTTTAATTATGTAAATCCTTGTTTTCCTTTTTACTATCATCATAATAGGATAAATGTTCAGAAATCCCCTTTATCAAAATTACATTTTTGACATACTATTCCTAACTTTTATGAACCAGGGGTTTCAGAAGGTAAATTATTTTTTTAATACTCCGATTCTTTGATAAATTCGCTATTTATAGGTGAAGCTGATGAAATTTAAAACATTACAAAAAAAATAAAAAATGACCATAATTGTTTTTCTCGTGATTGTAATTGCTTCTGTGATTACAATTATTTATATTACAAACCCAAAGGAAACCCTACTTATCTCGAAGCTTGGAAGTATTGAGACTGGAGGTGATACTTGCGATGTAGAAGTTGTGGATGGAATTGCATATGTTTCAGATATGCAAGCCAATGCACTAAAAATAATTAATGTCAGTGATCCATCCAATCCTGTTCTTCTTTCATCTTATGGGGTAAGTGGAAATCATCAATTACTCGTTAGTGATGAAATAGTTTACATTACTGACCATAATAGAGGACTGGTATTATTGAATGTATCAAATACTTCTCAACCCATTTTTATTTCCAGATATAATGACCCAGGAGAAATCGATGACTTATACATTGTGAATGATACGGCGTATATTATTGATCAAGTTGATGGACTTGAAATTGTGAATATTTCTGATCCTACACACTTAACAAAGCTGGGTTCGTTTAACTATGGATCAGTGGGTCATCATGTAGATGTTTTTGTACGAGACAATATCGCATATCTAACCGATGCTGAAAATGGACTTTATGTTGTTGATGTGAGTGATCCAACAGATATTGTGGAACTTTCCTATTATGAAGAATCAGGGATGATGTGGATGGATGTGTCCAATGATTTTCTTTATATTCCAAATCAAAAATCTGTCCTTTTATTCAGCATTGAAACTCCCGAATCCCCCAAATTATTACGAAATGTAAAAATTGGTGCAAATCCGTCAGTAATTACAATTAAAGGTGAAATTGCATGCGTTTCAACAAGTGATGCTGGGATTAAAGTACTTGATCTTTCAAATCCGCGTTATCCAAAAGTTATTGGGTCCTTTTATGATGAAGGGTTGTCTTTAGGTTCTTATATTGTAAATGATTATATTTATGTAGCGGATAAATCTGGTGGATTAGAGATCTTACAAATGACCTCACAAATATAACTTTTTTTTATTCCTTCTACACCATAAATACCAAGAAGATTCCAGCGATTATCAAATGAAAAATCGCAAATAATCCTCCAACTTTAACCAGTTTCAAGTAATTGAAGCCTACCACTCGTTCTTTTTGAGCTATCTCCAATGCCATCAAATCGCTCGCGGTTCCTTGAGGGAGAATATTACTTCCAATATTTATCCCAATAATGAATGCAAATAAGATATGTATTTCATATTCCGGGTAAGTGCTGAGCAAGTCAACGATTACAGGGTGAAATATAATTGTGACTGGGGCATCATCGATTAAACCGGATAAAACACTGACAATTACCATTAAAATGATAACAAGGACTATAATAGATTGATTTTGTTGAGCTAGTAATATTTCAGCAATCATGTCAATAATACCATTGAGTTCCATCAAAGTTTCCAAGATGAAAAAACAAATAAAGAAGTAAATTAATTTGAAGTCTGCATTTTTAGCATGAAATATTAGATCGGGGTGTTTTTTTGATGTTTCTTCCCCAACCGGATTGATAATCGTCAGAATTAATAATATAATTATCCCCACTAAAACAAAATTTTCAATTAAAACTAGCCCTATAAAGTATAAAATTAAAACAACACTATTGGCAAGAAAAAGATTACTGCTAATTATTGGAGATTCTGTTGAATGTTCTTTAATCTCTTTAATAAGTGAAAGTGAAGCGAAATGGAGGTCTGAGTGTTCTTCTCCATCGGTAAGGCGTTGATTATAATGAGTTTTGATTTTTTTTCTGAGAATGAAAACATCCAAAAAAATCAAAGTAAACACCGTAGTTATAAGAAAATAAAGCCCCATATTTTGAAAGAACCACATAAAATTTAGCTGAAAATCGTTTGCAATGAGCACATTTTCTGCTGAAGCAAATGGACTTATCGTTGCGGCTAAGTTGATGCAAATTGTTACCCCAAATAAATATGGAAGCGGTGAAATTTCGGATTTGCGACAGAGTTTGATTACAAAGGGTAAAATAATGATACTAACTGATAGATCTTCTATAACACTGGCTAAAAATATCGAAAAAATACACAGAGTGTAAAAGAAAATTCTTTGATTTAGAATATTTTTTTGGAGAATTCTTCGAGCTAATTCCTCAAAAAAGGGCTCTAAAATTTCAATACTAACTACCATGCAGACCAGAAATAGAATAATTTCCCAACGAATAGCCAAAATATAGGTATTTACACTTCTGGCTTCTGGAATAACCAAGGAACATACCAAAATCGCAACAATCAAAATTATTACTGTGTAGGTTAGATAATCCCCTTTATCAAAGAAGAGAATGATAATGATTCCTACCAAACACAATATTAGAAAGATTTGTAATAAAATATTTGCCATCTTTTTTTCCCTAATGTGATTATTCCCGATGTTCCTTTATCGGGATCTTGAAAGAAGGTACGATAGCAAAAAAGATTTTTTATATCACCAACTTGGAGGTTCATTTATGAAGTGAAAGATTTTGTTTATCTGAGGAATGGCCGATTTGAAAGCCAAATTGATATGCTTCATCCATCAGTTTCTGATTGGATCGGATTTCTCCTGCCTCGTAGGCCGAACCATGGAGTATTTTCAGGATATTGCAATTTGTATAATCAAACATCTCTTTGAGTGAATTAATTCCATGAATTCCTCCTGAAGATTGCAAAGTCGATGCTCCATAGGTCATTATAATTCCTATATCTTTATTTTTTAAAGCATAATTCTTGGAATAATTATTTGTATAACATCGATCAATAAATAATTTCAATTGGGCCGTATAATTAAACCAATAAACTGGAGAAGTCAAAATAATTGTTTTAGCTTCTCGAATTTTTGGATAGATTTCTTGCATATCATCCTTTATGCTACATTTATATCCTTCTTTAGTTTTGCAACTATTACAATGGGAACACGGCTTAATTTGCTTGTTATGAAGAAAAATTGATTCGACTTCGCCTCCCGCCTTAATGATGCCTTCTGAAACTTTTTCGGCTAAAATTGCTGTATTACCTTTTTTCCGCGGGCTTCCTAATATGATGAGTGTTTTTGATTTTTTCATGAATTGCTCAACTTGTAAGTTTTCTTATTCTTTATTTTTATCGTAAACCTTTCCATACCTTTCCATAATCGTCACCAAACACAAAATCTTGCAAATCTTTGCGTTTTTGTTCTTTTGGCTTATATTTGGGATAACCTAAGGGAGTCATTCCGATTATTCGGGTCTCCTTAGGAATGTTTAATGCTTTTTTAATGGGTTCTTCTTTAAACCAACCCATCCATACAGTACCCAAACCTTCATTAGTTGCAGAATATATCAATTGAGTTAGGCAGATTGCAGCATCTACTGGAAAATATTGCAGTCCATCGTGATTCTTTCCTGAATCCTTTGGATCTATGCAGACAACCACAAATACGTTTGCTGATTTCGTCCACTCTTGTTCAGAAGCTTCCCTAATGATTTCAATTTTGCTTGGGTCGCTTACCAAAACATATTTTACTCCTTGTTTATTTGCCCATGTTGGAGAAAGGCGCGTTTGTTCAAAAATTCGTTTTAGAACTTCAATTGGTATCATTTCATCGGTAAATCCGCGTATACTTCTTCGTGTAGTTATTAATTTATTAAATTCCATTTTGAATTGCTCCTTTGATGTATCAATCAAAACAAATTATGCAAAATAATATTCGTTTCTGATGTTAATATTCGAATGTTAATTTATAAATGTTAATTTATAAATGTTTCTCTTTTATCTTCCTTGATATTACCTCAAATTTTATTTTTAGGTTCATGTATGAGTAACCTTTATTTTCCTCTTTATTCAAATTATGACCATATCGCCCTAGGTGATAAACCTCTCTAAGGTAATGTAAAAATGAAGAAAGAAAAAGCGGAAAAATCCATGCGAGATTTATTCTATGATAATGCTGATTTAGTCTCCCAAAGTTTTCGAACAATGCAAGATGCTGTTGTAGCTTATTGTCAAAATAAGATGGAAATTGCTCATGAAAAAGCAAAAGAAACCATCGCAATTGAAAAAACACAAGATCGATCTAGAGATGAGATAGTCAAAAGGATTTTTTCAAAAGAAACAATGGTGTTTTCACGACCAGATCGATTAAAATTGGTTGAATCTATGGATTCATTATGCGATGAAACGGAAATTGTTGTAAGAAAATTATTACAACATAATCCTATTGCACCGGTCGAAATTAGTTCTGGATTAGAAGATATGGCTAACAATATTGGAAAAATTGGTAGTAAATTACAAGGGTTGATTAAAGCAGTTCTCGAAGATTTTTCCAAGGGCGATGAATTTATTAATCAAATTACAGATATTCGGAGAGATGTTCGGGACTGCCATTGGGCATTATTAGAAAAGAATTATGCACTTAAACCTGAAATTTATGATTTCATTTATTTCAAAGATATGATTAAAGCCATTGCGAAAGTAGCCGACAAGGCGGAAGAATTTTCCGATGGTATTCATGGGTTATTATGTAAATACGCTCTATAGTTCATTTTTCCTACTACAAATTAAAATGTGATTTATAATGGAGGAAAAGAAGAAATGGCATTAGACGTAATTGTAATTGTTCTACTCGTTTTAATGATGGGATTAGCTTTTGCAATTGGGGCTAATGATGAAACGATGGCAACTCTTGTTGGAAGTAGATCGATTAAGGTGAAAACAGCGGTAATTCTCGGGGCGTTTCTCGTATTTGCCGGAGTTGTTTTTCTTTCAGCTGGAGTAGGAAAAACTGTTGGTGCTTCCTTACTCGGTTCTGAAGTAGAATATAATGTGAACATGATGCTCGCGATCTTGATAAGCACAATTATTTGGCTAGTTGTGGCATCCCAAACAGGTGCACCAATTTCAACAACTCATTCTTTGGTTGGTTCAGTATTTGGAATTGGAATTATTTGGGCAATTCAAGAAGGACAATCCTTTTTTGATGCTTTAAATTGGAGTAAGATGGGCAGTGTTGCCTTAGGCTGGGTAATTTCCCCTATCTTTGGTTTTGTTGGTGCTTATTTATTCCAATTGTTGGTAAATAAGTTTATCCATAAGCAGAAGATTGGATTGGATGGATTGGAAAAGAATGAAAAAGGCTTTCTTTATTTGTTATTTGCCGCAATCTGTGTGAGTCAAGTGAGTAGGGGTGGAAATGATTCTGCAAATGCCCTTGGGATTATGTATGGGTTGATTGAATCTGGTGATCTGACGGAAGGGCCATTAACAGTAGGGCTCTTGATTATTGCTGGAATAATGTTGGCTTTAGGCCTCGTCATCGTTGGTCGAAATGTGATTGAGAATGTTGGTAATAACTTAATTGAGATGCGTCCCAGTGATGCTTTTAGTATCCAGATGTCTACGAGTATAGTTATTTTTCTCGCAACGGTTCTGGGGTTACCTGTGTCGGGAAGTCATATTTTGATATTTGCTGTTATTGGGGCAGGTAAGGTCAAGGGTGAATCTCCCGATAAGAAATCATTCCGGAAAATGGTGGCAAGTTGGGTTTTAACGTTCCCTGTTGCTGCTATCCTTTCAGCGATTTGTTATTTGATTTTCTCTGGTATTTTATAAAATTATTAATCCTTTTTTACATCTTTTTCATTTCTTTCATTCTTTCGGAAGGGTAAATTTTCAATTCGTTGGTGAGGTATCATTAAAATTGTAAATTCTACCGCAAAAATTAAGTTGTACCATGATTTTGTTAATAATCCAATACCATAAAGCATCATAAGTAATCCGATTTCTTCTGGATTTTTGAAATATTTGTAGAGGGAATGGTCAACACGCTCAATATTATCTCGATAAAAATTGATCCCCAAAGATCGCTCTAACCCCAATATATAATAACCCCATGTCGACACAATTAAACCTACACCAATCATTAAACCTCCAACTATTTGAAGAATTAAAATATTATGGAATAGTAATTGAGGGCTAAATTGAAAAACTCCAAGCAGTGTGAAGGTTATAATCCACATAGAATTTGTAATTATGGAATGAATCCGAAAATCATGAGATTTAAACCATTTGGACATCTTTCGTCCATACCACTGTAGAAGAAACATTGTGGACTCTATAGAAATTGTCAGAAAACCCAAAATTAATAAAATTATGAAGAAATAATTCATTGATATTCGTTCTCCCAAATGTTGTAAAACTATTTAGGTGTTTCTATTCGATAAATGTCTTATGGGTGAAAAATTAAAAACTCTTTTTGATTATGTCAAGGCAGAAAAAGGGTCCTACTATGAGATGCAATTGGCAATTTTCCTCGGAATTTCTTCATCTCGGGTAGATCAAACTCCTGATACTGAAGAACTATTAGATAAAGCTCAGAAGATGGTGGTTGACGTGTTTAAGCTTGATAAAATACCTCAATGAAATCTATTGAATCGTTTTTCTTTTGTTTTTAACTTTTCTGTAATAAAGTCTTTTTTTAGGAATAGTTCTATATTCACTTATGGAAATCGACCAAAGGTTGTCTTTAATTCAACGAAATTTACAAGAAATAATAGATGGGGATAAAATTGAAGAAATTCTTTCCTCACGTGATTTAAAAATCTATTGGGGGACTGCGACCACTGGAAAACCTAACTTAGGGTATTTGGTTCCCATTTTCAAAATTGCGGATTTTTTAAAAGCAGGATGTCAGGTGACCATTCTTTTTGCCGATTTACATGCTTACTTAGATAATATGAAAAGTACTTGGGAAATGCTTGCAAAAAGAACTCGATACTATGAATTTCTTATTAAGGAGATGTTAAATCTTATAAAAGCCCCATTAGATAAATTGAATTTTGTTCAAGGGACTGATTTTCAGTTAAGCAAGGAATATACTTTAGATATGTATAAATTATCAGCTCTTGTAACCACCAAAAACACTCAAAAAGCGGGAGCTGAGGTTGTGAAACAAGTTAAAAATCCTAAAATGAGTGGTTTATTATACCCAATTCTCCAAACCCTTGATGAAGAATATCTTAAAGTAGATGCTCAATTTGGCGGAGTTGATCAGCGGAAAATCTTCATGTTTGCACGGGAATTTTTGCCAAAGCTTAACTATAAGAAACGCATTCACTTTATGAATCCTTTAATCCCGGGTTTAGGCGAAAGTGGAAAAATGAGTTCTTCGGAACCTAATTCCAAAATTGATTTTGATGATACTCCAAAGCAGATTAAGAAGAAAATTAGTAAAGCCTTTTGTAAGGATGGAGTTATTGAGGGAAATGGATTGCTCTCAATTATGAAGTATATAATATTCAGAAAATTGGAAGATGAACAAAGGGCGTTTATTATCGATCGTCCAGAACAGTATGGAGGGAAGATTATTTTCAATTCATATGGGGAACTCGAATCAAAATTTGGTGAAGGCACCCTTTCTTCCATTGATTTGAAACAAGGATTGACTCAAGAATTAATTGCTTTTCTTCATCCCTTACGGGAAAAAATTGCCCAAAATTCTCAACTTTTGAAGGATGCATACCCTGCTTGAAATCTCTAGTTCTTCTACTTTTTTTTTAATTCAAGGGAAAATTTAACATTGTATTCTTTTTTTTACTATCGTAGCATTACATAATACATCTTATGTCTGATTTTCAACACTCAATAATAATGGAAAATTCATCTCATGCAAATCCTAAAGCAATTGTTCACTTTCAAAACGTTCGTTTTACAGTTTTAACTTCAAGAATATTTCGAATTGAATATTCTTCCTCTGGTTCCTTTGAAAATCGTAGCACTCAAGTAATTCTCAATCGAGAACTACCAGTTCCTACATTTGACCTTAAAGAAACAGATGAAAAAATCGAAATCATCACCCAATTTTTGCATTTAATATATCATAAATCTTCCAATGGGTTCACACCTGCTAATTTATCCGTTCATCTTTTAAAAATAGACCATATTTGGCATTTTGCTGATAAAGATCCCAGCAATTTAAAAGGGACTACTCGAACATTGGATATGGTTGATGGTGCAATTTCCTTGGAAAAAGGTCTTATTTCTCGATCAGGGTGGGCCGTGCTCGATGATTCAAACACCTTGGTTTTTAATTCCCAGGGATGGTTAGAAAATCGAACCGATTCAGAGGTAGATCTCTACTTCTTCGGTTTTGGAACTGCTTATCAAGAATGCATCGACGAATATTGCTCTCTTGCTGGCAAAGTTCCGATGATTCCTCGATGGATTTTGGGGAACTGGTGGAGTCGTTATTGGGAATATACCCAAGATGATTTAGTTCACTTAATGGAATCCTTTGAATCCCATGACATTCCTTTGTCTGTTTGTATTGTGGATATGGACTGGCATATCGTGAATATTCAGAATTATCTCGCAAAACATTCTGCCGATGATTGGAAGGGTGTGCAATTTCATAATGGGTGGACCGGATTTACTTGGAACGAAGATTTCTTTCCCGATTACCCTTCTTTTTTACAATTTCTCAAAACAAAACAGATACGGGCTGCTTTAAATCTTCATCCTGCGAGTGGAATTGCTCCACATGAAAGTCAATATATTCAAATCGCAAAAGCAATGGGATTAGATCCTGCTCTAAAGAATACTGTTCCATTTGACATTGCAAATCCTAAACTCGCCCAAGAATATTTTAATCAAATATTACATCCCTATGAAGAGAAAGGTGTTGATTTTTGGTGGATGGATTGGCAACAAGAAAAATCTACTTCTATTATTGGTTTGGACCCTCTTTGGTGGTTAAATCATCTTCATTTTCTTGATCTTGGTAGGGATATGAGTAAACGCCCTGTCATCTTTTCTCGTTGGGGTGGATACGGTAATCATCGCTATCCAATTGGTTTTTCTGGAGATACTTACGTGACATGGAAAAGTTTAGCATTTCAACCTTATTTTACTTCCACTGCTTCCAATGTTGGGTACTCATGGTGGAGTCATGATTTAGGAGGCCACATGTCTGGTTATGATGATCCAGAGTTGTATATCCGCTGGATTCAATTTGGTTTATTCAGCCCAGTATTCCGATTACATTCCACAAAAAATCCCTATATTGAAAAATTACCTTGGAAATTTGATGCTCATATTTATCAACTTGCCAAATCTGCTATGCAATTTCGTCATGCGCTAATTCCTTATATATATTCTATGGCTTGGAAAAATCATACTCTAAGCGAATCCTTAATTCGTCCCTTATATTATTTACATCCAGAAACTGATGAAGCCTATAAGACCCAGAATGAGTATTACTTTGGAAGTGAATTACTCTGTGCTCCTGTTGTAGATCCAATAGATTCAGATCTTCAACTAAATCGACAAGTTGTCTGGTTACCGAAAGGTAAATGGTTTAATTTTTTTACTAGTGAGTTCTATAAGGGTAATGAGTCCTATGCGATCTATTCTCGCCTATCGGAGATTCCCGTTTTTGCCAAAGCTGGAGCAATCATTCCACTTGCCCATAAAAATTCATGGAATCATATATGTAATCCCGAAGAATTAGACATTTATATCTTTCCAGGAAAAAGTAATTCTTTTGAATTGTATGAAGATGATGGGGTATCTCAGTATTATCATGAGGGGGTTTATGATATAACTCAATTCAAATTAACTTGGAAGAAAAAATTCATGGAATTCTCCATTTCAAGTTCAGAAGAACCCCACGATTTTATTCCGACAAATCGGAAAATGAATTTATATATTAGAGGGATCAAGGATATTCCTGATCTTGATATATTGGAAAATGATACTCCTTCCCAAATCCAGCGTTCATATGATGAAAATACAGATACATTAATTCTTCATAGTATCAGTTTTCCTGCCGTATCGAATTGGGTTCTTAAGATTTCTTCCCCTTCCAGGAATTTGATTTCTAGACGGGATCGAACGCTTTCTAAAACCAAAGATTTGATTAAATTGATGAAAATACCTTTAGATTTTAAGCATTTCCTAGATCAAAACTTACAAAAGATCACTTCACAAATGCAGCAATTAACCAAATTTTTGCGAACTATGCTAAATTCTGTTAAATATGCTCGGGATGATGAAATATACGATAATGACTTGGCATTATTGAAGCATTTTCTTCCCCAAATTCTATTAGGGAATATCAATACCATTATATCTCCATATATTTTGGATCCATCTCAGTTCATTGAAAGTTTATCTGTTTCGGACACTAATGCTGAAAGTGATGTTCGAGATCTATTTTGGAATCAAATTCATAATAGTGAATTAATTCAAAACGTACAGAATTTAACTCCTAATCAATTGCGTGCCTTAGGTGAATTTTGTGGAAATCAGATTATTGATTGAAATCCTTTAATATCTTTTTTCTTATTGCAACTAAATATTTTTAACTATCACTATATATATTTCTAACATGTCTTTTCAGTGGTCGGAGGATATTTCCGTAAACGTGAGGCGTTTTGATTACCAACATCAAAAATTGTTAGAATTGTTTGATCAAATAGGGGAACAAATCTCACATTGTTCGGAATTTTCTGATTTTGATTATCTCTTCGAAGAATTACGGGAATATGCAAATTACCACTTTCAATCTGAAGAAAAAGTCTTGAAAGATGCAAATTATCCTCATATTGGAAAACAAATAATACATCATAACAATTTCCTAAAAAAAATCGATGAATTTCGGGGAAAATTTGCATGTGACAAAGATTTCATCGGTGATGATGTGAAAATATTCTTAAGAAATTGGTTTTATCACCATGTAAAAACGGTGGACAAACAATATGGTGATTTTTTGAATGCTCTTGATATTTTTTAAACTAATTAATAAAAGTCAGAAGGATGATATAATTGCAGTTTGAAAAGGATTTATATGGAACTTTTGGTGGGTTGGTGGATCCTTCCTATAAGGGCGATGAAGATATTATATATGATGCTGTAATTCAGGGGATCCCCTATGAAGTGGCTACTAGTGGCAAAAAAGGGACATCCTATGCTATGAAAGCTTTAAGAGCCATTTCTCAAGATATGCAGATCATATCACGAACTGGGCGAGATTTTTCATCAATCAAGATCTTTGATGCAGGGGATGTTCCTATATTTCCTCTTGATTCTGAAGAAACCCGTAAGGCTATCGAAAATGCATTCATGTATTTACGAAAAACTTATCATTGTCCAATCATCTCAATTGGTGGAGATCACTCGGTGACCTATCCCCTCATTAAGGGTCTTCAAAATGAAGGAAAAGTTGGAGTTGTGTGGTTTGATGCCCATCGTGATTTGTTAGATGATTTCTTACGATCAAAATATTCGCATGGAACTTCACTCCGACGGGCCATTGATTTGCCCAATGTCGAACCAAGTAATGTCTTACTTGTGGGAACGAGATATTTTACTCCCGAAGAAGAGAAAGTTGTACAAGATTTAGGTATTCATGAATTGCGCAAAGTTGATTTAGAGAACTCTTCCAATTGGATTTCTGATTTTCAATCTATTTTAAAGGAAATTGAATCCCGGGTTGATTATTTATACATTTCTTTGGATATTGATGGATTAGATCCTGCTTGTGCACCTGGGACCGGTACTCCCGTATGTGGAGGTGTATTTACCCATGAATTGATGCAAATGTTATCTTCGATTCAAGTACCGATTGCAGCTTATGATATTGTTGAAGTGTCTCCTCCCCTCGATTCGTCGGGAATAACGGTAAAAACGATGATGGGAATTTTAACTGAACTATTAGCGAAAATTTTTAGTCTTAAATTTTAAAGATCGCTAACAAAATAAAAGAGTTGAACACAAACAATCCAATATTAGTCACAATTTTTTTTATAATTGTTGGAAAATGTTAAATGTAATATTTTTATATAAATATTACAATTATCAAATGATTAGTAAATCGATGATTTACTGAATACACTTCGAAGAGTCTTTTAAAAAAATGTAAAATTTTGATTTCAGATTCTAATCCAAAAACCCACTTAATAAATGCTTATTTTTTTTGGAAGCAGATAACTTCAATTTTACTAAAAATTTTTTTACGTTCATAATCGTTAATAAATAGTGATTAATTAATTATCAAAATCGAAACGAAAATATGTGAATATTATGTCAATTGATTGGGAAAAAGTTAAAGAGAAACCAGATAAGGCCTACAAAGTATTGGGGCAAACTCTATTAGATCAGAAACGGAAAATTGGTGATTTAGAGAGTAACTTGCAAAAGACTTCATCTGCGTTAAATAAAAATATGACTGAACTTGATTCGGCAAACACAAAGATCTCGGGTTATGAAGGAAATATTGCTGAATTGAATACGTCGATTGCTGGAAAAGATAATGAAATTGCACAACTGAATGCTCAAATTGCTAAAACAAACCAAGAATATGCTAATCTCCATGCTGCTTATACACAAATTGGACAAGAGAAAGAATCTCTTGAACAAACAAAAGCCACATTAGAATCAGAAAAAACGGCTCTGGAATCTGCAAAAGCAGGTCTGGAAGCTGAGATTGAAGCTAAAAATGGTGAAATTGAATCAAAAAATAGTGAAATTTCTGGTAAAGCGGCAGAAATCGAAGGAAACTTGGCAAAAATCACAGAATTAAATACTACAATTGCAGAAAAAGATGCGCTTATCGCCGAATTAAATGCAATGATTAGTTCAAAAGATTCTGAAGCATCAAGTTCTCTTTCGGAAATGGCAAGTCGGGATGCAAAAATTGCTGATCTTAATGCTAAGCTCGAAGAAAAAGTTGGGGAAGTTGCTCAATTGAATTCAACTATTGAAGCTAAAGTGAATGAGATGAATGCAACCATGGGGTCCAAAGTGGAAGAATTCAACAATTATGTTGCCCAAAAAGATGAGATGATTGGTCAATTAAATACTAAAATTGATGAATTGAATACTTCTCTTCAACAAAAAATCAGTGAAAGTGCAGAATATGCAAGTCGAATACAAACTATGGAACAATCCTTAGGTGAAAAAGATCAAAATTATTCTAGTCAATTAGCTGCTCGAGAACAAGAACTTGCTCAAAAAGAAGCTGCTCTCAACGAAAAACAAGCGAATTTAGAAGCTCTCCAGAATCAGCTCACTGAAAAAGATCAAAACATTGAAGAATATGAAGCCCGTATCAAAGAGTTAGAACCTCCAATTCCTGATGTTGGTGAATATCATATGGATACTCGTAGAGTTTGTCCTATGTGTAATGCTGTTGATATCAAAGATGTCGAAGATAAGACTAAAGTATTAAGTTATGTAGGACACGTGCCTCTTTATGCCAAGAAATCCGTTTGCAAGAAGTGCGGGTATGAATTCTAAAATTTACTGTTAAATTGGTTGCTATCTTAATATTTTTTTTTATTAGATTTCTTTTTTTCAATAACTTTTTGTAAAAACTTTAATGTTATTATCTTATGCAAATTGAAAGAATTACATCCTCAAATGAGAATCTCTTCTTCTCTTATGTTAAGGACAAAGAATTAGAGTTCTTTTTCTATATTATGGATTATAAACAATATCCTGAAAAAACTCAACTATTTATTGCAAAAAATAGTGATAACGAAATTGAAGGATTGTTTATCATTTGGCAAGAACACACAATACAGTGTCGTGGAAGTGAAGCAGCGGCAAGAACTTTTATTAAATATTTGAAACAAACAAAAGTGGATATTCATCAAATCACAGGGACTTTAGAACATCAATTTCTATTGAATGAATGTTTTCCAAACCCTAAAATGAAGTTCAACTTGTTCCGTATGACTTTGCGAAAGGGGCAGGAAAAATTAGATGAAAAATACAAAATTGTTGAGTTAAATGAAACTCATAAAGAGCCAATCGCTGCCTTATTACGGAAGAGTGATCCGGTGTATTTTGGAGATCAAACCGCTGATCGCATAATGATGGATGAAAATAGACCCTTTTTCGCCATAATGGATGGGGATAAGATGACTTCCATCTCAGGATTATGGATCGATGAGAGCATGGGTATTATTAATCTCATTGCTACAGATCCCAATTATCGCAGGCAACAAAGAGCCACTTCTATTGTTTCTTCAAGTGTAAGCTGGTTATTTAAGAAAACTGATAAAATTTTAATCCATGTCCGCTCTGAAAATTTCCCAGCAATAAATACTTATAAGAAAGTTGGATATCAAATTGCCTTTGAGTATATCGTTATGACAGTAAAATAAGGGTATACGGGGATCTTCATAATCCTTATCCTTTTTTTTTGGTTTTTTCAATTAAATTTTTAATCTTTCATTCAATAAATATCCGTAAGCAATGACCCAAAGTTCCGATACTGAAGATTTTCAACCGATTTTATCTGCAAATTATCCCGGAAAAAAAGGGACCCAGTTATTACTTTTTCTGGAATTTTGGTTAACGTTGACATTGATGTGTTTTATTAATCTTCCCTATTATAGGTTGATGGTTAATCATTTATGGATGCTCATTTTGCTTCCACTATCCATTTATGGGCTTTTTTGGCAGTTTATGGGGTTAACCACTTTATTTTCAACCATAATTTACAAAATCCTAATAAAAATTGAACCCCCAAAAGAGGGTATTTTTACTCTGACTAGTCGAGAATTCCAGTATTACAGCCTAAGGTTTTGGGTTTGTTATTACCTGTTGTATTTTGCACGTGCGATGCCGTTGCCTTGGGTAGATATGTTCATTTTTCCTATATTTGGCTCCAAAATTGGGCACAATGTTGTACTATATGATAGTTGGATTGATCCAGAGTTCGTGAACATAGGAGGTTCAAGTATGATCAGTTTGAATACTCAGATTTTTTCCCACTGTATATATAAAGAGCGTTTTATTGTAAAACAAGTGGTCATAGAAAAAAATTCCATTGTTGGTGCTGGTGCGATTGTAGCACCAGGGACTTATATCGAAGAAGGGGCAATCTTGGGAGCAAATTGTTCGACTGCGATTGATCAAAAATTGCAATCCTACACGATTCATATCGGTTCTCCCGCAAATATTAGTCTCCCGATTAAACTCCATAATGGGGAAAATGAGGTGAAAAAATGAGCAGTCCTACAAGTACAAAACTTGCCCCCCCCACTTACGTAGATCCTCGAGTAAGAAGGAGAAATATTATTGGATATATATTGCAAATATGGGTGTCTTTAATTCCTGGATCTTTTCTTCTCTATTGGTTTTATTATGATTATGTTCTAGAAATCTCTCCCTTTGCTACTGGAATTATGCAATTTTCCTTTAGAAATTTGATTGAACAAGTTTGGATTATGCCGCTTGGAATTCTTTTTATCCTTACTCCCATAATTCTTCTTTTGGTTTATCTCGTCACCGTGATATGGGCTGCAGTCGTCACCAAACTCGTTTTATTAGGTTTGAATATCATTCGAAAGCCCATCGAAGGGGTATTTACTCGTAATCTGCAAGATCGAGATTATGTTTATTGGAATAAACGAAATTTAGCTCGAGTATTTTTATTTTGGCTACTGCATTCAGTTCCTTTTACTTTTCTCAAAATAACCTTTTCTTACCGCTTTTTGGATGTAAAGGTGGGAAAAAAAGCCATTCTAAATCATTGCTGGATCGCTCCAGAATTTGTGAAAATTGGCAATAATGTAACCTTGGGGCAATCTGCTGGAATCTACAGTTTTCAATTTCAAGGAGATAAACTTCTCGTGGCTCAAGTAATCTTGGAGGACAATGTAATAGTTGGTCCTCAAACGGTCTTACTTCCAGGAACCATTGTGAATAAAGGCGCTATTATTGATGGTGGATCTTTCTCTCATCCTTTCACCGTTTTCGAAAAAGATGGGATATATCATGGGAATCCAGCAAAATTGGTTCGAAAATCACAAGATTGAGTTTATTTTTTTTCACTTAATGCTTTTCTTTATCAAATTTTGTAACACCAAACTTATTAAATTTCCACACTAAAAGATAACTCAAATGAGTTTAATTGAAAAATGGAAAGATATTTGGGCAATTAAGGAAGAAGATCTTCCACGAGAAGAACGGATTTTCAAGAAGGGAAATATATTAATCATAATTATTGCATTCATTATTAGTGCTGGGATTGGTATGGGGATGCTGTATTTAATAAATCGATTGGAACCGATGTTATCTACATTTCCCGACGGTATGTACCAAATGAACGCTTGGGCCGCCTCCTATTTCTTATATTTCTTCTGTATGGTTATCCCAATTATTGTCGCGAACATTTTCTATCAAAAAACAAAGACTCCTTCCTATGGTTTTTCATCCTTTGCAGGATTTATCGTAGCAGCAATTATGTATTATTTTATTGCTCCCCGGTTTGCTCTTTATACGATTTACAGTGTTTCTTTGGCAGTTCTTGGCAACATCCCGAGTCAAAAGGATTATAAATTAAAATGGTATCACATGACTTTTTATTTTGTGCTTGGAATTATTGCATGTTATTTCAATATGATATATCAAGTGGAAAGTTATGATGTGTGGGTTTGGTTGCAATTTATTCACTTACATTTATTCGTAGTATTAATCGCATCCGTGAAAATTCGACAATGGAGTTATATGTATATGTTTGGATGGGCATTTATGGGATTACTTTTTATAATTTTCCCCAACTTTCCGATTTTTGGGCTGGTTGAGCCACATAATGTTATCAGCAATCAATTAATTGGAGTGTACAATGTATTTGTTCCACCTTTGCTTGTTATCACCATTTTAACCTATTTCTTCAAAATCCAACGGAAAACTAACATAGGTTATGGTAAAAAACTTTCCAAGGAAAGTCCATAAAGTTAAATGTCAGTTCAACTCTTTTTTTAATTAATTCTATTTGACCAGTGATGAAGATGAAATCAAAAGCCAACGTATATCTTGCTTCCCCAGTATTCTACGAAATCTCTCAAAATCCTATGGTCTCACCAGACCTCCAAAAGAAAATTGAAGAATTATTTAATGAATTACGCGAAATCGCAGAAGTTACAATTTCTCCCACACGATTTCCATCAGAAAAGGAACTGATCGAAACAGTTCAAAATAATACCATAGATTTTATCGGTTGTCATATATCCCACCCAATTACCTCTTTTATTACTCAAATTCCTTCAGTAAAAGGAATTGCCACCTCCACCATGGGATTCAATCACATTCATATGGAGCCTGGAGTTCTAGTAACTCATACTCCATCAGTGTTAGATAAAACGGTGGCTGATTTTACCATGGCTTTGATCCTTTCAACATTACGAAATATCGTGCCATTACATAATGGACTATGGGCAGGGAATTGGATACCGGGTACTAAATGGGATCTTGATGATCAAATGAATCATTCTTTAGATAATATGGTGGTAGGAATTATCGGAATGGGAGAAATTGGGCGTGAAGTCGTGAAACGCCTTATTCCTTGGAATGTCCAAATTTTGTATTTTGATCTAAAACGAGATGAAATTCTTGAAAATCAACTACCAAACCTTTATTACGAATCAAATATTGAAACCATCTTTGCTCAATCCGATGTTATCTCTCTTCATATCCCCTTAAATGCACATACAAAAGGTTATGTCAATGCTGCTTTATTGAAAAAAATGAAACCTCAAGCTCTTTTAGTTAATACTGCTCGTGGTGGAGTCGTTAATTTTGAAGATCTTCTTCAATTGTTAGAACTAAACGAAATTGCGATACATTTAGCGTTTGATGTCTATGAACCTGAACCAATTTCTCCAGAGATTTTGGAGAGATTTCATAAAATTTCCAAACAACACCCCGAGTTACGTTTTGTATTTATTCCCCATAATGCGAGTTCAGACGCGAATACTCGGGCCAAAATGAGCATCATGATGCTTTCTGACTTAATTTTACTGGCAAAAAGTAAGAATTTACAAGATTTAGCCCCGATCCACTTGATACCTCCCCAAAAAGATTTATTACAAAAAAATGCAATCCCGCCCTCGAAAATCAGAAATTATCGAATTTTTCAATGGTGGGAGTAAATCTCGTAAAATTCTCACCATTTGAATATCATGAACGAAATGGAATATTCGGAATTTGAAAAATTTTTTGAATAATGCGAACTTTTTACTGCTTGATTAAAATGAATGGCATTAAATGGGTTTCACGATTATTCCTTAAGTACAAAGGACAAACATTTTATGTTGCTACCTTCGCTATAGTAGAGGTTCTTCTCTTCATGGTACCAATTTCAATCACCGCGGATGTCATTGAAATTGCCATTGAGGGAGGCGGATTAGCGGCAGCAAAAGGAAAAATTTGGTTACTTTTAGGATTGGCCATCATTCAAGCTCTAATCTTCTTTTCTATCTCTTTCATTAATGAAGTTTTAGCTCACCGCATTCAGACTGATATGACTCAAGAATTATTTGAATCACTACAATTTCGTTCCTTGACCTACCATAATACAAAGGATGTGGGAAACATCATGGCTCGAGCTACAGGAGATACTCGGACTATTAATATCGCGATATCTCCCGCTATTAGATTTCTCCTAGCAAGTTTTGTCATTTGGGTTGTAGCTTTTATTTTAACTCTACAAATTCATTGGATTTTATTTATGTATTCCATTTTCATTTTTGTTCTCTTTGGAATCACGAGTTACTTCTATGTTCAAAATCTTATTCCAATTAGCTTAAAAACTCGTGAGTCTTTTGCTGAAATATCTGAGACCGTCAATAATAATTTGACCGGTGTGAAGGAATTAAAATCCTTTGTCGCGATTGGCTGGGCAAAACGAAAAATGGGAAAAAAATCTCAACAATTAATGCAAAATGAAATTCGTGAGGGCAATAAAATGGCGTGGTTTTATCCAATTTTAATAGTGACCTTTTATTGTGCTTCTATTTTAATAATTAGTATCTTTTTGAATTTTCAAGGTGGATATGGTATTGGTATTCCAGATATAGTGAGAATTGCAGGATCTGTTTCATTGTTATTGGGGATGTCTGAAGAACTTGGTTGGTGTCTGGAATTTCTAATAAGAGGTAAAACTGCTGCTGATCGAATCTATTCTATTGTTTCTGAGAAGGATTCTGGAGCGTTTTCCGATGGGAAAAATATTTTTGATAATAAACCCTCTACTATTGAATTTAAGAATGTTGATTTTCGCTATCGGGAGGATTTACCCAAGGTATTAAAACAAATTTCTCTTAAAGTTGAAGAAAATCAAACTGTGGCTGTTGTGGGTGGTCCCGGATCTGGTAAATCTACTCTGACTCAATTGATTCAACGTTTATACATACCAACTGCTGGTGAAATTTTACTGGGTGGTATCCCAATTCAAGATTACACGAATGAATCCTTAAGGAAGAATATTTCAACAGTGGAACAAGATATATTCCTATTTAATTCCAGTGTTAAAGATAATATTCGGTATGGAAAACCAGATGCTTCGGATGAGGAAGTTTTCAAAGTTGCAAAAATTGCCGAAGCGGATGAATTTATTAAAGAATTACCTAATGGATATGAAAATCTTATAGGTGAGGGAGGAGTACGATTGTCTGGAGGGCAAGCTCAACGTTTATCTATTGCTCGTGCTCTTCTCGTGAATCCCTCTATTCTTTTAATGGATGATGGAGCTTCTGCTTTGGATTCCCGAACCGAAGCTCGAATTCAGAAAGCAATAACGGAAATCCTAAAAACTCGAACTACTCTTATAACTACCCATCGATTGGCCATAATTGCTAAGGCTGATTTAGTTATTATTTTAGAGAAGGGAGAGATCGTAGGACTCGGGACCCACGAATCATTAATTCGAACCAATTCCTATTATCGACGTCTCTTTGAAAAACATTACGATTTACCAAAACTTGAACAAACGACTAGTACGGAGGTGGCCATTGATGTCTGAAACTAATTATGAACCAAAATCTACCAACAAATCTAAAGTTAAGGCTAAAAAGATAGCTAATACTAACGCTAAAATTAAAGAAAAAGCTAAGACAAAAACCGCTAAAAGATCGGATCGTGAGCTTTTGTCATTTCTTTGGAGTTATATCCGACCTTATAAGAAAGAATACATTCAAGTTTCTGCCTTACTTCTTTTGAATGTTGCCTTTGCTACCTTGGCTCCGATTTTCTTTAGAAACGCGTTGGATATCCTAGATAATTTAGAAATTGTTCGGTCAATTTCCATTATACTTCCTTCTTTGATTATCTATTTAATCCTGATGATTGCAAAGTGGTTTGCTGAAGTGTTCCGGAATGTTTTCCGTGTTCAATTGAATTCTAAAGTGACCAAAGATTTACGGGAAGATATTTTTCAAAGTATTTTAGATAACAAAATGGGTTTCTTTGATCATAATGAATCAGGTGTACTAACCAGCCGAATAACGAATGATATTGCTGAATTGAGTGAAACTAGTCAGCGATTTGTAGAATTGTTGACCATGTTTGTTCGATTGATAGTAATCGTGGGGATTTTTCTATCATATTCTCCCGTTTTAACCTTTGTATCCATTGTATTTCTTCCCTTTTTCTTTCTCTTTTCAGTTTTAATTCGTAAGTATATGCGACACGCGGAAAAAACATGGAGGAAAAATTTTGCTAATGTAAATCAGCGCTTTAGTGAAACTATGCGTTCTATTGCCATTAGTAAAGCATTTGCGCGGGAAGAAGAAAATATTCGCAATTTTACCCAACTCAATGAACAAACCTACAAATCTTCTATTAAACGAGGTTTAGCTATTTTTCTTATGGGTCCCATTGGTGATTTCTTCCGCCATGTTTTGCTAATTATTATTTTATTGGTGGGAACCATGCAAAATGAAGCTGGTAATCTCTCTGTGGCGACTTTTTATTTCTTCATCTTCTTATTGGATTATTACTATTATCCGGTGATGGGGTTGGCACGCAATTACAGTCGATTTCAAGCACTCTTTGCTAATCTTGAAAAAATCTTGGAAATAACCTCTAACATTGAAGTCAAAGAAATTAATAATGCTTCAGTTCCAATTTCTGAACTTAGAGGGGATATTAAATTTGAACATGTAAATTTTGCTTATACGGAAGAAAAACAAATTCTCCAAGACATATCATTTCATGTCAAATCCGGTCAACGAGTTGCCTTAGTGGGGAATACTGGATCGGGTAAAACCACAATTGCTTCTCTTTTAATGCGTTTTTATGATATACAAGAAGGACAAATATTAATTGATGATCATCCGATCCAAGATTATGATATTTCTTCTTTACGGAATGCGATAGGTCTGGTAAGTCAGCGAGTACTGTTATTCAAAGGAACTATACGCGAAAATTTATTGCTGGCCTATCCTGAGGCTACCGATGACCATTTGTGGAGTGCTTTAGATGCTGTTCAAGCCCGAGAATTTATTGAATTGTTGCCCGATGGATTAGATTCGAAAGTATCCGATGGGGGGAATAACTTATCTGCTGGTCAACGTCAAATGATCACTTTTGCCCGTGTTTTACTTGGAAATCCCCAAATGATCATCCTTGATGAGGCCACATCTGCAGTCGATCTTTATACCGAATCCAAAATTCAAGATTCTACCGATCTCCTCTTAAAGGGAAGAACTAGTATTGTAATTGCTCATCGTTTGACCACTATTTTAAAAAGTGATCTCATAATTGTCTTAGAAGATGGAATGTTGCGTCAATTTGGGACCCATAATGAGTTAATGGCTGTAGATGGCCCCTATCAAGAAATGTATCAGTTATATTTCAAAACTCAATCCGCCAAGTATTTAGAAAATATTAAAACGGCTGCGAGCTAATCTTTTTTCTTTTCCATTTTTCCCGAAACCTTTTTCATCCTTTACATCCAAATTAATGTACGGAAGATGGGATCTTATAACAAAAGTTTGAAACAATTAATAGATGATGATCCGGAAATACGAATCAAGGCTTTGCGAGTTTTAGGTGATCAGAAGGCCTCGGAATGTCTTTCTGATATTATACGCATAATTGAAAAAGATACTGATGATAATGTAAAACTTGAAGCCGTTGTTACCTTGGGTAAGATCGGAGACATTTCAGCAGGAGATATTCTTTTACCCTTTTTAGAATCCGACGATATACCTTTAATCATGGAATGTGTTAATGTTTTAGGGCTCTTCTGTGCAAATGGATATACAAAGGGAATTCCACCAATCGAAAAACTTATCGATCATCCTAATTTTCGCGTCCGCAAATTTGCCATTGATGCTTTGGGAAAAGCAGGATCCTCTTCATCCCTCCAATTATTGTTTGATCATTTAAAGAAAGAAGAAACTTCGATTGAAACTAAACAACTCGTAGCCACGGCGATCGGTCAAATTGGGGGATCGGAAGCCATCAATATTTTAAAATTATTAATATCTCCGAATGATGAAGTCGCAGAATCTGTAATGGAAGTTAGACGGGCTGCAATTTATGCTCTCGGGGAATCAAAGAAAACTGCTGCGCTTGATATTTTAGGCAAAATTTATAACAATAAAGAAGAACATAAGATCATTCGGAAATACGCTGAGGAAGCCATTAAAAAGACCATTTTAGGTGCAAAACAAGACTTTTTGGCAATCAAACAAAGAGCCGAAGATGTCTTGAAAGGAAAAAAATAAAGTGATGCAAATGGCTGATATTCGCGCTTTTTTTGCAATTGAAATAGAAAATCAAGATACTCTTGAGAAAATTGGTAAATTCCAGCAAGAATTGCAGAAATCCATTGGTCCCTTAAAATTAGTGAAACCGGAGTTGATGCATATTACATTGCGGTTTCTCGGTAATATTTCAGAACAGAATGCTCAAAATCTCCTTGAATTTCTTCAAAAGGAGATTAACTCTGTATTCTTTCCTCAAGGAAAAGTATATTCGAGTTTCTTTAAGGGGGTTGGTGATTTTGGAAAGCGGGTGTTCTTTGTTAAGATTCAGGAACAACACGATTTCCTCCAAAAACTTAATTCCCTAATAGAAGCAAAACTAACCGAATTCTCTGGAATTAAAGCTGAATCAAAACCATTCACTCCCCATTTAACAATTGCTCGTGCTAAAAGATCTCGCCATTCTTCTCGATCGAATCAAATTATTCATGCGAATGCAGTTCATCCTGGGCAGCTCCCCTATTCTGAACTAAAAAAAAATTACACCAATTATAGCTTTGGATTATGGACAATTACAAAAGTAGTATTAAAAAAATCGGTTTTAACTCCTCAAGGACCGATATATTCCAATTTTTCATTATAATTTTTGTATGTCTTTAAGGGTTAAGTGCTTTTTCCATCTCCATATCGTCTACCAATAAACTTCGGAGAATTTCATAGATTTCGGTCGTTGAATGTTCGAAGAAATTAAATTGATCTATCACTACTTCTGGATCATGTTCTTCTAAGATTAATAGAATATAGAATTGCAATCCCTCAATATCAAAGGCTTGAATTAATCCCGAAATTTTGGTGAAAGCATCTAACCTATCACTAAATTCGTAGGAATTCATATTCTCGTCAACAATGCGACGTTGAGCTATTTCATATAATGTTAAGACTTTTTTACGCATATCTAAGGTGATATTTTCCATAAAATAACTTCCTAATTCGATCCCATTTTGCTCAAAGATCATTAGGGATATTACGTTTTCCATTTTACTGACCATATCAATAAGAAACTTCTGAATTGCCTCATTTTGAGAATACAGCAACTTTATTCCTTGGGAAAAGCCTTGAATAATAGTATGAATTTCAAAGATGTTGGTTTCAAAAAAGCGAATTTTGAATTTTTCCAACCATTGACGGACACGATGCTTCACAACGCCAACATTCTTACGTATTGTCGGATCTTGCTTCAATTTTGGATCCGTTTTATGAAGCATGATAACCACTGGCACATCCATATTACTTTCTTCAAAATATGCTAAGATTTTATCTAAATAACTTATTGATTCATCAAATCGTAAAGAATCCTGTATATCAACCACATAAAAGAGTAGGTCAATTCCACTCAAATATCTAATCTTATGTTTAAGATATTCGTCAATATAATGTGCTTGACCGCCGAAATCATTCAGATAAATCAAATGGTCAAGGAATTGAAAAGATGAGCGATCAATCTTCAAAGTTGGTTTTAAACCGCGTACAAAAGATGGTAAATCAAATTTTTGTTTCATACCTGTAATTATGCTAGTTTTTCCTGCGTTATCGAGCCCTAATATTGCCAATTTTTTATCTGATACCATTTTAATTGCTCCAAATTCTAGATATTTCATAAAATACTTTTGTATTTATTTCTACAATCTATACTATTCTTTTGGATTATTGGGTTTTTTATTCTTTTGGGTTATTGGGATTTTTTTTTAAGCTTGTTGTTTTATGTGTTTTGGAGTCAAAAAAAAATGAGTTGTGAATTATTTGCTGATCGGTTAGTTGACCAAATTAAAAAGAAACAGTCCATTATTTGTGTTGGCTTGGATCCACGTATCGGAGAAAAATCCACCATCCCACAAAGTGTTTTAGATAAAGTAGGTCATGATAATAATGAAGCAATATGGGAATTTAATAAGGGAATTATTGATCATACCCATGAAATAACCCCAATCTATAAACCTCAAATTGCTTTTTATGAACAATATGATGCTATGGATGCCCTAAAGAGAACAATTGATTATATTCATGAAAAAGGCGCTTTGGCGTTATTGGATGCAAAGCGTAATGATATAGGTTCTACCTCTGGGGCTTATGCCAAGGCTGTCTTTGAGCACTTAGGGGCCGATGCGGTCACAGTAAATAGTTATTTTGGAATTGATGGCGTTGCTCCCTTTTTGAAATATATCCCTGCAGGAAAAGGGGTGATCATGCTGTTGAAGACTTCCAATAAATCAAGCGGAGAATTCCAAGATTTATTCTCTGTAGGGCTCAATGAAATTGGACCAGAAACAATAGAAACCACTGTTGATAAGACTACGCTTGCTCGCAATTATATTCACATGACCCGATTAATGGTAAAATGGAGTGAAGATTCATCAATTGTTGGAGAAGGAAATGAATCCGGAAAGAGTGGATATTCAAGTTTAGGTGGTGTGGTAGGCGCAACCTATCCCGCACAGATGAAGGCAGTAAGAAAAGAAGCTCCGCTTAATTTTATTTTAATTCCTGGGTATGGTGCTCAAGGTGGTACGGCTGCAGATATTCTTCACGGACTCAACGCTGATGGGTTGGGGGCGATTGTGAATGCTTCACGTTCCATTAATTTTGCCTATCAAGCTTCTCAATACAAAGATCTTTTCTCTCCCGAACAATTTGGGGAAGCGGCCGGTCAAGCTGCAAAGGATATGCAACACGCCATAAACCAAGTCTTGAAGACTGCTGGAAAAATTGCATATTAATTCTTTTTTTCTCAAAACTCTCAAATTTTGGAAATTTCCATAACCATCCTCTCAGAAGTGCTATTTAATTCTTCCGCTCCTGCAGCGAGTTCTTCTAATGTTGCAGCCATTTCTTCTGCAGATGAAGATAAATTTTCAGTAACACTTTGATTACTCTCAATAATTTTATTCATTTTATTTGTTTGAATCAAGGTTTGTTCCAATAATGTATCTTCCTTTTGGATTTGATTTAAATTAGCTTGTATTGCTTGATCTGTTTGATTTATAATATCAAAGAGATTTTCTAATTTTAACTTGGTTTTTGAAATTGCTTGTCTTCCATTTTCTACAGAAGAATATGATTGTTCTGTATTTTCAATAGCAATATTGATTTCATCATGAATTTCATGAATTAACTCTCCAATTTGAGTAGCAGCAGTTTTTGAATCTTCAGCAAGTTTTCTTACTTGATCTGCTACAACTGCAAAACCTTTCCCTGCATCACCTGCACGAGCAGCCTCAATTGCCGCATTTAGAGCAAGTAAATTTGTTTCATTAGATATGCTTGCAATAATATCAATAATTTTTGTAATTTCTTCACTTTTTTTCCCCAACCTTTCCATTACAGCTTGAATTTTCCTGGTATCATCCATAATTAGTGCGATATTTTCTGAAATTTCGATACTTAGATTATTTCCTGTTTTTGCCATTTCTTTTCCATTTTTAGATAAAGATGTAATATCATTTTCTCTTGAAACAATATTTGCACTAATTTTTTTTATTCCTTCAAGCATTTTTGAGATGCTATGAATATCATTTGTCTGGTTTTGTGCACCTTTAGCGACTATCTGAGAACCTTGGGAGACTTCCTGAATGGAGATATTTATTTGATTTGCTGAGATTGTAAATTGATCTGACATGGATGAGAGATCTTGAGCTATTTTTTGCACTTGTTTAACTAGTAGAATTGTTTGGGTGATATCCATGATAGTGACAAGATATCCTTGTTCAGTTTGGTTGTCTGAATTGGTTTGTTTGATACTGAGATAACCAATTTTTTTTTTTGTGTTTTTTGTTTTTAATTCAAATTGGAAATCTTGCAGTTCTCCTTCGTATTTCAACTTTGAAATCATTTCTGCATAATCTTCACTATTCGTACAGATTTCATGGAATTTTTTGCCTAAGTAATCTTTTTTATCGAATCCCGAGAGATATTTTATAGAATCGCTGATATCTACTATGATCAGATTGTTATCCAGAATTACAATCGGCGCTGTTGTGCTGTCAATTATTTCTCTAATAGAATTTTGCTGTGATTGAATTTTTCCTGCCATATCTTTAATATTTCGTGCAAGTTCTCCTATTTCTTCCTTTCGGCTGAATATTGCAGAATCAATTTCATAATTAAAAAGGTTTTGGCCAATCGCGCTTGTGTAATCTCTAATATCTAGTAATGGCGTTCTGATGTTTGACACAGTAAAGATCAAAAAAAGTACTATTAATCCTGCACCTAAGGTAACCCCTAAAATTATTACATCAAGACGATAATCAAAAAGACTCATTATTAAGACTACATAAATCCCAAATACAATCATTGTAGCTATAGGTACCGATAATTTTCGAAAAAGACTTTGCTTGAAAAAAATAAAGAAACTCGAGATAACTAAAATCGCAACGATCAGTACAATTTGCCCCATTGTTGGTGCATCAAGTTGGCTGTTTAACCAGGATGTATTATTAGTTCTTCGAATGTTGACAAATATTAGCAAAAGAAGAGCGGTGAAAGAGATTAAAAAAAAAGCGATGATCAATAATAGTTTACGGAGTTCTTTTATGGTTCTCCGTTGAGAAGGTTGGATTGTCATTTTTTTTCCCAAATAGATTTTTTATGTTCGTAATCATCTCTAACATAAATGTCCTTTCTTTTAGAAAAATTACAATGTTATAGTAGTCTATTTATCGAAATAGTCGAATATGAAAAGAAATCAATATAGAAGTTTATATTTTAGTTGTAATCTAATTGAGGTTTAAGAGATGAAGGATCTTTTTTTTTTTTTTGGATTTGATCATAAATCTTATTTTTCCTTAGCAGATTCTTGCAGATCATTTTAGAATTGTATAAATATCTTTAGATATAACAAAAGAAAGGATTATTCACAAAACTTAGATAGTCATTTTGAGGGTAGCCGCCAGAAATGTCTATTTGGTGATGATTTTATTATGGTTGATAAAATAGCAGATATCGAATCATCAAATGCAGCGATGAAAAAGGGTGATATTGATGAAATACTTCTTCCTTAATTTCAAATGCAATTGAAAGGGGAAATCAGTCCTTTATGGGAAAAATCTTTAGTTTAGTGATGAAACAAAGTAAGGATATTGTTGATGAAAGTATAGAGCATCTTGACTTAGAAGAAATGGCTAAGAAATATTCCGTAGAATTGCCAAAAAATTTCCTTGATGGGTTATCCAAGAAATCTTTGGTGGAAGAAAGGGTTTTTAGTTCCTCAACAAACGAAAGGGCTTTTGTATGTTAACAATGTTTCTCAAAATGTGTTTTTTAAGAAAAAAGTTGAAGGAAAATGAGGTTATGAAAGCCATGTTAGCCAATATGAATACAAATAATATCACCAATTCGATAAAGGAAAGAATCATGGATAGCGATTTAGTGAAAAAATTGATTGCTATGGTATCTGCTCCATTGTTGGCATATCTTAGCCAAATAACCCAAGATCGTTCCCTTTTGAATAATTGGTATAGTAATATTGCTCAATTTTTCCAAGGATTTGGAATTTAGTGTTTTTTTTTTTTCATTTTTTATAAAAAAATGTTGGAGTGCATAATTTACTTCTTTTCTTAAATTGATTACAAGTGATCAAGAGTTATTACTACACTTCCTACTTTATGACCCTTTTCTGCATAAGCATGAGCATCTGCAACCTTTTCTAATGGATAAACTTTATCAATGATTATCTGCAATTTATTAGACTCCACTAAATCTTTTAGAAGAGTTAAATTTTCACCCGCTTCTGCAATTCCAGTTATTACCTTTTTCTTCCCTAGTTTTGAGGTCCATAACATTTGAATAAACAATTTAAACGAAGGAATAATATTCAAATAAATTCCATTTTTTGTCATTAATTTTCTACATTTTGAGAACGAACTTTTTCCAACTATATCAAATATGAGATCATATTTTTGGTTCTTTTCCTTAGTAAAATCTGCTTTTGTATAATCAATTACTCTTTTCGCTCCAAGAGATCGTACTAAATCCACATTCTTAGAACTACATACTCCTGTGACTTCCGCTCCAAATTGGTTCGCTAATTGAACTGCAAAAACTCCCACACCACCTGATGCCCCATTAATGAGTATTCTTTGTCCACGCTGAATATTTGCGATTCTTTTTAGAAAATGAATTGCTGAAATAAATCCAAAATAAACAGACGCTCCCTGCTCAAAGCTCATGGAGTCAGGCATCAATTCCAGCTTATTTTTTTCTGTTGCGATAAAATACTCCGCGTATACATTTTCACCCGTTCCAAATACTTTATCACCAATTTTAAATTTTTTAACAGCATTTCCTATTTCAACGACCTCACCACTTACTTCGGTTCCCAGAATTTTCTGTTTTGGTTTCCAGAATCCTATCAATATTTTTGAAATAGGCCACAATGGTACTTTTCCACTCCTTACCCGATAATCCATCGGAGTGACTGAAGTGGCATGTACTTTGATGAGGATTTCATTTTCCTTTATAATTGGTTTTTCAATTTCTTCTAATTTTAGAACCTCTGGTGCACCATATTTTGTCCGGACAATTGCTTTCAAGCTTCATTTCCCTCCTTAATCGATTGATCATCAATATATTTTTCCAATAAACTGGCAGCATCAACAACATACTTTTTACAATTTATAAAAATGGCTTCTTGGTCTGCTTGTTTTAAATTTCCAACATCGGTCAAATCATGCCCTACTAATTCACGGCAGATGATTGATCCATTAATTTTTTTGAATTCTTCTAAAAATTGAGATGAATACTTGGTCACATCTTGCATATTTCCATTAAATTTGAGCCCTAATGACATTAAGGCCCCTGAGATTGCACCACAAACGTTTCCTGTAAGATTAATCCCCCCTCCAAATGCAGAGGTAATTTTCATACAATCTTCAAAATCCAGTTTTTCCTTAGCTAGAAAAGGGCCATATGTTGCAAAAATCGCTTGGGCACAATTTCCTTGACGGTTTCCCATAAAATCTTTTGCTGATTTTATTAATTCTGATTTATTTTCCATATTTTTTCACATTTTTTTTTGTTTCTCTTTCTCATATCTCTTTCTCATATCTCTTTCTCATCTTTATATCTTTCATACTCCATAATTTTATCTAAACCAATTAAAGTCCCAACTTTCTCCAAATTTTTAGCAAAATCTTTACAAAAAAAAGCAAAGTGTCCAGCTATAATGACAAATTCATGGATATCGATTTTTGATTTATAAAGGAGAGGATATTTATCCTTAATCCATGAAAAAAGCTTGAAGTAATACTCTTCTAATAGTAATACACTTTCATCTACTAGTTTGTCAATTGTTTCAGAATCGATTTCTGGATTCAAGTCTTTTGCCATTTGTTTCATTGGATTAAAAATATCTTGCATAATTGAATCGGTTAGAATATTATCTAACTGCTCAGTGATAACTATTGCAGTTCGACCATAATATGCGATGTAATGTCTTCCTTCCAGAATTTTTACAATCTCTTTTAAATATCCATCTTCTACTAAAGATTTAATATGAAAATGAAAATTTGAAAGTGAATATTGTTGACTATTTTGTTTTTTCAAATAAGCAGTATGAAGTTCTTTTGCTGTGAATGCATGTCTACGAGAAAGTTGAAATTTCTTTCCAAATTCATCTTCCAATCCATCACGAATATATTTAATTATAAAGCTTTGAACTTCTGATTTCTGAACTTGAGAATATTTTGAAGATTCAATTGTTTTGAAATATTTTAGCTTATGCCAATAAGTGTACAATAATTTCCTCTTTTTTTCGCTTTCAATATCTTGGGAAGTCATAATAAAAAACACCATTTAGTAAAGACTGAATGATACGATTTAGTAATAACTAAATGGTTATATCTTTTAAAGATTCTCATTTTAATTCTTTATAACTTGATCAAAAAAATTTTATTAAGGTTACTTAATCACTCGATGGAGCAGAATTCGGGGATAATTTAAAGCTTCGAAAGGTACCTGCAAATTAATAGATTGTTTTAATTTGGAAGTATTAAATTTGTTGCTTCACTTGAATGATCTCAAAGTTCATACCGATCAATTTCTAACAATGTTTGATTATGATCAAGAAATTCAATTTCCGTGATATCCTTTGAGATTCCGGTAATCCACCCTTCCATCCGGTACTCCCACAAACAAGTACAATATTCGTCAAGATCTTTCGGTTTTGGGATCATTGAGAAATTTAGTTGGATTTTAGATGGCATTCGCCTAATACTAAAATGAAAATCTGCTTCCTCGGGCAAATATTTTTGAAAACAGATAAATTGAAAGTATAATATCTCACCCTCTAAAACAAAATTATAAGGTGCCCGAGTTTCTGCTGATAGATCTACACCAAGAGCAATTTGTGTTGTATTCATGAATGATTCTGACAAATCGAAATTGGGTAAAGATTCAATATGGGCTTGAAGGGGTATATCAAAATAGGGATAATAGTCTCCTAATTCTTTTTTTTTTTGAGAAGGAGGATAGAATGCGAGAAAATAAACAAGTATAGAGGTTGAACAAACTAGAGCTATTCCGATAATGCCCATCGTTTTTCTTTTTTGGGTACTCGATATCGACATACTAGAATCCTAATAATTTATAGTATTCAATCGTAATAAATCTACCATTTTGTAGGATCGAAGGATTATCAATAAGGAATAAGAAAAAATAGAGTTCAGATATAATTTTTTAACTACAAATTGCAGTCCAAAATTGAGTGCGACCAACTTTTTGAGTACGAATAACTGCATTGGCTTCTTCTAATTGGCTCATTACTCGCCAAATTTCCGAATTACTGAGTTTGAAATATCTTCGCAGTTCTGGAGTGCTAATTTCCTGCCCGTTAAGTAAGTTTATGACAATTCGTTTAATCTCCTCGTAATCTGTGCCTTCTACTTCCGTTTCAGTATCTTGTTCTTCTTCAGTATTATCCATTTGTTGAACCAGCTCGTTTGCAATCTGTCCCAATCGTTCCAACTTAGTATTTAAGTTTTCTGGGCGCATGAACAAACAACACAGTTCTAATCCACGGGAAAAAGCCACGATATAAAAATTATTATAGAGAATCGCTAAAGGTTGTAGTCCTTCATCGCCCCCCCTGAAGCTCAGATAGAAATTCATTAGAAAAGATTCCATATCAATATTAAATTCACAATCTTCAAATTGTCGGAACCATTTTATCCCAGGTCCTTCAATCATGTCAAAACCAATCATCGCTGCTGCAATTATTTCACTTTCATCAAATTTCATTTAATTATCTCCTCGTTTTCGAGCATCTACATAATTCATGAGTGTATTTATTAATTCGACAATCCGTTGTCGATTATTTTTATCAATGGCCACCATCGGGAAGGTAGGAATTTGTAACACATCTTCAACCCGTTCAGGGGACATATGTCCTTGTAAGTCTTGTTTATTCGCTAAGGCGACGAGTTCACAACTTTCGTCAACCAAAGTTTTGGAATGTTCCAATAATTCTTTCGTTGTGAGAACATTTTTTGGTGTGGAGTCGGTGACAACAAATATAATATCACTTCCGTGCACATATTTGCTCAAATGTTGTTTAAGATATGCTTTTTGGCCTCCAAAATCCCAGAGACGAACATTTAATCCATCCAAATTTGTAGCTCCTAAATTAAAACCCATGGTAGGATTGTATTTTCCTGAGATCAATTGTCCCCGCATGAGTTTGGTTAAAGTGGTTTTTCCTACCGCAGGTGTTCCAATAATGGAAATTTTTGCAGCAGGAGCTTGTTGCGATGGTTTAAATGTAGAATTTTTAATAAAGGATTTAAATGTTGATTGCATGGTCATCACTATTTTGCTAAAAATCTATACCTTTCTTTAATCAGAAAAAGCTAATATAGCAAGATATCATCAAGATATGATCACCATCTTGTGTCTCTTATTTGGTAAATATTCCAAAATTATTTTTAAATAGTTTTTAATACTCAACTAAAAAAGGCTCAGTTTGATTGAGTACAGTAGGTAAGTATAGGGTTCGAAAAAAAAATTTGATTGGAATGCGTTGTATATATCATGAATCTTGCTCCATGATTAAGAGCAAACGGTTGAAAGCTTTAATGGGGGAACATATTCCCGTCTATTGTGATGGTGATTTTCAGCAATGCGCGCGGGTCAAGTTAAAAGTGGCAGGGAAGATTGTTCCTATCATGTTATTACCTGATGGAAAAATGATTATAATATCAAAAAAAAAGACTTCAGTAGTGAATTATTCTACTGACTAGGACCTTGATGCCTATTTATTTTTCTTTGTTTTTGTAAAATATAGTATCGAAAATATACCCAATGACAAACTTGAAGCAATTCCGATTAGAGAATAGCCTGGAATACTGGAAAGATCAATTCCTAAATCCTCAACAAATTCTAGAGAATCAGCCCATGGATAATCATTTAATAAATCATCGTTATCCATGCCCCAGCTATAAGTTTCGCGAATTTTACTCTCTTCATTGATTGATGTGTCGGGATTGAATTGAGTTACATTTATCTCGGTCGTGGCAGTTTGCTGTAAAAGCATATTGGAACTTTTTCCATACACTAGATAATTAAGTATACGAATTGAAACATCCATCCAAGGTGTGTCTACTGCGGTTGGATAATCTCCAGTTAAGTTCACTTTTAGAAAATACTCCATTTTGTATGACATAATACGATCTTTTCTGGTGATATAGGCGATATTTTTATCTTCAAAAGCAATGGAATTGCCTTCATTTTGACTAAAGTCGAGTGCTTCGGTTAGGTAGGTCGAAGCATGGGGAGAATAAATCTGCATCCAGAATAGATCATAGAACATGGATTCCGGCATGCTCGAAGCTTTGGTATTGTTCACCGAGAATAGCCATTGATAGTGGGTGGAAGTACTACTATTCATTGTTCCACTATGTTCAATATCTCCATCCCAGATGGTGTCGTCTTCAAGATACCACTCAAATTCCGTACCATTGACAGTATCGGTCTTTTTAATTATGTCCATATAGACAATTGAAGTGGAATTTTGGGGAACATTATCCCAATCATCCCCATAGTCAGAATAGGTGTTATCCCATTCGAAGGAGTCATTTTGGTTAAAATAGACTTGTACGGATGCCGAAACTTGTGCGAATTGGGCACTCAGCATAAGGACTAACCCCAATAAAAGATATGTAATTTTCCGATTCATGATATTTTCCTCTTTTAGTAAAGAAGGATATAATAAAATTGGTTAAACTGAAATATAAATGGAGAAGAAAAACAAAAACTAAAAATGGAGTTAAAATATCATAAATATCAATGGAACTTGAAATTCTTCGATTAGTGAAATCATTTAATGAAATCATTCGCAACTCTATAACTGGTCCAGATTGTTTAGATCCGCAGATTTGTTTAGGTGATTGTTGCTTTATTCAAATTCCTGTTCCCAAAGCTTTAGCTTCATATTATATCCAGCAAGGATGGGCAAAAAAAACTAATTTCAAACGAGGAACTGAATTTTCCTTCGTGATGGCTGCCGATCTATCTTCATTGCGCTGTGTTTTCTTTGATAAGTCGCTCAATGGTTGTTCTTTGCATATGAGTGGCTATAAAGCTCCACAATGTTGGGTATATCCAACAGGATTGGATATCGATACATTGAATCATTCATGTAAGAAGGCTTCAGGGTGGAACACCGAAAATACAGAAAATTTATCAAAAGCCAAAGAAATCCTGACCAACTATGTAAAAATTTGCAAAGAAGAAGCTCATTATGAGAACTCCGCAAAACAAATTCTTCATCGTTTACATTCTAAATATTTAAAGGAACTTCCCAATCTAACCCCCTATCAAGTAACAGGTCTCCAAGATTCTTGGGATCGCTTTAATATATTGATAGGTGATGGCTATTCAATGGGAATGAAACATTTTTGTGATAAAGTAAAATGTTCTGAATCATATTTTCAATGTGAAAAAATATGTATCCCCGCTTACAATCAATTCCTTGCTTTTTATGAACTTTATTTGTCCATTTACATTGAGAATTTTGGATTTAAGCAAGATTATCCTATAATCGAGCTAAAAAAGGTCGAAAATTTATCTTAATCTAAGCGATCTCAACAGATTTATTGCAAGATTATTTTTATTATAAGGTGGTTATTTTTGGCGAATTTTGTCGGTACTGTGGAAGTGTAAATTTCCTAATGTATCCCCGTAAGAATATATGGATCTTATACTGGATTTAATATCATCCTCGTTCCTTTTTACATAATACTTAAATAAGCAAATGATCTTACATATTTATTAAGTAGTTAACATATTAACCCAATAACAACTTAACAATCTGTCAGATCCTTGTGTGAATGGATGTGTGTGAAACAATGGATAATATAATCTCATTAAATGAACTAACTCGTACATTTTTCAGCCGTAAATATGAATATATCGTTCCGGAAGAGCCTATTCGGGGTCGTTCGGGGCATAAATGGAGTTTTGATGGCATGATAAATTACAAAGGATCTGGCGATGAATCACTGAAAATTGGTGTTTTCGTCAGGGAATGGAATCGAAGTGTTGGTGTGAATCAAGTACGCCAATTGGAAAAGGCGTGTCGCGATACAAAGTGTGACGGTGGTATTATCGTTGCAGATATTTTCAGTTCAAATGCAGAGATTTTTGCAGAAAATTTAGGGATCACTACCGTAGATCGTGCAAAAATCATGTCAAAAATGCAATCTGGTTTATAATAGAAGTAGTCATTTTATTGGTTTTTTTCGAAGGTGTTTCCTTTTTCTCCCTTTATTTGGTCTTAAAATTTTTATGATTATAAGTGATAACTAACTTATTCATGAAAAAAGAAGCCTATTTGCATCCACATAATATAGACCAAAAAAATTTAGAGTGGCAAAATGAGCTGGTGCGAATCAAAACTCATTTTCCTTTTTCAATTAAATCCTCTAAAGTGGCATTACTTGTATTGGATATGCAAGATATCTTTTTAAATGAAGACTCGCATGCCTATATCCCTTCGGGTCCAAGTATTATACCAAATATTAAAAAATTGGTATCTACTTTCTCAGTTCAAAAGAGTTTGGTTATTTTCACTCGCCATCTTACTTCAAAAGATGAGCAAGATGTAATGTTTCGATGGTGGAGAAATCCGATACTTGAGAGTGATCCGATGTCGAAAATTACAAACATGCTTGATACTTCAAAGGCTAAAATCCTTCAAAAAAATCAATATAGTGCCTTTTTTTCGACCGATTTGAAGACGTTCCTTCAGAAAAAAGGGATTAAACAAGTAATAATTACCGGAGTGATGACTCATCTCTGCTGCGAAACGACTGCTCGCGATGCTTTTATGAATGGTTTTGAAATCTTTTTTGCAATGGATGCCACGGCTGCCTATACGGAAGAATTACATTTGGGAACTTTACGTTCCATCACTCATGGGTTTGGAAGATGTCTTCCTACAACAGAAATTATTAAGTCATTTCACACCGAGGTATTGTAGGGCGAAGAACATGGTGCATCCTAAAGAATATCCTGTTATCCTTATTGGTGCTGGTCCTGCTTGCATTACTGCTGCGATTCAATTAAAGCGTAGTAATATTTCATTTCTGATGATTGGAAAAGATCCTGGAGGGCTTATAGCAAATGCAAACTTGATTGAAAATTTATTAGGTTTTCCAAAAGGTATTTCTGGAGAAAATTTTGTGTCATTAATATTAACCCAACTAAAAAATCATTCAATAACAATACTCGAAGATGAAGTATTAGCCGTTGATTATAAGGAAAGTAAATATTTTGTTAAAACTAAACAAAATCAGTTTGTTGGCAAGAAAATTATCATTGGAACAGGAACATTGCCAAGAAAGATGAATATATCTGACGAATCTCTCTTGTTTGAACAAAGAAAGCTCTTTTATGAAATTAAAAATACGATTCATATAAAACAACCTGAAAAATGGATCATTATTGGAAGTGGGGATGCTGCTTATGATTACGCATTAAATTTGGCTTCAAGATCGAATCATGTGACAATTTTACAAAGAAGTGAGTCATCTAAAGCGCTACCCTTATTGATCAATCGTGTCCAAAAAATATCACAAATCCAAGTAAAATGCAATGTTTCAGTCCTAAAATTGGATCGAAAATCATCAAATGTGGTTCTCACTGTTTCAGAAGGTCATCAAGAAACCCTACTTTCTGCAGATCGCGTTTTAGTTGCCATCGGAAGGCATCCAAATACGTATTTTCTTTCAAACGATCTTTCAAGCAAAGTTGATGACTTAATATTGCAAGGATCACTTTTTATGGTGGGAGATGTAAAAAATAAGAGTTTTCGGCAAGTTTCAATTGCCATGGGGGATGGATTGTGGGCAGCTATGACCATTCTCGGCAACTTTAAATGATTTTTTTCATCTTTTATATGTATTAGCAAGGAAATTTTGCACATAAAGGATCGTTTTATCAGTTATTGGTTAGATTGACATGGAAATTCTTGGAAAATATGGAAAGGATGATTTAGCAATATTATACGTTGCGAAAATTAATGGAAAAGTGGTTGAATTTGTGGAATCCATTCAGCCACCTTTATCACGGGAAGAAAAGTGGGTTTTGATCATATCCACTCTCTATGGGTGCCCGATGCAATGTTTAATGTGTGATGCTGGAGAATATTATCAAGGTAAGGTTTCAAAAGATGCAATGCTTGCCCAAATTGAGCATATGGTGCTTCCTCGATTTCCTGATAGAAGTATTCCAATACCAAAATTGAAAATTCAATTTGCTCGAATGGGTGAACCTTCATTAAATTCTGATGTTTTAAAATTCTTAAAAGAATTACCTGTCACATATGATGTTCCGGGGTTAATTCCATGTATCAGTACTGTTGCCCCTAAGGGAACCGAAGCTTTCTTTGAGGAACTCTTTGAAATTAAAAATTCGCTTTATGCCAATGGTTTTTTTCAATTGCAATTCTCCATTCATTCTACCGATGTCGAAGAACGTCGAAAGTGGATTCCAAAATCCATTTGGAATTTTGAACAGATTGCTCAATTTGGAAAAAAATGGTTACTCCCAGGAGATCGCAAGATCACACTCAATTTTGCGGTGGGAGAAACTTCTATTATTGATCCACAAGTTATTCGGAAATATTTTGATCCCTCCCAATTTTTCATCAAACTAACTCCGGTTAATCCGACGTACAATGCCGTGCGAAATAACTTGAAAAGTGGCATCAAAGAATCCAATTCTCATGACTTTCAGCTTGCGAAAGATTTTCGTGATTTAGGATATGAAACCTTAGTGAGCATCGGAGAATGGGAAGAAAATCAAATTGGGTCTAACTGTGGGCAATTTGCAACTCAATTTCTGGATGGGGAAGTAAAACTTAAAGAAACTTATACTTGTCAAGAATATCGTCTAACCTCTTAGTATTTATACCACTATTTTTTTCTAAAAATAATAATAAAAAATGTATCCAAGACTGTATAATCCCCACTATGGATAAATTTTTTCAGATTTTCTTAATTAAATTCTCAAGAGTGAAATCATATTAATAAAGGTTATTTGTATTATAATTAGTAACCATAAGATTCATATGGGTAACTCCGTTGTGAGATAAAGAAATGTCTATTTTAAAGAAGGGTCCAGTTAAAGAATTAGAGAATAATTATCCAGATTCACACATTTTAGAAGATTCTTCTGTGGAAAAGCATGATCTTTATAATTTTGAAGCAAAAATGGATTATCAACTTCAGAATATTCCAGTAAATCGATATGAATTAGGGTTATACTTTTTTATACCCCGATCCTTACAAATAAATCCAACAAATTATTCAAGAGAAACATTTTATACGGATTTAAACAATTATATGCGGTTTAAAACACCTCAAATTGCCTTAAGTGGATTAATGAACGAAAAAAATGAACGTTCACCCTTTACCAAAATTAATGCTCATCTTGAAAACATTACCAATGGATCGAAAAACCCACATAATTACAAAAAAATAGTAGATGAACTGAAAGTTTTAGGGTGTGTGGTTAATGTCTGTATTCGGGATCAAATTCAGTATTTTATTGAAAATCCGGAGTCACTTCATAATGAAGAAGAAGATTATCATCATTTAATGGCCTTTCTCGATCAAATTGAATTATTGCAAGAAAAAATGAAAAAATACGCCCAAGAATTTATTCTTGTTCAAATACCGGGCAATTTACAAGAAGCGTTCCGTTTTTCAGATATTTATATTAGTTCTCAAATAGAAAAACACATTTTAACTGCAATTAAGAAATTTCAATCACAACCAAGATTCGATGAAACATGCAAACCTTTGGCCCTTAGACTTGTATCTAACGAGAAAAAACATCGAGAATTAATTGATAATTCCCTGGAAATTTCTAAAGATTCTTCTAATGAGAAATATTCATATTGGAATGGAATCTTGAAAAAATTTATTCAAAGTATTTTATATTTGGACATTCGTCCAAGAGATAAGAAGTCCAAAGCACTTTCTGCACTCTATTCATTTGCAGCTGGAATAGCGATGTTTTTTTCAATACTTTTAGGGTTTTTAATCGTGGATCATTACGAACAAAAACCGTATGCATACATATCTGCTTTAATTATCGTTTATATTTTGAAAGATAAACTTAAAGATTCCATTCGCAATGCTTCAACCCGAATTATTGCTAAAGTGTTTCCTGATCGTCGTTTTGAAGTACATGATGGCTTTACGGATAATAAAATTGGTACTACTAAGGAAACAGTACGATTTTTAGAATGGGGGCAAATTCCTGCTGAAATTGTGAATATTCGGGAAGCTACAAATAAAACAACGCTAGAAAGAACTGGGAAACCTGAAATTATCTTGCGGTATGTGAAGAATGTAATGTTGAAAACCAAATCAATTCAAGAGTATCACTCACGACATGGAGACATTAATGATATTATTAGGTTCAATATCCGTCATTTTCTACAATATGCGGATGATTCCGTTCAAAATGAAAATATCTGGGATGAAGACTCCCAAAAAATTATTTCAGTACCTTGTTCAAAAGTTTATCATATCAATGTGATTTTCAAAATTCGTTCGTTTACCAAATCTGATAAAGAAGGTGCTGTTTATTATAAAAAAGTACGTGTTATCTTAGATCAAAACGGAATAAAGCGCATAATGACCTTGGATACTAAAGTATAAGTCCGAAGATATCCAGATCCTATCCACTGGTGCATAATTTCATTTAATTTGGTTTCATAAATCCATGCAGCATAAAGAAAAGGTATTTCCTTGTTGTCATTTTTACACTTATTTATCTGTTTTTTAACTTATTCTTTTTATATTGTTAATTTCCTTTGAGAGAAGGATAAATAATCAGTTTAATCTCCCCCAAATCTAAATATTTGTATTTCATCAAGGTAACTTATAAACCATACGTGTTCTTTTTAAAGAAAAATCCAACATATAAGAAATAAATTAAAGTTCCTTTGAATGATACCTACAATACTAATCGAAGCTCAAATCTTTAAAAAGAGGGATTTGGATGTAAAATCTTTGATTTTCGAAACAAACAAAAACTTGTTGATAGTATCAAAGTAGATAAAAAAAAGGAGAATAATAGATATGGATGATAGTAAAGCAATAGAAGTTAATGATGGGATTTATTGGGTTGGCTTTTCTGATGAAAATGCTGGGTTTTCCAACAATCCTTACTTACTAATTGAAGGAGAATCGGTTGTATTATTTGATCCAGGTTCTCGATTACCAGAACATTTTGAAATTGTAAAAAAAAAAATTGAATCTGTGATACCGATTGAGAAGATCACTATGATTGTTGTTCATCATCAAGATCCTGATCTTTGTGCTTCAATTCCCTTATTTGAAGAAATCATTGGGGTAAATAATTTCGAATTAATCGCAACAATGCGTACTTCATTACTTTTACCGTATTATGGAATTCGAACCGAAATCACTACAGTTGAAGATGGAGATATTCTTGAATTGGATAATGGGAGAGAAATAATGTTTATTACATCCCCTTACTTACATTTTGCTGGTGCTCACGTTTCCTATGACATGAAAACAAAAACTATGTTTTCAAGTGATATTTTTGCGGCTTTTTCAGCTGATTGGAATTTATACGCAAATGAAAATTATACGGAGGCTATGAGAATATTCCATGAGCCATATATTGCTCACAAATCGGCTATTGACAGTTTTGCTAATAAAATTAAAGATATTGAACTTAAAATGATATGCCCACAACATGGATCAGTAATTAAAGAAGAATCCATTTCGAGGTGTATGGAAGCGTTATTAAGTTTTGAGGTGGGATCATGGCTTATTTAAACGATCAAAAATTGAAGGAATTTGTTGATTTACTCGTGCTTCGTGGGTTAGGATTATATGGGCAAGAAAAAATGGCCGAAATCTGCTATAATTCAGGAATCGCTTTAACTGATAAGAATGAAATTGAATGGATGGAAGACAACCACACAGTGGTTGTTGAAAACCTGCTAGTAAATTATGGATCCAAAAATCTTCCTGCCAAAATGACAGCGATTGTACTCGCTCGGCAACATGCAATTCCAGTCCCTCAGGTTTTACTTGCAAAAAAACGTAATCGCCGCAGAAGTATTTTCAAACGAAGAAAGAGCTAATTTTTTTTCAATAAATAACATATAAGGTGAATTAATGAGACAGATAGATAAGGTGATTATCTTTGATAATTTTGGGCTCGCAAAAGTAATGTTTGATTTCAATGAACATAAATTAATTGTGGATGAAGTTCTTCTTTCTGGATTTCTCAGTGCTATTGATGGTTTATCCCAAAGTATTTTCCAAGGCCAATCTTCTTATTTTATCATTGACAATGGTAATCAGAAGATCTCTTTATTCAAAAATCGAAATATTGTACTTGCTGCAATATCAAATGAATCCTTAATCGATTTCAAAGATCAGATGCATTCCCTTCTGCAATATTTTGAAGAGAAATATGATATTACCCAAGATGAAGTTTTTGATAATGAGTTTTATGAGGAATTTCGAATTAAATTAATTCGAATACTATTTTTCTTGCCTATTGCTCAAGATTGGATTCCTGTACTTAAGAATGACATGCCGAAATTGCCTTGGTTTCAACAACAATTTCCTTTGATGGAAAAAATTAATGGAAAAAAAGAAATCCAGAACTTTGAAAATTATTCAATAGAAATTAAAGAAGAAATTTTTGAAATCTTAAATTATGCATTTTTTGAGGATATTTTAACTTTTAAGAACATAATTGAATCTAAAGATTATATTGTTGGCTCAGAAAAACTACAAAATCTATTATTGGGTAAATCCGATGAGTACAAAATATTAAAAAACCAATTTTTTAACTTCAATTTGCTTAATATATGTAAAGATGTCCAGAATTATTCACGAATTTTAGATCTGCAAAGTAAATTTGGTGATAATGTAATTAATGTCATAGAAGAATTGTACAATCTTGGATATATCACTTTGGTTGGCGATGAGATTCGAAAACTTCTAAACGCAGTTGATTTAATCGAAGATCTAATTATAGCATTTCAAAAAGTTGGAAGAAAAGGTAAAATTATTCCCGAAATCAAATTTTTTGTGGAAGAATTTGATGAACCGGAGATTATATCACGTTTTCAGTTTGACAAAAATCAAATATCTCTCAATAAAGAAAACTTATTTGACATTTCGAACCAATTTCAGTCAACCAAAAAATCTGTCGATCTATGGTTGCACTTTGGAGAATTACTTTTAGATAAATTTTATTTAAGCTATGAGAAGAAGCTTAACAACATATTTCAAGATTCAATTCTGAATAAATACCTCTCGTGTCTTCATCGAGAAGACATGGCTATCTTAGATCCATTTTTATCTAAACTCGAAGCCTCATGTTTTGATGAATAACCCAATAATTGTTCTTGTAACTTTTTTTATTACCCTTCACTTATTATATTAGGAAATATTCCGCATAAACTATTTGCGAAAGATGACTTATCTGACCCATCCGATATTTGGAGCGAATTTTACATTTACTCTAAACAAATGACGAAGATCTTGAGTATCGATTTTTCAAGTGGTTGGAGTATTTCCTTCATAGTAAAAGAGGTAAAATGAATGTCTCGCCGCGTAAAAATGACTGCTGATATTTTAAGACTGATGGAAAATCCGCAACAAGTAAGAAACATAGGACTCATTGGACATATAGATCATGGTAAAACCACTCTTTCTGATTCACTTTTAGCGGAAGCCGGTTTACTCGCCAAATCTCTTGCTGGGGAAGCACGAGTATTGGACTATTTAGAAGAAGAACAGAGGCGAGGAATTACGATGAAATCGGCAAACATCTCTTTAGTCTATGAACACAGCTTATCTTCAGTAGATCCTTTTTTGATTAATCTTGTAGATACTCCTGGACATTTAGATTTCTCGGGAAAAGTAACTCGAGCCCTTAGAATTGCTGATGGAGTTGTGGTTATTGTAGACAGTGTGGAAGAAGTTAGTTCGCAAACTGAAACCGTTGTACGACAAGCTCTTCAAGAAGGTCTACGTCCCTTATTATTCATAAATAAAATTGATCGCTTATTCAAAGAGTTGAAGTTGGATAGTGATGAAATAAAGAACAAGTTTTCAAGGATCATACAAGATTTTAATAAACTAATTTATATGTACGGTGATGCTCTCGCCAAAGATCTTTGGCTCGTGTCGGCTGAAAAAGGGTCGGTGTTATTTGGTTCTGCATTACACAAATGGGGGTTTGTAATTCCTCAGTTAGTCCAAAATAAACATAATTTTGATTATTTTCAACACGCTTATGATAATGATACTTATCGAGCTCTTCCAAATCAATATCCTGTGTGGAAATCGGTGCTTGCGGCTGTAGTGCAATTCTTACCCAATCCTGTTGAAGCCCAAAAATACAGAATAAAAACAATTTGGAGTGGGGATTGTGGTACAGATGTTGGAAAAGCGTTATTAAATTGCGATCCAAAAGGTCCTCTAGTCATAGGGCTAAGCAAGGTACAAAAACTTAAGAATCGCTTGATTGGAACTGGTCGAATTTTTTCGGGAACTCTAAAGAGAGGTCAAAGCGTATGGCTAGTGAATGGAAAAGAAAAATCATCGATAAATCAATTAAGTATATTTATGGGTTCTAGGTTAGAGAGTGTTTCTGAAGTTCCAGCCGGAAATATTGCAGCCATCGGTGGCATTAAAAAAATCCGGAGTGGAGAAACATTATTTGGAGTAAAGGCGAAAGAAGATGCGAAACCTTTTGAGACAGTGAAATATGTCAGCGAACCTGTAGTTACTGTAGCAATTGAGCCCGATATGTTAAAAAATCTTAATCAATTACAAGAGATTCTTGAGGAAATACAAGTTGAAGATCCTAATATTTCTGTGGAAATCAGTTCGGATTCTGGGGAGTGCCTTTTATCTGGAATGGGTCCTTTACATTTAGAAATTGTAGCAAATACCATAAAAGAGCGTGGGGTTGAGGTGGAAGTTTCAAAACCGACCAGTGTTTTTCATGAATCTATCGAAAATATAAGTTCCTATCATGACGCAACGAGTCCTAATGGGTTAAACAGTATTCGTATGTTAGTTATGAGGATGGATACTCCAACGGTCGCTTATTTACGGGGAGTTAAATCTCAAATTATTGAAAATGATATATTGCGGGAACAAGAATTACCTCAACATACTAGTTTTAGTGTTTATGAATCTCGAGGGTTTTGGAATGTGGATAAATTTCAAAATGTAATTATCTCCCGTTTGAAAGAAGATACTGGAATTGAGTATGATGACGAAGATAATGAAGTTTTAGAAAGTAAAACTAAGACATCAAAGAAGAAAAGTCGAAAAGGTAAATCTAAAAATGATCCTGAAGATAATCGACAAGTTCCCTTGGATATGCGAGGTCAAATAATGGAATCTATACATGGTATTTTATCTCATGGTGTAATTGCTCAGGAACCGATTTCAGAAGTAAAAATTGTAATTAAAGAAGTCAATTTAGCTAAAAATAGAGAAGATGCGAATTTCTTTGAAATTTCTACTATGATTCAGGATGCTTTTATGGCATGCTTGCGAGAAGCACAACCTGTTTTATTGGAGCCCATTTATACTCTGATGATCGCTACTCCTGAAGAGTATATTGGCACTGTCACTTCTCTTGTAAATCAGTTTCAAGGAAAAATTTTAGAAATAACTCAGGATGCCTTCAAATCTCATGTAACTGCTAAGATGTCCGTCCGTCAATCTATCGATTTTGCTCAAGAAATTCGAGGTCAAACGAGTGGCAGAGTATTTTGGCAAAATCTATTTGATAAGTATTCTCCCGTACCTGAACATGAACGTGAATCAATCATTCAAGATATTAAATTTAGAAAAGGTTTAGCTTTTTTCTAATGCCAAACGACTTCCTTTTCTTTTTTTATCTTAAAATACGATATTTTTTTTGAATACGCAATCGTTCAGTTAGGCTTGCGATTATGGGATCATCTCGTTCTTTTTCAGCTTCCAATATCCGTCTTTCTTCGTAGTTTCCCTCATGGAGCAAACGATCAATTTGTCTTTTGGGCATTTTGAAGTCCAATTTGCAATAACTATGGGCAAGTTCTGCAGGTGATTTTTCATAATAAATTAGTAATTTTTCTATGTTTCCCATTTGTTCCCGATTGCTATAGAAATTATTTAATAGATTTTGTCCATAAACCGCCAATTGAAGATGTTTATAGTTTTCTTCTATGGAATTGAGAATTGCCATGACATTTTCTTTGGTAATTCCATACAGACTTCGTATTGGATTTTGGTTTAATTTAATAAATGTGTCTGGATTCAGCTTCTTTGGGATTCCTTTTAAACTAGATAAATTGTTATGATCTAACTGAAGTTCAACTAATTGATCTGGATATTTTGGTAGATCTTCTAATAAATCTAAGTTGTTCGAATTTAGAAATAAGTGTTTTAATTTCGGGCAGTGTGCAGGAAAATAATCCGTTGATCTTAAGGCATTAAATGAGATATCAATAGATTCTACGTTTGGTAATCTTGGGGATATTCCTTTGAGTGTTCTTAATCGATTCTGTTTAAGGTTGAGTTCAATTAATTTTGGCATTTCAGATGGAAATCCTTGTAAATCTGTCAATAAATTTCGAGCAAAATAGAATCCTTGTAAATTTGGTAGGTATTCTGGTAACCCCTGGAGTGACGTAAATCCTTCTTGCTCCTTTTTTGATCTATATCGTTGAGATCCTTCAAATTCTTTTAAGAAAGGCATTTTTTTTGGAAAACCTTTAAAATTTTGGAAGTTGCTTGAACCTAAGTGGATTTCAACTGTTTTCTCATTAAAACTTTGGTGAGTTTGGTTTTCCATTAAGTATCGTTATGTGTTTAAATACCTAAATTTCTTAGGACTTAAATCAAAACCTTAAAATTATTGTATCTTTAATATGGATTGAGCATATCATGAAATCCTACAGAAAAGAACTTTGGTTTAATGTACCTTCGAGAAGAGGTTTTATCAATATTACTCCTAATATTGAAACATGCCTAAAAGAGAGTGGAATTGAGGAAGGTATGGTATTAGTTAATGCAATGCATATCACAGCCTCTGTTTTTATCAATGATGATGAATCTGGCCTTCATCATGATTATGAAGTTTGGTTAGAGAAGCTTGCACCACATGAGCCGGTTTCTTCCTATCAACATAATTACGGCGAAGATAATGCTGATGCTCATATGAAGAGACAGATCATGGGAAGGGGTGTGGTTGTGGCAATCACAAAAGGAGTACTTGATTTTGGACCTTGGGAACAGATATTCTATGGGGAATTTGATGGCCGCAGAAATAAACGTGTGTTAGTTAAAATAATTGGAGAGTAAATGTTTTCATTAAAACCTAATTCAAAATGATTTCTAAGATTTCTCTGGTTAAATTATATTTTTCTAATACTTCCCACTTGGAAAATAAATAAGGTCGCAAATATTTTTGAATTATTTTCATCCATACATTTTCTCCTGCGACAGATTTAATCACTTTCTTAAAATGTTTAATTACAATCATAAATATTGGAGTTAATACATTTGAATCTAACCCAATAGGGTTTAAGCCTAAAACTTTGGTACCTTCGGTTTGATTGAAATTAATTTTATAATTTATTATATCAATTTGGGGTAAAAATAAGTCAATTATGCGATATCGATCAAAAATGGCTTCTGTTTTTAACCATTGCTCAATTTTCTTTTTATATCCGTGAATATTACGCAGAATTTCCTCATGCATAAGAGCTCCAAAATTCTCATTAATTATTTTAATAAATAAATATAATATCTCTTGAAATATTCCTAAAAGATCAAATATTACTCCTACATTCATCATTTCATTTGCTTTTGCCCATTGTTCTTGGAGAGTAGTAACTATATCATTAAATGAATTAAATTTTGATGTATTCCCGTCCCAATCTTCCCAAAATTCTTTGTTTATCCCAAAAGTGGTAATAAACATTTTCTGAATCACCGATAATCTTTCTTGCATGACTGTAGAATTGCATTCTTTATCGCATGCAGCAATAATTAGAAGATTTAAAGATGAATCTGGAGTATATATCCATTGTAAATCACCCATTTCAATATTATTGATCCCTTGAGGACCGATTTTTTCTTCAGAAAAAATATTTAGCGCAGAGAGTAATCCTGAAATTAATATCCCATCTAAGGGTTTATCGTCAAAAAATTCATGATAGAATAGATATTGAGATGAATCCTTCTGAATAATCCATAGATATTTCATATCTTGACTTGGATTGCATAATAAATTAGCCGGTTGGTACTTTGTAGTTTCTTTAATTCTTTTGAGTGATTCAAACATTACTAAATAAAACAATCGAGAATGATGACTTATTGCATTGTTTTGGAAAAATTTTAGATTCTTTCGGAAAAATTTTGGATAATTTTTAGATTCAATATATTTTTTTGAAGGCAAAATTTAATCTTAACAAAATTTATCCCGTTTTGTGAAGTATTCAATATCTGCAACGTTTATGTGAAATTCATAACATATTTTTAATAGAGTGAATATTCAAATAGAATAAAAACCAAAGGTTATTTAATTAAATGTCATCTGAATGCTTACCGATCATTGTTTTGATTGGGCTTGATACAAAAAATTTTGAACTGATTGACTCATTTATCGGATCGAAGTATTTGCTTTATCCAGTGGATCAAGTTGATTCCATGGAATTAATTGGATTTCCTCAAAATGTTATACTTTTTATGGTTGATACTGATAATCCCCTTATCAGGCGGGATCTTATAATTGAGAAGATAAAAACAACCGAATTCTTTGAAAATATTCCTATTATTGGACTTTCGTTGAAACAGCATTATGCTGAAATGACTAAAGATGATAAATGGAATTTTAATGATATTCTCTTGATGCCTTGTGGAACCGAAGATATGTTAACTCGGATTGATATTTGGATAAAAACCTATGAGACGATTTGTAATGAAACTGGAGGAAAATCCTTTTCTCTGGAACCTTTAGAATAGTGATTTGAGTATGAAATCTCCAAACGACTGTTATTAAGTTTTTAGCCTCATTTATCCATTGTAAAATTTCTTAGATTTTTTTTAATCCATATCCTACAAATTTGATCCCATTTTTAAGGTTATCATGGAACTTGTTGAAATGGATACAGAATTAGTCCAAGAATTCATTTCATTGTTTGAAAATGCAAACAATATTAACATTTCCACAATCATTCAGAACCTTGGGATAAGTAGAAGTGAATTATTTGATTCATTAGTTTCATGGAGTGATTATTTTGATTTTTCAATTGAAGATGATCGAGTTTATGTAAAGAATTTATCATCTCTTATTCAAGCAAAGGAAAATGTTCTGAATAACTCAGTAAAAAATGCGTTACCGATTCATGAAATCTTTGAAGGTGCTCTTCTATACCAAAATGTACCCCTTTATTCCAAAGAAACTCAATTCTTACAAATATTAGAACAATTAATTCAGACTCCTATCCTAGAATCAAGTCAAAATAATTTCTTGAATGGTTTTTATGCAGAAGGTGGTCATATCCTAAAGTTAGGGTTAAATCATCAATTTCTATCCCAATTACCAGAAAGTATCTCTGATCTTCAATATTTAACTGAATTAAAGCTTGACAATCTCCAACTGAAGTTTCTTCCCGATTCTTTGGTCCATTTGTCCCACTTAACTCATCTTTCATTAACGAATAATTTTCTAAGAAGCCTTCCCAAAAATTTTGGGGATTTAACACAGCTTTCCAGTCTTTTATTAGATGATAATAATCTGGAATCTTTACCTTACTCCTTGATTCACTGCTCAAGTTTAAAAAATCTTTCTATCACTCGAAATAATATAAATCTTAAGGAATCTTTTGAAATTCTGCGAAAATTGAAACAAGATGGGTGTTTAATTGATCAGAAACAAGCTTTTAGATGGTCCGAAGTGGGTTATGAAGGTATTATTTGTAATTCCGGGTTAAAGCAAGATGATTTTGTAAATACAATTTTTCATCTTGATTCGATGCTTTCTTTTGAAGAACTTTGTGCTCAAATGGTTCTAGTGGAAAAAGAAGATAAGAGATTTGTAAAACCCGATGATTTCGATAGGTGGGACATTAAAGAACGTTCAATTGTTAAAAATATGGTTGATCCTGATGAAGATTATAGTTGGGCTCTATTCTATAATGATATTCCTCTTGTTAAGGATGAATATGACATTATGAAATATCTTGAAGAATTGCTTGGTCTGCCCATTCCACCTGTTTCTTCAGTAGAGATGAAATTTGGATTTATTGCTGAAGAAGGACACGTTGTTGAATTAGGTCTTTATTATCTGAATTTAATCACCGTCCCTGAAGCTATAGTCTTATTGACCTCACTAAGGCATTTATTTTTGGGAAATAATCGTTTTTCATCAATTCCCTACTGGATTGGATGTCTAACTTCTTTGGAAATCTTAAATTTCCAACAAAATCACATTTTTTCAATACCAGATCTTTTTAGCAGTTTGACCAAACTAACAAAATTGGATTTAAGTCATAACAGAATCCTCTCTCTTCCCAAATCTATGGAAAAACTAACCAATTTGAGATATTTGAACATTGAAGACAATCAATTAAATTTAACAAAAAGTAAGGAAGCCCTTCAGAAAATTAAGCATAATGGGTGTTCAATTGATAGTATTAAGGCATTTAGAATGCGGGAAATAAGGAAATAAGAATCTTTTGTTGTACTTTCACTTTCCTCTTTTCAATGATTTTTTAAAAGGTTCTGCATAATTTTTAAGGGATTTATGAATAATTCACCTCGATATGCAATACTGTCCGATATTCATGGGAATCGTTGGGCTTTAGAAGCTGTGCTAGAAGATCTTCAAAAAAGACATACATCCCAAATTATAAATCTCGGTGATTCCATTTATGGGCCCTTAGATCCACTAGGAACTATTAAATTAATATTGAAGTGGGATATGATATCCATCGCTGGGAATCAAGATCGAATTTTGTTCGAAAATCAATATAGTGATAATCTTAATGTTAGAATTATAAGGTCTAAAATCTCAGATATTCATTTAGATTACCTCAAATCATTACCTGCTACACTTCATTACAATGGACTGTTTCTCTGTCATGGAATTCCAAAATCTGATAATGAATATCTTTTTGAGCATATTTTACCTGATACAGTAGAAATTCGATCTTCAAATGAGCTTCAGAATATAATTCAAGAAATATCAGCTAAATGTGTGTGTTGCGGGCATAGCCACTTACATCGAAATGTTAGATTGTCTGATGGAACCTTAATCTTAAATCCTGGGAGTGTGGGGTTACCAGCTTATGATGATGATATGCCTTATTATCATAAAATGGAAACAAAATCTCCAGATGCCCATTATTCTGTTCTATATCAAGAAAATGGAATATGGCAAGTTGAGCATCATCAAGTATCCTATCCTTGGAAAAAAGCTGTTTTAATGGCTGAAAAAAATGATAGACCGGATTGGGCGCGATGGCTTGCCACCGGAATGGCATGAATTCTTAAAAATTATAGGAGATATTTTGAATCGAGATGTCATTGATTTTCGAGTGTGACCTTTTCAATTGACAAATTTTACTATCGGTAAAGAATTCAAACTTGAATTCTGTGCTCTCTCCTGCCTTCTTATTGGGTATTGGCATTAATCGGGCCGTTAAGGGCTTTTTTAGCCGTATGGAAATCATCGCAAGATCTAATAATAAAAGTTCAATTGATTCTATATCTGTATCTCCAGGTATTGGAATGCAATCTAGCCCCAAACCACACATCGTGGATAGTAATACTAATTTTGAAATATCTACCTTATCTTCATTATTTCGTAAGGAAATTGTATAATCTTCTAAAAGTGGTTGCATAAATCCCGAAAACCCTATTTTTGGTCGATTTGTAGATTGTAGTGCTTCTGTTAAGAAGCCTACTGCAAATACTGATCCTGTTTCACCAAAATGAGAAAATTGTAATTTTTCTAACACAGTTCCGATACTTTTTTCTTGGGTGGGATATGGGGCGGGGCTAAAGTCGATTCCTTCAAAAGTTATTTTATTTTCTTCACAAAATGGGGCTGCGATATTTGCAATCTGATCATAAATTGCCTCAAATCGATTATGGATCTGTTCTTTAATTTTCGATAGTGAATATTGAGTTGGAGGATAATTTTCTAATATTTTAACCATTTCATCTGCAGCTTCCAAAGCAATTGACAGTTTAGGGGCCATTCCTTGATGATATGCTGATGGAAAAAAAGGCGTGTTTGGTTTTACATTGAAAGTTACTGCAAATTGAACATTCTGAAATGGATCTGGGGTTGAAAGGTGTTGAATTATTTGAGCTCCTGCTTTTACTGCTTCAAAATTGATACCTTGTTGGGTTGAAGCCACTTGTAAGCTAGAAAACATATTTGAATGGGATTTCATCAATATTGGAAGTTCATCTATTATCATTTTCTGAGAAATTGTTAAAGGTGTTGATTGATCACAAAGCCCGGGGCAAAATGAATAGATTCCTAAAAGTTCTTCTTCCACTAAAGAATCCATTTCTGTCAAAATTTCATGTCGATTTGCCAAAATTTCATCTTTGTTTACATCAGATTGTTTTGAGAATGGTTCTCCAGCAAATCTTATGTATTGAACTTCAATATTAGTTTTTTCAAAACTTTGTTTTAACGATTGGATCTTGATGAGATTCTCCTTAATTTTTTTGAGATCCTTAGATCTATCTCGAATATTTTGTCCTAACGTGATTGCCCGAATTTTCATGCTAAGTACTAAAGAATGGGATAAAAAAATAAGGTTTCGAAAATCCTAAAGACCATGGAAGAACTTTTCAGCGGTTTTCCAATAAATATTTTCTAAGACATCCATGGGAAGATCTAGTCCGTTAATTACGGTTTTGTTGTCATTCTCCGGATCGGGAAATGGTAATGCAAGATTTTTCACTTTTGTTTCCAATAGTGCTTGATAAGTTAAATATCGAGTGAAATAGTATTCAGGAATTTCAATATGGCGTTGGCTACCAAAGGAAAGGTCCGTTCCCCATAAAATTCGATCACTGTATTTTTTAAAGAATGTAATTGATTCTTCTCGTTTTTGAGAAAATTCCCTCGCCATCCATCTCGCAGAACTTGCGTCTACATAATAATTTGGGTAGGTATCAAACCATCTTGCTAAATTATCAAGATGTTCAGGTTGAGCTCCAAAATGTGCACCTAATATCTTCATTTTAGGATATTTTTTCAGAACTTCTTCAAATGAATCGAGATGTTCTTTTTTTGTTCCATATTTACTTTCAGGTTGGTAAACTCTTTCGTAATAAGTGTCTGGATCACTGTTATGCACCAAGAATATTAATCCAAGTTCTTCAATTTTAGAATATATGGGATCAAAAATCGGGTTGGAGAGTCTCAGTTTTCCTGCTTTCTTTTTAAATTCTTCGTCTACATAATCTATCCAGCGAGGTCCAAACCAAAATTTGATTATTGGATATCCTTGGTTGTAGTATTCCTGAACCATATTTGCGCTATCTTTAGCGTTACCCTTCAAAAGTGTTTTACTTCGCAAAAACCTCGCAAATATAAATCGTTCTTTGAGTTCTGGGGAAAGATTTTGAGCGATATCTTCATCTAGAATCGCCAAGGATTTTTTTATATTAAAATCTTCGACATATGTGAGATGTTCTTCTGCTAATTTTAAATCCCAAACATGAGTGTGTGCATCAAATTTTGGACCAGTATATTTTATTGCGAGATCTTTGAAATCATTTTCCATGTGCTCTTTTCCAAAGCGTTGTATCCTTTCGGTTGTCAATTTTTATTCAATTCCATTAATTTTGATAAGGTGTGAACGAAAAAATATTTTATGGTTAGGATGACTGTGATAAAAATTAAAAAGTGATGTTCATTCCCGGAGGCATCCATGCTTTGTAATACTTCTTATAATCATCATAAATGTGTGAAATTCCATTTTTTAAGGCTAAATCTATCCAGTGGAATACCGCTTCTTGTCCATGTTTTTCTTTGGTTATTTTTCCAAACATATTACTTAGATAACAAGCAACTATTTTTGATTCTGGTGATTCAGGATGTGATTTGACATAATTTGTGCAAATCTGTTCAAGCTGTCCCATTGCAGTATGCATTGATGTCAAAATATCTATCGCTTTTATTCTACGTTTATCAAATTCATCAATATTATCTTTCTTTTTACATAATTTATTGAATTTTCCCACATTTTTCATAACATCTTTCAGACCATCGAAAAAGCCAGGAATTTGTAAATCAATCATTTGCTGTTCTAAATTCCTTGTAATCATCGTATTCATGGTTGTTTTATTATAAAAATAGATAACAGGGAGCATAACCGATGCGTCGAATTTTTTCATCAACGGAATTCCCATGGTATAATATCGCGCTTCTCCTGTTCCAGCAATATGTACTCCAATTGGTACCGTGCTTGAAACTAAATATTGTCTGGATTCTACACGTGGAGTCAAATTTTGGCCGATACCAGTTAAATCCGGATTTGATGTACTTACTTCGAATTCCACTTCATTTTTACACAATGTGCATGTTCCTTTGACAACGGTTTTGGACCCATTAGACTCAGCGTGCAGTTGTATTCGGTTGTGGTAGCAATTTGGATTTTGACATTCATAAAAGAACGGAATAAAATTTGATGCAATTTCTCGAAGGGGGGGGACCATCCCTTGGTTAGTAAAATCTTGTCTAAGCGAATCGTATATTTGAAAGTAATTTGTCCGATTTTTCATTAAAATTTCATAGTGGGGAATTAATAATCTGCGATAATCTGGATCGCTAGCCGATAGGAAAAGATATCCTTGATCGCTTGCGATATTTGAAAAGAATCCTGCAATATTGAGGAAAATGTCTGGATATTCAGTTGATTTTGTCCAGCTATTTTTAATATGAAGTAAAGCGGAATCTAATCGCTCTTCATACATTTTTCTTTCCCAGTTGTCTGAAACACTGGATGATATTGAAAATTTATATTGTTTTTCTATTTTTCTCAAATATTCATTCATTTCTTGAGTCGATGGTAGCGGTAAATCTTTGATCCGTGTTCCATTATATTCGTTTTCCTGGATTGGAGGAATAGATAAATTAAAACCTGATTGGGAATTGCATAATGAAAAATGAGTTTTAATTAATTCTGGATGAACTTTGTCATAATCGGCCATATAGAAAAAAGGAAACATATCACCCGCATGGTCGGCAAAAGCGGAACCACAGGCTAACTTATTATAGACAAATCGCTCTCCACCAAGAAATTTTGGTTGATGGGCAACTTCTATCCCCAGTCTATTTTGATAAAACATTTCTAAATGGGATTGAGCTTTATCAGTAAACAAATGATATTTTTGGGTAATTCTTTGAAATATTTTCCCAAGTTGTTCTCTATATTCATCTGTAAAGAAATTGCCTGAATTCGTTGATTGATTGAGTCGAGCTAATTTAATTGCATCTTGCATGGAACTGGGGATGTAATATCTCATTTTTTCTGAAACCCAATTATTTTTACCCTCAATTGCCCACTTTTTATAGGATTGAATGGGATCCGAAGTAAGTTGTATTGTCATTGGATGTAATCCTTATTGAGTTTTTATATCTTTGTGATATCATGAATTTGAAAATAAGTCGGGCATATTAATGCTTCTGCATATTCCACTCCAATTTCAAAGCCTAAATTTGCAGCTCGGTTTCGTATCCAGTCAAAAATTTTCATGTTTTTCTTATTTTCATAAAACTGCGATTTATAAGCTTGTAAAGCAGCGATTTTTTCTTCGAAAGAATCCGATATATCCACTAAAAAATCTATTTTGCGTTGCATTCGAATATGGGAATGATCAAAGTATAAAATCCGAGGAGGATAATATTCTGGATAAGAAGAATCTGTTTTTGTTAGCTTTGCTTGAAATTTTGCAGCATTAACTAAATGATGGGCTGCGATATGGTCTGCATGCCAATCTTCACTGGGGTGAGTAATGATGGTATTAGGTCGATATTTACGAAAAATATCAGCTACTTTTACTCGATTTTCCAAAGTGTTTTCTAAAGATCGATTTGGTATATCTAATGTCACTCGAATGTCAACTTTGAGAATGTCGGCTGCTGCTTTTGCTTCTGCCATTCGCTTTTCTATAGTTCCAAAAGGTGTAGGTTCTCCATTGGTTAAATCCAATATCCCTACTTTTTTCCCCAATTTTTTGTAATGTGCTATTATTCCCCCGCATGCTATTTCAGCATCATCGGGATGCGCACCCACAACAAGTACATCCAGCTCTGTGTCCATTATGTTCTCCTCCAAGTTGCGCCGTATCAATAAGGCAAGGTTTTGTTTCTAGTTTTAGTGAATCGATTTCTCCAAAAATGTGTCTTCGAACTGTTTCAAAATTACTTTGAGTTATTTCTTCAATGGAATTGAAGTAAGATCTAAAAATATCTTGCAAGTAAACAATTTCTTCAGAAAGATTATAACCCGCAAATTGAGCGATAATGTTCACATATTTTTCAATGCGTTTTTCCCCTTCTTTAAACAGGAAACTTTCGGAAGTGCGTTTTTTCATGATCATATCTCGATCTTTGTAGATTACAGGGACGCTTTTTTCAACGATGTGAAAATTGTTTTTCTGGGCTTCCATCCATAATTGAATTGGCATTTCATATCCATCCAAAGTAAGGTTTAACTTAGACAACCTATCTACGCGATAAGCTTTAAATCCACAAAAAGCATCAGTGAATGAAAAACCAAATGTGTTTAATACACCTGTGATAACCGTATTGACTAAAAACCTATCCTTCCAAGGTTGCTGCCAGAAGAGTTTTGCATCTAAATATCGTGATCCTGAAACAATATCGTAATTATTAGTATTATTTTGAATAAGGAAATCAACAAATTGGGATATAAATTGAGATTCATGTTGACCATCAATATCAAAAGAGATAACATAGTCATAGCTTTTTTGCTGTGCTATTTGAAATCCGCGTTTGATTACATATCCGTAGCCCTTATTTTGAGGTAAATTTAGTACTTGAAACTCAAATAGAGATTGGTGATTTTTAAGAGTGTCTGCTGTTATATCTGTAGAGCCATCATTTATTACAAGTACATCAAAATTTATTGCATGTCGTTCTTCCACCTTTTCTTTTTCCTGTTTAATTTCTTTTAGGACAGAGACACAATTTTCTGCCTCATTATAACATGGTAAGAACAATAGGATTTTATTGATTGGTTTTTTCATTTGAGACTCCCTCTATTTATAAGCACAATCCAAGATTTTTAATCAGTCTGCACTTAAAGTATTATTTCTTATATGTTAAAAAAAAAAACCATGTATGGTTAATAATATATATTTTGTTGGTAATTATTACGTGGAATGTTCATATTGAATGAAATCTGATTAATTTGACCCAAAATATTTAGCCGCATTTTTTATAAGGGTCCATTCATACCCAAATCTGATATTTGAAAATTCAGATCTGCCATTTGCATATTTACGTTCGGAACTAATTTAGTTTAGCGAATGTATTTATTTAAATGTTTCTGTTATGGTGTGAAAAATTATTTATAAAACTTTTGAAATAATAGATAAATTAGAAAAAAAGCACAAAATTATCGTTTGACATAGATTGATACAACATCCCCATCCAATAAAACATGATCTCGGTTAATAAACTTCTGTCCTGGATGTTTTGCGGAAGGACCCCAAATCAGGGTGTATCGATAATTGGCGAGAATATTTTTATGTAATTTTAGACAAAGTCGTTCAATATCATCGCCCTTTTTCATGATAATTGGGTCATCCATATCAGCTTCTTGCTGTGGAGGTTTTAAATATATTCTAATTAAATCTAATTCTTGAAAGATTCGATGTCGGAGATCATCAATATTTTCTTTATTGAGGGCGGAAATTTTGACCCAGCCATCATGACCTATGGCTTGAGTAATATCTTCATTTGTGAGTTTTTTTCGAGCTAAGTCTTGTTTATTGATCACTACAAATTCTTTGGTATAAATTCGATTTCCCATCACAAAATCAATCAATTGATCAGGAGTTATCATAGGTTCTGAAAAATACACACTGGCATTGCTATATCCAAGTTCATTCATTAAACCCTTGACTTCATCTTGATCCATTATTTGATCTCCATTGTAAGAAAAACCAATCCCGCCGCGAGTTCGCTTTTTAATGACAATTCTGGCTTTTTTCTGGTTTAAACGTATTCCAGCATTATGTAATTCGTTTCGAATGAAATTTAAATCTTCAAAGTTTATCATTCCCTCATAATTGAAACATATTAAGATCAAAACCAAATCTGCAGATCGCACACATCCTAAAATTTCACGTCCACGACCTTTCCCCGAAGCGGCACCCAAAATAATTCCCGGCAAATCTACAAGTTGAATATTTGCACTTTCAATATCCATCATCCCCGGAATTGCTGAAACTGTGGTAAATTCATAGGAAGCCACTTTGGATTCTGTATTTCCTCGAGTTAATAGATTGAGTAGTGAGGATTTACCGACACTTGGAAATCCAATAAAGGCAACTTGAGCATCCCCATGTTTTTTAACATTATAACCACTCCCACCACCAGTTTTTTTGGAGGCAATGGTTATCAATTGATTTCGTAGCTTGGCAATTTGGGCTCTTGTATAATTAATGGACTTCTGTGTGGCTTTATTCTTTTGGGTTCTTGCCAATCGTTCTTCATATTCACGGATTTTTTCTTCAATTTTTTCGCTCAAATTCCAATTTCTCTCCGTTGGTATCTAAGACGAAAAATGAGGCAAATTCAAAAAAATTTACGATTTATCGTATCCTTTTTTTGTTAATTAGACACTTTCTAATTTTTTTATTGAATCAATATGCTTATCTTTTCATTGAATTTTCCATTAATCCAGATATTATTCAGTTTAAATCCTGATTTTAATATAATTGCTTACATGATAACTTTTTAACTCTATAAATGAAGTATACAATAGTGAAAAAGCATGGAAGACATTTGGACAAGGTTCGTAGGCATGGAAGATACATGGATTAAGATCATATTTATCTTCGCAATTCTCGTGATTTATGGGATAATTATATTCCTAATTAACCGTTTCAATCAAAAAACGGCAGGTTCTACATCCACAATTAATGGATTGAAGGTAATTATTCGATTCATTGCAATTTTGATAATTGTGTTAATAATTTTCTCAATTTTTGCTAATTCAGATCAATTAATTCTTTCAGTTTCTTCAGTATCTGGAATTATTATTGGTTTTGCAGCAACGGAAGTGGTCGGGCAAATGGTTGCGGGATTATTGCTTATTACCGCAAAACCATTCGATATAGAAGATCTGGTTCAAATAGGAAGTTACCAAGGAGTGGTTGAAGAAATAAATCTAAATTATACTATCTTGAAATTATTTGATGGTACGCATGTTAAAATCCCCAATAAAAAACTTCTCGATACAAAATTCTTGAATTTTACTTTGGAAACTGATAAAGCGCTCCAAAAACATCAAGGAATAGAAGAAAAACAACGCAAAATTCCAAAAATGGCCCCTCAAAAATTGAAATGGTTTGATCGAAAGACTTTTTTGAAATTATTTGGAGATATTACAGAAAACATAATTGAAACAAAAATCACTCGGTATTCTTTCAAAGTTGAGTTGGACTTCAGTATCGATCCTGAGGTTGTAATAGAAAAGCTAAAAAAAATCTGTGAAAAATACCAACCGATTTATAATTTTAAACCAAGATTTGCAATTGTGGATTTAGGATGGCGACCAAAAGTTAAGATTTGGATTTTTTGTTCCAATCCATATCTAATCATGTCAAATCAAAACAATTTCATCACAGAAATTGCAAAGGATTTCTACAGCAAAGAAAAGGAGGGTGTATAAATGACAATTTTAGAAGAAAGTACTGATCCTTGGTTCGATCCCTCTGCATTTTTAGCTTCAGGAGGAACTTGGGAGTTCCTTAACTTTTCAATTCAGAAATACGCGGTTTTCGCAATATTGCTTGGGATTGTATTAATTTTGCTATTTAATTTTGTATTAAAGTTTCAATTTAAAAAGTTAGTTGATCGGCGTAAACTTCCCCCGAATATATATAATGGTCTTAAATTTTTCATGAGAATTTTCTTTGGAACTTTAACGATTTGGTTAATACTTGGAATTCTTCAAGTCAAAGTTGGTTTTGTGTGGATTATTATTGGGATCTTAACTTCAGCAATCACTTTTGCTTCAATGAAAACAATTAATAATTTTATTGCAGGAATATGGATTGCATTAAATCGCCCATATATTGTAGGGGATTACGTGAAAATTGGTAGTACGATTGGAATTGTTAAGAATATTTCTACTAATTACACTCAATTAATCCACAACGATGCGACAGTTTCATATTTGCCAAATCTTGAATGCTTAACATCAACAATTTTGAATTATACTTGGTCCCTCTCGCTGATTCAGAGACAAATAATTGATTTAGAGAAAAATTTGGAAAAAATTATACTAATTCCGGAGTCGAATGAGAAAGATATTGAAAAAAATACTAAAATTCAACTTGTTGGCCAAATTAAGGCAGATATTAAAGAGCAAAAGCTTATTGTAAAAGAAATAGAGATTTTTGAGGAAGAACTCGATAAAGCTCACAAAGATGGTGTGAAGGATAAACACGACTTCTCAAATTATGCTCAGAAAGGAAAAATTGTAAATTACGTATTTACTCTAGAACTCCCAAAGGATTATAATGGAAATGCAGATAAATTGACTTCGGTGTGTTCCAAATGGGCCAAAGAATTTAATTTTCGACCTCAATGGGATCTAGTGGATATTAACTCCCATTTTGTATATCAATTCACCATCCTTACTCCCGATCCTTTAGATATTGTCTATTTTCTTGATGATTTTGTTACGGATGTCTATATGACAATTTATCATGTCTAAACTAATTGGGATTCTAAATAGTAGGATTCATTTTTTTGATTAATTTTTTGACAAATTTTGGTCTCTCTAGATTAATTAAATAATTATTTGGTTTTTGAATTAGTGGTAAATCTGTCAGAAATACTATTTTGGGGCAATATTTTATCGGACCTCCTGAATTATATTATAGGTTTTCTGGTTTCATTGATCTTTGGCATACTATCTGTTGGAATTGGTATTAGTATTGTAAGTATTGCAAAAAATGCAGATGTTGCCAATGGAATCTCTCTCTTGTACGGGATGCCTGTTATATTTGCTTCTGGTGCTTTGGTTCCATTTGAAAGTTCAATTGTCTACTTCATGTCTCCATATTGGGCAAAGCAAATATATCTTCAATTTACTGTCATGGGTCATGGATTGAGTGATTATTTATATTCGAGCTCCTTAATCGGATATACTGCCGCTGAGACCAACATCCCAATATTGGCTGGGATTTTAATTTTATTCGCAATGACGGCATTTTTCATAGCACTAGGGATCAAGTTATTCCAGAAAAAGACCCAATTATAATTTTTATTCTATATTTTTCATTTTTTTTTTTAACCATTTTTAAAAAATATATTTGATCAAATTAAAATCTCAATTAAAATTAATAGCGATATCATATTTGTCAATATGGCATTTTATTTTTGTATAATCTACAAATAATTCATCAATTCGATGGTAAAATTATATACTCTATGGAAATCGATATTGCGTTTTTGCAAAAACATTTATATACATGTCTTAACTTAATATAATTAACATATAATTTCCTAAAATTAATTAAAGCAAAAATAACAATTCTTTCACAATTCTTCAATATCTCTTATATATCCTCACCTATAGTGGAATTTAGGTCTGAATGTTATTCAAACTTCAAATTAAAGGAAGGAAAATATAACATTTTGGGAACACTAATGAAACAAAAACACAATTACATTGCCATTTTTAGTATCTTACTGACAATATTTTTCTCATTTAGTCTTTTAGATATTAAAAATACTGAAGTAACTAGCCTTAGATCTGGAGAACTTAATGAAGCGACAATATTCTCTTCTTCAACGCAATTATCGACTCCTTTAATAATTGATGGATCTGCGACAGGATTGAATGCGAATAATTGGACGAAAGCAATTCAAGATGGTTGGGTGACCGGACAAGGGACATCAACTGATCCGTACTTAATTGATGCTATTGAGGTGGACACAGCTAATCTTGGAAATGCCCTCACAATTCAAAACTCAAAAAATGTTTATTTTGTGATTAATAATTCTGAGTTTAATGCAGGGGATGATTATTCTGCTTTAGAATTAGTAAACACTGCAAATGGAACAATTACAGGTTCAAGCTTTGCGGGAAGTAAACATGGGATCTTCTTAAATGGAGGTACCATGCAAAATACCATTTCACAAAATAAAATCAGAGAGAATGATTATGGTATTAAATTTGGTTTTATGTCAATGGCCAATATGATCATGAGTAATGGAATTTCCGATAATGATATATTTGGGGCATTTTCAGAGCCTTCGGCTTCAAATAATATGATTTCGATGAATTATTTCTTACGAAATCCGATTCATGCAAAAGATAATAGTTCAATAGGAAATATGTGGAATTTGACCATGATGGGTAATTTCTGGGACGATTATAATGGGGAAGACAAAGATACAAATTCCATTGGAGATGATCCTTATGCAATTACAGGAGAAATCAAAGATTTTCTTCCCATATTTAATCATGATCCGATGATAATGCCAATTATGAACCACTCATATATTTTTGAATCAACCGAAAATATCGTGAATTGGACTGTATTTGATATGATTTCATTCGACGCTTTTTATGAAGTATATCAAAATGGAGAGTTAATCCTTTCTGGAGATGATTGGACACCTGAAGAAATTGTAATAAATATTGATGGGTTAGAAGTAGGTTCCTACAATTTTACATTGATTGTTTTTGACGGTTTAGGCGGCATTAATTCGAATCAAATAGATGTCTCTGTAGTCAATAATAATAATATGCTATACGTTTTTATCGGAATTTTAGTGGTATTTGTAGGCATTCTTCTTTTTATCAAAATTAGGAAAGGTTAATTAAAAAATGACCAAAAAAATAACATTCAATTATAAAAAAAAAAAAAGCAACTTAGAAAACTGGTGAGAAAAATAGAACGAGAATACTTAGAAACGGATGTTGTAGCACGATTTAAAAATGTATCTAAACGATTTGGGGATTTTACTGCAGTTTCAGATGTCAATTTTGAAATTTATCGCGGTGAAGTGCTCGGATTTCTTGGACCAAATGGGGCAGGAAAATCGACTACAATGAAAATGATGGCTTTTCTACTGAAACCTACTGAAGGTGAGATTTTTATCAGAGGGAATGGGGAATTACAAAAGATGACTAGAGATAATAAAGATCTCTTGTTGGATAATATCGGTTTTCTAATAGAAAATCCTGCATTTTATGGAAACATGACTCCACGGCAAGTATTAAAATATTTCGCTGAATTGAAGGGTTATCCACAGAATTTAATTAAACAAAGAGTGGAAGAAGTTGTAGCCATGGTAAAACTAACAAAATGGATTGATAAGAAAATTAAGACTTTTTCCAAAGGAATGCGTCAAAAGATAGGAATTGTATCTGCTATTGTCCATGATCCAGAAATCATTGTATTAGATGAACCTCATACTGGGTTAGATCCAAAAGCAAGAAGCGAAGTTCGTGAGTTTATTGTGAACTTAAAAAAGAAAGGAAAGACCGTATTCTTAAGCAGCCATTTACTATATGAAGTGTCTGAAGTGGCTGATCGAGTAGCTATGATAAACAAAGGAAAGCTAATTGCTTGTGATACCCTTGAGAATTTGGAATCAAAAGCAAAACGGAGTATTATTCAAGTGGAATTATTCCAACAAGATAAACAAGAACCATCGCAAGTCATTGAGACTATTTCCCAAATAATTTCCCCCCTAATTACAGAAAAACAATCTGAAAAGTGCATTACTTATAATGCAGATACAGAATTTTATGAAATTTTATTTGATGGGTCTCAATTCACCCAAAAGGAAATTCTTAAAAAACTTATCATTAATGATGTTGAAATAACTGATTTTTCCGTTCCAAATGCAGGTCTTTTAGAAGATTTATACCTGAGTCTGGTTTCAGATCTTGATAAATCTCAACCCGAACCACAAAATCAAAGAATGAAAAATTCTAAGAATATTACCGAAGTAGGAGCATAGGTGAGATTAATGACAAGTGAAATGGCTGAAATTGCAAAAAACAATAAAAACATGGCTTTTACTATCGAAAAAACTAAATCAGGTGCTAAGCGCAGTGTAATTCAGATTCAGAAAACGATCGAATTTGAATTCCAGAAAAATTTGTCAAAATTTATTTCAATGCTATTAACAACAATTGGAATATTCTTACTTTTCTTAGTTATCGAACTGATTCAAAGTGCTCAAGGTTCCGAAGTTCCCGCAGATCCTACTGATTATTTCTCTGGGTATTTAATGATGATAGATTTCTTGATTCTAATCATAGCTGTCGCATTTGGAGGAGGGATTATTGCGGAGGATTTTGAAAAAGATACTGGAAATTTACTCTTTCCTAAAATTCAGAAGGATCGTTTATTAATTGGCCGTATTATCGCACGATACATCTATGCAGCAATGTGTGTTATCTTCTATTATGTTCTAATTGGTATAGCAACTTTGATCATTTACGAAAGTTTACCTTTAATAGTATGGGAATCAATGGGTTGGGCACTTTTATATACATTTGCTGTTTTTAGTTTCATGATTCTTTTTAGTAGCTTTATGAAAAGAGCTGCATCAGCAATGATTGTAGGGATGTTGATAATCTTAATGGTATTTCAATTACTAACCATAATTCTCATGTATACTGGAGTGACAATTGAACCATTGTTTATGCTAACTTATTATGCGAACATTATTACCAGCTGGTTTAATATGCCATCAGAAAGATTCACAGAAGTTGGTTTGGGGATGGGTCCTGGAGGTGTGAGAGATGGACCAACATTTATGTCTTGGGCCACTCCCAGCGCAACTGGTGCCATACTTGGAATGACCATATATTCCATTGCATGTATTGCTCTTGCTTACTTTATTTACAAGCGGAGACAGAATTAATTGAAGCATTTCTATATTTATTAATTATTTTTTTTTTGATAATCATTATCTCAAAGATAATCTTAAGAAAGGATATATGATTATAACAAAAGTATGGGTGAAAGTAAAACAACCATGACATTTTCTGAAACTAAAAAGGATTTTCGCAATTCATGGGCTTTATTGAAAGAAAATTATAAAGCATTTTTGAGCACGGAAATTTTTGCAGGGATTGCATTTTTCATAACTATTATTCTTACCTCCTTTATCGTAGGATTTATTATTGTTTCTTTCACTTCGACTACTTTACGTGAGGTTATTACTGGGGTTTCAAGTAGTTTTATTATTTCTCATATTGTACGCAGTGGAATTATGCTAGTTTGCATGTGGATCTTTTTTGGATTCTTAAATTGTCAATTTGGATTAGCTCATGAGATTATGTCATCCGGGGAGATGTATGCTGAATTCAAAAGTTCCTTTGGCTATTTTAAGAAGAATTGGTGGCAATATCCTATTCTTAATTTCACAATAATGGCGATTGGGGGGATGCTTCCTATGAGTTTTCGGTTAGAGATTTATCAAAATATTGAGAGTAGTTTCTTCACTTTTCTATACTTATTCGTCCAATGTATGGTCTTTTTCTTGTGGTTCATTACATTTATTTCTACTTTACCAAGTATTACATTTCAATGTAATTTCAGACATGCGTTTATCGAGAGTTTCCGGATTATTAAAAATAATTTTAGACGATTGGTGAGCACATGGGGTGTTTTCTTTACAATTTTCATCTTACCTGGTCTTTTGGTCACAATTTTGACTAGTGTTTATTTCACTTGGTGGATTTTAACACTCAATATCATCTATATCCTTTGGTTATCATTAATTGGATTTCCATTAATGTCACTGCTTGCTACTGGATTATATAAAAATGTCAAGCTTGAACGGTTTAAACCTTTGATTGAATGAAAGGCAGTGTATCTATGTCAAAAAATACAACATCATCTGAAACAAATATGGAAATCCATGAAGAGCGGATCATTACTGATCCTACTTTAGTGTTAACTTTACTTCATGAAAAAAAAAGGATGATTGTAAATTTATTACTAAAAAATGCAATGACCATACAAGAACTAAAAAATGCAACCAAAATGAATCCCGGAACGATAAAGCGGCATCTTGATGATTTGATGAAAAATGATCTAATTTTCATTGCTGAGGAGCGGTTAAATGATTATAATATTAAGATGAAATTTTATCAAGCCACAGCTCGGCGATTTATAATCAATTTTACGCTCCCAGAATAAAAAAAGGTGGATTAAACTATTTTTTTTGCTTTTTTGATTGCTTGACGGTATTCATTATCAGAAAGTGTGCGAAAAATTTTTGGGATGAGTCTGTATAAGAAATTATACAGCTTTGCTTCTCCTGGAAGAATTTGAAATTTGTTTTTCACTATTCCAACAATTAAGTTTTCTGCTACTTTAGCTGCTGAAAGTAATTTTGCGTTTTCTGACAAAATTAAGCATTCTTTTGGCTTAATTTCATTCTCTTTTTCAAATCCAGGTGTTTCAGTATCTGGGGGGTAAAGAATAGACACATTGATATTATAGGGTTTGAGTTCATGTCTAAGAACTTCACTTAATCCGACAATAGCAAACTTCGTGGGGCTATATGTGGCATAACCCATGATTCCGAAATAACCCATCATTGAAGAAGTGCTAATTATATGTCCTTTTTTTAATTTCATAAAATAAGGCAACAAAATTAATATAGGGACCAATACGCCTTCATAATTAATGTGCATATTTTGTTGAAAATCTAAAAGAGTGAGGTCTTGGATATATTTGGGGTAAGCGTATCCAACGGTATTGATAAGGTAGTCTGGAACCCCATGTTCGCTAATAAATTGGTTTATAAGTGGTTCTAATTTGTCTTTATCCGTTGTGTCACATGCTATTGATGTAATGAATTGATCTTTGGTCTTTTTTAGAGAGTGACATTCTTGGATCGTTTTGCTTAATTCTTCTTGATTTCGTGCGATTAAACATGTACTTGCTCCCATTTGGACAAGAAATTTTGCTGTTTCTTTACCAATTCCTTTTGATCCTCCACAAATTATTGCTAATTTCCCTTGAAATTGTTGACGTTCTATTAACTTTGTAAGTTTCATCTAAATCATATCTCCAATTTTTGAACTATATGAAGGATTTAAATAAAGAATTTCTTTACAATCTTAGAATAATACTGATCATTTTGTATTCACTTAAGGAATAATTGATGGAAAAAAAACCATTAAAAAAACGAATGGTGTTCAGTCAATTTAGCGGATTGTTGAGGGGTGACTAGTACTTTCAATAATCAGTCAGAAAATTATGAAAAATTTTCTCCGGGTTTATAAAAATCCTTCTTATTAATATTGTGAAGGATGTGCTGTATATGGAAAAAAACTTGATTTTATTATTTGGATGCACTGTTTTAAAAATTGTTGCATTATCTCTGCTTGGATATTTTCTTATTAATAAATGGAAGCGTCAATCAAAGAAATATTATACTGATTTTCCCTTTTTAATGTCGATAACCTTTTTTGGCTATGCTCTGGCAAAAATTTATGATCTGTGTCTATATTATATATTTAGGGATACCCCTGATTTAGAATTATTAACTGAATTTGATCCTACATTGTTGATCATTGTAAAAATTCGATTTGTTTTATGTCCGGTGCTTGTAATTGCACCATATCTGGTTTTAATGATGATGATTTGGTTTCAAGACCGAGTTCGAACTCAAAAAATAATTGGGGTCAGTTGGATTATTTTGAGTTTATTGAGCATCATAGTTGTTCAAAATTACTCCCAAATTTTAATAGTAAACGCCCTAGTCGCTTTCCCAATTATTTTATTGTCGATTATTAGTTTCTTCGTACTCAATCATCAAAAAAAGTTACACGAAATTAATAGTTTAGTGCTAGCAATTGCATGGAGTCTTTATGTGTGCACCCAATTGCTAAGGCCGCTTTGGATAACTCTTGGTTCGGGAACTTGGGGCTTAACATGGGTTGGTGAATTAGTTGAGTTGTTGACTCTGGTTATGATTGGAATTGGGTTCATCATTCCTGCAAATTATAGGAAGATTCAAGGAACAAATTTAATGAAGACTGCTGTTTATTGAAAGGAAAAAATGGTTATAATTTTTTTTGAAATACTTTAAAATGAGCCACTTTTACTGACCCTTTGGAGAATGATTTTAGAGCTGGTATGTTTTTACTCCATACAGTTGCTCCTATATGATTTTTAACCCCCATTTGTTGCAATTTTTGGAATAATCTTAGATAAATCCATGGAAAAGTATTTGAATTTCGATATTTTTTATTTATTATTGCAGTATCAATATCTGCACTGAAAATTTGTTTTTTATTCTGCCAAAGATCAAAAATATTTGGAATTTCAAGAATTGCGGCGATAATTTCATGTGTATCCTTATCAAAAGCGAGGATGTAGTAATTTTCTCCTTGTTCCACACTTTGTAATAAGGAAAACATTCGCATCATTTTGTTATCTCCAGTAGTATCGGGTAATCTTTTTGAAAAATTATTTTGCACAAATTCAGCTAGTTGATTAAGTAAGGCTCTATCATTCAATAAATTTGGAATTGAAAATCTCTTCAACTCCATATTAGGATATGGACATTCTCCCGGATCCCATTCTGTCGCCAATACTGAAACATATTCCGTTTCAGATATCCACCCTGCTTCTTCGATCCATTTTTCCAATCTTGGGTCATTTTCTGCTGAGTTGACTAAAGCCTCATTTTCAAATCCAATAGTTCGTATTCCCCATCCTCCATATAACGAAGGTGTATTGATTGGTCCTCTGACCTTCTCAAAACCCATTTGAGATACAAAATTTGAAACATGTTCCAAAAGATCTGCACAAATATCTCGTGTATCCGCTTGTAACCATCCGAAAATGGGAATTTTTTTACCATAAGAAAAATGATATGGTTCTAGTTCACAGTATATACATCCTAAAATGACATTTGATTTAATATTCTTAGCTAAAAATAATGTTCCATGCGTGCGTTGTCTGTGCGCATCAAAAATGGGCTGAAAATTCTCCTTGAACCAAGAAGGGCGATCAAGATATTTTAAAAAGTCATTGCTGGGGGAAGAATGGGATATTTCGATAATTTGATAATTTGAAAGTAGTAGAGTCATGAATTTTATGATCTTTATTAGTATTTAAAATCGAAAGAAAAAATAATTAAAAAAAGGCTTAGGATGTCATCGGATGAATTAAAGTTGGGTAAATTGATGCTTGGGATGCGACTTCTATGTTGTTTAAATTTCTTGAATTTGCTTGTCTAAGTACTGTACGTAAAATTTCCGTGTCTTGAATCAGTTTTGGTTCCGGAATATTTCTTTTTAGACTGTGCCATGAAAATACTACAATATCTCGAAATTTATTAGTTCGTTTATTTTTAACCCAAGCAGGAATATACCCGCAAATCTGATATTTTTTGTTCAAAAGGATTTCAATCTGATTGATTTCGGAAGCATCAACATTAAGTTCAACATACTCGATTTTTTCAGATAAAACATATTGTTCCAAAAGAACCAAGAATGCGGAAAAAACAACCATATTTGAGCAGTGATATTGTATTTTTTCGATGTTTTTCACCGACAAGGTATGCAATCCTTCCATAAAATCACCTGTTGATTCTAAAGAAAAATGAAAGTGTTTATACCCATAGTTATCTTGAGAAATTTTTAAGGATATTTCATCTAAGATTTTACTTATTTTTTTTGAATGGTAATTGAGATTAAATTTTGAAGTTATCGTTGGAATCTCTTCAAAATTATACTGCATTGCAATTCTTGAGTAGAGAGGTTTCACACGATGGTGAATTTTCTCAGGAGGTTGGCGTGTATTATAAAGTGCATTTTTTCTATAGGCCACCATTAGAACATCAGTTTCTTTCTTGTTTAAAAAAGTGTCTTTTCCCTCGTATATCGCATAAGGAAGTGCTCCAATTTGGCGAGATAAATATTGTACTATATTATGGGCTGTTCTGGATTCGTTATACCATTTATCAATTGTCCCTTCATTTTGTTCACAGAAACGATGTATCATCGCATAACTTAATTCGCGAACGTTAATTTTTCCTTGATATTCAGGGAGAATATTTAATCCACGCATGTAAGCGGACTTATTGTAAGTATCTAATGTAATTGTAAAACATCCAACAATAGGCTTTTCTGTATCCTTTTGAGCATCAAAACGGAAAATTCCCCAATGAAAAGTTGGATCTTGAAACGTTTTAAATATAAATTTGGGATCAAGCATTTCTTTGTAGGGATAAGTTCCTTCATAAATTTCGTTGTAAATATAGACAATGGATTTTGCTTCTTCTAATGTTGTGGGTTCTTCGATCATGACAGAGAGCTTCTCATCCTTATTCTCTCCATACAAATACTTTCCATCTTCACCATATTTAATCAAAAATTCATCGATTGAGTCACATGCTGAAGATTTGTAGGAAATATGATTTTGAATCGGTTTTGCAATCTCCATAAGAGTGATTATTTTATTCCTATATAAAGTCGGAATTGAGATAACAAAAAAATTATTACAAATACAAGCAAATTGAAATCATCATGAAGATAATTAAACCGACAGTGTTGGTTGATAAAAAGAAAGTCCTTCATAATATTGCTAAAATGCAAAATAAGGCAGATCGAAATGGCATAGAATTAAGACCCCATTTTAAAACTCATCAATCCTCAATAATTGGCAATTGGTTTCGTGAAAAAGGCACCACAAAAATCACCGTTTCTTCGATATCAATGGCTCGATATTTTGCCGATGCGGGTTGGAAAGATATTACAGTTGCTATTCCAGTGAATATTCTCGAGATCGATGGGATTAATGAATTATCAGAATCTATTGATCTCAATTTAGTTGTTGATTCGATTTTTTCAACAGAATATTTGAATGCAAATCTTAAATTCTCTGTAAATTTATGGATAGAAATTGATACTGGATCTCATAGAACTGGAATTGATCCAAACCAAATTTCCCAGATGACTAAAATTGCAGAAATTTGTTCTGCTTCAAACAAACTCAATTTGAAAGGGATATTATCCCATGCTGGTCAAACATATTCTGCTAAATCTGAAACTGAAATAAAACAGATTTACCAAAAATCTGTAAATATTATGGTAGAGTTAAAAACAGAATTAGAACGATTAAATCTTGGTCAAATTCAAATTTCTTTGGGGAATACACCGACATTTAGCATCATTGAATCCATTGATGAAAATATCGATGAAATTCGTCCGGGAAATTATGTCTTTTATGATCTCATGCAACATCAATTGGGTGTTTGTACTGAGGCAGAAATTGCATTAGTCCTGGTTTGTCCGGTTATTTCAATTCTTCCAGAATTAAATCAAGTGACAATATATGGAGGGGGTATTCATTTATCTAAAGAAAATCTTACCTTCAATTCAGGGCAAAAATATTATGGTAAAATTGTTAAGTTGAATTTAGATAATACTTGGGGGAGATCCATTGATGGTGTTGTTATAACTGCATTATCTCAAGAGCATGGTGTGATTCTTGGTTCCGAGGAGTTTATTAAAAATATCAAAATTGGTGACCTTGTCTTTGTTTTACCTATTCATTCTTGTATGACTGCTAATTTACACAAAACCTTATTCACCACCGATTTAGAAGAAATAGATAGCTTTCAATTCTAAGAATTTTACAAATAAATATCAGAAATAAGTTAAAAAAGAAAAGATTCAATTACATTTTTTTTGTTTCATCGCCTTGAATTCGTTGAGTTGCGCTGGCATCATTTTTTATCGTTTGTTCAGTTATTTCTTCTGCTGTGCCGTACATCTGAGCATATTGTTTATTGATTTGAGGATTAATTCGGTGTTGTGATGAATCTTCACTAAATTTGATTGAAATGTCTTTTTCTACTTCTAAACCCTTTTTCCCAAAATTGAATAGAATTTTACATACTGTATTCATCCCTTCTTTAACTATTTTCTTCGGATCAAGTGTCAAATTCAATTTCAAGATTATTTGATATGTATCGCCTGATTCAAATGAACGTAGCCATGTTTTATACCAGTGTTCTTTGACTGCTCCGCGAATTTTTTCAAAAGGCATACGAATGACAGTGGGCTTATATTGCATTGCATCGTTAATTTCACATTGTCCATTCACAGGTTTAACAGTGATACTTGGTTGAGAATAAACAATTCGAGTGGTTTGTTCACTTGCAATCAGCATTTTCGTTTTTAATTCGTTTGCATTTTCAGCAAAAATATATTTACCTGTACTTTGTTTGGCGATTTCATAAAGAAGGTAGACATTATGATCTCCCAATGCTCCTACTGTATCAATTGACGCTTTGTATTCTAAAGCCTCTCGTGCTAGCATAAAATATTTCATATAATTTGGATCTTTTTCATTTCCAAGTTCAACTCTCACATCACCAGGTTCTCCATCGGTGATTAAAATGATTTTCTTGGTTAAATTACCCTTATAGGTTCTCATCATTTTAATTCCTTGCTTCAAAGCGGAAAACAATGCTGTACCTCCAAGGGCTTTAATTTTTTGAATATGTTCAATGATTTTTGGACGAGATTTGGTGGTAATGGTCTCTCCTTTAATAATCACTTTAACGGATGATTCGAAAATAACCAGATTGAAGGTTGTTTCTATCGGAAGTTGTTGAACCTGCTCAATTAAGGATTCTTTTGCCTTTTCAATTCTTGCTCCGGTCATGGAACCTGACACATCTAATAGCCAAACTCCCCAAAAAGGCTTGGTGGGGGAATTGTTTTCAGGTAGGATTTTGATGTCGATACTTAGAGGAAGTTTTTCGGTGGGGGGTACGCACATTGCTGATTGATTTATTCCGATGTAAGGTATTGTATTTTCCATTGATGGTCCTTCTTTTTTTTCTTAATTCTTAATATGTGTTAAATTATAGTGGAATAAACCTTTATATGTTTACTTTGAATGCGACCAAAAAATATCCCGATCTACTTATTGATCAACTAGCTCAGCTCATTTCATAAAGACTAATTGATAAATTGAATATAAAGACGGAAGATGGAAATTAAAAATGAATTTATTTTTCAGGAGCAAAAAATTTAGGAGAATAATTAAAAAGAATGATATCAAGCAAATCCAATCTTTGTTAGACCAACCAACATGATATATATTTGTACGGCTTGAATTTAATCCAAAACCTCGTGCTTCGATTGTAGATGCCGTTGTTTTTGCTTTTCGAATTATCGAAATTAATAATGTAGTAATTCTCTGTAATATATGTCGATAAATCTTTTTAATGGAATTTCCCTTTTTTATTCCAGATCCTCGTAAGGTTTGCGCAATTTCAATTGTATTGGATTCTTGTTCTATTAAAGGAATGTAACGTAGTCCAATCATAAAAGAAAATGCATATCTATAAGGAATTCCGATTTCAATTAAAGAGTAAACTAAATCCTTTGGGGCAGTTGTTCGGGTGAATATCACTGCTGTTGAAACAAAGATAATTATAAGAAATCCCGTTCTAAGAGAATAATACAGAGCCAAACGTCGAACGGGCAATCTTTCGGTGAAAATATAAAATAATACTTGATCCGAACCAAGATTATTGGCATCAAAAAGAGTGTTTAGTGGAATGTAGATGAAAGTGAGCATTATTACCCACCGAATTTGCCGTAAAAGGCGTTTAGATGGGATGCCACCGAGTTTGGCAATAATCAAAATCACTCCATAGCATATTGCTAAAAAAAAAATACTCCTTTGATAAAAAAGGAAAAATGTTAGAACTATTAAAATCAGCAGTTTTACTACTGGATTTAATTGATATATCCAACTGGTTTCATCAAATGTGCTTGATTTATGAAGAAAAATGTTTATACGCGAAATTTTACGATGTTTTTTTTGTTGTTTCTTTGTTTCCTTAGTTTTTTTTTTGGTTTGATCATTATTTATTAATTTCTTTTGATTTGAAATGGCATCAATATGGTTAGTTTTTTCTTTGAGTTCAATTATGCGGGAACAATTGGCCTTTAATAATTCTCGATCATGAGACACAATGACTATTGTTTTCCCAAGCTTGTGAAATTCATGCAGGATTTCAAAAATTCTTTGCATTGATTGGGCATCCTGCCCAATAAACGGCTCATCAACAAGTAATAAATCGGGATTATAACTAAAAATTGATGCAAGGTTCAAACGCCGCTTTTGTCCCCAACTAAGACAGAAAGGATTCTTGTCTTCAAGGATTTGAAGATCACTTCGCTTTTCACCTATCAAAGGGGTATAAAGATGGGAGATTTTCTCTTCTTCTTCTGCAGATAATTTATTCTTTTGATGATCTGCTTGTTTACTTTTAGTTTTCTTAAAATTTTGAACAAAATTTCGCGGTGCAAATAAAATTTCATCCTTTATCGTACTTTCAAATATTTGATTTTCTGGATTTTGAAAAATAAATCCAATTTTTGGGATAAAGGAGTCTAAATCAAACTTTCCATATTCTTGGCCATTAAAATATAGTTTTCCTGAGCTTGGCTCAAGCATATGGGCTATCAAGTAGAGTAGTGTGGTTTTTCCAGACCCATTATCTCCAACTAATCCAATAAATTCTCCAGAATTAATTTTTAATGAAAAATTGGAAAAGATACCAGGAAAAGTATTAGTATAAGAAAAAGTCACATCGTCAATACGAATTACTTCTTCTCTATTCGATGCTGGTGCCTTAGTTTGAGTGCCCAGATCCGTTAAATTGGATGAAGATTCATATTTTTTTATTGAAGAATCATCTCTAAGATGGATTTTTGGAGATTTTAATTTATATTGGAGATATTTTTGCGGATTTCCTTGAAAATCAATACTACCTTCATGATTTAGTACGAGAATTTGATCTACTATAGTCATAAAGGGTTGAAGGCGGTGTTCTACAATGATGATCGTTAAATCGGGGTTGATTCTTCGTAATTTATTCAATATTTTTAGAAATCTTATTTCCCCATGAGAATCTAAAAATGCAAGAGGTTCATCTAAAATAAGAATTTTGGGATTCATCACCAGATTTGCAGCTAAAATAACTTTTTGTTTTTCGCCCCCACTTAATGAAAAAATCGACCTTTTCAATAATTTGGTTATACCCAGATCTTCTGCAATCTGATTTACTCGCAATTGAGTTTCTTTCTTTGATATATTTAAGTTTTCGGCAGCAAACGCAATTTCATCAAAGACGGTGAACGTTACTAACTGTTCATCTGCATTTTGAAATACATAACTTATATCACGTGCGATATTTTCCTGATCGTGCGCCCATATATCCCTATTCTGCAGTAAAAATTCTCCACTGTATTGACCTGTTATGTTGAATGGAATCCTACCTGCAATAGTATTACACAAAGTACTCTTTCCTGATCCGCTCACCCCACCAATTAATAGTGTTTTTCCTGAAGATATATTTAGATTTATGTTTTTTAGAGCAAAAGGACCGGAATTCCCATAACGAAAAGAATAGTTCTTCAATTGGACAATATCTAATTGATAATTTTGTTGAGAAATCAGTGATTGGAGGCTAGCATTTGAAGCTTTAGTTGTAAATGTATCTTCTATTTTTGCTGATTCATCCTTATTAATCATATTTCTTCCTCAATTAGATAGATTTCGTAAATAGTCGATATTTCCCAAGATACATAAGGAATAATATTATTTGATTTTATTGCTTAATATAACTAGGGCTTGAAACTTGAGAACTCGAATTAAGAAACTCTCGCTTGAAGATCTTCATCTCGCTGTCAACCATCTTTTTGCAGAATCGGGGTTTGATTTGCACTTAGATTCGAAGGACTCGTTCGAATTAAAGAGTAAAAAGCATTATGTTTTCAAATCCACTCTTCTTCCACAAAATAGAGATGTGTGTGTGAAATTTTTCAATGATGAAATACCTCTATACCATCAACGGTGGAAAAATGAAGTTCAAAATATGACTATCCTCCCACAATTATCCTATCTTATAAACACTCCAGAACTGATCGCAAGTGCGCAAAATGTAATTGTTTATGAATTCTTAATTGGCGATAATCTTTTTGATTTATTATTGGAGAAAAGAATTTCTTTAGATACTTTACGGTCTCTTGCTGAAATTTTCTCAACTCTGCATGACCGAGGGTTCATCTATGGTGATGCGCGATTACGAAATATGATCTTGACAAAAAAATCAAAAATATACTTGATAGATCCTGAAGAAATGCAAAAGGGCGATTCTTTGGAAGATGTTGCAGAATTTTTGTGTTCATTTATTGATTTTACCCCTGGAATCTTTCAAAATAATATGGATCTATATTATCTTGATACAATGATCCAGTTTCTGCAATATTATCTTAAATTTGCACCAATAGGGTTGCCTGAGAAAGCCTACTTGGATCGTGAATTTTGGGTGGAAATAATCCTGAATTCTTTAAAACAAATAACAATGAGGAGATCAATCTCCTTATCTCCTTCAAAATGGAGTGAAATTAATCAAATGTTATTGTATTATCTAAAAAAAATGCAAATTTAAACTATATTACGCCTGTTTTTTTAATTCTTTCCACAATCAGATATCCTAAAACACCTGCTATCAGAATACCCGAAAGAAAACCGAACATCATAGCCATAACAAACAAACTCCAATGGAGAATATATATTTTTCCTGTAATTATCCAAAAAAGCGGGACTTGGCTTAGATTTCCAATTCCGGCGGCAATTGCCCATCCAAGCTTTGTATCTGATTCTCCAAAGAGTTGCATTAAATACATTCCGATAAAAAGGAATGCTCCTTCATAAAGTGTAATTCCCACTTCCATTATCCCCCAGCTAGAGCCGAAAAGAAAATTCATAAATCCTTGAATCGTGGCTGTGACAAAAATGGTTCGTTTTTTTCCAGTTAATCCATAAGCAATGACCATCCATAACAGGTGATGCCCTGATACTAATTGAGTTCCCCCGACAAATGGGTACCAGGTTTTTATTAGTAAACTGAAAGGAATTAATCCAGATATAAATCCTCCCATTATACCCAAGATTGAAGCAATGAGTAAATCTTGAGTGGTGAAGAAATAATTTGACTTTTTTCCTCTTTTTTTCATTGCTAGGTTTCCAGTATCCATTAATTTCTCTGAATTCTGGTTTTCAAGATTATTTTCTGGATCTTTTCCTTCATTCACCTCATTTGTACCCTCCATATTTTTCTCCTTCTTTCTACCTAAGTTATTCTAAATATAATGCATTGAAATATTTCACCGAGAATTTTGAATTGTGAACATGATTAAATCCGGGAGATAAATTTTCTTGGAATAATGAGATCACTTCTGGATCATTTTCAATTCCTTCCATCAAAACCGCAGACATCAGAGGACCATCACCCCCATTAGTGCGATTTGGGATGATCTTTCCATCAATATGAGTGACTATTATGAAATCATCTGGGTGTTCTTCAAGCAATCTAAATGGTAACAAATATGTAAGATAACCATCTGTCGCTTCAAAACGAAAATATTGTGGGTTTTGTAATAGTTGCTTCATAGATTGTAGTACATCCCATACTCTGACCCCCGATATATTAAATGTTCTTGTCGTATTGTACATATTTTTCCAGAAATAGGATACATTTTCAATTCTTGGAATTGAATCATCAATGAAATTTGAATAACCGATAAATGATTCTTGAGTTACTTCCCCATAAACGCGAACACACCATGTTTCTTCACACGATTCATATTTTTCCAGAATCTTCTGATATTCGACCCAATTATAAACAAAAAGACTTACCAAAATCCCGCTGAAAATTACTGTAAATAGAGCAATTCGAAGTGTCCGTTTTTTCATTGTGAATCATGTGATGTAATTATAATAAAAAAAAGGAGATATTAAATAAACTTGTTTCTTTTAGGAAAAATCGCTTGAATTGATAAAACGACACAAAATATTAATGAAAACACATGAAATCCCGGAATAGTTGGAAATTCATCCTTATTTCCAGTTGAATTTCCGCTTGTGGAATTGGTAGTTGAATTGCTTGTGGTGTTAGTTTCGGTGATAGTATTGTTTGTTGTTCCTTCTTCTGGTTGTTCAAATCCTGTTGGCTCATCTGAGATATAAATTGCAGCAACTCGTTGTGCAGATAATTTACTATTATGAACGAAATTTTCCCCTTCTTCAAACAAGTCTTTAAACATAGCTATCATTTCTAAATCGTTTTCTATGGCCTTCATTTCCACTTCCATCCTTAGAGGGCCTTCGCTGGTCCCTATTAAAACTCCATTTTGATGAGTTGTAATGTAGATGTCATTATTATGTTCCTTGAGAATTCGGATAGGAAGTTTCGCAAAAAGTGATCCAAATCCATATCCATCTTCTCCAATAAACTGTGCATAGGTGGCATTTTCATTCAATAAATTAGAAGTATTTACTACATCCCAGAGTAAAGATCCTGAAATTTGATAAGTATATGAATTATTGAGTTTATTCACTCTCGTAAAACTTAGATCTTCGATCCTATCATAAGTTCCATTTCGCAATTCTTCTAATGATACAGTAAATTCTGTCTTTAATCCGGGACCATAAAAAAGAACTAAATTATTATCATAATAACTTCTATAATCTACTGTATTAAGTCTCGTTGATGCAAAATTAAATGGAATGCCATAGAAAGGAATAATAAGAAAAAAGATAAAATAAATAAAACCTAAATTTCTCTTTCTATTCTTCAAAAAATTCTTCGATAAAGTCATTTTATATTAACTCCTTGGAAGAAACTCCTCCTTTTTTGATAAATATAACCGAAATTATACTCATTCCCATTAAAAACATTAAAGGAATCGATGAAATTGTTTTATCTTCATTTTCATCAGTATTGGAATTGTCAGTCTCAGTCCCAGTACTTGAGGAATTCGTAGATGTATTGGTTGGGTTCAAAGACTCTAAGTAGGCATAATCAACAGAATTTGAAAAATCTAATTCGTGAGTCCAAGATATTGCATGGGCTTCTCCTCCGGTGATGTCCGCAGTTGCTAATGCAAATCGATATCTTCCCTCAGTCGAGTTACTAAAGTTAGAGAATTGTACATCAACATCAGGAGATAATGTCGTAAGAGGTCTTCGGATTTCAAGTTGATATTGATATGTGAAATAATCCCAGTTCCCATATATCATGGCGGCTTCTGGATCCCGATAAATCCCTGTTTCTGCTTCTAACCAAGATTGATCGTCATGGCATTGATCGATAAGATCATAGACTCCAGAATTGTTTGCCTTTGTATTACGTGCCCATAACCAATTATCAACTCGGGCACCGGGCTCGGTTGTCAGCATACTGTTAGATTCTAAATACATTCCCACTGAATAATTTGTACAATTAATATTCCAGCAAAGCATAAATAAATCTCGTTGATTTACTGGTAAATCGAAAGAATTATCATTCCAGCCAGCCAGGATATACAGATCCGTATCATCAAATACCCATTGAACATGAATATATGTTTTAAAGTAATATTCGCTCTGATTATTGCTTCCCGCCGCAACAATATATCGATAGACATCTTCACGATTCCATACAGATTCATTGCCAATTCCATCCAAGGTTATTTCTGGATTTGCAATGTATCGGGCATAATGACGGGTAATTCCATGATGATCCATGCAATCTTCATCACTATCTCCCCAATCTGCAGCAATAAAAGAAATAGGTGAAACCAGAATAAATCCTAAAAATACAACAATAGGAAACAGTAATTTCTTATTCGTTTGTTTTTTCATGATAGAAAATCCATTCCTTGACAGTAAATTAAAAAAGAAAAAAATTATCTTGTTTAAGTTTTCTAGTCCAATTTACTATTTTCTGCGACGTAAAGTAATAAACAGAATTGTGCTAACACTTGCGATCACTAAAAACCCTGGTAAAAATCCTGGAATTGATGATTTTGTTTCTGTTGTTGTGGTTGTAGTGGTTGAATTGGTCGTTGTTGTATTGGTTGTTGTTGGAAGTTGTGTCGTAGGTAATAAGGTGACACGTACTTCAACAATTAATCCGATATAGCTACCCTTTGATAAACCGGGTGCAATAAATTGGTAGGGTCCGCGATGATAGCCAACGATATCTCCTTCTGTTTCATTCATGAGAATTGCGATTTTATTTTCATTATCTATATCCTCATTGATAAATCCATGCTCAATATCCCCTTTGGAGAAGACTTTATTCCCACCGTATCCATCTAAGGCTATAACACTTACACTATAGTTTTGATCTCCATCGTTCACGAATGTTGCGATGATGCTTGCTAAGGTAAATCCGCTGCATTCGACTTGATCTCCATCAGAATTTGGCCAACCATATCCTTCATCGGAATATCCCCAATCGTAACTCTCATAATCTCCTACTGAAGCGGTTGTATTTTGACTGCTAAAATATCCTGCTAAGGTTCCATTTAGCGTCACATTTACTTTCCAATAATCCCCAAGAATAATCTGGTTGACATCTTTTACTTTCTGATTATCTTCAAGTTCATCTCCATAAACTCGAAAATCGCCGTTTGATTCTTGGTAATCCGCTAACCATTCCATGGTACCACTATTGTTAACCATGAAAGCAACAATGGTTGCGTTGTTATCACTGTACTTATTAAAATTAGGATCACGTAATAACAAGTCTTTCATTTCAAACTCGGATGAATGGCCGTCTGCTGCACTTATATTTATTGTCCATGCATCACCCCATCCTTCTACTTCTAATAAATGGACTGGATTAAATCCAAAAACTTCTACTGTATCACTAATATTCATTGAAGAAATTTCAATTTGGTGGTAATTAATATCATTATACATCAAAATATCATCAAGACTGTAGGTTGAATTCACTCCATTCTTTGTCATATTGATTGTGGTTGATGGAACTGCTGTTGAAGGTAAATTTGGTGTATACCAGTTCATATCATCAACAGTTACTCGAATTTCTACAATTCCTCCAATATAATTTCCTTTACTCGCTCCTGGAGCAATAAATTGGAAAGGTCCTCGATAGTATCCTAACTGTTCACCATCAGAAACATTCATTAAAATGGGTTGCTTGCCTTCATTATTGAAACTATCCATACCTAATACCATATCTTTTTGATCAAATACCTTATTGGCTCCGTATCCATCAAATGCGATAAAAGATACTTCATAAAAATCATTATCATCAACAAATGGATCTAGTATACTTTCTACTGTAAATCCCGTACATGAAACAGGTGTTCCTTCACTATCTGGCCAACCATATCCTTCATCAGAATAGCCCCAATCATAAGTTGTGTAATTTCCAAGGCTTGTAGAATTCGCTGTATTAATAAATCCCACTATTTCTTCATCAACAACTATATCGACTTTCCATTCCTTATTGTATTCAATTGTAGTCACATTTTTAATTTTTAAATTTTCGGCAATATTTTCACCAAAAACACGAAAATATTCATTTGTTTCTTCAGCATCAAAATCATCAAGCCAATGCATTACATCATTAATTTCAATTGCTAATCCAATCATGATGGAATAACTTGCATCTGTATATTTATAAAATTCGCCATCAGAAAGGATGATATCAGAAACATTGAAGGTATTTTCGTTACCATCAAAAGAAGTTATATTAATACTCCCTGCATCTGCCCATCCTAAGACTTCAAGTAAATATAGTGGGTTTATACCATAAACTGTTGCTGTTTCATTATAGTCAAAGCTATAAAGTGGGAATGTATGATTCTCATATTTTGTATAATTTAAGATTTGTTCTAAAGTAAAGATGGTAATAAGACTATCTCTTTTAAATTCTAATGAAACATCTGGAGTCTCACCTGAGGGATAAGTAAAATTTAACCATCCATCATCTGCTGAAGATGGTTTAATGTCTTCTTTGTATATAACATCCATATCGGTTGTATTTGCAAAAGTGGGAACTGCAAAATTAGCAAATAACATTGATATACAGATGATTGAAAGAATTATCGGTGTTTTTTTCATATTCATCACATTAAATACGTATAATATTTGTCTAATATCTCTCACAGTATTAATTGGTCGATATTAACAATGAAACATAACGATGTTTTTCTAATTAAGTTTTTCTTTTTATAATACCCGATCTCAAGATAAAAACTTCAAGAAAGTGTTTTTGGACAAAATGATTCACTTTAGTAAATAATTTTTCAAAGTATAGGGGCATTAATATTAATATTTGATCTTGAACTAAACTAATCAGAAAATAACTATGGATATTAAACAAGAAACATGGGGGAAATACAAGTTAATTATTGTTGCCGATCCAGAGACGAATTTTTTAGTCAAACTCTCAACTTTTGGAGCCACTTTAGTTGATATTCAACTTCCAGATCGCAATGGGGATTTATCTTCAGTAACTTATTCACATTCGTCTCCGGAAGACTATAAAAATAAAGTGGGGTATTTTGGGGCTTCAGTAGGTAGAGTGGCTAACCGTATTGGAAATGCTAAATTTGAATTGGATGGAGAAGTTTATTCTCTAAATAAAAATAATGGAAAACATTGTTTGCATGGAGGAAAGAAGGGTTTTTCTTATAAAGAGTGGGTCTTAGAAGGGATTCGGCATGATTCAATGAAAAATAATGTGCGAATAACCTTCCAATATATTAGTCCTGATGGTGAAGAAGGATTTCCAGGACAAATGACTACTCAAATCACTTATATTGTATCTCCGATGAGTATTGGGTGGGAATTCACTGCATCAACCACCAAACCTTCGATTGTTAACCTTACTAATCATGCTTATTGGAATTTGAATGGACTTCATAGTTCAATTGAATCTCATGATTTAACATTATATGCAGATTCATTTAGCATTAATGATGATTCTTGTCTTCCCACAGGTGAATTAGGTAATGTGGCAGAATATAACGTGGATTTTCGTGAAAAAAGGAATATCAAGCTAGCTCTTGAGCAATTTGGAGATATTGATAATAATTTCTTTCTCACCGGATATCAGTTCAAAAAGGATAAAACCGATTTATTCCTTGCTGCAAAATTATGGTCTCCCCTTTCTGGGAGAAAAATGGTTGTTGAAACTACTGAACCTTGTATTCAAATCTACACTGGAAATTTCATGGGCAATATCGTGGCAAATGGAATTAAGTGTAAAAAACACAGTGCCATATGCTTGGAAACTCAAAAAATACCAAATGCAATTAATTTACCTGAGTTCGCAGATTCTGTTATCCTTCGTCCAGACGAAAAATACTATCATAAAACTGTTCATACCTTCAGCATTCAAAAATAATTTTTTCAATATTTTTTAATACCTTCTTAATTTTTAATTCATACTAACCCCTTTATCAAGGATATCAAAAACTGGTCGGGTCATTAAAACAAAATGCATATTAAAAAAATACTTGTTACAGGGGTTTTTGGTTCATTTGGTGCCATTTTTCGGTTTTTAATATATGAAATTATGTCCGTGTTTGTAGATGTTCCATCTTTTTATTCAACTATGGTTGTAAATGTAATTGGCAGTTTCCTTTTGAGTTACTGTGTTCAAAGACAACTAACAACTTTAAACCACAATGAATTTCTTTCAGGGCTTGCACATTATAAAACAGAAATTTTAGGTGGGTTAATTGGTGCCTTTACCACATTTTCAACCGTAATTTATGAAATTTCACTCTTCAATCACTCTGGGGACTATCTCAGATGTTTCATCTACATATTTTGTGCAATCACCTTGGCTTTATTTGCAGTCTTCTTTGGAGAAATTCTTGCACAAAAATCAAATATAAAAAATAATCCCGATAGCATGCAAATATTGCCAGTTATGAAGATTGGAGATTCGGAATAATATGCTACTGGCAGTTCTATATGTTGGGGCAGGAGGTTTTTTTGGTGCAATTCTACATTATATTTTGACTTTAACCTCAAATAATTCTTCAAAATCTTCTTTTCCGACCAGAACATTAGTGGTAAACCTTTTTGCTTGCTTTATTTTGGGACTAATTACGCAGTTTCTAAACCTTTCTGCAGAATTCAACATGTTTTTTATAACTGGTTTTTTAGGATCATTGAGTACGTTTTCGACTTTTATCTTGGATATTCAAAAATTAAGTCGGAAAGAAAAATTTTTTTCAATAATTTATCTTTCTCTATCGATTGGTTTGGGATTACTTAGCTTTGAAGTTAGTTCATTCATTTATGCTTTGTTCTAAGAAGAATTAATTTGTAATTCGGTGAATCTTCCCAAATTTCTTTTAATGTTTCCTTCAAGAGCGATAAACCTTTCAAATCGTGAAAATAGTTTTGAAATTTCTTCAAAAAGAAATAGGCAAACATTCCCATGGCGATGGGTTTCATTTCCCCATTTCCTAAGCTTTAAAGCGAAAATTACATATCTTTTCTCAAGATAGAACGATGCAAAAAAAATCGTTTCGAGAAGATACATATGGAAATAAATCATTTTAACTGTTTAAGCATTGGTGTGGGTGGGCAAGGTGTAATTCGTGCTACACAAATTCTCGCTGATGCTGCATTACTTGATAAACATTCAGTAAGGACTGCTGAAACTCACGGGATGGCTCAACGTGGGGGGTCAGTCACTGGATATTTACGGTTTGGATCGGAAGTGATGGGTCCTCTAATTCCAAAAGGTGGTGCTAATATTATTATGTCTTTCGAGCCAAGTGAAGCTATCCGCGCTATTCCTTATGCGAATGCGGATACCATTATGTTTGTAAATATAAAGCCGATTATTCCTCTGTCAGTATATCAAAATAAAAAAATAGTCTATCCAAGTTTTGAAGAAATGCAGACAAATTTAAAGAAAGTTACCCAAAAAGTACTTTTTATTGATGCTGCCGAATTAGCAATTAAGGCGGGGAGTATCAAAGCTGCTAATGTGATCATGCTTGGTGTAATGCTCGGTTCTGGAGCTCTTCCACTTTCCCGTGAAAATTTGGAAAAAGCAATTATGGATGGTGTTCCTGCGAAAGCGTTAGATATTAATAAAAAAGCCTTTGATCTAGGTATTGCCAAAGGCGAAGAATTGAAGGAGAAGATTTAAAATGAGTTCAAAAAAAATCCCAAATGTTGCTTTGAATGAACCTGGTAAGAAAGTAATTATGTTAGGAAATGAAGCAATTGCGCGAGGTGTTTTAGAAGCAGGAGTAACTATGGCTGCTGCTTATCCGGGAACACCTTCGTCTGAAATCACACCTGCTATTGCTGCTTGTGTACCTTTTCATCCACATATAAATGTGGAGTGGAGCGTAAACGAGAAAGTCGCTTTTGAAGTTGCCTATGCAGGTTCAATGTCAAACGCTCGATCCGTTGCTATAATGAAACATGTTGGTGTTAATGTGGCCACTGATTCTCTCTTTGAAGCGGCCTATCACGGGGTTCGTGGAGGGATGGTGTTAGTTTCTGCAGATGATCCTAGTCAATTCTCCAGTCAAAATGAACAAGATAATCGCTATTATGGTCTTCATGCTTTAGTACCAGTATTTGAACCTTCTACACCTCAAGAAGCTAAGGATATGATGAAGTATGCATTCCCATTTTCAGAAGAACATAATTCTGTTGTTCTTTTCCGAACAACAACTCGAATGAATCATGGTCGTGGAGATGTGGAGTTGGGTGAAATTGAAAAACCTGATCGTGAGATAGGATTTGATTTTGATCGAAATCGCTGGGTTTGTGTTCCATCCAATTCTCGACCTCAACGAACATCTATTATCAAACGAATGGAAGGTATTGCAGAAATTGCCGATGATTTTCCATTTAATGGCCTAACTATTTCTGAAGAAAAAATGAATGGTAAGAAATATGGATTTGTTGCCGCTGGAATTGCCTACTCCCATTTAATGGATACTCTAAACCAGTTTGGTCTTACTGAAAAAGTTTCAATCCTTAAATTAGGATTGGTGCATCCTTTACCAAAAATCATGATGAAAAAAATCATGAATTCAGTTGATGAACTCGTAATTGTTGAAGAATTGGAACCCATCTTTGAAGAGCAGTTTAAAGCTCTGGCTTTTGAGGAACAAATAAACTCAGTTAAAATTCACGGCAAAAATATAATTCCTCAACAAGGCGAATTAACTCCAGGAACTTTAAACATTAAAATTACTCAACTGCTTGGAATTGACTATACTCCGTTTAAAGCTCCAGAATTAGACATTACGGCACCTCCACGTCTTCCTCAAATGTGTCCGGCTTGTCATCACCGAAATACCTATTGGGTGATGAAACAATTAGAACGAAAGCTAAAATTGAAATTTATTAAAAATAATGATATTGGCTGTTATTCCTTAGGGGTCTATAAACCTTTGGAGGCGGCTGATACTGCATTATGTATGGGAGGAAGCATTGGGATGGCAAATGGTTTTGCAAAGATTGTTCCTGAAGGTCAAATTGTAACTGCTTTACTTGGAGATTCTACCTTCTTCCATTCTGGAATTGCACCTCTAACAAACGCCGTGTATAACCAAAATGATATGTTAATCTTCATTCAAGATAACAGCTTTACCAGTATGACTGGTGGACAAGATAATCCTGCAAATGGTATCAAGATCACCGGTGAACAAGGTGTGAAGATCGACATCGCAAAAGTTGTTGAAGGCTGTGGTGTTCCAAAAGAGAATATATGGGTTCAAGAAGCCTATGAAATGGATGCTATGATGGAAAAAATGGAACAAGCCGTCTTAGCCAAAGGAGTTCGTGTTTTTATTGCGAAACATATGTGTTCTCTCCAAGAAATGCGCCTTGTAAAGAAAAACAAGATAAAATTGCCAACTGTTAAAGTTGATCCAGAAAAGTGCATTGGGTGTCAAATCTGTGTCCGTAAGTTCGGTTGTCCTGCAATCAGCTTTAACTTTGAGACTAAGAAGGCATATATTGATCAATCTCAATGTCGGGCTTGCAAAACATGCACGTTTGTATGTCCTTCTAAAGCATTTTATGTTGCTGAAGAATAAAACAGCCATAAAATGGTCTTCTTTTTTATTTTTATTGAACTTATTATTAGGATGTTTATTTGAATGACGAAATTATTCTTTTACCCGAAAACAATCGCAGTTATTGGTGCGACAGAAGATCCTTCGAAATTTGGGAATGCAGTAACAACTAATTTGCTGGATAATCCTAATTTAGAAGCCGAGCTTTTTCCCATTTCACGTAGTAATGATAAAATTTATGGATTGCAAGCTTATAAATCCCTATTAGATGTTCCCAAGGATATTGATTTAGCTATTGTATTGGTGCCTGCAAAAGTTGTACCTTTCATTGTTGATCAGTGTATTCAAAAACCTGTTAAACGAATTATTGTGGTGACTGCGGGATTTGGTGAAATAAATGAAGAAGGGAAGCAAATTGAGCAAGAAATGGCTCGTAAATGTCGTGCAGCTGGAATCCGCATGATCGGTCCGAATTGTGTGGGTATCCAGAATGTGGACATTGGAATGAATGCTTCTTTTATACAATCTCCCATCAAAGGAAATATTAGCATGGTATCTCAATCGGGATCTTTTGGATGTGCGATGATTGATGGCATGCGGTGGAACAATTTGGGGCTTTCAAAATTTGCTAATATCGGAAATGGAGTAGATTTAACCTTCGATGAAATTTTACACTATTTCAAAGAAGATGAGAATTCAAAAGTTCTTTCTGTATATACCGAAGCAGTAAAAAATGGAAAATCATTTTATCAAGAATTAAAAGCAATCACTCCTGTAAAACCTGTTGTAGTTTTGAAGGGAGGAAGAACTCAAGCGGGAATGGCAGCTGCGGGTAGTCATACTGGCTCTCTTGCTTCCAATTACACCGTTTTAAAAGCAGCTGTTGACCAATCAGGGGCTGTTATGTGTGAAAAGATGGAAGATTATGTCACTGCTCTAAAAACTTTTTCGCTTTTGCCCTTACCTAAAGGAAATCGAATTGCGGTCTTAACTAATAGCGGTGGGGCAGGTGTTCTCTACAGCGATAATGCGGAAGAACAAGGTTTAAAACTTGCTCCCTTTTCCGATTCATTAATAGAAAAGTTAAAACCTTATTTGATCGACTTGGTTCAAAAAGTAAATCCTTTAGATATGATTGCTGGAGCCAATGAAGATACCTATTATCAAGTTACTAAGGTGATGTTGGAAGATCCAGAAATTGATATTGTAATTCCCTGCGGTGTTTATCCCCCATTTTTGGGTATGAAATTTGAAAACAATTTTAGTGGGATGATAAAGGCCTGGAATGAAACTGGAAGAAAAAAACCAATGTTACCCCTATTGGTATTTGGTAGTGGTTATGAAGGTGTGGTTGATCTTGCAATTAAAGAAAATGTTGCCTTCTTTTCGACTCCTCATGAAGCAGCATATGCAACTAAAATTTTAATTGATCGGATGAATTTCCTTCTTCGTTAATTTTTTCATAACTTTTTTACTACTTTATGAATAGTGATATATTATTCATGCCCCATATCTTTTTCAATCCAAAATCAATTGCTGTGATTGGAGCGACTAATAATCCTAAAAAATTTGGGAATGCAGTCACAAAAAACTTGCTAAAAACCCCCCAATTACCTGTCCAACTTTACTTTATTTCTAAAGGAACTAAGGAAATTAATCATACTCCCACATTTTTATCCATTCGTGATATTCAAGATAAAATTGACCTGGCTATCATACTAGTGCCTGCTAAATTCGTGGAATCTGTGATAGATGAATGTATTTTGAAACAAGTTCAAAGAATAATAATTGTCACTGCGGGATTTGGAGAAATTGATGCGCAGGGAAAATCCTTAGAAAGTATTATTGCGATGAAATGTCGTTCTGCAGGGATTCGGGTTATTGGGCCGAATTGCGTTGGAATTGAAAATGTAGATATCGGATTAAATGCTTCTTTTATTCAAACACCTTATAAGGGCAATATAAGCATGGTTTCCCAATCGGGTTCCTTTGGTGGAGCATGTATTTGGGAATGGTATGAACAAAATATAGGGTGTTCCAAATTTGCGAATCTGGGAAATCAGATTGATATTAATTTCATAGACATTTTAAAATATTATAAAGAAGATAAAAATTCAGAAGTTATCGCAATTTACGTAGAAGCGATTAAAGAAGGGAGAGATTTTTTTAATGAATTAAAAGAAATAACTCCATATAAGCCTGTGATTATCCAAAAAGGAGGTAGGAATCCTACGGGCTTGGCTGCAGCAAGTAGTCATACCGGTTCTATTGCAACAAATTATAATATATTTAAGACGGCTGTGGAACAAGCAGGGTGTGTCTTATGTGAAAATATGCCCGATTATATTACTGCATTGAAGACTTTTTCACAGCTTCCTATTCCTAAAGGTGGCAGGATTGCTGTTTCTACCAGTAGTGGGGGGAGTAGTGTTCTATTTTGTGATCATGCCGAAAACTTTGGTCTAAAATTAATTGATTTTAGTAAAACGTTCATAGAAAAAGTCCGGCCTCATTTAATTCCCTTAGTTAAGTACGTAAATCCCTTGGATATGATTGCTGGAGCCACTGAAGAACAATATTATATTGTGACAAAGGCAATGCTTGAAGACCCCGAAATTGATATTGTCGTTCCTTGTAGTTTAGTTCCACCCTTTATGGATTTTGAACCCCAAGCTCATCTGCGAGGAATTGTTCGTGCATGGGATGAAACACATCGGGTGAAACCTGTGATTCCTTTAATGGTTTTTAGTGAAGGATTCCAAGAAATTAAAGATTTACAAAAAAAATCGCACATTCCAGTCTTTTTCAATCCTAGAGAAACCGCTTTGGCAGCCAAGTTTTTAGTTGAACGCATGAATTTCTTAAAACGTTTTCAATCCTAATTAAAATGTAATTGAATTCGTACTGAAATCGTAAAACTTATTTTCTATTTAACTTTCTTTCTAGTTAACTTTCTTTAATTATATCCATTTTTGCGGGGATAATCAAGTCTGGTCCACGATGCTGGACTCAGAATCCAGTCCTATAGAGGCGCGAGGGTTCGAAGCCCTCTCCCCGCACTATTTAATTTTAATTTCAAATTATTCCCCTTCCCAAATCATTTTTAATGGAAAAGCCATATTTTAATATAAGATAAGAAGATCTTTTACTCAATTACGACCTTAAAATTTACAAAAAACTGATTTGTTATGGATGATACTGAAATTCCTCAGAAAGATGAACAAGAAGTCAGAGTTTTTCAATTAAATGATGAACTCGCTGAGTTTGAAGAGTTGGAAATAGAAGCAGAAGTTAAGCTCCATGAAATTCTCAAACCCGACTTAATATTATATTTCGTTCAGGCTTCAAAATACCGATCTTACATATGGGCTGGAAGTGAAACTTCAGTAAGAATGAAATTTATCGCAGCGAGTGCCGCTTCCAATGTGAGAGATAATATTGGTCCTGCAATCAAAATAAGTACTGTGGACGAGAATGAGGAATCAACACCATTCAAAATTTTGATTGGATTAGAAGAAGAAAAAACGTATGAAGAGGAACAAACCGGTCCTGCGTATTCGGGTAAAGCTGAAGATGAAGTTTTATTAAAAAACCTAACTCTCGAGAATATTGTTCTTCTCCTTGAAAAAATAGGTTGTCCAGATGGATATACACGGGAAATGGTCATTGATGGGAAGAATATTTACGGGTATCATGAAACTTACAAAGAATATCTTGGGGAAATCATTAAAGAACGAAAATTATATCGCTTACAAGAAAAAGTTCCCGATGGTCCTTATATGGCGGAAGGATTAGTTCCTCGCATGTTGATGAGCTATAATCGGGTTGTTTTAACCGAACTCCTTCGGAAAAAAACCTCCGATGAAATTGAACTTGAGGAAATAAATGAGAAAAAAATTCGAGAAACTCAATCCTCTGAAGCCCCTTTTACTGCATCATAATATTCTTATTCGCTGATACATTGAGGAAACTATCATGAGTCACAGACGTGTTCAAGCAAAAAGAAGAAGAAGTAGTCAACGGCGAGATGCTAAAAGACAATGGATTGCTTATACTATCGTATTGGTGATTGTAGTGTCAGCAATAATCGCTATTGCTTTATCAATGCAATAACGGTTTGATTTAAATATTCAAAATGTCCCTTCTTTTTTCCTTTAGTTCTTTAGAAAGTGTCGGAGTAAATGCTATTAGGGAATAATGTAAATTAAGTGATACTTCATGATTTTTTATTGAAGTAAAATCTTCATTCCAGACAATTCCTCCTGCTTCCGTAAGGATTAAGATTCCTGCTGCAATGTCTACTATACGTGTAATGCCTCGCATATCGAAATAAATATCTAATCCTCCTCGTGCCACTAAACACAATTCTAAAGCACACGCTCCAAATACTCTTACTTTCCGGACTTGAGTAAGTAAATTTTGCTTGAATAATTGATAATCGGGAAGAATTCTTCTCGGATCCAAATCCGTGCCTAAAATTGCTGTGGAAATAGTAGTTGCTTCAGAGCAGTGAATGGGTTTTTCATTGAGATAAGATCCATGCCCCTTTTCTGCCACATATAGATCATTGGTTGCTATATCATATACAACCCCTATCTGGAGATCTGTGAAATTGGCACTTGTTGCATAAGCAATTGAAATACAATAAAAAGGAATTCCTCTTTTTGCATTAGTAGATCCATCAACTGGATCAATGAGAAAAAAATTAGAAGTTGATTTATATTGAACGGAGTCTTTTTTAAAGAATAATTCTTGGTCTGCATCCCAATATCTGTTCCCAATTTCTTCAGATATGACATTGAATGATTCTTTATATTTTTTTAGACAATTTAATATAAAATTTTCCGCTTTTCTATCAATTTCAAGCGTAATATCACCTCCTGCACCCCGTGAGTATGTTTTTTGTCCTTGAACTGTGCCCACAATTGGTATAATCTCTTGTGCTGCTTCTTTAATAAGGTCGCTTAATCTGTTTGTCCATCGATTTGTATAAATCATAAAAAATCACGTAGTAAAATGAAATAAAAAAATTAAGAAAAGAGTCCCGGTTCTTTGAATGGTGCTGCTGCTCGTATCTTTTGATTTGAGAGTTTTTCTGAAATTTCGTTGTATTTTGCAATTAAATCCGGTGTAAGAGATGCTTGAATTTTCTTGAGTGCATATTCAAGGTGTGCTAAATCTATCATTTCAAAATCCTCTAATTTTTCTCGAATGGCTTGCATCCCTGCTTCTCGCACAACATTTTCTAAATCTGCACCACTGTATCCCATTGTATTTTCAGCAATAGAATCAAGTTTGGCTTTAGCATTTTCTGCCAATGGCATATCTTTGGTATGCACATCTAAAATTTTCTTACGTCCCTCTACTTCTGGGGCTGGAACATAAACCAATCGATCAAATCGACCTGGTCGTAATAATGCAGGATCTAGAATATCGGGACGATTAGTGCTTGCAACAATCACAACACCCTTCCTATCTTCTACTCCATCCATTTCAACTAATATTTGGTTAACTACTTGCATCCCCACATTGGAACCTGAAGATGCACCCATTCCACCTCCTCGGTTGGCTGCTATGGCATCTATTTCATCAAAATATATAATAGATGGTGCGGATAAGCGAGCTTTGCGGAAAATTTCACGAACTGCTTTTTCGCTTTCTCCTACAAATTTTGAAAAGATTTCTGGACCTTTTACTGTTAAGAAATTGATTTCTGATTCTGTAGCAACAGCTTTTGCCAATAATGTCTTACCACAACCAGGTGGGCCATAAAGAAGTACCCCATTTACAGATCTAATACCTGCTTTTTTATAGAGATGCGGATATTTTAGAGGCCAATCTATACTTTCTTTCAATTCTTGTTTAACAGATTCTAAGCCTCCAATATCATCCCACTTCACATTGGGTACCTCAACTAAAACTTCTCGCATCGCACTTGGTTCTACCATTCGAAGGGCGTTTTGAAAATCATCATCAGTGATTTGTAACGAATCGAGAATTTCAGTTGGGATTGGTTTATCTAAATCGATTTTCGGAAGTATTTTTCGAAGTGAAGACATCGCTGCTTCCCTTGCAACGGCCATTAAATCTGCACCTACAAATCCGTGGGAAAGCCTTGCATATTCTTTTAACTCTACATCAGTTGCTAAGGGCATGCCTCTGGTGTGGATTTGCAATATTTCTTTTCGACCATCTGCGTCAGGAACCGAGAGTTCTATCTCCCGATCAAATCTCCCAGGACGTCGTAGTGCTTCATCAATTGAATTAACACGATTTGTAGCGCCTATCACAATGATACGTCCTCTTCCTTTTAATCCATCTAATAAACTTAACAATTGGGCAACTACACGACGCTCTACTTCACCAGATACATTTTCTCGTTTTGGCGCAATAGAGTCGATTTCATCAATAAATATAATTGAAGGGGCTTTTTCTTCTGCTTCTTTGAAGATATTTCGCAACCGTTCTTCAGATGCACCATAAAACTTACTCATAATTTCCGGACCATTAATGGTTATAAAAGTTGCATTCGCTTCTTGAGAAACTGCACGCGCCATCAACGTTTTTCCTGTTCCCGGTGGTCCGTGGAGCAACACTCCTTTTGGAGGATCTATATTAACGCGTTGAAATAATTCGGGATGTTTCAAAGGTAATTCTACCATTTCCCGAATGCGGTGTATTACTTCTCCTAATCCACCTATATCATCATAAGTCGTAATATCTCCCATGGAATTAGTCGCCACAAAACCTTCCCGAATTTCAATGGCTGTGGAATTCTGAATTTGAACTATGCCCTTAGGTTTAGTCTCCACAACTGCAAATCTAACTTCCCCTATGGACACAGTTGGTGTTTTCAAGAATGGCATCATTTCTTTTAATTCTTTATAGGGGCCATTTCCTTGTTCCTTTTTCGCTAAATTAGAGCCTGATACGTTTATAATATCTCCTGCTTGTACTGGTTTATTCAAAAGGTTTAGTTTGATTTGCTTAATGCTCGATGAGAGCTTTAAATCTGATTGAATTAAACTAAGTACTACCTTATTGGCGATCGAATAATTACATTTGCGAATTTTTACATATTCTCCAATTCCAATTCCCGCATTCCTCCGAGTTAATCCGTCTAATAATATAATCTCCGTTTCTGAGGTTGAAGTTGGGAATAGAATGGCAGCGGTATTCTTTTTTCCGATGATCTCTACGATTTCGCCAGGTTTTAATTCCATTTCTTTTATTACGCTTGTATCCATTCGGCACATAAATCTGCCTGCTGAAGCTTTTGCTATTTCCGCAACACGTAATGTTTTAATGATTCTATTGTCGTCTGTTGGTGCCATACCACTCATACTCATAATAATCAAGTATATATAAAAGTTAATGGTGTAAAAAATTATGGATTCAGTTCGATAAGGATTCGTTTAAAAATTCCAAAAATAGGTTCATCGAAATTTTCTCATACTCCTTTTGCTCTTTCCAAATTAAGAATTTTTTCCGTAATTCTGAAAGAATTTTTGGTGCTTCGATAGAAGAAAGTGGAATATCATATTCTTTAAGAAGTAACCGATTTATGTCTTCCTTATTCGATTGACTTATTTTTTCCGTTATAATATCGTGGATGAGTGATCGAGATAATTTCTCTGTCTCATTTTTGGATTCATCTACTTGGCTTTCCTTTGAATTTTGATTTAAAGACATTTGTTTCGATTCTTCCTCTTTTCGTTTGTTATTTTCAATTTCGATACGAACTTGATTAAGTGTCTTTTCTATTGCTCCATCTAAAGAAATTCTACTGAAATCTATCTCCAATTTAGGGGCATCCCACTTGTATTTCTGCCCGGGAAAATCAAACTTCACTTTAATTTCATGAATCAGTTTGGATGGAATTGGACTTCCTCGCCCAAAATTCCACTTCAAGCATACTTTTTCAGGATTTGAGAAATAAATGGGAATATAGATTGCATTTTCGTTGATACTCATTTCAAAATAACGATGACGCATTGATATAAAGTAATGTAAATCGTCCACAATCACAACTGAATTTGATTTCAAGTTTTGGTGTACTCGTTTAAATTTTTCAGCTTGTACTTCATTTTCTTTTTCGGGTTGGAAAATTGGCCCAAACATTTCTGTTCGAATTTCATCAATATCAATGATTGTTACGCTATCAAACATTGATTCAAAATTACAAACTTCTTGCAATAATTGAGCAAAAGTACTCTTACCCGAAGCAGGGAGTCCCATAAGTAATATTAAAATCGGGCGGGTGGTGTATTTTGGCTTTGTTATTTCATTCATTTAGTCTAACTTCTCCGGTGGTAAGTTATTCGATTTTTTCTTTTAAATTGTTTTGAAATTTTTCTATCAATTCCCATTTTTTAGCGGATGAAAATGATTTAATTTCATATTCTCGTTTCATTACTTCACTTCGAGATAGCTGCATTTCAAAATATGCCAAATCTATTATCTTTCCTCGAGTATATTTGGCCCCCTTTCCAGTTCGGTGTTGTTCAATTCTAATCATGAGATCTTGAGTTGATCCAGTATATAAAGAAACTTTATTTGTTTTCCGACTCGTGCACTTAAGAATATATACATAATAAACTCCGATTTTGATTCACCTGAATTTCTATAATTTTACTGGGGTCAAGTTATTTTAGATTAAAGAAAGATTTGCAATTATGGGTCGTAATCTCTGCAATATCATCTTTAGATATGTTCTTCAATGTTGATATTTTTTCTATTGAAAATTTTAGGTATTGAGGTTCATTGACTTCAAATTCTGGTTTGGGTTGCAGAAAAGGGGCGTCAGTTTCTAACATTATTTTTTCAATTGGGAGTCTTTTGGCGATTTCTTGATTTATTTTTTTATAATAAACGGAAGTGGGAATTGTAAAATACCAATTATCATGTTCTAGACTTCGGGCAATATATTTTTCTGCTCCAATAAAACAGTGAAGTAAAACTCCTGGAAGATCTGAATATTTTTCTTCTTCTAAGATATTCACTGCATGTTTTTCCGCCCATCGACAGTGAATTACTACTGGCTTTTGCATTTCGATAGCAAAATCCAATTGATCCCTAAAAATTTGTTCTTGAAATTTTCGTAATGAAGAGTCACGGACCTGTAAATAGTCTAAACCAATTTCTCCTAATGCTAAAAACTCCTCTGAATGCTTTCGAAAGTGATCTTTGAAAAGCTTTACATCTACATCGGGTTGAACGGCTTCTTCTGGGTGAATTCCAATAATATTCTTTATTATGGGAAATTGTTTTCCCAACCTCAAACATGGTTCAAAATCATCATATTTAATTCCCGTGTTGATAATTGTTGTGATTCCTTGCTTTTGTGCGCGTTTGATCACTTGATCGACTTGTTTCAATAACGTCGGCCAGATCAGATGTGCATGAGCATCAATTATTTCTTTTAATACGGGCATAGAGCATCAAATCCAATGGATTAATAATATTATAAAGCATAGAATTAAGTAAATGTTTTAGGATTAATTACAAAAATTAGATCATAACTAAATTTTTCATGAAACAAAGAGAGATAAATATGCCAGAAGGAATTGTGATAATCGATTGGGATGAATTTGAGGGAGGAGTTGTGTCATTTAAATATCCAGACATTGAAGTTCCATCCAATTTAGTTCAGCTTTTGCAAATCTCTCACTCGTTCAACCCGGGATTAATAACTATTCAAGAAACTGATTTTCATGCTTTATCCATTGGGAATGAAGATTTACAGAAAGTTATTGTGCTAATTTTGAATAAATTTGAAGATGCAAGTGATTTCACTGAAATTATTTATACTATTAATAAATCCGTATCGGATCACTCTGAATCTCAAAAATTAGAAAATGAATTGACTCGTATTTTTGGCTTATCCCAATCTGTATTTAAAGCTCGAGAAGCGGTTTTAACTAAACTTGCGAATGAGGTCACTGAGCTAAAAAATCGAGAGATTGATTTGAAATTATCTTTAGAATGGCTGCTACTCAATGAAACATCCCCTGAAAACCAGATTATTTTAGTGTTGTTGCGTTACGGTTCAATGCAATGTTCCAATCTTACCAAATATATCGAACTCCCTGAAACTGAAATACAATCTTTATTAAATGAGATGGAAACAAAAAAAATCTTAGAAAATCGTGATGGGTTCTATTTCTTACTCATTCATTACCAAATTAGCTAAAATGTTCCTAAAATCCAAAAAAGATTCTTAATTATTCAAAGAGAAAAGAAAAAGTCAAAAAATTATTTAGCTAAAGTAATGAGAGTGCTACTCTTTTTAATATCAAATTTCTTCCGCAAATCCATCATAAAACTGGTCATTTCTTGAAGATTGTTTAACTCTACCTTGATTATCAGGTCATAATCCCCATAAATCAAATGAACCTCTTTCACTTTATCAATACTTTGTACTTCATTAAAAATATTTTCTGTTGAATTCGAATCCGTAACCAACAACACGAACGCCACTACTTTATCTGCTGAGCTCATATTTTACACCTATTATCAGAATTATAATACACGTATTTTAATGTATATGTTTTTGTTCCTAAAAATACTTGCTTTCATTAAAAATTCCATGAAATAGTCTATAAATCTTTGTAGAATTAATTTGGTTGAAAAAAATGCCTTCAGTCGCTCCATTACGTTAAAAAATATTCATAATCCTTGATCTCTAATTTTCCCATAAATGGAGTTATTCCGAAGGAACTACAATCATAAATTTACACATTTTCGCTTCTTTACCAGATAAACGACATTCTAATTCTTGCGCAAAACAATGTTTCCCAGTGATACGTTCCACAATCCCTGCAAATAATCCCGCTTCAAAAGAACAAAATCCTTGCTGGATTTCAATATTTGGGATGTCGATATCTTTACACGACCTGCAAGATTCCAATCCAAACGTAATGTGGTCTGAATTTTCTTCCAAAAGATGGAATGTTCCGAGGTGATAAGAATCTGATACTTGTTTTAATATATTTACAAGTTTTTTATCTTCCATTGGTTCATCATCGATGGTACTCCCAAGTTCATGTCCAATGAAATAAAAAATTGCTTCTAATTGGTTTCCCAAGGCATATAATGCCCCGATCTTTAAATCCCCTATATTAGATCCATTTTTTAAAAGCAATTTCATTTTTTTTAGCATTCCTTCAAGCAAAATTCTATTCATACAAACCCTTCCTTTTATTCTCCTTTTCCTTTTTATGCCTTTCCCTTATTCTTCCATAAGCATATCTTCATCATCAAAAGAAACTGAAGATAAAAATCCTTGTAATATTGCATCCGTCATCTCATTTTTATCAATTATCACCGAAAGGCGAGTTTTTCCAATGATGAGTGTCGGAACTGATATTACATTGAATTTTCGTGCGATTTCAATATCCGATGCTATGTTTATTTTTTTTATTCGTAATTTGTTACCAAAAAGACTCATATTTATTTCATTCAGCATTTTCGTTACGCTTTTGCAAGGAGCACAATAGGGGCTCGTAAAATAATAAATTAATGGATATCCCATATTTGCAACCTACTTCTCCTTGATTTCTCTTCTTCCTCAATTGAAAATGGTTTTTTAGCTTTCTTTCAATGCATTTTTTACCAAAATATCAATGATTGAATTGAATGCATCTTCGACATGTTTTCCTGTTTTGGCTGATGTAAGATAAAAGCCTAAAAAGCCTCGTTCCTTGGCAATTTTTTGGATCGCTGCTTGATCATAGGTTTCCTCGTCAATTAAATCGCTTTTATTCGCAAAACACACTGTTGGGAGATTTCCGCAGTAATTACTGATATCATCTATCCATTCGTTAACGTTGTGCATCGTTTCATCTCGTGTCAGATCATAAACAACAATTGTGGCTTTGGCTCCGTTATAAAATGTTGGACGCATAAATTTGAACTCACTTTGTCCAGCAATATCCCAGAAAAACAATCGTGCTCTAATATTTTTGTTCTCACCGACTATTCTTTCATACCTAGAAAATTGCGCACCAAGTGTCTTGATATAGTCTTTATTAAAACTGCCTTGTGTGAAGCGTTTGATGAGCGATGTTTTTCCGGCGGCCCCATCCCCAATAACACAAATTTTGAAAATAAAATCGTTCGTAAATTCCTCGTCTGCCATATTTTTCACATTTCACAAAAATTTTTTTGTGGTTGAATTAATATATTTAATTTAGTGAGTTTCTCTTAAAAGAATTGTGAGTACAAACACAACAAGACTAATCGCTTTTAAATAAGAGAAAAAAGATCCTTAAAAAAATTCATGATTATTGGAAAAAAAACTTACATATTGTTGCCTCCTATCGACTCTTTTTGGATCTTTTAGATTTCGTTTTTATTTTCCTGCACTTGAAGTTTTTTTTTTCTAAGACTTCTTATTTTGAAAAGTTGCAACATTAGAATGGCCGATTGAATTGGGGTTAGATATAATAAGGGGGAATTCAATGGAGTATTAAAAGTCCACGGGAAAGTTTTATAATTATGCAAAGTGTATTCCATTTTTTTTTATGACATTTGAATCCTTGTGGAGTTCACTATTTTGAATTTTTTTTTAAAAACCATTTTATCACAATATTAAATTTACATAAACTCCAATACCTCTAAATAATTGGTTAGATAATTTAAAATTAAGAATTGCTCTGAAAAAGAGAAAAAATTAGATAGTTTTGACAATCGTCATAATCAGGTCTTTAAATGCTTCTTCGACCTTTTCCCCAGTAGCGGCCGACGTTAATATCAATGGAATATTATATTTTTTGGCATACTCATCCGCCTGTTCTTGAGTAATTACCTTATTTTCTTCCAAATCAATTTTATTGCCAATTAAAATCATAGGAACTTTATCACCACGGATTTCAATTAAGGATCCAATCCAATCATCGAGATGATCAAAGGATGCTTGAGATGTGATGTCGAACACGACCAATGCTCCTTGAGACCCTTCCAAATATAATTTTCGCAACTTTCTGTATGCTTGTTGTCCACCAAGATCCCAAATTTGAACGCTAGCGGTCTTTCCCGCAAAATCGCCATCAAGTGTTAATTTTTTTTTGAGAAGGTTTACTCCCAAAGTTGATTTAAAATCACGTGAAAACCGGTTTTCGATGTATCTATAAACTAAACTTGTCTTTCCAACTGCCCCGTCTCCGAGAAGACAAATCTTAAGAACGTAATCTGCCATTTTTCTTTATCCCAATCCGTGTTATTTTTCAAAGATAGTTTCGTAATATCTTGAATTAATAATTATTTAATTAGCGACTTGTTCTTAAATTTGTTTTTATCTATTGAAAGTAAATCATAAGAAAATCAAAATTGGAGTGAAGAAGATATTAAAGAGATCTCTGCTAAATAAAGGGAATTGGAAAGTGTGGGAAGATTAATATCAAAATATTGAAGAAGGATAAAAAAAACTATAATCAATGTTGCTTTAGGCAAAATGTGGACTTAAAAATCCGAAGATTGTTAATTTATCTTTTGCCTTTTATTGGTGATTTGACCAATATGATTTTGAGTGTGCTATTCATTATTTATGCAGATTCAGTGGGGTTTTCAACAACAAAAATCGGGTGGATTATTTCTGCGTACGGTCTAAGTTATTTAATTATGCCTTTCTTGATAGGCAAACTGGTGGATCGGCTTTCCCATAGGAAGAGCTTGATAATAGCAACCACTGGTCAGATGGTGAATGCAATAGTTTACATTTTTATGATGGATTTACCTATTAATATTCTCTATTTTGTGATAATTGGGGGTCAAGTGACACGTGCAGCAGCTTATTCTTTCTATTGGCCTTCAATAGAATCATTCCTTTCAGAATCCACAAGCAAATCGTCTGAAGCCCATGAAAAGAGTATTCGATGGTTTTGTATTAGCTGGGGTTTTGGAGCTGCAATTGGTTCCCCAATTGGGGGGTTTTTTTCGGATTTAAGGATAGTAAATGGTTATATTATAGTTCTTTTGGCATATTTTGCTGCTTTATTAATTGTGATTGTGGCGATTCCTAAAAACAGAGGGTTTCAATTGTTTCCTACAACCAATTTTTCATCAGAAGGAATATTAAGGTTCGATGATGGAAAAATTGCTCCGTTAGCACAAAATGTTCCCAAAAATGGGCAGAATGATGTTAGCAAACCCGAGGTCTTGTCAGGTCACACAATATCCCCTTCTGATCCATCCTCGGAGAAGATCAACTTAAATTCTCTCGCTATTCTCCTTCTTTTAGGGACATTACTCTATGCAATTTGTTCAAAAGGTTTCTTGGGATATTTTCCAAATTATGCTGTGATTTCTGGAGGTCTAAATTTATCCGGGTTTGTCACTGGTCAGGTGCTTTTTATTTTTGGTATCGGACAATTTATCGCCTTTATATCTGGGAAATTTCTCAAAAATAGTTTTTTCGCGCTAAAATCCTCAATTTTGATTATATCCATTCTTTTTTTAACTATGGCTTTAGTAAAGAATGTTATTATTTTATCGATCATTATGTTTATTGCTGGTTTTTTTATAGCACGTGTATATTATTTATCTCTCGAATTAACAATGAAATATGAACCTTCCAGCAAAGGTGCGAAAGCGGGTCTTTTTGAAAGTATGGTTGGCTTAGGTTTAGGAATAACTCCCATCATTGCTGGATTTATTGCAGAATTCAATCTCACTATTCCTTTTTATACATTTTCTTCTTTATGTATGATATTTTTCATAGGTTTTTCAATCTATTTGTATAAAAATAAAATTAAATGAGTCGAATTGAGGGCAGAAAAGAATTGAAAAAAGGGAAGTTAAAGAAAGTAATGACATTGATATTAAAAATTTAAATCAGTTTTTCTATTTCTTGAACCTTATCCCATATGCTTGCCCCTTTTTCGGTTAAAAAGATAACTTTCTCATTATCATCGTTTAGCTTATATGCGATTAACTTATGGGCGAGCAGGTCTTTTTTTACTCGAAAATATGAATTGGCATAACTTTTTTCCTTCTGTAATTGTTCAAAGAATTTGGATTGCACGATTTCTTTTTCCGGAAACGAATGTAAAATGCTTATTGTCTCAGAAAACCCTCTTTTGCGAAAGAGATTGAAAAACTTTAAAGTTTGATTTCCCATGATATCTCAGTTTTGTTTTTTGAATTATTTTTTTTGAATAAAAATTATATTCTACTAAATAGTTATAATCACAAATTTTTAAAACTTAGCTTTTTCTTTAATTAACTTCTTAACAAATTTCAACGAACAACCTTTTTGAAAAAAGGTATAACATAATCTTTCAGTATCAACAATGGATGAAAATGGTAAGAATAACATTTCCATAGTTATTTTTCAATCGTTGACAAAAATGGATGAATGCTGACCAGAAAAATTCAAAATATTGATTTTACCTATTTCTCAAATCATTAATTTCCTATTGTAAAAATAATACAAAATATAGAAATTTCATTCTGGAAAGAGTTAGGGAAAATTTCAAATTATAATTCATCATGGTTGAAAACCTACCATCCAGTCTTAAGATCATGAGACATTGCTTATGACTTTGATTATCTTAATAGACTAATTATTCATAATATGCATCAATTTTAAATCGAATTGTAGCTATTTAATTCATTTCAATAACATACAACACACAAGAGGAAACATTAATTAAAATATGTCATTTTCTTGACATAACGTTTCAGTTAATTTAAAGCCTTTCTGGATGGGATACTAAATGAAAGGTGCAGTAAATTCTTTAATGAAAAAAAAATTATCATAGGTAATGGAACCGCGTGTTCAACAATCTCAGATCTATGAATTTATTATTATCGGAGCTGGGATTGCTGGAGCAAAATTATTTTACCATTTATCTCAAACAGCAACTTGTCTCCTGATAGAAAAACGTTTTGAGGCAGATCAAAATAATTCTATCGCAAAAGTTTTGTGTATGCATGATTTACCTTGGATGGAAGAAGTTCCTCTTGGTGATCCATCTATTTTCATTCGGGATCATTGGACTTCTGTTTATGCTTCTCGAAAATCCGAAGTCTGTGTTGATGGCCATGAGTGGGGTGCACCATTGGCAAAAATGGTAAATTATCAAAATTTAATTAATTGGTACATTGAAGCAGGGGTGAAATCCGGAGGTAAAATGTTGTGGGGCGCTGAAGCACTTAAAATTAATCCTAAGTCGAACTCACTTCTCATAAAGATGCGTTCAAATTCTTCAGAGTATTTAATCAATGGACGGATGTTTATCATTGCTTCGGGTGCCACCGGGTATAATTTAAATTCCCAAGTTAAATGTTCTGTCCCGGATACTTTTAATACTGTTTCAACGACTTTTTTTGGAACAAGGGATCAAATCTTGAAAAATGTCCCTCATGATTATATCTATCGTTTACATCCTCAAATTAGTACTACCGGTATGCTCTGGCTAAATCGGGGAAGGAATTTTTTCAACATTGGGTTTGTATCGGAAGAATCCCATGAAGAGATGGGCAATAAATTTCTCAGAATTTTGAATAAATACGAGCCTCTTAAAAATTTCTTCCAAAATCTTTCACCACAACCAAACATTATGACTCCTAATGCTTTTTCCTATGGTTGTTCTCCTAGATATCCTGTTGAAAAAAATTTTGCTGAAAATATTATTACAATTGGTGATGCGGCAGGATTATTGTATCCTCTCTATTTTGAAGGAATCGTTGGAGCGGTCGTGTCTGCTAAAATTGCTTCTCAAGTTCTTAAAAATTTGTACGAATCTCAAAGTGGTTATTCAGCCCAATCTCTTAAGCAATATCAAAAACAATTGAAGTGCAGTTTAATCGATTCTTACATAAAAATGGGGACTATATCGGATGAAATGTTTTTCAAGGGAGGAGAAAAACCCTCTTTCTCAATATGGGAAGCGTATTTACAAGCTATAAAAGAAGTTCCACAAGTTCGCAAAAATATATGGACTGCCTATCAATGCGACGACTTAGGCAACTACCCCGAAGAAAATGATAAATGGTGCGGAGAGCAAATTTATAAACGTCTCCCTATTGCAAAAAAAATCACTCTGGCTCCGTTCTTTTTAAAATTTAAATAAAATTTCTGCTTAAAATAAAGAAATAAAAAAGAATTTTCAGTAACTGGTTTGTTTTGCGTAGATTTTAAATTTGGCTTTCGTTTTTCCGTCTTTACTTTGCAAAATTTCGTACATCGTTTTTGAAGGGCATTTTATCTTGAAGTTCTTCTTTGCTAAGACTGAATCTTTTCCTGGATCCTCTTCCCGCATCTGTATTTCAACTTCAACGAATCGTTCTTCATCTTTCTTAAATCTAACAAATTCGCTCCAAAGAGTTAATTTATCCGATTTTGAGAGAAATGCTTGATTTTCCCGTAACTCAATACATCCCTTATTAGGAACTCGAGTTCGTAGAACTCCATCGGAATTTACTCGAAAATAAAATTCATTAGTTCGATTAGTTAAATCATATTTTCCAACGGTTTTAAGAGATTCTAAGGAGATTCCAACAATATATCTCCCAAATTTCTCAAGTTCTTTTTTAAAGGATTCGCCTTTGGCGCTTTTATTGACTGGAACTTTCACTTTTCGTGTAGGCATTTTAATTTTCTTCCAAAATGAGATTTCTAATTAAAAATTTAGTGCTTTCCAAATTAAAGTTTAGTGGTTAAAATTTGGAATTCTACAAAACACTATAAATTAGAATAATCCGATCTTTCTAATTAAATTAGTAAGAAGATCTGATAAATCCTCTTTCTTGGTTTCAGACCATTTGAGCTTGATGATTTGTTTTTTTATTCTTGAAAGTACTGCTAAACATCGTTTTTGTCGCAATCCTTCAAACTTACCAATCAAATAGAAAGAATAATCATTGGTGTGTGACTGAATATTAATATTAATTCCTATGAAATCTTTACCGCTGATATTAAGATGATAAAAATTGCTTCCTCCCATGTCTTGCATAAATTGATGGATTCCACTGAAGAAATTGCGGATTAATATAATTTCTTCTTCCTGCTTTATTTTTTGGATGTGAACAACTTCTTCCCCTTTACTTGAAAGGATCCACAATTCTTCAAGATTTTTTGATCTCATTAGTAACCACAATAATTATTAGGAATATTAAAACTCTAACTTGTTAGCAATTGCAGATGATATATTCAAGTCATACCAACAATTAATATTATTAGTTTTAGTATTTTTGGACTGATTGGAACAAAGTTAGCGATTAATTTTTCTCTTTTACACAACATTTTTAAAAAACTCGACAATAACCATAATTAATATAATCCGACTGTATGTTAATTAAGAAATTAGGATTGATTTTGCTCATGACGACATCACCAACTCTAGACCAAGGCTTAATTCATTATTACTATGGAAAGGGCTGTGGTAAAACTTCAATCACTATAGGACATATAGTCAGATCAATTGGTAGAAATTTCCGACCAGTTCTCCTTCAATTTTTAAAAAAACACGATCCAAGCGGTCAAAAAGGCTTTTACTACGGGGAATATGTTGCATTAACCGAAAAATTAGGTGTCCCGATTTTCCAATATGGAGATTTTAACTTTATTAGGTCAGACAAACAAATTGAGAGTCAAAAGAAGAATGCTCTTGAAGGATTAAACAAAATTCAAGAAGTAATTACCTCTTCTGATTATGATTTAGTGATATTGGATGAAATTGGCTCGATGATTAAGGTTGGGTTATATGAATCATCACAAATTGTTGAAATTTTGAGAAAAAAGGGTTCAACAGTGGAAATCATCATGACAGGCCATGAAAAAATCCCTGAATTTGAGGTAATTGCAAATTATGTGACTCACTTGCAAGAAATCAAACATCCATTTCAAGAAGGTATTTTTGCGAGAGCAGGAATCGAATTTTAAATGCGTTGTAGAATAAAAGGAAATACTTACCAATATCTAGGTGAAAAAAATGACAGAGAATTCAAATGCAAACTCAGCCAACAATTTGGATGAAATTGCGAAGGAAAAAAAAAAGTGGGAAGAAACCACTGTGAAGAAATCATTGGAACGAGTTCCTGAACGTAAACGATCTTTTAAAACTCTTTCTGATCTTGAAGTAAAACCTCTCTATACTCCTAATGATATCAAAGATCTCTCTTACCTTCGAGACTTAGGTTTTCCGGGTGAATATCCCTATACACGAGGTGCTCAACCAACGAGTTATCGTGCTAAATTCTGGACAATGCGTCAGTTTGCAGGTTTAGGAAATGCGGATGAAACAAATAAGCGATTTAAATATCTCATAGAAAATGGTCAGACTGGTTTAAGTGTCGCTTTTCATCTTCCTACAATTTATGGCTATGAAAGTTGTAGTCCAATGAGTGCAGGGGAAGTGGGAAAGGAAGGTGTGGCTATTGATACCCTATCGGATATGGAAACTTTATTTGATGGGATCGATCTGGGGAAAATTTCAACCTCAATGACCATCAACGGGCCCGCTTCAATTCTATTTTGTATGTATCTAGCTACTGGGGAAAAAAAGGGTGTTCCAATGGCTAAGTTGACTGGAACGATTCAAAATGATATTTTCAAAGAATATCAAGCTCAAAAATCCTATATTTTTCCTCCTGAACCTTCTGTACGATTGATTGTGGATACTATTGAATATTGTACAAAAAATGTGCCACGTTGGAATACTATTAGTATTAGTGGTTATCATATTCGAGAAGCGGGTTCAACGGCCGTACAGGAATTAGCATTTACTCTTGGAAATGGGTTGGCTTATGTTGAAGCTGGGATAAAGCGAGGCTTAAATGTGGATGATTTTGCACCTCGTTTATCTTTCTTCTTCAATGCTCATAACAATTTCTTTGAAGAAGTTGCAAAATATCGTGCAGCTCGTCGAATTTGGGCAAAACATATGAAAAATGATTATAATGCGAAAGATCCACGTTCGCTTCGACTTCGGTTCCATACCCAAACCGCGGGTGTTTCATTGACCGCGCAAGAACCATACAATAACATTATCCGAGTTACCCTACAAGCCTTAGCTTCAGTTATGGGGGGGACTCAGTCCCTACACACCAATTCATTTGATGAAGCTTTAGCTTTACCTTCTGAAGATGCTGTACGAATGGCTTTACGAACCCAACAAATCATCGCTCATGAATCTGGGGTTGCTGATGTTATTGATCCTTTAGCTGGGTCATATTTTGTCGAATCTTTAACCAATAAAATGGAAGAAGAAACTGAACGATACTTTGACAAAATTAAGGAGATGGGGAAAGGGTCTATGCTTGAAGGTACTTTTGTAGGAATTAAAAATAATTTTTACCAGCGTGAGATAGCCAATGCTTCTTATCAATTCCAGCAAGAACTTGAAGCCAAAGAACAAGTACAAGTTGGTGTCAATAAATTCAAGTTTTCTGGGGAAGAAGGCTTACAACCTGAAATTTTGAAGATTTCTGAAGAAGTTGGGGAACAACAAGTGAAAGATCTTGAAAAATTGAAACAATCTCGCGATGAAGAAAAAGCTCAACAATGTTTAGCAAAAGTTAAAGAAATTGCTCAAACTAAGGAAAACTTAATCCCATATATTTTGGATGCAGTGAAGGCATATTGTTCTGTCGGAGAAATAATTGGAATTTTAAAAAGCGTCTTTGGAGTCTATAAAGAAGAAAGTATTTTCTAATTCTTTTTTTTTATCAAATTTAAAATAGAGTGAAAGTCATGGAACGAAGTATTAGATTAATTGTTGCGAAGCCTGGATTAGATGGTCATGATCGTGGGGCAAAAGTCATTTCTCGTGGATTACGGGATGCTGGATTTGAAGTTATTTATACTGGATTGCATCAAACCGCCGAAGATATTGTAGAAAGTGTAGTACAAGAAGATCCTGATTGCTTATTAATGTCGATTCTTTCTGGGGCACATCCTGTATTATTTCCACAAGTGATGCAAAAGTTGAAGGCTGAAGGAATTGAGGATGTGCTTGTTTTGGGTGGAGGCATCATTCCCGAAGAAGATATTCCTGCTTTGAAAGAGGTAGGGATTAGTGAATGTTTTGGTCCAGGTACCAAAATCCAAGAAATTGCTGATTATATCAGAGCAAACTTGAAGCGATAGTCTATTCATAATTGAGAGATAATGCGATGAATAATTTAGAATTAACTACAGAATTAACTACTGAATTAAGAAATCTAATTGATCAAATGAAAGCTGGGAATAGGAGAGCCGTAGCAAGGTTAATCACCCATGTGGAAAATGGTGGTCCCGAAACCGCAAGAAATATCATTAAAGAAATATATCCTCTCACTGGAAAGGCATATATTCTTGGTATTACCGGTGCCCCTGGATCCGGAAAATCAACCCTCACGAATCAAATTGCCAGTGAATATTTGAAGGCAGGGAAGAAAGTTAGCATAATTGCTGTAGATCCAACTTCACCTTTTAGTGGAGGTGCTTTACTGGGAGATCGAATTCGGATGAAACCTAATTTCACGAATAAAAATCTTTTTATTCGTTCCATGGCAAATCGTGGCAAATTAGGGGGTTTGGCAATGGCTACCAAGGATGTGTTGCATGTTCTTGATGCTTATGGAAGCGATATTATTATAGTTGAGACTGTTGGAGTAGGACAATCCGAAATTGATATTTTTAAGAGTGCTCACACAACCTTAGTAATTATGCCTCCTGGTATGGGAGATGGAATACAAGCAATCAAAGCAGGAATCATGGAAATCACGGATATTTTTGTTGTCAATAAAATGGATCGTGAAGGCGCAGATAGGCGTGTTAATGAATTGCAAACAATGTTGGATATTTCTGAAAAAATTGATGTTGATTCTCCCAACAATTCTATTCGAGTTTTGCGTTCCAAAGGTTGGCGCCCTCCTGTTTTAAAAACAAACGGATTAACTGGAGAAAATGTTCCTATTTTGTTAGATCAAATCAAGAAACATGGTGATTTCATCATTACAAGTGGTTTGAAGAAACAGCGTCTAATTTTCCGTTATAAACACTATGTTGTGGATATCTTGAAATATTTCTTATTGAAGAACATTGAAAAAATTGTATTCTCTAATCCGAAGATTAATGAATTTATTGAAAAGATCCTAAGTTATGAGAAGGGCAATGATCCTTATTCCATTTCGGATGCAATAATGGAAGTCTTTTTGAATAGATATTTTTAACTTTTTTTTAATTAATCAGGTTGTTTTAAAGGTCAGAGATATGGTATATTATCTGGTGTACGGCGGAGGTAAATTTGGATTCAATGCGATAGAAAAATTGAAATCCAAAAATAAACTAATTGTCCTTGTAGATCAAGATCCGGAATGTTTTATCTCACAGAAATATGAATTAACACCAGTATCTATCGAGTTTGTAGAAAAATTTCTTCAAAATATTAAAAAGGATGAGAAAGAAGATTCCAATCATTTGGATAATATTCTCTTTCTGGTCGGAGATATTGCAACTATTGCAGAATTGCTTCGGACTGATCCTCCAGATATTTTTATTCCTAGTGCACCTATTCATGTTATGAAGGATCTTGGCATCTATTACTTACATACTCATTTTCCTTCTTTTCTTATTCAATCTGTTGAACCCACTATAAATTTATTAAATAAACCCGATGAAATGCATTATTTCTCTTTCAATGATTCTGAAAAATATTTATCTTACGCGGGATGGAATGAGATTTGTCCTGATCATTGTACAGCCCCTGAATCATATTGTCCCTTTCATAAGAAAAAGAAACCTATTACAGTCTATAAATTTCTTAAAAATAATGTCCTTGATGATTTTCATCTGTGTTTTAATAGTGAACAACTTGGAGCGGGTTTAGGAGGAATTCTTGGAAGTGAGATACAATCTTTTTTTCTGAAATTGACTCAACATGTAAACAAAAGGATTAAAAATTCACCAATAAACGTGTATATATCGACTTCATGTAATTGTCATGGAGTAATCTCTAAAATTGAAATTAAAATATCTTAAATGGAATCATTTAGAATATTAAACATAGGATTTTTTTAGAACTAAAAAGAGTGAAACAATAAATGGAAATAAAAAACATTGTCGTAATTGGCGCTGGATTAATGGGTATGGGCGTAGTACAGGTTTCCTTACAAAAAGGATATAAGGTTACCGTAGTTGATATAAAAGATGAATTTATTGATCGGGGTGTAAGCGGACTTAAAAAAGGTTTGGATCGCCTTGAACAAAAGGGACGGCTTGGGGAAGGTGTGACAACTGCCTCTATATTAGAAAAAATGTCCACAACCACTGATCTGGCTGCTGCTGTGAAAGATGCCGATCTTATTTTGGAAGCAGTTATAGAGAATATGAAGATAAAACAAGATGTTTTTAAAACTTGTGCAGATAATGCTCCAGATCATTGTATTATTGCAACCAATACGTCTTCAATGAGTGTTACTGAAATAGCTAATGCTTCAGGAAAAGCAGATAAGTGCGTGGGGATTCATTTCTTTAATCCTGTTCCCTTGATGCGTTTGGTTGAAATTATTAAAGGAGATGGGACTTCCGATGAAACAATGGACATTGCTGTGGCTTGGGCTGAAGGTCTTCCTTGTCGTGGAAAGCGTTATTGTCCTCGGGTACTAAAAGATCGACCTGGATTTATTGCTAATCGTATGATTGCTCCTGGTTTTGTTCTCATGAATTGGGCATTCGATGAAGCGGTTGCGAAAGGGGTAACTTGGGAAGAATTGGAAGCAGATACTGTGAAAGAAACTTCTCCTATGGGATTTCTTGAGTTGGGGGATTATGTGGGCCACGATACATATTATCATATCAATAATTATTATGCTAAAACGTTGTCTCCTGATTTTACTCCTGGAAAAGCCTATACTGAAATGTATGAAACTAAGAAGTTAGGAAGGAAAGTCGGTCAAGGTTTCTTTGATTGGACTCAAGGACGTCCTAAGATCGATCGATCTAAAAAAGCGGGAATAGTAACGGCTGAACAATTAGATGCTATTGAAGCGAATGAAGGCTGTCGTTTATTGGAAGAAGGAGTAGTAAAGAACTGGCAAGTGATTGATGATACCATGATGGCAGGATTTAATCGCCCAGGAGTAATGGAACTTGCAACTCAAAATTATGAAAAGTGGAGTACCCTTCTTGCGGAGCTTGCTGCAAAAATTGGTAAAGATTACATTAAACCATGCGAATTCTTGAAATCGGGCAAATTTGTTGGAATGAAATAAATTTTTATAATCCCAATTCTTTTTTTATTGTTTTTCATACTTGGATAGAAACCTTCACCTAGGTATAACTCCTTTTGTTTATATTTCACTGAAATCTTCTATTTTATATGCTTTCACATAAAATTGATTATTCTTATATTAAAAAAGCGATTAGAGATAAGAAGCTTCCAGATGTAGAATATGGGACTGTAGGATGCGACGGATTTAAATATCAAATTCCTAATTTCAAACATATTGGGGGAAAAAATTGTATTCTTTCTTCGCTGAACAAAACATTGCGTCATTATGATATTAATTATTCGGAGGAAATGCTTCTTGGGATTGCTTCGGGTCTAAGTATGATCGTAATGCAATTTAAACACGGACCATTTGTCGGAGGATTAAATGCCAAGGATTGGAATTGTATTCGGGCACCTTTAGATCGCTTGGGGATTGAATATAAACTGCATGAGACTGGTTCAGTATTAAAAGCTCATCAAAAATTAAAGGATATTTTAAGAAAGGGACAACCAGCAGTCACATTTGTTGATATGGCGTTTCTTCCTCACTTCTTTTCTGATCAGAATATGGTTCCTAATGAAAAAATGGGGCATTTCGGAGGACATACCGTTGTAGTCTACGGTCTAGATGAAATGAAAGGTGAAGTATTAATTTCAGATCGTTTTGGAGAACCTGTGAAAATACCCTTAAATCTTTTTCAAATGGCCCGAGCTTCGAAATTTGCTCCTTTTGCAGCGAAAAATAAAATTTTGGAACTATTTAATCCCGAAAAGTCCTCCTTAAAATCGTTAAAAGAAATAATTCCTATGGCCATTAAACAGAATATTGATCAGATGTTAAACCCACCCATTAAAATGCTTGGTGTGCCTGGTTTTTTAAAATATAAACAAGTTTTTCCTACCTGGTGGAGTAAATATCCTGGAGACCAATTTATTTATGCTATTCTAAATCTATTCATTTTTATGGAGGTTGGGGGTTGTGGAGGGGCCATGTTTCGAGATATGTATCGAATTTTCCTAGGTGAAGCAGCAGTTATTATGGAAATGCCCTCTCTAAACAAAGCTATTGAATTTTTTGAAGTTTCTATCGAAGCCATTCACAACCTTGGAAACGCACTACTTCCTGATGAATTAGAATGGATGGGTAAATTACGTAAATCATTACTGGAATTCAACGCGACACAAGAATCGATGCCAGATAATCTAAATATCCTTCTTAAGCAAATGGAAAATGATCAGAAAAATATCATTGAACGTGCTATAAGTGAGAATTTAAGTGATTTTCCAAGTTATTTTCCTAAAATTGTTGCTGCAATTCAACATGTGCATGATGCTGAGAAAGAAGCATGGGAATATTTAGCAGAAATGTTTTAGTTATTTCTTTTTCTTTCATTAACTCATTAAAACCTTTTTAAATTTGTTTTATGGATTACACATTCCACCGTAAATATGGTTTAACTAAGATAAACCAAAATTGTATGCTGAGAAAAACTTTAATTGTATAAATTCACCTATATATGTAATATGACAGAATCTTCAAATACTTTAACAACCGAAGCAAAAAAGAAGATCCCCTCTTATATTTATTGTATTTTAATATATTTGAGCGAAATCGTTCTGTTTTTCATTTTATTTAGCATAGAATCTCCTGGATTATTTATAAGCAACCTTGGAAATAGCTTTGGAATGTCAGTAATTGTGACAATTGTCTTAGTAATTGCAATATCCTTATACCGAATTTATAATATGGTAGGATCTGAATCTGAAATTCAAATGGGTGAAAGTAATGATAATCTTTCACTTATGAATGAAGATTCACGTAAAGCTGAAGAAGAATACCATTCTGCATTAGAAAAGCAATTAAAGAAACTAAAAGAAGAAGAACTGAATCTTTTAAATTAAATTTTTCAAGCTTCACTTATTCTTGATAATTTAAAAAATTACAATTTTTTTTGAAATTTTTGTTAAATTATTTTGTGGTTTCATGGTATGTTTTTTCTTAAAACTCATGTATTTTTCAGCAAATCCTTTGAGTTCTATGAGCAAACTGGAATCATAGCCTTCAAACTTAGTCTCACGAAACGGGAGATCTTTTACTCTAGCTCTTAAAAATAGGATGATTTAACTGTGGAAAATATAAATGCTGAAGTCTTTACTCTTAGAAATCAAAGAAAACAAATTAAGGATCTTACTGAGAAACTTAAAGCGGTTTTAGGTCAATTCGATAAGCTTGAAAATGAACTTTTAAAGGCTCAGTATAAACACGGTTTAATGATTGCTTTTGATGAGATTGGTTATACCGAGGAAAGTTATAAGAAGAGGATCAATGAACTCTTTGCAATCAAGCAAAATTATCATCATTTGTGGTCCGAGACTCAGGAACTAACCCGTTCAATGGAAAAACATTATTCATCAGAAGAAGGATTAATGAAGGATTTAATGGAAAAAATTCAAAGCTTAACACCTGATAATATTAATGACATAAAAGGAATTCAACAGCAAAAGAAAGTCAAAAAAGAGCATTATTTCAAAGATATGACTAATGTGAAAAAAGAAATTGATGATTTGAAGAAAGTTATTGAAGATCTTGAGGGAATGAAATTATATGTCTCTGGTAAATCTCCTCGTGCTTATTATAATAAAGAAACTAAAGATTACAATGCAATTATTGATAAAATTGATCATGAAAAAGAGAAATTAGAACAATTTAAGAAAGTTAAAAATTCAAATATGACTAAAACGACCGAAGCAATTATTAGAAGCTATGAACAGGATAAAGACAAGATTGTTAAGAAAACTGTTAGTGCTATTGATGAAACACTTGCTTCTTTACAAGATAAAATTACCAATCGAGAAAAAATTGCTGATAAGTACTTCAAAATAAAATCACTTCGTTTTCTCGTTCAAGGAGCACCTCGAGCTGGAAAATTTTCTTTGATTCACAGTTTAGATCCATATAGTGCCCTCCAGCGAAAAGGTAATTTTATGGTTGTGAATTCTCCCGATTATGTTTTTTCAGCTTTTAAGGGCTTGCTGGTTTGGGTTCAAGATGAAGATAAATCTAAAAAGACCGGACAAATATACACACTGCCAACTTTTGAAGAAAAATTTGAAGAATTTAAAGAACGGGTCAAAGTTAAAATAGAATTGACTTGTGCTACGGGGTATGTAGATTCTGAGATTTTCCCAAAAATTATTGATGGTATGAAATGTGAAGGGTTGATTTACATTTATGATTCGACGGATAATTTGGCTTTCGAAGATTCAAAAGACTTATTTAAATCCACATCTGATTATCTTCATCTTGAAAATGAGCAAAATATCCTGATTCTGGCAAATAAATCTGATTTAAACCAAAATTCGAACTCTGAATTAATTAAAAATGCAAAAAAAATCTCTATTAAATCCAATCCATTGGAAGTTAATGAAATATTTACTGACTATATTAATAATATTATTTTTAACTCAACCGAGATTAAAGAGTTAATTGAATTGAATGTGGATTAAATGTGTTAATTTCAAAGAAAAAAAACAAAAAAATTGTCTTAATTATTTGTCCTCATCCAGATGATGGGGAAGCTTTTTCTTCTCAGTTATGTGTTCAATCCATTAAAAATGGATGGAAAGTTCATCAAGTATTAGCAACTTGTGATGAATATGGTACACCCAATAAAATACTTAAGGGTGAAAGGATTAAGCGCATTCGAAAATCTGAAATGATAAAAGCTCAAAAAGCTTATGGGTTTGATTCATTGGGAAATCCTCAGGTAACTCTTCATTGGATGCATTACATAGATGGTTTTGTTCCTCACAATAAAGCAGCAATATTGCGATTACAAAAATTCATTTTAAAACTTAATCCGGATATTGTGATCGGTCCAGATCCCTTTGTCTACTGCGATGGTCACGTTGATCATATGGCGGTTGGAAAAAATTATTTTTTCGCGCTCAAATGGATGGATGCCCAAGAAAGACCAAAACGGATGCTTTATTTTCAAACTCTCATGCCGAATTATTTTTTACAACGATTGTATGATCAAATCGTCTTCAAAACCCGCATGAGTCATGCAAGTCAATGGTCACCTTGGATGTTAAAAATCATTGATCTTTTCAATCCGCTAACCCAAATTTCCTTTCAGTTAAAATTTGGTCATTTAAAATTAATTGAAGGCTATCGAGAAGTTACTTTCACTCAAACTCATAATCCACCAAAAGGAATTGCTCGTATTTTCTATTACTTGTTTCATGATCGTCCTTTAGGTTGTGAAGAAGGCCGCTTCATTCCCGGACCAAAAGAATTAGGTTTGAATTTATACCCCGAATCAGAAATCGAATAAGTGTTTTTTTTCTCTTTCGGTGTTATAAATTAACCCTTATTTAGATCAAAGACCAAATATCATGTAAGACGATGATAGAGCAAAAATCAACAAAAGTAACACTTTTCGTGCTTTATATTTTGTTAACTATCGGTACATTCATTCAAACGGTTCTTCCCGCGTTAATGCCCAATTTGACAGAAACATTTACTGATATGAATGAAGGGAAAATTGGCTATATTATTGGAACCATGATTTTAACAATGGCTGGTGCGGGAATTGTAATGGGTTACTTCGGTGAAAAATCCGGCGGATGCAAGTTGCGTGTATCGGAAGTTCCATAACAACATTTTTTACAATTTTGACGGGATTTATTAATAATTATGTGCAACTTTTCATTTGCCAAATTGGAGCTTCAATTGGATTAGGTGCAATTCTTCCTGTTATGGTAAGTATAATGGCTGATTTATTTCCTCAAGAAGAACGTGGGAAAGTTTTTGGGATCTTGTCTATTATCACAACTGTATTGGGTGAACTTGGAGGTGTTGTAATTGCATTGATCCTTTTTCCCAACAATTGGAGAATTACATATTATATCATGGGGGGGATTTCTGCCCTTTTAACTCCGATTTTATATTTTACTAAAGAACCTAAGCGAGGGGCTAAAGAATCGGTTTTACAATCTGTTTATAGCACTGACCCCACTCTAGACTATTCCTACAAGATAAAAAAAGAAGATTTGAAATATTTGTGGCAAAGAAAGACTAATCGCTATTTAATTCTAAATTTCGTAGATAATATTCCTGGGGCAGTATTTGCCACATATGCAATATCCTGGTTGATGTTTGAACATAATGCGTCTGAAGATGCTGCCTTCATGGGGTTAATAATTGTAGTCTTAGGAATATTTGTTGGGGCGATAATTTTTGGGCGATATGGTGATAAGAAATATAAGACAGATAAGAAGATTAAAGTAAAGTTAGGAACGATATTGTCGATGGCTTCCGCTCCTTTTATTTTAATTGGGATTAATTTGACTTGGACTTTAGCTGATGATGCATCCTTGTTTAGCAATCCGGTAGGGGTTCTTGCAGTATTAATGTTGTCGTTTGGCTTGCTTATTGATGGGGGAATTTATCCAAATTGGTTATCGGCTATTACCGATATAAACTTGCCAGAACATAGGAGTACTATGATCTCCCTTGCCAATTTCTTTGATGCTTGTGGAAGAGCTTTAGGTGCGTTTATTGGGGGTTTTTTAATCAATACTTATAATTACCCCTTTGCGATGACCTTTGCTAGCCTATTTACTATCCTTTCATTTGTTTGGTGGGTTCCATCTATTAAAACATATCAAAAAGATTACGATGAAATTCAACGGATCCTTGCTAAACGAGCGGTCCAAATTCAAATAGTAAAGTAAAAAGTCGAATTTCATTCCCATGTTTTTTATACTCTTTATTTTAAGCGAGTTGCATATCATTGTTCTCTCTCCACCATTTTGGTGGTACTTTTGGGGGATACTTCTCATATACTTTTTGAAGGATTTTTCTAATATCTACCCGGGTAGGAGAATTATCTCCAATCTCTTGTTGAGAAAGAATTTTTCCATAGAGTTTGCTTGCATACCATTGGGATTCAGTGGTTCCATAATATTTGAACACCGCAATTCCTAATCCATAATCATAGGCAATAAATGACTTCAGCATTTCTTCCGTATTACATTCAACACTGTTGGTAATTCCAAAAATTGTAGCATCCTTTCCATAATCTTTGAATCTCCGTTTCATATTTCGTTGGCTGTACCAATGCACAAGATTTGCCAAAGTGCCCCAATACCTTCCATCATCAATAGAACCTGTCAGATATGGATAAAGCATAGGGAGAGCTGAATCCATAACCTTTGTCAATCCATAATAATCTTGTCCCGTTAAACGGTTGCTGTAGAATTTTGGTCCAGGCAAATTAAACCATCCTGTAAGTATATTATCATCAACAGATTTTATGGTATCGTTAAATTTTTTTCCAAATTCCAAGATATTATCCATTCGAAAACGAAACCAATCCTTTCCTTTTAGTTTAGCTGGGTTATTATTAGGATATTGTTGAGCATAGGCTTTCCGACATCTCTCACATCCGCAGTAGTCAAAATAATCTGTAGAATATCTGATATAATCTGCGAGTATTCCATCGACTTGATAATTTGATGCAATTTCCTTGATTAAAGCAATCATATAATCTGCATGCTTTGATCGAGGACAATGAAAGGCAGTCAATGGGATATATCCTTTTCCTCTTGCATTTCGAGCGGCTCCAATTTTCTCATCAACTTCTTTGGTCAGAAACGGTATTTTTTTCTGCATTTCTTCAATGGTGGTGCCTTCTGGTAAATCAACCCTCATTTCCCCTTCGTGGTGGATTCCTGGATCTCCTTTTTTAATGTTCTTTCTTGTTTTTATGTGGATGGAAACCGTTTCTGGATGAAGGGCGCCTCGATAGGCATCATTCATGTTTGTAATGCTCAGAAAAAAAATTACATTCTTCTTTTGACAAATCTCTGAAAATTCTCCAACTAAATCTCTGTTCGTCGGATTCCAGCCTATTTTTGTTTTAGAAAGAGTTGCCCCATCAGTATCTTTAACAACTAAACCAAACGCATTATATCCGTTGTCAACAATTTTAGAAATGATCTCGGCTGGATTTATTTGATCAACAAAATCGTAATCCAATTTACGAAAACCTTGAGGTCCTCGAATAGGCATTAAACACTGGGCAAAAATTTTTTTTTTTCCGAATCTTTGCTTGAAAGGAGCCAGTTGGATTTTATTTAGTTTGGGAGGGGTTGTCATAGTGTTTTCTTCACCTTCATTTTTAAAAATGATACGGATCACTTTTTTTTAAATTTAGAAAGGATTTCTTTATTATACATACAATTTCTACATTATATAGGGAAAAATGAAATATCTATTTATATGTGTTCATCCGGATGATCTTGAGTTTAACTGTTCAAATTTAATGTGGTATCTTTCTCAAAAGGAGAAATCTGTGCACATTCTCTCATTAACTAAAGGAGAATTTGGTATATTCGATCCTAAATGGAAGGGTCCCCAACTGGGATATATACGTCAGCATGAATTAATTAAAGCGGCAACCGTAAACGGGATTGATCCTGAGCATATCCATTTTGATGATATTATTGATGGTTTTGTGCAATTTAACCGTGCTCATATAGAAAAATTGCTATTATGGATAAATAAAATACAACCGGATATAATTTTAGCACCTGAACCATATTTCACATATTATTGGCATTCAGATCACATCAATTGCGGACGGATGGCTTTTTATATTTATAAAAATCTGCAGCATAGCCTTAAGCATCCCATAAAATCTCTTCTTTTTTATACAACATTTAAACCCAATTTTGTTTGGCCATTTAAAGATCCTCAACATGCTTTCAAATCACTGTATCTCCATAAAAGTCAATGGTGGCTGTTAAAAAGAATGGGTATGTTTTATCCTATTGAAAAACGAAATCTCAACTTCAAAAAAATAGGAAGGTGGAAATTTGTGGAACGTTATCGTAGAGTTTTGCTCCACAAAAAAGAACCAAAAGCAAATCGAATATTGAAAACGATTCTCGGAATAATTTCAAACCTCCATCTGGTTAATCCTCCTCAAAAACACTTTGTAGTTCCTAATTGGGATACGTCATTTGGTCAGAAAATTCTTCGTCTCCGAGAAAAGTATGGATTTCAAGACTAACCCAGAAATACATAAATATCTATTAGGTAAAAGAATCAAAGGATCATTATGGTAATAAAAGTTGGGATCATCGGATCTGGATTCATTGCAGAGCACCACTGTTTTGCCTTCTCTCAAATTCCCGGAGTAAAAATAATTGGTATATCCTCGCTAGATCAGGATTCTGCTCTTAAATTGATTGAAAAATTTAACATTGCTGGACCATACTTCAAAGATTACCATGATTTACTCTCACAAGTGTGTGATGCAATAAGTATCTGTCTTCCCAATTCATTGCATCATGAAGTATCTTTAGCAGCATTATCGCAAGGAAAACATATTTTCATTGAAAAACCTCTTGCTCGTAATGTAGCGGAAGGATTAGAGATAGTAAAGGCCGCTCAAAAAGCAAAAAAAACCATTTTTTATTGTGAAAATAATATATATGCTCCTTCTTTCGTTAAGGCTAAAGAATTAGTTGATGGTGGTGCAATAGGGAAAATCTATATGGGTCGCGGAAGAGAGCATCATTCAGGGCCGCATAGTGCTTGGTTCTATAAGCAGAAACTGGCTGGAGGTGGGGCGCTAATAGATCTTGGAATTCATGATATTGCCTGTTTGGTTTGGTATCTTAATGAAGATGTAGAGAAAGTTTTTTGTCAAACTTCCATTGTATCACCTGATCGGGGTGAATTTGGTCAATGTGAAGTTGAAGATAATGCAATGGGCATTCTCTATTTTGAAAATGGTGCCCAAGTATCTATAGAAGAATCGTGGACTGCCCCTTCAAGTTTCGATGTGAAAATTGAGTTATACGGAACTAAAGGGCAAATCATAGTTAACCCCAGTCACATGGCTCCGTTAGAAGTTTTTAGTGAAAATGGGTTTGGATATGCTGTTGAAAAGGCAAGTACTACAAAAGGATGGACTTTTCCTATTCCTGCCGAATCTTGGACTTTTGGATATCCCCAAGAAATGCAACATTTCATAAATTGTATTGTGGAAGAAAGAATACCTTATACAGATGGTAAATTTGGATTGAAAATTCTTGCGATTGTTGAAGCAATGTATAAATCTACCCAATCTGGTAAAATAGAAGTGGTTTTTTATCCAAAAATAGAATAAAAGTGATATCATGATGGAAACAAAACAAAAAAAAGAAACTCGAAGGATCAATATTGGTATAATCGGATGTGGTCATATTTCACAAAATCATATCTTTTCCTTGACGTTAGTTGAAGCTAACGCAAGAAAAATTTGGAAATGGAAAGAAAGTGAAATAAAAATTAGGCCTCATTTATATGCATACGCCGACATTCTGGAAGATGCTGTAAAAAATATGGCAAAAAGTTTCCCTATTGATAAGCAATTTGTTGGAAAAAATGCGGGGTTTGAACTCATTGAGGATCCAGACGTCCATGCTGTGTTTATACTAACTCCCACTTATTTACATAAAGAATTTGTTTTGGCTGCCTTGAATCAAGGAAAACATGTTTTTTGTGAGAAACCTTTATGTTTTCCTCCATCAGAAATTGATGCAATAATTAAAGCTCGAGATAGCAATCATGTTGTATTTCAACCGGGTTTAGTTATGCGCAGTACTTCCCCAATTCATTATCTTCAATTATTAACAGAGCAAAATAAAGTAAAATGGGGTAAACCTATGAATATTGTGTTTAGAGATAGTCAGCAAAAGCCATATCTTGGGGAATTAGAAGTGCACAATAGTACTTGGAGAAAAGATCAAACTCAAGCATATTCTGGCATTTTATTTGAACATGTCATCCATGATATTGATGGAATGATTTCGATCTTTGGGGAAGTTGAAGAAGTGTACGCTAAAATTAACTATTTTGCTGGTCATCCTGGAATTGAAGATTCAGTAGCAAGTATAATTACTTTTAAAAATGGAATAAATTTGTCGATAAGTGCCATGTGGAATGATCTTGATTATGATTGCCGTTATTATGAGATTTATTTTGAAAAAGCACGTATAACAATAATTTCTGATGGGCGATCGAAAAAACTTGCTGAAATTAAACTCTTATATTTAGATGAAGCAGAAATAGAACTTGATTTAGAAAAAATGGATGAATATTTCTTTTCAAAAATTGGTTTGCCTCACGTCAAAGCCGAAGTTTCAGGACCATATTATGCCGAAGATTTACGATTTATAAATGCAATTGTGAAAAATAATATAAAAAGTGAAATTACTGCTGAGTCTGCAAAATATGCTCACGAGATTATTGAAGCATGTTATGAAAGTGGAAGGAAGGGGGTTCCAATTAAAATACAACCTTTTTTAAACTAAATAAAAATTTTTGGGTAATTTATTTTAAATTTTACTTGGTTTCAACCCACAATCATCATACACCAGATACTCGCGGCAATATCATATCGCCTTTCTTGGTAGAAATAGAGTCCCATAAAGAAGAGTTGAAAATTCGGGTTATCAGACCAACTCATTATTTCTTCGAAAAACTTAACTTCTTGAAAATCAGCTAAATATTGTTCCAAACGATCTGTTGGGACATTCAAAAATTCTGCAATAACTGATGAGTTTAGATATTTGGCAACTTCAGAATGCGGAGCTTTTCGTTCAATCAGTCGACAAGCATGCAAAAAGTAGAAATAACAGTCTAAAGTCGAATATTGGAATCCTTCCATTATAGGTTCCCAATTAGGATGATTAATCGCAAAATAAATTTGATCTTTCAATAAATCTGTGGATAAGGTAGAATCAGTGTTTATAGGTATAAATATGTCCATAGTATAGGCTAAGGTTCCTAAGTAGGCTTGACGTTTGATTAAATTTTTTGTTGGTATTAGCAATACTTTCGGTAAATTTGAAGCGGAAATATGTACATAAAATTGATGGAAACTCTTTGCAAACTTGTGATAATAATATATATCTTGTGGAAGATTCACTCCAAAGGAAATTAAGTAGTGTATATCAGAATTTGTTAAAAAGAGAGACGAATTAAACTTTTTGACAATTTTATAAACATTTTTAACTTCTTCACTCTTATCCTCAGACTTTGAAATAGTTGGGCGCTTTTGCAAGATACGATCAGTAAAATATGTTTTATCATTAAGATTATTTGATGGATCAAAAAATGCAATTGTTTCAGCTGAATTGTCTTGAAACATTGTGGGTGCTAGATTTTCATCATGATTGTTAATTGGAATATTAATTTTTTCGGGTTTTTGTTTAGAATTAGAAGATTCGCTCGCCAACCAAGGTTTCGAAGTCAACATTTGTTCGCGCATTTGTTCAACTTTTTGAAGATTGATTTTTTTTCGTAACTTCTCTAATTGTCTTGCATAATCTTGAGCTTTACTGGCATCCTCAATTTCATAACATATCATATGCATTTCTTCAAGGTACAAAAATTCCAATTCGTAATTTCGAGCTTTGCCCGCTGAATGAGCATTTTTCTGTAGGAATTTCATCTTCATTTTAGATAGGCGTGTAATTATTTTTTTGACTTCTTTAAGCTTCTTTGAGTCTTCTGCTTTGATATAATAACGTTCTGCATTGGAGTAAAAATTCTTTGCTTGATCAATATCTTGAATCGACTTCAGAATTACTTTATTTCCTCGTTCAAATTGTTCATCACCGAGTTTTGTTTGAAAAATTGCAAATTTTTTTCTCAATACTGATAATTCATGTTGGGCATTTATTTTTTCATATTGATCGATACATTTATGATAAAGTTGAATACTTTCTTTAATTTGGCCTTGTTCTTTGTAAATTTCGGCTTGTTTGACTTCTTCTTGAATTTGGTAGATTGATGCTTGAAGGTATTCTTCTTTTGCTTGTTTTTGTTTTGAATTGATCTTTAAAATTTTATATTGAAAATGTGCATTTCTAAAATGAAGCAATGCCTCTTGGAACATTTTCTTTTTTAAGTTTTCTCTTCCTGCAACTAATTCAAAATCCGCTGCAAGTTCTGCATTTTGCTGACTTTTTATGGTGATCTGTTGTTGAAGTTTAGAATCATTTTCAACTAAATTCGCAATATGCTTGCATTTGGTTAATATTTGGTGTGTTTTAACTATGTTCTTATCTGCTAACTTCTTTTCTGCCTCTTTGAGATAAAAATTCCCAAATTCTCGGTATATTGATTGAATTGTTTTTAACAAACTTCTTGAATCATATTTTTTTGGATAAAAATCATTCATCAAAGGGATGAAATAATTCAGGAATAAATTTGAAATAATACTAAATGATGTAAAAACTTCAGTAAATCTTCGTTCTAAATGCCTTTTTCGTAACTCTGTTGATTTTATTATCGTGAAAACTTTTAACGCCCATTTTTCAACTAAATCGAAAAATAAACTACCTTTCTTTTGGAGATTTTTATCTGATTTTGAACTATATATTCCAAATTCCAAAAATAAATTGCTTAAGTTTAATAAAACAATTGAAGTTGCAATTTCATTTTCTTGTTGATATAATTCTTCCGCAATTGCTAATTTCCGATCAAAAATGAGATTCAAAGCTAATTGGTAATTTTGAATCGCTGCCAAATATTCTGGATTAGTCTTATTTGTACTAGATTTGACTAATTTTTCTAAAGATTTTAATGCTAAGAAGGTTTTTCCCTCTTTTAGATGCGTTAAAGCTTGTTCTAATGAATAATTCGGCAAAGACACAGCAATTCCATTAAAAAGATGAAGTTATGAATTAAAAATTTTATGGGAAAAATATTAGGGCCATTAAATTATTTTTTCTTTATAATTCGGGGAGTCACAAAAATGTCCAGCCCGATGTTTGTATCTGGGTTTTTTTCATCATCGTCAATTTTTTGCCATAATTCCACTTTTTTTCTGTTAACTAGTTGTAATAAGTATAGTAAAGTTCTTACAATTCCATCCGGATCAGGTGAAATAATCAAAGATAAAAATGAAATGGGCTCATTATTCTGATATAATTGAAATATTCGATCGTTCATTCTAGATATTTGGAGTTCAACTAAAGCTCTTTCTTCTTCAGCCTTTTTTAATAGATTATCATTCAAAATTGAAGAAGCTAAGTTTTTTGAATCTATTTTCCGAGAAGCTTTACGAGGGCTGCGTAATTGATAATTCAAAGTCTTGATTAATGCTTTTCCTAAATCACCGAGTTCAATTTTTCGAAAGACCTTTCGAACTGGAGAAGCCAAAAATCTTTGACCGTTTTTATCAACTGAGTAGTAAGAGTGGGTTGAAATTGTGGCATTCACTTCGGAGTCTCGCTCTAAAATATAATTTCTAAGTGTTTCATCATCATAGAGTAATGCAGTGTCATCTGTTAGAGATTGATTTTGACCAAAAGCGCCTAAAATTTGATTCAAAGAATTTAATCCTTTATTACTATCATCATTATCACAATAATCATCTTCCATATCTTCAAGTTCATCTTCATTCACTTCATTAATTAATAATTGATCTTGGGTTTCATGCGATTCATGAATAACTAAATTCGATTTTGCCCGAACGATTTGAGAAGCGGAATGAATAATTCTTCCTCCAATTCTAAATTTCATCTCACTATTTGAATACATATGTTTTTGAAAATTATCAAGAGTCTGTGTTATGCTGATTTTCCAGGGATTGGTTTTTAAAATGTCCTTAAGATTGTCTGCTTGAACCAGGCAATTTAAGTCTGCTGGTTCTTGATGATGAAGAAATGTAGATTCTTGAATTTCACTCAGCATTTTAACAGTCTTTCGTTTTTGATGAATGGAGATTGAAGTGTTGTTTTTAGTAATTTCGGAAGAATCTGATTCAAAATTTGCGTGGAAATTTTCCAAATGTCTATTTTCAGTGTGTGCAATTAATTTAGACTCGGAATTTTTAAATTCTGCATTTATCGAATATTCTTCCATTGTAATCCCTCTGGTAATAAAAAACTAGATCGATTTAGTTTACTATTTTTCTATTTTTTGAATTCAATTATGACACTAACATGTGGATAACACCCTTATATGATAATGTTTAATATTTTGAAGTATTTAAAAGAAAACTAACAAATCCGACAAAAAAAGAAATGGGTTAAGAAATTTATTTAAGCAAAAAAACCAATATATCTTATTATTAGTATTTGGTGAAACAATGTGATTGATTCTAAAGCAATTAAAGCAATCGTAAATAAATTCATGGCTGATGAAATGACAAGAGCTGTTATCATCTGCGACTCTGAAGGATTACCTATCCAATCATCATTTAAAGGTGAACAAATAGAACGAACCGAAGAGATTTCTGCTTATATCACGTCTTTGATTTCTCGAGCAAAACAAACAGCAGATGTTTTAGGGGAAGGTCGCCTGAATTTTGTGCGATTAGAAACTGACAAGGGTGAAGTTATGATTGCTCCCCAAGAAGCGCTAATATTAATTGTATTACGGACTCCAACGACTTTTTAATCTAATTCTTTTTCAGTTATGCTAAATTTTAAAATTCTTCATTTATTTTAGCCATTAATTTTTTAAGTTTTTCTAACCAAATGAGATATATGGATAAAGAAGAAATTGGACCAAAGTTAGCTGCAGTTATGGATGTAGTTTCTGTATGCGAAGGATTAATTTACGCAAAAACATCGGGGGAAATTATAATCGGACAAACTTTACTTGAAATGGAACACGGTCCAATCGCTAAAAGTGTCGCTCAAATGTTTGAAATAAAAATTGAAGCTGCGCAAAAAGGGAATTTAGTTGATTTAACTATTGGGTTAGAAGAAGGACAACTCATAGCAGTTAAAAAGGATGAAACAATGGTCATTGGAATTTTGGGTTCAGATGGAAAATCCTCTGTCGGTTTACTTTTGCGGCAATTAAAAAACATTATGAAATAACCCGTTTTTTTTTCACTATATTTCTTTTAAACTTTTCAATTGATTATTATATCAATTCATGCTTTGAATTTGGGGATATTTTGATTACAAAAGAACTTCATAGCATTTTAAGACGAGAAAAAATCAGAAAAAGGTAGTTAAAAAAAAGTATAAAAAACTTATTCTTCATCTAACAGATCATCTAATGAGGTAGAAGATTCTTCTTTGGCTTTTTCTACTTTATCTGATTTGGTTGATAATTCTGAAATTGGAACATATTTACCAACTCTTCTTTTAGATTTGGTCTTTTTCACATCACTTATCGTTTCTACTGGTGCATTTATTTCAGCAACTTTCTTTTTAATATAAATGACACCGTAGATCCAAAATAATGCTGTTCCTGCTATAAACGCAATGACTGTTGCAGTGATTAGCACTCGATTCTCATTTACTGCATAAGTTTTAAATTCAACATCCTTTGTTTCTTCCAAGGTTTCCCCTGTTTGTTCGATTTCACATTTAACTGTGAAATTGAGGGAAATTGAGTTTTCATCAAATGATTTTTGATTTAAAACTATTTGAAAAGAAGCTTCTTCATAAGGATTAAGCACCAATAAATCAAAAGTATCAGATAAAAGAATCTCCGTTTCTTCGAATTCAGATTCAACAATCGCAACTGTGATATTTTTCAATTTGGTATTTCCATTATTCATCAATCTTACAGTTATCACATTGTTTGTGTCTGCTATCATTGTAATTGATGAATCGACAGAAACACTTAGTATTGATTCGTATTCTGGCATCGATTCTTGAAGAGTAAGAGACATCCCTTCATGGGTCCCATTACCTGGAAATTCAACTTTTAATTCTAAGTTGGTATCGATTGGGGCTTGGGAAAGATCGATTATTGCTGTGAATTCACCATTAGCGTTTGTGGTTATGGTTGTAAGATCTGCTGTAGTGGTTAAAGCTTTCCAATCATCAGTATCATTAGAAGGTGTATTATCATAGAACAGGTTTAACGAAGTTCCTGCTAAACGATTTCCATATTCATCCAAAGCTTTACCAACCAAATGAACGGTTGAAGAATGATCAAATTCAGATTCTGTAATATACAAATCTGTAATTTTACCATCTACTTTTGTAATTTCTGTAGCGATATCGCAAATTTCTGCGTCGCTGGTCATTAAATATCCATTTTCTAATTGGATAAAGTATGAAACTGTTTCTGGAAGGTTTAAGTTTGTTCTCGGCATATTTCCAATAAATGAAGGTCCAGATCGTGCGTTGTACTCTTTAACATCAAGAATCTCTCCATCAAAACTGGTTTCATTGAGTGCAGAATAATAAATAACATTATCTTGCATTCCACTATAAATTTCATCACCGTCGATCGTAGCAATGATGTTCATTTTCATTGGACTGTTTCTGATTGGGCAATTAACTCCCCCTTCTTGAACAGTTGGGATAGATAATGTGAAATTGTATTTTTGTTTATCTAATCCAGAGCTAGCGCCATAAATTGCCAACGATTTTGGTATAGATTTTTCTACAATTACCATTTCTGCATTATTTTGATATACAAGTTGAACTTTGACATCAACATTCAAATTTAATGAGGTATGTCTATTCTCAAGATCGATGATTATATTGACATCTTCGCCGGCATTAAAGAAGGTCTCATTTTGAAGATAGTTTGTCATATAGACATTATATAACATTTGAACATTTGTTTCTTCATCAATTTGATTTTCTCCACCGTTTTCTCGAACTGCATACATGAATATGTTATATTCATTATTAGGAATGTCTGTATCAAATGTGTCTATTCCTGCTGTTATTTGATTTGCTGATATATCGCTTTGATAAGAGATTTCAATTGGGTTTGGAACAGCATAATGATTTACATAAAATGGTCGACGTAGGATTCCCGCTTCTTCTCCGTTAGTCCAATTCACAATGATATTATATTCTCCTTCAACCGTCGCATTAGATAAAATTGCATTATCTGATTCGAAGAGATATCGGGAATATGTTGTATTTTCATCAATTGAATTATCGGTTAAAATGTAGCTAGAATCTAATTCACCGGTGGTATTGAACAAACTTGCTGTAACTATTCCATCGGATAAATATTTATCTTCAGAATCAAGAATTCCAACAGTAATTGAGACATTATCACCAATCATAAATCCATTTGTTGGCCATAAGTTGCCTTCATAATCTAAATTGACTCCACAATTTTGAATATAATTGTTGGAAGTGGCTTGAAGTTCATAAATTCCAGAAGCAGAGATAAAAAGTTCTTGAACTTTGACAACTTGCTGTTCATCGATAGTGGATGGATAAGTAATATTCTCTAGATAACTTGTGGTTGTAGAATTTACTACAAAATCTGATACACTCCAATCTAATGGAATAAAATACCAAGCTTCCATCAAACTCCAGTTCACAAATCGATCATTCGTTGAAGTGTAGTTATAATTCACATTCCAAGCAGGTGCTTCGTCTAATGTCAAATTATATTCGGTTGTGGCTTCATCATCGAAGTATTTTTGCACATCATAAGAAACGGTGAAATAAATATCTCCTGAATAAATTTCGGGGTTCCAGGTTAAATTAACTTGCATTTTATTTCCATCAGTTGCAATTGGGGCGTCATAAACATGATCGATGGTTCCACATCCCCACCAATAAGCAGCATAGTTGTCATACGGTGCTGCATCATCAAAGGAATCATACATTATGTTCTCATCAAATGTATAAGTGCTTGTGATTGGATCATTTTCGATTTTTAATTCAATTTCTTCAGGGAAATATGCACGGGTTAAATTGATTGCAAATAAGGCCGCATCGGTGTTTTGAATTTGTTCCCAAACAGTAGTTTCTTGCAAAAGTAAGTGATCAACAACATCATTTTTACCAACGATGGAACTCACTGGAATAGTTACAACAGAATAACCACGGGTGAGATCCTTTGTAGCATTTGAAGAAATTACAATGAAATAGTTTCCAACAGAAACATTTTCACCTAATAAATCATCCTCGAATGAAAACCAATTTGGTTTATCCAAAGTGTAATTCTCAAAAGTATGTTCCATCAAAAGAAGATTTGGTTCAATTAAGAGATCTTCTGATAAAATGATTTCAGATCTTTTTGGGTGGCTTGATGTGTTTGATGAATATAATTGAATTGTTAAATTTCCGTCATAACTTGCATCAGTTGTATTGAATGATCGGATCCATGCATAAAATCCATAAATTGTTGCTTCACCTTTGGTGTCAAACTCTAAAGCAACGCTTTTTCCATCATAGATCTGAGTTTCTTGTGCTTTTACTGCTGTAATTGATAAACTAGAGATAGATACTTCAAAATCAGTTCCAGCTGTGAAGTCAAATGAAAATTCAGACTCATCACTAGAATTCAAATAAAGTAGATTTTCATTTCTAACATAGATTTTTACAACTTGTGCAGAAATTGCATCAGAAGAATAGGTTTCTAATACTTCATAAGATGATGAATAACTATTTTTCATTAAAATAGATAAGTCAAAATCTACATCACAGGTCAAAATCATTTCAATTTGAAATCCCAAGATATTTTCTTCGAAGACATTATCACCAAAATCTGCTGTAGTATTCAAGACAAGATTATTTGATGCACTCGCTTCATCAGTGAATCCGCTGGGTGCGTTTGTTGCAGTAAAGGTGTCAAATGGATATTCTAAGGGTGTATCATCTTCAAGAGTATAATTAGTATTGTAATTTTTACTCATTGTAAAATTATATTGGCCTTCATTTAAGTAATTACCAGCATTATCGCTTGAAATATTAAAATTATTAATTCCGGTGGTTGAGGATGAATTGTCCATAAATAGTCGAACACTTCTATTATTCCCTGCTCCAGTGATTGATTGTTCATAATCTAAGTTTGCTGAAGGAGGAGAATTTAATGTAGTTGTGTTTGAACTTTCGTTAAATAATGAGGATGGTTGATTAGCTCCTTGAAACATTACTGATATTAAAAATAATGAAGCTAAAAACAACGAAACTGCATTCCGTTTTACCGAATTTCTGTGTATCATGTTCATACAAAATTCCCTTTCTCGTAGAATTTTAGTTTAAAAAATTCCAAACAATTTAAAATTATATTGGATCAATACTTTTGATTCGACAAAATGAGATGTAAATATTAACTTTGAACGGTGATTATAAACACAACACAGATCAATTCTTTGAAAAACCAAGTAATTGAAGTTCTCTTATTTTATTTTTATTGAAAACACCAATTTTTTCTAATTTTTGTGGGGAAGAAGTAAGAAATTCTTCAGGGGTTTTCACACCTCCATCAATAAAATTGCGAAAAACCCTTGGATCTTCATTTTTGAATATTTCTAACCAAGGAATTAGCTCTTCCTTTATTCCATATTTGATTCGGAAATAGGCACAGTTCAAATCTTTTCTGTTAAATTTTGGGTAAAATACTTGCAAATAATCATCAGCAAATTTAATTAATCTCGTTAAAGATTCAATAATTGAATAAAAGTCGCTTATATATATTCTTCGATTATTTTCTTGTGAATTAATGTTTAGTAAAATCTCTTCAATTGGAGCTTCATTAATCCAAAGCTGAATTGTTTCTTTGAAATTTGAAAAAATCTTTTTATTTTGTTTTTTTAAAATTTCTTCAAAAATGGGAAAGATCGTTTGGAAATTTACATCATTTTCATTTTGAAAAACATCGGTGAATTTAATAGCTATTTCGCTAACAATTCGCGGAACCAGATAATTTTGTAGTCCGATTTTACCCAATTTAGTACAAGTATAAGTCTTTAGTACATTATCCGTCCCTTGAATGACTCTGAATCGTAGTAAATCATCGATAATTGTTCCAGAAAATATAGTTTTATTGAAAAATAGTTCAAATTGATTTAAATTTTCCATTATTTGATCTTTATAAGAGTTTTCTGATAGATGTATGCTTTGTGGGAGTGTTTTTTTTTCATAAACTGAATCTAATATGAATTTAAATGTATATATTGTAGTAGAAACGTAGATACAATATTTTGACATAAAATTTCTATGTAAATCTTGTTTTGTTCTCCATCGACTCTTTTTACAAAGATTACAATTGCAAATTATTCCCTTTTTCAGTGAAAAATGAATTTTAACAGGGCTAATATTTTTTTTCATCTGAGAAATTTGCTTAGAAATATCATTATTTAAGACTAAATGTTTTTCTTTGTTATTACTGAGCATTTTTTCCAAATTTGATTCATGTTTTATTGAAATTTCGATTTCTAAATCCAGATAATCCATTGGGATGAATTTTAAAAACTTTATTGAAATATTAAGTTGTTTCAACAAAATTATTTGCTGTTTACTCGTTATAGTCTTTAACAAAGCTAAATAATTTAAGGGAGATAGTTGTAAATATGCATCAATTGGAACATTTTTGTCTTCCATCTGATACCACATAAGCGAATCTTGAATAAAATCAATAAAATGTTGAATGGTAAAATTTTCCGTTTCAAACGCTTTTAATAATACCATCTCTTGGAGTAAATCAATATTCTTCGGAAGTGATGATTTCAATAATTCATATTTGGGGACAAGTTGGTTGTTTTTGGATCTTTGAAAATAAAAATCCTCGATAAAAACGCGTTCTTCAACATTCTTTGCTAGTATATATACCATTCCTTTTGAATCAAATCCTGGTCTTCCGGCCCGACCACAAATTTGATGAAATAGATTCTTGTTCATAGGTTTTTTTTCAAATCTTTGTCGATTTGAAGTGCTTTCGTTTAAATTAGAATTAAGAGAATGATATAGTAATATATCTTTAATAATAACTGTTCTCGCGGGGGTGTTAATTCCAGCGCTAAGTGTGTTTGTGGTGCATAAAATCTTGATTTTTCCTTCCAAGAAATGATTTTCAATAAAAGTCCGTTCATAACTGTTTAATCCAGCGTGGTGATAAGCAATACCATGGGCGATGATTTGACGAATTTCTGGTGAAATATTCTCCCATTTCGTTTTATTAGGAGAGAATTTGGTTTGAGAAGGGTGATTGATCTCCAACATCAGCTTAATTGCTGAGTTTTGTATTAATTCTTCGCACAAATTCATGGTATCTTTACGAGAATTCGTAAAAATTAATATTTGTCCATTTTCTTCTAAATTTTTTTGACAGATCAATGCAATTAAATTGAATTTATTATGGGAGTGTCGAATTATATAATTCAACGGGATTGGTCTTATATCCTCATATATTGCTCGTATTTTTCGCTGTCGATACTTAATTTCAAGAAAATTGAACCAATTTACAATTGCTGCTGGATTTGCGATTGTTGCACTTAAATAAATCAATTGAGGAGGGAACTTTAATCGATAAATCCTTAATATTAGGTTTTCTAATCTGGGACCTCTCTTCTTCTCACCTAAAATATGAATTTCATCAATAATTATTGTAGTAATTGTATTTATCCAGTCAAAATGTCCGTTTGATCGAAGGTAGGAATCAAATTTTTCATAAGTCATTATTAGCAAATCCGCAGAATTCAAATCTGTATAGCTGATATCTTGATCGCCAATGGCCATTTCTATTTTCAAATTCAAGGATTGGTAAATTTGATTAAATGTATGGTATTTCTCTGTAGCTAAAGCTTTTAAAGGGACTAAATACAAAGCACTTCTGTTAGAAGTTAAAATAGTATTAATTGCTGCGAGTTCACCAATCAATGTTTTTCCACTTCCAGATGGGGTAGAAATCAAAAAAGAATAATCGTCAAAAAGACCCTTATTAATAGATTGATATTGAATCTTTCTAAGTGAATGAAGGCCTGAATTATGCAAACATCTTATTGCTTTACTAGGAAAATTGAAATTTCGCAACACTGTCTCCAGATCACTATTAGCCATACAGAACTTTATCCTCCGATTTATAAAAAGACGTTATCATTTTAGCTGGAATGGTTTCTTTTTCTTATAATTCTTAAATGGATCTATATTTTAATAAATAGCAGTGATCGTTGATTTTTAATAGTTACAGATTAATAATTGATAAAAGAATTAAGATGGGAAAAAAACCACATTGAATACTGAAAATCAAAGGAGTTTTGCGGGAATGTTTGAAAATAATGTTTTAATTTCGCTAAAATCTCCATTAATATGTAAATTAATAAAAATCATCAAGTTTAATGTAGAAAATGAATTTTTAACGGTAATCATTGAAGATGATGAAAAATCTCAAATTCTAGCATTCATCTATGGTGATTTAGCTCAATTTCTCAATACTCCAGTAATACAGGCATCTTTACTTCCATTATCTATCACAATTTTCAAAGGTCAATTCAAAGAATTAAAAAAAGGAAATTTATACTTGGAAATTCATCAAGCAATTCTGGATAATCAAACTTATATCAATTCTAACTGGATTGGAACTCACGAATATTGTTCTTTGCAAACTTATTTAAAAATACATGTAAATATTAGTAGTGCTCCAAATGAAAACTTGCTTTGGGGTAATTTATTCCACGATTATTTATCAAATATTTTTAGTCAAAAAAACTTGGCAAAACTTGTAAAACACCCAACCCCACTTAAATCTGCAGTTAAATCCGCTTTTATTAAAGCAATTTTTCAAAATTGGAGATTATTTGTTGCTTTAAGAAAGGATTATGGGGCCGCTATCGATGAATTTGAATCTAATTTCTTTGATGATGAAGTTCAGTTCATAATTGAAGAACTAAATAAATATAAACAAGAATATGGAAACTTTGAATTCGTTTGTGAGAAGATGGTATTTTCAAAACATTTTGGTTTGCAAGGAAGAATTGATAGAATTGTTCAAAATATTCCTTTTACTCATTTTAAAATTATAGAAACAAAGACGGGTAAAAGCCCTCGCTCTTCACAGGTTATTGCCTATTATCAGAGTATGGCTTATGCGACAATGCTCCAAGAATATTTTCCATCCAAACTTGATACAATTTTAATTGAATATCCTCGCTTGGGTCTAGAAGATCGCTTTATTAAATATGATTATGATGAAAGGGAGTTATTAAAAGTTTTAAAAATTCGGAATGAAATCTGGAATATTTATATGGGTGCATTTCCTCCAAGAAACAATTTACTCCCATGTTCTAAATGTGGATCAAAAGAAATTTGTACATTTTACGAGTTTAAATTTGCCAAAGAGACAAACCAAGAAATAAATACCGACAATCGATTCAGAACTATATTTGAGAAAAATACTAAAACTCGAACACTATTTAAACGGGTGAATGCTTATCATTCTTGGTTTTTTTGGTTGTTAAATCAAGAATTTTTCTTAAATCTTAAGTTAATTAATGAAATTCACTCCAATCCTGAAATTCGAGAAGCTAAAGGGAATTGTATTGCAAATTTATCTATGAATCTTAACCAAATTGCTGAAAACCCTTCCCGTTTTATCAAAAACCTGAGTTTTATTAAGGATACCGGCGAATTAATAGAGAATACGAGATTAAGGGTAGGTGATTATGTTATTATAACTCCACAAAATTACATTCCATTAACCTCCGAAAGTGAGCGTGGGTTGGTATCAGCAATCACAAAAACTCAAGTTTTCATTGAACTTGCAAAATCATTGGAGAAGGGATCGCATTTCTTTTCTTCTTCCAAATATCGCATTGATTTAACTACTAGCAATTTCATGGTAGATTTGCAAAAAACATTTCTCGATACTCTTATTCGAAATGCTTTTTATCCCAAAGTAACATCAACTTCTACTTTACTTCATTTATTGCTCTTTACTAAAGATCCCCAATTAAACCAATATAATAAAATAACTCCTTTGAACACTGAAATGTTCCAGAAATTTGATTTTTCCCAAAAAAAAGCTGTAGAAGTTGCATTGAATAGTCTAAATCTAACTTTAATTCAAGGGCCTCCTGGTACGGGAAAGACAACTGTAATAGTGGAAATTATTCATCAATTATTATCTGGGTCACGCCTAAGAAAAAATACAATAAAAAAAAATCATAAGAAAGGAACGTTGGGACATTATATGGAAAAAACGATTGAGAAAGTTCATTCCATTCGTCCAATTCTTTTAAGTTCATTTACAAACAAAGCTCTGGATAATATTATCTTAAAATTACTTAAAACTCATCCTAAATTGAAAATTGTACGGTTGGGAAATATCTCATCCATCAAGGATCCCCTTATTTTAAGTCATTCTATTGAAAATATTTGTGCTCGGCAATATAAATTGCCCAATGGCGAAAATGAAGATATTATTGACCCGCTCAAGGTTCAATTAATTCTGGAAAAGGCCGATATCGTTGCTTGTACAACAACCGTAGCTGGAAATGTAATTCTTACAAATATTGGATTTGAAACTGTAATTTTAGATGAAGCAGGCCAGATAACTGAATCTTCGGCGCTTATTCCATTATTGAAAGCGAATAAATATATATTGGTCGGAGATCATCAACAACTTCCTCCTATCGCAAAGGAAATTCAACAAGAAATTCCTAAAGAAATCGAAGAATATTCTGATGTTTTGCATTTAGATCTTGAAAAAGGACTTGGATGTTCAATTTTTGAGCGATTAAGTGTTGAATTCTCAAATTCTCCAAATTTTGTTTTACTCTCCTATCAATATCGGATGAATTCTCAGATCAGTGAATTTATATCTCAAACTTTTTATCATGGAAACCTTAATACTGGTTCCATCGCATCAAATAATGTCGGATCGCAGACTTTAAATGATTTTTTTGAATCATTTTGTATATCTAATTTTAATTTGAAAGGTAAGTTTAGTAAATATTTAGAACCGGAAATCCCAATGATTTTTCTCGATACTAAAGAATTGAATTCTCTTGATTCTGGACAATTTGATATCTCTAAAAAATTAGAATCAAAATTCAATAGTTGTGAAGCTGAAATCATTGGAGAAATAATTGGCAGTTTTCTCTTTGAATTAGTTCAAGAAGGGATCAAAATCCCCACTATAACTGAAATTTTTAAAAAAATCGGAATAATATCCGGTTATCGTGCCCAAAATCAATTAATTCGAGATGAAATCCATAAATTTATTGGTCGAAAATATTCTGGTCTCCTTGAAAATTTATCGTTGAAATCTACGGATTTGTTGAGTATTGGGAATAAAATTGTGGTCGATACAGTAGATCGGTTTCAAGGTCAAGAACGTGAAATAATTTTTTATAGTTTCGTTGATTCCAACCCTAAATTGCAAATCCATTCTTTAAATCAAGAAAAACGACGATTAAATGTGGCAATTAGTCGATCCAAGAAGAAAATCATCTTTGTGGGCAATTCTCTAACTTTATCCAAATCTGTCCCTTCAGATTGCTCTAAATCCAAAAATGTAAAAGAAATTCACTCAAATTTAATCTCTTATATCAAAGATTCTCAGGGGTATTTTATTTTAAATAAATAAAAGATTAATAAATTTCCTTAAAAGACACAACAATTTGATCCGATTATGGCGACCTTAATCATATCTGAAAAAAATAAAGCGGCTCAAGCAATAGCTGAAGCGTTAGGGCCAGTGAACAAGATTTCAGTTAGTAAAATGGTTAAGGTATATCATGTAACTTCCAAAAATATTTATGTCGTTCCGTTACGAGGTCATATACAGCAATATGAGAATACTGGACCATATAAAAAGTGGACTGGGAATGATCCTCGAGAAATTATTACTAATCCTTCTGCTATTGAAAAAATCCCTTCACAATATGCAGGACCTTATATTTCTGCTTTAAAAAAATATGCCAAAATTTGTGATTTATGCATAATTGGAACAGATGCTGATGTTGAAGGGTGTAATATTGGGATGATGGATGCTTTTCCCTTTGTTAAATCTGCCAATCCAAAAATTCAAGTTAAACAACTATGGTTAAATGATTTGCAAAAAACAGGAATTCAGTCTGCCTATGCAAATTTAATTCCTCCTAAATGGTCTTGGGCAAATAGCGGGGAAGCACGTGCCATTTTGGATGCCATTATTGGTTTTTCGGCCACCAGGGAAGTTTCATTGACTTTGAAACCGATTTTAAATGCAATTAATGTAAAATTTACATCCATTGGGAGGGTTCAAACATCCTTATTATATTTGTTATATCAACGTGAACACTTAATTCGGAATTTCGTTTCATCTCCTTTTTGGACTCTTTCAACCAAAATTAAGATCGACGATCGGGAAATTATTGCGAACCACTTGAAAAATAATTTTACAGATAAAATGATTGCAGAAGGAATATATAATAAAATTAAAGATGAAAAAGAAGCTTTAATAAAAGATATTAAGAACACTTCTCGAGTTATTCAGCCTCCAACACCACTAAACACCTCGAAAGCACTCCTGTTGATTACAAAGACATTAAAAATTAATGCTAAAGCCGCTTTAAAAACAATGGAAGATCTCTATCTAAATAAAATTATCTCATACCCCAGAACAGATTCGGATGTATATTCTAAATCTTATGATCACAAAGAAATACTACAAAAATTTCTTACTCATAATCATTATGGACAATTTGTTCAAGATCGGTTCAAACAAATGAAAATCTCCCCGAAACAAGGAAGAGTTAATGCAGGTGATCATAGTCCCATTACCCCTCTAATTGCTTTGGAACCTTCTTCATCAAAATTTGAAAATGATTTACAAAAAAAAGTTTACAACCTCATAGCTCGCCATTATTTAGCCACGTTTGGGGATCCTGCTGAAGAATCTGACACAAAAATCTTACTCCTTATTAAAGAAGAACCCTTTTTAGCCCGCATTTCTGTCTTATTGAAACCTGGTTTTTATGATATCGCTCCTTTTTTAGCAAAAAAATATGATGCTCCCTTGGATTTCATACCTAAATTAATGAAACTTTCAAGTTCGACTCCAAAATTGCCAATATCCAAAATAAATTTTACTGAAAAGCAAACTCAACCTCCTCCGCGATATACGGATACATCATTACTGAAATTGATGGAATTGAAACATCTTGGTACAAAATCAACACGTCCTGCGATAATTCAGATACTGCTCGATCGAAATTATATTGAGCGGAAAAAACGAGCGGTTTTTGTTACTGAGCTAGGGTTTTTGTTAATTGATGCTTTGGTCGAAATTTGGAAACCTTTTCTTGAACCCCAGTTCACTGCAGAAGTAGAAGATCTTTTAGAAGAAATTCGGAATCAGACCAAGGGTAAAGATGCTGTTGTTCAGGAAATAAAACAGAAATTTCTTCTTCTATTTGATAAATTTAGAAAAAATAAACCTGCTTTTATTGTAAAAATGAATTCGTTACAGAAAACGGGTAATATTTTACGGGGTAGAGATAATAAAATTGTAAAAGGTAAACAAAATGGGGGAAAATTATCTGGATCTGGAGCAAATTCTTCTCAAACTCCAGTAATTTTGACAACTAGCAATTGTCCCAAATGTAAATCACACCCAATGAAATTTGTGATCAGTCGGGACAAATCAAAGAAATTTTTTGTTTGTTCTGATGATAATTGTAAGACATTTCTATCCCTTCCTAAAAAAGGGTCTCCAAAACTTCTAAAATCCACTTGTTCTATTTGTAATTTCAACATCGTTAAAATTACATCTACATACAATAAGAAAAAATTTGACTACTATATATGTCCATTATGCTGGACATATGGATTAAAGACTCAATCTGGTCAAGGATTTTGTTCGAAATGCACTAAATACAAAATTGAAAGAGGACGTTGTATTAAAAAATAGAGCCTAAATATATGGTTCCTTCAAAAAATCTTAAAAATTTTCTGCCCCTAATAACACGATGTACCTAAGAGATGATAGTGGTATCATGATGAAGTGTTCATACGTCATCTGGATTGTTTTTTTTGCATTTCTCCCAATTAATATTGCATCGTAAAATATTAAGTGATTCATTTCATCGACAACCAATCTATCTCCAATGATTACTCCATTATTGTGAGTAATTGCTACCGGACGATTTAAGATTTCTCCAGAAACGAAGTCCAAATGATTAATTTGTTTATAATCGGTGTCTAAAAATACACAAGAAGTTTTTAGAAAGCGTATTATATTTGGATAACTGGCTGAGAATCGAGCTTCATCAAATTCGTTAATAATTTCTTGCTCCAATTGAATGCAATAATCTATTCCATTAACATCATTGATTGTACTTGTCCGATCTTCAGAATATGCTTTTCCATTTCTAAAACCAATATGCATGCCGGTAATTATGATTTGGCCATCTTCTATGTTCAAATTATCAGAAAAGATCAAAGTATCCGTGCTTCCCGTTAATTTAGTGATAAATCCTCCTTTGAAAATTCCTTGAATTAGGATATCATTGAATTGATCTATCATGATGTTTGATTTTGTATCGGTTTCGAAATCACTCATTTGATTCTAATTTTAATAAAACATTCCATACCTAAATTTTTTAGCACTGAATATCCTTGAATAAATTAGCATATGGAGTCTCCCCAAGGAAAAAAATTCCTTCGAATTTTACAGAATTCATTAAGCCCTTTTGAGAATTTTGTGGCAAAACTTGACATTGATGAACCTCTAAATTTAGTGGATAATCGCCAATATATTATAAAACAACTAATTGATCTCCTTAATTTTGAGAATCCCGCAAAAATCATACCCATTGCTGGTGATACTGGTCAAGGTAAAACATATATATGTTGGGAGATAAAAAAAAATTTACAGATTCATGGTTCCCCGATTTTCTTTCAAGTTCCAGCCAATTCAAAATTATTCTATTATGATCTTTATACAAAGATTATTGAAGAGATTGGGGCAGAAAAATTGCGCGATATCACGACTAAAATTTCTAATCGCTGGGGAGCAAGTGAGATAAAATATGGTCTTTTTCGAACTACAAATTCAGAAAAGGTCATATCGCGAGCAAAATTAACTACACGCTATAAATGGAGCAAGTACCCCAAGGAACTTGAAGATTGTATTAGAGCAATCATTATTCATGCAATGGATCCAGAAGCATCTCATCTTGCAGAAAGATGGTTGTTAGGAGAAATCATGGACAGTGATGAACTTTTCTTCTTAGGGATTGAAAATAACCTTTCTGCAAAAGTTGTTGCTGAAGAATTGTTAAAGCTTATTGCAGATTATCTTGACGATGGAATTTATTTAATATATGACGATTTAGATAAAAATTGGGTAAATTTTTCTCATATTCAAGACATAGATGATGATTGGGCTAATTCCCTTGAAGAAGACTCCCCAGATGTATCTTCTTCTTCTACAGATATATCCTTTTTTGAACAACTTGTTCAAGTTTTAAATGAATTAAATAAAGTGAAAATTGTTTTTACTATGGATTATAGCTCAAAAGATGAAATTTTATCACATTTTCCTGAAAGTATTGCTGATTTTATTTCTCCTATTATTCCATTAAATAATTTTTCTTCAAGAGACACAAAACAATACTATAAAGAGGCGTTGAAATTGTATTTAAAAAAAAATCAAATGGATTATGATTTGAAGAACCCTCTTTTTCCACTCAATGAAATTATATTGAAAGGAGTTTTTAGAAAAATTCATGGTAATCCACGATTAGTAATTCGTGAATTTCAGCAAATATTTGATGAAATTATATTCGATGGCGTGTCTATTTCAGAGTTAGAAGCCAAATATTCTCTATACTAAGAATTAATGATAAAAACTTTTTTTCTACACAATAAGTATACCTTAATCTTTCTTTAAAAAAATGGAAATCTCGGAACAAGAATGAATACAATAGAAATAGATCCGGAACTCGGAATTAATTTAATAGAACTTTCAGTTGCTACTTTAGAACTAGATCGTTTTGAAATTCTTCAGAAAAATTACGACATACAGTCTCTCATTGATGAAATTTCAACAAAAATGCGTTCAGTGTATACAATTGAAAAAATTAAAGATAATCCTGTTATATCTCAATATCGTAACTTCTATTGGAAAAAATTGAAGGTAGATCCTACCAAAATCCGCCCCGCTAGTGAAGCTTTAATTAGAAGAATTTTAAAAAACCGAGAAATACCCAAGATTTCTCCATTTGTTGATGCATATAATTGGGCTAGTATAATTAGCTTGATTCCAATGGGTGGTTATGATTTAGATAAAATAAATCTTCCAATAAAGATTCGCATGACCGCTGAAAATGAAATTTTTCATCCCATTGGTAAAGATTCGCATGTTTTACCTGAAAAAACTCTTGTCACATCAGATAATACGGGAAAGATTTTATGCCAGTATCCTTACCGTGATTCACAATTATCTATGGTGACTACAAAAACCTCACGAATTTTGCTAATTGCTTATGGTGTTGAAGGTATTTCTCAAGAACTCCTCACTTCAGCTTTGGAAACAACTAAGGAACATTTAAATTTTCTGAAAAAGAATGGAATTATAAAATATCATCCCAAAGATATTTTATTTTTTGGAAACAAAAGGAAAATTATTTAATTTATAAACAAATCATCAAGCTTGAGAATAAAGGACCTGAATTATAATGCCCCCAACCAAAAAAGGAAAATCAGAAAAGAAGGAAGAAGGTTCACATCATGTAACATCTTATCGTGGGGTTACCGTTCGTGATCAAGAATTTTCGGAAAGTTACGATGAATATTTGGAAGTAATTTATCGATTATCTCTTCAGAATCCTGGGGGGTGGGTTAAAAATAAAGAAATTTCTACACGTTTGAATGTGACTGCTCCATCTGTCACAAATATGCTTGAAAAATTATCTGGGGCTAAGTTCATTGACTGGAAACCTCGTAGTGGTATCCGATTAACTGAAATTGGAAGAAATCGTGCGAAAAATTTGGTTACTTACCATATTGTAATCGAATTGTTTCTTCAACGCATTTTAAAGATGGAAGATGTTGAAACAATTGATCGAATTGCGTGCGATTTGGAACATCATTTAACCGATGATATGAAAAATCGTTTTATTGATCTGCTCGGAATTACCGAGAATCTGACAAATGTGGATAATTTTATACTGGAAGATAAAATTCCAAAGCATATTGAAACGCGACCTGTTTATACGGAGAGAGAATTATTCCAAATTCTCGCTAAGATTGAAGCTACAATTGATAAAGAAACAAATATTGAAAAAAAGCAATCAGACAAAATTCATTCGATTTTTGCTTCATTCAATCGACAGAATCAATAATGGCGTAGGCTTCATTTATTGGAGAACATCCTCCACATCTTATGCATCCTGCTTTGTTTTTTAATGGATTTAAACCAACACGTTTACATTCTTGGGCTGCAAATCTTACTATTTCTGAAAAATTCCTTGAATCTGTTTGGGGGATCCTTATTTGTACACCTTGAATATATCTTGCAGGAGTAATTAGTGGGATGGCTCCGGCTTCAATCACTTGAGTTAGATTGGTCTTAGATTTTTCCAAATTTGATTCAAATCCTGTAATCACAAAGGTACTTACTTGGTTTTTCCCAAAAATGCGATTTGCCTCATTCCAATGTTCAATATAAGTGCTAAAAGAAATTTTACTCTTCCCTGGGCAAATTTGATTCCGGAGTTCAGAATCCAAAATTTCTAAATGTATACCGATAGTATCTGCTCCTGCATCATGAGCTTGTTTATACCATGATTTATCCGCCATCGGTTCGATTTGAATATGAATTTGTATTTCTGAAAATGAAGATTTCAAAATTTTTAAAATTGGAATATATTGGGCAATTCCTTTATCTGGAGAAGAAGATGTTCCAACAGTTAATGTAAGATGCTTGGCAAAGTTAGAGTTTTCCTTTCTAGCCTCTGAAATGGTTTCGACTAGCTGAGCTGCCGTTTTTATTTCAGTTGTAGCCCCATTGGCTAATGAAAATTCAATTCCACAAAATTTACATTGTTGGTCGCCACGCCAATATTTACATCTTTGATTTATAGTGGTGGCTAAAGTTTCATCACCATGAATTAAGGCGATTTTACTGTACGGGATTGAATCTGAAGTTTTTTTAGAATAAAAGTGGGGAACCGGAAGAAGAAAAAGTTTTGGAAGTATTTTATCATCCTGAGTTTTATGTGTATAGATCACTTCATTAGTGGGTAAAATGTCCTGGATTATTAATGTTGTATCCTGATGGTCATCAATCCAAATAGGAGTACTTACTAAAGTACCTGTTGAGAATTTAAAATATCTTCCTCCTGCAGGACCTGCGCCTCCTTTTCTTCCTAAATTAAATTGAATGCCTCGCCTTTTGAGATCTTCAATAAGATCTTGAGAAATAATTATCCCCTCACAGAGAAGAGTAATTTTGGTTTCTAAAACTAATTCCATAGCTGTTTTTTTTATTGAGGTCGTCATTCAATGTCTAGGTTATTAGATGAACAAAATTTAAAAAAATCTTGGGTTTAGATTATTAGCTATTACAAAAATAGCACTTCTGAATCAGATATGCTTTTTGTAATTCCACTCTTTTTTCAATAACGCATAAAAAAACTCGTCACCCCATGCTCCCTTAAAAAATATATTTTCAATGTAGTGTCCTTCTCGTCGAAATCCTAATTTTTCAAGCAATTTGAAAGAACTATAATTCTTGCAATCACATGAAGCGTATATTCTGTGCAGATTTAACTTATTAAAAGCAAAATCTATGATCGCTGAGACCGCTTCTGTTGCAAATCCCTGTTTTTGAAATTTAGTTGCTAAAGTATATCCAATTTCTGCTTGTTTTGCATCTTCTGTGACAAATAATGCGCAATCTCCAATATGTTGGCCCGTTTCTTTTAGTTTCCAAACAATTTGATTCCAATTTCCAGGATCCCCAATTTTTTTACTTACTAAATTGTTTATAAAATTGTAACCATAGGCTTTATCTAAATTCGGTTCCCAACTCTGATATCTTGCAACTTCTGGTTCATTCCGATATTGGAGAAATGAATCAAGCTCATAAAGTGATATATTTCGAATTATTAACCGCTTTGTTTCAATTAAAACAGGTGGTTCTAGTGGATTCCCTTGAATTTGTTCTTTAGGTAGGTTCATAGCATTCACACAATGTTGCTGTAGATGTATCAAAACTCGAAATGAAATGCTTACTAGCAGATTAATATTTGTTAGGATTCATTTTTTTTTTAACTTTTCACATTTATCCTATTCCAATAAAAATTTCCATTTTCTTTCATGAAATGTATATAAATCTACATCTTTTTCCAGATTTTGTCATTTTTTGATTGCCTTGGATAAATCTCTTACTCCTTTCAGTTCATAAAAAAATGAATAATGATTTTGCAAATTTCTCTATATTTTTATTGGATCAGTACCTTAATAGAATATAGGATGGATACTGAAACCCGATTGTTTGATGAACCAGTTCGATATATTGAAAACCAGATTGTTGAGTTCTTCGTGGAAAATGTTGATATTTTGAAAAACGATTCACAATCAAAACTCATCTATGCTTACTATTTAATTCATCATAAGTTAAGCAAAGACAACTTGATCATATTGACCGGTTTTGATCCACAAGATATTTCCTCATCCTTAAAAGTTCTTGTGAAGATGGGGTGCATACGTCAATATGCAAAATCTGAATCCACATACGTTTTAGAAGATTTCACAATCACACCCATTTCTTTCTCATTTGTTGACAAAATGCTTTTAGATCAAGGGAAAGTAAAGGAGTGGAGACCACGATTTCGAAATATAAAACAAACTTTAGTATCTAATGTGCAGAATATTAATATTTTACACGGATACTATGCAGTATATACTTGGGTTGTCAAAATTTTGGATTTAATGCCTGGTTATGATGAAAACTATATTGATATCAATACAGTAAAAGATCGTAATTTTGCCTATTTGCCATTTTCCAGATTTTTCACCGTATAGGACTGAAGTTTTGTTTTTTTGTTTCTCATATTTTAGCAAGGTTTATTTCGCTTTTCATGCCCGTTTCATTGACAAATGCCTTCTTCTATGACATCTTTGTTAATTCATGCAATTATTTCCCAATTTTTCACGATCTGCTTGCACAAATTGTTTATTTTATCTAATATCACTTCATATCCGTGATAATCCATTCCATACGGGTCCTCAACATCGCCACTTAAACTTGCCCCTTCGGATAAAGTTTGAACTTTCCCATTTTTTAAAAAGTTACTTTCTTCAATATTATTTTTTCCAAACCTCGAAATTATGGTATCTTTCATATATTGTTCTAAAACATAAATAATATCTGATTCTTGGACAAGATCTTTCGATATTTTGGTAGATGAAAATTTTTGGATGTCTAACCCAATATTTTTTTTTTCAAGATACCTTTGGGAATTTAATGACATTTCACGAAAGGATGGATCTAAACCAGCGGATCTAATTTCAATTGATTTCAGTGCTGAAATTGTGGAATTTTTTAAATAGTATTTTAACATATATTCTGCCACGGGGCTCCGGCAGATATTTCCATAACAGATTACTAAGACCTTTTGTGGAATTTCCATAATAAATATTCTTTTTTTGTGCTAATAGGTTTTTACCTTAACACACTCAGATTTTAAAAATTGATTTTTTTAAGCAAGTGAATCGAATTGAAAATTATAAGTGATTTAAATAATGAATGTCCAAAGTGCTACTAAACAAATATTATCAATAGAAAACATCAAGAAAGTTGTTCAAATACATTATGGTATTGATGTATCTATAGGAAAAATCATGGAATTGTCTGAAGGGTATTATTCAACTGCTTATTCCATTGAATTGCTTGATTTTGATTTTGATATTGTACTTAAGGCTGCTCCTATCGATAACTTGCATCAATTAACATACGAATTTCATGGAATTGAAACTGAGATCAAAATTCTTCAAATGCTACAGAATAAACTCAAACACTTGTTAATCCCTTCCCCCAAGTTAATCACATTTGATTTAACATGTTCAAAAATCGACCTTAAATACTTCATCGTAGAAAAATTTACAGGGAAATCTTGGAAGAGCCTTAAAAAAACATTAAGTGATAAAGAAAAAGGTTCAATCCAAAAATCCCTCGGTTATATTCAAAAACAATTGAATTCAATACAAAATTCTCATTTTGGACCAATTTTTGATCCTAACCATCCTGATGAGTTCAAACTTAAAACTCTCTCTTGGTCTAGAACGTTTAAGGGCTTGATGGACAATTTGTTTATCGATTCAGAAAGATTTGGTGTAAAAATCCCTGTTAATCATGAAAAAATGGATCAAATTCTTGCAAAGCTCATTCTTCCTTAGAGGAAATAACAACTCCAAAATTAATTCATTGGGATTTATGGGAAGGAAATATTTTTCTAAGGAAAAATGGGGATGATTGGATAATTGAGGGTATCATTGATTTTGAACGAGGTATGTGGGGTGATCCACTTATGGAATTGTTTTTCCGCAATGAATTTCGAAACCATGCTTTTTTAGAAGGCTATGGATCTTTCTCATTTAGTGATAAATCAACTCGAGTTAGAGACCATTTGTACGATATTTACCTTTCCTTGATCTTTATTATTGAAAGCACAGCACGCCAATGTCAAATATGGCATAAAGTTGGTTTTAAAATATATGGCTGGCTAAAATTTGCTCAGAATTGGCGAAGATTGAAAAAAATTTTAAAGTAGGTCAACAAAGGATTTTCCATTGTTTGATTGAATTTGCTTGGAATGTGGTTTTTCTATTTTTTTTCTTCACCAGATACTAAATTGAATCTTCTCGTTGAATAATAACACTTCTATTTTTACTGCTAAAATAAAAATATATTTTGATGGTCAATTTCAATGTCCGAAAGATATTTTACCTCCATTTTTATTATTTTTCCATCGACAATCTCGATATTTCGATACGCTCCGCTTTTTTCTGAGGATGACAATTTTCGAATTCCCAGCGAAGGTGTTTGACAAACTAGGGGTAAATGATCCAAAATGAATTCCATGGGATACAATGAAGTATAATCATCATAATAGATTGAAAAAGGTTGACTTCGCCCCAGATCTTGAGGGGAATAAGAAAATCGAATTTCATTAGCTTCATGAGTATGCCCTGCTAAATTTATCATGTTATATTTTAACATCAAAGCAAGAGTATTTTTCCAATTTCTACTAACCGACCCGTAATCGAATTCCAAATGCGGATCTGCTCTACCATTAGAAGTTCTTAACCTTTTTAAATTGCGTTCCTTGAACATTGAAGGATGTAAATATTTCATTTTTTTAAAAATTTTGAGAAATTTTCTCAAAACGATATTTTTTATTATCGGGTTTAGCATCGGGCTGTGAGTCATAAAAAAATTATTTGTTTTCCCATCTTCTTTCATAATTCGTGAGGTAACAGTCTTCATAAATAAATATTGCCTATCAGAAAACCCTTTCGACGCAGGATTGGCCATCAAGAGGTCTTTCATTCTCAAGATTCGCTCACCCCGTGAATTCATCAACAAAAATCTATTTTTCCCAAATTCTATAAAGTAATCATCAAAAGGATTTACATATTGATAATAGGGTCGGAGGCAATATTTATCAACGGCTAAGGCCTTGTAGTTCGCTCTTGGATATGGATCTTTGAAAGTCTGTGCCTCCAATAAATGGAGTCCGAAAGTCCGATAAAGTCCTGCAGTATGCAATGAGTAGGGATATATCCGAACATCATGATTTCCTGTAATCGTATAGAACGGCACTGCTAACTCTTCATGTTCGACAATATTTTTTGCGGCAATCCCTTCTCGTAATTCGATCGGATCATTCAAAATTAAATTTAGAAATGTTTCCCAATTGGATTCCGTTATTTTATATAGTTCCTTGCTCCGAATTGTGTTCTTAAGATAATAATCGATGATATCACCTGTCATGAAAATAACATCTAATTTCTCTAAACTTGCGCGATAATTGGCCCAGAGTATGAATTGTCGTAATTTATTATTTGGATTTTTAAAACGCGATTGAAGGTCGAGTTTCTGTATCAAGGGGGGAAGTTTATCAAAATTGATCTTCAGCTTATGTTTCGATAAAATATCTAAAAATTCATCATATCGCTTTCCAATATGAAGATCGGTGATTTGAATGAATTTTAAATTATCCCAAGATTTCTTCCGGATAACTAACGAATGATAACATATTCGGTATATTGGATAATCTTTATGTGTATCTTGAGCTGAAAATGTTTGGTAAATATCAAACATCAGAAATGGATGATTTTGTAGAAAAGTGGTGTTTTTTGAATCTTGATGAATCTGAAAAGTCCCGGTTGCAGAAAAAATACAGCGATTTGTCCCAAAAAAATTATGACGGAGAAGAAAAGATGGACGATCATCTTTCAATTGATAAAGATCTTGTAAACACTCGTTTTCTATACAAAGAGATAAGTTTTGTTTTATATCAGATAAATTAATGGGAATAGGGTAGCCCCGAATAAGTTTACGGGTTTGAGGATCGTGTTCATAAAGCGGAACCGCAAAAAGCTGATTTTTGAATTGGTCTTTTAATTGAGTTAGGCTAATTTCCTCCTTTGCTACTATATTTAATTTGAATTCAAACTTAGGATGCTGGTTTATCGCTTTCTCTTCTATTTTTTCCACTAATATTGCAGGATACCCAATATTTGGAGAAGCAACAAAAGGAAAATCCATATAATCTTTGAATTCTGCATTCTTCATTTCTATACCCTCATTGTTTTAGAAAACTCAATTATGGTAAATTTGAAAGAAATTATCCATGTGATAATAATACATTACCTAAGTTAAATTCACTTTTGCAAAAACTAATTAAAATGAAATTAATAGATTGGTTTAGATTCATTAGATAAAAGAGAAATTATCGAAAAGGCAATCTTTTTTTAATTGTTTTGATTCCAATCAAGAAATACAATTTCACTGTTGAAATTCTTGTTCTTTTTTCCATTAAGATTAAACACTCAAATCCCGTTTAGGTTCTTAGACTTTTTTTCCCAATTCACTCTTTTCATTTTGTTTCCAATACTCAAAATCATGATCCAAATCGTCCATATAGTGATCAATTGTTTCTGAAGATCCTGCATTGAAAAGTGCTTGAAAATCGTTTAATACTTTCTGATTGGCTTTTATTTCTTCTATTATCTTTGGAAAATTGAAGGATATTGCTTCTTGCAAAATTTGATCCAAAATTTGAGTTGCTTGAGTATATTGATGGTAGGAGATCAGTTCGGGGATTTTTTTAAGTTGTGATTTTATTTCTTTTTGTTTATTCGCCTCTTCTTCGAGTAAATCTTGATGGAGTGCGGTTATAACTTCGATCAAATTTTGATCTATAAACTGGCTAATCTTTTTTGAGTATAAATTCTGTTTAAATCTTCGGGTAAGTTGAATCGCTTCTGTCTTTCTGTTTTGTTCAATTAGAGTTTCAATTTTATCTTTCAATTCTAAAAATTGTACATTTATTGCAGTTTTTTTTGATAGATAAACTAAAGTGGTTGAGTTAAGACTGACATCTTCAAGTCGAAACTCCTTCTTCACTGTTTTAAGAATTGATGAAGCTTGGTCAAATTTTTTTTCTGAAATCGCTTGATTGATTTCTTCAATCTCCCTATGATGAATATCCATCAAGTGGTGGATTAGTTCATCTTGTTTGTTAGGAATCCGATCTGCGATCAGTTTCGCCAAAATTATTAATACTGCAAATATGAATATAAAAGTTATTCCAGATGGCATTTGATTGATCATCTCTTCAAGTGATATATGAAATGACGTTATATAAAATTAGGTATGCATGATATCAATGCTTCTCCATCATTTCTGTTAGTTTGAACTTTTTTTATCGTAAAATTAATCCATTCGCATTATCACTCAACACTGAATTCCCGTGCACGAATGAAAAAACCTTTTTAATCCCAAACAGATTGAAACAAACAATGGAAAAGAAATTCCTCATAACGAACCAACGTGATTATGATCTACACACCATCCATTATTCCCGTTTGGAACAATTCAATCCAACACTCCCCTTAGTGATCCTTGTTCATGGATACTGCGGGGATAAAGAAAATGCGGGTTATAATAATCCTAATTTTGATAAAGGAAGATACCACAAATTGGCTACTGCATTATTGGAAGTCGGGTTTGAAGTTCTAGCTTTTGATCTGTCTGGGCAAGGTGAAAACATTCGCGAACCCATTAGAATTTCCCATGCCATCCAAGATTTAGAGGATGTTTATATCTATGCTCAAAACCTAGGTTATCATACCATTGGAACTGTGGGGTATTCTATGGGGGGATTAGTGTCCCTCCATGCTCGGCTTCCCGATCGCAAGGTCGCCGTGTTTTGGGCTCCGGCTTTCTATCCTTCTAGAGCGGCCAGTAAATTGAAGCGAAAATTGTATTCTCTCATATTATCCTTGCGAAGAAAACCAATCAAGGCGGGGGCAAATTTTCAAGATGTGTTAATAGATAAGAAAAGTTTTCAAGAATCGCTCTTGGGAACTCCTGACGTTATGTTGCAACAATTTACTATTCCGACCCTAATATTGCAAGGCGATTGTGATCCAACAGTCCAACAAGCATGGACTGAAGAAGCCTTCCATAAAATGCCGCAAGATGCAAATCACCGCATAAAGATTATTCCTCGCGCAGAACACCACTTTCATCGGGAAATTTTACAGGAATTTATCACCTTTACTAGAGATTTTTTCCTTAAGCATCTTAAATAATTTCCTTGGAGATTCTTTTTTTAATTCCAGGAAATCCATCTATTTTTCCGATCTTTTAAGTAAATCCCCAACATAATGAACTTGTCTATTTGTTCTCCCTAATTTGAAAATATTTTCTGAAACGGTTTAAATTTTCTTCCTTCTGTTTTTTATTTTGATACTCTCTGAAAATAATTATGAAATGTCTCTATTCCTCTTTTTCCAATTATCCCTCTCGAGTTGTTCACCTCTTCTTCCTTTGTTTTTTTTCGACAGAGTTGAAATTTATATACCCTTTTTGTTAATAATAGATCATGGATTCAAAACGACAACTAATGATTTTTCTTCTTTGTCTGTCGGTACTAAATTCACCAAACTCCATCATAGATGGATCTGGCTTTGTTGAATCAGCATCTTCTGATCTTTTACCTCTTTATCACCTAGCTCTTTGGAATGACACTCGCTTTTATGAACAAGCATGGGGAGGATTTAATGACATTGTGCTTGTAGATTCCTATGTAATCATTGCCACCAATTCGCTTGGGTTACTCATTTTGGATGTTTCCAATCCCATCAAACCTGAATTGGTTCAAGAACTCCATTCTAATATCACTTTTACCGATTTAACTTTGACCAATGACCTTTTATACGCATCGGCCGAGGATGAAGGCTTGTTCATATTTGATATTTCCAATCCTCTAAATTTCATCTTGGAAAATAAATTTCTTCCACATACTCGATCGTTTTCTCATTTCTATTTCCAAGATGATCTTGGGTTTGCTGCTTGGGATCAAGATGGTTTTACTCTCCTCAATCTCAGTTTTCCAACAGAACCAGCCATTCTTTCTGAATATAATTCCACTTTAGGATCTGTTTATGATATTATTTCCATCCAAAATAATTTATTCATCGCCTATGGAACCAATGGTTTTGAAAGCGTTAACGTGTCCGATAGCCTTAATCCCACTCAAATTAATTATTACAATCAAACTGCTCCCTTTTGGGATGATGAGAAATCGTGGCGAAATCAAGTTTTTTCGTTTTTTACGCATGAGAATTCCCTTTTCCTTGGAAAAAAGGGTGAATTTGATATTCTTGATATTTCTAATCCGCTGTCTATCGAACTTTTAGGATCAACTCGCTTCAGTAAATTGACCTATGGATATGATGAGTTCACTAAGATGCAAGTTGTGGGAAACTATCTGTATTCATCTCGATCGGGTGATGGTCTAACAGTATATGATATTTCCAATTATAGTTCCATTTTCTATACATCGTCGCTCTATTTTCAGTATCCTTATTCCGATGGCGATTATTCAAGTTTTCGCCCTTTCCAAAAATCTTTTGTCCTTACCGATTATCTCTTTCTGGTTGATAGTATTGGTATGATGAATATTATAGATCCGGGGTTTGATACCGACTCCGATGGGATGACTGATGGGTGGGAACGAATCTATGGTCTTGATCCATCTACAATAGATGGCAATATGGATCTCGATGCTGATGGACTAACCAACTATTGGGAATTTCAAAATCATACTTATCCCAATAGGTGGGACTCGGATCGTGATGGGATGGCTGATGGATGGGAGGTTTTCTACGATTTAAATCCTTTATTGGATGATGGCTCTCTTGATTTTGATAATGATACTCTCTTAAATCGCTGGGAATATGGGAATGGTACGAATCCGCTTGTTGCCGATACCGATGGCGATTGGATCCCCGATCAATGGGATGCCGATCCGCTCTCAGCCTGGTATCCATGGGGATTTGGACTACCTGTTATAGCAATTCTTGCTCTATTTTTGCTTCTGCGGATGAATCAAGTTCTCATCGAAGATCTTCAAATTCAATGGCATTTATTGCGACACAAAAATACCGCATTGACAAAAATCCAAAACTTTACTCTGAGAATGGGGCGTTATATCTTCTCCCGCCAATAAAGAATTTACTAAAGCCTTGATCAAATTACATTCTCCTTAAAACCATAATTCCTAATCCGTGGATAAGATATGGTGGCAAATAAGCAAGAAGTTAGTCCAATTTTTTTCCTTGAAATGATTAACTTACAATTTTCTCCAAAATATATCCATTTTCCTTTCATTTCTTGGTTGGTTCTCCACAATTCAAAGGCAAAACACGCTTCAAATTCCCCACATTTTTTCCTACTTTCCATTTTAAAAAAATTAATCCGTATTTTTGTCTCATTTCTGTTATAACGGGAAAAAAATAAAATTAGTCGAATTTGAATGTTTTATATTTCCGTTGCAATGCTCTTAAATTCATTTTCACATGGACGTCCTTGACATACCAAGGCTTTTTTCTGCCCGGGTTTCAAGATATAGGCCCAACAGATGGCTAAGCCTTCCAGATCATGCACACACATTTTATGTTCATGTTCCTGCAATAATTTGTTAATTTTGTCTGGGGTGATATCTCCCTTATTTTCCTCCAACCATTGGACCATCCGTTTCTTTCGACTCACTGTTAAATCATAGCAGCCTTCGTATCTATCTTGACTTACAAATTTTAACATTTCAGGATCATCATATAAGAGACTAACATATTCAAATCCTGTAGTTGAATAAGTTACTTTCGTTTTCTTATAGTGTACTTCTACTTTCGCAATGGTACTGTCCTTATCCATTATTAAATAAACTGCTCCCCATACTTTCGGCATGTTTTGAAGATATTCCACGGCTTCTTGAACCGTATGAAAATTTTCAAGCATATGATGTATAGCAATATTGGCCATGATCCCGGGATCTTTATGATCAAAAGACGCAGATACATTGGAGATCGCCAAACCCGATTCATTTATACCTCCGTATCGGGATAATAACGGCCAGTGAAAAGTTACTCCAAAGTGCTGCAATTTTTGTGAGGCCTTACTATAACACAGGCGAAGACTACCGGCATCTTCATTCCTCCATTCTTGCACTTTCACCAGTAATGGTTGACCATCTTTGGTGTGTTTTCCCCCAATCGCTATCAGTTGGCACGCTGTTTGAAAACGCATGGGGGTAAATTCAAAGGCTATAATTCGTCGATAATCGACATTTAGTTCATCTGCTAAACTTTTTGCCAACTGATACAAATCTGGTGTATGAATTTTAATTACTTCTTCATAATCGCCAATTTGATCAAATATCTGTTCTGAATATTGAGGGGGGTACCCACTCTTAAGTTCTGGTAGAAGATAGCTGGATAAATGTTTGGCCCTGTCTGTTATTGATCCATAAGTCTCGATTTCTTGCATAACCAAATAAATTATGCCTAGAATTTAAATGTTTAGGTGATTCTGGGCAATACGTTTTTAGTTTCGAGTGATTGGGGCATAAATATTAACTTTCATAAAAATTTGTTTAAATCTATGCTATTTTTCCCCCATTGGGCCAAAAATTTTTACGTTTCAACTTTAATTTATTTAATTTTTTTATCAATATTATTATATAATACAAATTATTCCCTTTTTTTCACTAAAAACAGACACCTTGCTTTTTTTTTTAGTGAACTATAGCTCATAGTTCATCATTTATACAAAAATATTACTATATCGGTAAATGAATCACAGAAATGAGAAAAAAAATAATTTGAATAAAAATCGAAGCTGACTTTTTCCCAGCCATGGTGAAAATTCCTGTTGGTTCTGCTCAAAATTCCACTCGCCCATTTTTCGGAGTTTTTTTAAGGAAAATCCACCAAAATGCCCCTTTTCCACGTTTTCCGAACAAATATTTCTCGCATTCCACCCATTTCTTTCCCTACGGGTCTCTCCATGATCCTTTTCCCCTTCTCCTATGATCTAATCTTTCACGCTTGATGCCAACACCAATGGCGATTGGATTCCCGATCAATGGGATACCGACCCCACTTCATCCTTGTATCCATGGGGATTTGGAGTTCTTGTTTTAGCCCTTTTAAGTATTTTTGCGTTTTTACGGGCCACTTAATACCTCATCGATGATCTCCGAATTGAATGGTAATCTTTGCGCAAAAAATTATATCGCTTTGAAAAAAATCTAAAACTTTAATCTGAGAATGGGGCGTAATATCCTCTCCCGTTAATAAAGAATTTACCCGGGCTTTGATCAAATTTCATTCTCGCTTGAAACTAAAATATCTAACCCATGCGATAAGGTGTGCTGGATAATATCCACGAAAATTATCCCATTTTTTCCTATTTCATCTTTCTCCATATTTTCCCTTTTCGCTTTGATTGATCAAGATTCTCTTTTCTCAGAAAAAACCTCGAGCCAAGAGGGAAAAAAAGAGGGTAAAAATCCGTTGAATTTTCTTGGAAACATTCGAAAACATGGGGTTAAATAGATCCTCTCGAGTAACTTTCTTGGATGAGTCGTTCGGTGAGGTTCGCTTCATGATCAAAATATCGCCAGATGCCCGGATTGTGAAAGCGATCTATCTCGGGTATGATGTGGTCGCACACAAAGTTCTATTTCAAATTCCTCCTGATGAAACGATTTTCAGAGCTCAATATAATCCCAGTCTATGGGTCTCCCAAGATTTGAAGTTGCATGATGAGTTGTTAATTCAAACTTTGGATGGGTCGCTAGATGAAGTCTTTTCGTTACAGAAAATCTAAATCTGGGTTGTGTTTTCAGTTTTTTTTCGTTTTTGTCCCTCAATATGATCTAATTTCAATTTTTAATTCGGAATGCTTATTCCAAATCAATTGCTAGGCTATTGGGTTAATAATTTAATGAATTCGGAGATCAATTCGAAGAAAGAGATGTGATTATCATTCAACCTTTCAGAAAAAAAATCAAACATAAAATTCGAAACAAAACCAAAACTCTACAAACCTAACATCGACATCACCACGAAAACATTGCTTAAATCCAAAAATCGAAACAAAATTATTTCCAGATCTAGAAATAGATAAAATAAAATAAAATAAAAAAAACCTTAGCCAGGGGGCCTGAAGCCCCCATTATGGACTAAGGTCTATATTTTTTTAACCTTTACACGTTTTACTCACTTCGTATCCTTATCATTCAGATCCTTTTTATTCACCTTGTCAATCATCTGTGTAAAGCCCCGTGTCAATAGAAAACGACTTTTCGAATTGAGGTGTTCATGATGGTTTACAAAGAACCGTCCTATATCCTTTCGCAATGCACGCACTTGTGCGGATTGCAGTAAAGTGCCTGTTCGTGCTTTCCGTCGCAGTAGTTTTTGCATCTTTTGTTGAGTTTGCTCATAGTGAGGGTCATACTGAATGTTTTTCACTAGGATGTTGTACACGATTCGACTTAATTTAAAAGCCACCTTCATGCATGCCTTTTTGAACGGCAACTTACGTGAATGGTACTGTTTAGTAGCAAATTCATCAAGATCTGTTCTAGAAGCTTTTCCGTTAATTATTAAATTTGCAATCTGGACCAATGATCTCCGAAGGTGGGCATTTGTGTATCTATTCACATGTCCCTTATTAATGCTACTTCCACTTTCTTTTATCTCTGGAACAACGCCACAAAACTTTGCGAATGCTCGCCAATCTCTGAAACGACGAAAATCTCCAACTTCAGTTAAAATTTGCAGGGCCGATACGGGACCCATGCATGGAATTGTAAGTAATGCTTGATAATTGGTTGTGAATTCGGCATCCGAGAGAATAAATTGCTCTGTCTGCAACAAGTATTGGGCAGCATGGCGTTCTACTTCGAGAAATTGCTGCAATAATTGTGCTAAATTAAATGTACTCTCCCGTGTCAGAGAAACGGATGCAAAAGGTGCAAAATCATCGCTATGCTTTTGCAATATCAAGATCGGCATTCCCTCTTCAATCATGTGCAAAAGAAGGGCTTGGAATGCATTTTGGAAGACCCCTCCATGGTGGATCCAATAGTCAAGGATTTGTAAGGACCATTCCTTGCCCAAATCGAATTTGTACATGAAGTGAATGCTGCAAAGCACACGGTGGATCCGGTTTTTAAAGCGAGTTGAATCTTGTCGGCTTCGAGTGTAACTCCGAAGACAATCCCGGAGATGAAAGAATTGAGGATCGCCAACGTAGCTGGGGCGGAGTAATTTATCATAAAAAGATAGCTCTGCCATACGTTGAGCATCTGCTTTGTCATGTTTGTTTCCCAAATCTGTTAAACGACGATGGACTAAAAGGGGGTTCATTGCGATAATTTTCTCTTTTTCTTGTGGGAAGGCTCGTTCTAGCGCATGATACACTGGGCGATGATAGATCCCTGTGCATTCCATTAGATAGTGGGAAATTGGACGGTACTTTTTCAGAAAGTTCATCATTTCTTGAAGACCTGTTGGGACATTGCGGAAGGAATGCTGTTTTACCACAATAATTTCATTTTGTGCCGTTTGGGCACAGATACAGACAACAACTGTGTCTCGATGCACATCCATTCCAACTCCAAAGCGAATTATCTGTTCTATAAAAGTTGAATTCGAAGAGAGGTGCAGAGATCCACGGGATTTACACTTTTTTTTGTGTAACCTAAAAGTTTTTGAGGGATTTTGACTCATGCTAGATCACCGAATTCAGCGTCTACTGAATTCGTGTATTAAGGCATGTTGTTGTAGCAACGTGCCTTATTTCTTCTTTTATCCCCAATTATGATGAGAATTAAAGGATTTTCTATCGGTGACACAGTTCTGCCACTCCTTATGATGGTTCTGCCTGTTGCGGTCTGTTCCCGCCTTTTTCACCAAAGTGAAAAAAATCCCAAAAGGAACTGCACCATGTGCTGTAAGGCGTGACAATATTTAATTGAATAGCCAATTCAAAATCTTGGATGCAAATGATTGATCTACTTCAACATTCCATCCATTATATTGATTAACTAAAGTCCATGAAAGATGATTGACCTCAACACTTCCTGATCCACCTCGAAGGGAATCAAGGAGCATTACGCACAGAGATGACAAACTTTTTTTTGATATGAGCGGTGATAGGATCACAAAAATTAACAATTGTTCTCCAGAACCTTCAGGATTGGCAGACATGAGATGTCAACCGTAATTAGATTTTTGTCGGCAACATATATAAGTTTTCATCTTAAGCAGACAGTAGAAACATCCTTGGGGGATGGATGTCTATGCATGCCTTTGATCCTAACAATTCCTTTTGTATTTTCCACGAAAGATTAATTTTATGGCAAAAGAAAAGGGAAAAATCAAATCGTAAAATAACAATCTCAATTTAAACGCGTTGTAGGAGTGAGGAAAAAAGGTTAAAAAAATAAACAATTAAATAAAACAAACACTCCTAGATGATAGTTTTGATTTTAATTAGGTTATATGCTCTCGCTATTTTTATACCTTTAATTCTTGAACATAAATCGATCGCGGGTACTGATAACTGCTGGTGGCGGCTACTAATTGGGTAGACCCGAAGGAAGCATCTAAAAGAGAATACCAGTATACATTAATTGTATAGGTTCCCGCTGAGAGAGGTCCTGATTCAAATTCAATATGTACATTTTCCACAAATTCGGTTGTATCCCCTAGTGGGGAAGAAGAATAATAGGATAATCGGGTAGATTTATTTTGTTCTCCATTGATGGATAATGTCATGTTATACTTGGTCGAAATACTAAAATCACTGCTCATATGAAACAAGATCGTTGCTTCAAAAGAAACTGCAAGTTTAGTGTTTCCTCGCGTTGTGAAATTCATTTCAGTCCCTGGCATCTTTGTGGGAGTTAAATCGTTATCAGTGATAAAGGCATTTTCTTTCGATTCCATATATCGGGATTGGACCACGATCCCATCATCTTCAATTTCACTTAATTGAGCATACTCGTCTAAATCCGAAGGTTCGACGAACTCATGATTCATGTTGGGAAACAGAAGTGGTAATCCAAAATACATTCCGGCTCCCGAAATAATCAGAGTAATCAAGACGCTGGCTATAATAGTGCCTGCGGGATTAGTTCCTTTTGCCATATTTCTCTCACATATTTCTAAAGGGATATTAATACTTTGGTGATATTGTTATATAAAGCTCGTGGGTGATTTTGTTTTAAGTTCTGTTTTTGAATTCTATCATCTGGTTCTTGGATTTGGAAAATATTTTTATTGAAAACTGAAATACAAAAAACATTCCAACTATTTCTTAAGTTCAAGGAAATTTTCATCTTTCTAGTGATGATGGCATGACTGATTATCTCGAAGAATTAGATGATGATTTTGAAGAGTGGACTTCCAAAAAAACATCCAAAGTTGGTAAAAAACTAGAATATTCTGCATATTTCTATTTTCTCCTGGAAATTGGTATTTTTTTATTTCTTATCGCAACAATATTTAACTCCATTCACTCCAATCCTTTCTATTCCGAACATACCATATTCTCACTGCTTTTTCCTAATCTATTGCATCCTCTCCTATATAAAGATCGAGGCTGACTTTTTTCCGTCCATTCTGAAAATTCCTTTTGCATCTGCTTAAAATTCCACTCACCTGTTTTTCGATGTAGTCTTTGGGAAAGGATCATCAATCAAATTGCATCAATAAATTGAGTCAAATTCGAGGAAAAGTGGTGTCTTGGTTAGATTCCGTTCCCCTGTTAATTCACGAAGGTCAATATCCTCAAGTCGATGAAATTATCTTCCAAATCCTTCAGGATACCAAAAAAATGGAGTTTTCGTGATTTAGAAGAAGAAGTAGTCAAACCGCAACAAATCTATGCAGAATTCTTTAATAAATTTAGAAGTTCGGAATCCGATGATATTGGAGCTTACATTGAAAATCTTGACGAAAATTTTACTGAATGGAATGCAAATTTCACCCATCATCTAGGAAAAAAGAATTAATTGAGTGAATCGTACTTTTTGTAATTTTCACTTTTTTTAGTAATTTATCACCCATTGGCTTTGAATCCCCCATTTTATACCACATTTAATTTTGTCGAGCAAAAGTGGACACGTTTTTTAGCATTCACAAAATTTCCCGTTTGCTAGGCCAAATTAGTGGATCTTAAATGATCTGATGATGAGCATAAAATCATGCCCAATTTCAAGATTTTAGATAATATAAAAACCAAAACAATTTTATTCTTGTTTTCCTTACACTAATATATTCAATATCTGGGGTGCATCAGCTATTCTAATATTCAAATATCGACGACGGCCTTCAATATATCAAATGCAGTTACATGATTATATCGGTCTGAAATCAACTCAAATACTTGAAATGTGGATTCCAAAGACATATCGCTATGTATATAAAAAATTTAAATGGTTTCCATTCAAGCGTCACGCCCGGAAAGCCCCTTCATTGATAGTTTCTAAATCCCAAACACGATTAGAGCATTATATATACGGAAATATTGCACATATTCTTCCCAAACGGAAGTACTTCATGCGATTTCGCAATCTTGGGCAAACAACTTATGATGATTATGCAAAAGGCATACTTCCGCAGTCAGAGTGGGATATGCTCCACACGCTACCAAAATTTTCAGGATATTTCAATCATATCTTTGAAATGAATGATCTTAGTTACTTTGATAAAATTCAAGATGAATTGGAGATACAGGGAGTTCATTTCAAAGGAATGTTCCTTCATGATATTATCGCATTTGAACTACTTCGTCGCCGCTTGGATTCAAAGATTATTCAGGTTTAGAAAAAATGTCATATTTTATTGGTGATAATCCTTTGAAGGGGATTTTACATGATTCTTACTACTTTCCCTCCGCGGATGATATCAGTTATATTATGAATCGTATCCCTCTTTCCCGAGTCATGGATTATTTTCATAACTTAGTTCGTGAAGCTATTGATCTTAGGATAATCATTCCTAGAATCATGATTTTTGATGGTCAATTTGTCAGAACGAACTGTAACAACAATAAAAATTCAAAAACAACAAAGTATAATGATAGTGATGCTGGATATTATCGTCATTCAGGGAAGAAGCTTGGTGTTGGATTTGTTCATTGGACACTTTATGCGTATTGTGGGAGCTGGAAACGGGCACTTCCAATACATTTTGAGACTTTTCCAGGCAATATGAACGATAAACCAGCATCCCGCAAAACCTTTACCGCTTTTAATAATCTTAAAATTGGAGAGTGGAAGATGGTGATGGGTGATACAGGTACGTATTGTAAGAAAAGTCTGGAATTTTATCAAGATCGGGGCATTTTTCCTTTGCTTCGTGCACCAAAACACCTTAAAACTCATCCAACTCGGGAATTAAAAAAAGGATTTTGGTTTAATTCCGATTATTTTCCACCTGGATGGACAGAGCAAGACATATTATTAATGTATGCTCAACGACCTTTAGTTGAAGCAGGTCAATCTGCAAACCCTACATTTTATAATCAAAAACGATTAAATACTCGTGGATTGAATATGGCCCACCTTCATCGTACCTTAACATATATACTGGATTTAATGCGAGCAATTACAGCATATAAATTAGGTAGAACTGACTTATTGACGAAATTAAGTGCATTTTCAACTGGAAGGGAGTTTAAAACAAACTCTATGTGGATTAAACTAGCACGAGATTCAGGTTTTTGTCAACTTCAAGAGATTGCTTTAAATCCACGACAAAAAGCATTTTGGGATAAACGTCGGAAGTGGGAAGCAGAATTAAGAAAAAAACGAAAAAACGGTAAATTTTAAGTTTTTAAAATTCACTCAATTAGTTTTCTTTTTTTCCGTGTATCATTCAATCTAAAATTTTTATTCCATTTGTTATTTCGGAACACTTATTAATACAAATTTATACTAATAAATTAATTATGAAGCGATTCGAAAAAGACATCATTACATTATTCATAAGACGATTTTCTGTCTTTCAGTCTTCCAGAAATGTTATATTTACATTTCTTTTATTGTTGACCGTCTATCTCTCTACTTTTTCTCAAATTTTTCGAAGTTCTGCTTCCACAGATGATACTCAATATTTTCTAACTATAGATGGTAATTCCGAATTAGTTGCCTATTGTTATGGATCGGGCGATGGCACTGCTCAAAATCCTTATATCATCAATGACTATCGAAAAGGATTGCAAAGTGGATCGGGAATTCACATTAAAAATACTGACAAATACTTAATCCTAAATCACATTTTCATTTATACATCCGAATATACTGGTCTTTCCCCCTACGATGTAGGATTGAAACTTGAAAATTGTGAAAATGTTCTAATTCAAGAATCTATCCTCGAAAGATTTGATTTGGGAATCATCGTTTCCAATTGCACGTCCATTGAAATTAAGAGAACTTATCTTACGAACAATTTCCCCAATCTTCGAGTTGAAGATGGATCCCAAAATATTTCAATTCATGAAAATTATATCAACGGAGGTACCTTTGGAATTCAATTCTTGAATATCGATCCATCCCATAGCATCGTTTTCAATAATTGTCTGCTTGATATTCAATTCGCGATTGATCTATTTTCATCCTCCGCCCAAGTCTACAGTAACTATTTTTATAATTGTGCTGAAACCTATCGTCTTTTAGGATCTGGGCATAATACCTTTACTGGTAGCGAAGAAAATTCTATAGATAATATTGAAATCTTCCAAGCTCAACTCTATGCAATCGGTTATCAATTCTTTAACAATAATTCCCATTTTCCTCTATCTTATGTTACTAAAACAACATCTACTTCCACCACTACAGCTTCTTTAACTAATTCCAATTCTTCTCCATCGAATAATAATGGTGATTTAATGGTCTTCATATTACTTGTTATTTTACTTCTCGCGTTATTGAGTCTTGTATATTTAAAAAAAATTAACTCCTTGATAAAAAGCAAGAGCATCGATCGCCAATGGAAAGTATTTCAGCATGAATTTCACACCCAATTAAATGAACTCCAATCCCTTTATTCCCAGTATCACTATGAAGACGCCTTCAACCTTTATCGAACCTTGGAGTCAAATATCGAGTCCAATCTAATTTCCAAACTCACCGATTTTCTAGGTTTCACTCAAAAACAGATTTATCTTCATCTTTCTATCATCCAACAAAAGAACCATGTTCAAGAACTGATTAATGCTGCTGAATATTCTTATGCCTATCAAACCATTCAGTCATTAATGGAAAAGATCGACCAAAATTCCTCGCCTCTTCAAGATCCTTCCCTTTATCAAGAATTACAAGCTCAATACAAATTCCTCCAAAATGAAAAAGATCAAACTCATGCTGAATATAGTTCCAAATTATCTGAAATACTTCTGCTTGTCCAAGACCAACAATATGACCAAGCACTCAACGATTTTGCTCACTTACAGAATAAATTAGAAAAATGGGATTTCACTGATCTCCTTTCTGTTGTAAAAAAACAAGTGCAAACCTTGAGCAATTTTCGACAAACTTTTCAATTAGACACAAAGGTGTCTTTAACCTCATATATTGAAGACTTGGATGACGATTTTGAGGAATGGAATACCAATATCGGACTCCATCTCGGTAAAAAAAAATAGAAGTATCAAAACCTGAACCTACCACTTCATCTCCCATATAAAGATTATCACTGGCTTTTTTCCGCCCATTGTGAAAATTTTATAGGGACTACTCAACTCTTTATCCGTGATTTTTTCACAATGGGCGTAAATGAGAATTTTCCATGATGTTCCTTTTCCTATTTTCCGCTTCCTTTGTTATTTTACTCCACGATTAATATTTCTACAAAATCAAAGGAGTTTTTAAATTGTAAATATTTTTTCTTTCAATATTTGGTATTATTGGTGGTTTACTACCGTCAAATTTATTATTGTTATTCAGTAATATTTAGTTAGGTGAGTTCACTGTGAAATTGGTTCACACATATTCCAAAAAGCAGAAAATCAGTTTTATCACTATACTATCGATAATTATTGCATCGGCAATAACAATACCAATTATTCTTCATAATTCCAAAAATTCCATAGAAGATCAAACTCCTCCAAATAAACCTCAAATACTTGAATCTCTCTGTTTTACAAATAATTCCGCACTTGATTCCTTTTTTGAGAACTCCAACAAGACAGGGTTAAATGATGAAAATTCTTATCAATTGAAAAACCTCGTTTTCAATACTACCGAGAATTACAATCCCCATTACGGTTCTTTTTCTTTTGCCTATAATATTGCTGTATCTTTGACCAATATTACTCGTTTTGTTAAAATTATTAATTGTACTTTTCAAGGATATTCAGATGCTATCTCTTTAATAAACTCTGAAAATATTGAAGTTTCAAATTGTTCATTTATTCAATGTCTCGATTCAATTCATATAATTGAATCTAAAAAAATCCAGATCAGAAGCAGTGTTTTTTTCCAATTTTATCAAGCAGTAAAATTATATAATTCTACAGATTGTGAAATATTTGACAATTATGGGTCGGATGGACAAAATGCAATATCATTGCGCGGAAGTCCATTGAATGAGATCAAAAATAATGAATTTTTCTTAGCTAAATCAAATAATAAATTACAAAGGGTTTATAGAGGTATTGCTTTATTCGAATCAAATCAAAATTCAATTCTTGATAATACCGTTGGATTACCTGCTGGCTTTCGATTACATGGTCTTCGGTTGGAAAGTTCTAATAATAATAATGTATCATACAACTCACTTCTTAATTGTTCGATACTTTTTTTAAAAAGTCAAAATAATTCAAATATCTCAAGTAACACATATAACGGTGGTGCTCTCACATATCTAGAAAATCAAAAAGATTTTCAATATCACGACACCTCTGGAAGTTTACTTGTGCTTAATAATTGTTCCAATGTGAATATTTCAAGCATTGACTTTATTTCTGATAGTTATGGGGTGGTACTACATAATTGCTCATCTATTAATCTAGATCGTCTCTCATTTACTTCTAATTTAAAAAATCAAAAATTTGCATCTGCAATTTGGATAGAAGAATCAAAACAAATCAACATAACCCACTCAAATTTCACTTACCGATTTAATGCAATTTTTGCACACTATTCAGATTACTTAAACATGAATAATAATATATTTGATCAATGTGATTCAAGCCTTGAAGCATCTGATGCGACTAGTGTGTATTTCTCGAATAATCAAATGGAAAACTCTACATTATTGTTGGATACATATACAAATTTAGCTCTCCTCGAAGATAGATCTCAATTTTACTCAAATAGAATAAATGGAAAAAATTTAGTATTTCTATTTAATCAATCCAACTTAATTTTTACTGATCCCTTAGATAATTCCACAATATTTGCTTATCATTGCCACAACATTTCAATCGGAGATTTTTCAGTTGCAAAAACATCAGGTATCTTGCTAAGAAAATGTACTGAAGTTTCTATAAGAAATGTAAATTTCACAGACAACTTTAATTTTGGAATTTATTTGATGAATTCTGACTATGTAAAGATCGAAAAATCTCGGTTTCAAAATCAGAAGTTTGGCATTTTCACAAATTATGGGACAATAATTAAAATCCATGACAATTCCTTCATTTCAAATGGAATCGGGGCATCATTATGTAGTCTTCGCATATTAGAGTTCAATAATAATCTTCTCGAAAGAAATGGGGATGGTATAAAACTATGGGATATAACTGGTGGGGAATTTTACCACAATGTCGTCTCACACAATTTTAAAAACGGGATAAATACAGCAAATTGTGAGGATATTAATATTCAATCCAACGAGATCTCAAATAATGATGCATCTGGCATATTAATTGTAGGAACTGATGATAATTGTTTTATAATTGAAAACATCATTTCCCAAAATCAAGAAAACGGAGTTTCTATTTTCAGCTCTCGAGAGATATGCCTTTCAGAAAATATCATCAATATGAATAAATTTTATGGTCTTTTCTTTTCAAATTCAATAGAAAATATTGTCTATTTTAATGAAATTCGAAATAATTCCTTGACCTCAATTCGAGAAGATATAAATAATCATACGATCTGGCTCGATGATTCGTTCTATCTTGAATCCACTGTGATTATTGCGAATGAGGGAAAATACTCTTACTCTCGGTCTAGATCCATTAGTGGTGGATGGTATAATTTCTTTGAATTTCAAATTCAGTTTAACTGCGAAACAACAATTGATACCGAACTATATTCAGGAGAGAAAAATACTTATGTTAAAAACACCTAAAAGAAACTGGATTTCATTCGCCTTTCTATTAATTATTGTAGGATCTACCATATCAGTAGGGGGTGTTTCCTTTGATAGTACATCTCAGAGAAATAAAGTTATTTCTACAATTATTGCATCATCTGACGAATTTATGTTTGATCCACTGATAGAATTTACGGACGAGGGGATTATTTCTGCTTTAGATTTAAAAAACCACTTATTTGGCAATGGAACTGAGCAAGATCCGTATATTTTGAAAGATTTAAGTCTGAACATACAGGACTATCGACCTGAGTATGAATTATATATACGCTTTAGTTACTCCAATAAACACGTACGAATTGAAAATTGCTCTTTTAAGTATAGTTATTCCAGTTATTCATGGCCGGGAGATCCTAGTGGTGGAATTTACATCCATGGAAGTAAGAATGTCCATATTAATAATTGTACATTTCTTAAAATGAGTGTTTTCCCAACAGCCATATATAATTCCAGCCATATCATCATTTCGAATTCGTCCTACTACTTGAATGACAATATAGCTATCACTGTTCTCGGTGGCGATTTCATCAGCGTGTTGAACTCAACATTCAAATCCACTGCTGGTGGAATTAAAATGAAAGATGTAAATAACAGTTACATTGATGGGAATTCTCTTATCCTTAATCAAAACCCTGGAATTATATTCACTGGAAATTCTAAGAATATTTCTATTTCTCATAATCATATCAAACAGAATACCCTAGGAATTGTGATATCTGGATCTGAAGAACGATGGTATAGTAACGGGGTCTTAACAAGTGAGACTATTAAATTCGTAGAAAATGTCTCTATTTTCCAAAATATTGTCGAATATTCTACACTACAAGGGATTTCGATCTGGAAAACAATTAATTGCTCCATTTGGGGGAATCTGCTTAATAATAATATTGAAAATGGGATCCTGTTAGATGAAGTTGATAAGGTTCTCGTCCAAGAGAATAATATCTCTCATAATTTAAAGTACGGTGTTAATATTGTCAATTCAACCAATATTAATCTAATTGATAATTACTTCACACAAAATGGTATTTCTAATATCTTTGGAAAATATGAGGACTCCCTAAAAACTTCTTCATTCAAATGGGGATATTGGCTCTTCGCTTCTCTTGGTGTCATTGCTGTCCCAATCTTGATTATTGTAGTGAAAAAATACCAAAATCAAAAAAAAACGATCTAAATCTTCATGGGTACAAATTTTTTAAATTCCTTGTTCCCTCAACTCTTCTGGATTAGGAACAAAATAAACCCATCTGTTTTTTACAATTACTTCTATATCTGTTCAAGATACCACCGCTTGTTTTTGTTATGGCTTTTGCGTAAACGCATTGATGACATGATGATATCTCAACTTCACAGCCATTAACTAATTGTTGTTCAATTTCCCTTCTGCGCTCCTCCTCCCTCTCCATATGGGTTCTTGTGGATATTATGGAAATGATTGATTTTGGTATAATCCCTTCAGCTATATGACGAAAGCAAAATCGATATAAGAATCCAAAAAGTAATTTACAATGAAAAATGAAGCAAGCTATAATCAAGATGGGTTAGTTATATTCCTCTCCCTCTCATCCATTATCCTATGTGTGATGATACTTAGTACAATCATCGAAAATCTCAAGAAAAGGCAGACAAAAGAAGAGCTTTGGCAGAAATTTCTACGAAAAAATCAATCTCACTTAATACATGTTCAGGATTTATGCGATGCAGGTCATTTTGAGGAATCTAGTAATCTTTACAGATCGGTAAGATCCAAAATCAATCGCTCATGTCTAAAAATCTTGGAAGAACATTTAAAACCCGTTTTGAAGAAAAATCATCTCAATCTACGTGTAAGTCAAAATTCCACCCAAATTCATGCATTATTAGACGATCAACAATATATTGAAGCATATCGAAAAACTCAGGTTATTTTGCATGAAATTGAGAATGCAGATGTATCTTTACTTAACAATCCTCAACTAATTATTGAATTAAAATCAATTCACACCGAATTAAAACAACAAATTTGTGAAAAACGTCAAGATATTCAAGAAAGAATTAACGCCACCTCCCATTTAATTAAATCACAGCAATACGATCTTCTTATTTGTAAATTTGATGAATTACTCCAGGAACTTCAGCAATGGCCCTTTATTGTTCTTAAAAAAGAATTAAATGAACGTTATCAACTCTTTCTTAAATTCCAAAAAACTTTCCAACTAAATAGAGATGATAGATTAACCAATTTTCTTGAAAAGCTCGATACCGATTTTCAAGATTGGACATCCAAAGAAATAGCCACATTTGGTAAAAAAATATAAATTTGCATACATTATCTCATATTCGAAGAGCTGGGAGATAAATTAATTCAAAATAACACGTATTTTTTTCCCATTGGCTTCTTTCCTTCACTCTCGAACTTACCATTTTCTCGCTGCTTTTTCCTAATCTATTGCATCTTCTCCTATATAAAGATCGAGGCTGACATTTTCCCGCCCATGGTGAAAATTCCTTTTGCATCCGCTTAAATTTCCATCCGCCTCTTTTTCGAGGTGATCTTTGAGGAAGATCCTCCAAAATGCCCCTTTTTCTCGTTTTCCGATCAGTTTTCTCTCGCATTCCACCCATTTCTTTCCCCTCGGATCTCTCCATGATCCTTTTCCCCTCCTTACATGATCCTCCCTTCAACACTTCTTGCATGATTTTCTTCAATCCCCGATCATTTTAGCTCTTCCAATGATCCTTCTCCGCTCATTGTTCCCCCTCCCCTCTCCCCTCCCATTCCCGATCGGTTATCACTTCCCACCAAAATCACAGCCTTTCATATCAAACTTTAAAGTTTTGTTGCAAAATGATCATCTTTTTTTCACATTCCGATGAACCACATGCGATTTTTCGTTTTTAAGGGTGTCAAATGAAAATCGTTTCACAAATTTTAAATAAAAACGAACGAATTCTTAATCACTCTTAGTACGACCGCATCCATTTGGGTAACGGTTATACTAATATCTCTCGTAATGAATTAAAAAGAGTGAATAACATCATGTCTGAAAGTGATAAAGAAAAACAAAAACTCTACTATCCTTCCCCTGAGCTTGCGACCACCGCACGTGTCAAAAACATGGAAGAATACAAGAAAATTTGGAAACATTCCGTGGAAAAACCACGCGAATTCTGGGCTGAAGAAGCTAAAATGGTTGACTTCTTTACTCCTTATAAAGAAGTATGGACTGGTTCCACCGATGATGACTTTGTAGGCAAATGGTTTACCGAAGGGAAACTCAATGTTGCGTACAATTGTATTGATCGCTGGGTTGAAAAAGGTTTTGGTGATGAAGAATCCCTTATCTGGATGGGTGAAGATGATACTATTAAATCTTATTCCTTCAGCCAATTAAAGGATGAAGTTAGCAAAGCAGCCAACGCATTGAAATCACTCGGTGTCAAAAAAGGAGATCGTGTCTGCCTCTGGCTCCCTATGATTTCTGAACTCGCCATTATTATGTTAGCCTGTGCCCGAATCGGTGCCATTCACTCTATCGTCTTTGGTGGATTCTCTGCTGAATCAGTGAAAGACCGAATTGATGATTCTGAATGTAAAGTCCTCGTTGTGGCTGATGAAGTCAAACGAGCTGGCAAAGCCAAACCAATGAAAATTAACTTGAAAGGTATTATTGAACAATGTCCATCCATCGAACATGTTGCTGTTGTCAAAGTTACTGGCAATCCAACCTACGAATATGAAAAAGACGTTGATTTCTCTGCTTTAATGGCTACACAATCTGCCGATTGCCCATGTGAACCAATGGATTCTGAAGATGTCCTTTTCATCCTCTACACCAGTGGAACCACCGGCAAGCCAAAGGGTGTTGTGCATACCACCGGAGGCTACCTCGTTTATGGAATGTCCACCAACAAATACGTCTGGGATTACTCTTGTCTTCTAGACCTCAAAGGTGCCGAACCAAAAGATCGTGATGTCTGGTACTGCACCGCTGACATTGGCTGGATTACTGGTCATACTCAAATCATCTATTCCCCTCTTGCACTCGGTGCTAAAACCGTTATGTATGAAGGTACCCCCACATGGCCACACAAAGGTCGTTTCTGGGAAATTTGTCAAAAATTAGGTGTTACTCATTTCTACACCGCACCAACCGCTATTCGTGCTCTCATGAAATACGGAGCTGAAGAAGTAAATAAATGGGATCTCTCCAAGCTTAAAATGTTAGGCACCGTAGGAGAAGTCTGCAACTGGCCTGAGTGGAAGTGGTACTGGGATGTTGTAGGAAAAGGAACTGGTGGAGAAAAACCAGTCGGTCGTCCAATTGTCGATTCTTATTGGCAAACAGAGACCGGATCTTATATGATGGTCAATTTTGGCTCTATTACCCCAATGAAGCCTGGATCTTGTACATTCCCATTCTTCGGATGCAATCCAGTATTATTAAATGAAGAAGGTGAAAAAATCAACACTCCTATGACCCAAGCCTACTTTGCCTATGATATGCCATGGCCAGGTTTAATGCGAACCGTCTGGGGAGATCATGACCGATTCGTGTCCACCTACTTAACCAAATTCAAGAACCATTACTTCACTGGTGATTATGCTCAAATTGATGAAAAAGGCTATTACTTTATCTTAGGGCGATCCGATGATGTAATCAAGGTGTCTGGCCATCGCTTAGGGTCTGCGGAAGTGGAAGCAGCAATTAACTCCCACGATGCAGTTGCCGAAAGTGCAGTCTGTCCATACCCACACTCAATGAAAGGATCCACCATCTTTGCTTATGTAACCTTAATGAGCGGAGTAGAAGGAAATGAAGAATTAAAAACCGACATTGTGAAACACGTACGTGCGATGGCTGGACCTGCTGTGAAGCCTGAAGTCATCATGTTCTCTGATGCGTTACCAAAGACCCGATCCGGAAAGATTATGCGACGTGTCTTAAAGGCTATTGCCCTCCAAGGCGATATTGGCAACGTAATGACTTTAGCTAACCCTGAAGTTGTCCAAGCATTAGTGGACGAGCGTGCCAAACTCGGCGAAATCAAATTCTAAGTCTGAGCAATCAGAACTTATTATTTATCTTTTTTTTTCTACCTTATGATAAAAAAACCATTTTCGATATTGATGGCATTATTTTTGTCCAAGTGGGAGATATCTTCTTTGATGCGTTTATCCTGATGAAGTCTCCGTTCTAAGAAATCACGAAAGGATAAATTGGCATAAATTCTAATGAAATTATGTTCCATCGGGTCCAATTTTGAGTTTTGTAAGATTTTTTCAAAGATCTGAATTAAGCAATCTTCGATCCATAAGCTTTCTTGATAATTTTGCATTGTTTCAAAGGAAGGAAATGGAATATAATTGAGGCGGGTATCAAAGCTAATATCAAAATTTTCTGAAATTAATCCAATGGCTTGATCCCAATCACCTTCTTGACCGCTAAAACAAAGAACAACCTCAGGAAAAAAATAACGGTATAATATTAAACAGGCTTCCACCATCATACCATAGGGTCTTCGTCCTGTATTTACAATGTCGCATATATCAATGGTTAGACAAAGGGGTTTAACCCGAAGAATTTCCAAAGGATCCATTGCTAAATCATGGGAATCCCGATTATACCATTCTTGATCATCGTCATCATAATAGCGTTGAGTTCCATCCCCACCTCCAAAGACAACCATCCGTGAATTGAATTTTGGTTTTTTGTATTGATAATCTCCATCCAGAAAGAGTGGAGATCTCCAATATTCGGGAGCTGCAGTATACGAATATCGGGGCATTTTTCGGTAGATTCGTTTGCAAGCTTGAATAAATTTCAACCATGTGGTGCGGGAATGCACCCGATAAGGGGAGTAGTATAGGTGGGTGTAATCCATAGTATTGTGATCATTCAAGATTATTTAAACCCGAAAAGAAAGGAAGGGACGAATTTGGGTCAATTATCTGGAATAGTGAATTATTTTAATTTAACGGAGACATCGGAAACAGATCATCAACTTCCGGTTAGAATGAAAAAAGAAGGGATAGATGTCGGTTTTTTAATCCGAGATAACCCTTCAAAGAAATAATGGTGGGGATCCAAGTGAAAGTATTCGCGATACCAATGATGCACATCATACATTAAAACAAGAGCAGAAAAACCATCCGGTCGCAAGCTATGGATACTAAGAAATTCATCTCCTTGGGGGGCTTCTAGCACGATTTCTCGATAGGGAAAAACAATTTGATCTGGATTCCAAGGATGTTTCGGATCCACATCCCGATTGTAAAGTTCAATTTCCACTTGGAATTCGTCAAAAGTATATTCTTCGGTTGAGAATCCCCAACACACATGTTGTAAGAGATGGTTATATTGTTCCATAGTATGTGATAAAAGGAAAGAATTTAAAACAAAACTTTTAATGAGCAAAGATGTTTAATGAAATGGATTATATATAAACGCTTAGTTTAGTCTCTTTATCTTCCTTTTGGATTTGGATTTCTGTTTTTTCTCCTTCAAAAGTTCGCGTACATCAACAAGTCGATGTTTACCATAGTGTTTCTCGAATAATTTCTTCAATTGATAGTTATTGAGATGAAAATGTTCTTTGAGTTGAGCGTGAGATAAATTCTGATTTAATTGAGTCGATAGATCATTCTCTGGAATTTTCAGATATTCATAGTCTTTTGTACTAGATTGAGATATTTTTTTATTGCGATCATCAAGTTTCCCTTTTGAAACGTGATACTTTTTTCGAATATCAGATAAATTTCGGGTTCCTTCGGCCCAATACATGAAATTTCGGATATAATTTTGAGAAATATTAAACTTGTCACAGAGTTCTTTATAGGTTTTACCTGCTTTAATATGATCTATTAATTCATCCTTTTTGGCTTGAATATCGGATTGAACAGAAGAATTATTCTTGTTTGCCAGATGGTGAGAGTCAAAAAAAGAAATTTCCTTAGTGGAACATTGTTTGTCGACTTGAGGGACTGTTTCTCGAATGTTGGCTGCTAATTTTCCCTCGGAAATATGTTTACAATGTTCTTCAGGTAATTTCTGTTTCCAATTAGGATGATTTTCCCCCTTAATAAGTTCGCTCAATAATTTTCGAGTCTTATCTGACACATCTCTACCAATTTGAGAAGCAGCAATATTATCTTTATGTTCTTGAGATAAATTTTTTCCTCCATTCCATGCTTTTCTTCCTTTTGAGCTCTTTGATTTTCTTCGACAGGTTTCCTCGGATTGCTTTTTTCCCGTATTAGATTGCCTTGTTTTTTCATTTTGCTCTTCTGTATTGAACCCTCCACTGCCTCCAATGCGCATGTTATAGCCAACAGCCGGATTTAATGTGTTATATTTCACCATATAATAGCCTTCCAACCGTTGCATGGTCCATTTATTAATATTTTTCACCGAATGGATCTTTTTCATGTAAAAATTCGAAGGACCGTACTTCGCCATAGCATGAGCAAGATGCGTTTTACGAAACGTTGGAAGACAGGGATTTTATATTTCTCCTGATGTAGATTTCAAATCAATAATAAAAATTTACCAAAATGAAATCCAAAGTTTTCATAACGAAATTCTGTTATGAGAAGTTCATGAGTTGAAGAATTTCGCTTATTTAGTTCAGAAAAGAAAGGATTAAAAAAAAAAAAATTTATTCATAATTTGAAGTACATATATTCAGAATACGTCATTGCACATAATCATCTTTATTGTTTGAATCATCATTTATCTTTCAAATCAATTTGTCCAAAAACAATTATACTTAAAATGATGAGAAATATGGGCATTAGCAATTCTGGATAAATTTGTCTAAATAGAGAAATAAATTCCACAGTATTCCCATCTATAGTTTTTGGTCTTAAGTAATTAATTTGCGAATCCATTAGAAAACGGATAGTAATATTACTTAAATTAAGTTTTCTTAAGAAAGGTTCACCCAAAAATATATATGTCAGATGTAAAACAAAACTTTGAATAGTATTCCTAAGAAATAGGGACAACATAAAAGATATTGCTAAAGTTACGGGAGTAATTAAAATAATTACACAATATCCAACCCAGATTGTACTATTTGACAATGGAAAATTGTATAAATTTACCGAAAGACCTATAGAGAAAAAAAATGTTATTGTCTCAAAAAAAGTGATAATTAAAAAGATTGTCAGATATTTTCCAAGGAATATATTTTTTTTTCTAATAGGTGTGGTCATTATCGATAGGAGAGTATTATTTTTAAATTCTTTAGATATGATGTCACAACTTGTAAACACAATAAAAAATCTAAAAATATACATAATCCCCCAAATATTACCCCAAATCAACCGATGAAATTCATCAGCATTTGGAATCAATTCTATCGGAGTTTGTATATAAAATAGGGGTGGAATCAAAATGCTTACTAATATCATTACCCAAAATCTAAAATCCTTTGAAAAATCTTTCAATGTCATTCGGGAAATTTCGTAAAACTGTTGTATTGTGTTCAAGATTAGAGTCTCCTTTTATTTTTTTTCTTTAGTCTATGGATCTACATCAATTACTTTTGATATCAAGAAATTTGAAAGATAAGATACATAACATTAATATACCTGAAGAAATGATTAAGAATGGAAAAAAAGGGATGATTATTGCAATACTGTAATGAAAAGTATTATTTTTTATATCTTCTTGAAAAATATTTATTATTGATTCAACGTTATGGGAAATCGATAGATATTCACTTTCTTTAAAACGTTCTACAATAGGTTCAGCAATGAAAATAAATAAAAGGTGCAATATAAGGCTATTAATCGGCTTTTTTATTAAAACAGATAATAAGATTGAAATTGAAAGTGTTATTACATTTGCCATTATTAAAGAAAAATAGCCAACCCAAATTACACTATTTAATATTTGAAATTCGTATCCAGAATTAGTGATCATAACTAAAATTAAATATGCTATTGACTCGATCAAAAATAATAGGAAGCAATATGTAAAAAATCTCCCCAGAATTAGTCTATGCCTAGATATTGGATTGACAGTTAGAGGGAGAATTGTTGAATTATGATATTCTGCGGAAATAATGTCAAAGGTCAGAAAAATCGCCAGATATCTGAATATCACGATAAACTCAATTAGATTAGGCCAGACAATGATATCATGAAAAGTTTCGGAATTTCGGACTAATTCTATTAGATAATCAGGAATTTTGTACGCCAGAATTATTGGGAGCATGAAAACAAAACATAATGTAACTAAAATTCGAAAATCCTTCAAATAAATTTTCAGAGTCATTCTAACTACTTCTATATATTGTTGAGAACGCTTCATTTCAAATTCCACCATTAATAATATCCCGATATATTTTCCCTAATGTGCCTAATTGAGGACGAAGATCAAAACAATAATTCCTTTCCAGCATTAATTTATTGATTACCTCTGGTTGATCTGTTTTAAAAGTGATTATTCCATCTGCTTCCAAATTTAGATTTGATATTAAATTAGTTTGATTTTTCAAGAAAGATTTCATTTCATCTATAGATTGAGATTTGTGGGAGAATTCCAATGAAAAATTTTGATGTTTCATATTACCTGCAATGGAATTAAGTTTTCCATTCAAAACAACTTGCCCACTTTTAAAAATCGCAATATCAGATGCTAATTGCTCTGCCTCATAGGTTTCATGGGTTGTAAAGATTATTATTGAATCCTTCTTATATCGTTTCTTAATTAAATGAATTATATCATCCCGTCCTATCGGATCTAAATTTTGAAATGGTTCATCTAAGATAATTAAATCTGGATTTCCTATAAAAGCACGAGCCAAAGCCAATCTTTGTTTCATTCCATGAGAATATGTCCGTGTTTTTTTTTCCCAGAATGAATCAGGAATATTAACCCATTTAAGCAACTCTATTGATTTTTCCTTAATAATACTTTTCTTATTAAAACCTTTTAATCTAAAGAACAGTCTTAAATTTTCCTCTCCTGATAAATTTGGATAAAAATCACCGTTCTCAGGAAGAAAACCAATCCTATGGAAAATTTTAGAACCTTTAGTAAATGGATCCAAGATTTCATTTTGATAATAAACTGATCCACAATTTTTTTTTATTAAACCTAAAATCATCAATAAAGTTGTTGACTTCCCTGCACCATTTGGACCCAAAAATGCATGAATTCCTGGATTAATTTCAATTGAGAGATCTTGAACTGCAAGAAATGACCCATATTTTTTTGTTAAGGAATTTAATTTTAATGTCTTATCCATGATTTTGAACTCGAAAGTTTAAAATTGGGAATAATATTAAATGTTTTTTATTTCAGTCTAAGAAGAGATAAAACACTGAAATTTACTCTTTTGGAATAATGGAATAAAAAATAAATCTTTTTTCCAGTAATGTCTTCAAAAATTATATGGAATCATTTTTAACCACCGATATTGTATATAAATACGCCTACTACGGCAAAAGGTAAAATGAAGCATTATATTATGTTCTTATAATCTATCTTTTTTTTTCTACTTCTTGGAAATAATTTAACAGCAATTTTTAATGCAATAAAGTAAAAAAGCTCAAATTTTGAACAAAACTCGGAAAATGCAATTACAAATCATTGAAATCCCTTAAATTGCTGCTCATCGCTGTCAAGATCGCTTTCCAGATCGGGATTATTAATTTTGTCAAATTCAAGACTATTCCACATATAGTATTTCTTTAAAAGCGAAATAAACGTTTCTCCCCACATACTTACCTTTTGAATCGCACGTAACAATCGGGCTTCCGAAAATTCGGAAAAGTAGAGACGAGTCCATCCAAAGGTAATATATGGCCGTGTTTCAAAAGGGAGCTCTGGATAAATGGAACCCAAGAAAGATATTTTATGCAGTTCCAGCAAAAATAGTTGGGATTGTTCAGTTGTCACATCGAAAATGAAATCCCGTAAGGTTTGAGGAAGACTAAAACTACTTGTGAGATAGATATGATCCTATTTTTTTTTTAATTTGGAGCAAAACATCCATACCGCTTTCAGAACTATGGCTCTCGGGGGGAGTTGTATCAGATAGTGACCCATTCTGAATTATAGAAAAGTTCGTTGCAGTTCTTTGGTATTTTGCAGTTCGAAGATATTACCTCATTCCTTTTTAAGCCAGAGTGAGAATTCAAGGACATGCTTATTGATAGATCCATGTATCAATTTTTCTATTCCCATTTGGTGGAAACACCTTCAATCTCTTGGAAACCTAAAAGGAGAAATCTCCTACACTATCTGTTAATTGGAGGTATAATTTATGGAAGCATCATGATCCCAACGTATGTGGGGGATTTTCGCTTAGCAGAAATTACTTCGGTTAATGTAACCCAACCCATTGTGGTAGGGCAAATCGGGCAGGTTGAAGTGAGTGGAATTTTTCGAAGTATCGGATCTCCGGTTCATCAACGGTGCATTATAAATCCGATAACCAAGCAAATCCAGTTGTTCATATGGCAAAGTCATGATGCTCCATATCAAGCGATGTGCTATTTTTCGGTGAATTTCACCGTATCGGTCCATTTGTCGGGGACCTGGGAAGTAAACTGTCACTCCGTCATATTTTACATCAAAGTTCCAACTGCATCCGAATAGAGAGTTCTAGGGATGAAATTTCTACGAGTTACAGGAGTTTTTGATATTATAATAACTATATAAGTGTGTGGTGATGGGTGGCTCCCTGGAGGAGTGATATCAGATTGCGCCCCATACCGAATAAAAGGAGGGTTTAAATCTCCTGATTTTATCAATATTCTAATTAATATAGCTAGCAGTATATCCCTTAACCTTCACTTAGAAAACCACTAAGTTACTCCGGATATTTATCACATTAAAAACAGCCATTGCCAATCCAAACCTTGGAGCAGCAGTTGCTATCAATGCACCCCATAGAAATAGGTGCCAATCTCCGAGGTTTATTATGCTCATCAAAATAATTAAAAATGTAATTTGATTAATCAAACCAATGAGAATTCTCACCATATGCGGTTCAATACGCCCAAATGGCTTGACGAACACATTGCTTGAAGAAACTGTCGATGAGCTAAAAAAAATCGTTCCAAAGTCGGAAGTAGAACGAATTCAAATCTCAGATGTGAAAATTAATGTATGCAAAGTGAGTTGTAATTCAGTATGCTCAAATAATCCCTATCAATGTGTTCAGCAGGATGATTTTCAACTTATTCTAAACCAAATGAAACATGCAGATATGATTCTGCTAGGTGCTCCCCAATATTTTCGAGCCCCGCCTGCACAATTTCATGTATTAATCGAACGACTCGTAGCTTCTTTTTTCAACTATGAATGCAGCAATCCAAAAGGAGAAAGTTCTCCGGTCCATGGAAAACTATGTGGAATAATCGCCACTGCAGAATATTCAAACCCCTATGTAATAATGGAATATTTAGCAGATTTCTGTCGCATTCTCAAAATGCGGAATGTCGTATTGGATAATTTTCCCTATCTCGGAGTAGCAGGGCAACGAAGTATTGAGGGGACAGAGATCTTTCATCCCCATCAACGGTGCAAAGAATTGGCCCAAAAATTGGTCAATTTGTCAAAAGTACTACAATAATTCATTTTTTTAGCATAATCACAAAAAATTTTTGACTTCATATTATTTCGCTCATCCAATCCAACCTTCATTTGGAGATCAACATAAATTTTGAAATGGGAAATTCTCAATAATCTCATCAATTTGAGAGAGGGTAACAACATTCTCTATATGATTTCGAATATGAAACAGATTACTCTTCAAGTTTCCCGCAGTATTGCACTCATTTATTGCTTTCAACGCATCAAAGAAAGAAATATCAATAAATTTTCCTACGTTAGGTTCCAGCTGCATAATGTTTTTTTCTAAGAGAAGTTTGGCAATTTTTTGATTGTAAATTTGGGGATCTTGGCAATTGACTAAAATAAGTGTCAGATTCTCCATTAATTGCAAATATTGATCCAATTCTTGCATTTTTCGATCTGAGAGGGATTGATTTGTTCTATTCAGTAATCTAATATATTTATTCAAAACGCTGGTAATATAACTCGCACTCCATCCCATTCTTAAATAATTAGATCGAATCGTTTTAATGGTTTGGAACCATTTTTCTTCACTTTGAATATCTTTTAAGTGAGAAAGTAGCAGGCGATTTTGTTTGAAAATATGATGGATTTCATTTTCAATATACACCTTATCTGCATGGAAAATACCCTTCATTCCCACAATGAGCATCGCTTGACCGCTGGGAACGACTTTTGCAATCATTTTCATTCTCAGTGTTTGGGGTGCCGCTCTAAAGCCGAGTAATTGATGACACTTGAAACACTGACCGATATTTCCTAGGAATTCAAAATTGTCTTCCCCACAGGTGTGTATCACAGGGACGACATTATTATACAGACGTTTCATCCCGCATTCAACGCATTCATGGGCATCACAATTGACGCACTTAAAAAATTGATTCTCGCTTATCATTTTCCCACATATCGGACATTTTTCTTTCTTATACCTTGGCGAGTTATTGAATTGATCTAAAACGTTTAACCTACTCTCATCAAATATCCCAATATCAATTTTGCCGGATTTTGGATTTTGTATTGAAAAGACTGGATCGTAACCCTTTTTTCGTAGCTTTTCTATTACTTTTGGCACTTTTTTCGGAGAATTGACTGTGTGTAAAACTTTCAAGAACGGTCCTGGATCTAAATTCATCATTTTTTTTTGCCTACAGTTTGTGCTTTAGTTAGTAATTATTCTTTTGACATTTGAGTAAATAAAGATTTCAATCAATGATTCCCATCCCGAATAATGAAAAAATACTAAAAAAAGAAGTAGATAAAAATGAAACGAAAAAAATTTTGATCATTTTGAGTGATTCAAAATAAATCGGCCATTTATGATGTAATCCTCAGATCTTTTCAAACCTTGCATGCATGAGAAGGCATTTTTCTTCCAAGATCAAGGGTTACTTGAAAAAAATGTTCCCAAACAGGGAGAATAAGTTGCCTAAATTTTTATAGAGGGTGGGTTTACATTATAGTAGTATGGGGGAAAAGACAAAAATCCAGATCAAGAAAAAAGCCTTGGGGATCTTGGTAGGACTTGTAATCATAGGAGGAGTTGCTGTCTCGAGGTGGGGACGGTCCTATTTGGAGCATATTCCTTATAGCCGTCATTCATTCACGGTAACCGAACTGATTCATCCCCCTAATGCTTCCGAAGATGAAACAATTACGGTAGAAATTCACGCCTTTAGTAGGTCAGGGTTCTCAGAAGACGATTTATATCTCTCCAAATCGGTTCTGGGGAAAAGAGTTTCGGGGGGGTTTTACTATTATTTGGATCCAAAAGGGGGGTATATTCAAGCCTTAGTGCCGGTGGTTCGGAATATCACCTTGAGTTTTGCATGTCCTGGAAATTGGACCCTTAGGATAAATGAGTATACCTCTACCATTCTTATCACATGAAATACGCTGCAGTATAGCGTAATGAGATTATTGAAGAGTTTGCAGGATCAGACCGCTTTGTAATTTCTCTGTCTCAAACTTCAAAATATCAAAAAAGAAAAACTATATTATATCGGATAGCAGAATAAATTTGGGTAAGAGATAAAAATAATGGTCGAACAATTTTCACGTTACATTAAACTTGAGAGCCCCTCATGTTTCCTCATATATTCATCAAAAAGTTCAACGAACTCCATAGTACAGGTGGTATCAGCAATCGGAACCCTCTTGAAGGAGCTAAAAGTGAAACCATTTGTGATTCATGACAAATATTGGGATAGACCCCATGGAATTTTACAAATTGGAACAATTATTGACCAATGTTCCTTTGGTATCATAATATTGGATGGATTTACTCGAAGATTGGCGATTGAAGTCATGAATCTCTCTCACGTGTATAAAAAACATTTTGACATTCCGTTTATCTTTTTACAAAGTAAGAGTGACTACACCGATTTTAAAACCCAGAAGAAAAATTTTGCTCTGTTTTCGAGTTCACTTTGGAATTTTTCGGACCAATATCGGATCGGGACGCAAATCGATGTGAGTAAATGCTTCACGGATTTTTGTGAAAGTAATGTTTTGTTTTTTTTTGATAGAAATGATAAAAATGACCTGAAATTAATACAATCAGAAATCGCGAAAAAAATTGAAAAGAAGTTCCACATAAACCTCCAAAACTTAAATTGTTTGAAAGAATATCGTCCTGAAGCAGAAAGAATCGAAGAAGACATCTTAATTGATCGCAAGACCTTACTCAAATATCATAATACCCTCCTGCTTAGACAGGATGCAGAAGTATTACTGGAATTGGAATCATTCCTCAACGAGCCCATTATTAGAAGATCCAATATTATAAAAGAAAAAACAAGAAAAAAAATAATAACCTTCTGTCAATTGGGATATTGGGAAAAGGATAGAAGAATAACTAAACTGGTTATCTCCAACAAAAATATGTCCCACCTCCCTGAAAATTTTGGAAATCTTACCAAACTCACCTATCTGAATTTGGAGAAGAACAACTTATCTACCCTTCCTGCAAGTATCTGCGATCTAACAGATCTCACAGGATTACATTTACGAAAGAATCAATTGACGAACCTTCCTGAGGCAATTGGAAAATTAGGTCACCTCTCTGAACTTTTATTGGATGGAAATCAGCTCCTTATTCTCCCCGATAGTATTGGCAAGCTGACCGAACTGAAATTTTTAAAATTGGAAGAAAATTTTTTGACGACTCTTCCGAGAAGTATTGGAATGCTCATAAGACTCACAGATCTGAATCTCGATGGTAATCAATTAGAGGCACTTCCTGATGAAATTGGTCATTTGGCATCACTTACATATTTGCGTCTAATGAGAAATCGCTTGACAAAGCTTCCTGAGACATTATATAATCTCAGAAGCCTAAAATTCTTATTCTTGAATAATAATCAGATTTCAACGTTTGCAGAAAGTTTCCAATTTCCTAAATCTCTTTCCTATCTGGATCTTTGCGGAAATCATACAAATTTTCCCCCTTTTCTGAAAGCACAATTAGAAGAACAGAAATGTTTGATTTTATTGAAATATAAGTAGTATGGGGACTATTTACAAGTCTATGTGGTATTATTGCTCCAAACCCTTGTATTGGATATAAGATTTTAAGGGATGCGATCTAATGTATCATGATGCGATCGAAAAAACTGAGGGTCAAAGAATTTATCCTCCGCCATTTAGGACTGGTTTTTGCTGGGATCATCATTGTTGGGTTAAGTTTAGTAGTGATTGCATTATTATATGCCATCCCCATACTTTATTATGTGTCGGTTTGTGGTACGTTGGGTTCGGGGTATGGTTATTCTGTACTTGATAAGCGGGAACGGGATAAAAAGAAATTGGTGGATTTCAAGCAAATTCTCCAATCAATGGGTCGGATCGAAATCACGGAAATGGCGAAACTGTTGCAGGTAGCGGAATCTTATCTACAAGAAAAATTATTGCTGTGGATGAAAGAAATACCGTTCCTTATTGAATCTTCGAATCCAAAGAGGGCGATCCATGGGGTATTCTTCTTAGAAAGTTTTTTTGCTTTGTACGAAATGTGGAAACAGTTGCCATTAAAAGAGCAAAAGCCACCTATGGTGTATCGGGAGATTCTGATTGATCAAATTAAACAATTGATTGGAACGGATTTGGATTCTTTTGGTGCCAAAATGAATCTATACCTTGATTCTATCTAGACTCCTTTAGATGTTTTTGAAAATGTAATAATTATTACTTTTAACTTGATTTAATTGCCACTTTCCCTAAAATAAATCCATTTTACATTAATTGGGAATCTGCACTACAAAATACTTTGCTGAAATAGTTTTTTATGAAAAATTAAAGTTCTTAAAATTCTTGATCGTAGCCTTTAACATGTTTAAATTCATTTTCTGAAGAAAATATTACAAAAAAGAAAGGCAATTTAATATTCATCAAAAATGTGCAAATTACCCTGTATAAACTGCAACATTGTTAATATAACTTGTATCTTCATTTTCAAATAGATAAATTCGTGTGTCTATAGGATTATTCGCATCATAAAAGTAAATTTCACTTTTCATAGAATATGATGTTGCATAAGATATTTTTGGGCGAATATGGATACTATATCCGCTCAGATGTAGGTCTATTGTCGCACCTCCATACACTTCAGTTGTTTTCTTTATTGTATGAGAATATGTAGAAGCTGCCCCTGCAGGATACTTCCATTCAAAATTATCAATAGTAGGCTGAGATATAATGGGATTTGGTACTTCGGAAAATGGATACTCCAATGAATACGATAATTCCGTTAATCCAACATATCCCGGCGATTCTGACTCAATAAAGGTAGTTTCTTGTATGTAATGTAGTTGATTTGCGCTTGCAAATTTAAAACCTGTTGCTTTTACTGATCCTTTATAATTTTTAATAAGGATTATATCCCCAGTAGCTTGATTTGCAGTCCATGACAATTCAGTTTCATAGTTATCTTCACTAGTGGTTCCGATATCAAGTACAACTTCAAGATAGTCTAATTCACTTCCCCATTTCTTTCCGATAGCAACTTCTAAAGATATTTTTGTGGAAATTGTTTCTGTGATAGTCAATTTTTGCCAACTTTCTTCCCCGGAAGGTGCATAAATTCGAGAAATAAATAAAGGGATTTCCTGATCTTCTAGAATTTCAACTTCCACGTTTTCATCACATGTATCAATTTTAACATTATCAATGTAAACAGAATACGCTGAGCTATGAGAAATACTTTTAGTTGTAATTCGTATTCCTGAAGGAATATCTGTGTTATCCTTGATATTCATTGGTCCAGCTATTAAAACAGAGTTCAAATATATTTTACATCTTTGAATATTAGTATCATGCCAATAAAATAGGAAATCGATTTGATACATTTTTCCAACATCAATATCTGCACGATGATCCCAATTGGGTATTGCTAAACCTGATATATCCACATCAAGTCTATTTTCTCCCAAACGAATCTTCTTTTGCTCATGTCCATCCTCATCTAGAATTTCAATATAGGCATATTGATTATTCACATTTGTTTCTAAGCCAACTTCTACAGAAAATAATACTGGAGCGTTTTCAGGGATATTTTTTGATTTTTCAATTTCCACATTTCCTCCAAACAGACCATAACTTTCATCAATCAATCTTACTACTTTTCCAGGTCGGTTAGTCCAACTTGGTGCATTAATAATAGTTGCTGCACAATCCGTATCTTCCTCAATTGTCCAACTGTTTAACGAATCTCCGTTCACATCTTTATCAAAGTGATCTCCAAAAGGATCCATCGAATCTAATGGATTAGTAAGGTAAGTTAAAATTTCTTCTCCATCTGAAAATTCATCCCCATCCGAATCCGCTTCGGTCGGGTCGGTGCCTAAGTCCACTTCTTCCCCATCTTCCAACCTATCCCCATCCGAATCATCATTCTTAGGATCGGTTTTATAACCAAAAGAAGAATAGATTTCATCCGCATCCGAAATACCATCGTCATCCCAATCAAGAGGGTTTACACCGCCAATATTCAACCCTGTGTCTTCTTCAAAACGATCCAATAATCCATCTAAATCACTATCTGTCTGTTCTACGGCGAAGTTGGCGATTTTCCAGGTTCGCCCTCCATCATAAATCCAAGCTTTAATTTCCGTAATCATGGCTAAGGATCGGATCCATCCATATCGGACCAGTTCACCATCCCAAGTGGTCTTCATAAATTTATTTATTGGGGAATTAGGGATTATTTCGATTTCGAGATGGTGGTAAACGTTGGGAGTATTACTATCATAGATATCCAGTCCAGTTTTATCTAAGTATTTGGTTCCATCGAACATGCGAATCTTTCCTAAAGCGGGTTCAATTTTGAGTAAAACATACTTTCCATCAGCAAAAGCAACATGGATAATTTTGACATTATCATCACTAAATTGGAGATCACACGAGAGGTATAACATTCGATTTGGATTTTCATAGGCATTATAGGTAAAGGAAGCTCCTGATGTTGATGGAGATTGGAGGACTGCAACATTATTAATGCCAGAACCATAATTTTCCAAACTAATACTTCCTACATCATTAATTGGATCAAACACTGTAGGGTTATAGTATACTAACGGATTATAGCCAGCAGTGTTCGCTTCAAAATAGTCTGAATATCCATCTCCATCCGTATCGGGATTTAAAGGATCTGTGCCGATCATATCTTCATCTTGATCTACTAATCCATCTTGATCATTATCAAATTCAAGATTGCCAACATACCATATGTTTGATTTATACATACCTAACAACATGCTGGTAAATATTTCAGTATCTGGTGAATTGATATAAAGTGATAATCCGCCGAGTAAATGGCCATTCCAATAGGTTCGCCATAATTTTTGACCGGAATTTTGTTGGACGATTTTAACAACTAAATGGTGATCCGTATTTGCCTGGAACCCACCAAATTGAGTATTAACAGAATTAACATCATGATAAATGGTGCCATCGTGAAGTCGGATTTTGCTATATTGAGGTTCAAATTTGATTAAAAGTGCCTTATTATTTCCAAAATAAAATCGCAAGAAAGTGGTTTGTTTTACTGTAAACTTAATGTCACATTCAAATTGGAGCACATTTCGGGACATCTCCAGATTTCGTTCTTTATATTCAAAATAACTCCAAGTAGTGCCCGTTGAGGTTAATTTGGATATATCACTTTCGAGATAACTCACTGATCCAGTGCCACTAAGAGATTTGAAATCTACCTGATTATCAGCAACATAGATTGTACTCTGAGCTCGCATGGTTCGCATAGCAAAATCTCGAATATCACTAGAACTCTCTAATGTGACGGGTGTATTCAAAGCGCCGTCATCGAGATACATCATCAATTCTTTTGTTGTAGTGCTTGATTGAGTAACCCTCAACTGAAAAGTGTACCATTGATTGGTGTTATACTTTAGATTCTGTGCTTGGTTTTCCATAACTAAATCATCGTATGTATAAGTAGAAATCCAATCACTCTCAAAACGGATGATGAAATAATCCCCATCTTCTAGAAAAACGTATAATTGTTTTCTCAAACCATCTCCAAATTTTAAACTACATTGGAAATAAAAGTTTTCTTCGCCAAGGCCAGTTCCAGTATAATAAAACCAGGAAACATCAGAAGTTCCAGCAGTTAAAGCATAAATCTCCGTTATATCTCCCTCATTAGCGACATTTACGATGGTTGCAGCATCGTTCGTACTATAGGTGACTTCCCAGTCTCCGTCAGCATCTCCTACTTCTGCACTGACCAAAGACAAGTCATTTTGGGGTAGGATCGGGATCATTAAGAATCCCAATGCGAGTATCAAGACAATTTTTTTATTTTTCATTTTTTTCCCTTGTATTTAGGTTTTTTTAGTATCCATTTCACGAATACATCCTATGAAAATGATCTTGAGGTCTTAAAGAGGTGTGGCCAAAACTTTGAATGCCAATTTTGTCATAGTCTTTGTTTTGTATCCATTGGCAAAAATAAAAAAAAAACCCACACCTCTTTAAATGCGTTTTGATCTATTTGTGGAGTATACACGAAAATTTCAAGAAAATGATAAGCAAATAATGGGAACAGATTGGTAGTATTTCCACTTAAAAAAGAAAAAAGGGAGTCTAATGAAAGAAATTCCCCCAGTTTTTCTTTCTTCCTTTCTCTCCCACGATCTGGATTTATTTTTCTTGGATAGATTTTTTAAAAACCGAATGCAAGTATAAAATATTGGAAAAGATAACTTATGAAATCAAGTAAAAAAAATACCTATTTAGGCATTCTGACGCTTATACTCCTTGGTTTTTCTGGTGCATTTTCACTACTATCACCAAGGGATCAAAACAATTTGAGAGCACCCTCTGTTGCTGACAATTCTCCCCTTTTATATGTTAATTTTGAAAATACTCTCACCAGTTCCACGGGGGAGACTGGAATCACAAATGGAAATTGGGAATATAACACAACCGATGCAATTTTGGATTCTTATTCTGTCTATTTACCTGGAGAAAACAAAAATCACATCAAATGGGATTATGGAAGTGCCTTATCTGAGGGGACTATGGAATGCTATTTCCATCCGACCTCCTTAGGGGATATTCCTAGCGCATTTTACATCATGCAGGCAGGAGAATATTTTGACTCCTATATTGGGCTCTATCATCGACAATCTGGAGAATTATTCGCTCAATTTGTTGAAGATGGACCAATAATTCATACTTTGAAATCTAGCATTAATATTACTGCGGATCAAACCTATCACTTTGCTTTAACTTGGGGCGCACGGGGGGTTGAATTATGGATGAACGGTTTTCTCGTAGCTTCAGATCCAGATCTCACCAATGGATTGGATAGTGCAACTCGATACTATGGTATTGGGAATGTACCTATGGGTTCTTCCACAAATTCAGGAATTGGGTTCTGGGATGAGTTTCAAGTAAGTGATTTTCAGAAAGATTCCTTTGTTTCAACAACCGATGTGTTAGGTGATAAACTTCCTGCACCCACTTTGAATTCCATTCCATCTCCCGATTCTGATGGAAACGTTTCCCTATCTTGGAATAGTGTTTCTGGAGCAGATCTGTATCACGTTTTTCGGTCAAATCAATCTATCTCTGAAATTAATGGGACTCAAACTTTAATCAATACTACCGATCAATTGATTTGCGAGGATATCGAGTTGGAAGAGAAAACCTATTATTATGCCGTTGTGGCTCAAAATACCAGTGGGTTTTCGAATACATCTAATTGTGAATCCGTAGTTATTACTTATCCTCCAGATTTAGTTGATGCCAATACTGTATTATATTGTGGGTTTGAAAATACCTTAGCTAGCTATTCTGAACATACTGCCATTACAAATGGGGGGTGGAGCTATGAAGAAATTAGTCCTCTGGTGGAAACATCGTCAGTTTCATTACTAGGAGAAAATAAGAATCATGTCAAATGGGATTATGGAAGTGCTCTTAGCGAAGGAACTATTGAATGTTTTTTCCGTTCGACAAATCTTGAGTCCTCTACCGGCGCAAAATATATTTTACAAGGTGGAGATTTGTTTGATGGGTCGTTTGGAGTATATTACTATAAAAATGGAATTCTACGCGCTCAACATGTAGACGGTGGAACAATTTATACTTTAGAATCTTCGGTAAATATCACATCAAATCAAACCTATCATATCGCCTATTCCTGGGGATCCCGGGGCATTGAGCTATGGTTGAATAATGAGATCGTAGCCTCAAATAATACAATTCAAATGGGATTAGAAAGCTTTACTCGTTATTATGGGGTAGGAAATACTCCTATGGGTTCTTCTACCTTTTCTGGTTTAGGTTTTTGGGATGAATTTCGATTAAGTGACATTCAACGGGATTCTTTTACTCATCTTGATGGGATAATTGATGAAAAACCTGGGACACCCTTATTGAACCCAATTGAATCTCCTGATTCCGATGGAAATATTTCTTTATCTTGGAATTCTGTCATCGGAGCAGATACTTATTTAGTGTACCGATCGACCCAACCAATTTCTGAAATTAATGGGACTCAAACTTTAATCAATACTACCGAGGAGTTGACTTGTGAAGATCTCAATTTGGGTGAAAACACTTATTATTACGTCGTTGTGGCTCAGAACGCAAGTGGATTTTCCAACATGTCCAATTGCGAGTCTGTAATAATATCGTTATCTTCCGGTTTTGAGGATGAACATACTTTGTTGTTTTGCGAATTTGAGAATTCTCTCGCAAGTTCAACGGGTGAAAGTGGAATCACTAATGGAAATTGGGACTACAATACAATTAATGCGTTAGTAGATTCCACTTCGCTTTATTTACCAGGTGAAATCAGAAATCATATTAAATGGGATTACGGAAGTGCCTTATCTGAAGGAACAATGGAATGTTATTTCCGTCCAACCACACTTGGAGATATTCCAAGTGCATTTCACATCATGCAAGCGGGAGAGTATTATGATTCCTATATTGGGCTTTATCATCGTCAATCCGGTGAACTTTTTGCCCAATTTATTGAAGGGGGATCGATTATACACAGTTTGAAATCCAGTAAGAATATTTCTGCGAATCAAACATATCATTTTGCGTTAACATGGGGTTCACGGGGGGCGGAATTATGGTTGAATGGTCAAATTACTGCATCAGATCCGACGATTACGAATGGATTATATAGTACAACTCGATACTACGGTATTGGAAATGTACCTATGGGTTCTAATACAAATTCAGGTATTGGATTTTGGGATAACTTCCGGCTCAGTGACATTCAACGGGATTCCTTTACTTATATATCGGATGTTATTGGTGAAAAACCATCTAATCCTATGTTGAATTCTATTCCATCTCCTGATTCCGATGGAAATATTTCTCTATCTTGGAATAGTGTTTCTGGAGCCGATCAATACCTAGTGTATCGATCTCCTCAATATATTTCTGAAATAAATGGGACTCAAACTTTAATCGATATGACCAATCAGTTGACTTGTGAAGACCTCAATTTAGATGAGGGACTTTATTATTATGCTATTGTTGCGCAAAATGCAAGTGGTGTATCTAATTCATCAAATTGTGAGTTGGTTGTGGTTGTTCTTCCTCCAGATTTAGTGGATGAACATACGTTATTATATTGTGGTTTTGAAAATACTTTAATGAGTTATTCTGGTCATTCCGCAATAACTAATGGAGGGTGGAGCTATGAAGAAAACAATCCGCTGGTAGAATTATCTTCAGTTTCATTACCTGGAGAAAACAGAAATCACATAAAATGGGATTATGGAAGTGCCTTATCTGAGGGAACAATGGAATGCTATTTCCGTCCAACCACACTTGGAGATATTCCAAGTGCATTTTATATTATGCAAGCTGGGGAGTATTATGATTCCTATATTGGGCTTTACCATCGTCAATCCGGTGATTTATTTGCCCAATTTGTTGAAGGGGGATCGATTATACACAGTTTGAAATCCAGTGAGAATATTTCTGCGAATCAAACATATCATTTTGCGTTAACATGGGGATCACGGGGGGTGGAATTATGGTTGAATGGTCAAATCGTCGCTTCCGATAATACACTAAATGATGGGCTTTATAGCACAACCAGATACTATGGTATAGGAAATCTCCCAATGGGTTCTAATACAAATTCGGGTATTGGATTTTGGGATAACTTCCGGCTTAGTGACATTCAACGGGATTCTTTTGGGGATATTGCTAAAATTGTCGGTGAAAAACCTTCTTCCCCTACTTTAAACTCTGTAGAATCACCCGATACTGATGGAAACATCACACTTTCTTGGAATTCTCTTAAAGAAGTTGATTCTTATAATGTTTATTCATATTCTTCATGGTTTGATTCAGTAAACGAATCAATCGACATGAAGGTTTCAACTAATTTAACTGAATATACTGAGAACAATCTTCTAAATGGAACATATTATTATGCGGTTTCTGCCTGGAATTCTAGTGGTAGATCATTGCTCTCCAATTGTATCAAAATTGAAATTGCAATTCCATATATTCCACCCGTCGAACCTGAGTGGACTAATGGAACTTGGCAAGATGTTGGTATAGGGGTGAGTACATTCATATGTACTGATGAAAATTTAAATATATGGATGGTCATCAAAATCGGGAGTGATATTACAACTGAAATTCGCTTAACTTACTATCAGACCAATCCTCTTGTTGGTACGATACCTGAAAACGTCTCATTGGAACATTTTTATCAAGTGGAAGTGCTAAATACCTCTTCTATTAGTTATTTATCCGCAAGTTTTTATTTTGGGGATCCAAAATACTCAGAAGAAGATTTATCCACAATGTGCATGTATCAATTTATGGATTCGGAATGGAAAGAACCTACTCTACTTCAATCAAAGTATGAGAACAATATTTTTATGACAGATATATCTGCAAATGCCTATTTTGCCTTAGGAAATGATCTAAATCCTGAACTCCCAACTACTTCATCACCATTTAAAATCCCTGGCTATGATGGGTTCTATTTTGCAGCAAGTGTGTTTATTTCATTTTATATACTCCTAAGGAGAAGAGGTATAATAAAAAAGTAATAAAACATAGGTAAAAATACGCATGAAAAAACTAAAATCTAAATCAACCAAAATAACTATTTCGACTAAGTGCAAAAGAAAATCTCAAAAATGGATTTTTCTTGTTATTTTGCTATCTTTAGTTTTTGGTCACTTTTTTTTTACATCTTTATTAAAATCTCCAATACCGAATTCATTTAATGATGTAATAGTTAATCAACCAATGAGTTCTCACCAACTTCAAAATTCTTCCTTTTTCACTCAATATGAAAATAGTACATCTTATCGATTAGATTGCGGAGAGCAGATAAATATTACGATCTTTAATGCTGAAGGCTTTATTCTTGAAGTTACGAATAATGGAAATATATCAGCTTTTCGAATTATATCTGATTATGTATATGATTACTACATATCAATTGATGAACTCCCTATAGGTGAAAATATTCTAACGCTGAAAATTTATAAACCAATCCCCCATAAACCATTAGAATTAATGGAATCACTAAAGTTGATCATATATATTGAACCTCCGATAAATAATAATTTAATTGCTCTAATTATTGCATTATCTCTACTTCTACTCTCACTACTTACTTATATTGGGGTTCAAATGCATAATAAATCCATTATTACTGGATTTAACAAGTCATTTTTAGGGACCAATTCGATAGGGGAACCTGTTCTTTTTAATATCACAGAAGATCTATCTATGGTTTCTAAAAAAAGGGAATTCCGCATGCAAAGATTAATTATGTCCGATCTCCCGAATTGGGATTTAGATATAAATGAAGTGGATGATTTAACCTTCTGCAAGAGTTTGCAAAAAGTTTAATTGCGTTATGGTTGATTCTTATATGTAGATGTCTTTTATCCGAAGGGAGTTGATTTTGTGTTTATATTTTTGATAAATGATACGTCCAATTATCCTGTGACTGCAACATATGAATCGAAGGATCAGCGAAAGGAATACTCCCAAATTTTTGATTATATTTGTAAATTATGTCCACAACGTTCCCAGAAAAGCATTTATTATAACCAGCTTAAATCTCGCCTTCGGAAACGATTTAAGCTTAATGAATCCTCAGTTAAACAAGTAATAAATCACTTTGTGAGTTTGAATGCACTTATTGTGGCCTTCGATGATTCTATTAGTATCAATATATTATCCAATTCGACTCGTAAGGATATTTACGATTTAATTCAAAGATACCCCGGTGTGTATTCAAATGTTTTTAAAAAAAGTCTTGGATTGGGTTCCCGCCAAGTACTATGGCACATTGCTTTTCTGCTCGAATTCAATATTATCAAATTCGAAAGTTTTGGGAAGATTAAAGCATATGGGATTATAACTGTTGAACCTAAGGCGATTTTGCTTGGTTTCATAGTTTTAAAAGATTCTCTAAGAACGCTACTCATACATCTTATGAGCGATCCGGCAGGATTTGAATTAATTGAATTAGTCCATATCATAAGTAAGCCGAAAAATTCTGTGCTATATACTTTGAAAAAACTGAAGGAATTGAATGTATTATCCATATCTTTGGGAGAAACAAAACACTATTGTATTCGCCACGAATTATTACCTAAAATCGATCAAACAATCAGTCGATATAACAATATTTTTCAAAAGTAATGATCAAAGCCTTAAGAATACCTTTCCTGGTATAAAACTTAAAGTATTCGAAAAAATAAAACTAGAAAATAGATTAATTTATATCATGGAAATTCTGTATAGATCCGCCTTATATTTATAAATTTATTATTAAAAATACAATTATTGATGCTCCAAATCATTAGTTTAACACATTTCCTCCTTCAAAATATAATCTTTTAAAATCACAGATGTGTCGAAATACACAAAAAAAATTCCACACCTCTTTATACCTACTCAAGAATTCTATTAAATTAAAGGAAGTTTTCATCTCCAAAGAGACTCAATAAAATTCATGCGTTTTTTTTTAAAACTATTCTACAAAATGCTGAATTCAATTTATTTATCCAAGATCATCTCTAATACTTTACCAAAGACCCGATCTGCTAAGAATATGCGTCGTGTCTTAAAGGCAATTGCAACTCAAGGTGATATTGGCAATGTTATGACTTCAGCTAATCCTGAAGTCGTTCAAGCTTTAGTAGACGAACGTGCTAAACTCTGTGAAATCAAATTTTAAAATCTGAGCATTCATCGTTTAATATAACTATTATTTGTCGAGGTCTTTTTTTTTCCTACATGGTGAGACTCATTGGACGATCAATGTTAGAATTCTTCATCCATATCGTCTATATACAGGGTCATCTCAAGATTATCCGTCACTTCAAATGTTTAACGGAAATTCTAAAAGGTTTTTTGGCGATTGAGAACCTTTTGTTTTATATTGGGAAATGACCATTCATTTAATTGAGATAAAATTTAGGTGAACTTCAAATCCACGGAGTCAAACTTTCCTGTTTTGATACAAGTGTGTTGTGATGGATAGCTCTCGGAGGGAGTTATAACAGATTGCATATCCTTCAAGGTTAAATTTGAAATTACAATAAGGATAATATAGGAACTAGAAGGAGCAAGATTGGAAAAATGAATAAATATTTTAAAGAATCCCGTTACTTTTCAATAAAAGGCAACAATTATGAAAATCACATATAAATCCCTGGATTCAACAGAAGAAGTGGAAAAGGCATTTCAATTTATTACGGAACAGTTAGAGATCGGGGAAAAGCATCCCCGTCAACTAGATTATTATTTACTGGTGCATAAAACACATCCATCCTTGCTAATGGTGGCGAAAAACCAAGATCAGATCATTGGATGTACCTTCAGCAGTAAAAATCAATTTAAACCTGAAGCAAAGGATGAATTACTTATTGGAGAAGTGTGTGTTCATCCGAATTTCCAAGGTCAGAATATAGGGCGGACGCTTCTAATGAAGGTAGAGAAGAATGCCAAGAAAATAGGTTTTAAAAAACTCATATTAGGGGCAAAAGAAGGTGTGGAGTCGTTCTACTTCAAATGCGAGTTTGTCGCGAATTTGCATATTCAAATTGAAAATGATCATTGTTTGGAAGAACTGAAAAACTTGAACTCCAAATATGAAATAATCGACGAAGAAGTTAAGGAGGGATGGACTCGAGTATTAATAAAAACGAAGCAATTAGATCGACAGCTGGAAAATAGCTACAAAAAGAAATCACCAAAAATATATCTTAATTATGTGTTTACGAAAGAAATTTAAGGAGACCAAATTCGAATTTAGATTTTTGAACAAACTTCTGTAGAAGAAATCAAATAACTTGAAGTTAAAGGGATTGTTGGCAGAGAGAAATGATTGAGTCTAGCAATTAATATGGGATGTATCTCAAGTTTGGTTAAGATTGTAATAGGTTGTGCAAGTGGCTATTACGATCAAAAAAAGGGTTTGATAGGCTTTGAGTTTTTTATTTATTGCGAATTTTTCGTCTTTTTCCGTGTATATCACATCTTCTAATTCAATTAAAATTTTTTCGAACTTCAAATTTCGATCTTGAGCTTGGTACTTATGAGTATATTAAAGAGTTCAAACGTTTGAGGTAGGACTTCTTTCTACCAGAAAAACAAGATCTGATTTCTATTAAATTGGTTGACAGACTTTTCCGCTTATTTTATTCATTCTTTTTAGTACTCTTCTTAAGTCTTGAGTGGATTTCTTTAATAGAACTCAAAAGGTATTTCTCCTTGATTAGAATGATAGGTTTCAAATTAAAAACTATGATGGTAGTAATTTTGACCGTTCAATTTCTTCCCTACTCGGGAATTCACCCCCAATTTGTCTTGGGAGAATCTGCGAAACTCGATCAAGATTTAGAAGATCAATTAGGGGATGTGAATATCTTAATGCTGGTGCATAATTCGGTGGGTCGGAATGCGCTCGATGTAAAAAAAGTGTTGGAATCTTGGAATTGTACTGTAACAACGGTTGGAGTGCTGTTGACTAATAAAAAAGTGTGTGATAATAGAGGGGAAACGGTCTATATTGATACCGATCTGAAAATTGCGGAAGTTAATTCTATGATCTTAGCGACCTACGATTGTCTTTTTGTCCCTTCAGGGGCATATTGGAATGAAGTCTCGCAAACGGAAGAGATTACCTCTTTTATCGAAAAGGCATACAATGAAGGTTTGATAATCTCTTCGATGTGCGTGGGAACGGGGATTTTGGGTAAAGCAGGGGACATTGTGTCCGGATCGAAATTTATCTGTCATCCTAATAGTGGCCAGTTGTTACTCGACTCAGGAGGGATAATCGAAAAAGCGGATGTACTCCGAGATGGCCAATTTCTCACAGGCGGAACCGGGGGAGGATGGCGACAGGGAGGAAATGTTAAAGCCCCCTATTATGAATTCTCCGCTGCTCTCGTCCAAGAAATTTTGGGATATTCCTATTGTGAAAAGATGGAATTAGAGTCCACAAATAATGCAAGCCTAAAAACCGAATATTCTCTGAGTATTTCGACAGCTAATTTATCTTCTCCCATTAATTCACTCCCGGGAGTAAAAAAGCACTATATTGCCAGAATCAATTTACTTGTGAGTGATCCAAAAGATCCCACTGTCGAAATTCGGGTGCCATTGGAAAAATCATCAACAACCACATTCAACCTCACATTCGATCTAAATGAATATAGAAAGATGGATCTAATGGTAGAAATCATTACTAATAATTCGGAAGTGGAAGTATTTCGTAACCTTGAAAATCCAATTCAGGCCTCAATCCCGGGAGGGACACCTATTCGTGTAATTTTCATCTCTTTTGTGAGTTTTATTATCCTATTCTCACGACATCGAAAGAAAATTGCATAAAGGATAGAAATTAGAGAGTAATAATTATTGAAAAGAATTTCTGAGAACCTCCATTCTCATTATATTTTTTATTTGTTCGAATGATTTTCCTTACACCTAAAATATTCACAATTTTCATTCTTATATCATGAGAAAATTTGTTAGGAAAAAACAAATTTTTGGAGGGCTAATGCTAATATCTGTAGCTTTATCTGGAATTTTGCTTGTATCAGCTATCGGATTTGAGAATCTTTTTTATAGTTCAGGGTATTTGAAATATGCTGTAAACTTTAACGAAGAAACATTGATTAGTGAAAGTTACATAAAAATTCATTTTGAAGAGGATAATATTCATTTTTTTATGCAGATCAATGTAGATCGTCACGTTAAAATCAACGAGTATCAATTAACAACATCTTTAGAGGATTACAACTTAACTATCTCAAATAATTATAAAGCAGAAAGAAATGAAGGATCTAAACTCGCAACAATCGAAGGAACAATTTTTAATCTGGAAGATGGGAATTATATTCTGAGATTTAGTATGGTTGAAGATTGGATTTTTGAAATTGAAATTGGAGGAATCCAAGAAGATATTTGTGTTTACTAATGTGTCTCAATTTGAGTTTTTTTTCAAATTTCTATCCAAGTTTGTGTACTATGAAGAATGCTGTAGGAGTCTGGTGAAATTTCATCTCCAAAAGAGCTCTATTTTTATTAGAACTTGATTGAACCACAAGACTCCTTTATTTTAAGGGAATACCTAATCAGAGAAGTAATAAAAAAAGGTGTTTTTAGTAAATTTCAGCACTTAATAATTTTCGATTGCCAATTCAATGTCGCCTTTGGAGATCTTCTTACGTTTGCTATGTTTAGCAAATACTAAAGCAGATGCAGTAAGCTTTTTGGATCGGTCTTCTAAGTAGTTTAATAAGAGTTCCACCGCGTCTCGACTCACGATTTCAGCGCCTGCGCTTTTCATGAGACTTCGGAGTGGGCTCCATGCAAAAATTCTTCGTTTTTTGGCCATATTGTTTCAATCCAGAGTTTTTTTGTGTAAAGAAAAAAAATATTTCTGATTTTTATAATCGAAGAGTCGTTTATAAATAATCAATTGCTAATTGCATATCCCCTTGGGAAATCTTCTTGCGTTTAGCGTGTTTGGCGAATTTTTGAGCCATAATGGTCAATTTTTTAGATCGATCTTCTAAATAATACAATAATGCTTCAACTGCTTCTCGGCTGACAATCTCGGCACCGGCTTTTTTCATTAAAGCTCGAAGTGGAGACCAAGCAAATGTTCTTCTTTTTTTAGCCATTTTTTTCATACTCCGCGTATAAATAAATGAGTAGCTGTCCCCATCTGTGAGATTTTTGTCGACCAAAAGTCCTTAAATGAGTCCAAACCAAATATATAATAGTATTTAATCTATTTAAAGGTAATGCAGTTTTCGGGTAAATAGCGAGTCCGAATGGATTGGATCAGTGATATTATCGACAAAAATACTCAATTAGAGTGTAGAAAATGAACTCATTTCCAAGCCCGTAGGATTGAAAAGAAGGCTAAATTTTGGAGATCGATCTGAGAAATGTAAGTAACACCTTTCTGTGAGAATAATTATGATCAAAATATGTTCAATGTTTTCATATATTACTTGAATTCATGAATGGTTGGTTATTTTTATTATATTATTGTTTTACCTCTAGATTTCTCACTATCTAAAAATCTATTAAAATTAATAAAAGAAAAAATTGCCTATATCTCGCTTTTCATTTTATAGTTATAATAACATTTCCTTTTTTATGACCTTTCTCCACATAACGGTGTGCTTCGGCCATTTGTTCTAATGAATAAACCCTATCAATCGCCGCTTTTAGTTTCCCCGCTTCAATAAGTCCTTTGAGGAAAAGAAGATCTTTTGCTTTTTCAGCGGTGGGTCTTAATCCTGCTGCTGCAAATTGTGCTTTTTTGTTACCAAATTTGCTCGTCCATAATGCTTGAAAAAGGATTGGTAGAGTTGGGACTGTGGTTAGGTAGATTCCACTTTCGTTTAATGCTCTTTTACATTTGGAAAAAGAACTTTTTGCAACAGTGTCAAAAATTATATCATAGGTGTGACCAGTTTTGGTAAAATCTTCTTCTGTGTAGTCTATTACGTTATCTGCCCCAAGGGATGTCACTAGTTCTAAATTAGTGGTGCTGCACACTCCAGTCACTTCAGCTCCATAATACTTGGCAAGCTGAATTGCTGCGGTACCCACACTTCCAGATGCTCCATTGATGAGAACCTTTTGACCACTTTGAATTTCTCCCTTATCTCGAAGGAAAGGTAATGCAGTTAAAGCTCCATCTACTATCGCTGCTGCTTCTCCATAATTCATATTAATGGGCTTGAGCGCGATCTGCCCGTCTTCAGGTAAGCAAATATACTCTGCATGAGCCCCTAAATTATTGATTGATGCTCCAAAGACTTGATCACCTACTTTAAATAAAGTCACATCTTTTCCAATGGCTTCTATCTCTCCCGCGAGGACATCTCCCGGAATCCGGTGTTTTGGTTTCAATAATCCCGTAAATAGGCGGCTGATGGCAGGTTTTCCCAATCGAAATGTCGGATCCGTGGAATTGACTGCTGCTCCGTAAATTTTGATTAATAGTTCGTTATCTTTAGGCGTCGGTTTTTCAACTTCTTTGAAATTGAGAACTTCTGGAGGGCCGTATTTGGTGCATATTATCGCTTTCATTTGTATGTTCATCCTATAAAATTTGTTCATATTTACATTGTTCAATATAATAAAAAAAAGTGCATTTTCGAAATTTAAAATTTGATTCTTTATTTTGATTTTTTACTTCAAGTAAGTATTCGTCGTAAATTAGCTGGTGTGCTCAATCGTAATGACAACATTTCCTCTTTTATGGCCTTTGTCAACATAGGCATGGGCTTTACTCGTTTGATCCAATGAATACTTTTTATCAATAAATGGTGTGATTTTTCTTGCTTCTATAAGTTCTTTGAGAAAAAGCAAATCTTTTGTCAGTTCTTTAGTCATAGAAGTGATAGAAAGGTAAGATCCTGTGCTTTTAAGAGTTTTTTTGCATAATGAAGCGGAAATTTTTCCAACAGCTTCAAATACGATATCATAAATTGGTCCGTCTTTTGTAAAATCTTCTTTTGTGTAATCTATCACTTTATCGGCACCAAGAAGTTTAACCATGTCCAAATTTCCAGTACTACAAACCCCTGTGACTTCTGCTCCAAAATATTTAGCAAGCTGAACTGCATAAGATCCAACGCTTCCAGATGCTCCATATATTAGCACTTTTTGACCCTTTTGGATGTTTGCATTCTTTAGTAGATATAGCGCTGTCATTCCACCCACAGGGCTAGCTGCAGCTTCTTCAAAAGTTATATTATTCGGTTTTAGTGCAACAACTCCCTGCTTCCATTGTTCTGGCAAACATACATATTCGGCATAAGAACCAAATTTCAACCCAGTCGTGGTTCCAAAAATTTGATCTCCTATCTTAAACAATTTAACATCTTTGCCTACTGCCTCTACTTCCCCAGCTAATTCGGTACCCAATAGAGTTCGTCTCGGCTTAAAGAATCCAAAAATAATTCTGGCAGGTAACCAAAACAAAAGAGGAAAATCGGAACTTCGAAGTCTCACATCGCCAGAGGTAACTGTGGCTGCATGAACTTTCACTAAAATTTCATTATCCTTAGGTATTGGTTTATTTACATCTTTTAATTTGAGAACATCTGGAGTTCCATATTTTTCATATATTATCGCTTTCATTTTCATCACAATTTTCATAAGTGGGACATTAACAATAACTATTTAACATTCACCTATATTATAATACTATATTTATTTAGGTATTGTAGATTAATAAACTTTCGGTAATCTAAGAGATTGATGTGTTTTCGTTAAAAGAAATTAACTTTTTCCTATTGATTTTTAGGAATCTTAAAAAGATAAAATCAAAACAAAATAAAAAAATACCTCATGAATTCCATCTTGAAGCAAATACTTAATTTTATCATCGAAATCATACAAATAATACTTCGATTTCAAAAAAAACCAAACTCGATTCAAAACCTAAATTATCAAATATGAGATATGATGTATTATTAAAATACTGACTATTTTGTAAGGAGTTTGCTTCATTGAAAAAAAAAGAATTCTCAGCAATTGCTAGTTGTGGAAAAGCAATTGAGAAATATGCTCTTTTTCGTATAATATTTTTTGGAGTGGGAGCCATAACTCTCTTCATAGCAACAATTATTTCACCTCAAATTGAATCCCTGAATTTAGATGGTATGTCAGATTCAGAATTGTTTTCAAATATTGAGGGTTCTCTCTTTTTTTGGTTGATAATCTCATTATTACTTATATTTGCAGTTGTGATTCTTGGATTTATTGTTTTGGGGATGTATTTTCGATATATTATGCGATTGAAAGATGTAACAAAAGAAACGGCGAGTCAGTATTTGCGCAATATTTTGATTTGTGAGTTCAGTCGTCCCATTATTTGGATAATTCAGCTGTTTTTGATAGGAAAATGGAATAATAGTCTTTTATATTTGCTGAACTGTATTTCCTTGGCTATTTCTATCTACATTGCAATTCAATATAGGAAATGGATTTTGTTATTTTCTGATTATGATTTGAAACTCACGGCTTATTCTTCCATACTGACGTATCTTCAAATATGGATGTTAGCAGGTGGGACATTTATTATTTTAAGCTTGATCCAACTTATTGGTTTATGGACCGGTCTTTTCTTATTCGTAGTTGAAGCCTTATTGCTCCTTTTAATATCCATTTCCCTATGGTTTTTTGGAAAGAAAATAGATTGGCTCTTTTAGAATTGGAAAAAATGGAAAAAATTGGATGATTACCAAATCCAAATTTTATTCCATCTGAAATTCAAAAGGGAAAGAGAAAAAAAAGTTTAAAAAGGTTAACTCTGCTTTTCTTGCTTATTTTTAAAGAATTTGTAAAGGGTTGGAATTATACGGAGAATCACAATGATCCACATCAAATTTATCAATACAGTTGCCATGCTCTCACCACTCCACGCCTCAACATTATAACCCATCGCAGTCAAAATAAGCTGAACAAGGAATAATCCGGGGATTATCCAAACTAGTGTACTTAGAGACGAAATTAGTTTTGCTTCGGCTTCTAAAAACTTATCTTTTGAATCTACATCATACATTGTTATGAAAACAATCGTAAAATGTCCTATAAAATCCATGCCATTTCTCTCTATTGGAAGTAGCTGAAGAAAATTAATACATCTGATCCATATGGATAAAAACCTGTTGTTTTATCTTCAACACAGATTTTTTTGGACTATATTATACCTTTTTTTTCTATGAGTAATTTATTAAAAATTTAAGTTACTTGCTCATAAAATGCATCGTAAATGTCAAGAAATGTTGAAATGTGCTCTTCATTGCCATGAAGAATGCCAATCAGATTCTCTTCTTGACCAGCAAGTAATCTTTGTAAATTTTCTATATTTATAATATCGGATTGGACCGTTGCAAGTGGATATGTTCCTGTTTTTTGATACATTCTTCCCCTTGCCAAGCGTAGGTAAAATCCTTCATATCCTTTGAGATAAAATTGAATCACAAAGTCTTCTGATTCCATAAATAGCCCGATATCTTCGGAAGAATTACATAGTGTGATAAAGTGTTTAATTTTTTGACTTATATCTGAGGGTAATTGCTGAAGAGGGCTATCTGGATCTTGTTGGCTTATCGTTTTTTGCTCTGAATTCCGAATTATTTGTGTTTGATGGGCCAATTCTTGAATTTTTGAAAGGGGGGTGGGTGCTGGTCGTTTTTTAGGGATTTCGTTTTCGATTGAAGGGTCATCTTGTAAAGGATCTGGAAGTAAAGAAATATCTATTTTTTCTTCATGGGGGCCATCTTTTTCATTAACAGTACCATTCTTTTCTAATTTTTCCTTCCTCGTTGCATCGGAAGAATTAATATCTTCAATTTTTAATAATTCAAATTGTTCATTCCACTTGGGAATTTTTTTCTTATATTCTCTAAATCCCGCTTTTCCACACGATGGGCAAATGGATAGATTTCGTTTTTCCGCCTTTACTAAGCATTGAGGGCAATAAATTTGTTTACACTTTTGATTGGAACAAATTAAAAGGATATTTGGCTCCTTATGGCAAGAAAAACATTTCTTTCCTATTGATCGGGAAAGAAACATAATATTATTGTCATAATTTGTCAAGAGCATGTCTGTACGCTTATTTAACCACTTCTTTTCATTACAAAATGGACATCTCTTAAGATATTTTTTTGGCTTCTTAGGTTCTGTAGCGCAATCCAAACAAATTAATGCTTTACATTTTTCACACTTGATATGAAATCCATGATGATGTCCGCTAAATATAAATTCTTCATCGGATCCCAAGAGTTTTCCACAAGTATGGCAATGTAAATTGACTTCTTTCTCACAGTTTTCGCACACATAGTGATCTACTACATATGAGCGCTTTTCTGTGGATTGGTAGGCCGGACCATACGTTTGGACAAATGAACTTAAGCTTTTCCCATTGTATCTTTTTGTATGATAGCATGATTTGCAAAATTCATTTCCACAACTTTCACAAGTAAGTTTTGATTTAGGATCAACTTTATCTATAGTGATGCCAACAAATTCAGCGATGAATTTTCGTGTAAATCGATTGAAATCTTTAATATCGGCTTTTGTTAAATAAGTACCGCAAATTAGACAAGTTTTTCCCATTGTGACTCTCTTCTATTATTAAATATTATGTATGTCAGTTGCATATAAGCATACCGATTATTTTAGTCAAAATGAGAATTGCCTATAAATTTTCAAGGGGCCAATCCTTTACTTTGCAAAAATGATTAATCAAATTAATAATCAGCAGAAGAAGAATTTGTTTCTATCAAGATTGACAAAAAAGAGAATGGCTTGCATAGCCTCATTCTTTCTAGATTTATTTATCGTAAAGTTGATAGAGCGTAGTGCGTCTTACTAATTCTGCAAAAAGGGGGTAAATATTATATTTTTTATCCCACAAGGCAATAGTTTCGTATACTATTGGATTCCAAATATTCAATTTATGATCTGGCGGATAAATGAGGTTGTTTTCATCCAGTATTTGATAAATTTCTTCTTTTCGCATAGTATTGGGGAGATCTTGTTTGTTGGCCATTATTAAAAGTGGAATTTTACTGATAAGGTCTTCTCCACATATATTTTTCAATTCCTTAAGAGAATTAATGTTGCGATCTCGGTTACTTCGTTGAGAATCAAATACTAAGATAATACCATCCGTTCCATAAAATATCTTCTTTCGGAGTGGAAAAAAGCGATCTTGGCCTGCTACTGTATAGATGTGGTAAAAAAGATTCTTTTCGCTTTTGGATTGAAATACCCCTCTGTCAAAATAAAGAGTTGACCCATTTTCCATGGCTATTTTTTTGAAATCATTTATGGGTGTTAAATTTGATTCAGAATCCTCTTCTTTTGCCATTTTATGTAGGGTATCAACCGCAGTGGTTTTCCCAGACCCCGCGCATCCCCACAAGAGTAACTTTATGTAGACTTTTCCATCCTCATTTACATTAACCAAAGGTTTATTCACATCATTTCTGTATCGTGTTGTATAAAAGTAGTAGATCCTTAAACTATTTAAGCTATATTAATAACCGATACCATAAATTTGAAAAAATATCTCTATGCGAAATAACCTTAACAAAATTGGAAAATTTTATTAAATACAAATCAAGACCAATCTATCAAGTATGTAAGGTAATTTAATCCTCTTTGCAAATTATTTTATTTTGATCTGTATTTTCGCTTCCTTTCTCTACCACATTATATCAAGAACGATATCGGCTAAAGTACTTTTAAATTTACGCAAAGATTCCATTTTCATAATTGAAGTTTCATAGGATAGAATTTTTCGATGGCGAATCTGAGACAATTGAAAAAAATCTCTTGCTTTTTTAAGATTTTGTTGAGATTCTAAGAGATCCATTTTATGGAAACAGAATATAAAAGGAACATTTCGAGTTAAAGGATTATCTAAAACTTTTTCAAATTCTCGTTTTGCTTCTTCAAATCGTGGCGAATCTAAAACGTCTAACACAAAAATATTAATCTTTGCTCGTTTGATGCCTTTTATCCAAACATCACGAAAGGAAACTTGTCCAGGAGCATCCCATATTTGGAAAACAATATTTTTTGTAATCAATTTAGTAATATTGAAGGATAAAGTAGGTTTTGTACCTTGAATCAATTTATCTTCTCTAATTGAAGAAATTAGTGCTGTCTTTCCTGCTTGATCAATTCCGAAAACAAAAATTTTATGTTGCTCCATTTTTTCTCACTCTTGAGTAATTAATGGGTCAATCATAGTTGAATTTGATGTTTCTCAGTTCCCAGTTATAAAAAAAATGAAAATTGAAAAAAAATACGTAAAAAGTGCTTTTATCTCATCCGTTTCTTATATATAATGAGAGTAATTGCCACAAAAGTAACAGAAACCCCTATAGATATTAAAAAGAATGGCAAGTTTACCTTCTTTACTTCTCGCCACAATTTCAAGTTTGTATTATAATACCATTGATCTCCAAACGGCTGGTTCATATCTTCTGGATTTCCTCCTCCAAATAGAAATATTTTATTAGAACTTTCTATGTAAACCATTTGATGAACCATCCTCATTTTCGGTTTGTTAAGGCGCTTCAATTCTGACCATGATTCAGTTCTACAATTGAATATCCAAGTAATCTCTTCTAAAAATGGATAACTCCCACTTCCACTAAAAAATACAATTTTATCATGCTTTTGATCAAAACACGCACCCATCCAATATCGCTTGCTGGGACCTTTTTCATCAATAGGTATTTCCTGCCAGCTATTATTATTGGGGTTTAATATCCAAATGTCACAATAATCACTACTATATGGTCTTCCTCCTACTAAATACACCCGATCTAAATTAACACTGTACATTAAAGATGCACCATATCTACCCGAAGGTTTTGCGCCCGTTTGATTTAGTTGAGTCCATGAATCCGTAGAACAATTAAAACTCCATAAGTCTCCGAGCTTGGTATCAATTTGAAATCCCCCAAATAGCAATATCTGAAATCTTTTTTCATCAAATGTAAACCCTGCATCAGTACGGCTTGGTGGTGAACTTGATAGATTTAATTTTCTCCATAGATTGCTTTCCACAGAAAATTCCCACATTGCTGTTCCTGAATACAAAATCACTCGATTATTTGTAGAATCATATGCCATTCCATGATGGGAAGTAGGTCCGGGGTTAATATCTCCAGAAATTTCTTGCCACTTGTTTGTTTTACAATCAAATATCCATGTATCATCCAATACACCGTTACTAGATTGGTTTTCTCTTCCTCCAAATAGAAAGATTTGATCTGACTGCGAAAGATAGACCATTGAATGAGCAGTTCTTGGACAAGGCAATGAATTCTGTTCTGCATTTGCAAAATTGATCTGAAAGTGCGGGAATGTTGATATTAAAATGAGTAAACTAATTTCAATGCATATTTTATTCGACTTCATAATCTATAAAATCATATCATGTTTATAAGAAATATTTGCTTTCATCTTCGTTTCATTCCAAAAAAGATGAACAATTTTTATATTTGGAAAAAAAACAAATTATTCTTATTTTTATAATCAAAAATGGATGAGTTAATGAACCTTTTCTTAAGGAAAGATGATTTTATTTAGAATTGAATCGTTCTCGGATGTCTCTTGTTATTCATTTGTCATGAACTTGTACTTTAATTTCATTAAGGATTTTTAACAGAATAGAAGAAAAAAGAATGACATATATTTGAATCTAGTTTATTCTTGTCGTCTCCATTCTTCGCCACATTCACCGCAGATAAACTTTTTTCCATAAATCAATGGGTAATCCATTATAATATTGGTTCGATCCTCTACCTCGCGCATTAAGTTCGGTTTAATGTTACCGCATTTTGGACATTGATTTCTTCCTTCCCCAGTTTGAATTTTAATAGCATTTTTCTCGGCTTCTTCTTTGGCTTTACGATCGGCTTCTTCTTTAGCTTTGCGATCGGCTTCTTCTTTAGCTTTACGATCGGCTTCTTCTTTGGCTTTACGATCGGCTTCTTCTTTGGCTTTACGATCGGCTTCTTCTTTAGCTTTACGATCGGCTTCTTCTTTAGCTTTACGATCGGCTTCTTCTTTGGCTTTACGATCGGCTTCTTCTTTAGCTTTACGATCTGCTTCTTCTTTAGCTTTACGATCGGCTTCTTCTTTGGCTTTACGATCGGCTTCTTCTTTGGCTTTACGATCGGCTTCTTCTTTGGCTTTACGATCGGCTTCTTCTTTAGCTTTACGATCGGCTTCTTCTTTAGCTTTACGATCGGCTTCTTCTTTGGCTTTACGATCGGCTTCTTCTTTAGCTTTACGATCTGCTTCTTCTTTAGCTTTACGATCGGCTTCTTCTTTGGCTTTACGATCGGCTTCTTCTTTGGCTTTACGATCGGCTTCTTCTTTAGCTTTACGATCGGCTTCTTCTTTGGCTTTACGATCGGCTTCTTCTTTAGCTTTACGATCGGCTTCTTCTTTGGCTTTACGATCGGCTTCTTCTTTAGCTTTACGATCGGCTTCTTCTTTGGCTTTACGATCCGCTTCTTCAAAATGGGGTTGACAATCGGAAATCATCTTTTCTGCGTATATTATTCCATCATTCCATTTCTGCCTAAGACAAATCTGTTTAGATCTTCTGAATAAATCTGCAGCCAATTTCCATTTTTGCTGACTATAGGCCATTTTTCCCTTTTCAACAATCATAAAATTAATTTTTCCCATTAACTCGGCGAATTCTTTGTTCGCATTTTCGATATTAGTCCTAAATTGGTGTAATTCAGGGAGTTCCATTTCTGGCGAATAATTTAATTGTTTTAAATAAAGGTTGAAAATTTCTTTGATCGGACTTTCCATATTACATTCATTCGTTTATGAGTTTATAAAATTTTTAGGTGGTTTTATCACTATCGAGATTTACTGAGATCAATCAAATAAGAAATTTCAAAGTTATAATTTCAAGGTAATAGGAAACGATAAAATTTTTTCTATTTTTTTTAACAAATTTCATATATTCTTGATAATCGACAATAATTTTTCAGCCGTAAGGCTTATATGCAATGTTGCAGAATTGCGACGTTGTAGCGATTAATTTAAATTTTACGCCCGTTGACTG